>CALRTJ020000052.1:0-4756 GCA_943371055.1 Hydrogenophaga intermedia | reverse complement strand
ATGGAGCACCTGCCGGGCTTTCGCGAGCAGGTGCTGTCGAAGTTCATGGTCAAGCGCACCGGGCAGCCCGAGGACATCGCCTGGCTGGCGGTGTACCTGGGCTCGGACGAGTCGGCCTGGGTGACCGGCAGCGACTTCGCCATCGACGCCGGCGCCACCGCCTGGTGAGCCGCTGAACGTTCATCTTGTCCCGGGCCCGAGCGGCCGGCGGACCTTGGGGCGCGGCCGTGGTGGCCGCGCCCCTTTTTCTTACGGGGTGCAGCCATCGGTGGTGGCGATGCCCCGCATCGCCCGAAACGATGCCGCGCGCGGCCCGCGCTGCCTAGCATCACCGGATGATCCATCCCCCCACCCACGACGCCCTGGGCACCCACTTCGACTGGTCGCTCGACGGCGTCACGCCGCGCATGATCGACTGGTTCTGGTCGAACATGGAGAAGGGCTTCCTCCTCTGGCACCCCGAGCAGCACGAGCCGCTGGAGTGGCCGGTGCCGCCGCGCCATGGCGACCTGCGCGGCGCCATCCACAACGCGCCGCAGACCTGGGACGATGGCCGCCGGCAGGACCTGTTCATCCGCTTCGAGCGGCTCGAGGACGTGCCGCCCGAGGTGCGCGACCTGATCGTGCACGAGCACGTGATCGTGGTGGCCGGTCTGGGCCTGAGCGAGGCCGAGATGCGCGCCGGCGACCCGATGGGCTACCGCGTGCACCAGTGGAGCGCCCGCGACGAGGGCGTGTGCGGGCGCAGCTCGGGCATCGGCCGTCGCAAGCCCGAGGACGCGGCCGCCGGCCGGGTCTGGGCCGCGCACGCGGGCCAGGAGATCGCGAACTGGGCCGCTTTCCTGCCCGACCTGCACCGCCTGTACCGCGTGGTCACCGACCCGCGGCGCAACCCCTTCACCGACCTGCGGGTGACGGGGCAGGGCCGGGCGGCCCGCTACCGGGCCATGGACTGAGCCCAGGCGGGTGCGGCCTGCCCGCGCTCCGACCGGAGCGAGCGGCGTTCAGCGCTTGCCGAACATCACGCCCAGGGCCTTGCCGGTGCGCTCTCGGTCGGCGCCGGTGACGCTGGCCACGCTCTGGTCGGGGCCCGACAGGGCGATGCCGGCGGCCGCCAGGTCGGCCAGCAGCTGCTCGGGGCTGCGGCCGGTCAGCGGCGCCACCTGGGCCAGCGGGGCCTGGGTGACGGCGCGGATCGCCAGCTGCGGGGGCGAGCCGCCGCCCTCGCCGCCACCGCCCACCGAGGCGAAGCTGCCGGCGATCACCAGCGCGCTGGCCACCAGGATGCCTCGGCCCATGCCGCTGCCCAGGAAGTAGCGCTTGAAGGCCAGCCAGTTGGCCGCCGCGTGGGCGGCCACGCCGGCCACCATCACCCAGCCCAGCCATTCATGGGCCACCTTGTTCAGGCCGCTGTCCAGGTGAAAGAACATCAGCACGCCGGTCACGGCCATCAGGCCGAAGCTGCCGATCGTCAGCGGCGTGGCCCATTCGCGGGAAATCTTCATCGGGGGCCTCCAGGGTGGTCGTGGTCTCTGGTACCCAGCATGGCGCGGGACTGTGCAGGCTTTGTGGAGTTCGGCCGGTGACCTGCGCCAGGCCTGATCCAGCGCAAGCCCGGGCGGGCGGCACAATCCCCGCCCAGCCTCCGAAAACCGCCCCACGCCGCCCCATGAGCGCTTCTCCGCTGGTCCGCCTGACCGATGCCGCCGGCCCGCTGCCGCCCCTGTCCCTGGCCGTCACCCCTGGACTGGGCGTGGTGCTGGGCGGAGAAGGACGCGGCAAGACCACGGTGCTGCGGTGGCTTTCGGGGCAGTCAGTGCCCACTTCAGGCTTGCTGGAGCGCCGCACGGCCGAGGCCTGGCTGGAGGACCCGTCCGATCCGGCCGCCGACCCGCTGCCCGCCGCCGCCTGGCTGGCCGAGCGCCGTCCGCGCCACCCGGCCTGGTCCGCCGCCACCGAGGCGGCGCTGGCCGAGGCCCTGGGACTGGTCGAGCACCTGGGCAAGCCGCTGTACATGCTGTCCACCGGCAGCCGCCGCAAGCTGGGCCTGCTGGGTGCGGCGGCCAGCGGCGCGCCGCTGACCCTGCTGGACGGCCCTTGGGCGGCGCTGGACGCCCGCTCGGGCCGGGTGCTGGACGAGTTGCTGGCCGAGGCCGCCGACGGCCGCGACCGTGCCTGGGCGGTGGCCGACTACGCCTGGCCCGAGCGCCTGGCAGGCCTGCCCCTGGCCTGGCGCCTGGACCTGGGCGAATGACGTTGGGGCGCCCGGCTGCGGTTGACCGCAGCCACCCGCCGAGCGGGTGAGCCGGCCGCCCGGCTGCGGCGCACCGCCGCCACCCGGGCCCGTGGACCGGCGGTGCGGCCGACCTCTCCGGGCCAACCCGGGGTGTGCAGACTGCACGCCCTCGCCCTTTCGTGGGGGTCCGAAGGCCTGGCATTGCGCCCTGGGCATCCAGTCATGCGGGATCTGCATAGATTCCCATTCCCCTGAAATTACCGCGTCGTTACACTCGATCGACCCCGTGTGCGCCCGTGTTCCACAGGTGCGGCGGGCCGTGTCGCGGCCTTTTCGGCGTAACCCGCCGGTACCCGCGCCAGGCCCGGTCGGGGCGGCATTGGGCGAGCCTCCAGCGGGCGCCGATCGGTGGCCTTCAGGGGGTTGGCCCAATGCGCTTTTGATTCTTTCAACCTCTGGAGCCTCCCGATGAACACCCCCCTGACGCCTGAAGTGCGCGCCAAGGCGCCCGCCTACGTCAAGAACGCCCGCCTGATCGAATGGGTCGGCCAGATCGCCGCCCTGACCGAGGCCGCCGATGTCTACTGGTGCGACGGCAGCCAGGAAGAGTACGACCGCCTGTGCCAGCAGCTGGTCGACGCCGGCACCTTCAAGAAGCTCGCCAAGCGCCCCGGCAGCTACCTGGCCGTGACCGACCCGTCGGACGTGGCCCGTGTCGAAGACCGCACCTACATCTGCTCGCAGAAGAAGGAAGACGCCGGCCCCACCAACAACTGGATGGACCCGGCCGAGATGCGCGCGCTGCTGCAGACCGGTGACAAGGCCCTGTTCAAGGGCTGCATGGCCGGCCGCACCCTGTACGTCGTGCCGTTCAGCATGGGCCCGCTGGGCTCGCCGATCGCCCACATCGGCGTCGAACTGTCCGACTCGGCCTACGTGGCCGTGAACATGAAGCTGATGACCCGCATGGGCAAGGCCGTGATCGACCTGCTGGGCACCGACGGCGACTTCGTCCCCTGCGTGCACACCGTGGGCGCCCCGCTGGCCGCCGGCGCCAAGGACACCACCACCTGGCCCTGCAACCCCACCGTCAAGTACATCGTCCACTACCCCGAGACCCAGGAAATCTGGTCCTACGGCTCGGGCTACGGCGGCAACGCGCTGCTGGGCAAGAAGTGCTTCGCGCTGCGCATCGCCAGCACCATGGGCCGTCAGCAGGGCTGGCTGGCCGAGCACATGCTCATCCTGGGCGTGACCAACCCGCAGGGCAAGAAGTACCACGTCGCGGCCGCCTTCCCCAGCGCCTGCGGCAAGACCAACTTCGCCATGCTGATCCCGCCGGCGGCCCTGGGCGGCTGGAAGGTCACCACCATCGGTGACGACATCGCCTGGATCAAGCCGGGTGCCGACGGCAAGCTCTACGCCATCAACCCCGAGGCCGGCTACTTCGGCGTCGCCCCGGGCACCAACTTCAAGACGAACCCGAACTGCATGGATTCGCTGAAGCAGGACGTCATCTTCACCAACGTCGCGCTGACCGACGACGGCGACGTCTGGTGGGAAGGCATGGACGGCGACGCCCCGGCCCACGCCATCGACTGGCAGGGCAAGGACTGGAGCCCGGCGATCGCCAAGGAAACCGGCGCCAAGGCCGCCCACCCGAACGCCCGCTTCACCGTGGCCGCCACCAACA
Source organism: Hydrogenophaga intermedia (assembly GCA_943371055.1). Taxonomy (GTDB): domain Bacteria; phylum Pseudomonadota; class Gammaproteobacteria; order Burkholderiales; family Burkholderiaceae_C; genus Ideonella; species Ideonella intermedia_A. The sequence continues at coordinate 827 of CALRTJ020000052.1, read as the reverse complement.
ACCCGGCGCTGGACCCGGCCTGGGACGACGCCAAGGGCGTGGCCATCGACGCCTTCCTCTTCGGCGGCCGCCGCAGCACCACCGTGCCGCTGGTGACCGAGGCCCGCAACTGGACCGAAGGCGTCTACATGGCCGCCACCATGGGCTCCGAGACCACCGCCGCCGCCTTCGGCGCCCAGGGCGTGGTCCGCCGCGACCCGTTCGCCATGCTGCCCTTCTGCGGCTACAACATGGCCGACTACTTCCAGCACTGGCTGGACATCGGCCACAAGCTGCAGGGCGAAGGCGCCCACCTGCCCAAGATGTTCTGCGTCAACTGGTTCCGCAAGGGCGCCGACGGCAAGTTCGTCTGGCCGGGCTACGGTGACAACGCCCGCGTCCTGAAGTGGATGATCGAGCGCATCGAAGGCCAGGGCCAGGGCGAAGGCCACTTCTTCGGCATCAGCCCGCGCTACGAGGACCTGGACTGGACCGGCCTGGACTTCAGCAAGGAACAGTTCAACAGCATCATCGACGCCGACCCCGCCGCCTGGCAGGCCGAGCTGAAGCTGCACGACGAGCTGTTCACCACGCTGGCCTACCACCTGCCGGCCGAGCTGACCGCGACCAAGCAGAAGATGGAAGCCGCGCTGGCCAAGTAAGCCGCGTCCCGCGCCTCTGCCAAGGCCACCTTCGGGTGGCCTTTTTCATGGCTCTTTGCCCGTTGCCTATGGATGGGCGAACCGTCCTAGGGAGAGGTCGAGGAACTGCTCGGCTGGCAGATGGCGAGGGGCGCAGCGGTCGACGGCTCTGAACCAGCCCAGGTAGTGGTGCAGGTAGCGGGTGGC
>CALRTJ020000051.1:0-5527 GCA_943371055.1 Hydrogenophaga intermedia | reverse complement strand
TCGGCCTGCGCCGCGTCCACCGTGGCCTGGGCCGCCGCCGCGTCGAGGTCGCAGCCCAGCACCGTGGCGCCCTGCATCGCGTACAGCCGCGCGATGCCGCGCCCGATGCCCGCACCGATGCCGGTCACCACCGCCACCTTGCCGGCCAGCCGGTCGCCGCGCCGCATCGGCAGCGCGGGTTTGAAGACGTCGCCCATGGTCAGAACTTCACGCCCAGGTTGAGGCCGACCGTGCGCGGGTCGGTGATCTGCGCGCGGCCGAAGGGCAGGACCTGGGTGGTCTGCGCCTCGTTCTCCAGGTTGCGGGCCCACAGCGCCAGGCTCCAGCGCTCGTCGGCCGGGGCCCAGGACAGGCGCAGGTCGGTCTTGTGGAAGCCGGCCTGCTGGCCGTTGAGGTTGCCGCCCGGCATCGCGTTGTTCAGCGACACGGTGTAGCCGTCCGAGAAGCGGGTGTTGAAGCCCGCCGTCAGCGTGCCGCCGGCCAGGTCCCAGTGCTGTTCGGCGCCCAGGCTGACGGTCCAGCGCGGCGTGCCCACCACGCGGGCGCCGTTCATGTTCTGCAGGTCGGCCACGGCGAAGTTCCCGTAGTGCGCGTCGGTGTAGGTGAAGGCCGCCTTGAGCTCGGTGTCGGCGGCGACGCGCCAGCGGCTCTCCAGGTCCACGCCACTGATCTTCCCGGCGCCGGCGTTGACCACGTACTGCATGAAGGACGCGCTGGTGTCGCCCGGGATCGGCGAGGGCGCGGCAGAGTCCGCGTACATCACCTGGTAGTTGCGGTAGCGGTAGTGGAAGAGCTCGGCGTTGAGCTGCAGGGTGTTGTCCAGGAAGCGGTTCTTGCTGCCCAGCTCGAAGGCGGTCAGGTGCTCGGGCTCGAAGGGCTTGGGCGGCACCGAGATGCCGAAGCCGCCGGCCTTGTAGCCGGTGGCAACCTGGGCGTAGAGCAGGTTCTGGCGTGCCAGGTCGAACTCCAGCCCCAGCTTGCCGGTCAGGGCGCTGTAGGCGTTGGTGACCGACAGCATGCCGCTGTCGTAGGCCGCGCCGGACCAGGCGCTGGTGCTGCGCACGCCGTAGTCGGTGGTCTTCTCGTCGCGGGTGTAGCGCAGGCCGGCGGTGGCGCGCAGGTTCTGGGCCACCGGCAGCGTCAACTGGCCGAACAGGGCCTGCGAGGTGTTGGGCACGCGGGTGCCGTAGCTCTCCCAGGTCGGCGTGGGGTAGGACGGCGGCACGCCGGTCTGCTCGTTCTGGGCGTCGAACCAGTAGGCGCCCACCACCCACTGCGCGGCCGAGCCGGCCGGCGAGGCCAGGCGCACCTCCAGCGTCTTCTGGGTCTCCTGCCAGACGGTCTCGGGCAGCGGCAGCGTGGTGCCGGGCACCGCGATGCCGGCGACCAGGTCGGTCTGGGTCAGGCGCTTGCTGCGCACCAGGGCGGGCTGCACCGTCAGCGTGCCCAGCGCGGTCTGGATGTCGGCCTGCACCGACGCGGTGGTGAAGCGGGTGCGCTGCACGTCCGCGGGGTGCAGCGGATCGACCTGCCACGGGTCGCTGTAGTCGGTCTTCCAGTTGAAGAAGGGCGGCCCGCCCGAGAAGGCGCGCGGCACGGTGGTGGCCCCGGTGCCCTCGCTGTCGAAGCTGTCCACCGTGGCCAGCAGCGAGACGTCGGCGTTGGGCTTGAACAGCAGCTTCATGCGGCCGGCGGTCAGGTCCGAGGCCCGGCCGCCGTTGCTGAAGTAGCCGTCTCGCTTCTCGCGCATCGCCGCCACGCGCAGCGACCACTGCTCGTCCAGCGGCAGGTTGACGAAGCCGTCCAGGTGGGCCAGGTTGTAGTTGCCCAGCTGCAGGTTGGCGCCGCCCTCCAGGCGGCCGCCGGGGTTGTTCGTCAGCACGTTGACGCTGCCGCCGGTGGCGTTGCGGCCGTACAGCGTGCCCTGCGGGCCGCGCAGCACCTCCACCCGGTGGATGTCGTACAGGCTGGAGAACACGCGCTCGGCGCGGCCGCTGTAGACGCCGTCCAGGCTCAGCGAGACCGCCGGGTCCACGTAGTTGCTGTCGCCCTGCGAGCCCACGCCGCGCACGAAGACCTGGCCGCCCTGAGGCGTCGCCATCACGGTGACGGCGGGCGTGTCGGACAGCGTGGACTCCAGCGTGGTCTGGCCCTTGGCGCGCAGCTCCTCGCCGGTGCTGGCGGTGATCGAGATCGCGGTCTTCTGCACGTTGGCGCTGCGCCGCTCGGCGGTGACGACGATCTCCTGCAGGGCCTGGGGCGCGGCCGCGGAAGAGCTGGCGGCAGGCGCCTGGGTCTGGGCCCAGGCGGCCGGGGCGAGCAGGCCGAGCACGGCCAGGGCGAGCGGGGTCCTGCGTGCGGTCGGCACGCATCGGAAGCGGGTCATGGGAGGTCTCCTGTGGGGAAGGGCCGGCTGCGTTGGCCGGCGGGCGGTGGTGCGGCCCCGAGGGGCCGCACCCGCGACTCAGTTCACTGGTCGCAGTTGCAGTTGTTGAAGGTCTCGCCCCAGGTGTAGTAGGGCTTGGGCAGGTGCGGGTAGATGGTGGCCGCGCGCTGCGGGCTGTAGGCCGGGTAGCTGTACCGGGGCTTGCTGAAGCCCGGCGGCAGGGCGCCGTTCATGCGCTCGCCGGACTCGACGGCCACGCCACCGGCCAGGCCCTTCCAGGCCAGGTCACCCAGCTTCTTGTTCAGGTCGGCCACCATCTCGGCCGGCAGGCCGGGCACGAAGTCGTAGGCCATCTGCAGGTGCCAGATCTTCCAGACGCCGTTCTCCTTGACGAAGTCGCCGCCGTACTTCTCCCAGAACATCATCGGCGTGAGCTTGACCTTGCCGTCGACGATGGTGGGCATGATCCCCACGCCCGGCGAGTACCAGGCGCCCTGCGCGGTCTGGCCGTCGCCGGCGACCTCGATGATCGGCGTGGTGCTGGTGTGCATCACCCACTCGGCGCCCGCACCAAAGAAGGCCTCGGTGTCCTGGACCGAGGGGTCCACCGCCGCCAGGGCCTTGCGGGCGGCCTCGGCGTCGGCGCGGCTGCCCTTGCCGTAGGCGTTGCGGATGGTCTCGATGCCGTTCATCACCCAGCCCGGGCTGGCGAAGGCCGCGGTCTTGGCGAAGGCGCCGTCGCGCGAGACCCAGAAGCTGTCCACCTCCTCCAGGTTCAGGCCGGCGGCGTGCATGTACTCGTGGCGGCTCATCAGGTTCTGCACCGCCCAGGTGGCGGCGGCGCGCTCGCCATCCGAGATCGTCTTGCGCGCCTTCAGCTTGGCCATCAGCGGCGCCATCTTCTTGTCGAAGGCCTTCATCTCGGCCAGCGTGAGCCGGCCGTCGCCGTTGGTGTCGATGCCCTCGGGCGCGGCCTCGCGGTTCATGCGCTCCAGGGTCACGCAACCCTGGGCGTTCTTGAGCATGTCAAAGCTCGACATCGGCGCGCCGGCGCGCTGCCATTCGGCGCGGGTGGCGCAGCCATCGTGGTCGCGGTCCACCTCGTTCAGGAAGGGGCCGGCGTCCATCGGCTTGCCGGGGGCGGGCTGGGCCTGCGCGCTCAGGCAGGACAGCGCCGCGGCCAGGGCCAGGGCGGTGGATCGGGAAGGGATCAGGCAAAGGGGCACGAGGCGTCTCCGTGGGGTTCAGCGCCGCGGCCATCCTCTTCGCCGCGGCATGGACCACAGCTTAGGCAGCGCGCCGCGGCCCGCCAACGGGACTCGCCATGAGCACTTTTTTGTGCCGTGGCGAGCGGGCGGTCCCTGGGCCTGCAGACGTGCCGACCGCGGTCGGCAGCGCACCTGGAGCGCCCCGACCAGCGTGCGGAGAAGCGCTCAGTCGCGGCCGCCGCCGGCCTGCTGCAGCAGGGCCGCGGCGTCGGGGTGGCGGCGGTCGTAGTCCTCGCGCGCGGCGCGGATGGCCGGGGTGGCCTGCTCGGCCCAGCGCACCAGGGCGATGAAGTGGGCGTAGACCTCGGCGCCCATGGGCGTGAGGGTGTATTCCACCCGCGGCGGCACGTCGGCGGTGACCTGGCGCCAGACCATGCCGTCGCGCTCGAGCACGCGCAGCTTGAGCGTGAGCACGCGCTGCGAAATGTCCTGCTCGGCCGACACCAGCGAGATCAGCCGCTTGAGCTCGGTGTGGCGCAGCATGCCGGCGCTCAGCAGGTGCATCACCAGCGAGCTCCAGCGGTCGCCCAGGTAGGCCGGGGTGGTGCGCACCGGGTCGTCGCGGCGGTTGCCGTGGGCCGCCATGTTGCCCAGCAGCACGCCCAGGTTGGCGACGTGGCGGTCGCGCTCGGCAGGGCTGCGGTCGCTGCCCAGCGCCGCCAGCACCTCGTCGATCCGGGAGGGGTCTCGGGCCATGGCCCGATCGTGCCACAGGCCCGGCAGGCTCAGTGCCCAGCCCATGTCGCTCAGCGGTCGGCGACGGTGCGCCCCGCCATGCGGCCGATGGCCTCGAAGCTGTCCTGCAGGATGGCCTCGAGTTGGGCGGGCGTGGCGCCGTCAAAGCCGTGGCCCAGGCCTGGGTGCAGCACCAGCTGCACCGGATTGCCGGCGGCGCGCAGCGCGTCGGCCAGGCGGCGGCCGTGGTCCACGGTGACCAGCGGGTCGGCCTCGCCGTGCACGATCAGGTAGGGCGGCAGGCCCGGGCGCACCTGGTGCAGCGCCCCGGCGGCGCGCAGGGTGGCGGGGTCGCAGCCGGCGTCGGTGCAGGCCAGGTAGCGGCGCATCGGCGGCATCCGCTGCAGCGGCTCGAAGGCGGACGGGCCGAACCAGTCCACCACGCCCTGCACGCAAGCCGAGGCCTGGCCCGGCGCCAGGCCGGGCTCGGTGCCACCGGGGCAGCGCGTGCCCAGCAGGGCCGCCAGCGCGCCGCCGGCCGACAGGCCCCAGGCCACGCTGCGCTGCGGGTCGGCGCCCCAGCGCGCGGCGTTCGCCTTGAGGAAGCGCAGCGCGTCCTGCACGTCGTCGATCGCGGCCGGGAACGGCGCCTCGGCCGACAAGCGGTAGCTGACCGCGGCGACCACGAAGCCGCGCGCGGCCAGCCGCGACAGCACCGGGCGCCAGTCACCCCAGGTCCAGTCGGCGCGGGGGTTGCCGATCTCGTTGCCGCCGCCGTGGATCCACAGCACGATGGGGTGCGGCAGCGCGGCAGGCGGTGGCACGTACAAGTCCAGTGCCAGTGGCCGGAAGCCGGTGACCCGCTTGTAGATGATGCCGGGCAGGTAGGCCACATCGCCGGGATAGCTGCGCGGCCCCGGGTCGGCGCGCGTGGGCAGCAGCGCCTCGAACAGCGTGGGCGGCAGAAAGCCCGCGGGCTGGGCCTGGGCGGCGGCGGCCAGCGCCAGCAGCGCGGTCCCGAGCAGACGCCTCACCATGCCGTGGCCCCCGCGTCGATGGCGAAGTCGCTGCCGGTCACCCAGGCCGACTCGTCCGAGCCCAGGTACACCGCCAGCCAGGCGATGTCCTCGGGCTGCCCGGTGCGCTTGACCATGAACTTCGACAGCACCTGCTCGCGAAAGCCCGGCAGGTGCTCCAT
>CALRTJ020000050.1:0-7638 GCA_943371055.1 Hydrogenophaga intermedia | reverse complement strand
CCCGGCGTGCTGCAGGCCGGCACGGTCTTCGTCGAGTACGAGCCGCAAAGCCGGGTCGAGGGCGACATCCAGCAGATGCCGGCCGACTTTCCGGTGACCGAGCTGTGGCGGGTGCTGACCGGCCAGGCCGCCGGCCGCCAGTCGCCGCGTGACGTCACCGTGTTCGACTCGGTGGGCTTCGCGCTCGAGGACTACAGCGCGCTGCGGGTGGTGCACGAGCTGGCCCGCCGCCACGACCTGGGCCGCCTGGTCGACCTGGTGCCGCCGGGCGGTCGCGACCCCAAGGACCTGTTCGGCCTGACCCGGGGCGGTCGGGCCCGGCTGCGCCGCGTGGCCTGAGCCCCACGATTGGGGCTCGCGAGGGCCGCTCATCCACCGAGCGCCCCCCCAGGAATGAGGCATCATTCCCCCCATGTTGGCCGCTTGGCAATCCGCAACCGCCCTGTCACTGGCCGTGATGGCCCTCGGTGCGTTGGCGCCTCAGGGGGCCGGTGCCCAGTCGCGCGACGAGGGCCGGCGCACCACCATCTACCGCTGCGACGGCGGCGCCAGCCCGGTCTACTCCGACGCCGAGCAGCGCTGCCCCGGCCAGACGGTGGCCACCAACCCGCAGCCGTCGCCCAAGCCCATCATCGGTCCGACCACCCAGCGCCTGACGGCCAATGGACCGCCCTGCCCGCTGCCGATGGTCGACCCGCAAGGCCCGGCCTGGTCCACGCTGCGGGTCTGCTATGACGCGGCGCTGCAGCAGCAGCCCGAGCACAAGGTGGGCGAGCAGCAGCTGGCGGGCATGCTGATGGGCCAATGCGAACGCGAGACCCAGGCGCTGATCCAGGGCAAGGACCACGCCGAGGTGCTGGGCCGTGCCCCGGAGGCCCGGCGCACCGCCATCCGCCGCTGGGCCCAGTGGCTGGTGCAGCAGAGTGGCCGCGCCGCCGATTCGGTGCCGGTGCAGCCGGTGGCCCTGGGCCGTGCCGTCAGCCTCAGCCGCCTCAGCGGCCCGATGGAGCTCCAGCTGTCCGAGGGCCAGGTGGTCGAGGCCCTCAACGGCACCCTCGTCCGTCCGGGCGACCAGCTCTACGTCCGCAAGGGCGTCAGCTTCTGGCTGGGCCAGCAGGCCATCCCCCCGAGTCCCCAGCGGGATCGTTGCGTGCGGGTGGACTGAGCACCCGTTGCCACGCCACCCGCCTCGGCGGTCAAAGACCCGCCCGACGCCGCCAGCGGCAGCGCCTGCCGGCGCTCAACGCAGGAACGCGTCGTACCCCGTCTTCAGGATCAGCGCGCCCACCACCACGATGAAGACGCCGCGGACGAAGCCGGCACCGTGGCGCAGGGCCAGGCGGGTGCCCAGCAGGCTGCCGGCGATGTTGGCCACGGCCAGCACGGCGGCCACCTGCCACCAGACATGGCCCTTGAGGCCGAAGAGGATCAGCGCGGCCACGTTGGTGGCCACGTTCAGCAGCTTGGCCGCCGCCGAGGCGTGCAGGAAGTCGTAGCCCAGCAGGCGCACGAAGGCGAAGACCAGGAAGCTGCCGGTGCCGGGGCCGAAGAAACCGTCGTACAGGCCGATCAGCCCGCCGATGCCGCCGCCCAGCAGCGCCTCGCGGCGGGCGGCGTGCAGCGGCGCGTGCTCGCGCCCCATCTCCTTCTTGACCAGGGTGTAGAGCAGGATGGCGGCCAGCACGAAGGGCAGGGCCTTGCGCAGGCCGCTGCCGTCGATCTGGGTCAGCAGCCAGGCGCCCGCCAGGCTGCCGCCAAAGGCCAGTGCGGCGGCCGGGCCCACCGTGGCCCAGTTCATGGTCACGCGGCGGGCGTACTGCTGGGCGGCCCAGGCCGTGCCCCAGACCGCGGCCCCCTTGTTGGTGCCCGACAGGGTGGCCGGTGCGGCGGCGGGGTAGGCGGCGAACAGGGCGGGCAGCAGCACCAGGCCGCCACCGCCGACGATGGCGTCGACGAAGCCTGCCAGCAAGGAGGCCGCGGCGGCGAAGATCAGTTCGGTCATGCGGGCGAGAGGGACAAAGCAAAAGGGCACCAGCGGTGGCTGGTGCCCTTTGCATTTTGGCTGCTTCAGCGGTTCACCCGGTGGGGCGCCGCTGGGCTCGATGAGTTCTCGTTATCGGCCCGGCTTGTCTCCTCGGACCCCCTTCAACACGGCACCAGGGCGCCGCGTCGAGAGTGCGTGCACTGTAGTGGTGCCTCGCGGCGGTGCAAATCGGTGCAAACCCCGCGTTAGTGCGCGCACGCGTCAGGCCGGTGGCGACTCAACCGGCGGCGGCCGGGGCTTGAAGCATCCAGTCGGCGCAGCGCTCGGCGATCATCAGGGTGGGCGAGGCGGTGTTGCCGCTGGTGATGGTCGGCATCACGCTGGCGTCGGCCACCCGCAGCCCGGCCACGCCGCGCAGCCGCAGGCGGCTGTCGACCACCGCGGCGGGGTCGTCGCCACGGCCCATCGCGCAGGTGCCCACCGGGTGGAAGATGGTGGTGCCGATGTCGCCGGCCAGCCGCGCCAGCTCCTCGTCGGTCTGCCACTGCGGGCCGGGCTTGAACTCCTCGGGGCGGTACTTCTGGAGCGCGGGCTGGGCCACGATGCGCCGGGTCAGGCGCAGCGCGGCGGCCGCCACCGCGCGGTCCTCGGGGGCGCTCAGGTAGTTGGCCAGGATCGACGGCGCGGCTTCGGCATCGGGGGTGGTGATCTCGATGCGCCCGCGCGACGCCGGGTTCAGGTGGCAGACGCTGGCCGTGAAGGCGTTGAAGGGGTGCAGCGGCTCGCCGAAGGCGTCGAGTGACAGCGGCTGCACGTGGTACTCCAGGTCGGGCCAGGCCTGCTCGGGCGAGGAGCGGGTGAAGGCGCCCAGCTGCGACGGCGCCATGCTCATCGGTCCGCTGCGCCGAAGCAGGTACTCCAGGCCGATGCGCGCCTTGCCCCAGGGGGTGGCGGCCAGGGTGTTGAGGGTCTTGACGCCCTGCACCTTGAACACCGCGCGGATCTGCAGGTGGTCCTGCAGGTTGGCGCCGACCCCCGGCAGCTCGTGCAGCACCGGCACGCCCAGGCGCTGCAGCAGCGGCGCCGGGCCCAGACCCGAGCGCTGCAGGATGGCCGGGCTGCCCACCGCGCCGGCGGCCAGCACCACCTCGCCACGGCTGCGGGCGAACACCGGCGCGCCACCACCGACCGGGCGGCATTCCACGCCGCTGGCGCGCAGGCGGCCGTCGGCCCCGGTGTCGAACAGCAGGCGCTGCACCGTGGCGCCGGTCCAGACCTGCAGGTTGGGCCGCGCCACCACCGGGCGCAGAAAGGCCTTGCTGGCGTTCCAGCGCAGGCCGGAGCGCTGGTTGACCTCGAAGTAGCCCACGCCCTCGTTGCTGCCGCGGTTGAAGTCGTCGGTGGCGGGAATGCCAACCTGCTGCGCGGCCTCGGCGAAGGCGTCCAGCACCTCCCAGGACAGGCGCTGGCGCTCGACCCGCCACTCGCCCCCGGCGCGCTGGCCCTTGGGGTCGAAGCCAGGGGCGGCGTGGTGCTCGCTGGCGCCGCGCCAGTGGTCTTCGTGGCGCAGGAAATGGGGCAGGCAGCGCTCCCAGGTCCAGTCCGGGTCGCCGGTGCGCTCGGCCCAGCCGTCATAGTCGCGGCGCTGGCCGCGCATGTAGATCATGCCGTTGATGCTGGAGCAACCGCCCAGCACCCGGCCGCGCGGGTAGCGCAGGCGGCGGCCGTTCAGACCGGGGTCGGCGTCGGTCTGGTACAGCCAGTCGGTGCGCGGGTTGCCGATGCAGTGCAGGTAGCCCACCGGGATGTGGATCCACAGATAGTCGTCGTGACCACCGGCCTCGATCAGCAGCACCCGGCGGTTCGGGTCGGCGCTCAGGCGGTTGGCGAGCAGGCAGCCGGCGGTGCCGGCGCCGACCACGATGTGGTCGTAGGTGGGGGTGTCCAGGTCGCTCATGCGCGGTGCGGAGTGGGTGTCGTGCCCGACTGTAGGTGGATGCGCTTTCAGCGGGCACACTTGAAAACCCGGTCTGATTTCAAGAAGGTTGAAACCTCATGGCCCCCGACCTGCGCCAACTGCGGGCCCTGCTCGCGATCGCCCGCCACGGCACCCTGGCCCGGGCGGCCGACGCCCTGCACTGCAGCCCCTCGGCGCTGAGCATGCAGCTCAGCGGCCTGCAGCAGCGCCTGGGCCAGACCCTGCTGCGCCGCACCGGCCGCGGCCTGAGCCTGACCCCCGAGGGCGAGCTGCTGCTGCCGGCCGCGAGGGCGGCGGTCGATGCCATCGCCCGCCTTGAGGCCCTGGCGGCGGGCCCTGCCCGCGCGCCTGTCGAGGCACCGGCCCCGGTCACCCTGGGCACCATCCTGGACCCGGCCGCGCTGCGCCTGGGCGAGTTCCTGCGCGCCGCCCGCGAGCGTCTGCCGGAGCTCCACCCCGAGCTGCGGCACGGTGTCTCGGGCGGGGTGCTGCGAGAGGTCCAGGCCGGCCGCCTGGACCTGGGTTTCTGCCTGGGCCAGCCCGACGAGGCGCGGCTGCGCACCCTGCGCCTGGCGCCGGTGCGTTACGTGGTGGTGGCCCCGCGCGGCTGGCAGTCCCGCCTGACCGGCCGCGGCTGGGCCGAACTGGCCGCGCTGCCCTGGATCACCACCCCGCCCGAGTCGGTGCACCACCAGCTGCTGGCGCCGCTGCTGCGCGGCAGCGGTCGCCGCCTGCAGACCGTGGCCCGGGTCGACCAGGAGGCGTCGATGGTCGACCTGGTCCGCGCCGGCTTCGGCCTCAGCCTCGCCCGCGAGGCCGTCGCCCTGCGCGAAGCCGACCGGCACGGCCTGGCCCTCTCCCGCGCCCACGCCCTGGACACCGCCCTCTGGCTCGTCGCCCCCCGAAACCCCGCGGACGACACCCGCTCCGCCACCGTCAACACCCTCTTCGACGTCGCCGCCCAGGTCTGGCAGACCGCTTGATCCCGCCCCATGGACGCCCGTATCGCCCATGGGGGCGGTACGGCCCCGTGAACGTCCAATCCATCGATGCGGAGCAGCTCCTTCGGGAAACGCTCACGGCACATGGATGCGGGCAGCCAGCCCCGGAGGCGGGGCAGAGACGCGCCGGCCAGCGCCGGGCCGCTCCCAATCGACCGGCCGGCGCAGCCCCCGTGGGGGGCGACCGCGGCGTCAGCCGCGGTGGGGGCTGACGTTCCTTCAGCGCCGGGCCGCCCCAAGCGACCGGCCGGCGCAGCCCCCGTGGGGGGCGACCGCGGCGTCAGCCGCGGTGGGGGCCCTCAATTCGGCACATGCGCCCCCAGGATCGGGAACAGCTTGACCAGGCCATCGGCCAACAGTTCCACCGCCATCGCGGCCAGGATCAGGCCCATCAGGCGGGTCATCACGTTGATGCCGGTCGAGCCCAGCACGCGGGCGATGCGGCCGGCGGCCGAGAAGGCGATGAAGGTGGCCAGGCCGATCACCACGCCGTAACCCACCAGCACCGCGTGCTCCCAGAAGGTGCGGGTCTTCTCGGCGTAGATGACCATGGTCGAGATGGTGGCCGGGCCGGTCAGCAGCGGCACGGTCAGCGGCACCACCGCGATCGAGGCGCCGGCGTCGGCGCGGGCCTGCCCCTCGTCCACGTCGTCCTTGCGGCCCTCGGCGGGCTGGGCATTGAGCATGTGGATGGACGACACCAGCAGCAGCAGGCCGCCGCCCACCTGGAAGGACGCGATCGAGATGCCGAAGAACTCGATGATCTTCAGGCCGGCCAGGCCCGACACCGCGATCACCGCGAAGGCGGTGGTGCTGCTGACCCGGATGGTGCGCTGCCGCTGCGTCCGGTCCATCGCCTGGGTGAAATGGATGAAGAACGGCACGACACCGATCGGGTTGACGATCGCCAGCAGGGCGATCAGCGGCTTGAGCAGGTCCATGGCCGGATTGTGGCGGCGGACGGCCCAGGGCCGTCAGGGGCTTTCACGCAGCGCGCGCAGGACGCGCAGGGCCTGTGCGGCCCTCGGGCCGTACCAGCTCAGCCACTCGCCGTCCACCAGGTGCACCCGGGCCTGCGGGCACAGGGCCCGCACCTCGGCCAGGTGTTCGGGGCCGAAGCGGTAGGGCTCGGAGGGCAGCAACACCCGCCGCACCTCGGCCAGCCAAGGCGCGTCGGCGGCGTGGGCCGGGTAACGGGCCGCCCCGGTCGGCCCCCCCTCGACCGCCGGCAGGGTGTGCCAGTCCAGCCGGGCCAGCAGCCGGGCGATGTAGGTGTCGCGCGCCACGGTCATCCAGGGCGCGCGCCAGATCGGCACCCAGACCGGCTCGGGCGGGTGGCGGCCCGGCGGGGTGGCCGCCAGTTCGGCGCCCAGCTCGTCCGCCAGGGCCTCGGCGCGCGCGGTCACCCCGGGCACCGCGCCAAAGGCCTGGGCCAACTGCGCGAACAGGGCCAGGTTGTCCTCGGGCGCGCAGGGGTGGGTCACCACCACCTCGGGGACGAAGGTCCGCAGGGCCTCGACGGTGTCGAGCCGGTTCTCGTCCACGTTGACCAGCACATGGGTGGGCGCCAGCGCGCGCACGCGCTCCAGCCGCACGTCCTTGGTCCCGCCCACCTTGGGCACCTCGGTCAGGTCGGCCGGGTGGATGCAGAATCCGGTGCGGCCCACCAACCAGGGGCGAAGTCCCAGGGCGCAAACCAGCTCGGTGAGGCTGGGCACGAGGCTGACGATGCGAAGTTTGGGCATGGCCCCCCATTTTCGCGGGACAAAACGCAACACTTGCCGCGTTTTCGCTTGTCTCGCCTGCCACAAATGTGCTCATAATGGGACTCGGGTGGTACGCACGTGCCACTTTTGATGCTGTGTATGGACGCGGCACCTTCGCTTGATCGTTCTCACGCTGGGTTGAAGCTCCACATGGTTCTTCGTGTTCGTTAAGGAGCTTCCCCCATGGGAAACAAGCTTTACGTCGGCAACCTCGCTTACAGCGTGCGCGACGATTCTCTGCAACAAGCTTTCGGTGAATTCGGCACCGTCACGTCCGCCAAGGTCATGATGGACCGCGAAACCGGCCGCTCGAAGGGCTTCGGCTTCGTCGAGATGGGCTCGGACGCCGAGGCCCAAGCCGCGATCAACGGCATGAACGGTCAGCCGCTGGAAGGCCGCTCGATCGTCGTGAACGAAGCCCGTCCTCGTGAAGAGCGTCCGGGTGGCTTCCGCGGCGGCTACGGCGGTGGCGGTGGCGGCGGTGGCGGCTACGGTGGTGGTGGTGGTGGTGGCGGCTACGGTGGTGGCGCTGGCGGTGGCGGCGGTGGCCGCAGCCCCTACGGCGGCGGTGGCCGCAGCCCCTACGGCAACCGCGGTGGTGACCGTGGCGGCTACGGCGCCGAGCGCAGCGACCGCGGTGGCTACGGCGACCGTGGCAACGACCGCGGCGGCTACGGCCGTGGCGGCAACAGCGGCTACTGATCGCTGTCGCGCCGCTTGACGGCGCGAACCCCGAGAGAAAGCACGGCCCACGCCGTGCTTTTTTTTGGCTCTTTGCCCGTTGCCTATGGATGGGCGAACCGTCCTAGGGAGAGGTCGAGGAACTGCTCGGCTGGCAGATGGCGAGGGGCGCAGCGGTCGACGGCTCTGAACCAGCCCAGGTAGTGGTGCAGGTAGCGGGTGGCCACG
>CALRTJ020000049.1:0-8583 GCA_943371055.1 Hydrogenophaga intermedia | reverse complement strand
GAGTTCGTCCAGACGTTCCAGCCACCGCTTCCAGTCCTTCTCCTGCATCGCGCTCTCCAGGCCTTCCGGCTTGTCGCCGTACGCCTGTCACGATGCCCTGCCACTGGCTCATGGCGTGCGACCGTCACCACCTAACGGGCAAAGAGCCTTTGTCATGGGGCGACAGGTCGCTCAGTGGATCGGTGCCAGCTGGCGCAGGCTGCGGACCGCGCCCTGGCCCACCGAGGCGCCGAAGCGCTTGACCAGCCGCTCGGCCACGTTCTCCTGGGGGGTGTAGTCGACCACGTGCTCGGCCTTGATGACCTCGCGGGCGACGAAGTCCAGGTTGCCGAAGGCATCGGCCAGGCCCAGCTTGACCGCTTCCTCGCCGTTCCAGAACAGGCCCGAGAAGGTCTCGGGTGTCTCCTTCAGCCGCTCGCCACGGCCGTCCCGCACGGTCTTGATGAACTGGTCGTGGATCTGGCCGATCATGGCCTTGGCGTAGGCGGTCTGGCGCTCGTTCTGGGGCGAGAACGGGTCCAGCATGCCCTTGTTCTCGCCAGCGGTCAGCAGGCGGCGCTCCACGCCCAGCTTCTCCATCAGGCCGGTGAAGCCGAAGCCGTCCATCAGCACGCCGATCGAGCCGACCAGGCTGGCCTTGTCGACGTAGATCTCGTCGGCCGCCACGGCGATGTAGTAAGCCCCCGAGGCGCACATCTCCTCGACCACCGCATAGACCTTCTTCTTGTGCAGGGCCTTCAGGCGCAGGATCTCGTCGTTGACGATGCCGGCCTGGACCGGGCTGCCGCCGGGCGAGTTGATGCGCAGCACCACCGCGGTGGCCTGGCTGTCCTCCATCGCGGCCTTGATCGCGCCGACCAGCTGGTCGGCGTTGGCCTCGGTGTCGGCGGCGATCTCGCCGCGCACCTCGACCAGGGCGGTGTGCGGCCCGGTGGTGGGGGTGTGGGTCTTGCCCGCGTTGGGGGCGTTGAACAGGCCCCAGACGATCAGCGCCACCAGCAGCAACCAACCCACCCGCAGGCCGATGTTCCAGCGGCGGCTGGCACGGCGTTCGCGCAGCAGCTCGGTGCTGAGTTCGCGCAGCAGGGGCTCGAGCGCCTCGCGCGGGGCGGCGGCCGGGGCCGGCGCGGGGCCGGCCGGTGGGGCGGCGGCCGGGTCGGGCAGTTGGTAGTCGTCGGAGGTGCTCATGGCGAGGCGTCGGGAGTGGAGGGGGACGGGCCGGCGACCGGGGGCGCCGGCTGGAGGTTGCGGTCAGGATACCAACGGACCTGGCCGTCGGACTCCTCGGTCTGGATCGGGATCAGGCGCTTGCCCCGGCAGGGGCCGGCGATGCAGACACCGTTGGACGGCTCGTAGGCGGCGCCGTGGATCGAGCACAGGATCCAGCGCCGCGTGTCGTCCAGGAATTCGCCCGGCTGCCAGTCCATCTCGGCGGGCACGTGGGCGCAGCGGTTGACGTAGGCCACCACCTGGCCGTCGAAGCGCAGCGCGAAGGCGCGCGCCGGCTGGCCCCACAGCCGCACCTCGAACCCGTGGGCGCGGCCGCGCTCGGCCAGCTCGGCGCTGGCGCACAGCGGCTGGGGGGTGGCCGCCACCTCAGCCATGGGCCAACAGCCAATCGCGCAGCTCGGCGGTGCTGTGGGCCACGAACAGCGGCCCCAGCGGCGCGAAGGACGCGTGGTCGTGGGCGCCGAAACTCACGCCCACCGAGGCCGCGCCGGCATTGCGTGCCAGCTGCAGGTCGTGCGTGGTGTCGCCGATCATCAGGGTGCGCTCGGGCGGCACGCCGAATTCGTCCATCAGCTCCTCGAGCATGCGGGGGTGCGGCTTGGAGAAGGTCTCGTCGGCGGTGCGGCTGGCGTCGAACAGGCCGCGCAGCTCGGTGTGGGCCAAGGCCTCGTCCAGGCCGCGGCGGGTCTTGCCGGTGGCCACGGCCAGCAGGTGCTGGCGTTGGCGCAGCGCGTGCAGCATCTCGAGCGTGCCGGCGAACAGGCTGATGTCGTGCTGGGCGGCGAAGTAGCGCTGGCGGTAGCGCTGACCCAGCTCGGGGTAGCGCTCGGGCGCCAGGCCTGGCACCGCGTGCTGCAAGGCCTCGTGCAGGCCCAGGCCGATCACGTAGGCCGCCCGCTGGTCATCGGGCACCGGCACACCCAGGTCGGCGCAGGCGCCCTGGATGCTGCGCACGATCAGGGCGGTGGAATCGAACAGGGTCCCGTCCCAGTCGAAGGCGATCAGGTCGAAGCGTCGGCTCATCTCAGGCCCTTGTCCGGCTGAAGGGGGTGGCGAAGTCGCGTCATGGTGCCGGCGGCGGTGGCGGCAAGGCGCCCAGCAGTGTGGCGCATTCCGGTGGCAACGGCGCTTCGAGGGTGATGCGCTCGCCGCTGACCGGGTGGTCGAAGGCCAGGCGGCGGGCGTGCAGGAACATGCGCTCGAAGCGGTGGCCCGGCAGCTGCCGGCCGGTGGCCAGGGCCTTGTTCAGGGCGAAATCGCCGTACTTGTCGTCGCCGACGATCGGGTGGCCCTGGCTGGCCAGGTGGACCCGGATCTGGTGGGTGCGGCCGGTCTTGATGGTGACATCGAGCAGCGTGAAGCCGTCGAACACCTTGACCACCTTGACCAGCGAGATCGAGCGCATCGCCTCGGGGTGGTCGGCCGGTACCGCGCGCACGCGGCGTTCGCCCTCGGGCGTGAGGTACTTGTGCAGGGCGACGTCGATGACCTTGGTCTTCTCGGGCCAGCGGCCGATCACCAGGGCGGCATAGGTCTTGCCGGTCTCGCGTTGGCGGAACTGGTCCTGCAGGTGGGTCAGCGCGCTGCGCTTCTTGGCCAGCAGCAAGGCGCCCGAGGTCTCGCGGTCCAGGCGGTGCACCAGTTCCAGGAACTTGGCTTGGGGGCGCGCCCGACGCAACTGCTCGATCACGCCAAAGCTGACCCCGCTGCCGCCATGCACCGCGGTGCCGGCGGGCTTGTCGACCACCAGCAGCGCGTCGTCCTCGAAGAGCAGCGGGAATTCGCGCGGCGGGGCGGCATCAGGCTCGGCGCTGCGGGTGGGCACGCGCACCGGCGGCACGCGCACCAGGTCGCCTGGCTCGAGCCGGGTGTCGGCGCTGGCGCGGCCCTTGTTCACGCGCACCTCGCCGGCGCGGATGATGCGGTAGACGTGCGTCTTGGGCACGCCCTTGAGTTCGCGCAGCAGGAAGTTGTCCAGCCGCTGGCCGGCGGAGTTGTCATCCACCGTCACCAGGCGCACCGCCGGGGCCATGGCTGGCGCCTGTGCCGTGGCCTGTGCCGTGGCCCGCGCCGCTTGGGGCCCGGCGGCGTGGGGAGTTTTCCCCTTTATAATGGTCCGAACCACGATTGAGCCGTAAGTGCTTGATTTATCAGAGTTTACCCGGGCATGAGCGGGCTTATCGTGGCGGGACGCATCCTCGGGGTGTGTTCCACAGGTGATGCAACGTCCCATCGGACGCCGGAATGGAGATCCCGAAGCGATTTCCGGCCGGTGGCCAGGGGGCGGCAGAGATATATCGGATGTGCCGCCCTGCCCTCCTGACCGACGGCAGGGAAGTCCAACAAGGTTTTCAAGGGCACGTGATGGCCAGATGTTCCGGCCGTCACGGACCCTGCCATCGCGCCCCGGCGCCCCACGCATGTCGTCGTCAGACACCGCCTCCCCCACGCTGCCCCGATGCCCCGGCCCCTGGCCGGCGCGGCCCGTCGGCGCTGGCGGGCCGCCGTCTGACGCCATGCCACGGCGGCTGTCCTGGGCGCGTTGGCGCGCGCCAACGCCGTGATCGTGCCGGCCCCGCCTGACCCAGGCGAGGCCCACGATCCGGTCCAGGGCGATTCCTTCCCCCGGCAGTCCGCGGTGTCTCGTGCATCGTTGGAGACCGGTGCCGGCGCCCTCACCAGGCGCCGCCGCCGGTCTCGCGATCGCGTGCGCGGTTGTAGCCCCCTGGGCCGGCCGCGCTGGAAGGAGTGCACATGAAACGCATGCTGATCAACGCCACGCAGCCCGAAGAGCGGCGCCTGGCGATCGTTGACGGCCAGAAGCTGCTCGATTTCGAGACCGAGATCGAGGGCCGCGAACAGCGCAAGGGCAACATCTACAAGGCCGTCGTCACCCGCGTCGAGCCCAGCCTGGAGGCCTGCTTCGTCGACTACGGCGAAGACCGCCACGGTTTCCTGCCCTTCAAGGAAATCTCGCGCCAGTATTTCAAGGAAGGCGTCTCGGTCAAGGACGCCAAGATCCAGGACGTGATCTCGAACGGCCAGGAACTGCTGGTCCAGGTCGAGAAGGAAGAGCGCGGCAACAAGGGCGCCGCCCTGACCACCTTCGTCTCGCTGGCCGGCCGTTACCTGGTGCTGATGCCCAACAACCCGCGCGGCGGTGGCGTCAGCCGCCGCATCGAGGGTGAGCAGCGCGAAGAGCTGAAGGAAAACCTCGACCAGCTCGAGTACCCCAAGGGCATGAGCCTGATCGCCCGCACCGCCGGCATCGGCCGCTCGGCCGCCGAGCTGCAATGGGACCTGAACTACATGCTCAAGCTGTGGGACGCCATCGACGGCGCCTCCAAGGCCGGCAAGGGTGCCTACCTGATCTACCAGGAATCTTCCCTGGTGATCCGCGCGATCCGCGACTACTTCTCGGCCGACATCGGCGAGATCCTGATCGACACCGACGACATCTACGATCAGGCCCAGCAGTTCATGAACCACGTGATGCCCGAGTCGGCGCACCGCGTGAAGCGCTACCGCGACGACGCGGCGCTGTTCAGCCGCTTCCAGATCGAGCACCAGATCGAGACCGCCTTCAGCCGCACGGTGAACCTGCCGTCGGGTGGCGCGATCGTGATCGACCACACCGAGGCCCTGGTGGCCGTGGACGTCAACTCGGCCCGCGCCACCCGTGGCGGTGACATCGAGGAAACCGCCACCCGCACCAACCTCGAAGCCGCCGACGAGATCGCCCGCCAGTGCCGCCTGCGCGACCTGGGCGGCCTGATCGTGGTCGACTTCATCGACATGGAGGAGAGCAAGAACCGCCGCGACGTCGAGCAGCGCCTGCGCGACGCCCTGCGCCAGGACCGCGCCCGCGTCCAGTTCTCCTCGATCAGCAAGTTCGGCCTGCTGGAGCTCAGCCGGCAGCGCCTGCGCCCCGCCCTGAGCGAAGGCAGCCACATCACCTGCCCGCGCTGCAACGGCACCGGCCACATCCGCGACACCGAGTCCTCGGCGCTGCAGATCCTGCGCATCATTCAAGAAGAGTCCATGAAGGACAACACCGCCGCCGTGCACGTGCAAGTGCCGGTCGAGGTGACCTCCTTCCTGCTCAACGAGAAGCGCACCGAGATCACCAAGATCGAACTCAAGCAGCGCTGCACCGTGCTGCTGGTGCCCAACAAGCACCTCGAGACCCCGAACTACAAGCTCGAGCGCCTGCGCCACGACGACCCGCGCCTGGAAAACCTGCAGGCCAGCTACTCGATGATCGAGGAGCCGGACGACGAGGTGGGCATCACCCGCCGCGAGAAGACCAAGGCCAAGCAGGAGCCGGTGATCAAGGGCGTGCTGCCCGACCAGCCCGCGCCGATCGCGCCGCCGCCCGCACCGGCGGCCGAGCCCGCCCCGGCGCCTGCGCCGGCAGCGGCCGCACCCGCTGCCGCCCCGGCGGCCCCGGCCTCGGGTGGCTTCTTCGGCTGGCTCAAGCGCCTGTTCGCCGGCAGCCCGGCCCCGGCGCCTGCCCCCGCGGCGGCCCCTGCCGCCGCCCCGGCCCCCGAAGCCAAGTCCGGCGAACGCAACCCGCGCAACAGCCGCAACGAGCGCGGTGACCGCGGTGGCCGCTCCAGCAAGGGCGAAAGCCGTGGCGACAGCCGCAGCGATCGCGGTGGCCGCGACAGCCAGCGCGACAGCCAGGCCCGTGGCGAGCGGGGCAGCGACCGCCGCCGTGACGGCCAACGCGACAGCCAGCGCGGCCAGGACAGCCGCCGCCAGCGCCCGGAGGAGCTCGAGACCACCAGCGCCTTGGCCGAGACCGAGCGCCGCCCGGCCCGTCCGGCCCGTGAGCCCCAAGCCCAGACCGAGGCTCTGATCGCCCCCGAGGCCCAGGTCCTGCCGGGTGCCGAGGCCACCGAGGCCGGTGCCGAGAACGGCGCCGACGGTGAAGGCCGCCGCCGCCGCCGCCGCCGTGGTGGCCGTGGCCGCGAAGAAGGCGCCCGTGACGAGTCCGCCGGTGCGGGCGATGAAGGCCTGAACGACGCCCCGGCCGCCGACGCCGGCACCGAAGCCGCCGCCGCCGAGCTCCCGGCCGAGGCCGCGCAGCCCCGCACCGACGGCGAAGCCGCTGACGGCGACGAGCGTGGCCGCCGCCGCCGTGGCCGCCGCGGCGAGCGCCGCGAGGACGAGGCCGTGGTCGCCGAAGCGACCGACGCCCCCGCCAGCGCCGAGCCCGTCGCCGAGGCACCCGCCGCGGCCCCCGCTGCCCCGGCCGCGGCCAGCCCGGTGCGTGTCGAGCCCTACGTGCTCGCCCTGGACGAGCTGCAGCGCATCGCTGAAGGGGCCGGCCTGAGCTGGGTGAACTCCGACGCGGACAAGATCGCCGCCGTGCAAGCCGCGATCGCCGCCGAGCCGCAGCCGGTTCACGTGCCGCGCGAACGCCCGGCCCGCGTGGTGGTCGACGAGGGCCCGCTGGTGCTGGTCGAGACCCGCAAGGACCTGTCCCAGGTCGTGCTGCCGTTTGACGTGGCCGCCCAGGCCCAGCAACAGCAGCAGCAGTGAGGCTGGGGCCACTTCGGCGGCCCTGCCCCGCCCGCCCATGACAAAGGCCACCCTCGGGTGGCCTTTTTCTTGTCGGTGCCGGCCGCGGGGGCCGACGCGTCAGCGCGGGCCGCTGCCCAGGCGCTCGAGTGCCCGCAGGTAGGGTGCGTGGTGCATCAATTCGTCCCAGGGCAGCGGCTCGGCGCGCGGCAGCAGCGCCTGACGGCGGGCCTCGCCGTGACGGCTGAGCGCCCAACGGCCGCGGGCCAGCGCCTCGGACAGGCCATCGAGCAGCTCGTCGAGTTCCCGCCCGCCATCGACCGCCGAACGGTTGCACAGCAGGACCAGGTCACAACCCGCCTCCAGGGCCGCCAGTGCAGCCTCGGTGACGCCCACCGGGCGCCCCTCGATGAAGCGGGCGCCTTCCATGCTGAGGTCATCGGAAAACACCGCACCGGTGAAGCCCAGGCGCACCCGCAGGATGTCCTGCAGCCACACCGGCGAGAAGCCTGCCGGACGCTTGTCCACCTTGGGGTAGACCACGTGGGCCGGCATCACCGCGGTCAGCGAACTGCTCATCCAGGCATAGGGCTGCGCGTCGTCGTCCAGGATGGCCTTGCGCGAGCGCTTGTCCACCGGCACCGCCAGGTGGCTGTCGGCCGCGACGAAACCGTGGCCGGGGAAATGCTTGCCGCAGTGCGCCATGCCCGCCTGGGCAAGGCCCAGCGCCAGGCTCTTGGCCAGCACCGTGACCACCCGCGGGTCGCGGTGGAAGGCCCGGTCGCCGATCACGCCGCTGGGGCCGTGGTCCAGGTCCAGCACCGGCGTGAAGCTGAAGTCGACGCCGCAGGCCCGCAGCTCGCTGCCCAGCACGAAACCCGCGGCGGTGGCGGCATCCGAGGCGGCCATCGCGTCCTTCATCCACCACTCGCCCAGGTGGCGCATGGGCGGCAGGTGGGTGAAACCATCGGTGCGAAAACGCTGCACCCGACCGCCTTCGTGGTCCACGCAGACCAGCAGGTCAGGCCGGATGTCCTTGCACTCGGCGATCAGGCGCGTGAGGTGCGCGCGGTCGCGCCAGTGGCGGCCGAACAGGATCATGCCGCCGGTCAGCGGGTGGGCCAGGCGGCGGCGGTCGGCATCGGTCAGCTCGGGGCCGGCGATGTCCAGGATCACGGGGGCGCAGTGGGTCACGGACAAGTCCTTGGCGGCACGCCGCTCAGGCGGCCGGGGCCGCAGGGGTTTCGACGACGACGAAGCTGACCGCGGTGTCGGTCTCGTCGCTCAGGGTGACGTGGGCGCGCAGGCCGCGCGCCTCGAACCAGCTGGCCAGCTCGCCATGCAGGCGGATGTAGGGCTGGCCGCTGGGGTGGTTGAGGACCTCGCAGGACCGCCAGGTCATGGGCATGCGCATGCCCAGGCCGATGGCCTTGGAGAAGGATTCCTTGGCCGAGAAGCGCGTGCCCAGGTAGGCCAGCCCGCGCGAGGACTCGCGGCCCAGCCGGTACTGGTAGACCTGCCATTCGGTCGGGCCCAGCACCTTCCGGGCGAAGCGCTCGCCCTTGCGCTCGAGCACCGCGGCGATGCGGCGCAGGTCGCAGACGTCGGTGCCGATGCCGAAGACCGCCATCGCCTTCAGCCGGCGTGGGCGCCGCGGATCACGCGCTGGTAGTCGCGGATGGTGGCGGCGTAGCCCAGCTCCAGCGCGTCGGCGATCAGCGCGTGGCCGATCGAGACCTCGGCCACCCCGGGCACCTCGCGCAGGAAGATGCCCAGGTTGTCGCGGTTGAGGTCGTGGCCGGCGTTGACCCCCAGGCCGGCAGCCAG
>CALRTJ020000048.1:0-9969 GCA_943371055.1 Hydrogenophaga intermedia | reverse complement strand
CCTCCGCGCCTGCCACCGTGCGTGGCCTGCGAACGCGAGCAGTGCACATCGGGTTGAACTGGTGCCGGCCGCGGGGCAGCGGGCCGGGCGCAATGTGAGGGGCGCCGAGGAGCGCAGCCGCCTGGGGGCCTGACCGCAGGTCAGGCTTCGTGAACATGCTTGGGCTCGGCTGTTCGACCACAGCGAGGCGAAGCCGAGCGGCGGGAGTTCCGAGCCCACCCCAGGCGGCGAGCACCGCAGGGCAGTCGGCACGCCAGTGCCGACCGCCCCTCGCGCGCCCGGCCCGCTGCCCAGCGGCCGGCGCCACGCCACCACCCTCAGCAGGCCATCAGCCCTGCACGCTCAACCCTCGCCCCTCGACCATCCGCCCCACCACCGCGGCCTGCGCAAAGCCATGGCGTTGGAAGACCGCCTGGACCGCGTCGAGCGCGTCCGGGGCGCAGGCCACCAGCAGGCCGCCGCTGGTCTGGGGGTCGGTCAGCAGCGCCTGGTCGGGGGCCGCGAAGTCCGCCGGCAGGGTGACGTCGGCGCCGTAGCCGGCCCAGTTGCGGCCCGATGCGCCGGTGACGAAGCCCTGCTCGGCCAGCGCGCGCACGCCCGGGTGCAGCGGCACCGCGCGCCAGTCGATCTGCGCCTGCAGGCCGGCGCCGCGGGCCATCTCCAGCGCGTGGCCGGCCAGGCCGAAGCCGGTGACGTCGGTCAGGGCGTGCACGCCGTCGAGCGCGGCCAGGTCCGGACCCGGGGTGTTCAGCGCGGTGGTGCTGGCGATCATGCGGGCGTAGCCCTCGTCGCCCAGCGCACCCTTCTTGAGCGCGGCGCTCATGACGCCCACCCCCAGCGGCTTGCCCAGCACCAGCAGGTCGCCGGGGCGGGCATCGGCGTTGCGTCGCACCCGGCGCGGGTGCACCAGGCCCAGGGCCACCAGGCCGTAGATGGCCTCGACCGAGTCGATGGTGTGGCCGCCGGCGATCGGGATGCCGGCGCTGCGGCAGACGCTGGCGCCGCCCTCGAGGATGCGGCCGATGGTGGCGGTGGAGAGCTTGCCGATCGGCATGCCCACCAGGGCCAGCGCCAGGATCGGGCGGCCGCCCATGGCGTAGACGTCGCTGATCGCGTTGGTGGCGGCGATGCGGCCGAAGTCGAACGGGTCGTCGACGATCGGCATGAAGAAATCGGTGGTGGCGATCAGCGCCTGCTCGTCGTTGAGCTGGTAGACCGCGGCGTCGTCGGCGGTCTCGATGCCCACCATCAGCTCCGGCGGGATCGGCATCGCGGCGGTGCCCTTGAGGATCTCGGACAGCACGCCCGGGGCGATCTTGCAGCCGCAGCCGCCCCCGTGGGAGAGCGAGGTCAGGCGGGGTTCGTCGGCGGGCAGGGAGCAGGCGTCGGTCATGGCGCGTCAGGTTCGGCAGGGGTGCCGAGCATAGCGCCGCCCGCCTCGGCCTCAGCGGCTCAGAGCGCGGCCTCGATGTCGGCGGCGATCTTCTCGGGCGCGTCCTGCGGGGCGTAGCGCTTGAGCACCGTGCCGTCGCGCCCGATCAGGAACTTGGTGAAGTTCCACTTGATGCCTTCGCTGCCCAGCAGCCCCGGCTTCTCCTTCTTCAGGAACTGCCACAGCGGGTGGGCGTCGGCGCCGTTGACCCGGACCTTGGCCATCATCGGGAAGCTCACGCCGTAGTTCAGCTCGCAGAAGGACGAGATCTCGTCGTTGCTGCCCGGGTCCTGGCCTCCGAACTCGTTGCTGGGAAAGCCGATCACGGTCAGGCCGCGCTCGCCGTAGCGGTCCCACAGGGCCTGCAGGCCCTTGAACTGCGGGGTGAAGCCGCAGGCGCTGGCGGTGTTGACGATCAGCAGCACGCGGCCCTGGTGGTCGGCCAGGCGGACCGGGCGGCCCTGGATGTCCTGGGCGTCGAAGTCGTAGATCGAGGGCATGGAGGCCTCCGTGCAAGGAAGGCGCCGATGCTAGCGCCGCGGCCAAATCCCTGCTGGAGGCCCCTCCTCAGGGCCGCAGCGCCGCCAGCGCCGCGGCGCCCAGGATCAGCGCGCCGCCCAGGGCCAGCTGCGGCGTCATCGCGCCGGCGCCCAGCGCCATCGCCGAGCCGCTGGCCCACAGCACCTCGGTCAGCATGATGACCGCGGTGGCGTTGGCCGGCAGGCGCGAGACGCCGTACTGCAGGGCCAGGTTGCTGGCCAGGAAGGCCAGGCCCATGGCCACCGCGCCGGCCAGCCAGGGACCGGGGGCCGGCGGGAGCGGCACCGGCAGCAGCAAGGCCAGGGTGGTCGAGACCAGGCAGCCGCCCAGGAACATGGCCAGGCCGCGGCCGCCACCGCTGCGGTGCGCCTCGCGGCGCAGCATGATGTTGTTGACCGCGAAGCTGAGGCCGCCCAGCAGGCCCAGCAGGTCGACCGGCTGCACCGACAGCGCGCGGCCGGGTTCGGTGGGCCACAGCACCACCAGCGCACCGGCCAGGCCCATCAGCACCCGCAACACCGCGGCGCGGGTGATCGGCTCGTGCAGCACCAGCCGCGCCAGCAGCACCGCCCACAGCGGCATGACGTAGAACAGCAGGATCACCCGCACCACGTCGCCGGCGGTCACGCCCCAGTTGAAGCTGGCGTTGGTGGTGCCGGCGGCCAGCAGGATCAGCCACAGCGGCGGGCTGGTCAGCAGCTCGCGCCAGGCGGCGGGCGCGCGCAGGCTGATCACGGCCGACGAGATCAGGAAGATGATCGCGGTGGCCCACAGCGGGTGCAGACCGGCGGCCTCGAGCTGGCGCATGGGCCACCAGGACAGGCCCCAGGTCATGGCGTTGAACAGCAGCCCGGCCACGGCCGCTGGCGGCAGCGGCGCGTGCATCGGCACCCCGCTCAGCTGCAGCAGTCCTGTCCGCGATCGCGGCGGCGGCGACGCCACCACAGCACACCCACCACCACGGCGGCGATGCCCATCAGGCCGAAGATGCCGTACTGGAAGCTGTGGACCATGCGCCACATCCAGTCCCAGTTGCGGGCGCCGAAGTAGCCCAGGTAGACCCAGATCGGCACGCTGATCAGCGCGGCCAGGCCGTCCATCAGGAACCAGGTGCCGAAGCCCACGCGGTGGCTCATGCCCGCGGTGAAGTACACCGGCGTGCGCAGGCCCGGCAGGAAGCGGGCGACGAACATCACCCAACGACCGTACTTGGAGAAGGCCCGCTGCGCCAGGGCGAAGCGCTCGGGCGTGAGCACGCGGCGGAAGAAGGGCCACTGCATCACCCGGGCGCCCTGGAAGCGCCCGATGGTGAAGACCAGGCCGTCACCGATCAGCACCCCGGCCATGCCGACGGCGAACATCGTGTGTTCGTCGGCATAGCCCAGGCCGGCGATGACACCGCCGGTGACCAGGGTGACATCCTCGGGCACGGGAACCCCGAAACCGCAGACCAGCAGCATGGTGAAGACCGCCAGGTAGCCGTATTCGGTGAAGATGGGGAGCAGCGCGTTGAAGACGTCCATGTCGGCGGTGTCGGCGGCCTGGCGCCGGCCGCTGCGGACTGCCAGCGGCCCGGCGCACCGGCCGGAACCCGCGAATTTACAGCACCCTGGCCGCCAAACCCTCGGTGCTGCGCCGCAGCAGACCGAGGAATTCACTGCGCCCCCTCTGGCACACTGCCCCGCAAGACCCTTTCGCCATCCTGCCCATGCCCCGTCCGATCGAAGCCGTCATCCACCCCGCCGCCCTCGCCCACAACCTGCAGCGCGCCCGCGAGCAGGCCCCGGACGCCCGGGTCTGGGCGGTGGTCAAGGCCAACGCCTACGGCCACGGCATCGAGCGCGCCTTCGAGGGCCTGCGCGGCGCCGACGGCTTCGCCCTGCTGGACCTGGCCGAGGCCGAGCGCCTGCGCGCGCTGGACTGGCGCGGCCCGATCCTGCTGCTCGAAGGCGTGTTCGAGCCGCGCGACCTGGAGCTGTGCTCGCGCCTGAACCTGTGGCACGCGGTGCATTGCGAGCAGCAGATCGACTGGCTGGCCGCCCACAAGACCCACCAGCCGCACCGCGTCTTCCTCAAGCTCAACAGCGGCATGAACCGCCTGGGCTTCCGCCCGCGCGCCTTCCGCGCCGCCTGGACCCGGCTGAACGCCCTGCCCCAGGTCGACGAGATCTCGCTGGTCACGCACTTCTCGGACGCCGACGCCGACCGCCTGGGCGGCGACGGCATCGCCCACCAGCTGGCCGCCTGGCACGAGGCCACCCACGACCTGCCCGGCGAGCGCAGCCTGGCCAACAGCGCCGCCACCCTGCGCCACATCGGGCGCGAGGGCGTGCGCGCCGACTGGGTGCGCGCCGGCATCATGTCCTACGGCGGCGTGCCGGATTTCCCCGAGCACGACGCCGCCCACTGGAACCTGCGGCCGGCCATGACCCTGCGCTCGCGCCTGCTGGCCACCCAGGACCTGCAGCCGGGCGACACCGTGGGCTACGGCAGCAGCTTCACCGCCGACGCCGCGATGCGCATCGGCATCGTCGCCTGCGGCTACGCCGACGGCTACCCGCGCCACTGCCCCACCGGCACCCCGGTGCTGGTCGACGGCGTGCGCACCCGCACCCTCGGCCGGGTGTCGATGGACATGCTGGCGGTCGACCTGGGCCCGGTGCCCGCGGCCCAGCCCGGCAGCGAAGTCACGCTGTGGGGCCACGGCCCGCGCGGCAGCCGGCTGGACATCGACGAGGTGGCCCGCGCTGGCGGCACCATCGGCTACGAGCTGATGTGCGCGGTGGCGCCGCGGGTGCCGGTGCGGGTGGACGGCCAGGCCTGAGCCCGGTGCGGCGCCCGGCCCGCCCCGACCCGGTCGCGGCCTTCGAGGCCGAGACCCGCGCCGACCTGCGGCAGCGCCGCTGGCTGACCCTGCACGTGCTGTTGCTGGCCGGGCTGTGCACCGCGGGCTGCTGGGGCCTGTCGGCGGGGCTGCGGGCGCTGGGCGTGGACTCGCTGCTGTGGCGGCCGGTGCTGGCCATCGCCCTGACCTGGCCGCTGTACCTGGGCCTGCTGGCGCTGTGGGCGCGCTGGCTGGTCTCGCGCGACGAGACCGACCTGGGCGACCTGCCCGACGTCTCCGACGCGGTGCTCGACCTGGGCGAGGCCGCGCTGCGCGGCGTGGCCCGGGCCGCGCGGCCGCCGCTCTCCGGCCAGGGAGGCGACTTCGCGGGTGGCGGTGCGCAGGCCTCCTTCGGTGACGCGGACAGCGCCCTGGGCGAGTTGGGTGGCCAGGCCCTGTCCGGCGCGGCCGAGGCCCTGGGGGGCGCCGACGAGGCCGCCGCGGTGGTCGTGCCCCTGCTGGTGGTGGTGGCCGTAGGCGTGGCCCTGGCCAGCGCGCTGGGCTTCGTCGTCTTCGGCCTGTTCGGCGTGGAGGTGCTGCTGGGCATGGCGGTGGAGGTGGCCTTCGCCTCGCTGGGCGGGGCGCTGGCCTGGCGCGCCCGCCGCGAAGGCTGGCTGGCCCACGGCCTGCGGCGCACCGCGGCGCCGATGGCCGGCCTGCTGGCCTCGGTGGCCATCACGGGCGCGCTGCTGCAGGCCTGGGTGCCGCAGGCCGCCACCTGGCCGCAGGCGCTGCACCGGCTGTTCGGCGCCTGAGCGGCCCGCCGCCCGGCGTGCAGGGCGACACGGCGGACGTGGTGCCGCGGCGACGGCCGCGCCAAGGCTGACGCGAAACACCCGCGCAGGGGCTGGCCTTTCCCTGGGAGCCCGGCAGCATCCCGCTCCATTCACACGCGACTGTGCAGGGAGCACGCCATGATGAGCATCCTCGGAACCCTTTTTCTCGGCCTGTTGGTGGGCGCGCTGGCGCGCGCCGTGCTGCCCGGCACCCAGTCGATGGGCTGGATCATGACCAGCCTGCTGGGCGTGGCCGGCGCCTTCCTGGCGAGCTTCGTCGGCCAGGCCGCCGGGCTGTACGTGGCCGGCGAGGCGCCGGGTTGGATCGCCTCGGTGCTGGGGTCGGTGGTGCTGCTGTGGGTCGTGTCCCGCCGGACGGGCGGCGGCGAGGCCTGAGCCCGGCCGCACCCCTTCAGGGCCCGGTGGCGGCCCTCACCCTCAGCGCGGCAGTTGCGCCGCGTGGTCCAGCCACTGGCCCAGGGCCTGGGTCAGGTCGGCGCGGCTGAACGAGCAGCTTTCCTCGCCCAGCATCACCGCCGTGTCCAGCGGCTGCAGCAGGCGCTCGAGCACCTGGTCGTAGCGCGCCGGCAGGCCGGGCCACTGCAGCGCCGCCAGGCGAAAGCGCGCGCAGACCACGTCTGGCGTGGTCTGGCCCGAACCGAGTTGCTCCAGGGTGCTGCGCAGGTGTTCGACGGTGCGGTCGATGTCGGTCATCGGCAGGGCCCGGCGCCAGCCGGGGCGGTTCTTGTCAGGACAGTAAAGCGGCGAATGGCCCGCTTTTGGCCGGATTGTGCCGCCGATGGCACGCGTCCAATGCCTTCCATGCGCCGCGTTCGGCGGCGCGGCCGGCGCCCACCCCCGCGCCGCCCTGGCCTCCAGCAGTACCGGCAGCCAGCCCGACCCGAGAGGGGTCCCTGACTTGGAGAACGCCATGAGCATTGCCATCCAGACCACGTCGATGAACGGCACCGGCACCACCCGCGACCCGCAGGCGGCCGAGCGCCGCCAGGCCCGCAACGCCCTGGGCGAAGCCCTGGGCGGCGGCAGCCTGGACCAGGCCCGCGAGGCCTTTGCCAGCTTCGCCGGCCAGAACAGCTCGCAGCGGGTGGTGGCCCACCCCAACGGCCCCTTCGCGCAGCTGCAGGCCGCGCTGCAGGCTGGCGACCTGCAGGCCGCCCAGCGCGCCTACCTGCAGTTGCCTGGCGTGCGCAAGGGCCAGCAGCCCGAGGACGCCCAGACCCTGGGCGGCAAGACCGATGTGCCGCGCCAGACCACGCCGTCGCCGGACGCCACCGTGGGCCGACTGCTGGACGTCAGCGCCTGATCGGGCGGGGCGGCGCGGAACTCCCGCGGCCGCCCGGGACTCCACCGGTGTCGGGCCGGCTGGCCACCCCGCCCGGGGTGGTTATGCTGCGCCCTTCGCGCGAGACCCGCGCGGCACACCCCGGAGGATCACCCCATGTCCCAAGGCTGCTCCCGCCGCCGCTGGCTACAAGCCGGCGCCGTGGCCTGCGCCTCGCCCCTGGCCGCCCTGCCCGCCGCGGCGGCGGCCCCGCTCACCCTGTCCGCCCTGCCGGTGCGCCAGCGCACCCTGGCCAACGGCCTGACCGTGCTCAGCCTGGTCGGCGGTGGCGTGGGCAGCGTCAGCATCCAGGTCTGGTACCGCGTCGGCGGCAAGGACGACCCCGCAGGCCGCTCCGGCTTCGCCCACCTGTTCGAGCACCTGATGTTCAAGGGCTCGGCCCACATGGTGCCCGAGCAGTTCGACCGCATGACCGAAGACGTCGGCGGCGAGAACAACGCCTTCACCGCCGAGGACGTCACCGCCTACCACGCGGTCGTGCCGGCCCACCACCTCGAGCGCATCCTGTGGGCCGAGGCCGACCGCCTGGCCAGCCTGCGCATGGAGGAAGGCAACTTCCGCAGCGAGCGCTCGGTGGTGCAGGAGGAGTTCCGCCAGCGCGTGCTGGCCGAGCCCTACGGCCGCCTGTTCAACGCGGTGTCGTCCTACGCCTACCTGCGCCACCCGTACAAGCGCCCGGTGATCGGCAGCATCGAGGACCTGGACGCCGCCACGCTGGACGACGTGCGCCGCTTCCACGCCACCTACTACCGGCCCGACAACGCGGTGCTGATCGTCACCGGCGACTTCGAGCCGGCCCAGCTCGACGCCTGGGTCGACCGCTACTTCGCCCCGATCCCGCGCCCGGCCACGCCGATCCCGCGGGTGCAGGTGCGCGAGCCGGTGCGCAGCCGAAGCGAGACCGTGGCCCTGCACGGCCCCAACGTGCCGCTGCCCGCGGTGGTGCTGGCCTGGCAGGGCCCCACCGCCGACCACCCCGACGCCGCGCCGCTGTCGGTGGCGCAGGCCCTGCTGTCGGGCGGCGAGTCCTCGCGCCTGCACCAGGCCCTGGTCTACCGGCAGCGCGTCGCCCAGGCCGCGGCCTTCCAGACCGACCTGCACACCGACGCCGGCAGCCTGTTCGCCTACGCGATCGCCGCTGGCCGCAGCAGCCCCGGCGCCCTGGTCAAGCCGCTGCAGCTGGAGATCGCCAAGCTGGCCAGCGCGCCGATCCCCGAGGCCGAGCTGGACAAGGTCAAGACCCAGCTGCTGACCGCGGCGCTGGACACCCGCCAGACCGCGCTGGGCCTGGGCCAGGCCCTGGGCTGGGCCATGATCCACCACGGCCGGCCCGAGGCCGTGCAGCAGGAGCTCGAGGCCCTGCAGGCGGTGCGCGCCGCCGACGTGCAGCGCGTGCTGCGCCAGCACGTGCTGGGCCGCCCCCGCGTCGCCCTGCACTACACCCAGGCGCCGGCCGGCCGCGCCCGCCACCCCGCCACCCCCGCCCGCCAGGAGGCCCGCTGATGCGCCGCGCCGTCAAACCCATGCTGCCCTCCATGCCGCGACAGCCGCTGCGCGCCGCCCTGCTGGCGCTCGCCCTGGCCGCCGCCTGGGCCGCCCCGGCCCAGGCCACCCCCGGCGTCGACGAGCCGCCGGTGCCCGGCACCCCGCGCCCGCTGGTGCTGCCCGCCTTTGAAGAGGCCACGCTCGCCAACGGCGTGCGCCTGATCGTCGCGCCCCGTCCCGGCCAGCCCCTGGTCACCGCCGCGCTGCACCTGCGCCCGGGCGGCGTGGCCGAGCCCGCCGGCCGCACCGGCCTGTCGGCCCTGACCGCCGAGCTGCGCGGCAAGGGGGCGCGCCGCGGCGGCCGCGAGGTCGGCGCCACCGAACTCGCCCAGCAGGCCGAGGCCCTGGGCGGCCTGCTGGCCTCGGGCAGCGGCTGGGGTGGCCACACCCACTCGATCACCGTGGTCCGCCCGAACCTGGACGCCGCCCTGGCCCTGCTGGCCGACGTGGTGCGCCAGCCCCTGCTGCAGCCGGCCGAGTTCGAGCGCCTGCGGGCCCAGACCGCCGACGCGCTCAAGCTGCCGCTGGCCGACCCGATGCAGCTGGCCAGCCTGGCCGCCAGCCGCGGCGCCTGGGGCGACTCGGTCTACGGCGGCCGCACCACCCCGGCCAGCCTGGCCCGCCTCACCCTCGACGAGGTGCGCGACTTCCACCAGCGCCAGAGCCGCCCCGACAGCGCCACCCTGGTGCTGGCCGGCGGCATCACCCTGGCCGAGGGCCGCGCCCTGGCGGAGCGCCTGCTGGGCGACTGGCGCGCGCCCGAGCGCCCGGCCCTGGCCACCAGCGCCACCGCGCCCTCGCCGCGCACCCCGGCCACGGTGCTGGTGAACCTGCCCGGTGCAGGCCAGAGCGGCGTGGTGGTCACCGCCCCCGAGGTCGCGCTGGACTCGCCCGAGCGCCGCGCGGCCCAGCTGGCCACCGCCGTGCTGGGCGGGGGCTACTCCACCCGCCTGAACGCCGAGCTGCGCATCCGCCGCGGCCTGACCTACGGCGCCAGCGCCGCCAACGAGCTGCAGCCCAGCGGCGGCGTGATGCGCGCCGCGGCCCAGACCAAGCACGCCAGCGCCGCCGAGGTGGCCCAGGTCAGCCGCGACGAGATCCTGCGCCTGGGCCGCGAAGCCCCGGCCGAGGCCGAACTGGCCGCGCGCAAGGCCGCGCTGGTGGGCGGCTTCGGCCGCTCCTTCGACACCACCGCCGGCCTGGCCGGCGTGGTGCTGGGCCAGGTCGAGCGCGGCCGCCCGCTGGCCGAGCTGGCCCGCACCGCGCCCGAGATCGAGGCCGTCACCGCCGAGCAGGTGCGCGAGCACGCCGCCCGGCACTGGACGCCCGAGTCGCTGCGCACCGTCATCGTCGGCGACCTGGCCGCCGGCGGCGACGCGCTCAAGGCCCTGGACCCCAAGGCCCTGCGCCTGCAGGCCGCCGAGCTGGA
>CALRTJ020000047.1:0-11049 GCA_943371055.1 Hydrogenophaga intermedia | reverse complement strand
CCCCCCCCCCCCCCCCCCACGCGCTGCTGCCGGTGCGGCTGGACGTCACCGGCCATGAGCCCGACCCGATGACCCCCGAGGTGTCGCTGGTCGGCTGGAACGGACAGCCCGGCGAACCCCTCTTCGTGCAGCTGGTCGGACAGCTGCGGCGCCTCTTGCGGCCCGAGGCACTGCCGGTGGACGAGCCGGCCGAGGGCTGGCGTGACCGCCTGCGCCGCTCGTGGAAGCGCTGGCGCAGCCCCGATGAGGCCGTGCACCTGCCGCCCCCCGACCGTGGTGCGGCGCCGAGCTCGACCGACCCCGCGCTGGAACGCACGGTGCCCCTGGGCCGCCCCCGCCCGACCGCCGAGGCCGGCGCCCCCTGGCTGGGGGCCGCGGCCCCCAGCCATGTCGCCGCGGGCCAGCTCTTCACCGCCCGGCTGGGCGTGGCGGTGCCGGCGCTGGCCGAGGCCCTGCAGGCGGCCGTGGCCGATCTGGATGACGAGCTCTCGCGCCGCAGCGCCAGCCTGCCGCCGGCAACCGGCCCTTGGCGCCCTGGCGCCCCGCTGACGGTTCTGCTGGATGGGGGCCCGGACCTGCTGGTGAGCCCGGCCCGCCGGCACCTGAACTGGAGCGGACGGGCCGAGCTGGCGAGCTTCAGCGTGGCCGTGGCCCGAGGGGTTCCGGACGGTCCCCGGCGTCTGCATTTCCAGTTGCTGCTGGCCGGGGTGCCCATGGCCGGTCTGACCCTGGCCCTGCGCATCGAGCCGCCCAACGTGGCCACGGCCCTGGCCGTGCCGCGGGCCGAGGCGCCGCAGCGACTGCCGAAGCGGCTCTGGCTGGCCAGCGTGGACGCCGACCGCGCCGCGCTGGGACGACGGCTCGAGGCCGCCCGCCACTGGGCCCCCGGCCTCGAGTGGGTGAGCGCGCGTGGGGCCGACGCGGGTGGGCCGGCGGGATGCGACGCCCTGCTGCTGTGCTGGTCGCACGCGGCCGCCGACGACCCCGGCGTGGTG
This sequence comes from Hydrogenophaga intermedia, assembly GCA_943371055.1. Classification (GTDB taxonomy): domain Bacteria; phylum Pseudomonadota; class Gammaproteobacteria; order Burkholderiales; family Burkholderiaceae_C; genus Ideonella; species Ideonella intermedia_A. Next base: position 10,054 of record CALRTJ020000047.1, on the reverse strand, counting down.
CAGGCCCTGCAGCAGGCCTGGTCGGCCGAGCCGCCGCTGGCGGTGCTGCCGCTGCCCCTGCTGGCCCCCGACGCCCTGCCCCCGCCCCCCGGTTCGGGCGAGCCCTGGCTGGAGCGGCTGCACAGCCTGTGGCCGGAACTGGACGAGGCCCCGGACGACGAGCCGCCCACCGTGCGCTGAGCCCTGCCGGCCCGGGAACGCTCAGCGGCCGCCGGTGACGTCCAGCACCGCGCCGGTGGTGTAGGCCGCCTCGTCGGACAGCAGCCACAGGATGGCGGGCGCCACCTCGTCGGCGGTGCCCAGGCGCCCCATGGGCACCAGGTGCAGGCTTTGGGCCACCCGCTGGGCGTGGCCACCGCTGGCGTGGATGTCGGTGTCGATGATGCCCGGGCGCACCGCGTTGACGCGCACGCCCTCGGTGGCCACCTCGCGGGCCAGGCCCACCGTCAGGTGGTCGATCGCCGCCTTGCTCATCGAGTAGTCCAGGTACAGCCCCGGCGAGCCGACGCGGGCGGCACCGGAGCTGAGGTTGACGATGGCCCCGCCCACTCCGCCGTGGCGGGTGCTCATGCGCCGTATCGCCTCGCGGGCGCACAGCAGGCTGCCGCTGAGGTTGATGCGCCAGATGCGCTCCAGGCGCGCGGCGTCCATCTCGTCCACCCGGGCCGCCACGTCCAGGACCGCGGCGTTGTTGACCAGCGCCCCCAGCGGGCCCAGGCCGGCGTCCACCGCGCGGAACATCGCCTGCACCTGGTCCGGATCACCCACGTCGGCCGGCACCACCAGGGCGCGCCGGCCCAGGGCGCGCACCTCGGCGGCCACCGCCTCGGCGGCGGCGGTGTCGCGCACGCAGTTGATGGCCACGTCCCAGCCGCGCGCGGCGGCCAGGCGCACGGTGGCGGCGCCGATGCCTCGGCCGCCGCCGGTCACCAGCAGGTTGCGGGGAATGCTCATGTCACGCTCTCCAGGGCTGCGCTAGAGTGTCCGCGAAAGACCTCGACAGGAGACGCTCACGATGCAACGCCGCCACCTGCTGGCCGCCGCCGGCCTGGCCACACTGCCCCTCGTCGGCCGCGGCCAGGTGCCCGAGAAGCCCAAGCTGACCCTGGCGGTGGGCGGCAAGAACCTGCTGTACTACCTGCCGCTGACCATCGCCGAGCAGCTGGGTCACTTCAAGGCCGAGGGGCTGGACGTGACCATCGCCGACTTCGCCGGCGGCTCCCAGGCCCTGCGCGCCCTGGTGGGCGGCAGCGCCGACGTGGTCTCGGGCGCCTTCGAGCACACCGTCAACATGCAGACCAAGGGCCAGCGCCTGCGCGCCTTCGTGCTGCAGGGGCGGGCGCCGCAGATCGTGCTGGGCGTGAACCCCAGAACCCTGCCGGGCTTCAAGACCCTGGCCGACCTGAAGGGCAAGAAGATCGGCGTCACCGCCCCGGGCTCGTCCACGCATGTGATGACCCACTTCGTGCTGGCCAAGGCCGGGCTCAAGCCCTCTGACGTGTCCATCGTCGGCATCGGCGCGGGCGCCGGCGCGGTGGCCGCCATGCGCAGCGGCCAGGTCGACGCGATCAGCAACCTGGACCCGGTGATCTCGCTGCTGGCGCGCGGCGGCGACATCCGCATCGTCAGCGACACCCGCATCGTGGCCGAGGCCGACAAGGTCTTCGGCGGCCCCATGCCCGCCGGCTGCCTGTACGCGCCGCAATCCTTCATCGACCGCCACCCGGCCACGGTGCAGGCCCTGACCAACGCCCTGGTGCGGGCCAACGAATGGATCCACCAGGCCGGGGCCGGCGACATCATCAAGGCCGTGCCCGAGTCCTACCTGCTGGGCGACCGCGCGGTGTACGTGGACGCCTTCCTGGCCGCCAAGGGCGCGCTCTCGCCCGATGGCCTGTTCCCCGAGCAGGGCGCGGCCACCGCGCAACGGGCCCTGGCCAGCATCGATCCCGAGTTCGCCAAGGCCAAGGTCGACCTGGCCGCCACCTGGACCAACGACTTCGCCAAGCACGCGCTGGCCAAGCACCCGGTGCGCGCCAAGTGAGCGCCGCCGCCGCGCTGCACCTGGCGGGCGTGGCCTGCACCTTCGTCGACCGCCAGGACCCGTCGGCCCGCTACACCGCGGTGCAGGACGTGGACCTGACCGTGGCCGCGGGCGAGTTCGTCTCGGTGGTGGGGCCCACCGGCTGTGGCAAGAGCACCCTGCTCAACGTCGCCGCCGGCCTGCTGGCCCCCAGCCGCGGCACGGTGCACAGCTTCGGCGCGCCGTTGGCAGGCCTCAACACCCGGGCCGGCTACATGTTCCAGGCCGAGAGCCTGATGCCCTGGCGCAGCGCGCTGGACAACGTGATGGCCGGCCTGCAGTTCCGCGGCGCGGCGCCCGCCGAGGCCCGCGAACGCGCCCGGGACTGGCTGGCCCGCGTCGGCCTGGCGGCCTTCGCCGACCGCTACCCGCACCAGATGAGCGGCGGCATGCGCAAGCGCGCCGCCCTGGCCCAGACCCTGGTGCTGGACCCCGACCTGATCCTGATGGACGAGCCCTTCTCGGCCCTGGACATCCAGACCCGTCAGCTGATGGAGAACGAGCTGCTGGCGCTGTGGGCCGGTGACGGCCGCGCCCGCAAGGCGGTGCTGTTCATCACCCACGACCTGGACGAGGCGATCGCGCTGGGCGACCGGGTGGTGGTGATGAGCGCCGGCCCCGGCTCGCGGCCGATCGGTGACTTCGCGGTCGACCTGCCGCGCCCGCGCGACGTGGCCGAGGTGCGGGTGACGCCGCGCTTCCTCGAGCTGCACCAGGCGATCTGGGACGTGCTGCGCGAGGAGGTGCTGCGCGGCTACCGCCAGCAGCTGGAGGTGGCCCGGTGAGCGCGCCCCGCCCCCGCCTGGCCCGCCGGCGCCTGTGGCAGGCGCTGCTGCTGCTGGCCCTGCTGGCCTTCTGGCACCTGATGACCGCGCCGGGCCTGCTGCCCAACTGGGTGTTCGAGAACGACCAGCAGGCGGCCTTCTTCTTCGGCGAGCCGCCCAAGGTGGCGGCCCGCATCTGGGCCTGGTTCGTCACCGAGGCCGACATCTACCGCCACCTGGGCGTCACCCTGCTCGAGACCGGCCTGGCCTTCGCCATCGGCGCGGCGGGGGGCCTGTCCTGCGGCCTGTGGCTGGCGCTGTCGCCCATGGCCTCGGCCCTGCTGGAGCCCTACATCAAGGCCGCCAACTCGATGCCGCGCATCATCCTGGCGCCGATCTTCTCGGTCTGGTTCGGGCTGGGTGTGGCCAGCAAGGTGGCACTGGGCGTGACCCTGGTCTTCTTCATCGTCTTCTTCAACGTCTACCAGGGCGTCAAGGAGGTCAGCCCGGTGGTGCTGGCCAACGCCCGCATGCTGGGCGCCAATGCCCGGCAGCTGCTGCGCCACGTCTACCTGCCCAGCGCCACGGCCTGGGTGTTCAGCTCGCTGCACACCTCGGTCGGCCTGGCCTTCGTGGGCGCGGTGGTGGGCGAGTACCTGGGCTCGGCCATGGGCGTCGGTTACCTGATCCACCAGGCCGAAGGGGTCTTCGACATCAACACCGTCATGGCCGGCATCGTGGTGCTGACCGGGTTCGCGCTGGGCCTGGACGCGGCGATCGGCGGGATCGAGCGGCGGCTGCTCAAGTGGCAGCCCCGCGGCGGCGAGACCGAGCGGCTCTGAGCCGCGGCAGGCGCCCGCCAGCGGCCCGCGACGCGACATCTTGCGCGTTCCGGGCCGGATGGGCCGGCGCCCGAGGTTCAGTCGGGCCTGGATCTGCCGATGAGGGAACCGGGCGCAGGCCGCGTCCGCCCCGTTGTCCTGCCCGCCGTGCGCCCCCTGAGCCGACCGTTCCAACCTGCCCTGCCTCGTCAACCGCTGGCCCCGCTGCTGGCCGCCCTGCTGCTGGGCGCGGCCGCGCCGGGCCACGCCGCCGACGATGACCTGACCGGTCTGAGCCTGGAAGCCCTGGTCGAGACCGAGGTGCTGAGTGCCGCCCACTTCGCCCGCCAGATCACCGACGCGGCGTCGGCGGTGTCGGTGCTGTCGGCGCGCGACATCCGGGCCCAGGGCCTGCGCACCCTGGCCGAGGTGCTGGACCAGATGCGCGGGCTGCACATCTCCACCGACTATGCCTACGCCTACCTGGGCGCCCGCGGCTTCGGCGGGCCGCGCACCCTGGCCGGCCGGGTGCTCCTGCTGGTCGACGGCATCCCGGCGGTGGACAACCTCTACGACCAGATCTTCCTCGGGCAGGACTCGGTGCTGGACCCGGCGCTGATCGAGCGCATCGAGTACACGCCAGGCGGCAGCTCGGCCAGCTACGGCAACAACGCCTTCCTGGGCGTGGTCAACATCGTCACCTTGCGCGGGCGCGACCTGCAGGGCTGGCAGTGGAGCGCCGCCCACTCCACCGCCCAGCGCCTGCGCCAGGCCCGCCTGACCGGGGGCCGGCGCGACACCGACGGGCTGGAGTGGCTGGCCTCGCTCACCGTGGGCCGCCACGACGGCTCGCCCGATGCCGACAACGGCCGCTCGCTCTGGCCCGACGAGGGCCGCTCGCTGCAGTGGCTGCTCAAGGGCCAGTGGGGCGACGGCTGGCAGGCCCAGTGGATGGGCATGGCCCACACCGTCACCACCCGCATGGCGACCGGCGACCGCAGCCAGTTCCTGGACGGCAACCAGTTCCTGTCGATCGGCCGCGACCAGCAGCCGGCGCCGGGCTGGCGTACCTCGTGGCGGCTGCAGGGCGGCTACCACCGCTACTTCTACGACTACAGCGGCGCCGGCTTCCAGGGCGCCGGCGACCAGCGCGGCCGCTGGCACGCCCTGGAGGGCCAGGCCATCTGGGACGGCTGGGCGGACCAGACCTGGTCGCTGGGCCTGCGCTGGCGCCAGGACCCCTGGCTGCAGTCGCGCAGCCGCACCCAGGACGACCCGCGGCAGCCGGCCCAGGAGGACCTGGTGCGCGACCGGCGCGGCAGCCACGGCCTGTCACTGGAAGACCGGCTGCGGCTGCGCGACGACCTGCACCTCAGCCTGGGGCTGCGCCTGGACCGCCACGACGGTGGCGACTGGACCCCCAACCTGCGCCACGCGCTGGTCTGGACGCCGGCCCCGCGGTGGCTGCTCAAGTGGTCGGACGGCCTGTCCTCGCGCTTCGCCTCGGCGGCCGAGGAAGGCCTGGGCCGGAGCCCGCAGCCCCGGCCCGAGCGGGTGCGCAGCCACGAGCTGGGCACCGAGTACCGCGACCACGGCCTGCGCGCCCTGGCCACCGCCTACCAATACCGCATGACCCGCCTGGTGGGCGCACCGCCCGACCTGCAGGCCCTGCGCGGGCGCGGGCTGGAGCTGGAGGGGGAGTGGCAGGACCGCGGCTGGCGCCTGCGCGGCAGTCACGCCTGGCAGCCACTCGAGGACGATCAGGGCCGGCGCCAGGACTGGTCACCGGCCCGTCTGAGCAAGTTCTCGGCCACCGCGCCGCTGGACGGCGAGCGCTGGCAGCTCAGCCTGGGTCTGCGCCACCACGGCGGCGTGTCGCTGGGTCCGCAGGAGCAGACCGGCGACCGCACGCGGGTCGACCTGACCCTGGTCGGCAACCGTTTCCTGGGGGCGATGGACCTGCGCCTGGGCGTGCGCAACGCCGGTGCGGTGCGCCTGCCGGCCTTCAGCGTGGGCCCCACCCCCGATGACACCCTCACACGGCCGGCCCGGGTGGGCTGGGTGGAACTCTCGGGCCGCTGGTGATGGGCTGGCGCTCCGCACTCCGCCACCTGGGTCCTTTGCTGGGCCTGGCCGGCGGCCTGCTGCTGGCGGGTGGCGCCGCGCGCGCGCAGTCCGACGAGGTCTCGGTCAAGGCCGCCTTCCTCTACCGGTTCATCCAGTTCGCCGAGTGGCCGGTGCCCCCCTCCGAGCCCTTCGTCCTGTGCGTGCTGGGCCACACCCCGATGGACGAGGCCCTGTCCCGGCTGAGCGGAAAGGCCGTCCTCAACGGCCTGCGAATCACCGTGCAACACCTGCAGGCGCGCGACCCGCTGTCGGGCTGCCACGCGCTCTACCTGGACGACAGCCAGCGCCGCAAGGCCGAGGAGCTGTTGCCTCGCCTGGCCGGCGCCCCCATCCTGACCGTCACCGACAGCGACGGTCTGGCCGACCGTGGCCTGATGATCGAGCTGCGCAAGCGCGACCTCAAGCTGGGCTTCGACGTCAACCTGCAGGCGGTGCGGGCCTCGGGCATGAGCCTGTCCTCGCGCCTGCTCAAGCTGGCGAGTTTCGTGGGCGGGGCGCGCTGATGGCCGCGCCGCCGGACCCCAGGGGGCGCGCCCCCGACATCGGCCACCTGATCAGCCGGCTGGGCCTGGCCCTGACCGCGCTGCTGCTGTCGGTGTTCATGCTGTTGTCGATGGGCCATGAGGTGAGCCAGCTGCGCGCCTCGGTGCAGGGCCACCTCGAGACCCTGGCCGGCGTGATCGCCCGCAACAGCGAGGCCGCGCTGATGTTCGAGAACGCCGAGGAGGCGGGCGAGCTGCTGGCCGCGCTGCAGTCCTCACCCTCGATCGAGCAGGCGGTGCTGTACCGCGCCGACGGCCGCGTGCTGGCCCGCTTCCAGTCCGAGGACGTCGGCCGCGCCGGCGCCTGCCAGGCCCTGCGGTCCGACGGCCAGGGCCTGAGCCTGCGCTGGTGCGGCGCGGTGGTCTACCAGCCGGTCGTGCGGCATGGCGAGCGCCTGGGCCTGCTGGCCATCGAGGCCAACCTGCGCGAGGTCTACCGGGCCCTGCTGGGCATGCTGGGCTACAGCCTGCTGGCGGCGGCGGCGGTGATCGCGGCGTCGGTGCCGCTGTGGCGGCGGCTGGCGCGGCGCATCGCCGGCCCGATCGACGCACTGGTGGACGTGACCCGCCAGGTGCGCGAGCACGAGGACTTCGGCCGCCGCTTCGAGACCGGCGCCCGCTCCAACGCCGAGGTGCAGGACCTGGCCGCGGCCTTCAACCGCATGCTCGAGCAGCTGCAGCTGCGAGACGCCCGGCTGCACGAGGAGCTGGGCCAGCGCCGCCGCGCCGAGCGCCGGCTCAACGACCTGGCCTACCTGGACGCGGTCACCGGCCTGGGCAACCGCCACCACTTCATGGAGCGGATCGACCGCAGCCTGGCACTGGCCCGCGACGGCGGCCCCGGCGGCGCGGTGTTCTACCTGGACCTGGATGGCTTCAAGCAGGTCAATGACCAACTGGGCCACGACCAGGGGGACGCGCTGCTGCGCCAGGTGGGCCAGCGCCTGCGCGGTGCGCTGCGCGTCAGCGACACCCTGTGCCGCCTGGGCGGCGACGAGTTCGCGCTGATCCTGGAGCAGGTGTCCGGGGCCGAGGCCGCCTTGGCCATCGCCCACAAGCTGGTGGCCGAGCTGGCCGAGCCCTACGCCCTGGCCGTGCCGGTGCGCCACGTCTCGGCCAGCATGGGCGTGTGCCTGTTCCCGGCCCACGGCCTGGACCGGGAGACCCTGCTGCGCCACGCCGACGCCGCCATGTACGCCGCCAAGCGTGCCGGCAAGCGCTGCGCCCGGGTGTTCGAGCCCCCGCCCGAGCCGGCGGTGGTCACGCCGGGCGGCTGATCAGCCCCGGCGCGGCCGGGCGCTCACTGCGCGTGCCACAGGGCCGCGAAGAAGTGGCACACGCTGCCCGCCAGCACGAACAGGTGCCAGACGAAATGGGCGTAGCGCACCCGCTCGTCGAGCATGAAGACCACCGCGCCCAGCGTGTAGCACAGACCGCCGGCCACCAGCCAGGCGATGCCCGCCGGCGCCATGCGCGCCAGCAGCGGGCCGGCCGCGATCACCACCAGCCAGCCCATGGCCAGGTACAGGCCGGTGGACAGCCAGGGGTGGCGCAGGCGGTTGAGCAGCTTGACGGTCACCCCCAACGCGGCCAGCGACCAGACCAGGGTGAACAGGGTCCAGCCCCAGCCGCCGTGCAGCACGCCCAGCGCGAAGGGCGTGTAGCTGCCGGCGATGAAGACGTAGATGGCGGCGTGGTCCAGGCGGTTGAGCCAGCGCTTGGCGGCGCCTTCGGGCACCGCGTGGTACAGGGCCGAGATCAGGTACAGCAGGATGGCGGTGCCGGCGAACACGCTGGCGCCCACCACATGGCGGGCCGTGCCCTGGCTGGCGGCCTGCCACACCAGGATCGGCAGGGCCGCGATCGCGAGCACGGCGCCCAGGCCGTGGCTGATGGCATTGGCGATTTCCTCGCCCAGGGACTGCGGTCGAGAGCAGGAGACGGAAGCGCTCATGCCGCCATGGTACCCGGCACCGTCCCGCGGGCCAGGTAGATCGCGCCCATCCAGGCGCGCTCCACCGCCAGGTCCGGCAGGTGCTCGGCCAGGGCCGCCCATGGCCGGGACAAGCCCTCGAAGGTGGTGACCGAATACCAGGCCGCCCCGGCGACGAACCAGTTGGCCGGGCCCATCCACCAGTCGGACCAGCACAGGCCGCAGGCCACCACCACCGCCCCCGGGCGCAGGTGGCCCAGCAGATGGGCCACCGCCTCGGGCTGCTGCAGCACGTCATGGGTGAAGTGCAGCAGCAGGGCATCCGCCCGGTCGGGCAGCGGCGCCTGGTGGGCTTCGGCGTGCAGCAGCTCGACGCCCTCCAAGCCCTGAGCGCGCACACGCTCGCGGGCCTGCTCCAGCATGTCGGCGCAGGGCTCCACCCCCACCACCCGGCCGGTCGGCCCGACCGCCGCGGCCAGGGCCGGCAGGCTCAGGCCGGTGCCGCAGCCGACGTCCAGCACGGTCTGGCCCGGGCGCAGCCCCAGCCAGGCCACCGCGCGTTGGCGCAGGGGCTCGAAGGCGGCCAGCTCGGCGTCGTAGTGGCGGGCGCGCTGGCGGTACAGGGCCCGGGCGGCGCAGGGGTCCGGGGCGCGGGAGGCGTGGCGGTCCATGGGCCAAGGATGCCCGAGACCGGGCGGGCGTGCTTGATGTCACGCAGCCCGGGCGGCCGGCCGCCCGGACTCGGCGGGTCCGGGATTTCCCGATGTTGCAATCGTTTGTATTGCTGAGATGATTCGGCCGTGCCCGGCAATGGCCGGCCCGTCCCCGCCGCAACGCCCGCCCCACATGTCATCGATTTCACCGTCCACCGCCTCCGTCGGTTTCGACCAACGGCCCCGCAAGCACCCGGTCGGCCTGCTGGCGGTGGCGGCGCTGCACGTGCTGCTGGGCTATGCCCTGGTCAACGGCCTGGCGCGCAAGATCGTCGAGGTCGTCAAGGCGCCGATCGAGACCAAGATCATCGAAGAGGTCAAGCCGCCGCCCCCGCCGCCGCCCGAGAACCTGCCGCCGCCGCCCAAGAACCTGCCGCCGCCGCCGTCCTTCGTGCCCCCGCCCGAGGTCAACGTGGCGCCGCAGCCGAGCAACGCGCCGACGATCACCACCACCACGGTGGCGCCACCACCCCAGCCGGCCGCCGCCCCGGCCGCGCCGCCGGCCCCGCCCGCGCCGCCGGCGCCCAAGCCCCAGGCCCGCCCGGCCCAGATCGACGTCGGCAGCTGCGCCAAGCCCGAATACCCGGCCGCCGCCGCGCGTGCCGAGGCCACCGGCACCACCCGCATCCGCTTCACGGTCGATGCCGACGGCAAGGTCTCGAAAGCCGAGATCACCGGCCCCTCGGGCTCGAGCCGCGAGCACCGCCTGCTCGACCGCAGCGCGGTCGACGCGCTGGGCGCCTGCAAGTTCAAACCCGGCATCGACGAGAGCGGCAAGCCCGTCGGCGCCTTCGCCAACGTCGAGTACGTCTGGAAGCTGGACTGAGCCCGGTCCGTCCCGCCCCTCACCCGTTCCCTGGAGTCACCATGTCCCTGCTCAAGACCCTGCGCGCCGTCCTCGCGGCCGCCTGCCTCGCCACCGTCGGCGCCACCGCCACCCCGGCCTTCGCCCAGGCCTCGGCCCCTGCCGCCGAAGCCGCCGCCCCGGCCGCCGTGCCCACGCCCGAGGTCAAGAAGGAAGCCATCGACAACCCCTACGGCCTCGAGGCCCTGTGGAGCCAGGGTGACTTC
>CALRTJ020000046.1:0-11251 GCA_943371055.1 Hydrogenophaga intermedia | reverse complement strand
CTGCACATAGCCCTCGAGCTTGGCCTTGCGCTGGCGCACCAGGAACAGGTCGTCTGGGGCCTCTTCAGGGAAGAAGCTCGAGGGCTTGATGCGCGGCGTGATCATCTCGCCATGTTGCCGCAGCCTGTGCCGCTCGGGCGCGCGATCGTCCGGTTTCTAGAAGCGCCCCCCAGGACGGCAGGCCAAGGCCCTCAGGCCCCGCCGCCGTTGCCTTCGCGCACCGCCTTCTGGGCGTCGAGCTTCATGGCCTGCTCGAAGGCCTTGCGCTCGAAGCCGATCAGCATCTCGTGCGGCATCAGGACCACCGGCAGGCCCTTGACGCCCAGCAGGGCGTAGGACTGCCGCGCGGTCTCGTTGCGGCCGATGTCGAGCACCGTGAAGCGCAGCTTGCGCGACTTGAGGTGGTCGATCGCGGCCTGGCAGCTGGTGCAGCCGGGGCCGGTGAAGACCGCGAACTCGCCGGTGCCCACCGGCAGCGTGTCGGTGCGGTCGCGCAGCTCGGGCTTGGCGCGCCACTCGTCCACGCCGGGTACGGCGCCCGACGCCAGGGCCTGACCCTGGGACTTGAGCCGGTCCAGAAAACCGCGGAAGCGGGTCTCGAGGGACTCGGCCTGTGCGGTGCCGGCCAGTGCGGCCAGCAAGCAAGCGCCCAAAAGGCGGCGCTGGGACGTCGGGTTCATCGGGGCTCCTTCCGGGCCGGCCCGCCTCAGAGAGTGGCGATCACCGTGCCCACGAAAACGGCTGCGCCCAGCCAGTGGTTGAGGCGGAAGGCGCGGAAACAGCCCTCCCGGCTGCGGTCCCTGATCATCGTCCAGTGCCAGGCCGCCTGCAAGGCCGCCACGGCCAGGCCCAGCCAGGCCCAGCGTGACAGGCCCAGGCCGTGCGACAACGCGCCCCAGGCCAGCAGGAACACCGCATAGAACGCCATGACACCCGCCACATCCCAGCGGCCCAGGGTGATGGCCGAGGTCTGGATGCCGACCTTGAGGTCGTCGTCGCGGTCGACCATCGCGTACTCGGTGTCGTAGGCCAGCACCCAGAACAGGTTGGCGGCCATCAGGCCCCAGGCCTGCCAGGGCACCGCGGCACCGATGGCCGCCAGGCTCCATTCGCGTCCGCCCAGCACCGCGGCGAAGGCCATCGGGATGCCGAAGCTGAAGGCCACGCCCAGCACCGCCTGCGGCATCGCCACCACCCGCTTGGCCCAGGGGTAGGCGATGGCCACCGCCAATGCCGGCAGCGACAGCAGGATGGTGGGCGGGTTGGTGGTCAGCACCAGCAGGAAGGCGACGAAGGCCAGGGCCGCGCCCAGGCCCAGCGCTTCCTTCACGCCCACGGCGCCGCTGGTGACCGGGCGCTGCGCGGTGCGCTTGACGAAGCGGTCGAAGTCGCGGTCGGCGACGTCGTTGACGCAGCAGCCCGCGCTGCGCATGAGGATGGTGCCGGCCGTGAACACCGCCAGCAGGTGCAGGCCCGGAAAGCCGTCCGCCGCGATCCACAGCGCCGACAGCGTGGGCCACAGCAACAGCAGCCAGCCGGCAGGGCGGTCCCAGCGGATCAGGTCGAGGTACAGCGTGAGGCGTGAACGGGGGACGGACATGGGCGGATTGTCGCGCGCACCACGGCAGGCTCCTTGCGACGGCCGGGCTTCGCCGTTAGCCTAGGCGAAGCCCGTCCACCCGCTCCGGTCGATGCACAGTCCCTTCCGCGCCGAATCGCTTGCCCTGCCCGCCACCCAAACCCACTCGCTGGGCGAGCGCGTCGAGGCCCTGCACCGACAGGTGCGCCGCATCGCCCCCTCGGTCACCCGTCTGGCCTGCGCGCTCTACGAACCGACCGAGGACCTGCTCAAGACCTTCGTCAACAGCACCCTCGACGGCTCGGCGCTGAACGCCTACCAGGTCCGGCTGTCCGACAGCCCCAGCCTGAAGGCCCTGGCCGAGGCCCAGCGCTGCCGCGTCATCCCCGACCTGCAGCGGGCCGGCCTGCACGACACCGCGCACAGCCGCTGGCTGCTGGAACAGGGCTACCGCTCGTCCTTCACCGTGCCCTTGTTCGAGTCCGACGAACTTCTGGGCTTCCTGTTCTTCGACGCGCGCGAGGTCGACGCCTTCCCCGATGCGGTGATCGCCCAGCTTGAGGTCTACGCACAACTGGTCGCCCTGATGATCCGCCACGAGGTCAGCGCGGTGCGCGCGCTGGTGGGCTCGATGCGGGTGGCGCGAGACTTCGCCCACCTGCGCGACGTCGAGACCGGCTGCCACCTGGACCGCATGTCCCGCTACGTGCGCCTGATCGCCCGCGGGGTCGCCCCGGACTTCAGCCTCAGCGACGAATTCATCGAGCTGCTGTTCCTGTTCGCCCCCCTGCACGACATCGGCAAGATCGGCGTGCCCGACGCCTTGCTGCTCAAGTCCGGGCGCTACACGCCCGAGGAACGCCGGCAGATGCAGGCCCATGTCTCACTGGGCATCGAGATGGTCGAGCGCTTGATCCAGGACTTCCGTCTGGGTGGCGTCGCCGGCATCGGCATCCTGCGCCACATCGTCGCCTGCCACCACGAGCACCTGGACGGCAGCGGCTACCCGAGAGGGCTGCGCGGCGACGAGGTCCCGCCCGAGGCGCGCATCGTCACCGTCGCCGACGTCTTCGATGCCCTGACCAGCCGGCGGGTCTACAAGGACGCCTTCGCGGTGGACGAGTCCCTGGCCGAGCTCGACCGCATGGCCGCTGCCGGTCGGGTCGACCCGCGCTGCGTGGCCGTGCTGCACGACCGCCTTGACGAGGTCCAAGACATCATCGCCCGCTTCGACGAGGCGACCACGGGCCACTGAGGCCGAGGCTCAGCGGCAGGCCAGGGCGTCGCGGCGCGCATGCACCCCGCGCAGCTCATCGTTGAGGCGGTCCTGGGTGACGGCCGGCAGGATCCGGCGCGACTGCGCGGTCAGGGCCTTGAGGCGCGCCGCCAGCATCGAGGCCGCCATGACCGCGGCGGTGGAGCGCCCGCGCATCCGGCCCACCGGCTTCAGTCGCCCATGCGCTGCTGGAACACCAGACCGGCGTGCTCGCGCAGCGCGTGGAACTTGATCTTGGGCCAGTTTTCCTGGATGGCGCGCAGCTCGCCGGCGTATTCCAGCAGCAGGGTGGGCGCGTCGACCGCGTCCAGGGCCAGGCGGTGGCTGTTGGCGTCGATGAAGCGCTTGAGCTCCTTGTCACCGCCATCGGCCTCGTCACAGGTGACCCAGCGCGCGACGTTGAAGCGCGCGGGCATGATGCGGGCCTTCACGCCGTACTCGTGCTCCAGGCGGTGGGCCACCACCTCGAACTGCAGCTGGCCGACCGCGCCCAGCAGCAGCACGCTGCCGGCCATCGGGCGGAAGACCTGGATCGCACCCTCTTCACCCAGCTGGGTCAGGCCGGCGCGCAGCTGCTTGGTCTTGAGCGGGTCGGCCACTTCGACCGAGCGGAACAGCTCGGGGGCGAAGAAGGGCAGGCCCGTGAACTGCAGGGTCTCGCCCTCGGTCAGGGTGTCGCCCAGCTGCAGCACGCCGTGGTTGGGGATGCCGATGATGTCGCCGGCATAGGCTTCGTCCAGCAGCTCCCGCTTCTGGCTCATGAAGGTCACGACGGTGTTGGGGCGCAGGGTCTTGCCGCTGCGCACCACCTTCATGTTCATGCCGCGGCTGAACTGGCCCGAGGCCACGCGCAGGAAGGCGATGCGGTCTCGGTGGGCCGGGTCCATGTTGGCCTGGATCTTGAAGACCACGCCGGTGAACTTGGACTCGTCGGGGTTGACGGTGCGCTGGATGGCCGGGCGCGGGCCGGGGGCCGGGGCCAGGTCGACCAGGGCGTCGAGCACTTCCTGCACGCCGAAGTTGTTGACCGCCGAGCCGAAGAACATCGGGGTCTGGCGACCGGCCAGGAATTCGGCCTCGTCAAAGGCCGGGGCGGCCTCGCGCACCAGCTCGATCTCGCCAGCGGCCTGCTCGTAGACGTCGCCGAAGCGCTCGGCCAGCACCGGGTTGGCGATGCCGTCGACGATCTCCTCGGTGCCGGCCACGCGGTCCTCGCCGGGCGAGAACACGCGCATCTGGTCCTTGCGCAGGTCCAGCACGCCACCGAAGAACTTGGCCATGCCCACCGGCCAGGTGAACGGCACCACGGTCATGCCCAGCTCGCGCTCGATCTCGTCCATCAGCGCCAGCGGCTCCTGCACCTCGCGGTCCATCTTGTTGACGAAGGTGAGGATGGGCGTGTTGCGGGCGCGGCAGACCTGCAGCAGGCGGCGGGTCTGCGGCTCGACGCCGTTGGCCGCGTCGATCACCATCAGCGCCGCGTCCACTGCGGTCAGCACGCGGTAGGTGTCTTCCGAGAAGTCCTGGTGGCCCGGGGTGTCCAGCAGGTTGATGGTGCAGTCGCGGTACTCCATCTGCATCACCGAGGAGGCCACCGAGATGCCGCGCTGCTTCTCGATCTCCATCCAGTCCGAGGTGGCGTGGCGCGAGGCCTTGCGCGCCTTGACCGATCCGGCGATCTGGATCGCGCCCGAGAACAGCAGCAGCTTCTCGGTCAGCGTGGTCTTGCCCGCGTCGGGGTGGGAGATGATCGCGAAAGTGCGGCGGCGGCGGACCTGATCGGCGAGTTCGGCGGACATGGCGGCAAGGCGTCAAGGGGCCGCGCGGCGCGCGGCGAACCCTCGATTATCGCCGCGGGGCCGCCGGGGGTGGGGCCACCCGGCACTCCAGGGCGGCGGCCCGGCCCCCTTCGGCGCTCAGGTAGACCCGCAAGGGCCCGGTGCCCAGCCACAGCGCCCCGGCGTCCAGGAACCAGTCCTCGGCGTGGCCCTCGCGGGTCAGCCAGACACGGCCCTGCAGCACCCGCAGTTGCAGGGTCTGGCCGGCCGGCACCTCCAGCGTGTGCACGGTGTGCAGGCCGCCCAGGGGTTCCAGCAGCAGGGGACGGGGCGCGGGCCCGGCGGGCGGCGCGGCGACGAGGGGGTGGGGGGCGGTGGTGTCCATGGCCCGATCCTGGGGCCGGACGCCCGGCGACGACAGCCACAGCGGCGAGCCGACCCGACCCGTACAGAGCCCGCGCAGCGCACATCTGTGCTGGTGCAGACGTGGGCCATCTGTACGGCCCACCGCCCAGCCGGGCCGTACAGAATGTGGCATGGACCGCACCGCCGACACCCGCTACCTGCAGATCGCCCACCGCCTGGCCGAGGCGATGCGCCAGGGCGGCCTGGCCCGCGGCCAGCGCCTGCCCTCGGTGCGCGACACCGCGCGCCAGCACGGCGTGGCCGTGACCACCGCGGTGCAGGCCTACCGCTGGCTGGAGGACGAGCAGCTGATCGAGGCCCGGCCACGCTCGGGCTTCTTCGTGCGCGGCCGCAGCCCCACCGTGCTGCCCGAGCCCACCGTGGCCCGCAGCGCCCGCCGCCCCCAGGCGGTGCGGGTGGACGACGTGCTGGGCCGGCGCCTGCTGGGCCCGGTCCACGACAGCGGCCTGGTCAGCTTCAGCAGCGGCACGCCCGCCGCCAGCCTGCTGGACGCCGACCGGGTGCGGCGCACCCTGGTGCGCACGGTGCAGCGGCAGCGCGCGCTGCTGTGCCAGTACCCCGGCGCCGACGGCCACCCCGAGGCCCGCCAGGCCCTGGCGCGCTACGCGCTGTCGCTGGGCTGCAGCCTGGACCCGGCGCGGATCACCCTCACGGCCGGCTGCATGGAGGCGATCAGCCTGTGCCTGCGCGCGGTGACCCGCCCGGGCGACGTGGTGGCGATCGAGTCGCCCACGCACTACTCCTTCCTGGAGCTGCTGCAGAGCCTGCACCTGCAGGCCCTGGAGATCCCCACCCACCCGCGCCACGGCCTGTCGCTCGACGCGCTGCAGCTGGCGCTGGACACCCAGCCGGTCAAGGCCCTGGTGCTGGTGCCCACCCTGTCCAACCCGCTGGGCAGCTGCATGCCGCTGGCCGAGCGCCGCCGCCTGGCCGAGATGGCCAGCCGCCACGACCTGGCGGTGGTGGAAGACGCGGTCTACAACGACCTGGTGCTGCACGACGAGCTGCGCCGCACGGTCAAGAGCTTCGACCGCAGCGGCCACGTGATGCTGTGCGACTCGTTCAGCAAGACGGTGGCCCCGGGCCTGCGCCTGGGCTGGGTCGAGGCCGGCCGCTGGACCGACGCGCTGCGCCGGCTCAAGAGCGTCCAGGGCGCCCAGACCGCGGTGCTGGAGCTGGCCCTGGCCGACCTGCTCGGCCAGGCCGGCCACCAGGCGGCGATGCGCCAGCTGCGCCACGCCGGGGCCCAGCGCCTGGACCTGGCGCGCGGACTGATCGCCGAGTCCTTCCCGGCCGGCACCCGGGTCAGCGACCCGCCGGGGGGGTTCCTGCTGTGGGTGGAGCTGCCGCCGGGCCTGGATGGCCAGGCGGTTCATGAGGCCGCGCAGGCCGAGGGCATCCTGGTGGCGCCCGGCCGCCTGTTCAGCGGGCAGCCGCGTTTCCGGCACTGCCTGCGCATCGGCGTCGGGGCCGACTGGGGACCTGCGCACCCGGCGGCCCTGCGGCGGGTGGGCGCGCTGGCCTGCGGCCTGCTGGCGCGGCGTTGACACCCCCTAACGCCTGTTCACACACCCGTCACCCAGCGGGTGCATGATGCCGGTCCCGCCGCCCGGAGGCCGCCATGAACCCCCTTGACACCGCACCGCCCCGCGACGCCCGCCAGGCCTTGCTGCCGCTGTGGGTGGCCGGCCTCTACCGGGAGGCCCAGGCCGGCCTGCGCGCCCAGCTGCTCGAGCGCCTGCTGCGCCCGGTGGGCATGCTGGGCCTGGTGGCAGTGGCCGGGGGCGTCTTCGCCGCCGTGCGCCAGCGCCATGGCTGGACGAGCGCCGAGGTGACCATCGAAGACACCGCCAGCGTCAGCGCCGACCACGTGTTCCAGCTGGTCTGCTACCTGCAGGAGCGCACGCCTCAGGCCTTGGGCGCGCTGTCCGACCTGCTGGCCAGCCAGCCCGCCGCGCTGGCCACCGTCAGTGGCGCGCTGCTCTGGGACTTGTTGCGCCGGCGCGGCTGAGGCCGCCGGCCCGATCCTGGTTCAGCCCCCCGGCGGGCCCAGCCGCTGCACCAGCGGTGCGCGGCGCAGGCGCCGGGCGTCGGCCGCCTGCTCGGTCTGCAGCCAGGCCAGGAAGCGGCGCGTCGCGTGGGTGTTCGAGGCCTCGAGCCGCTCGATCAGCGCATCCGCCCGCACATGGGCCGGCAGGCGCCAGCTGTCGGGCACGCCGCGGCCGCGGGTGGCGGCCAGCAGGCGCGGGGTGTCGGGCAGGCCGTCGAGCAGGCGGCGCAGGTCGTCCACCCGCAGCCACCAGTGGCCCTCGTCGTCGACGATCACGCCCACGCGCTGACCGCGGAAATCGCGGGTGCCGCGCAGCGCGTGCTCGCGCGCCAGGCGGCGGGTCAGGGCACCGCCGTCGCCCAGCCACTGCTGCAGCGGCAGCGCCAGCAGGCCGGCGGCCAGGGGCGTGGCCATCAGCAGGCCGATCGCGCCCAGCTGCCACCAGCCCAGGCCCAGCAGCGCGGCCGCCAGGGCGCTGGCGCCGATCGCGGTGGCCGGCGTCAGGCGCACCGCGGCGGCCTCAGCGGGCCAGCGGGTTGGGCGTGGGCTCGGCCACCTTGACCAGGGTGCTGCGGTCGGTGTGGTGGAAGAGCTCCTCGCGGCCGTGGATCTTCAGCACCGTGTCCTCGTCGTAGGTCCAGCTGCCGTCGGCATGGAAGCTGACCTGGATGCGGAAGCTGACCGTCTTGAAGGCCGCATGCAGGAAGGGCGCGGAGCAGATGCCGAAGGTGTCCAGGCCCTGGGTGGCGGTGAGCTCGAAGGCGTCCGCGCCAGGCGCCACGGTGCCGCCGGCCAACGCGGTCTGGCCACGCGGGATGGTCAGGGTGTGGAGGACCTGGCCGGTGGCCGGCTCCCACAGCCAGTAGCCGACCTGGTCGTGGTAGGTCTTGACCTGGTCGGGCTTGGTGACGAACTGGTGGTAGCGCAGGCCGTACATCAGCTGCGGCCCGTTGGTGACCGGGTCGATCGGCTGCAGCTCGATGCGGTCGTGGAAGGCCTGCTTCTTCGGGCCTTCGGCCTTGGGCTTGACGTCCAGGCCGCGCCGTCCCTCCCAGACGCCGGCCATGCGGGCCAGCGGGCCCAGGCACTCCAGGGTGCGGACGTTGATCGGGTGCGGCTCGGTGTACAGGTCGGCGGGCAGGTCGCGCATGGTGTCGGCGGGCAGTGAGGGGTCTGCCCCGACTCTAGCGCGGCCGGCCGCCGGCCGGGGCGCGCTCAGCTCGACGCCATCGCCCGCATGGCGTCACCGATCCAGAGCAGGGCGCCGCCGGAGAACAGCAGCGCGCCCAGGAACAGGCGCCAGTCGGTGGCGGTGCGGGTGCGGGGAATGCGGGGCATGGCGGTCTCCTTCGACAAGGGTCATCACGGGGCCCGGTCTTGCGGTGATCGGCCGCCACCGCCGCGGCTGCAGCCCCTCGGGGCCGGAGCCTGCGGCATTTCGCACGGATCGCGGCGGTGGCGGTGGCGGTGGCGGCCCCGCGTCGCCAGGGCCATGACCGAACTGTAGGGAGCCGGTCCGGCCAAGGCCAATTCAATCGCTGGATGGCGGCGATAGCTCGTGCCCATCGTCGGCCTCGGGGGCACGGCCTTGCAGCGCCCCGGTGGGCGCGGCAAGGCACCGCCGGCGGGGTGCGCAGCCGGTCGGCCCTGGTGGCGTCGCCGCCCACCGCGCACCACGGCCCCCACTGCCGGGGCGGGCGGCGGGCCTCAGTGGCCGCCGGCCAGCAGGGTGGCGTTGCCGCCCGCCGCCGCGGTGTTGACCGTCACGGTCTGCTCGCCGCAGAAGCGGTAGAGGTAGTGCGGACCGCCCGCCTTGGGGCCGGTGCCGGACAGGCCTTCGCCGCCGAAGGGCTGCACCCCGACGACCGCACCGATCATGTTGCGGTTGACGTAGACGTTGCCGATGCGGGCCTGGTGGGCCAGCTGCGCGGCGCGGCTGTCGATGCGGGTCTGGATGCCGAAGGTCAGGCCGTAGCCCAGGGCGTTGACCTGGCGCACCACCGCCGCCGGGTCACCGGCCCAGCGCACCACGTGCAGCACCGGGCCGAAGATCTCGGTCTTGAGCTGGTCGATGCGCTCGAGCTCGAAGGCCACCGGGGCGATGGTGTGGGGCGGCGCCGCGCCGACCCAGGTCTCGCCCAGGCAGCGGGCCTCGGTGCGCAGGCGCTCGACCTGGGCGCTGATGCCGGCATGGGCCTCGGCGTCGATCACCGGGCCGACGTCGGTGTCCAGGCGCGCCGGGTCGCCCACGCGCAGCTCGCCCATGGCGCCGGTCATCATGCCGATCACGCCGTCGGCGATGCTCTCGTGCAGGCACAGCAGGCGCAGCGCCGAGCAGCGCTGGCCGGCCGAGCGGAAGGCGCTCTGCACCACCGCGTCCACCACCTGCTCGGGCAGGGCGGTGCTGTCGACGATCATCGCGTTGAGGCCGCCAGTCTCGGCGATCAGCGGCACGATCGGGCCGTCCTTGGCCGCCAGCGCGCGGTGGATGTGGCGGGCCACCGCGGTGGAGCCGGTGAAGCAGACGCCGGCGACGCGGGCATCGGCCACCAGGGCGGCCCCCACGGTCTCGCCCGGGCCGTGCAGCAGCACCAGGGCGTCGGCGGGCACCCCGGCGGCGTGCAGCAGCGCGACCATGCGCCGGGCCACCGCCGGGGTCTGCTCGGCCGGCTTGGCGGCCACGGTGTTGCCGGTCACCAGCGCCGCCACCACCTGGCCGGCGAAGATCGCCAGCGGGAAGTTCCAGGGGCTGATGCAGACGAACACGCCGCGGCCGTGCAGGCGCAGGGTGTTGCGCTCGCCGGTGGGGCCGGGCAGTTCCTGCTCGCCCAGGCGCTCGCGGGCCTGCTGGGCGTAGTAGCGGCAGAAGTCCACCGCCTCGCGGACCTCGGCGATCGCGTCACCCAGGGTCTTGTGGGCTTCCTTGACCAGCAGGCCGCAGAAGGCGGGCAGCTCGGCCTCGAGCGCGTCGGCGGCGCGCTCCAGCACGGCGGCGCGCTCGTGCAGGGGGCGGTCGTTCCAGGCCTCGAAGCCGGCGTGCAGGGTGGCCATCGCGTCGGCGATCGCGGTCGGGTCGGCCTCGGGCACCGACGGCACCACGGTGGTGGCCAGGGCGGCCTCGAGCGGGGCGCGGTGCGCCAGGCAGGTCAGGTCGAAGCCGCGGGCGTTGCGGCGGCCGCGGCCGTACAGGTCCATCGGCAGCACCAGGCCCTCGGCCTGCTCGCCCGCGTGGGCCAGGGCCAGCGGCGAGGACAGCAGCAGCTCGGGCGCCACCTGCGGGTCGGCCAGCTGGTGGACGAAGGACGAGTTGGCGCCGTTCTCCAGCAGGCGTCGCACCAGGTAGGCCAGCAGGTCGCGGTGTTCGCCCACCGGGGCGTAGACGCGCAGGGCGCCGCCGGACTTCATGACCTCGCGGTAGACGCCGTCGCCCATGCCGTGCAGGCGCTGCATCTCGAAGTGGGTCTCGGGCAGGGCGCCCAGCTGGCGCGCCAGCAGCTCGATGGCGGCGATGGTGCCGGCGTTGTGGGTGGCGAACTGCGGGTACAGCACGTCGCGGGCCTCGAGCAGGGCGCGGGCGCAGGCCAGGTACGAGACGTCGGTGTGGGGCTTGCGGGTGTAGACCGGGTAGGCCTCCAGGCCCAGCTCCTGGGCGCGCTTGACCTCGCCGTCCCAGTAGGCGCCCTTGACCAGGCGCACCATGAAGCGCAGGCCGTGGGTGCGGGCGATGCGGGCCACCTCGTCGACCACGCCCAGGGCGCGGGTCTGGTAGGCCTGCACCGCCAGGCCGAAGCCGCCCCAGCGCGGGTGGTGGCGGGCGATGCGCTCGGCCAGGGCCTCGAACACGTCGAGCGAGAGCTCCAGGCGGTCGACCTCCTCGGCGTCGATGGTCAGGTTCAGGTTGGCGGCCGCGGCCAGCTCGACCAGCGACCACACGCGCGGCAGCAGGGTGTCGAAGACCGCCTTGCGCTGCAGCTCCTCGTAGCGCGAATGCAGGGCCGAGAGCTTGATCGAGATGCCGTCGGCCACGGTGGGGCCCTCGTCGCGGGCACGCTGGCCGGAGCGCGATGCGGCGATCGCGCGGATGGCGTTGGCGTAGGACGCCAGGTAGCGCTCGGCATCGCGCTCGGTGCGGGCGCCCTCGC
>CALRTJ020000045.1:0-13595 GCA_943371055.1 Hydrogenophaga intermedia | reverse complement strand
GAAACCGTTGGTCAGGCGCACCTTGGCGACCTTGCGAAGCGCCGAGTTCGGCTTCTTCGGGGTCGTGGTGTAGACGCGGGTGCAAACACCGCGGCGCTGCGGGCAGTTTTGCATCGCAGGCGACTTGGACTTCGTGACTTCGACCTGACGGCCTTGGCGCACGAGCTGGTTGATGGTGGGCATGGGTAACTTGTTCCCGTTTGAAGTTACAACGAAATCGTCTTTCCGACCGCCTTGCCGCAGCCTGCCACCCGCATCGCGCCCCTGCTGGAGCGCCCCGCCGGCGCAGGACGAAGCACGGCACAACTTGCCGAAAAGCCGAACATTATAGGATGCCGACTCCGGTGCCGCAAGTTGCAGCGCCCATCCATTCCCCTGACAAGCAAGACGTGAACACCCACTCGCGCCAAGAGGACCGCATCGCGGTGCTGGACACCCAGAGCGTGCTGGACTGGTGGCACTTTCAGGACCCGCGCTGCGCGGGCTGGGAAGCCCTGCGCCTGGCCGGCCGCTGGCACTGGCACGCGACGCCGCGCCTGCGCGACGAGCTGGCCCATGTGCTGGGGCGCGGTCAGTTGGGCGCCGGCGCGGGCGCAGGCCCGGAGGCCGTGCTCGCCGCTTATGACCAGCGCGTCGCCTGGGGCCCCGCGCCCGCGGAACCCCCGCAGCCCGCATTGCGCTGCCGGGACACCGACGACCAGAAGTTCATCGACTATGCGCTGGCCGTCGGCGCCCGCTGGCTGGTGAGCCGGGACAAGGCGGTGCTCAAGCTCGCCCGGCGGGCGAGCGCCCTGCACGGGCTGCAGATCGTCCACCCGCAGGACTGGCGGCCACAGGACGACTGAGGCCCCCGGTCGGCCGTCGCTGCGGCCCGACGAAAAAAAGGGCGACCCGGAGGTCGCCCTTTCTGGCCAGCCAGGCGGTGGACCCAGCCACCGCCGGCGGAGTCGTCACTCCGCAGCCGGTTCGTGGCCCGCGGCGTCGTCCAGGGCCGCCAGCTGGGTGGCAGCCAGTTCCTCGGCCTCTTGCAGGGCGATGGCGCGGCGCTCGGTATCGTCCATCTCTTCCTTGGCCTTGCGGGCCTGGTGGAAGGCCATGCCGGTGCCGGCGGGGATCAGGCGACCGACGATGACGTTTTCCTTCAGGCCGCGCAGGGAGTCGCGCTTGCCCATGATCGCGGCCTCGGTCAGGACGCGGGTGGTCTCCTGGAAGGAGGCCGCCGAGATGAAGGAATCGGTCGACAGCGAGGCCTTGGTGATGCCCAGCAGCACGTCCTGGTAGGTCGCGGTGACCTTGCCTTCGGCGCGCAGCTTGTCGTTGGTGTCGAACAGCTCCGAACGCTCGACCTGCTCGCCGGCGATGTAGGTGGAGTCACCCGAGTTGACGATCTGGACGCGGCGCAGCATCTGGCGAACGATCACCTCGATGTGCTTGTCGTTGATCTTCACGCCCTGCAGACGGTAGACGTCCTGGACCTCGTCGACGATGTAGCGGGCCAGCTCCTCGATGCCCAGCAGGCGCAGGATGTCCTGCGGATCCGCCGCGCCGTCGACGATCAGCTCGCCCCGGTTGACCACCTGGCCTTCGTGTACCAAGATGTTCTTTTCCTTGGGCACCAGCTCTTCGGACACCTTGCCATCCGGGTCGGTGATCTGCAGACGCACCTTGCCCTTGGTCTCCTTGCCGAACGACACCGTGCCGGTGATCTCGGCCAGCGTGCCCTTGTCCTTGGGCGAGCGGGCTTCGAACAGCTCGGCCACCCGCGGCAGACCGCCGGTGATGTCTCGGGTCTTCTGGCCTTCGACCGGGATGCGCGCCAGCACTTCGCCGGGGGCGAGGTCCTGGCCGTCACGCACCTGGATCAGCGCGCCGACCTGGAAGCCGATCGTCACCGAGTGGTCGGTGCCGGGGATCTTGACCTCGTGGCCCTGGGCGTCCAGCAGCTTGACCTGCGGACGCACGACCTTGGCGGCGCCGCGGCGCTTCGGGTCGATCACGACCAGGGTCGACAGGCCGGTGACCTCGTCGACCTGCTTGGCCACGGTCACGCCTTCCTCGACGTTCTCGAACTTCGCCTGACCGGCGAATTCCGTGATGATCGGGCGGGTCAGCGGGTCCCAGTTGGCCAGCACGGTGCCAGCCTTGATCTGCTGGTCGGCCTTGATGTTCAGGGTCGCGCCGTACGGCACCTTGTGGCGCTCGCGCTCGCGGCCATGCTGGTCGGAGATGACGATCTCGCCGGAACGCGAAATCACCACCAGTTCGCCCTTGCCGTTCGTGACGTAGCGCATCGTGGCGTTGAAGCCGATGAAGCCGTCCGACTTGGCATCCACGCTGGAAGCCACGGCGGCGCGCGACGCGGCACCACCGATGTGGAAGGTCCGCATCGTCAGCTGCGTGCCCGGCTCGCCGATCGACTGCGCGGCGATCACGCCCACGGCCTCACCGACGTTGACCTGGCCACCGCGGCCCAGGTCGCGGCCGTAGCACTTGGCGCACAGACCGTAGCGGGTCGCGCAGGTCAGCGGGGTGCGCACGCGCACCTCGTCGACGCCGGCGGCCTCGATCAGGTCCAGGTTGTCCTCGTCCAGCATGGTGCCGGCGGGGATGACGACCTGCTGGGTCTCCGGGTTCAGCACCTCGACGGCGGCGACGCGGCCCAGGATGCGGTCGCGCAGCGATTCGATGACTTCACCGCCTTCGACCAGGGCGCGCATAGGGAAGCCGTGCTCGGTGCCGCAGTCGTCCTCGACGACCACCAGGTCCTGGGTCACGTCCACCAGACGGCGGGTCAGGTAGCCGGAGTTCGCGGTCTTCAGCGCCGTGTCCGCCAGGCCCTTTCGGGCACCGTGGGTGGAGATGAAGTACTGCAGAACGTTCAGACCTTCACGGAAGTTCGCCGTGATGGGCGTCTCGATGATCGAGCCGTCCGGCTTGGCCATCAGGCCCCGCATGCCCGCCAGCTGGCGGATCTGGGCGGCGGAACCCCGCGCGCCCGAGTCGGCCATCATGTAGATCGAGTTGAAGGACTCCTGGTCGACGAGCTTGCCGTTGCGGTCGAGCACCTTCTCGACCTTCAGGTGCTCCATCATCTTCTTGCCGATGTCGTCACCGGCCTTGCCCCAGATGTCCACCACCTTGTTGTAGCGTTCGCCGGCGGTCACCAGACCGGAGACGTACTGCTGCTCGATCTCCTTGACCTCGGCCTCGGCGGCCTCGATCAGGGTGTGCTTTTCCTTCGGCACCAGCATGTCGTCGACCGCGATCGAGATGCCGGCGCGCGTGGCCAGGCGGAAGCCCGACTGCAGCAGCTTGTCGGCGAAGACGACGGTTTCCTTCAGGCCGCACTTGCGGAAGGAGGTGTTGATCAGCTTGCTGATCTCCTTCTTCTTCAGCGCCTTGTTGATGTTGGCGAAGGGCAGGCCCTTGGGCAGGATCTCGGACAGCAGGGCGCGACCGACGGTCGTCTCGACCAGCTTCGGGGTCGGCTGGAACTCGCCGTTCTCGTCCTTGTTCCACTCGATCAGGCGCACGCTGACGCGGGCGGTGATCTCGACCGCGCCGTTGTCCAGCGCGCGCAGCAGCTCGTCGGTGTCGGAGAAGACCATGCCTTCGCCCTTGCCGTTGATGCGCTCGCGGGTGGCGTAGTACAGGCCCAGCACCACGTCCTGCGACGGCACGATCGACGGCTCGCCCGAGGCCGGGAAGAGCACGTTGTTCGAGGCCAGCATCAGGGCACGGGCTTCCATCTGCGCTTCGATGGACAGCGGCACGTGGACGGCCATCTGGTCACCGTCGAAGTCGGCGTTGAACGCCGCGCAGACCAGCGGGTGCAGCTGGATCGCCTTGCCTTCGATCAGGACCGGCTCGAAGGCCTGGATGCCCAGACGGTGCAGCGTGGGCGCCCGGTTCAGCATGACCGGGTGCTCCTTGATCACCTCTTCCAGGATGTCCCAGACCACCGGAGTGCCCGATTCGACTTCCTTCTTCGCCGCCTTGATGGTGGTGGCGATGCCCATCGCCTCGAGGCGCGAGAAGATGAAGGGCTTGAACAGCTCCAGGGCCATCAGCTTGGGCAGGCCGCACTGGTGCAGCTTGAGGGTCGGGCCCACGGTGATGACGGAACGACCCGAGTAGTCGACGCGCTTGCCCAGCAGGTTCTGGCGGAAGCGGCCCGACTTGCCCTTGATCATGTCGGCCAGGGACTTCAGCGCGCGCTTGTTCGCGCCCGTCATCGCCTTGCCGCGGCGGCCGTTGTCCAGCAGCGAGTCGACGGCTTCCTGCAGCATGCGCTTTTCGTTGCGCACGATGATCTCAGGGGCCTTCAGCTCGAGCAGGCGGGCCAGGCGGTTGTTGCGGTTGATGACGCGACGGTAGAGGTCGTTCAGGTCCGAGGTCGCGAAGCGACCGCCGTCCAGCGGCACCAGCGGACGCAGGTCCGGCGGCAGCACGGGCAGCACGGACATGACCATCCACTCGGGCTTGATGCCCGACTTCTTGAAGGCCTCCATGACCTTCAGGCGCTTGCTGTTCTTCTTGACCTTCAGCTCGCTGCCGGTCATGTCGTTGCGCAGGCGGTCGATCTCGACGTCGAGGTCCATTTCCTCGAGCAGGCGCTTGATGCCCTCGGCGCCCATCAGGGCCTCGAAGTCATCGCCGAAGGCGGCGTCGGCACGCTTGGCCTCGTACTCGTCCTCGCTCATGATGCTGAACTTCTTCAGCGAGGTCATGCCCGGGTCGACGACGACGTAGGCTTCGAAGTACAGCACGCGCTCGATGTCGCGCAGGGTCATGTCCAGGACCAGGCCCAGACGCGACGGCAGCGACTTCAGGAACCAGATGTGGGCGCAGGGCGCGGCCAGGTCGATGTGACCCATGCGCTCGCGACGCACCTTGGTCTGGGTGACTTCAACGCCGCACTTCTCGCAGATGACGCCGCGGTGCTTCAGGCGCTTGTACTTGCCGCACAGGCACTCGTAGTCCTTGATCGGGCCGAAGATCTTGGCGCAGAACAGGCCGTCACGCTCGGGCTTGAAGGTGCGGTAGTTGATCGTCTCGGGCTTCTTCACCTCGCCGAAAGACCACGAACGGATCTTCTCGGGCGAAGCCAGCCCGATCTTGATCGCGTCGAAGTGTTCATCCGGGGTGAACTGCTTGAAGAGGTCCAGCAAGCCTTTCATGGCTTAACTCCTAATTTGGTATCGAACAGGAAGAGAAGGGATGCCTGGGCCGGGGCGTGCGGCGCACGCCCCGGACAGGGGGATCAGTTCTTTTCCAGCTCGATGTCGATGCCCAGCGAACGGATTTCCTTGACCAGCACGTTGAACGACTCGGGCATGCCCGCGTCGATGGCGTGCTCGCCCTTGACGATGTTCTCGTAGACCTTGGTGCGGCCGTTCACGTCGTCGGACTTCACGGTCAGCATTTCCTGCAGCACATAGGCCGCGCCGTAGGCTTCCAGTGCCCACACTTCCATTTCACCGAAGCGCTGGCCACCGAACTGCGCCTTGCCGCCCAGCGGCTGCTGGGTGACGAGCGAGTACGGGCCGGTCGAGCGGGCGTGCATCTTGTCGTCCACCAGGTGGTGGAGCTTCAGGTAGTGCATGTAGCCGATGGTGGTCGGACGCTCGAACGGCTCGCCGGTGCGGCCGTCAGACAGCCAGGCCTGCGTGCGCGGCTCGGTCAGGCCCTTCTTGGCGGCGATGTCGTCCGGGTAGGCCAGCTTCAGCATGGCGCGGATCTCTTCCTCGGCGGCACCGTCGAACACCGGCGAGGCGAACGGCACGCCCTTGGTCAGCTCGCGCGACATGGCGACGACCTCGGCGTCCGAGAACTCGGCCAGGTTTTCGGGCTTGCCACCCGAGCGGTTGTAGACCTCGTCCAGGAACGTGCGAAGCTCGGCCGCCGAGGCCTGTTGCTGCAGCATGTCGCCGATGCGCTGGCCGATGCCCTTGCCGG
The DNA here is from genome assembly GCA_943371055.1 of Hydrogenophaga intermedia. GTDB lineage: Bacteria > Pseudomonadota > Gammaproteobacteria > Burkholderiales > Burkholderiaceae_C > Ideonella > Ideonella intermedia_A. The sequence goes on along the minus strand of CALRTJ020000045.1, from coordinate 7,637 downwards.
CCCAGCCCAGGTGGACCTCGAGCACCTGACCGATGTTCATCCGCGAGGGCACGCCCAGCGGGTTCAGCACGATGTCGACCGGGGTGCCGTCGGCCATGTAGGGCATGTCCTCGACCGGGGTGATCTTGGAGACCACGCCCTTGTTGCCGTGGCGGCCGGCCATCTTGTCGCCAGGTTGCAGGCGGCGCTTGACGGCCAGGTAGACCTTGACCATCTTGAGCACGCCGGCGGGCAGCTCGTCGCCCTGGGTGAGCTTCTTGCGCTTCTCTTCGAAGGCCAGGTCGAAGCCGTGGCGGGTCTGCTCGAGGGAGTTCTTGATCGACTCGAGCTGGTTGGCGACCTCGTCCTCGGCCGGACGAACGTCGAACCAGTGGTACTTGTCGACGCCGGCCAGGTAGTCCTTGGTCAGGGTGGTGCCCTTGGCCAGCTTCTGCGGGCCGCCGTTGGCCACGCGGCCCACCAGCAGCTTCTCGATGCGGTCGAAGGCGTCGGCCTCGACGATGCGCAGCTGGTCGTTCAGGTCCAGGCGGAAGCGCTTCAGCTCGTCGTCGATGATCTGCTGGGCGCGCTTGTCGCGCTGGATGCCTTCACGAGTGAAGACCTGCACGTCGATGACGGTGCCGGAGGTGCCCTGGTCCACGCGCAGCGAGGTGTCCTTCACGTCGGACGCCTTCTCGCCGAAGATCGCGCGCAGCAGCTTCTCTTCCGGGGTCAGGGTGGTTTCGCCCTTGGGCGTGACCTTGCCGACCAGCACGTCGCCGGGGTTGACCTCGGCGCCGATGTAGACGATGCCGGACTCGTCCAGGCGGGCCAGTTGCTGCTCGGACAGGTTCGGGATGTCGCGCGTGATTTCCTCGGCACCCAGCTTGGTGTCGCGGGCCATCACGACCAGCTCCTCGATGTGGATCGAGGTGTAGCGGTCCTCGGCGACCACGCGTTCGGAGATCAGGATCGAGTCTTCGAAGTTGTAGCCGTTCCAGGGCATGAAGGCGATCAGCATGTTCTGGCCGATCGCGATCTCGCCCAGGTCGGTCGAGGCACCGTCCGCCAGCACGTCACCGGCGGCCACGTGGTCGCCGCGGCGGACGATCGGACGCTGGTGGATGTTGGTGTTCTGGTTGGAACGCTGGTACTTGATCAGGTTGTAGATGTCCACGCCGACTTCGCCGGCCAGGGCCTCGGCGTCGTTGACACGGATCACCACCCGGTTGGTGTCGACGTAGTCGACCACGCCACCGCGGCGGGCGGTGACGACGGTGCCGGAGTCGACCGCGGCGACGCGCTCGATACCGGTGCCGACCATCGGCTTCTCGGGACGCAGCACGGGCACGGCCTGGCGCGACATGTTGGCGCCCATCAGCGCGCGGTTCGCGTCGTCGTGCTCGAGGAAGGGCACCAGCGAGGCGGCCACCGACACGATCTGGGTCGGCGCCACGTCCATGTACTGGATGCGCTCGGGCTGGGTCAGCACCGATTCGCCGTTCTCACGGGCGGAAACCAGCTCGTCGGTCAGCTTGCCCTCGGCGTCCAGCGACGCGTTCGCCTGGGCGATCACGTACTTGCCTTCCTCGATGGCCGACAGGTAGTCGATCTGTGCGGTGGTCTGGCCGTCGACCACGCGGCGGTACGGCGTCTCGAGGAAGCCGTACTCGTTGAGCTGCGCGTACAGGGCCAGCGAGTTGATCAGGCCGATGTTCGGACCTTCAGGGGTCTCGATCGGGCAGACGCGGCCGTAGTGGGTCGGGTGCACGTCGCGGACTTCGAAGCCGGCGCGCTCACGGGTCAGACCGCCCGGGCCCAGGGCCGAGACGCGACGCTTGTGCGTGATCTCGGACAGGGGGTTGGTCTGGTCCATGAACTGGGACAGCTGCGACGCGCCGAAGAACTCCTTGAGGGCCGCGGAAATCGGCTTGGAGTTGATCAGGTCGTGCGGCATCAGGGCTTCGGTCTCGGCCTGGCCCAGGCGCTCCTTGACCGCCTTCTCGATGCGGGCGAGGCCCGAGCGGTACTGGTTCTCGGCCAGTTCGCCCACGCAACGCACGCGGCGGTTGCCCAGGTGGTCGATGTCATCGACCTCGCCGCGGCCGTTGCGCAGCTCGACCAGGATCTTGACGACGTCCAGGATGTCCTCGTTGGACAGCGTCATCGCGCCTTCGGGCACGTCGCGGCCCACCCGGGCGTTGAACTTCATGCGGCCGACGCGGGACAGGTCGTAGGTGTCGGCGCTGTAGAACAGGCGGTTGAACAGGGCCTCGACCGCGTCTTCGGTCGGCGGCTCGCCGGGGCGCATCATGCGGTAGATGGCGACGCGGGCGGCCAGTTGGTCGGCGGTTTCGTCCAGGCCCAGGGTCTGGCTGATGTAGGCACCCTGGTCCAGTTCATTGGTGAACAGGCACTGGATGTCCTTGACGCCGGCGGAGCGCAGCTTCTTGAGCAGCGACTCGGTCAGCTCCTCGTTCGCCTTGGCGATGATCTCGCCGGTGTCCGGGTCGACCATGTTGCGGGCGATGATGCGGCCCAGCAGGAAGTCCTCGGGCACCGACAGGAAGGTCGTGCCGGACTGGTCGAGCTGGCGCACGTGGCGCGCGGTGATGCGCTTGTCCTTCTCGACGATGACTTCGCCCGACTTGTCGGTGATGTCAAAGCGGGCCACCTCGCCCTTCAGGCGCTCGGCGACGAACTCCATCTGCGCGCCCGAATCCATCAGGCGGAAGGTGTCGTTCTTGAAGAAGTGCGCCAGGATCTGCTCGGGGTTCAGGCCGATGGCCTTGAGCAGGATCGTGACCGGCATCTTGCGGCGACGGTCGACGCGGAAGTACAGGATGTCCTTCGGGTCGAATTCGAAGTCCAGCCAGGAACCGCGGTAGGGGATGATGCGGGCGCTGAACAGCAGCTTGCCGCTGGAGTGGGTCTTGCCCTTGTCGTGCTCGAAGAACACGCCGGGCGAGCGGTGCAGCTGCGAGACGATGACGCGCTCGGTGCCGTTGACGATGAACGAGCCGTAGTCGGTCATCAGGGGCACCTCGCCCATGTAGACCTCCTGCTCCTTGATCTCCTTGACGACCTTGGCGGGGTGCGCCTCACGGTCGTAGATGATCATCTGCAGCTTCGCCCGCACGGCCGCGGCGAAGGTCAGACCCCGCTGCTGGCACTCGCGCACGTCGAAGGTGGGCTTGGCGATGTTGTATTCGATGAACTTCATCTCCACGAACCCGTTGTGCGACACGATCGGGAACGCGGACAGGAAGGCGGCTTGCAGGCCTTCGGGCTTGCGCAGCTGCGGCGGGATGTCCTTCTGGAGGAAGGCGACGTAGGAATCCTGCTGCATGCTCAGCAGGTAGGGAACCTTGAGAACGCTCTCGCGCTTGCCGAAGCTCTTGCGGATACGCTTGCGCTCGGTGTAGCTGTAGGGGGTTGCTTGCGCCATGGAACACTCCGTATCGACAGCGGCCACTGGCCGGATGTGACCGCTGCGTCGGCGACTGGCTCTCGGCAGGCCCGGCGACTCCGGGCGGCCTGTAAGCTTGGTGGTTGGCCACTACCAACCGCTGGCGGACAACCCCGGCATTGCACCGGAGTCCGACCAAACCCGTTCTCTGCAGTCGGATCAGAGAACACTTGGGAAACCCCCGATTATCACTCGGGAATCTCCCAGCTGTCCTCGAAAGGCCTTTCGGCCCTCCAAGCGCAAAAGGCCGGGGGGCCTTGCGGCACCCCCAGCCCTCTGGCAGGCGACTGAATTACTTCAGCTCGGCCTTGGCGCCGGCTTCCACCAGCTTCTTGACGGCAGCTTCGCCATCGGCCTTGGCCACGCCTTCCTTGACGTTCTTCGGAGCGCCGTCGACCAGGTCCTTGGCTTCCTTCAGACCCAGACCGGTCAGCTCGCGCACGGCCTTGATGACGGACACCTTGTTGGCGCCGGCTTCGGTCAGCACGACGTTGAACTCGGTCTTCTCTTCAGCGGCGGCAGCGCCACCGCCAGCAGCGCCACCGGCGGCCGGGGCGGCCATCGAGGCGGCGGACACGCCGAACTTCTCTTCGATGGCCTTGACCAGGTCATTCAGTTCCATGACGGACATGGAATCCAGGGCGGTCAGGAAGGCGTCTTTGTCGAATGCCATTTGGGTTACCTATTTCAGTGAATCAGTGAATGGGATGCACGGGCGCTGCGGGCATCAAGCCGCGGCAGCTTCGGCGGGCGCTTCGGCGCCGCCGCCCTTCTTTTCGGCCAGAGCAGCCAGGACAGCGGCGGTGCGCTGAACGGGCGACAGCAGCAGGCCGGCGATCTGCGACAGCAGGACTTCGCGGCTCGGCACCGAGGCCAGGGCCTTGACGCCATCGACGTCGAGGGCCTTGCCCGCGTAGGCACCAGCCTTGATGACCAGCTTGTCGTTGCCCTTGGCAAAGTCAGCGATGACTTTGGCCGCGGCGACGGCATCTTCCGAAAAGCCGTAGATCAGCGGACCGACCATGCTCTCCGCGGCGACCTCGAACGGGGTGCCGGCGACGGCGCGACGGGCCAGGGTGTTCTTCAGCACGTGAAGATACACACCCTTGGCACGCGCATCGACGCGCAGCTTGTTCAGGGCTTCCACGGTGAGGCCACGGTACTCGGCCAGGGCCAGGGTCTGGGACTTGGCGGCTTGCGCTGCCACTTCCTCGATCACGGCCGCCTTCTCGTTGCGGTTGAGACTCAAGGTCTACTCCTCACTTGAACGCGCCAGCGGGCCGAGGGCCCACCGGCGCACCGGGGTTGCAGCGACCTTGCCGCTTCGGAGCGAGGTGAGCCATTCACGACCACCTCATTCTTCACGGCGGGGACGCCATCTGCGCTGGCGGGCGGCACGGGACGGATCCCGCCCACCGATTAAGTCCTCCGGGCGGACCGAAGGACACCAGCGGTCTTGGATGGCCCGCCCCCGTTGCCGGAGGCGGCCCACCAATTCAGGAGCCGGGCGTCAAGACGGCCGCCCGGCCCGTGTGCTTGTCAGGCGATCAGGCCGCGGGGCTCAGGGCCACCGAGCTGATGTCGACGCGGGCGCCAACGCCCATGGTCGAGGACACCGCCAGCTTGCGCAGGTACACACCCTTGGACGAGGCCGGCTTGGCCTTGTTCAGGGCATCCAGCAGCGCGGCCAGGTTGCCGATCAGCTTCTCGTCGTCGAACGAGCGACGGCCGATGGTGCCGTGGATGATGCCGGCCTTGTCGACGCGGAACTGGACCTGGCCAGCCTTGGCGTTCTTGACGGCGGTGGCGACGTCCGGGGTCACGGTGCCGACCTTCGGGTTCGGCATCAGGCCGCGCGGGCCCAGGATCTGACCCAGGGTACCGACGATGCGCATGGTGTCCGGCGAGGCGATCACCACGTCGAAGGGCATGTCGCCCGCCTTGACGCGCTCGGCCAGGTCTTCCATGCCGACGACGTCGGCGCCGGCGGCCTTGGCTTCCTCGGCCTTGGCACCCTGGGCGAAGACGGCGACGCGCTTGGTCTTGCCGGTGCCGTTGGGCATGACGACGGCGCCACGCACGACCTGGTCCGACTTCTTGGCGTCGATGCCCAGCTGGACGGAGACGTCGATCGACTCGTCGAACTTGGCGGTCGCGCAGCCCTTCACCAGCGCCAGGGCGTCGGCGATGCCGTACAGCTTCAGGCTGTCAACCTTGCCCTGCAGGGCCTTGGCCTTCTTGGTCAGCTTTGCCATGTCACACGCCCTCCACGATCACGCCCATCGAACGGGCGGAACCGGCAATGGTCTTCACCGCAGCGTCCATGTCGGCGGCGGTCAGGTCCTTCTGCTTCATCTTGGCGATTTCCTCGAGCTGGGCGCGCGAGATCTTGCCCACCTTGTTCAGGTGCGCCTTGTCCGAGCCCTTCTCGAGCTTCAGGGCCTTCTTGATCAGCACGGTCGCGGGCGGCGACTTCAGCACGAAGGTGAAGGACTTGTCGGCGTAGGCGGTGATCACCACGGGCAGCTTCAGACCGGGCTCGATGCCCTGGGTCTGGGCGTTGAACGCCTTGCAGAACTCCATGATGTTCAGGCCGCGCTGGCCCAGGGCCGGACCGACCGGCGGAGACGGGTTGGCCTTGCCGGCCGGGATCTGCAGCTTGATGAAGCCGACGATCTTCTTTGCCATGAGTGGCTCCTTTCGAGTTCAAGCGCCTCAGGGGGTCAGCCCTGGGCTCCTCGTCCACGACCCGGAAACGACAACAGGCACTGGCGCCGGGTCGGCCCGCCAATGCCTGCGAAAAATCAGACTTTCTCGACTTGCGAGAAATCCAGCTCGACCGGGGTGGCCCGGCCGAAGATGGTGACCGACACGCGGACCTTGGACTTCTCGTAGTTGACTTCCTCGACGGCGCCGTTGAAGTCGGTGAAGGGGCCTTCCTTGACGCGGACCAGCTCGCCGACTTCCCACTCGACCTTGGGCCGGGGCTTCTCGACGCCTTCCTGCATCTGGTTGACGATCTTCATCACCTCGGCCTCGGAGATCGGGGCCGGGCGGTTGCGGGCACCGCCGACGAAGCCGGTCACCTTGCTGGTGTGCTTGACCAGGTGCCAGGATTCGTCGTCCATGACCATCTCGACCAGCACGTAGCCCGGGAAGAAGCGGCGCTCGGTGACGGACTTCTTGCCGTTCTTGAGCTCGACGACCTCTTCGGTGGGCACCAGGATGCGGCCGAACTTGTCCTGCATGCCGGCGCGCTCGATGCGCTCGCGGATGTTGCGCTCGACGGCCTTCTCCATGCCGGAGTAGGCGTGCACCACATACCAGCGCTTGGCCGGGGCGGCCGGGGCGGCGGCAGGGGTGTCGTTGGCGGCGGATTCGCTCATTCGGTGCCTCTTGTCTTGCGCGCGGTCAGCGCTTCCAGCCCAGGATCCAGTCGTACAGGACCAGCTCCAGGGTCTTGTCGGTGATCCACAGGAACAGCGCCATGGCCACCACGAAGGCGAAGACGTACGCGGTCATCTGGCCCGCTTCCTTGCGGGTCGGCCAGACCACCTTGCGGGTCTCGCGGGCCGACTCCCGACCGAAGGCGATCAACTGGCGACCGCTTTCCGAGCTGAAGTAGGCGGCCACCGCCGCACCCAGGCCCACCAGCAGCGCGATGACGCGAAGCCACATGGCCTGCTGGTTCAGCAGATAGAAGACCACGACCGAGCCGATCACCAGCACCGCGGCAGCGGCCAGCTTGGCCTTGTCAGCGCCGGTAGAGACCGTTTCGACTTGAGGAGAGGTGGACATGGAACTCATTTCACTGCGGACCCATACAGCAGGAAAGCCCGCCGGCTTGTTGTCGCCTGCGGGCTGCCTGTTGGGCCGCTGGGTGCCACCCTTGTCGGGTGGCTTTTCCAACCACTTGCGCCACGCCCGGAGGCGTCAGCGCAGGGAGTTGGCAGGGGCAGAGGGAATCGAACCCCCAACCTTCGGTTTTGGAGACCGACGCTCTGCCAATTGAGCTATACCCCTGCGGCTTTCTGTGTCGATTACTCGATGATCTTGGCGACGACGCCGGCGCCGACGGTGCGGCCGCCTTCACGGATGGCGAAGCGCAGGCCTTCTTCCATGGCGATCGGAGCGATCAGCTTGACGGTGATGCTGACGTTGTCGCCAGGCATGACCATTTCCTTGTCCT
>CALRTJ020000044.1:0-14112 GCA_943371055.1 Hydrogenophaga intermedia | reverse complement strand
AGCAGCACCTCCACCGGCATGCCGGCCTGCAGCTGGCGCTCACCCAGCGCGGCGCGGCCCTCGTCGGTGATCGCCACCCGCCCCAGGTAGAAGGCCTGGCCGCTGCGGTTGTCGGCCAGCACGTCGGCCGAGACCGACTGCAACCGCCCCGGCACCACCAGGCCCGGGGTGCCCGAGAAGGCGTTGAAGCGCACGTCCACCGGCAGGCCCGGGCGCACGCGGTCGACCAGGGTGGGGTCGATCCGCACCTCGAGCAGCAGGTCCTCGTGGGCCGGCACGATGTCGGCGATGCGCTGGGCCGGCTGCAGCACCGCGCCCACGTTCTGCACCGCCAGCCCCACCACCTGGCCGGCGGCCGGGGCGCGGATCTCGGTGCGGTCCAGGTCCTCGCGAGCGGCGCGCAGGCGCTCGCCCTCGGCCTGCAGGTCGCGGTAGACCTCGGCCAGCTCGGCCTGCACGTCGCGCTGGAACTCGCTGCGGCGCTGGCCGGTGCGCTGCACCGCCTCGGCCTGGCCGCGCTGGGCGCGCTCGCGCTGGCCCTGCAGCCCGGCCAGGGTGGCCTGGGCCTCGGCGGCCTGGCGCTCCAGCTCGCGCACCTGGTTGAGCGGGGCATAGCCGTCACGGGCCAGCTCGCGCAGGCCGTCGAGCTGGGCCTGCACCGCGCCCAGGGCCACCGCCCGGTTGCCCTGCGCGGCCTGGGCGGCGGTGGCGTCGGCGCGGTGCGCCGCCTGGCCCTCGGCCAGCGCGGCCAGCTCGGCCGCCAGCGCGGCGCGGCGCTGGCCCCACAAGGCCTGCTGGGCCGACCACTGCAGCTGGACCCGCACGTCGTCGGCGGGCAGCGGCAGGCCGGCCGGCACGCCGGGCCAGCGGGCCGCGCCGTCGCGCTCGGCCACCAGCCGGGTCTCGCGGGCGCGCAGCGACAGGTAGCGCTGCAGCACCGCCTCGTGGACGGCGCGGGCGGCGACATCGTCCAGGCGCATCAGGGGCTGGCCTTCCTGCACCCGGCTGCCCTCGCCCACCAGGACCGCACGGACGATGCCGCCGGCCATGTGCTGCACCGCCTTGCGCTTGGCGTCGACCACCACGCTGCCGCTGGCGGGCACGCCCTCGTCCAGCGGGGCCAGGGCCAGCCACAGCACGCCGGCCAGCAGGCCGGCGCCGGCCAGCCAGGCGCCCTGGCGGCGCACCCGGTCGGCACGCTGCGACGGGCCGTCGGTGGCCGGCGGCGTCGGCTCAGGGAGGAGGGAGGCGGGGGAGGCGTTCATGGGCTCTGCACCGGCAGTTCGGGCCGCGGGGTCGCGGCGGGGATCGGGGACGCGTTGGCGGACGGCGGGTCGCGGCGCACGACGCGCCCGCCCTGCACCACCCACACCTCGTCGGCCAGGGCCAGCACCGCCGGGCGGTGCGAGGTGACCAGCACCGCGGCGCCGCGGTCGGCCTGGGCGCGCAGCATCGCGGCCAGGGCGCGCTCGCCGGCGTCGTCCAGGTGGGCGTTGGGCTCGTCGAGCACCAGCAGGGCCGGGTCGTCGTGCGCCGCGCGGGCCAGGCCCACGCGCTGGCGCAGGCCGCCCGAGAGCTGGCGACCGCCCGGGCCCACCGGGGTGTCATAGCCCTGGGGCAGGCGCAGCAGGGGCTCGTGCAGGCCGCAGGCCTGGGCCGCGGCCAGCACCCGGGCCGGCTCGGCCGGGCCGAAGCGGGCGATGTTCTCGGCCACGCTGCCGTCCATCAGCTGCACGTCCTGCGGCAGGTAGCCCAGCAGTGGCCCCACCGCCACACGGTCCAGCGCGGCCAGCGGCCGCCCGTCCAGCAGCACCTGCCCGGCGGCGCCCGGCCACAGGCCCAGGCAGGCCTGCGCCAGCACCGACTTGCCGGCGCCGGACGGGCCCAGCACCACGGCGATGCGGCCGGCCTCGAGCACCAGGTCGGTCTCGTGCAGCAGCACGCGGTCGCCCACCTCGACCCGCAGGCCCTGCAGCGCCAGGCGCGGGGCGCCGGGCACCGGCGGCGGCAGCGGACCGGCGGCCGGGGGCTCGGGCGGCAGCGCGCGCAGGCGGGTCCAGGCACCGTGGGCCGCCAGCAGCTGCGCGGTGGCGCCCACCCATTGCTCCAGCGGGCTCAGCGCCCGGTTCATCAGCAGGTTGGCGGCGATCATCGCGCCCACGCTCATCTCGCCGCGCACCACCAGCCAGGCGCCCACGCCCAGCGACAGCGACTGCTGCAGGTGGCGCATGGCCTGCGAGCGCAGCGACCAGCGCAGCGACTGCGCGTGCTGGGCCGCGGCGGCGTCGCGCTGGGCGCCGCGCAGGGCCCGCCAGCGCGCCAGCAACGCGCCAGCCATGCCCAGGGCCTCGGGGGGGTCGGGCTGGCCTTCGGCGCTGCGCAGCCAGGCCTGCTCGCGGCGCAGCGCGGATGCGGTCTGTTCGGCGGGTGCGGCCAGGGCGCGGCGCGCCCGCAGGGCCAGGGCCAGCAACCCGGCGCCCCACAGCAGGGCCGCGACCCCCAGCAGCGGGTGCAGCGCGGCCAGCACCAGCAGGTACAGCGGCACCCAGGGGGCGTCCAGGGCACTGGTCAGCGCGGGGCTGGCGACGAACTGGCGCAGCGTGGCCAGGTCGGCCGCCACGGCGTGGGCCTGCTCGGTCTGGCGGGCCAGGCCCAGGCGCAGGCCTTCGGCCCGCACCCGCGCGCCCCACTCGGCGCTGGCCAGGCCCTGAAGGGCCAGCAGGCCGGCCTGGCGCCGGCCGTCCAGCCAGGCCGCCGCCGCCAGCGCGGCCAGCAGCGCCGCGCTCGACAGCAGCAGGGTCCACTCGTGGCGGAAGTGCAGCACCCGGTCGTAGACCTGCAGCATGTACAGCGACGGCCCCAGCAGCAGCAGGTGCATCGCGCCACTGGCCAGCGCGATGCGCCAGGCCAGCGGACGCCAGCCGGTGCGGGCGGCCTGGAGGGAAAACCGCGCGCTCATGCGGGCCTCCCGGCGGGCGCACCGCCGCGCAGCCGGGCCATGACCTCGTCACGCGGGCCCTCGGCCTGCTGCTGGCCCTGCGCCAGCAGCAGCACGCGGTCGACCTCGGCCAGCACGCCGGCGCGGTGGGTCATCACCACGCAGCAGACCTCCAACTCGCGCCGACGCGCCAGCCAGCGCCGCAGCGCGGCCTCACCGGCCTCGTCCAAGTGGGCATTGGGTTCGTCCAGCACCACCAGGTGCGGCCGGCCGTACAGGGCGCGGGCCAGGGCCACGCGCTGGCGCTGGCCGCCCGAGAGCACCCAGCCGCCCTCGCCCAGCGGGGTCTGCAGGCCCTGGGGCAGCGTGGCCACCCAGGCGTCCAGGTCGGCGTCGGCCAGGGCCTGGGCCAGCAGGGCCGGGTCGGGCAGGCCGAAGCGGGCGATGTTCTCGGCCAGGCTGCCGTCCAGCAGCACCGGGTCCTGCGGCAGGCAGCCCAGGTGGCGGCCCACCTGTTCCTTGGGCCAGCGCGAGAGCTCGGCGCCGTCCAGCCGCACCGAGCCGCCCAGCGGCCGCCACACGCCCAGCAGGGCCTGGGCCAGGGTGGACTTGCCGGCGCCCGAGGGGCCGATCACCGCCAGGGCCTGGCCCGGCTCGAGCCGGAACTGCAGCCCGTGCAGCCAGGGCACCGACTGGCCCGGCGCGGCCACCGCCAGCTGCTCGACCACCAAGGGGCCGCGCGGCGCCGGCAGGGCCAGGGCCGGGGGCGGCGCGGGCTCATCGGCCTGCAGGCGCTGCAGGCGGGCCCAGGCCTCGCGCAGGGGCTCGACCGCCGCGCCATGGGCGGCCAGCTGGGCCAGCGGCGCCAGCAGGCGCGCGCCCAGCATGCCCGAGACCGCCAGCATCGCAGCGCCACCGTTGAGCGCGTCGTGCCACAGCAGCCAGGCGCCCAGGCCCAGCAGCAGCGAGCTGCTCACCTGGCTGACGCCGCGCGACCAGGCGTTCCAGTGCCCCTGGCGCAGGGCCAGCGCGGTCTGCATCGTCTCCAGCGGCTGCTCCAGCGCATCCAGGCGCTGCTGGCCCGCCGCGGCCATGCCCATGGCCTGCACCGCCCCGGTGGCGGCCAGCGCCTCGGCGCGGCGCTGCTGCAGGCCCCAGGCCAGGCGGCCAATCTCGCGCAGCACCGGCGCCCCGACCCGCTGCAGGCCCAGGCTGATCGCCGCCTGGAGCGCGGCGGCCACCACCATCGCCAGGCCCAGCCAGGGCGAGATCAGGCACAGCAGGCCCCACAGCAGCCCCACCAGGGGCAGGTCCATCAGGGCCAGCAGGGCTGGCGAGACGAGGGCCTCGCGCAGCTGGCGCAGGTCCTCGGCCACCCGCAGCAGGCTGCCGGGCTCGCCGCCGTGCAGGCGGCGCTGCCAGCCGCTGGCGGCCAGGGACGGGGCCAGGGCCTCGTCCAGGCGGTCGGCGGTGGCGCGCAGCAGGGCCGCGCGCACCCATTGCTGGCCGGCCATCAGCACCGCCGCGGCCAGCACCGCCAGGCTCAGCCAGACCAGAGTGCCCAGGCCACGGCTGGTGACCACCCGGTCGTAGACCATCTGCATGTACCAGGCCGGGGCCAGCGCCAGCACCCCGGCCACCCAGCCGAAGGCAGCGGCGCGCCAGAGGTCGGGGCGGACCCGGCGCAGGGCCTGGGCCAGGGGGGTGGGGGGAGAGGGGTCGGGTCGGGCGGACATGGCGCGGGCAGGGGCGGCCCGCCGTGGTGGGGGCCATCCCCTGGTATCGGCCGATCCGGGCGATCCCTGAGCGCGGCTGTCGCCGCGGTGGCATCCGGGCGGGCGGATCCGTGCTGCAATCGGCGGATGAACACCCCCCTCCGCTTTGATGGCCGCGTCGCCATCGTCACCGGCGCGGGCGGCGGCCTGGGCCGCCAGCACGCGCTGGCCCTGGCCGCCCGCGGCGCCAAGGTCGTCGTCAACGATTTCGCGCCGGCCCACGGCAGCGACAGCCCGGCCGACGCCGTGGTGGCCGAGATCCGCGCCGCCGGCGGCCAGGCCATCGCCAACGGCGCCTCGGTCACCGACTTCGCCGCGGTGCAGGCCATGGTGCAGCAGGCGGTGGACACCTGGGGCCGGGTCGACATCCTGGTCAACAACGCCGGCATCCTGCGCGACAAGTCCTTCGCCAAGATGGAGCTGGACGACTTCCGCCTGGTGGTCGAGGTGCACCTGATGGGCGCCGTGAACTGCTGCAAGGCCGTGTGGGAGCTGATGCGGGCGCAGAACTTCGGCCGCATCGTGATGACCACCTCGTCCTCGGGCCTGTACGGCAACTTCGGCCAGAGCAATTACGGCGCCGCCAAGATGGCCCTGGTCGGCCTGATGCAGACCCTGTCGCTGGAAGGCGCCAAGAACGACATCCGCGTCAACTGCCTGGCCCCCACCGCCGCCACCCGCATGACCGAGGGCCTGATGCCCCAGGCCGTGCTGGACCTGCTCAAGCCCGAGGCCGTCACCCCGGCCCTGCTGGCCCTGTGCGCCGACGACGCGCCCAATCGCGCCATCGCCTGCGCCGGTGCTGGCACCTTCGAGCGCGCCTACATCACCCTGACCCAGGGCGTGCACCTGGGCCTGGGCCCGGACACCCCCGAGCAGGTGGTGGCGCAGTGGGACGAGGTCTCGCAGCGCGACGAGGGCGAGCAGGTGCCCGCCAGCGGCGCCGCCCAGGGCACCAACGAGGTCGGCCAGGCCATGCGCGCCCAGCGCGCCGACGACTGAGGCCGGCGGGGCGGCCGGCCCCGCTCAGCGCGGCCGGCAGTCCAGCGATTCGGTCTGGCCGCTGCGCGTGTCCAGCCAGTCCACCAGCCAGCCCGCGCCCTGCCGGCGCAGGCTGACGTTGGCGCCTTCGAAGCGCTCCGCCCCGGCCTCGGCCAGGCCCGCCTGCCACAAGGTGGCCACCCGGTCGCCGCGCTCGATCCGCAGCACCGGCGGGTCGGTGTCGAAGGTGCTCACCACCAGCTCGTTCACCGCCTGGCCCTGGCAGGCATGGAAGGTCGTGCGCGCCGGCCGCAGCCGCCACAGCGCCTGCAGCTCGGCGGTGCGCAGACGGGTCTGGGCGCGGACGCAGCCGGGCACCGTGTCCTCGGTCCAGCTGGCGGTGATCCAGGTGGGCTGGCCATCGGCCTTCCAGCAGTCGGCGCGCCCGCGCGCCCAGCCCCGCTGCTCCACGACCAGGGCCTGGCGCGCCGGCCCGCGGGCCTGCGCCAGCGCCTGCCGATAGACCTGCTGCAGCCCCTGGTCCAGCGCCGCCAGGCCGGCGTCGCTGCACAGCAGGCGGTCCACCGCGCCGCTGCCGCGGGCACAGGCCGGGGCAGCGGACGCACCGACCGCCCCCAGGGCCAGCGCCAGCGCGGCCAGGGTCGTCAGGCCGCGGCTCATGGGGCGGAGTCGCCCTTCGGCGCCAGCGGCTCGCGGTCGTAGTAGTCCACCACCGCTTCGGCGTGGAACATGCCGCGCAGCCGCGACTGCGGCGAGGTGGTGGACCACACCCCCACCTTGCCCGAGTCCGGGTACTCGCAGACCTCGGTCGCGCTCCGCCGCGACAGCGACAGGTAGCGCATCGGCACCGTGCCGTTGTTGATGATCTGGTGCGCGACCTCAGCCCCCCCGGTGGGGCAGGCCACCACGTCGTGGCGGCGCAGCGGGTGGCGCTGGTCCCCGAAGCGCAGCTCGCCCTCGCCCTCCAGGATCAGGAACATCTCCTCTTCCTCGCGGTGGGCATGGAAGGGGCACTGCGCCTTGCCCGGCGGCAGCTCGGTCAGGTTGTAGCCCAGCTGCCGCGCGCCGATCGAGGCGCTGAAGCAGGCGCGGCGCGAGGTGTAGAAGCCGGCGTCCTCGACATCGTCAAAGACCACCTCGTCCAGGTTGATCAGGGGTTTGGGCATCGGCGCTCCCGGGGTTGATGCCCCAGCATACGCCGCCCCCCGGTCAGCGCACCCGGTAGATGGCGCAGAGCTTGTGCCCGTCCGGGTCGCGCACATAGGCCAGGTGCATCGCCCCCAGGCTGCCGGCGCGCAGCCCCGGCGGCTCCTCGATCGACTGCCCGCCATGGGCCACCGCCACGTCGTGGAACTGCTGCACCTGCTCGGGCGAGGTGCAGCGGAACCCCAGCGTGAAGCCGTTGGCCTGCGTGGCCGGCTCGCCGTTGATCGGCTGCGTCACGCAGAAGGTGCTGCCATCGTGCCGGTAGAACAGCCGCACATGCCCCGACGGCCCGACATTGCGCACCGGCGCCCCGGCCCCCAGCACGCCCAGCACGGCGTCATAGAACTGCTGCGAACGGTCCAGGTCGTTGGAGCCGATCATCACGTGGTTGAGCATGGTGGGCTGCGGGTGAGTGGAGGGATGGAGCCGATGCTAGGGGCTGTCGGGCGGGATGTGTCTTGGCGCAGACCCTGGGCGGGGTCGGCTCGAGGGGGTGGATGCGGAGGCTGTTGCGGGACACGGAGGGGGGCTTTGGCCCTTCTCTCATGTCACCCGGCCTGCGGCCTCCTTCTTCACTTCGTTCAGGGCCAATGCCCCCCTCCGCGCCAGCCACCCACCGTGGCCTGCGAACGCGAGCGGTGCACACCGATCGAACTGGCGCCGGCCGCGGGGCAGCGGGCCGGGCGCGGTTCGAGGGGCGCCGAGGAGCACAGCCGCCTGGGGCGGCCTGACCACAGGTCAGGCGTCGTCAACTGACTTGGGCTCGGCTGTTCGACCACAGCGAGCCGCAGGCGAGCGGCGGGAGTTCCGAGCCCACCCCAGGCGGCGAGCACCGCAGGGGAGTCGGCACGCAGTGCCGACCGCCCCTCGTGCGCCCGGCCCGCGGCCCCGCGGCCGGCGCCACGCCACCAACCCTCGGCAAACCCAGGCCCGGGACAAGCGCCCCGCTCAGGGCTGCGGATGCAAGCGGTAGCCAAAGCGCCCCGGCATCTCGGCGAAGGCGAGTTCGTCGAGCAGCCAGTCACCGCGCTCCAGCACCTCGGCCGCGTGGACCATGTCCTGCGGGTGGACGATGCCGAAGCCGCGGTCGCTGTCCAGGAACAGGCGGCCCTGCTCGTCCAGCCAGGCGCCGCGCACCGCCACCGGCCAGCCGGTGTGGGCGCAGACCGCGCCGGTGGGGTCCACGCGCCAGACCAGGGGCGCGGCCTCGAGGGTGACGTAGACCCGCTGCGGGCCGTTCTGGAAGAACCAGGCGCCGCTGGCGTCGGCCTCGTAGTTGCGGTGGATGAAGGCGCGCAGCTTGTCGTGGCGCACCGCGCTGCCCTTGCTTTGCGGGAAAGGGCCGGCGCGCTGGGTGCGCTCGTCGCGCATGAACCAGTCGCCACGCGCATCCAGCGCCAGCCAGTCGTGGCAGGCGGGCACGTTCGGCCATTTGGCCAATGCGGCCTTGACGAGGTCGTCCATGGCGCGGAGCTTAACCGTGGCCCGCCAGCCAGGTGCAGACGGCGTCGGGCATGGCCACGACATGGCCGGGGAAACGGCCGCTGGCGAAGCCCACGTGGCCGCCGTGCGGCGGGTGCCACAGGGTGACGTGGGGCCCGACCTCGTGCGGGCGCGGCAGGCAGGCGGCGGGCACGAAGGGATCGTTCAGGGCGTTGAGCACCAGCGCCGGGATGCGGATGGCCGCCAGGTGCGGGCGGGCCGAGGCGCGGGTCCAGTAGTCGAGCGCGCCGCGAAAGCCGTGCACCGGGGCGGTGAAGACGTCGTCGAACTCGAACAGGGTTCGCGCGGCCAGCAGGCGCTCGCGGTCGAACAGGCCCGGGTGCTGGGCCCACTTGGCCAGCGCCTTGGGTTTCATGGTGCGCAGGAACATCGGCGTGTAGACGCGCCGGTTCAGGCCGCGGCCCAGGGCGTGGCCACCGGCCACCAGGTCGATCGGCGAGCACACCGCGGCCACCGCGGCCGCGGTGGCCGCGGCGCTGTCGCCGGCCTCCTGGGCCCAGCGCAGCAAGGCATTGCCGCCCAGGGACACGCCGGCCACGCGCAGCGGCGCCGCGGCGCGGGCCCGCAAGCGCTGCAGCACCCAACCGATCTCGGCGAAGTCGCCCGAGTGGTAGGCCCGCGGGGCGCGGTTGAGCTCGCCCGAGCAGCCGCGGAAGTGCGGCACCGCGAAGTGCCAGCCGCGGGCGCGGGCGGCGTCGGCGAAGGCCTGCGCGTAGGCGCTGGCCGACGAGCCTTCCAGGCCGTGGAACAGCACCAGCCAGGGGGCGGCCGGGTCGGTGGCGGCCTGCAGGTCGACGTCGAGGAAGTCGCCGTCGGGGGTGTCCCAGCGCTCGCGGGTGAAGGCGGGGGGCGGGCCCAGGTGGCGCCGGCTGAGCAGCGCCGGCCAGATGGTCTGCGCGTGGCCGCCGGGCAGCCAGCGCGGCGCGCGGTGCGCCTGCATCAGTGCAGGACCGAAGGCGTCTCGAGCAGCTCCGGCGGCTCGTGCGGGGTACCGGGGCTGGCGTGGTGCATCACCAGGCGCCAGCCTTCGGCGGTGCGGCTGTAGACGTTGGTGGCCATGACGTAGCCGACGCGCACGCCCTCGTCGGTGCGCAGCTGCACCTGCTCGACCACGCTGTGCACCGCGCTGTCCATGGTGCGCAGGCGGCGCACGTTGGTGGGCTGGACGCGGATCGCGCCGCTGGCGAAGACCGCCTCGAAGGCCACCCGCACCGCCTCGTGGCCGACCATGCGCGGGCCGCCGGGGTGGATGCAGACCACGTCCTCATCTTCGGCCCAGATCGACATCAGCTTGTCGAGGTCGGCCTCGCGCAGGGCCTCGTAGAACTGCTGTTCGGCGTCATCGGGCGAGGCGTGCAGCGAGGCGGCCTTGGCGCGCGGCATGGCGGGCTCCTTCAGGGGATCAGCGGAAGACCACGGTGCGGTGACCGTTCATCAGCACCCGGCGCTCGACGTGCCAGCGCACGGCGCGCGACAGCACCAGGCACTCGACGTCGCGGCCCACCGCGGTCAGGTCCTCGGCCGACAGCGAGTGGTCCACGCGCTCGACGCTCTGCTCGATGATCGGGCCCTCGTCCAGGTCCGGGGTGACGTAGTGGGCGGTGGCGCCGATGATCTTCACGCCACGGGCGTGCGCCTGGTAGTACGGCTTGGCGCCCTTGAAGCTGGGCAGGAAGCTGTGGTGGATGTTGATCGCACGGCCGCGCAGCACCTCGCAGAACTCGGGCGAGAGGATCTGCATGTAGCGCGCCAGCACCACCAGGTCGATCTGCTCGGCCTCGAGGATGGCCTCGACCTGGCGCTCCTGGGCGCGCTTGGTGGCGGCATCCGAGCCACCGGCCAGCGGCAGGTGGTGGAAGGGCAGGCCGTAGCTCTCGGCCAGGCTGGCGAAGGTGGTGTGGTTGGAGACGATGGCGCGGATGTCCATCGGCAGCTGGCCGCTCTTCCAGCGGAACAGCAGGTCGTTCAGGCAGTGGCCGTGCTGGCTGACCATCAGCAGCACGCGCGGGCGCTCGTTGACGGCGTGGATCTGCGCGTCCATGCGGAACTGCTCACGCACATGGCCGAACAGGCGGTCCAGCGTCGCGACATCGGCCAGGTGGGCCGGGGCCTCGAAGTGGACGCGCATGAAGAACAGGCCGGTGGCACCTTCGCCCAGGACGTCACCGAACTGCTGCGAGTCGATGATGTTGCAGCCGGCCTGGTACAGCAGGCCCGAGACGTTGTGGACGATGCCCTTGGTGTCCTGGCAGGACAGGGTGAGGATGAATTCTTGCGGGCGGCTCATGGGGCCGTGATTGTACGGAGGGGGCCGCCCGGCCCGACCCGGGGGCGTGCCGCACTGCTGCGGTGCACCATCGCGGCGCCACCACCCCCGCTTGGTGCGGACCGGCCCCGAAGCCCCCGCCCGGGCCCGGCGAGCGGGCTGGCACGCCGCTTGCGTAAAGGGCTGGCCACCCAACGAAGGGTGGCACGGCCCGACCGGCCACCCCGCACACCAGGACACAGGCGTCCGCGCGACCTGCCCCCACCGGCACGTCGCCGGACGCCTGTGTCGTTTCCAGCCCCCGTTTCCTGCACCCGCTTTCAAGCCCCTCACGCAAAGGACCTCGCCATGCAGACCCTCCCGAACGCCCCCGAGACCGCCGGCCTGACCCGCCGCCAGCTGCTGCAGGCCGCCGGCGCCGGTGCGCTGGGCCTGTCCACCGGTGCCTGGGCCCAGGGCAGCGACAAGCCCGAGAAGGAAGAGGTCCGCATCGGCTTCATCCCGCTGACCGACTGCGCCAGCGTGGTCATGGCCAGCGTGCTGGGCTTCGACAAGAAGTACGGCGTCAAGATCATCCCGACCAAGGAAGCCTCCTGGGCCGGTGTGCGCGACAAGCTGGTCAACGCCGAGCTGGACATGGCCCACGTGCTGTGGGGCCTGGTCTACGGCGTGCAGATGGGCGTGGCCGGTCCCAAGAAGGACATGGCCATCCTGATGAACCTGAACCACAACGGCCAGGCCATCACGCTCAGCCGCAAGCTGGCGGACAAGGGCGCGGTCGATGGCGCCAGCCTGGCCAAGCTGATGGCCACCGAGAAGCGCGAATACACCTTCGCCCAGACCTTCCCCACCGGCACCCACGCGATGTGGCTGTACCACTGGCTGGCCACCCACGGCATCAACCCCATGGCCGACGCCAAGGTGATCACCGTGCCGCCGCCGCAGATGGTGGCCAACATGCGCGTGGGCAACATGGACGGGTTCTGCGTGGGCGAGCCCTGGAACCACCGCGCCATCATCGACAACATCGGCATCACCGCGGCCACCACCCAGGACATCTGGAAGGACCACCCCGAGAAGGCGCTGGGCACCACCGCCGACTTCGTCAAGAAGTACCCCAACACCTGCCGCGCGGTGATCATGGCCATCCTCGAGGCCAGCCGCTGGATCGACGCCAGCCTGTCCAACAAGAGCAAGATGGCCGAGACGATCGCCGACAAGGCCTACGTCAACACCAGCGTGGACGCGATCAACCAGCGCATCCTGGGCCGCTACCAGAACGGCCTGGGCAAGACCTGGGACGACCCCAACCACATGAAGTTCTTCAACGACGGCGCGGTCAACTACCCGTACCTGTCGGACGGCATGTGGTTCCTGACCCAGCACAAGCGCTGGGGCCTGCTGAAGGACCACCCCGACTACCTGGCGGTGGCCAAGTCGGTCAACCAGACCGCGCTCTACACCCAGGCCGCCAGTGCCCTGAAGGTCAACGTGCCCAAGGACGCGCTGCGCAGCAGCAAGCTGATCGACGGCACGGTCTGGGACGGCAAGGACCCGAAGAAGTACGTCGAGAGCTTCAAGATCAAGGCCTGAGCCTGACCCGGGTGCGGCCCCTGCGGCCGCACCCCCCTCGTCCACCGCACCGCACAGGAGCCCGCCATGGTCAGTGCCGTTTTCCACAGCCCGATGAATTCCTCCGCCCCGCCCGAGGCGCGCGCCGCCGGCGCCAGCCCCCTTCCCGCCGCGGCCCCGGTCGCCGCGCCCCCCGCCCCGGCCCCCGCGCCGCGCGTGCCCTACGACTGGCGCGGCCTGTGGCTGCGCGTGATCCCGCCGGTGGCCGGCCTGGCCCTGCTGGTGGCGATCTGGCACCTGCTCACGCTCAAGGGCGGCGCCTTTCCGACGCCGCTGCAGACCTGGGACGCCGCGGTGCAGCTGTTCGCCGACCCGTTCTACCGCCGCGGCCCGAACGACCAGGGCATCGGCTGGAACATCCTGGCCTCGCTGCAGCGGGTGGCGCTGGGCTTCGGTCTGGCGGCCCTGGTGGGCATCCCGCTGGGCTTCATGATCGGCCGCTTCGAGTTTCTCAACCGCATGGCCTCGCCGCTGATCAGCCTGCTCAAGCCGGTGTCGCCGCTGGCCTGGCTGCCGATCGGCCTGCTGGTCTTCAAGAGCGCCAACCCGGCGGCGATCTGGACCATCTTCATCTGCTCGATCTGGCCGATGGTGGTCAACACCGCGGTGGGCGTGCAACGCGTGCCGCAGGACTACCTGAACGTGGCCAAGGTGCTGAACCTGTCGGAGTGGAAGGTCATCACCCGCATCCTGTTCCCCTCGGTGCTGCCCTACCTGCTGACCGGTGTGCGCCTGTCGGTGGGCACGGCCTGGCTGGTGATCGTCGCGGCCGAGATGCTGACCGGCGGCGTGGGCATCGGCTTCTGGGTCTGGGACGAGTGGAACAACCTGAACGTCCAGCACATCATCATCGCCATCTTCGTGATCGGCATCGTCGGCCTGGCCCTGGAGCAGTTCCTGATGCTGCTGGCCAAGCGCTTCTCCTACGAATGAACCCGGAGTCCCGACCATGAGCGCATTCATCGAAGTCCAACAGGCCAACGTCGTCTTCCAGACCAAGAAGGGCCCGTTCCAGGCCCTGCGCGACATCGACCTGAAGATCGACAAGGGCGAATTCATCAGCCTGATCGGCCACTCGGGCTGCGGCAAGTCCACCCTGCTCAACCTGATCGCCGGTCTGCTCAAGACCACCAGCGGCGCCCTGATCTGCGACAACCGCGAGATCGCCGCCCCCGGCCCCGAGCGCGCGGTGGTGTTCCAGAACCACTCGCTGCTGCCGTGGCTGAGCTGCTTCGAGAACGTCCACCTGGCGGTCGAGCGGGTGTTCGGCGCGACCGAGTCCAAGGCACAGCTCAAGGCCCGCACCGCCGCCGCGCTGGAGCTGGTCAACATGGCCCACGCCAGCGCCAAGCGCCCGCACGAGGTTTCGGGCGGCATGAAGCAGCGGGTGGGCATCGCCCGCGCCCTGGCCATGGAGCCCAAGGTGCTGCTGATGGACGAGCCCTTCGGTGCGCTGGACGCCCTGACCCGCGCCAAGCTGCAGGACGAGCTGCTGAAGATCGTCGCCCGTACCAAGAGCACGGTGGTCATGGTGACCCACGATGTGGACGAGGCGGTGCTGCTGTCCGACCGCATCGTGATGATGACCAACGGCCCGGCCGCCACCATCGGCGAGGTGCTGCCGGTGGCCCTGGCCCGCCCGCGCGACCGCGTGGCGCTGGCCGAGGACCCGACCTACCTGGCGGCACGCAAGGCGGTGATCGACTTCCTGTACACCCGCCACGCCCACGTGGAGCGGGCGGCGGCCTGAGCCCGCGTCGGCCCGGTGCGCAGCGGCTGCGCACCGGGCC
>CALRTJ020000043.1:0-14206 GCA_943371055.1 Hydrogenophaga intermedia | reverse complement strand
ATCTGGTCGTAGGCCTTGGCCTCGCCACCGAACTTCGCCGACAGGATCGTGGTGATCGCGGCGGTCAGGGTGGTCTTGCCATGGTCCACGTGACCGATGGTGCCCACGTTCACGTGCGGCTTGGTCCGTTCAAACTTGCCTTTTGCCATCTTGCGCTCCTGATGCTGTGAGGGCGTTCGAGTACAACGAGAAGGGGGTGGTGCCCATGGGCAGGATCGAACTGCCGACCTCCCCCTTACCAAGGGGGTGCTCTACCACTGAGCCACATGGGCATCGACACAGGATTGCAGGCTTTGACCTGCAGGCCTGTGTCGACCACTCGACACACACCGGACCTGAACCTTCGCTGGAGCGGGAGACGGGAATCGAACCCGCGTCATTAGCTTGGAAGGCTAAGGTTCTACCATTGAACTACTCCCGCCGGGACTCGTTCATGAATTGCGAATTATCGCACCACTGACGTGTCATCCTGACGACAACACCTCGCGGCGTCGCTCTTGGTGGAGGAGGCTGGATTCGAACCAGCGTAGGCGTAAGCCAACAGATTTACAGTCTGCCCCCTTTAGCCACTCGGGCACCCCTCCGGAGCGAGCCTGCGACTATAGCACGACGTTTTTGCAGAAGACAAGAAGTTTTTCTGAAAAACATCAGCACCCGGTCACGAGGCCTGTGCGACACCCCGCTGACGCGGCGCAACTCACAGGCTCCAGTCTACCTCAGGGATGGCCCCGAAATGGCCGCAGCCCAAGAAAGGTTGCGGCGGCCGGCGCGCCGAGAGCGGCGACGGGTGGTTGGACAGCCACAGGCGGTGGCGCCCGGCCCCGGCGGACTCGATCAGCGGCGCCTTGGCCTGGGCATGCGCGCCCCACAGCAGGAAGGCGATCGGGCGCGGCTGCGCGGCCACCGCGGCGATCAGGGCGTCGGTCAGCGCCTCCCAGCCCTTCTTGGCATGGCTGGCCGGCCGGCCGTCCTCCACCGTCAGGCTGGTGTTGAGCAGCAGCACGCCGCGGCCCGCCCAGGCCCCCAGGTGGCCGTGACCCGGAGGCGTCAGGCCCAGGTCGCGCTGCAGTTCCTGGTGGATGTTGCGCAGGCTGGGCGGAATCTTCTGGCCCATCGGCACCGAGAAGGCCAGGCCCTCGGCCTGGCCCGGGCCGTGGTACGGGTCCTGGCCCAGGATCACCGCCCGCACCTCGGCCAGCGGGGTCAGCGCCAGCGCCCGGAAGGGCTGGTCCGGGTAGACCACTTCGCCGGCGGCGCGGCGGGCGTCCACAAGGGCGATCAGCGCCCGGCCGGCCGGGCTGTCGGCCCAGGCCCGCACCAGGGGCGCCCAGTCACCGCCCACCTCGGCCACGCAGTCGGCCAGCGGCCGCCGCAACTGGTTGGAGGCGCCGCCGAAGAGGTCGGTGCTCACGCGAACAGCGCGGCCAGGGCCACGCCGGGGTCGGGCTGGCGCATGAAGGCCTCGCCCACCAGGAAGGCGTGGACTTCGGCCCCGCGCATGCGAAGCACATCGTCGCGGCCCAGGATGCCGGATTCGGTGACCAGCAGGCGGTCCGCCGGCACCTGGGGCAGCAGGCCCAGGGTGGTGTCCAGCGTGACCTCGAAGGTGCGCAGGTTGCGGTTGTTGATGCCCACCAGCGGGGTCTTCAGGCGCAGGGCGCGCTCGAGCTCGGCCCCGTCGTGGACCTCGACCAGCACGGCCATGCCCAGCGCATGGGCCTGGGCCTCGAGGTCGGCCATCTGCGCGTCGTCCAGGCAGGCGGCGATCAGCAGGATGCAGTCGGCACCCATCGCGCGGGCCTCGTCGACCTGGTAGGGGTCGACCATGAAGTCCTTGCGCAGCACCGGCAGGGTGCAGGCGGCGCGGGCGGCGCGCAGGTAGGCCTCGCAGCCCTGGAAGAAGCGCTCGTCGGTCAGCACGCTCAGGCAGGCGGCGCCGTGGGCGGCGTAGGTGGCGGCGATCGCGGCGGGCTCGAAGGGGTCGCGGATCACGCCCTTGCTGGGGCTGGCCTTCTTGATCTCGGCGATGACCGCGGCCTGGCCGGCGGCGACCCTGGCGCGCAGCGCGCCGACGAAGTCGCGCTGGCCGCCCAGGGCCTCGGCCTCGCGGCGCAGGCTGGCGTGGTCGCGCCGGGCCCGGGCGGCGGCGACTTCCTCGTGCTTGACCGCGACGATGCGTTGCAGAATGTCGTCCATGGCCTTCAACCCTTCAGCGACTGGGTGGCGGCGACGAACTGGCTGAGCTTGGCCATGGCCTTGCCCGAGGCCACCGCCTCACGGGCCATCTTCACGCCCTCGGTGATCGAGGCGGCGTTGCCGCCCGCATACAGCGCCGCGCCGGCGTTGAGCAGCACGATGTCGCGCACCGGGCCGTCCTCGTTGCCCAGGGCGCGCTGGATGCAGGCCACCGATTCCTCGCGGTTGGCCACCCGCAGCACGCGGGTGTCGTAGACCGGCAGGCCGAAGTCGCTGGGGTGCACGGTGTACTCGTGGACCGAGCCGTCCTTGAGCTCGCCCACCAGGGTCTCGCCCGACAGGGAGATCTCGTCCATGCCGTTCATGCCGTAGACCACCAGCGCGTGCTCGGCGCCCAGGCGCTGCAGCACCCGCACCTGGATGCCCACCAGGTCGGGGTGGAACACGCCCAGCAGGATGTTGGGCGCGCCGGCCGGGTTGGTCAGCGGGCCCAGGATGTTGAAGATGGTGCGCACGCCCAGCTCCTTGCGCACCGGCGCCGCGTGCTTCATCGAGGCGTGGTGGTTGGGCGCGAACATGAAGGCGATGCCGGTCTGCTCCAGGCACTGGGCGACCTGCTCGGGCGTCAGGTTGAGGTGCGCGCCCAGGGCCTCCATCACGTCGGCCGAGCCGCTGGTGGAAGACACGCTGCGGCCACCGTGCTTGGCCACGCGGGCGCCGGCGGCAGCGGCGACGAAGGTGCTGGCGGTGGAGATGTTGAAGGTGTGGCTGCTGTCGCCGCCGGTGCCGACGATGTCGACCAGGCCGCGGCGGTCGGCCACCGGCACCGGCGTGGCGAACTCGCGCATCACCTGGGCGGCGGCGGCGATCTCGCCGATGGACTCCTTCTTGACCCGCAGGCCGACGGCCAGGGCGGCGATCATCACGGGCGACATCTCGCCGCTCATGATGCGCCGCATCAGCGTCAGCATCTCGTCGTGGAAGATCTCGCGGTGCTCGATGACGCGGGTCAGGGCTTCGGTGTTGCTGATGCTCATGGCGGGGTCGGCGCTGAAGGCGGTGGGATCAGTACGGGCCGGCCGGCGCGGCGGCGGCCGGCGCGGCGGGGTCTTGGGTGAGGAAGTCGCGCACTGCGGCCAGGGTGCGGTCGATGCCGGCGGCGTCGACGTCCTGGTGGGTGACGAAGCGCAGGCCGATCAGGCCCGTGGCCAGGATGCCCTGAGCGGCCAGGTGGGCCAGCAGCGCCGGGCCGCGGCCGTCGGCCACGTCGACGAAGACGATGTTGGTCTGGGCGCTCCTGACCGCCAGTCCGGGCAGCCCGCGCAGGCCGTCGGCCAGGCGCCGCGCCAGCGCGTGGTCTTGGTGCAGGCGCGGCAGGTGATGGGTCAGGGCGTGGTCGATCGCGGCGGCCAGCAGGCCGACCTGGCGCATGCCGCCGCCCGCCATCTTGCGGATGCGGTGGGCGCGGGCGATCAGCTCGCGCGGACCGCACAGCAGCGAGCCCACCGGCGCGCCCAGGCCCTTGGAGCAGCACACCGAGACCGAGTCGAAGTGCCGGGTGATGCCGCGCAGCGCGGCGCCGACGTCGCCACCCGGCCCGGCCTCGTCGACCGCGGCGTTGAGCACCCGGGCCCCGTCCAGGTGGCAGGCCAGGCCGCGCGAGCGCGCCAGCGCCGTCGCCTCGGCCAGGTAGTCCTGGGGCATGACGTGGCCGTTCCAGGTGTTCTCCAGGCACAGCAGGCGGCTGCGCGCGAAGTGCGGGTCGTCGGGCTTGATCGCCGCGGCGATGTCGGCCAGGGCCATGCGGCCTTGCGCGTCCTGCGCCAGGGGTTGGGGCTGGATGCTGCCCAGCACCGCGGCGCCACCGCCCTCGTAGCGGTAGGTGTGGGCCAGTTGGCCGACGATGTACTCGTCACCGCGCTGGCAATGGGCCAGCAGCGCGCAGAAGTTGCTTTGCGTGCCGCTGGGCATGAAGAGCGCCGCCTCCATGCCGGTCAGCGCGGCCACGCGCTCCTGCAGAGCGTTGACGGTGGGGTCGTCACCGAAGACGTCGTCGCCGACCTCGGCGCGGGCCATGGCCTCGCGCATGGCCGGGGTCGGCCGCGTGACGGTGTCGCTGCGCAAGTCGATGGTCATTGGTGCCCCTCGGTCGCCGGGTACGGCGCCCGATCCCCCGAGGGGGTGAGCGCGGACGTGCCATGTCCCGCGGACATGGCGCGCCAGCGAACGGCCGGCTTGGGAGCGGCCCGGCGCTCGGCCCGCAAGCGTTGATGCCCCTCGGTCGCCGGGTGCGGCGACAGGCCTGATGGCGCGCTCATGCCGCCACCGCGCGGCGGCCCATGGTTACGAAATTGCGCAGCATGGCGTGGCCGTGCTCGGAGAGGATGGACTCGGGGTGGAACTGCACGCCCTCGAGCGGGGTGGCGGTGCCGGCCAGGCCGCGGTGGCGCACCCCCATGATCTCGCCGTCCTCGGAGCGCGAGGTGATCTGCAGCTCGGGCGGCATCGTCGCCTCCTCGATCACCAGCGAGTGGTAGCGGATCACGGTGAACTGCTTGGGCAGGCCGGCGTAGACGCCTTGCCCGTCGGTCTCGAGCACGCTGGTCTTGCCGTGCATCTGGGTCTTGGCCCGGATGATGCGGCCGCCCAGCGCGGCGCCGATGCTCTGGTGGCCCAGGCAGACGCCCAGGATGGGCAGGCGGCCGGTGTAGGCCTGGATGGCGGCGACGCAGACGCCGGCCTCGGCCGGCGAGCAGGGGCCGGGCGAGAAGACCAGGTGGTCAGGGCGCAGCGCACCGATCTCCTCGACGGTGATCTCGTCGTTGCGGACCACCTTCACCTCCTCGCCCAGTTCAGCGAAGTACTGCACCAGGTTGAAGGTGAAGGAATCGTAGTTGTCGATCATCAGCAGCATGGGGGCTCCGGGGGATGGACGCGCAGGCACAGGCGTCCAGGACATGCGGATGGCGGCTGCCGGGGGGCGGGATCTCGGGGGGAGGCGGCGGGGTGTCGCCGCGGCCGGCCGGCAGGGCCGGTGAGGCGCCCGGGTGCGGGCGCGCGAAGGGGGCGGTCAGGCGGCTGGCTTGCGCCAATGCTGACGGTGCTGGTGGAGCGCCGCCCGGGTGGAGATCGTCGCGTGCATGGCGCCCATTATGAGGCGAAAGACACGGACCCGGCCAGCCGCCGTGACGGCGCGCGCGCCGACGCCCTTCAGTCCGGGGCCCACGGTGCCGACATCGGAGAGGAGCCCGGCTGCGCGTGCGGCCCGGCCCTGACCCGAAAGGAGCCCCGATGTCCCCTGCCCTTCTGCGCCCTGCGTTGGCGGCCGCGCTGCTGGCCCTGGGCCTGGCGCCGACCGCCCAGGCCATGACCCCGCTGGACGAGACCGCCTTGTCCGAGGCCCGAGCCGCCGGCCTGGATGGCCCGACCCTGGCCGCGCTGGCCAGCGGCGGCGCGCTGTCCGTCGCCCCCGCCCTGCCCCTTCAGCGCGATGCGCAGCACCAGACCGAGGCGCAGTGGCGCCAGCAGGGCCTGCAGTGGCAGCTGCAGGCCGGCGTGGCCAGCGCGCAGATCGCCGGTGTCGCCGGGGTGCTGGGCGCCTCGGTGCTGCTCGCCCCGGTGCTGCCCCTGGCCCTGCCGATGATCGGCCTGCCCTTCCTGGGCCTGCTGCCGATGCTGCCGCCGCCCAAGAAGTCCTGAGCGCCCGGCCCCTGCGCGGCGTCGCCGCGCAGGTCGACCGATCAGGGCACCATCGCCGCGGTGCGCAGCTTGGTGCCGATCGACTCGGTCATGGCCTGCAGGCGCGGCTGGATCTGTGCGCCGACGTCGGCCGTGACCTGCTCGCCCAGGGCCCGCTCGGCCTGCGGCACGAACTGCTCGAACTTGCGCTTGACCGGCGATTCCAGCATGGCCACGAGCGCGCGGAGTTCCTCCACGCTGAACTGCTCGGCCAGCCGCGCCGCCACCGCGCTGGGCAGTTGGCGCTGGGCCGCGGCCTGGGCCAGCGGCGTGGCCTCGTCGATGTAGCGCTGGGCGTCGGCGGTGATGGCCTTGAGGGTCTGGTCGCGCTTCTCGGCGCCCACCCGGCCCTGCAGGGCGATGCGCGACTGCTGCAACGCGTCGGCGGCGGGCCGCTGCACCATCGCCAGGACCACGTGCTCGGGATGCCACAGCTGCAGCACGCGCTCGACCAGCGCCTGTTGCTCGGGGTGACCGGCGGCCCAGGTGGGGGCGGCGGTCAGGTACAGGCCGCAGATGGCGGCCAGCAGGGTCTTCTTGCTCATCGGTTCACATCGGGTGGCGGATCGTCACCCCCAGGTACTTCAGGCGGAGGCGGCCATCGACATCCAGCCCGGCGTAGGGGTTGTAGATCACGTTGAAGAAATTGGTGCAGTTGAGGTTGCAACTGCTGTTGGCCGGGGCATGGAACTGCCCCGAAGTCACGCTGGCGCCGACGTCGATCTGGGTGCCGCCGGATGTGGTCCAGCCCGCGCCCAGGCTGCGCACGATCAGGTCGGGCATCGGCGCGATCAGGTCGATCTTGCTGGCAGGCACAGAGCTCTTGCGCGGCTCGTAGCCGGCGCGCAGGGTCAGCCGGTCGGTCACGTTGAGCTGCAGGCCCGCGCCCCAGTGCCAGACGCTGCGGTAACCGCGCGGGATCACCAGCTTGCTGGAATCGGCCTGGCCGAACAGGCGCGCCATCTGCAGCAGCTTGACCGGCTGGTCGAAGCGGAACACCAGCTGGTTCCAGGCGCCCCAGTCGGTCCACATCGCGTCCAGGTTGAGCTGCACCCGGCGCACCGGCTTGACCTTGACCCCGGTCTGGAAATGCGCCGGCCAGGGCAGCACCAGGGTCATGTTGCCGCTCTGGTCCTCGGGGATCGAGGTCGGAAAGCCCAGGGTGGCGGCGGCGATCGGCCCCAGCAGCGAGGCGTACATGCCCTCCACGAACTTGCGGAACATCGGGTCGGCATGGAAGTGGTAGCGCCCGGTCAGCACCGTCTTGGAGCCCGACTGGTAGGTGGCCCCGGCCGCGAACCAGTCGGCGGGCTCCCACAGCGCGCCGACGTTGACCGACAGGTCGGCCGGCGCGGTGGCCTCGAAGTCCATCTGGCCGGCCCGGCCGAAGGGGCGCAGCCGCCCTTCCTTGCCGCCGCCACAGATGCCCAGGCCGAAGGTGTCCAGCGGGTTGCCGTCGTCGCCGCACCAGGCGTCCTGCAGCTTGCCCATGATGCCGATCAGCTGGTTGGGAAAGCGCATGTCGGTCTCGAGCGCGAAGCCCTGGTGGGCGATCGGCACCGACAGACCGAAGCTGAGCGACTCGCTCCACTTGTAGGCCACCGAGGGCGAGAGGTAGACCAGGCGCTGGATCACCACCTTGCGGCCGTCGAAGCGCGCCGGGTCGTTGGGATCGGCGTTGCGGTCGATGCCCACCGCCTGCGGGATGTAGGTGGCGGTGCCGAAGGTCCAGCGCGAACCCGGCTGGTTGAACGAGAAGCCCATGCCCGCCGCCGCGGCGATCGGCAACCGGCGATGCGGCGAGCCGATGATGGGCAGGAAGATCGACTGCTGGCTGCCGCTCGAGCGGGTGCCGGCCAGCGGGTCTTCGGTGAAGCCGCCGATGTCGAAGCCCTCGGGCTGGGTGAAGCTGGCCGAGGTGCGCAGCTGCGCCGCGAAGATCGTGTCCGACTTCTGCCGGCCCGGCAGGCGGCTCAGGCCCGCCGGGTTGAAGTGGATCGAGTCGTGGCCACTGGGGTCGGCGGTGACGGCGTTGCCCAGCGACATCGCCACCGGGCTGGTGGCCAGGTTGTCGGTCAGCGCGGCCTGGGCCGGGGCGGCCAGCGCGGCGGCGCAGGCCAGCGCGACGCGCCGGATCGTGAGCGGCAGCATGCCGGCCTCAGAAGTTCAGCGGCACGCTCAACGAGAGCGTGAAGTCCGGCGAATCCGCGGTCAGGCCGACCGCGGTGTTGAGGTTCAGCGTGGTCTTGGGCGAGACACGCACGCCCAGGCCGAAGTTCAGGCTGGCCGAGGTCTGTGGCGCGGTGCGGCGGGTGCTGCCGTCGGCGAAGCGCAGGTGGGTGCGGGCGGACACGCTTTCCTGGATCGAACTGGTCAGCGACACGTTGTAGGACAGCGAGTACGCGAAGCCCAGGCCGAAGCCGACGGTCGCCCCCGGGCGCACCTCGGTCAGCACCAGGCTGTCGCGGGCCTGGCTCAGGCCCTTGGCCGGCAGTGCCAGGCCCAGGTTGACCGAGCCGAACAGCGCCACCGGGTCCAGCACCTTGGAGGCGTTCACGCCCAGCGTCAGCCCGGTGTAGCCGGCACCGGTGGCCAGGTTCTGGCCGACGAGGGTCTTGAACGGGCTGCGGCCGGTGGGCAGGCGCAGCGTGGCGGTGGTGGTCAGCGAGGGCAGGTCGCGCTGCAGCGAGAAGGGCTGGAAGCGCACCCCCAGGCTCAGGTCGCCCAGGCCGTTGGACAGGCCGCTGAAGCTCTCGGACTGCGAGAAGCGGCTGAGCAGGGGCAGGCCGGCCGTCAGCGTCAGGTTGTCCGCCAACCCGTACTCGCCGCTGACCGTGTTGCTGACGGTGTGGGCGCGGGTGTTGGAGATCTCGAACAGCGTCAGGGTGCTGTCGGTGAACTTGGCGTTGATCGTCTCGGAGCCGACGTAGGAGTAGCCCAGCTCGTAGTTGAGCGCGGTCTTGCCCTTCCTCAGCAGCGAGTACTGCTTCTCGGCGGCGCTCAAGGTGTCCTTGAGCAGGGAGGCGTTGCTGACGTCACCCTCCTTGGTGCGAAGCGCCTCGCGGGCGGCGTCGTCACCGGCGGGCGCGGCGGTCTGGGCGGCCACCGGCAGGGTGGCGGCGATCAGCAGGCAAGGGATCAGGCGGGCAAAGGTCGGGCGGGTCATGGCGGGGGCACTCACAAGGGGCTCGAGGGGCACGGAGGACGGGGATCAGCGGCGGAAAAAGACATTGCCCAGGCCCTGCTGCACCGCGCGCTCCAGCGCGTCGCGGCGATCGGGGGCGTCCAGGCGGACGGCGGAGCGGACCTGGTCGGGGTCGATGAAGCCCAGCTCGCGGTCGCCCAGGGCCAGCTGGCTGGTGAAGGGCGGGCGGCTGCGCGCGGGATAGACGATGAACAGCGTGTTGCGGTCCCACAGGCCGGCGAACTCGGCCTCGGACATCACCAGGTGGCCGATCGAGGGGTCGGCCAGGAAGACCCGGCCGTCGCGCAGGCCGCGCAGCACCACGAAGTGCTTGAAGCCGGCGTAGTCGATCGGCACGATGGCCGGCTGCTGCAGGGTGCGCAGGTCGTCCAGGCTGGCGCGAAAGCCCGCGCTCTCGCTGCCCAGGGTGGCGACGTAGCGCTTCATGTCCAGCAGCGAGAAGCCGCGGCGCTCGACGATCTTGTCGCGCTCGCCGTGGGCCAGCATGCCTTCCATCGCCTGCTGCTCGCTGACCTCGTGGCCCAGGTGGTGGCGCAGCACCGTGGTCAGCGCCGCCGAGCCGCAGGAGTAGTCGTAGGCCTGCCGCACGATGTGGTCGAACTTGAACTCACTGAAGGGGCGCACCTGCACCGCCTCGGTCAGCGGCCCGGCGCCCACGCTGCGCAGCGGCAGCTCGATCTGGGCCTGCGGGCGGTCCAGCGGCTCCTTCTCGGAGACCACGGCGCTGCCGCCGATGAGGGAGGCCAAAGGGCCCAGGAGGAGCAGCCACATGAGGAGGTCGTCGCGCGCGGTGGAGAGAACGGAAGCGGCGCGAACTCAGCGCGCCCACATCAGCAGGCGGCCCTGCATCGTGAAGCTGCCCTGCAGCCAGGCGCCGCCCAGCGACATCGACGGCGTGAGCGTGGTGGTGGCGTCGTCCTGCACCGCCAGTCCGCGCACCCCGAACTGCTCGAAGGCGCCCCAGAGCGGCAGGCCCAGCACCACCGCGTCGCCACCGCCGTCGGGGCGCTCGCGCAGGTTCAGGGTCAGGCCGTGCAGGTCCATGCGGCCGCCCAGGCCGTGCAGCACCAGGTAGGTCGTGGCCGCGCCATCCTTGAAGCCGGCCACCAGATTGGGCTGGGGGGCCTGACCGTCGAGCAGACCGGCGTTGAGCGCCAGGTTGATCGAGAAGCCGATGCCCCCGCCATCCACGGCCGCCAGCTCGGCGTCGTCCAGCGGGCGCGGGGCCGCCAGGGCGGTGCCGGCGGCCAGCAGCAGAAGGGTCAGGCAGGTCAGGCGCATGGGGGTCGGTCGGTTCAGGGGCCGGGACGCAGCCGCAGGTCCAGGTACTGCAGCTGCACCGTGCCGATGCGGCTGCTGCCCAGGTCCAGGCTGGCGCCGGTGTCGCTGACGAAGCGCAGGTTGTCGATGGCCAGACCACCCAGCGGGGCCTCGCCGTCGCGGTGCCAGTCCAGCAGGAACTGCAGCGCCGGGCCCTTGGCGTCCTGCATCGCGCGCATCAGCAGCGGCTGGCGCGACACGTCGGCCAGCACCCAGGGACTGGCCTGCAGGGTGCCGTCGGCCGCGGCGGCGGCCACCCGCAGGCCCGACAGGCGCAGCTCTTCGGCCGCCACGTCACGGCCACGCGGGCGCAGCACCAGGGCGCCCAGTTCGGCGCGCAGGCCCAGGCCCAGGGCGACGCCCTCGACGCCAGGGGTGTCGGGCGTGCTCACCCGCAGCCCGCCGCCCATCAGGGCCAGGTCCTGCAGCTGCAACGCGCCCCCGCGCACGGTCAGGCCGTCGGCCTGCACCGTCAGGTCGGCCACCGCCTGCCAGCGCACCCGGCCGGCGGCGTTGGCCGGGAAGTCCAGCGCGATGACGTCGGCGCCGCCGCCCGGTCGCTGCTGCACCGACAGGCTGTAGGGGTCGTCATAGAGGTGGTCGGGGTCGTCGCTGCGCGAGATCGCCCACGACGACAGCGTCAGGGTCTGGCCGCCCGGGGCGCGGTAGACCAGGCTGAGGTCGCCACTCAGCGAGAAGCCCTGGAGGTTGAAGTTCAGGCCGTCGCGGCCGCTCACCGCCGACAGCGCGCGGTCGTCCAGGTCCTGCCAGGCATGCGTGGGCCCGGCCAACGACAGGGCGGCCAGCAGGCTCAGGCAGCTCAGGCAGGGGGTCATGGCCCGGTCTTGCCCTGGTTGGGCGGCGTGGTGCCGTTGGTGGTGAGCGCGGCCAGGCGGTCGCGCCAGTTCAGCCAGAAGCCGGCCTGGGCGGTGTCGGTGGCGGGGCCGGTGCCCACGGTGGGAAAGGCCACCGCCTGCTTGAGCACCGAGACGAAGAAGTCGCGGCTGGGGCCGTCGGCGTTGCCGGCCTGCACGCCGCCGATCAGCGACAGCGCCAGCGGGCAGCTGCTGCCGGCGCTGCAGCTGGTGCCGTCCCAACGCTTGCCGCCCAGCGGGTCGTTGCGCGAGTCCACCACCCCCAGGGCGCCGGCGTCGATGCGCAGGCTGCCGCTGACGCTGTTCATCTGCAGGCCCACCGCGCCGGCCACGCCCTCGGCGCCCAGGCGCATGCCGACCACCTCGCGGCTGGACCCGCTGCCGGACCAGACGAACTCCAGGTAGGGGTTGGTGAGGGTGACGGTGCGGGCCGCGTCGCCCGCGTCGCTGCGGCCGAAGCGCAAGGCGCCCAGGTCGATGTCGGCACCGGTGCCGTCGCGGGCGCTGTAGGCGTATTCGCCCAGGCGCAGGCGGGTGAAGTTGGCCGAGAGCTGCAGGTCGGCGTCCAGCCGCAGCCGGGTGAACTGCAGGGCACCGACCTCGGTGTTGACCAGGCTGACCAGCGCCTGGCCCCAGACCTCGCCCAGGTCTCGGTCGTCCAGCGCGGCGGGCTGGGCCTGGACGGGCGATGCGAGCAGCAGCGCGGGCAGCAGGAGGGCTGGGGGCAGGGGCTTCATCGGAAGGGGTGTCCTGAGGCGCCAAGGGCCCCGGGGTGCGCGTGGCACCGCGAGGCCCTGGCCACGCCGCAGCCGGGTGGGCCGCAGCGGGTCGGATCAGACGGGGATCAGTGGGCCCAGATCCAGAACTTGCTGCCCTGCATGTCGATGTTGTTGATGGCCATCGAGCCGTAGGACTTGGTGCTGTTGCCCATGGTGATCGAGCCGACGGTCACGGAGGGCGACAGGCGGCTGTCCAGGCCGGCGTTCGGGAAGGCGAACTGCACCACGTCGGTGGCGCCGTCGTAGACGCCGCCGACCACCAGCTTGCCCAGCTCGGTCTGCGCTTCGGCGGCGGTCAGGCCGCGGCCCATCATCGAGCCGGCCACGGTGGTGGCGAAGGCGGTGTGGTCCATGATGTCCACGGTCATCACGAACATGCCCTTGACGCCGATGTTGTTGAACGAGACCGAGCCGCCGTTGGTGTCGGTGTCGGTGTAGGTGAACGAGCCGATGTTGATGTTCAGGTCACCGGCGATGGACACGCCGTCCTGGCCGCTGACGGCCGACAGGGCGGCGTCGTCGATGGCGGTCATGGCCGAGGCGGACAGGGACAGGGCCGACAGGATGGCGGCGACAGCGGTCAGCTTGACGAATTTCATGAGTCTCTTCTCCAGGTGGTTCTTGGGTTTGGCGCGGCGTGCGGGGCCGGTGTCGGACGCCCTCAGCGCGGAACGGATGTTCGTGAAAGCACGACCGTTCGACACTGGCCGCAGCGGCCAGCTTCATGGCCGCCAGAACCACCGCGGGAAGCCCCCGACAGGGTTGCTGCGCCCCTAGAAATAGGGGGATGGTGAGCGGCCGCTCAGGCCGCGTCGTGGCGCACTTCGCCCGGCGGCTTGCCGAACCAGCGGCGGCAGGCGCGGTAGTAGTTGCTGGGGTCGGCAAAGCCCAGCGCGAAGGCGATCTCGGTGGGCGTGGCGGTGCCGGCCTGCAGGTAGCGCTGGGCCATCTCGCGCCGGGTGTCGTCCACCAGGTCGTGAAAGCTGGTGCCGGCCTCGGCCAGGCGGCGCTGCAGGGTGCGCTCGCTCAGGTGCAGCGCGGCGGCCACCTGCTCACGGCGGGGGTCCCCCCGCGTGAGCTCGCGCGCGATGTGTTCCCGCACGCGCGCGATCAGGTTGCCGCCCTGCTGCTGGATCAGCCGGGTGGCCAGCTGCTCGCTCAGGTCGGCGATGGTGGGGTCGGCGGTGGGCATGGCCAGGTCCAGCACCTCGGGCGCGAACTCGAGCACGAACTCGGGCGCGCCGAAGCGCAGCTCGCAGTCGAAGGTCTCGCGCCAGGGCGTGGGGTCGGCCGGGACCGCGAAGGGGTGGTGCACACAGCGCGGGGCCACCGGCTCGCCACAGATCCAGCGGATGCCCTGCAGGATGGTCGCGGCCATGAAGTCGAAGCGCTGCGGCACCGGGGGCCGGCGCCCCGCCGCCACCCGCACGGTGACCCGACAGCCCTGCCCGTCGAGGTCCAGGCCCACCGCCGTGGTGGGCGAGATCACCCCGGTGTAGCGCGAGAGCAGTTGCAGCGCGCCGCGGATGTCCGGCGCCGCCAGCACCAGGTGGCCCATGCCGCCCATGCCCAGCATCGGTTGGCGCGGGGTCATGCGCAGACCGATCGCCGGATCGCCGGTGCGGGCCACCGCGGCGGTCCAGACGGCGTCGAAGACATCGGCCAGGGTGGCGCTGGACAGCACCGCGTCCAGGGCCGGCACCTCCGGCAAGGTCCGCAACACCGCGTCCAGGTCCAGCGACAGGCGGGCGAAGCCGTCCCGCATCGCCCGGTAGGCGCTGAGTTGGTTCAGGGGCAGGGTGTTCATGGGTCGCGTGGGCCTCGCGGTGGGGTACTGCAGGGACCGGTCGGCCCCAAAAAAGCACGTACGTGCTTTTTTTGACTGCGCAGGGTAGCGGAACCCCCGCAGGCCCACCACTGGCGGCAACCCTCCCAGGGGGCCGTCGCCCATGAAAAAGGCTCTTTGCCCGTTAGGTGGTGACGGTCGCACGCCATGAGCCAGTGGCAGGGCATCGTGACAGGCGTACGGCGACAAGCCGGAAGGCCTGGAGAGCGCGATGCAGGAGAAGGACTGGAAGCGGTGGCTGGAACGT
>CALRTJ020000042.1:0-14508 GCA_943371055.1 Hydrogenophaga intermedia | reverse complement strand
GCCGCCCGGCACTGGACGCCCGAGTCGCTGCGCACCGTCATCGTCGGCGACCTGGCCGCCGGCGGCGACGCGCTCAAGGCCCTGGACCCCAAGGCCCTGCGCCTGCAGGCCGCCGAGCTGGACCTGGAGTCGCCCACGCTGCGGCGCTGCGGCGCTGAGGCGCTGAGGCGCTGAGCGGCTATGATCCGCGGCAACGGTCGGCAGAACACCGAGGCGTTGCCGCGTGATCCCGCCCTGGCGGGCCACGAGCTGAACCTGCCCTGATCCCCCTCCACCCGTCGGTTCCACCGCCACCTTGGCGTGCACCGCGGCTGCAAGTCGGCAACCCCAGCCCACACGGCCCTTGGGCCGTGCCCCCCACGGTGCATGCGGGAGCGATGATGAACACGACCCCCCTGCCCCCGGCCGAGACCCCCTCGACCCCCGCGGCGTTGACGGCGCCGGGCGCCGCGTCGGCCGCCCGCCGATCGGCACGCCCGCGCGTGCCCCTGCACAGCCCGGACCTGTCCGGCTTCGCCAAGTCCCTGCGCCGGCAGCTCCTCGAGCACCACGCCGGCCAGCCCGAACCCCCGGGCCACCAGACCCTGCTGCAGATGCTGGCGCGCGCCGCCGGTCACCGCAACCTGCAGGCGCTGCAGGCCCTGGCGCCGATGCTGGCCGACGAGCCTCCCGCCGAACCGCCGCCGCCCGCGGACCCCGCGCCGGACACCGCGGAACGCCCTGCGCTCAGCACGGCCGCGGCCAAGTGCCTGACCCAGTTCGACGACTGGGGCCGCCTGACCCGCTGGCCGCACAAGCACGGCGTGCAGCGGCTGGCGATGTGGGTGCTCTGGACCCGCTTCGACAGCGGCCGGCGCTACACCGAGCGCGAGGTCAACGCGCTGCTCAAGGCCTGGACCGTGTACGGCGACCACGTCACCCCGCGGCGCGAGCTGGTCAACATGGGCCTGCTGGCCCGCGAGGACGACTGCTCGGCCTACTGGAAGCAGTCCCAGCGCCCCTCGGACGAGGTGCAGGCCCTGCTGCAGGCGGTGCGCGAGCGCAGCCGGCGCGGCCGCCGCGTGCTGCGCTGAGCCCGCCCGGCCCCGCCCGGGGCCGGTGACGGGACGGGGGGCGCGGCGGACAGGCCACAATCGCCCCTTCGTCTGCACTCGTCCCCCGCGCCCGCCATGACCGCCCGCACCCGCGTCCTCACCGGCATCACCACCACCGGCACCCTGCACCTCGGCAACTACGTCGGCGCGGTGCGCCCCTGCATCGAGGCCAGCCGCGAGGCGGCGGTCGACAGCTTCTTCTTCATGGCCGACTACCACGCGCTGATCAAGTGCGACGACCCGGCCCGCATCGAGGCCTCGCGCCTGCAGATCGCCGCCACCTGGATCGCCGCCGGCCTGGACACCGACCGCGCCACCTTCTACCGCCAGAGCGACATCCCCGAGATCCCCGAGCTGACCTGGCTGCTGACCTGCGTCACCGGCAAGGGCCAGATGAACCGCGCCCACGCCTACAAGGCCAGCGTGGACGCCAACGTGGCCGCCGGCGAGGACCCGGACGCCGGCGTCACCATGGGCCTGTACTGCTACCCCATCCTGATGGCCGCCGACATCCTGATGTTCAACGCCCACCGCGTGCCGGTGGGCAAGGACCAGGTGCAGCACATCGAGATGGCGCGCGACGTGGCGCAGCGCTTCAACCACCTGTTCGGGCAAGGCCGGGAGTTCTTCGTCCTGCCCGAGGCCCAGATCGACGCCGAGATGGAGCTGCTGCCCGGCCTGGACGGCCGCAAGATGAGCAAGAGCTACGACAACGTCATCCCGCTGTTCGAGGGCGGCGAGAAGGCGCTGAAGGACGCGATCGCCCGCATCGTCACCGACAGCAAGCTGCCCGGCGAGCCCAAGGAGCCCGAGGGCACCGCCCTGGTCCAGATCTTCGACGCCTTCGCCACGCCCGACGAACGCGCCGCCTTCCGCGCCGAGCTGCGCGCCGGCCTGGCCTGGGGCGAGGCCAAGGCCCGCCTGTTCGAGCAGATCAACCGCCAGATCGGCCCGATGCGCGCCCGCTACGACGCCCTGATGGCCGAGCCCGAGAAGATCGAGGCCATCCTGCAGGCCGGCGCCGCCAAGGCCCGCGCGATCGCCCGCCCGCTGCTCGACGAGCTGCGCCACGCGGTGGGCCTGCGCCGCTTCCAGGCCCTGGCCGCCGTGGTCGACACCGCCGCCAAGGCCAAGGTCCAGCTGCCGGTGTTCAAGCAGTACCGCGAGGCCGACGGCCAGTTCTACTTCAAGCTCAGCGCCCACGACGGCCGCGTGCTGCTGCAAAGCGCCGCCTTCGCCGGCGGCCGCGACGCCGGCGCCTGGGTCAAGCGCCTGAAGACCGAGGGCGCGGCCGCCCTGGACGGCGCCCCGGTGGCCCTGGGCGAGGGCGTGGCGGCCGCCGAGGTGGCCCAGGCCCTGGCGGCGCTGCTGGCGGCCGAGCAGGCCTGACGCACTGGGCGCCGTCCGTGACCAACGTCACGGACCGCCGCCCCGGCCGGCCTCCCGACCCGCCGCCCGCCTCACGGACACGGCCCCGCCGCCGATAGCCGCGTAGCCCACGCAAGCCCTCGCGGCTGACGGGGGTGTCCGCGCGCCAGCCGGCCACGGACGACTTGCACGCGGCCCCGCCCGGGCCGCCCGAGGCCTGCCCGTGACCACTGCCGCCGCCTTCACCACGCCCGAGGACACCCCCTATACCCTGGACACCACCCTGCTGGGCTGGCCGGGCACCCCCGACGCGGTGGTGCTGCGCCTGATCAGCTTCGACCTCCAGGGCGAGCTGTGGCTCGACGGCGCGGCGCTGGGTCCGGGCTCCGAGGTGACGCTGGCGCAGGTGCAGGCCGGGCTGTTGCGCTTCGTGCCGGCCCCCGATGACCACGGCGAGCGGCTGGACCTGATCTTCCAATGGCTGGACGCCGGCGGTATCGCGGTGGCGGACGGCACGGTGCACGGCACCGTCACCCCGGTGGACGACGCGGCGGCCTTCGCTGACGCCGGCGGACAGGGCGTGCTGTGGCTGGCCCAGCACGGCGGCGACGAGTGGTACGCCCGCGCGCAGCAGCTGCCCGACGGCTCGCTGATCCTGGCGGGCACCGCCGACGGCGGCAGCGGCGGCGCCGACTGGCGGGCCTGGAAGGTGGACGCCCAGGGCCGGCCCGACCTGACCTACGGCGTGCGGGGCACCGCCACCATCGATGCCCTGGGCGGCTCGATCGACCACGCCAGCGCGGTGCTGGTCCTGGTCGATGGCCGCAGCCTGGTGGCCGGCACCGTGGTCAGCGGCGGGGTCGAGGGGTTCGGCGTCATCTGCCTGCAGGCCGACGGCAGCGTGGACACCGGCTTTGGCGACCAGGGCCTGATCCGTGTGGCGATCGACGGTGGCTCGCAGGGCGTCATCCTGTCCCAGCTGGCCGATGGCCGCGTGGTGCTGGGCGGCTGGGTGCCCAGCCAATCCGCGGTCGGCCTGCTGTGCGTGGGCACCGATGGCCAGATCGACACCAGCTTCGGCCATGACGGCACCGGCACCGTGCTGGTGCCCAAGGCCGGCGACAGCGAAGGCCTGCGCGGCATGCTGGCCACGCCCGATGGCGGACTGGTCCTGGTGGGCAGCCTGTGGAACGCCGGCCAGCCGGGCACCCAGCGCGTGCTGACCCGGCTCGACAGCGACGGCCAGCCAGACCTGTCCTTCGGCACCGACGGCAAGGTGGTGCTGCCGTTGTACCTGCCGCAGCACACCGCCGACAGCCTGATCGCCGGCCCCGGGGGCACGCTGCTGATCTGCGGCGCCACGCTGGTCGATGGCCAACTCAGGGCGGCGGTGGTGCGGGTGCTGGCCGACGGCTCGATGGACCTCTCCTTCGGTGACCAGGGCCAGGTGCTGCTGCCCACCGGGATGGCCGAGAGCACGGCCGCCCATGCGGTGCTGCTGGGCGACGGCCGGCTGGTGGTGGTGGGCCATGGCGGCAGCGACCTGAGCGCCGCCGACGTGGACAGCTTCGCGGTGCGTCTGAACGCCGACGGCAGCGTGGACGCCAGCTTCGGCCAGGGCGGGCTGGCGCTGCTGCAGGTCAGCAGCGGCGCCGACACCGCCCGCCAGGTCCTGCTCGCCTCCGACGGCGGGCTGCTGGTGCTGGGCGACGGCGACCACGGCGACAACCGCGACACCTTCGTGGTGCGACTGCAGGCCGATGGCACCCTGGACACGGGCTACGCCGACACCACGCTGACCTGGCATGCCGGGGACCCCAGCCTGGCCCTGGGGCAGGTGCTGTGGCTGCATGACACCGACCTGGCACAGGTCGACGACTACGGTGGCGGCGTGCTGACCCTGGCCCGCGCAGGCGGCGCCGATGCGGGCGACGTCTTCGCCCTGGCCACCGACGCCCAGGGCCAGCCCCTGGTGGACCTGGGCGGCAGCCAATGGAGCCTGGTGGACGGGCGGCTGGAGATCACGCTCGCGGCCGGCACCACCCAGGCCCAGCTGGATACGCTGGTGGCGGCCATCACCTGGCAGCCGTCGGACCCCGACCACCCGGGCACCCGGACCTTCGAGTGGACCTTCACCGGCCCGGACGCCGGCGCCTCGGCGATCAGCACGCAGACGGTGGTGCAGGTGGCGCCCTCCCCGACCGCCGGCCTGGGGGTGGACCTCAACGGCAGCGCCGGGGGCGACCGGGTCTATGTGGACTTCAGCCCCAACACCGACGAGCGGGTGGGCGGGGTGTGGGTGCCCGGCCAGATGCAGCCCTTCGCCTCGGCCGAGATCGGCCTGGACGCGGGCATCGCCTCGATCCGGCTGGAAACCGACCGCGCCTCCCAGAACGTCTCCGTGGCACTGGAATGGCGCCTGGGCGCCGACAGCCGCGACCCGGTCACCGGTGCGCCGCTGGGCGACGCGCCGCGCCTGGCCTATGGCGCGGACGCCGACCCGGTCGCCTTCACGCTGCAGGCCAATGGCCAGACCGTTTCCCTGGTCGCCACGACCGTCCTCGGCGTGGGCGAGAGCGGCGACCAGACCTGGGACCTGCGCATCGACACCGCCGACGGCCATGCCCTGGACAGCGCCACGATGCAGGCCGTGCTGCGCCAGATCGGCATCGGCTACGTGGACGCGGCCGCCGAGGGCGCCCACTCCGAGGTGGTCCGCGTGGCGGTCCAGGTGTCCGCCGACGGCAACACCTGGGTCGCGGCCAACGACCAGCAGGCGGCCCAGGCGCAGATCGGCCTGAACACCCAGCCGCCGGAGCTGGTGGCGGCCTTCCACCAGGGCGACCGGGTCAACCTGCATTTCGAATCGGCCAGCTGGAACGGGCTGGACCACCTGCCCGACGCGGCCGGCTGGTTCTCGGCCCACGGCCAGCCCGCGGCCTCGCTGTTCACCGTCAGCGTCACCCTCAACGGCCAGACCGAGGACTATGCGGTCCAGCGGGTGGAGATGAACCGCGGCGTGCTGCTCACGCTCGACCGCGCGATCCCGCCGGGCGCCTCGGTGTCGGTCAGCTACCAGCCGCCGCAGGTCGACCAGGCCAGCGGCGTGGTGCAGGACCAGATGGGCAACGACGCGCCCGCCGGCTCGGTCGAATCCACGGCCTACGGCGGTCTGGCTTTCGAGGCCCTGGACGGCGCCGCGCAGGGCCTGCCCGGCGGCATGATCGACGCCCTGCAGGGCTATGGCAGCGACGACGCCGGCTTCGCCAGCTTCGGCCTGGGGGGCACGGTGCTCTCCGAGGCCGACGGCGTGATCACCATCGTCTTCTCGGCTCCGACCCTGGTGGCCAACCCCGGCTTTGATGGCGCCGCCAGCGAGGGCCTGGCGGCCAGCGCCTTCTACAACCTGCAGCTCACCTTCGAGGTGGTGCGCAGCGAGGGCCTGGCCTGGCAGCTGGGCGACACGGTGGACCTGGGCACCCTGCTGTCGCGCGGGCAGGACCTGCAGGCCCTCAGCACCACCTTCCAGTGGGCGCTGGGCGACACGGCCGACCAGCCTGCCCAAACCCTGGACTTCCTGCGCGTGACCCGTCCCGACGGCGGTGCGTTCTCGCTGTGGGCCTCGATGAACGAGGCGAGCTTCTGGGGCGACGACCGGATGCTGGGCCAGGTCGGCAACGACTCGCTGCTGGGCTACGCCGGCCACGACACGATCGACGGCGGCGACGGCCGCGACACGATCGATGGCGGCACCGGCCACGACCAGCTCGACGGGGGCCAGGGCAACGACCTGATCAACGGCGGCAACGGCGACGACGTGCTGCTGGGCGGCGCCGGCGGCGACACCCTGGTGGGAGGGGGTGGCGACGACTTCATCGACGGCGGCGTCGTGACCGACCGGATCAACTACACCGACGGCAACTCGCTGAGCTACGGCAGCGCCACGGTGGCGGTGACCATCGACCTGCGCGGCATCACCGGCGACGGCAGCAGCGGCTTCGGCACCGTCATCGGCGCAGATGGCAGCGTCGGCTTCGACACGGTGGCCAACGTCAACTTCATCACCACCGGGCGGGCCCACGACACCTTGCTGGGCAGCACGGCCGAAGTGTTCGAGCTGTTCAACGCCGGCATGGGCAACGACACCATCGACGGCGGCACGGTCAGCGACTGGGCCGGCAACCGGATCAACTACTTCTACGCGGGCGCGGCTGTCAGCGTCGACCTGGGCGCTGGGCGGGGCGACACCCTGGACGACACCGTCGCCAACAACGCCGGACACGATGTCCTGGTCAACATCAACCAGGTGCGTGGCACGGCCTGGGCCGACACCCTGCTGGGCAGCGACGCCACCGCCTACACCGAGACCTATGAGGGCATGCAGGGCGACGACACGATCGACGGCCGCGGCGGCTTCGACATCGTGAAGTACGACTGGGCCGGTGGCGGCGTGCCCGAGTCCGGCGTGCGGGTCAGCCTGGAGGAAGGCACCGCCGACAGCGTCTACTTCGGCCACGACACCTTCACCCACATCGAGGGCGTGTTCGGCTCGGCCTCCGACGACCTGCTGATCGGCGGCCTGCTGGCCAACGGTGCCGACTACGGCAACACCGCCAAGAAGGAGGTGTTCCGGGGCAACGCGGGCAATGACAGCATCGATGGCGGCGTCGGCTTTGACCGGGCCGACTACGGCAGCAGCACCGCGGGCGTGGAGGTCCGACTGACCTGGGACGGCAGCACCGGCGTGCTGGCCGGGGCGGCCCGCGACGGCATGGGCGGCGTGGACGAGCTGCACAACATCGAGCAGGTACGGGGCTCCGACTTCGACGACCTGATCGTCGGCTCCGACCGCGACACCAAGGCGGTGGACGGCCACTTCGAGATGCTGGAAGGCCGCGCCGGCCGCGACACCCTGGACGGCGGCGCCGGCTTCGACATCGCCGACTACGGCACCGCGCGCCGCGGCGTGATCGCCAGCCTGGGCACCGGCCGCGCCAGCCAGGACGGCTACGGCAGCAGCGACACGCTGCTGCGCATCGAAGGCCTGCGCGGCGGTCAATACGCCGACGCGCTCAGCGGCAGCCTGCGCTCGGGCGAGTACCTGGAGGGCGGCGCCGGCAACGACACC
Source organism: Hydrogenophaga intermedia (assembly GCA_943371055.1). Classification (GTDB taxonomy): domain Bacteria; phylum Pseudomonadota; class Gammaproteobacteria; order Burkholderiales; family Burkholderiaceae_C; genus Ideonella; species Ideonella intermedia_A. Next base: position 6,918 of record CALRTJ020000042.1, on the reverse strand, counting down.
CTGGACGGCGGCGCCGGCACCGACCGGATGGTCGGTGGCGTGGGCGACGACACCTACGTGGTCGACCAGGCCGGCGACATCGTCACCGAGAGCGCCGGCCAGGGCACCGACACCGTGCGGGCCTCGGTCAGCTACACGCTGTCGGCGAACGTGGAGCGGCTGCAGCTGAGCGCCGGCACCCAATCGCTCAACGGCACCGGCAACGACCTGGCCAACCAGCTGATCGGCAATGGCGGCGCCAACGTGCTCGACGGCGGCACCGGCGCCGACACGATGCTGGGCTACAACGGCGACGACACCTACGGGGTCGACCAGGCCGGCGACGTGGTCACCGAGGTCAGCGCCAGCGGCGGCACCGACACCGTGCGCAGCAGCGTCTCGTACACCCTGGGGGCCTACGTGGAGCGGCTGGTGCTGACCGGGGCCGCAGCCCTGAACGGCACCGGCAATGGCCTGGCCAACCACCTGACCGGCAACGACGCGGCCAACGTGCTGGACGGCGGCAGCGGCAACGACACCCTGGTGGGTGGCAACGGCCACGACACCTACCTGGTGGACGCCACGGGTGATGTCGTCACGGAGTCCAGCGCCAGCGGCGGCACCGACACCGTCCAGAGCAGCGTTTCCTACACGCTGGGCGCCCACCTCGAGCAGCTGGTGCTGACGGGTTTGGCCGACCTGGATGGCACCGGCAACGCCCTGGGCAACCAGCTCACCGGCAACGCCGGTGCCAACCGCCTGGACGGCGGCGCCGGCAACGACACCCTGGCCGGGGGTGCCGGCCACGACACCTACACCGTCGACAGCAGCGGCGACGTGGTGATCGAGGGCGCCGGCGGCGGCACCGACACCGTGCTGAGCAGCGTCTCCTACACCCTGGGCGACGGGGTGGAGCAGCTGCAGCTCACCGGCTCGGCAGCCCTCAACGCCACCGGCAACGCGCTGGGCAACCAGATCCGCGGCAACGACGGCGCCAACCTGCTCGACGGCGGGACCGGCAGCGACACGCTGACCGGGGGCAACGGCAACGACACCTACGCGGTCGACGCGGCAGGCGACGTGGTGGTCGAATCCAGCACCACCGGCGGCATCGACACCGTGCGCAGCAGCGTCTCGTACACGCTGGGCAGCAACGTCGAGCACCTGGTGCTCACCGGCAACGCCGCGGTCAACGGCACCGGCAATGCGCTGGCCAACCAGCTCACCGGCAACGCCGCCTCCAACACCCTGGACGGCGGCATCGGCGCCGACACCCTGGCCGGCGGCCAAGGCAACGACAGCTACGTGGTGGACAGCACCGGCGACCAGGTGATCGAGGCGGTGGGCGAAGGCACCGACAGCGTGACGTCCTGGCTGTCCACCCTGACCCTGGCCGCCAACGTCGAGAACGGGCGCATCGCCATCACCGGCACCGCCAGCCTGACCGGCAACACCGGCAACAACGTGCTGACCGCCGGCGCCGGTGCCAACATCCTGGACGGCCTGGGGGGCACCGACACCGCCGACTACGGCAGCGCCGCCGCCGCGGTCACGGTCAGCCTGGCCAGCACCGCCGCCCAGCTGACCGGCGGCAGCGGCAGCGACACCCTGCGCAACCTCGAGAACCTGTGGGGCAGCGCCTTCAACGACCGTCTCACCGGCAGCACTGGCGCCAATGAGCTGCTCGGGGGCAACGGCAACGACACCCTCAACGGCGGCGCCGGCCACGACACCCTGACCGGCGGCGCCGGCCTGGACTCGTTCCGCCTGGACAGCCCCCTGTCGGCCAGCACCAACGTCGACACCATCACCGACTTCAAGGCGGTGGACGACACGATCGAGCTGGAGAACGCGGTCTTCACCCGGCTGACCGCCACCGGGGCGCTGTCCGCCAGCTTCTTCGCGGCCAACACCGCCGGGGTGGCCGTGGACGCCAACGACTACCTGGTCTACGACAGCGACGGGGGCCAGCTGTACTACGACTTCGACGGCAACGGCGCCGGGGCGGCGGTGCTGATCGCCCGGCTGCAGCCGGGCGCCGCGCTGACCGCCGCGGACTTCTGGATCAGCTGAGCGGCGCGCAGGGGCCGGAGCCGACCGTGACAAATCGCACGGTCGGCCTCGGTGCCGGACTCAAGTGCCTTGGCGGGCGGTCGGTGAACACGAAAGCCGAGAGGCCCGAGCCCGCGCTGTCCCCTCCGGACGGCGGGCTACCGGGCACCGCCCCCGCACGAGGAGATCCCCATGACCACCTACACCGGCACCATCAGCTATGTCGGCGAGCAAGACCGTTTCAGCACCTACCTGAGCGCCGGCCAGCGCTACACCGTCAACCTCAACAGCGTGACCCTGGGTGACCCGTACCTGAGCGTCTACGATCCCTATGGCGGCCTGGTCGGCAGCAACGACGACAGCAACGGCTCGCTCAATTCCACGCTGGCCTTCACCGCCAGCTACAGCGGCAACTACGTGCTGGTGGCGGCGGGCTACGGCAGCAACACCGGCAGCTACCAGCTGCTGATCAATGGCAGCAACAACGCGCCGGTGGCCGGCAACACCTCGGTCAGCCTGTCCGAGGACGCCAGTGCCGTGCTGGGCCTGTCGGCCTTCGGCTACGGCGACGCCGACGGCAACCCGATGACCGCGGTGCGCATCAACGGCGTGCCGCTGCGCGGCGTCCTCACGCTCAACGGCTCGCAGGTCTACAGCGGCCAGGAAATCGGCACGGGCGACATCGCCGCCGGCCGCCTGGTCTACACCCCCGGCGCCCACGGCTTCGGTGCCGGCTACTCGACCGTGGGCTTCAGCGTCAGCGACGGCGCGGCCTGGTCGTCCAACACCGCCACCGTCACCCTCAACGTCGCCTCGGTCAACGACGCGCCGACCGGCTCGGTGGGCATCAGCGGCAGCGCACAGCGCGGCCAGGTCCTGACCGCCTGGAACACGCTCAGCGACGCCGACGGCATGGGCAGCGTGTCCTACACCTGGCTGTCGGACGGCAGCGTGTTCGGCTATGGCAGCAGCATCACCCTGGGCCTGGGACAGGTGGGCCACCGCATCAGCGTGGTGGCCAGCTACACCGACTACAACGGCCGTGCCGAGTCGGTCGCCAGCGGCCTGACCGACTCGGTCGCACCGATCAACAGCGCGCCCTACGGCAGCGTCTACATCACCGGCAGCAGTGCCACCCAGGGCCAGCTGCTCAGCGCGTCCCACACCCTGTCGGACGCCGACGGACTGGGCACGGTCAGCTACACCTGGCTGGCCGGCGGCAGCAGCTTCGCCACCGGCTCCAGCGTCACGCTGGGCCAGGCGCAGGTGGGCCGCACGATCACCGTGGTGGCCAGCTACACCGACGGCGCCGGCAACGCCGAGAGCGTCAGCAGCGGCGCCACCGCCACCGTGGCCAACCGCGACGATGCCCCGACCGGCTCGGTCACCATCAGCGGTACCGCCACCGTGGGCCAGACCCTGACGGCCGCCAACAACCTGGCCGACGCCGACGGCCTGGGCGTGATCACCTACACCTGGAAGGCCGGTGGCACCGCCTTCGCCACCGGCAGCTCGGTGGTGCTGGGCGATGCCCAGGCCGGCCAGTCGGTCACCGTCACCGCCAGCTACACCGACAACTACGGCCACGCCGAGGCCGTCAGCAGCAGCGCCGTCAGCGTCGCCAGCGGCCAGGTCGGCCTGCGCTACACCGGCACCTCCGGCCTGACCACCACCGAGGCCGGCGGCGCCGCCAGCTTCGGCGTCGCGCTCACCGCCGCCCCGCGCTACAACGTGACCGTCACGCTCACCATCGGCGACACCACCGAAGCCAGCTTCGGCGCCGCCGGCGCCGCCGCGGTCGCCACCCGCACCCTCACCTTCACGCCCACCAACTGGGCCAGCGTGCAGACGGTCAGCGTCACCGGCGTGGACGACTCGGTCCTGGACGGCGACATGGCCTCCGTCATCCAGACCCGCGTGTCCTCCTCGGACCTGCGCTACGACGGCATGCGCTCCGGCTCCGGCCTGTCGATCGCCAACATCACCGTCATCAACGGCGACGACGACGAGCCCGACGAGCAGTACGGCGACGCCGGCGGCGCCGTGGTGGCCGACCAGCTCTTCGGCGGCAACGGTGCCAGCGACCTGTACGGCCTGCTGGGCCGCGACGAACTGCACGGCGGCAACGGCGACGACCGCCTGTACGGCGGCTACGGCGACGACGCCCTCTACGGCGACGCCGGCAATGACGAGCTTGAAGGTGACCAGGGCAACGACGCGCTGCAGGGCGGCGCCGGGATGGACACCCTGACCGGCGGCACCGGCCGCGACACCCTGCTGGGCGGTGACGGCAACGACGTGCTCGACGGCTCCACCGACGCCGACTCGATGGACGGCGGCAACGGCCGCGACACCTACTACGTGGACAACGCCGGCGACATCGTCACCGACCGCGGCACCGACGGCGCGCTCGACACCGTCTACATCGCCAGCTACCTCTCGGGCACCTACACCCTGGGCAGCGGCATCGAGAACGGCACCCTGGACAACGCCGCCGGCGCCGGCTCGCTCACCGGCAACGGCGGCACCAACACCCTCAGCGGCAACAGCAGCGGCAACGCGCTGGATGGCGGGGCCGGCAACGACAGCCTCAACGGGGGCGCCGGCAACGACACGCTCACCGGTGGCACCGGCACCGACACCGCCACCTTCGGCGGCGACAGCTCCACCATCAACCTCGCCACCGGCACCGCCAGCGGCAGCACCGAGGGCACCGACCGCCTCAGCGGCATCGAGGCGGTGGACGCCGGCGCCGGCAACGACAGCGTCACCGGCAGCACCGGCGCCGACAACCTGACCGGCGGCACCGGCAACGACCTGCTCAGCGGTGGCACCGGCAACGACACCCTCAGCGGCGGCACCGGCAACGACACCGCCGCCTTCGGCAGCGACAGCTCGGTGATCAACCTGTCCACCGGCACCGCCAGCGGCAGCACCGAAGGCACCGACCGCCTCAGCGGCATCGAGTCCGTCACCGCCGGCGCCGGCAACGACACCGTGGTCGGCGCCAGCACCACCGACCGGCTGAGCGGCGATGCCGGCAACGACAGCCTGAGCGGCGGCGCCGGCAACGACACCCTCTCGGGCGGCGCCGGCACCGACGTGCTCAGCGGCGGCGACGGCAGCGACACCTTCTGGTTCGACACCGCCGCCATCAGCGCCAACGTCGACCGCATCGGCGACTACAACGTGGTGGCCGACACCATCGCCCTGGACAACGCCGTCTTCACCCGCCTGGGCAACGCCGGCGCGCTCAGCGCCGCCTTCTTCGTCGCCAACACGGCCGGCGCGGCGCGCGACAGCAACGACTACCTCATCTACGACACCGACGGCGGCCAGCTCTACTACGACGCCGACGGCAGCGGCGCCGGTGCCAAGGTGCTCATCGCCAACCTGGCCGCCAACCTGCCACTGACCTCCAACGACTTCGTGGTGGTCTGAGGACGGCGCCGCAGCTCCCGCCGCTCAGGCCGGGGGCTGCAGCCACTGCGCCAGCCGCGCGGCCTCGGCGTCGCCGAAGCCGCCTGCCAGGGTGCGCAGGCGCACCCAGCACAGCAGCCACTGGTGGCGGGCCAGGGCCAGGTCGCGGCCGACCTGGGCCAGCTGCTGTTCGGCCTGCAGCACGTCCACCGCGGTGCGCACGCCAGCGCGCTGGGAGCGCCGCGCCGACTCCAGCGCGGTCTGCGCCGAGCGCTCGGCCAGCGCCAGCGCCCGCAGGCGCTCGGCCCCCAGGGTGACGCCCTGGTGCTCGCGCAGCAGGCGCTGCGACAGGTCCTGACGCACCGCCTCGAGCAGCGCCGCCTGGCGCTCCTGGTCGGCCAGCGCACGACGGGCCGACAGCGGCGAGCGCTCGCCGCTCCACAGCGGCACGCTGAGTTGAAGGCTCATGCTGGCGCTGCTGCGGCGGGTGCCGACCGCGTTGGCGCTGTCGCTTTGCGAGCGGCCGAACTGCGCCACCAGGTCCACCGTGGCCGCGTCCAGCTGGCGGGTGCGTTCCACCTCGGCCCGCGCCGCGTCCAGCCGGGCGCGGGCCGCGGCCAGCTCGGGGCTGTCGGCCTCGGCCTGCGCCAGCCAGGCCTCCAGCGCCGGCCCCGCCTCGGCCTCGGGGTCCAGCCGCGCGCCGGCCACCGGCCAGACCGCCTGCACCGGCTGGCCAGTCAGCAGCGCCAGCTGGCGCAGGGCCAGCGTGCGCTGCTGCCGCCACTCGATCTGCTGGGCCCGCGTCAGGTCCTGGCGCGCCAGGGCCTCGTCGATGTCGGTGCGGGTGCCGGTGCCGGCCGCCAGTGCCGCGCGGGCCTGCTCGGCCTGGCGCTCGTGCAGGGCCAGCAGCCGCTGCTGGTGCTGCAGCCGGGCGTCGGCATCGAGCACGGCCAGGTAGGCCTCGAACAGGCGGGCGGCCAGGTCCTGGCGGGCCCGCCGGGCCTGGGCCGTGGCCTCCTCGCCCTGGGCCCGGGCCACCGGCAGCGCCGCCACCAGCGCCGGCTGGTGGACGCCATGGCGCACCGTCAGCTGGGCCGAGTGGCTGCCGTAGTTCTGGGTCGTCGAGACGCCCTGGGGCGCGAAGAACGAGGGCTGGACCTGGTCGAGCTGGTTGACCCCGAGCTGCCCGTCCAGCGTCACCCGGGGCTGGCGGGCGGCCTCGGCCAACGGCAGCAGCACCGCGCCGGCGTCGGCGGCGGCCTGGGCGGCCCGCCACTGCGGGTCCTGCGCCAGCGCGGCGGCCCAGGCGGCCTGCGGGTCCAGGGTCTGGGCCTGCAGCGCGGGGGCGGCCAGGGCGGCGGCCAGGCACCAGGCGCTCCATCGGCGGGCCATCACGGCTCCCTCAGGGCGGTGCCCAGGCGGCGCAGCAGCGGCTGCGCCCAGTAGGCCAGCAGCGAGCGCTCGCCG
>CALRTJ020000041.1:0-14588 GCA_943371055.1 Hydrogenophaga intermedia | reverse complement strand
ATCAGGACCTGGGCCTTGCCGGCGTCCATCATGGCGATCGACTCCTTGGCCGAGGTTCCGGGCAGGTACTGCATCTTGGCCACGTCCTGCTGCAGGTGGCGCAGCATCATGCCCACCAGCATGTGGTCCACGCTGCCCAGCGAGCCGCCGGTGAAGGCCACCGAGCCCGGCTGCTCGCGCAGCCGCGCCACCAGCGCGCGCAGGTCGGTGAAGGGGCTGCCGGGCAGGGTGCAGACCGCCAGGTAGTCGTTGGTCAGGCGCGCCAGCGGCATGACCTGGGACAGGCTGGCCTTGCTGTCGCCGATGGCCAGCGCGCCCACCATCACCATGCCGCCCACCAGCAGCGCGGCGGGGTCCTTGTCGAAGCGGGCGACGAAGTCGGCCAGGCCCAGGGTGCCGCCCTTGCCACCCTTGTTCTCGTACTCCACCTTCTCGACCAGGCCCAGGGCCTGCAGGGTGGCGCCCAGGGTGCGGCCGGTCTGGTCCCAGCCGCCGCCGGCGCCGCCGGGGATGTAGATGCGCAGCTGTGGCAGCAGCGGCTTGGCCGCGGGGGTCGCGGGCGCGGCCCCGACCAGCGGGGTGCCCAGGCCGGCCGCGGCCGAGGCCAGCAGGGAACGACGTCGGATCATGGAAGGTCTCCTGTGGTGAAAGGCCGCCCTCTGCGGGGCGGTCGGGGGGTGGACCGGGCGTTCAGAGGATGAAGCGCGACAGGTCCTCGTTGATGACCAGGGCGGCCAGGCGCTCGTTGACCAGGGCCGCGTCCACCCGCAGGGTGCGGCCGGACAGGTCGGGGGCCTCGAAGCTGATGTCCTCGAGCAGGCGCTCCATCACCGTGGCCAGGCGCCGGGCGCCGATGTTCTCGGTGCGCTCGTTGACCTCGAAGGCCACCTCGGCCAGGCGGCGCACGCCGTCCTCGGTGATCTCCAGCGCCACGCCCTCGGTGGCCAGCAGGGCCTGGTACTGGCGGATCAGGTTGGCGTGGGTGCTGCCCAGGATGGCCTCGAAATCGGCCACCGACAGCGCCTGCAGCTCGACCCGGATCGGAAAGCGGCCCTGCAGCTCGGGGATGAGGTCCGAGGGCTTGGACAGGTGGAAGGCGCCCGAGGCGATGAACAGCATGTGGTCGGTGCGGACCATGCCGTGCTTGGTCTGCACCGTGGTGCCCTCGACCAGGGGCAGCAGGTCGCGCTGCACGCCCTGGCGCGAGACCTCGGCGCCCTGGGTGCTGGCGCGCGCGGCCACCTTGTCGATCTCGTCGATGAAGACGATGCCGTTCTGCTCGGCGGCGCTGACGGCGCGCGCGCGGATCTCCTCGTCGCTGACCAGCTTGGCGGCCTCCTCGTCGGCGAGTTGGCGCAGGGCTTCGCGGATCGGCAGCTTGCGGGCGGTCTTGCGGCCTTGGCCCATCTGCGAGAACAGGCCCTTGAGCTGCTCGGCCATGTCTTCCATGCCGGGCGGGGCCATGATGTCGGGGGTGGCGGCGCCTCGGGCTTCGGTGAGCTCCAGCTCGATTTCCTTGTCGTCGAGCGCGCCCTCGCGCAGGCGCTTGCGCATGACCTGGCGGGCGGTGTTGTCGGTGGCCTCGCCGTGGCGCGGCGGTGGCACCAGCACGTCCAGCACGCGGTCCTCGGCGGCGTCCTCGGCGCGCAGGCGGGCGCGTTGCAGCGCGGCCTGGCGCTCCTGCTTGACCGCGACCTCGATCAGGTCGCGCACGATGGTGTCCACGTCCTTGCCGACATAGCCGACCTCGGTGAACTTGGTGGCCTCCACCTTGATGAAGGGCGCATCGGCCAGCCGCGCCAGGCGGCGGGCGATCTCGGTCTTGCCCACGCCGGTCGGGCCGATCATCAGGATGTTCTTGGGCGTGATCTCGGGGCGCAGCTTCTCGTCGACCTGCTGGCGGCGCCAACGGTTGCGCAGCGCGATCGCCACCGCGCGCTTGGCGGCCTGCTGGCCCACGATGTGGCGGTCCAGCTCGGAGACGATCTCCTTGGGCGTCATGCTCATTCCAGCACCTCGACGATGTGGTTCTGGTTGGTGTAGATGCACAGGCTGCCGGCGATCTCGAGCGACTTCTTGACGACTTCGGGTGCGCTCAGCGTGGTGTGCTCCAGCAGGGCCATGGCGGCGGCCTGGGCGTAGGCGCCGCCCGAGCCGATGGCCACCAGGCCGCGTTCGGGCTCGAGGACGTCGCCGTTGCCGGTGATGATCAGCGAGGCCTCGCGGTTGGCCACGGCCAGCATGGCCTCGAGGTTGCGCAGCACCTTGTCGGTGCGCCAGTCGCGCGTGAGCTCGATGGCCGCGCGCACCAGGTGGCCCGAGTGCTTGGCCAGCTTGTCCTCGAAGCGCTCGAACAGGGTGAAGGCGTCGGCGGTGGCGCCTGCGAAGCCCGCCAGCACCTGGTCGTGGTGCAGGCGACGGACCTTGCGGGCGCTGGCCTTGACGACGATGTGGCCGAGGGTGACCTGGCCGTCGCCGCCGAGCGCGACCTGCCAGCGGCCGTCGGGCAGCGCGCGGCGCGCGCTGACGATGGTGGTGCCGTGATACGAATCCATGGGGCGCAATGGTAAGCGCGCAGGGGTCTGCGCACGCCCCCCGGGGCCGGGCTCAGCTCTGGCGCAGCTGCACCGTGGCGTGCTCGCCGATGCCCATCGCGCCGAACATCGCCGCCACCAGCCGGTGGACGTCGGTGAAGCCGATGTGACGGCCCTCGCCGCGGCGGGCGAGGATCCAGTTGAGCAGGTCGCCCGCAGCCAGGAAATCGACCCGGATCAGCAGCGCGCACGAGATGCGCACGATGTGGGCGCCGCCCAGGCGGGCGTCCAGGGTCTGGAGCAGGCCGGCGATGTCCCCGGACAACTGGCCCGAGAGGTCCAGCGTGGTGATCGCCATGCCCTGCTGGTCGCCGCCCTGGATGGTGGTCACGGCATCGCCGATCACCGAGAGCTGGGTGGACACGGTGGCGGCGGAGGCCGAGCCCTCGCGGGCCACGCCCTTGCTGGGCTCCCAGCTGGGGGGCGAGACCTCGTAGGTGACGCAGTAGTCGATCGCCACATCGTCGAAGAGATCGGGGCGGTTGACCAGCCGCAGCACCTCGAGGCGCGCCATCCAGTAGCCCGGGTCGGCGTCGCGCACGCCCACCGGAGCGGCCTCGGCCAGCACGCTCAGCAGCCGGTCGGAGGCCAGCCAGCGCATTTCCAGCGGCTCGGCCGACCAGGCACGCAGTTGCTGGGTGAGGCGGTTGACCGCATCGGCCTCGATGCGCTGCAGGGCGCTCCAGTCCATCACCCAGGGGCGTGGCATCTGCAGGCTGCGCGAGACCAGGTCGGTCAGGCCGTCGGCGTCGAGCACCGGCGCGCAGACCCAGCCGATCTCGCCCTGCCGCGCCTCGGAGGCCACCATGCCGCCCTGGGTGGCGTCGGCCACCAGACGCGGCAGCGAATACCACTGCGGCGGCGAGGACTGGAAGCGCTGGCTGTACTCGAGCGCCAGGGTGTCGAAACGCGGCCCCTGCCCGGTGGCGCGGTACAGGTCGAACAGGGTCAGCCAGGTGTCGGCGTGTTCGGCGCGGCTCCCTCCGGGGCCGATCAGGCCCACCAGGGCGCGCTCGGCGTGGTTGAAGTCGGCGTTGGCGAAGGCGATCACCGCCTCGTCCAGTTCGTGGTCGTGGGCCAGTTCGGCCACCTCGACCTGGGAGATGGTGTCGCCCTGCGACAGGTGCAGCGGCGCGGCGGCGGCGGGCAGCACGGCTTCGGTCAGGGTGGGCGGCGGGGCGCGGTGGCGCAGCGCGTCATCGCCCGGCATCATCATCATGGGCCGGGTGCCGTCGTCGAAGGACTCGGTGATCAGGCCGGCCGGCACCGTGGCGGCCGCATCGGGCACCGCGGGCGACGGCGCGGCACGGCGACCGGCCGGCGCCGGGCGGACCGATCCCAACTGCGCGGCGCGCGCCGGGGGCGCATGCCCCACCATCTGCTGCTCGATCGCGTCGATCTTGGCCTTGACGCCCACGTCCACCGGCCCGCCGGGCGGGTGGGTGGCGCGGACCTCGGAATCGTCGATGTGTGAGGCGGCGTCCAGGGCCGCGGCCTGCTCGGGCGACAGCCCTTCGCGGCGGATGCGGCGCAGCATGTTGAGCTCGCGCTTGCGGACGAAGTCGTTGCGCCGCTTGCGCTCGATCATCGCCTTGAGCTCGGCCTTCTCGGCTTCGGCGAACTGGCTGCTGCCGCTGTCCGGCAGCACCGAGTGCTCGCGGCCAGGCGTGGCGACCAGCCGCACCATGCGGCTGAACATGCCTTTGCCGTCTTCGCGCGTGGGCATCGGGTACTGCCGCGGTCCGGAGAATCAGTCCCCGAACATCTTCTGCTTGAGCTCGCGGCGCTGCTGCGCCTCGAGCGACAGCGTGGCGGTCGGTCGGGCCAGCAGGCGCCCCAGGCCGATCGGCTCGCCGGTTTCGTCGCAGAAGCCGTAGTCGCCGGCCTCGATGCGGGCGATGGACTGGCCGATCTTCTTCAGCAGCTTGCGTTCGCGGTCGCGGGTGCGCAGCTCCAGGGCGTGTTCTTCCTCGATCGTGGCGCGGTCGGCCGGGTCGGGGACGATGGAGGTGTCTTCGCGCAGGTGCTCGGTGGTTTCACCGGCGTTCGACAGCAGGTCGTCCTTGAGCGCCTGCAGCCGGGCCTTGAAGAACTCCAGCTGCTTGTCGTTCATGTACTCGGCTTCAGGCATGGCCTGCAGCTCGGCTTCGGTCAGGTCGCGGCCGGCCTTGGTCTTCCAGGCGTTGGCCAGCTTGGGGTCCGCCTTGATGGCGGGCTTCACGGCAGTCATGGGTTCGGGTTCGATCCGGGGAGCGGGCTTCTTCGGGGAGAAGCGGTCGGAAAAACTGGCCTTGGTCGGCGGCGGGGTCGCCGGGGCGGCGGCCGGGGCGGGTTGCGGTGGGGTGGGCGCGGCGGTTGCGGATTCGGCCACGGCCTCGGTTGAGGTCTTGGTCGCCTTCTTGGTCGCGGCGGGCGCCTTGGCGGCGGGCGTCTTGCCTGCCGCGCTGCTCGCGCTCTTGGCCGGGGTCTTGCTCACGTCGGTCTCCTCACCACGTCGCAGGTCAGAGGGCTTTATACCCTCCGGCCCTGTGTTGTTTGTGGCGTGGCCGCCACGCAGGGCGCGCGGATTGTAGCGATCCGCGCCTTCCTCGTGGCTGACAGCGCCTCCACCTCAGGCGATGCAGCCTTCCAGGCCCTGCAGCAGGATTTCCCGCGGCAGGTCGATGCCGATGAAGACCATCTTGCTCTGGCGGGTTTCGCCGGCGGCCCACTTCGGTCCCAGGTCGGAGCCCATCAGCTGGTGCACGCCCTGGAAGATCACCTTGCGTTCGCTGCCCTTAAGCCACAGCACGCCCTTGTAGCGCAGCATCTTGGGGCCGTAGACCTGCACGATCGAGCCCAGGAAGTCCTCCAGTCGCGACGGCGACAACGCCTTGTCGCTGCGGAAGACGAAGCTCTTCACGTCGTCGTCGTGGGCGTGGTGGTGCGGGTGGTCGCAGTGCTCGCCGTGGTCGTGGTCGTGGTGGTGGTGCTCATGGCCGTGGCCTTCGGTCAGGAAGTCCGGGTCGATGTCGAGCTTGGCGTTGAGGTTGAAGCCCTTGAGGTCGAACACCTCGGCGATCGGCACCTCGCCGAAATGCACTGCGCGCTGCGGGGCGCGCGGGTTCATGTGCTTGAGGCGGTGCTGCAGCGCCTCCAGCTCGGCGGCCTGCACCAGGTCGGCCTTGCTGATGAAGATCTGGTCGGCGAAGCCCACCTGGCGGCGCGCCTCTTGACGGTCGTTGAGCTGCTGGGCGGCGTGCTTGGCGTCGACCAGGGTCAGGATCGAGTCCAGCAGGTAGCTCTCGGCCACCTCGTCGTCCATGAAGAAGGTCTGGGCCACGGGGCCCGGATCGGCCAGGCCGGTGGTCTCGATGACCACCCGCTCGAAGTGGAGCTCGCCCTTGCGCCGCTTGGCGGCCAGGTCGGCCAGGGTGGAGCGCAGGTCCTCGCGGATGGTGCAGCAGACGCAGCCGTTGCTCATCTGGATCACCTGCTCGTTGGTGTCCGAGACCAGGATGTCGTTGTCGATGTTCTCTTCGCCGAACTCGTTCTCGATGACGGCGATCTTCTGGCCGTGGGCCTCGGTGAGCACGCGCTTGAGCAGCGTGGTCTTGCCACTGCCCAGGAAGCCGGTGAGGATGGTGACGGGAATCAGGCCGTTGGACATGGGAGCTGGCGTTGGGTGGGACAGGCCGACGCAGATGGGGGCGCCCGCCCGGGTGTCAAGGGGGCCGCCACTCTGCGGCGATGACCGGGCCCTGTCAAGTGAATCGGGTATTCTCGGCACACTTCCACTGCCGGCACCCGACGTGTCCGAACCTCAATCTGGACGGCCGCCGCGTGGCGGCCACCCTGCCGCGCCGCAAGACCGGCGCACCCTGTTCGAGCGCCTGGTCGAGTTCATCTCGCCGGGCCCGGACTCCAAGGACGAGCTCATCGAGACCCTGGCCGACGCCGAGCAGCGCGAGCTGATCGAGCCCCAGTCCCGGGCGATGCTTGAAGGCGTGCTGCGCATGGCCGACATGGCCGCCGGCGACGTGATGGTGGCCGCGCCCCGGATGGACGTGCTGGACATCGACTGGCCCTACGAGGCCCTGCTGGCCCAGGTGATCGACACCGGTCATTCGCGCTTCCCGGTCACCGAAGGCTCGCGCGACAACATCATCGGCATCCTGCTGGCCAAGGACCTGCTCAAGCTGCAGCGCGCGCCCGAGCTCAACCTGCGCATCCTGCTGCGCCCGGCGGTGTTCGTGCCCGAGAGCAAGAACCTCAACGAGCTGCTGCGCGACTTCCGCTCCAACCGCAACCACCTGGCCATCGTGATCGACGAGTTCGGCTCCACCGCCGGCCTGATCACGATCGAGGACGTGCTCGAGGAGATCGTCGGCGAGATCGAGGACGAGTTCGACGACGCCGATGCCGAGAGCGGGGTCTACACCCTGGCCGACGGTAGCCTGCGCGTGGCCGGTGACGCCGACATCCGCGCGGTCAACGAGGCCTTCTCGGTGCAGTTGCCCGAGGACGACTTCGACACCATCGGCGGCCTGCTGGCCCACGAGACCGGTCATGTGCCGCGCCGGGGCGAATCGGTGCGCCTGGGCGGGCTGGATTTCAGCGTGATGCTGACCCGCGGCGGCGCGGTGCGCTGGTTCAAGGTGCGCCGCCTGCCGGCCGAGCCCGGCGTCGACGACCGGTGACGCGGCGGCCGCCCGCCTGGGCCCTGGCCGCGCTGGCCGGGGGCGCCCACACGGCCTCCTTCGCGCCGCTGGGGGCCTGGTGGCTGCAGCCGCTGGCCGTGGCGGCGCTGGTGTCCCTGCTGTCCGGCGCCTCGGGGCGTCAGGCCTTCGTGCGCGGTTGGGCCTTCGGGGCGGCCTGGCTGGCCAGCGGTCTGTGGTGGCTCTACATCAGCATGCACGATTTCGGCGGCTTGCCGGCACCGCTGGCCGCGCTGGCGGTGGGGCTGCTGGCCGGTCTGCTGGCGCTGTACCTGGGGTTGGCCTGCGCCGGCTGGGCGCGCTGGCGCAGCGGCCGGCCGTGGGCCGACGCCGCCGGCTTCGGCGGCCTGTGGCTGGTGGCCGAGCTGGCGCGGGCCCAGTTCCTGACCGGCTTTCCCTGGATCGCCTCGGGCTATGCCCACAGCGACGGCGCCTGGGCGGCACTGGCGCCCTGGGTAGGCGTGTACGGCATGGGGGCGGCCGGTGCCCTGGCGGGGGCGGCGCTGGCCCTGGCCTGGCGTGCCGGGACGGCGCAGCGCCTGGGGCTGGCGGCGCTCGCCGGGGCGCTGCCGCTGGCGGCGGCCCTGGCGCCGGCCGACTTCACCGAGCCGGCCGGCACGCTGTCGGTGAGCCTGCTGCAGCCCAGCGTGCCGCAGGACCTGAAATTCGACCCGGCGCGCATCGGCGCCAACATGCAGGCGCTGCAGGCGCGGCTGCACGCGGCGCGTGGGGCCCTGGTGCTCACCCCCGAGTCGGTGCTGCCGGTGCCGCGCGACCTGCTCGAGCCTGGCTACTGGGCCGGGCTCACCGCGCCCTTCCGCTCGGGCGAGCGGGCGGCGCTGATCGGCACCTTCCTGGGCAGTGACGAAGAGGGCTGGGTCAACTCGATGGTGGGCGTGGCCCCGGTCGCCGGCCCGGACTACGCCTACGGCAAGCGCCACCTGCTGCCCTTCGGCGAGTTCGTGCCCCCCGGGCTGCGCTGGTTCGTCGACCTGATGCGCATCCCGCTGGGCGACCAGGCCAGCGGCACCCAGACCGCGCCCTTCGAGGTGGCCGGGCAGCGGGTGCGGCCGCTGATCTGCTACGAGGACCTGTTCGGCGAGGACTTCGCCGACGGCCTGGTCGGGCCTGGTGCCGCCACCGTGCTGGCCAACGCCAGCAACCTGGCCTGGTTCGGCCGCCACATGGTGCAGGACCAGCACCTGCAGTTCTCGCGGTTGCGGGCGATGGAGTTCCAGCGCCCGCTGGTGCGCGCCACCAACACCGGCGCCACCGCGGTGATCGACCACCGCGGCGCGGTCACGGCCCGCTTGCCGGCCTGGACCGAGGCCACGCTCGACGCGGTGGTCGAGGGCCGCCGGGGCGACACGCCCTACGCCCGCTGGCTGGCCCGCGCCGGACTGTGGCCCCTGTGGGTGGTGGCGCTGGCGCTGATCGGGGCGATGGCCCCGCGCACGCCGGCCGAGGCCACCCGCCGCCCCCGCCCCTAAAATCCACCGTTTCCCCCACCGAACGACCCCCCGCGCCGCGCGGCGGCGGTCCGAGACAGGCCGATGCTCACCTTCCAGCAACTGATCCTCCGCCTCCAGGAATACTGGGACGCCCAGGGCTGCGCCCTGCTGCAGCCGTACGACATGGAAGTGGGCGCGGGCACCAGCCACACCGCCACCTTCCTGCGCGCCCTGGGCCCCGAGCCCTGGAAGGCCGCCTACGTCCAGCCCAGCCGCCGCCCCAAGGATGGCCGCTACGGCCAGAACCCCAACCGCCTGCAGCACTACTACCAGTACCAGGTGGTGCTCAAGCCGGCGCCGGCCAACATCCTCGAGCTCTACCTGGGCTCGCTCGAGGCGCTGGGCTTCGACCTCAAGAAGAACGACGTGCGCTTCGTCGAGGACGACTGGGAGAACCCCACGCTGGGCGCCTGGGGCCTGGGCTGGGAGGTCTGGCTCAACGGCATGGAAGTGACCCAGTTCACCTACTTCCAGCAGGTCGGCGGCATCGACTGCAAGCCGATCACCGGCGAGATCACCTACGGCCTGGAGCGCCTGGCCATGTACCTGCAGGGCGTGGAGAACGTCTACGACCTGGTGTACGCCAAGGGCCAGAACGGCGCCCCCGACATCAAGTACGGGGACGTGTTCCACCAGAACGAGGTCGAGCAGTCGACCTACAACTTCGAGCACAGCAACGTGGAGTTCCTGCTCACCGCCTTCGGCGCCCACGAGGGCAATGCCCAGCAGCTGATCGCGGCCCAGCTGGCGCTGCCGGCCTACGAGCAGGTGCTCAAGGCGGCCCACACCTTCAACCTGCTGGACGCGCGCGGCGCGATCAGCGTCACCGAGCGCGCGGCCTACATCGGCCGCATCCGCAACCTGGCGCGCAGCGTGGCGGCCAGCTACCTCGACAGCCGCGCCCGTCTGGGCTTCCCGATGGCCCCCAAGGCCTGGGCCGATGAAGTGATCGCCGAGCTGGCCGCCAAGGCCGAGAAGGCCGCCAAGAAAGAAGCCGCCTGAACACCATGAGCCAAGCCAACCTCCTCGTTGAACTCTTCGTCGAAGAGCTGCCGCCCAAGGCCCTGAAGAAGCTGGGCGAGTCCTTCTCGTCGGTGCTGGCCGCCAGCCTGAAGGCCCAGGGCCTGGCCGGCCCCCAGGCGGCGGTCACCGCCTATGCTTCGCCGCGCCGGCTGGCGGTTCATGTGGCCGACGTGGCCGCCAAGGCCGCCGACAAGGCCCAGCAGCTCAAGCTGATGCCCGTCGCCGTGGCCCTCACCGCCGACGGCCAACCCACCCCCGCGCTGCTCAAGAAGCTGGCCGCCGTGGGCGCCGACGCCTCGGTCGTGCCCCAGCTCAAGCGCCTGCCCGACGGCAAGGCCGAAGCCCTGTTCCTGGACAGCCTGGTGCCCGGCGCCAGCCTGGCCGAGGGCCTGCAAAAGGCCCTGGACGAGGCGATCGCCAAGCTGCCGATCCCCAAGGTCATGACCTACCAGAAGGCCGATGGCTGGAGCGACGTCAAGTTCGTGCGCCCCGCGCACCGCCTGATCGCCCTGCACGGCGAGCACGTGGTCCATGTCCAGGCCCTGGGCCTGAGCGCCGGCCGCGAGACCCTGGGCCACCGCTTCGAGGCCAGCCACCCGGTGGTGTCAATCGACCACGCCGACGGCTACGCCCAGCAGCTGCGCACCCAGGGTGCGGTCATCGCCAGCTTCGACGAGCGCCGCGCCGAGATCGTGCGCCAGCTCGAGTCGGCCGCCGCCAAGGAAGGCCTCAAGCCGATCGAGGACGAGGCCCTGCTTGACGAGGTCACCGCGCTGGTCGAGAAGCCCAACGTGCTGATCTGTCACTTCGAGAAGGAATTCCTCGAGGTGCCGCAGGAGTGCCTGATCCTGACGATGAAGGCCAACCAGAAGTACTTCCCGCTGCTGGACGGCCACGGCAAGCTGACCAACACCTTCCTGATCGTCAGCAACATCGCGCCGGCCGACCCCAGCGCGGTCATCCAGGGCAACGAGCGCGTGGTGCGCCCGCGCCTGGCCGACGCCAAGTTCTTCTTCGACCAGGACCGCAAGAAGACCCTGGACAGCCGCGTGCCGGGCCTGGCCAAGGTGGTCTACCACGGCAAGCTGGGCACCCAGGGCGAGCGCGCCGAGCGCGTCAAGGCCATCGCCCACGCCATCGTCAACCAGCTGCGCATGGCCACCGTGCCCTACACGGTCGAGGCCAAGGACGAGTTCGAGGTGCTCGACAGCAAGGTGGCCCAGGCCGCCCTGCTGGCCAAGACCGACCTGCTGACCGACATGGTCGGCGAGTTCCCCGAGCTGCAGGGCATCATGGGCGGCTACTACGCCCGCCACGAGGGCCTGCGCGACGGCGTCGCCATCGCCATCGAGGACCACTACAAGCCGCGCTTCGCCGGCGACGCGCTGCCGCGCAACCACAGCGGCACCGTGGTGGCCCTGGCCGACAAGCTCGAGACCCTGGTTGGCCTGTTCGGCATCGGCCAGCTGCCCACCGGCGACAAGGACCCGTTCGCGCTGCGCCGCCACGCCCTGGGCGTGATCCGCATCCTGACCGAGAAGAACCTGCCGCTGGACCTGCCCGAGCTGCTGTCCGGCGCCGTGCCCTGCTTCGGCGAGCTGATCACCGACCCCACCGCGGCGCTGAGCGGCTTCTTCGCCGACCGCCTGGCCGTGTCCCTGCGCGACCAGGGCTACAGCGCCCAGGAAGTCGACGCCGTGCTGGCCCTCAACCCGGCCCGCCTGGGCGACGTGCCGCGCCGCCTGGAGGCCGTGCGGGCCTTCGCCGCGCTGCCCGAGGCGGCCTCGCTGGCGGCCGCCAACAAGCGCGTGGGCAACATCCTGAAGAAGATCGAGGGCGAGCTGCCCACGACGGTGTCCGACGCGCTGCTGCAGGAGACCGCCGAGCAGGCCCTGGCCGCCGCGATCGCCGAGGTGCAGCCGCTGGCCGACCGCCTGTTCGAGCAGCACGACTACGCCGGCTCGCTCAAGGCCCTCGCCGCGCTGAAGGCGCCGGTCGATGCCTTCTTCGATGGCGTGATGGTCAATGCCGACGACGCGGCGCTGCGTGCCAACCGCCAGGCGCTGCTGAACCGGCTGCACCAGGCGATGAACCGCGTGGCCGATCTGTCGCGCCTGGCTGCCTGAGGCCCCCGCCATGCCCTCCCAGGCGCCCAAGCTGATCATCCTCGGCCGCGACGGCATCCTCAACGTGTTCCGCGAGGGGCACGTCAAGGACCCGGACGAATGGGAGCCGATCCCCGGCGCCCTGGAGGCCGTGGCCCGCCTCAACCATGCCGGCTGGCATGTGGTCGTCGCCACCAACCAGTCGGGCATCGGCCGCGGCATGATCGACATGGCCTCGGTCAATGCGATCCACCAGCGCATGATGAAGCTGCTGTGGGCCAAGGGTGGCCGCATCGACGCGGTGTTCTTCTGCCCGCATGCCCCCGAGGACCAGTGCAGCTGCCGCAAGCCGCTGCCCGGGATGATGCGCGAGATCGCCGACCGCTACGGCGTCACCCTGTCCCAGGTGCCCATGGTGGCCGACACCCTGCGCGACCTCGAGGCCGCCTGGGCCGCCGGCTGCCGGCCGCATCTGGTGCGCACCGGCCGCGCCGCCCAGGTCCATGACGCCGAGGTCGCCCAGTGGCAGCAGGCCGTGCCGGGCAGCGTGGTCCATGCGGACCTGGGCGCCTTCGCCACCCACTTGCTGGGCGCCCAAGCCTGATCTTTCCTTCCGCTCCGATGCAACGTCTTTCCTGGCTGCTGCGCTCCGCGCTGTTCTTCCTCTGGCTGGTGGTCACCGTGATCCCCTGGGCCACCTTCGTGGTCCTGGTCTCGCTGTTCGTCCGCAGCACCTCGCTGTACTGGATCTGCGTCGGCTGGCTGCGCCAAGCGATCTGGGCGGCGCGCTGGATCTGCGGCGTGCGCTGGCGGGTGCAAGGCCTGGAGCATCTGCCCAGCGCCTCGGACGCCCGCGCGGCCGTGCTGCTCGCGCCCAAGCACCAGAGCACCTGGGAGACCTTCGCCTTCCCGATGCTGATGCCGCATCCGCTGGCCTACGTCTTCAAGCGCGAGCTGCTGTGGATCCCGTTCTTCGGCTGGGCCATCGGTCGTCTGGACATGATCCACATCGACCGCAGCCGCCGGGCCGAAGCCTGGCGCAAGGTGGCCGAGCAGGGGCAGCGCATCATGGGCCAGGGCAACTGGGTCATCATGTTTCCCGAGGGCACCCGCACCCCGCGCGGCGAGCAGGGCGATTACAAGACCGGCGCGTCGCGCCTGGCCCTGGCCACCGGCGTGCCCATCGCCCCGATCGCGGTCACCTCGGCGCGCTGCTGGCCGCGCCGCAGTTTCCTGCTGCGCCCGGGCGTGATCGACGTGTCGATCGGCCGGCCGATCCCGGTCGACGGGCGCCCCGCCGACGAGCTGATGCGCGAGGTCGAGGCCTGGATCGAGGCCGAGATGCGTCGCCTCGACCCCGAGGCTTATGCCCCGCCGGCCGCCTGAGCCGTCCGGCCGGTCCTAGAATCCGGCGCCATGCCCCCCGCCGCGGCCGATCCCTCCTCCTGGCAGCTGTCGCTGTTCGACGGCGGCGAGGCCGCGCCGGCCGCTGCCCCCACGCCCTCGCCGGTGCCGCGCGCCGTGGGCCCGGCGGCCTCGCCCGCTCCCACGCCCAGCGCGCCGCGGGCCGACTACCGCCACCCGCAGGCTGACCGTGAGCTGTTGCTGGGCGCCTGCCTGGTGGCCTACCAGCTGCGCCGGGCGCGCCGACGCTCGATCGGCTTCGTCGTCGATGCCGAGGGCCTGGTGGTCAGCGCGCCGCGCTGGGTCTCGGTGGGCGAGGTCGAGGCCGCGCTGCGCGAGAAGTCCACCTGGATCCTGCGCAAGCTGGCCGAGCAGCGTGACCGCCGCCGACGCATGGAGGCGGCCCGCGTGGAATGGCGCGACGGGGCCGGTCTGCCTTTCCTGGGCGAGACCGTGATCATCGTGCTCGACCCGCGGGCCGCCGGCGCGATCCTCAACACCGATGCCCAGGCGCTGCCTGGCGTGCCTCGCCTGACCTTGCATGTCGGGCTGCCCCAGACCGCCCAGCCGTCCCAGATCCGCGACGTCGTGCAAAGCTGGCTGCAACGCCAGGCCCGCCGGGTCTTCGAGGAGCGCTGTGCCCACTTCGCGCAGCGCCTGGGCGTGCGCATGACCCGCCTGTCGCTCAGTTCGGCCCAGACGCGCTGGGGCAGCGCCTCGGCCGATGGCTCGGTCCGCCTGAACTGGCGCCTGGTGCATTTCGGATTGCCGGTGATCGACTACGTGGTGGCCCACGAGCTGGCCCACCTGCGCGAAATGAACCACAGCGCCGCCTTCTGGGATGTGGTGCGCTCGGTCGTGCCCGACTACGAGCGGGTCCGCGGCGCGCTGCGCCACGAGGTGCTGCCCCTTCTGGACTGAACCGATCTCCCTATTCATAGGGGGGTTCGAGCCGGGCTTCCCCCTAAAGAGGGATGGTCTGCCGACCGGTCTCTTGGCACAGTTGTTACTGATTCGCTGTCATCAGCCCTCAAAGGGTAGCGAGGTCCGGGGAGGACCGTGTGAACAGGCACACATCGACGCCGGTGGTCTCAAGCCACCGGCGTTTTTTTTGGCTCTTTGCCCGTTGCCTATGGATGGGCGAACCGTCCTAGGGAGAGGTCGAGGAACTGCTCGGCTGGCAGATGGCGAGGGGCGCAGCGGTCGACGGCTCTGAACCAGCCCAGGTAGTGGTGCAGGTAGCGGGTGGCCACG
>CALRTJ020000040.1:0-14776 GCA_943371055.1 Hydrogenophaga intermedia | reverse complement strand
GGGGCTGGCCTGCAGCATCTCGTGCCACCACAGCAGCAGGTCGTCGTAGTCCAGCGTGTGCTGGTCCTGCTTGGCGGCGACGTAGGCCGCGAACAGCCGGCGCAGCGCGTCCTCGTGGCCCACGCACCAGGGCCAGTGCGCGGCCAGCAGCTCGCCCAGCGGGCCCTGGCTGTTGACCGCGCGCGAGTAGATCGACAGGCAGGTGCCCTTGAGCGGGAAGCGCTCACTCGTCTGCTCGGCCACGCCGGTCTGCTGGCGCACCCAGCCCATCAGGTCCTCGGCGTCGCCACGGTCGATGACGCTGAAATTCGGCGACAGGCCGATGGCCTCGGCGTGCTCGCGCAGCAGGCGCGCCCCGATGCCGTGGAAGGTGCCGGCCCAGGGCAGCAGCGGCGCGCGGGTGGTGGGCGGCAGGCCCAGGGCTTGGTGCAGCAGGCGGCCGGCGCGGCGCGACAGCTCTTGCGCCGCGCGGCGCGAGAAGCTCAGCAGCAGCAGGCGTTGCGGGTCGGCGCCGTCGCGCACCAGGCGCGCCACGCGGGCGGCCAGGGTCAGGGTCTTGCCGCTGCCGGCGCCGGCGATGACCAGCAGCGGCCCGCCGGCATGCGCCACGGCGGCGCGCTGGGCGTCGTTGAGGGGATCCAGGACCGGGTCGGCAGACATCAGGCCGACAGCATACTGGATGCATCCACAGCCCGACGGCCCCCCCCCGGGGTTTCCCGGGGCGGCTATGCTTGCGGCCCGATGCGCGACCACCCCTTTGCCCTGCTGTCCCGCCGCGCCCTGCTGGGCACGGCCGCCGCGTGCTGCCTGCCCGCGGCGCGGGCCGCCGAGGACGCCCTGCCCCAGCCCTGGCGCGCCGGGCGGCCGGTGCCGCCGCTGGACCTGCCGGGCCATGGCGGCCCGGGCTTTCGGCTGGCCGAGGCGCGCGGCCAGGCCGTGCTGCTGAACTTCTGGGCCAGCTGGTGCGAGCCCTGCCGCACCGAGATGCCCTCGCTCGAGCTGATGGCCGAGCGCCACGCCCGCGACGGCCTGCGCGTGTGGACGGTCAACCACAAGGAAACCGCCGCCGCGATCGACCGCTTCCTGGCCCTGATGCCGATCGGCCTGCCCATCCTGCGCGACGCCGACGGCGCCGCCTCGCGGGCCTGGGGCGTGCGCATGTTCCCGACCACCGTCTTCATCGGCCGCGACGGCCAGCCCCTGTGCACCTGGACCGGCGAGGTCGACTGGCAGGCGCCCGCCGCCCGCCAGCAGGTGCAACAGCTGCTGCGCACGGGCCGCTTCTGACCCTCTTTCCTCCCGTCACACCGCCCACCCGAGAGCCCCCACCATGACCGCCCCGCTCAAACGCCGCACCCTGCTCGCCGCCACGCTGGCCAGCCCCTTCGCCCACCTGCACGCCGCCACGCCCGAGCGCCGCTTCGCACCGCAGGCCGGCGCCTGGCGCACCTTTGACCTGACCCTGAGCACCGAGGTGCCGCAGGCCAAGGGCGTGACCCGCCTGTGGCTGCCCCTGCCCGACCTGGACACCGCCTGGCAGCAGACCGAGGGCCACCAGTGGAGCGGCAACGCCACCCAGGCCCGCCTGGTGGCCGACGCCTCGCGTGGCACCCGCATGCTGTACGCCGAGTTCGCCCCCGAGGTGGCCCAGCCGAAGATCAGCGTGACCAGCCGCGTGCGCACCCAGAGCCGCCAGGTCGACTGGTCGCGCAAGGAGACGGTCAAGGAAGACCCCGCCGTGCTGCGCCAGGCCCTGGCCGCGACCGAGCTGCTGCCGCTGGACGGCATCGTGCACAGCACCGCGCTGCAGGCCACGAAGGGCGCCCGCACCGATGTGGACAAGGCCCGCGCGATCTACCAGTGGGTGGTGGCCCACGCCCACCGCGAGCCCAAGACCCGCGGCTGCGGCACCGGCGACATCAAGGCCATGCTGGAGAGCGGCAACCTGGGCGGCAAGTGCGCCGACCTGAACGCGGTGTTCGTGGGCCTGTGCCGCTCGGTGGGCGTGCCGGCGCGTGACGTGTACGGCCTGCGCGTGGCGCCGTCGGCCTTCGGCTACAAGGAGCTGGGCGCCAACTCGGCGGCGCTCAAGGGCGCGCAGCACTGCCGCGCCGAGGCCTACCTGGCCGGCCACGGCTGGGTGGCGATGGACCCGGCCGACGTGCTCAAGGTGATGCGCCAGGAGACCCCGGAGTGGATCAAGGACCCGGCCAACCCGGTGGCCGCCCCGGTCATGAGCGGCCTGTTCGGCAACTGGGAAGGCAACTGGGTGGGCTACAACACCGCCCACGACCTGAGCCTGCCCGGCAGCCAGGAAAAGGGCACCCTGCCCTTCCTGATGTACCCCCAGGGCGAAAACGCCGAGGGCCGCTTCGACGAACTGGCCCCCGACAACTTCCGCTACCTGATCAGCGCCACCGAGCTCAAGGCCTGAGCCATCGCGTTGCCGGCTGGATCAGCGCCACAAGCTCAAGACCTGAGCCAGCACCCAGACAGCTCGGCAAAACGCCAACCCGTCCGGCGACCTCCGTGGATCCGGCTCCGCCGGTCCACTGGAGGTGCCCCCCTTGGGGGGCGCGCGTCAGCGCGTAGGGGGGTTATTCCTTTCTGAAGTGGTCGTGACAGGCCTTGCAGGTCTTGGCGGCTTCGCCGAAGGTGGCCTTGATCTGGTCGAGGTTGCCGGTCTTGGCGGCGGCGTTGAGCTTGCCCACCTCCTCGACCATCTTGGCGTTGGCCGCCTTGAACTTGTCGGCCTCGCTCCAGACCTCGGGCTTGGCGCGGGTGTCGCCCGCGCCGCTGCCCTCGATGAAGGCGGCGCCCGGCAGGCGCGACAGGGTGGCGACGATCTCGGCGTTGGCCTGCGCGGCCGCGGCGTCGAAGGGCACGCGGCCCTGGGCCATCGCGCCGATGCGGCCGAAGTGGCTGGCCATCACCGTGTACGCGCCCTTGCGGTACTTGACCGCGTCTTCGGGCTTCTGGAACTGGGCGTGCGCCGGCAGGGCCATCACGAGGGTGGCCAGCGCGGCGGCGGCCAGGGCGAGACGTTTCATGCGTGTGCTCCGTGTCTGAGGAATCGGGATCGGGCACCGCCGGTGCGGGCGGTCCGGCGAGTGTACGCAGCGCCCCCGCCGCTTATTCCCCGGGATCCCCAGGATGGCGCGGGGGCCTCGCCCGGCGCCCGGCTTGCGGTTATGGTGCGCGCTGCAAGGAGAACGCGATGAGCGAGACGACGACCCCGGTGCGCGTGTGGGACCTGCCCACCCGGCTGTTCCATTGGCTGCTGGCCGCCTCGGTGGTGGGCCTGGTGCTGACCGGCCAGATCGGCGGCAACTGGATGGAGTGGCATTTCCGCCTGGGCCTGTTCACCGGCGCGCTGCTGCTGTTCCGCCTGCTGTGGGGCGTGGTGGGTGGGCGCTGGTCGCGCTTCGCCAGCTTCGTGCGCGGCCCGGCCACCGTGCTGCGCTACCTGCGCGGCCAGACCGCCCCGGACGAGCACCTGGACGTGGGCCACAACCCGCTGGGCGCCTTCAGCGTGCTGGCCCTGCTGGGCGGCCTGTCGGTGCAGGTGCTGACCGGTCTGGTGGCCGACGACGAGATCGCCAACGTCGGCCCGCTCAACCACCTGGTCAGCGGTGCCCAGGCCTCGCTGGCCACCGGCTGGCACACCGAGCTGGGCAAGCTGCTGCTGATCGTGCTGGTGGCGCTGCACATCGGCGCGATCGTCTTCTACCTGCACCGCAAGCGGGTCAACCTGGTGCGGCCGATGCTGCACGGCGACAAGCCCCTGCCGCCCGACACCCCCGCCAGCCGCGACGGCTGGCCCCAGCGCCTGCTGGCGCTGGCCCTGTTCGCGGCCTGCCTGGGCGTGATGGCCTGGGTGCAGTCGCTGGGCGCGGCGGCCCTGCCCTCGTTCTGACCGATCCCGCCCGCGGGCACCAGCCGCTAGACTGGCGCTCCCGCCACTTCGCCCTGCCGGCGATGGACACGCCCCCCCGGATCGAACTGCTGCCCCCCGACACGCCCGCCGCGCTGGCCGCCACCCGCGAGATCTTCCGCGAGTACGCCACCACCCTGGGCGTGGACCTGTGCTTCCAGAACTTCGACGCCGAGCTGGCGGCCCTGCCCGGCGAGTACGCCGAGCCCGCCGGCGGCCTGCTGCTGGCCTGGGTCGATGGTCAGCTGGCCGGCTGCGGCGCCTTCCGGCCCCTGGCCGACGTGGACTACGCCAACGCCTGCGAGATGAAGCGCCTGTACGTGCGCCGGGGCTTTCGCCGCTTCGGCCTGGGCCGGCAGCTGGCGCAGGCCCTGATGGACCAGGCGGTGCAGGCCGGCTACTCGGCCATGCTGCTGGACACCCTGGACGACATGGAGGCCGCGCGCGAGCTCTACGCCAGCCTGGGTTTCGAGGAAGTGCCGCCCTACTACTTCAACCCCCTGCCCGGCGCCCATTACCTGAAGGCCGAGTTGGGCTGAGCCCCGCCCGCGCCCATGAAAAAAGGAGCCCCGAGGGGCTCCTTCTTCGTGGCGAGCGAGGGGGCTCAGGCCGCGCGGCGGCGGCGGCCCACCAGGCCCACGGCGCCCAGGCCGGCCAGCATCAGCGCGACCGAGCCGGGTTCCGGCACCGCGGTGACGGTGGCGCCGGAGAGGCCCCAGCCCTCGTCGCCCAGGCCCTGCGGGAAGTCGCTGGAGTACCAGAAGCTCAGCGTGTTGACCCCGGCGAGCAGGTTGAAGTTGAGCGAGACCTCGACGTTGCCACCGGCCCAGTCGATCAGCCACTCGCGGGTGTCGGTGGTGTCGAAGGTGGCGCCCAGGCTGTTGAACCAGACGCTGTTGGTGGCGCCGCCGCCCATGGCGAAGGCGCCGGTGATGACCTCGTTGCCATTGATGGCGAGGTGGAAGACGTCTTCGTAGCCGTTGCCCAGGCCGTCCAGCGAGTTGTAGCCGTCGATCGTGAAGGACAGCGTGCCGGTGCTGGCGCCGTTGCCGTTGAAGTTGACGGTGTAGGCGCCGGGGGAGGCGATGGGACCGGTGGAGCCGCCCTGGTTGTACAGGGTGGCGGCCTGGGCGCCGCCCAGGGCCAGTGCGGCCATCAGGCCGGCCAGGGTGTGCTTGAGCATGGGTCCTCCTGAGTGTGGCTTTTCAGGATGCCTGCCGCTGGCCGGTGTGGCCATCCCCAAGCAGGATGTCGCAAACGCTCAGCGCGGTGCGTACATCGCCGCCAGTTCGGCCTCGAAGCGCGCGTGCAGGTTCAGGCGCTTGAGCTTCAGGGTGGGCGTGAGCATGGTGTTCTCGATCGTCCAGGGCTCCAGGCTCAGGACCACGCTGCGCGGCACCGCGTACTTGGGGAAGTGGCGGGCCTGGTGGGCGGCGCGGGCCAGCGCGGCCTCGCGCGCCTGGGGGTGGCTCAGGCTGGCCGGATCGGCCGGGTCCAGGCCCAGCGGGGCCGCCAGCCGCGCCCACTCGGCCGGGTCCAGCACCGCCACCAGGCCGATGAAGGGCTTGTTCTCGCCCACCACGAAGGCCTGGGCGAACAGCGGGTCGGCGCAGACCGCCAGCTCCAGGTCGACCGGCGGCACCTTCTCGCCGGTGGAGGTGACGATGATTTCCTTGATCCGGCCGCGGATGAAGATGCGGCCGTCGACGACCTCGGCCTGGTCACCAGTGGCCATCCAGCCGTCGGGGGACAGCACCTTGGCGGTGTCCTCGGGCCGCTTCCAGTAGCCGCGCATCACCGACGGGCCGCCCACCTGCAGCTCGCGGTTGTCGCCGATGCGCACCTGCACGCCCGGCAGCACCCGGCCGATGCTGGCCGGGTCGTTGTCGTCCAGGCCGTTGACGCCCACCACCGGCGAGGTCTCGGTCATGCCGTAACCCTGCAGCAGCGGCAGGCCCAGGCCGATGAAGGCGCGGGCGATGGCCGGCGGCAGCGGCGCGCCACCGCTGACCGCCACCCGCAGCCGGCCGCCGAAGCGCGCCAGCACCGGGCGCGCCACCAGGCGCTGCAGCAGCGGCCACAGCAGGGCGTCGAAGGGGCCGGGGCGGCCGGCGTCGTCGGCCGGCAGGCCCTGCGCGGCGCGGAAGCGGCGCCAGCCGATGGTCTGGGCCAGCGCCAGCAGGCGCGCCTTGCGCGGCTGGGTGGCCAGGGTCTCGTGGATCTTGGCGTGCACCCGCTCGTAGATGCGCGGCACCGAGATCAGCACCGTGGGGCGCTGGCTCAGCAGGTCCTCGGCCAGCTGCGGCACCGAGCGGGCGTAGGCCACGCAGCTGCCGGCGGCGATCGGCAGGTAGTAGCCGGCCGTGCGCTCGAAGGTGTGCGAGAGCGGCAGGAAGGACAGGAACAGGTCCTCGGTCGTCGGCACCACGCGCTGCAGCACCGCCTGCACGTTGGACACCACGTTGCGGTGGGTCAGCATCACGCCCTTGGGCTTGCCGGTGGTGCCCGAGGTGTAGACGATGGTGGCCAGGTCCTCGGGCCAGGGGGCGGCCGGTTCGGCCGGGCCGGCGGCGGCGCCGCGGGCCAGCCACTCGCTCAGCGGGTGCACCGGCACGCCGGGCATCGCGGCCGCCAGGGGCAGCGGGCCGTCGCCGTCACCGGTCACCACCACCGCCTGCAGGGCGGGCAGCGGCGTGCCCACGCCGGCGATGGCCTCCCACTGGGCGCGGTGCTGCACCACCAGCAGGGCGGCCTCGCTGTCGGCCAGGATGTAGGCGATGCTGCCCGGGTTGTCGATCGCGTGCAGGGGCACCGGCACCGCGGCCCGCGCCAGGCAGGCCTGGTCGATCGACATCGCGTCCAGGCCGTTGGGCAGCAGGATCGACACCCGCGCGCCGCGCGGCAGGTCCATCGCCGCCAGGGCGTCGCGCCAGCGGGCCACGCGCTCGCCGGTGGCGCGCCAGCTCAGCGTCTGCCAGCGGCCGCTGACCGGGTCGAACTGGCGGTAGGCGTCCGCGTCGGGCGTGGCGGCGATGCGGGCGGCCAGAAGCTCGGGCAGCGTGGCGGCGTGGACGGCGGCAGACATGGATTTTCGAACGATCGTGCGGAAAACCGCGGATCATGCCTGCCCGCCCGTCCGGGGGCGAGGGGGCGTCCTAGAGTCGCGGCTCTAATCCCGCCCGCAAAAGTCAGCGCTCACGCTCGACCAAGGCCGCCAGCTGCCTGAGCTTGGGCGTGACCACCGGCACCGTCAGCATGGTGCTGGCCACCGCCATCAGCAGCAGGGCGGTGAAGGTGCCGGCGGTGATCACCTGCTTGTCCAGCAGCACGTTGGCGAAGATGATCATGATCAGCGCCTTGGTCTGCAGCAGCCAGCCGACCAGGCTGGCCTCGCCCCGGGCCCAGCCCAGCCAGCGCCCGGCCAGGTGCACGCCGGCCAGCTTGCCCGCCACCGACGCCGCCAGCAGCAGCGCCGCCACCGCGAACACCGCCCCACCGCCCACCGACCAGCTGGTGCGCAGGCCGGTGGACAGGAAGAACACCGGCATCACCACCAGCAGCACGTGGTGGCGCAGCTGGTCCATCTGGTCCTGGTCGAACCACTCGGCGTCCAGCACCGCGCCGGCCAGGAAGGCGCCCACCATGAAGTGCAGGCCGGCCCAGTCGGCGGCCAAGGCCACCGCCGCCAGCCACACCAGGCCCAGGTACCAGCGGTCGCGGGCGGGCACGGCCCGCATCAGGCGGCGCACCGCCCAGGCGGCCAGGGCGAAGGCCAGCAGGAACAGGCCCTGGCGGCCCACCCGCTCCCAGTCCATCAGGATCAGGGCCAGCACGCCCCAGATCGCGATGTCGTCCAGGCTGGCGTAGCGCAGGATGCGCTGGCCCAGCGGGCGGCGCAGGATCTGCAGCTTCTCCATCAGCAGGATCAGGATGGGCAGCGCGGTGACCGCGCAGGCCATGCCCAGCCCCAGCACGAACTGCCAGGACCGCGCCGCCGGCCCCATCCAGCCCTCGGTGCCCAGCAGCGGCAGCGCCGCCAGGCTGCCCAGCAGCAGCGGCGCGCCCAGGGCCAGGCCGGCGGTGATGCCGCTCTCGCGCCGGTGGGCCCAGGCGGCGCGCAGGTCAAGCTCGATGCCGGCGATCCACACGAACAGCATCACCGCCCACCAGGCGATGCCGTTGAGCGACTGCACCACCGCCGGGGTGAAGACGAAGGCATAGGCCTGGGGGAAGGCCGCGCCCAGCAGGCCGGGGCCCAGCACGATGCCGGTCAGGATCTGCACCACCACCAGCGGCGCCCAGTGGTCGGTGCGACCCAGCCGCCAGACCAGGTAAGGCAGGCTGACGATGACCGTCATCGCGATCAGGAAGCGCTCGGTGGTGTTCATGGCGGCGCGATGGTGCCACGCCCCCGCGCACCCGCCGGCGGCCGGGTGTGCAGGATTTCCCGCACGCGGGGCGGGCGCCTCAGGCCCGGCGCGACGCCAGCCAGCCGCTGCCCATGCCCAGGGCCAGGGCCAGCACCGGCAGG
The DNA here is from genome assembly GCA_943371055.1 of Hydrogenophaga intermedia. Taxonomy (GTDB): domain Bacteria; phylum Pseudomonadota; class Gammaproteobacteria; order Burkholderiales; family Burkholderiaceae_C; genus Ideonella; species Ideonella intermedia_A. Next base: position 6,311 of record CALRTJ020000040.1, on the reverse strand, counting down.
GCCTGGGCGGCCAGGCCGCCCACCGCCTCGGGCCACCAGGGCAGGGTCCAGGCGGTGAGGGCGCCGGCGGCAAAGGACACCGCCACCGCCACCCCCACGCCCTGCGCGCCCTGGCGCCAGCCGCTGCGGCGCAGGCGGGCGCGGGCGTCGGCCAGCTCGGCGCGCAGCGCGGCCTCGCGCGCGGCATGGTGCTGCCGGATCGCCTGCAGGTCGTCCTGGCGGGCCTGGGCCCGCACGCGCGCGACCAGGGCCGGCGGCAGCGGCGGCGGGGTCAGCCGGCGCGCCAGCAGCGGGTCCAGCCAGTCGTCGTTCACGGGGCGCTCGTCCATCTTCGCCACTCCTTCACAGCCACAGGGCCGGGTCGTCCAGGCCGCGTTCGGCCAGGGCCGCGCGCAGCCGGGCGCGGGCCCGGTGCAGGTGGGTCTTCACGGTGTTCTCGGGCAGGCCCAGCATGGCGGCCACCTCGGCCACCGAGCGGTCTTCCCAGTAGTACAGCTGCAGGCAGGCGCGCGGCGCCTCGGGCAGCGCCGCCACCAGGGCGGGCAGCAGGCCCTGCGGGTCGTGCGCCGCGGCCTCGGGCGCGGGCAGGGACTCGGCCAGGCCGGCGGCCAGCGGGTCGTCCAGCGACACCCCGTCCAGCTGCGCCCGCCCCAGCAGGGCCAGGCAATGGTGGCGGGTGATCGCGTACAGCCAGGTGGACAGCGCCGCGCGCTCGGGCCGAAAGCCGTGCAGCGCGCGCCAGACCCGCAGCAGGCTGTCCTGGGCGGCGTCCTCGGCCGCCGCCGGGTCGCGCAGCAGCGAGCGGCACAGGCGGTGCACCCGCTCGGCGTAGCGCGCCACCAGGCCGTCGAAGGCGAGCGCGGTCTCGCCACGGGCCAGCGCGGCGACCAGGTCGGCATCGCGGGCGCGGGCATCCGGGGTCATGGGCCTTGCTAGTGTCCGGGCGCGCTGGCGGTTTCAGGCCCCGGCCACAAATTTTTCGGGCCCGGGCTGAAACCGCCGGGCCGCGGGGCCGCTATCAAGCCGCATCCCCACCCGAAAGGAACCCGCATGCCGCCCGACCTCCTCGCCCTCAAGCAGATCCTGCCGCTGCTGATCCCCATCGTCGCCATCATCGGCGGCCTGGCGGTGGCCATCGTCTCGATCGCGCTGGACTTCAAGAAGAAGAGCCAGTGGCTGGAAGCGCACCACCGCGAGCGCCTGGCCGCGATCGAGCGCGGCACCGAGCTGCCGCCACTGCCCGCCGGCTTCTTTGGCGACCGTGCCCCGGCCGACGCCGCCACCCGCCAGGCCCGGCAGGTGCGCTGGGGCCTGGTGCTGGCCCTGGGCGGCGCCGCGGTGGCGCTGGCGCAGTACCTGATCGGCGACCACGACTCGGCCGCCTGGGCCCTGGTGCCGATCGCCGTCGGCCTGGCCCTGCTGCTGTCCACCCGGCTGGCGCCGGCCGCCTGATCAGCGCAGCAGGCGCTCCACCCGCGCCTTGGCGCGGTTGGCCACCAGCATCCGCTCCAGGCCGTTGGCGTCGTCCAGCAGCACCGCGCCTTCAGAGCGGCAACCCAGCAGCTGGGCGCGCCGGGCCTCGGGCGGCACCGCCTTCTGGGCCTGGCGGGCGGCCTTCAGCAGTTCGTCGGCCAGCGGCTCGCGCAGGCCCTGCTTGTAGGCGGTGCCGATGAAGGCAAAGCCCTGCTCGGTCAGGGCCTGCATCTGCGGCTTCAGGCCGCCGGTGCCGGCGCGGGTCTGGTCGCGCAGGCCGTCGACCTCGGCCTCCAGCACCGCCACGCACTCGGAGGCGTGCTGCCAGCGGGCGAGTTCGGTGGGGGTGGGCGCGGCCAGGGCCCCCAGGGGCACGGACAGCAACAGGAGCAGGGCGCTTCGCATCACGGGTCTACAACGGCGCAGGCCGCAAGGGTGTTGACCGCCAGTGTCGCCCAAGCGGGCTTGGGGCTAGCATCGGCCGATGCCGCTGATCCCCGCCCCCGGCCCCGACGGCCACGCCCGCTGCCCCTGGTGCCTGGCCACCGCCCAGTACCTGGACTACCACGACCGCGAATGGGGCTTTCCGGTGGCCGACGACCGCCGCCTGTTCGAGAAGCTGTGCCTGGAAGCCTTCCAGTCCGGCCTGAGCTGGCGCACCATCCTGGAAAAGCGCGAGGGCTTCCGCGCCGCCTTCGCCGGCTTTGAATTCCACCGCATGGCCGGCTGGGGCGAGCCCGAAGTCCTGCGCCTGCTGGGCGACGCCGCCATCGTGCGCCACCGCGGCAAGATCGAAGCCGTGATCCACAACGCCGCCCGCGCGGTCGAGCTGCAGCGCGAGGCCGGCTCGCTGGCCGCCTTCATTTGGCGTTTTGAAGAACCCGACGCCCCGCCCGAGGTGCGCGCCACCTCGCCCGCCTCGGTGGCCCTGGCCAAGGCGCTGAAACAGCGCGGCTGGAAATTCGTCGGCCCCACCACCGCCTACGCCTTCATGCAGTCCATGGGCCTGGTCAACGACCACGCCCCCGGCTGCATCACCCGCGCCGCGGTCGAACAGGCCCGCGCCGCCTTCGTCCGCCCCTGAACCCCAACCGCCCCAAGGCCCCCATGCACCCACCCGTCCGCGCCCTCATCTTTGACGTCTTCGGCACCCTGGTCGACTGGCACGGCGGCGTGGTGCGTGAGGTGCGCGCCCACCTCGAGCCCCTGGGCCTGGCGGTGGACGCCCACGCCTTTGCGCTGGCCTGGCGCAACCAGTACCAGCCGGCGATGGAAGAGGTGCGCAGCGGCCGCCTCCCCTTCGGCAAGCTGGACGCCCTGCACCGCCGCAACCTGGACGTGGTGCTGCGCGACCTGGGCCTGGACCAGCAGGTGGACGAAGCCACCCGCCAGTCCCTCAACCTGGCCTGGCACCGCCTGGACGCCTGGCCCGACGTCCCCGCCGCCCTGGCCCGCCTGCGCCAGCGCTACCTGATCGCCCCCTGCTCCAACGGCCACATCGCCCTGATGGTGGCCCTGGCCCGCCGCAACGGCCTGCGCTGGGACGCCATCCTGGGGGCCGAGCTGGCCCGCGACTACAAACCCCAGCCCATCGTCTACCAAACCGCCGCCGCCGCCCTGGACCTGCCACCGGAGCAGGTGATGATGGTGGCGGCGCATTCCTGGGATCTGGAAAAGGCCGCCGAGTGCGGGCTGCGCACCGCGTTCATCGCCCGGCCGGTTGAGCAGGGGCCGGGGGTGGGGGAGACGCGGGCGGGGGTGCCTGTCGATATTGAGGCGGGGGATTTGGCGGGGTTGGCGGAGGGGTTGGGGTGTTGAGGGCGTTGCTGGCCACATCACCAGCACGAATTGCAAATCTTTTGGTTAATCAGCTGGAGCCGGGCAGATTTGGTTCAGCGCAACTCTGTCACTCTGCATGACAACCACTACGGCAGTACCATCGCCCATACCACCGTCATCCGGGAGATGAAATGAAGCTGCATCTATCGTGCGTCGTCGCATTGGTCGCACTCGCAGGATGTCAAAGCGGGCCGCAACGGCAGGTGTATTGGGTGAACCCCAGTTTGGCGCCTTCTGCCCAGCAGACGCGCTGGACACTGGACTCGACAGAGTGCGCCGCCGCCGCCAACCAAATGATCCCGGAGCCACGAGCACCCCAGCAGACCTCTGGCATGGTCACAATCCAGACACCGAACGGGCCTGTGTACGGGCGCTACCAGAGCCAAGAACAGCAATCAGGTTTGGTAGGCTGGGCTGCAGGCCAAGCAATGGGGCAAAGAGAGCTAGATCGACGCGCATATACAGCCGCCTGCTTAAACAATCGCGGATGGCAACAGCGAGAGCGCTGGATACAGTGACATGGCGCCTTCAAGGACGCTTACCATAGATGTTGTGTCGCGGATGCATGGCTCCTCGGCGACCCATATGCGATCCTAGTAAGCTTGGGCGACTCCCTGTCTGCATGACAAGGGAGCTTACGAGTCCAACTGCTACTTGGCCATTACAGGTCTTAGTCAACGGTCCGCTATCTGTGCCTAAAGATTGACGATGCCCTGTAGATCGCGGAGCAAACTGAAATTTGAAGTGACTCGATCTAGAAGCGCCACGGCTGAAGCGACGAGGTACCAGTCGACTACTGGATGGCAGCTTTCTTGGGGCGCCGCGAACGCCCGGACGCGGCCACGGACGAGTGCACACGGGTGTGCTGCTATAGGGTGGGCTAAGCACGGCCAGAACCGCAAGAAGGAACGTGAACCAAAGGCTTCAGCTGACTGCCGAGGCACACAGCGTAGGCGCTCGGCACGCTTGCGCCAATCGAGATTCTTCAGCGAAGTTTCTGGGTTGAACATATAAGGCTCCACAATTCACTCATGAACGCCTCGACCGACTCCATTCTCGTATTCGCCGGTGCCGGCGCTTCAAAGGCAGTGGGACCGTCACAGTACCCGACAACAGTTGAGTTCTTCAACGCACTGCCGGCGGAGGTGACTAGTCAACCACATTTTCAGCACGTTGAAACTTTCTTGCGCACGACCACAGGACAGGAAAGTCTAGACATTGAACTAGTCCTTTGGCGATTAAAGGAACTACGAGAGTTCTGCCATGCCTCGCTTGATCCTCAAAATCTTGCTGGCTGGATGATTCAGAACGGCAGATTCAACTCCCCCGGATCGAATGCTCATGTTGGCAGCTTGCGAGAAATCGCAGGAACAACCATCCAACATCTAGACCAGTTAATAAGCCAGATCAACAAGAAGGTCTACGATCTGTACGCCAAATTACCTGATCAGGACTCCCTAAAGAGAACTTGGATACCGCTTCTTAGCGCCATTTCGACACTAACCCCTTGCACTGAGATTGTTACAACAAACTATGACATGATTATCGAGTCGGCCCTCGGTATTGAACCCGTCGCCGACAATGGTTGGCGTGGCTCCGTCTACCGAACACTTGACACGCCACTTTGGCAGGGCCCTTCGTCCACACACACAAAGGGGCTCTTGACCAAGTTGCATGGCTCAGTTAATTGGAGCAAGCAAGGCGAAACAATTTTCATCAGCGACCCGACTTTCAAGGGCCAGCACGAGAATCATGCCATCATCTATCCTGGGTTCAAGGGGCGCCCTGCCGAGCCGTTATTTCTAGCGTTTCACGAACATCTTCGCCGAACCATTCAAACGTCCCGCGTTGCAATCTTCATCGGGTTCGCTTTCCGCGACCCCTATATCAATGAAATCATTGCTAGCTCACTAACTGCCAGAACAACTTGTATCGTCGTCAATCCCAGCCGAGTTCAGCTTCCCTTCGATCTACCCACAACGCACTATGTCGAGGCAGGATTTGGGGAAGAGTCGGTGTCACAAGTTATCAGCCATGCGCGAGAAGCGCTCAGGGGGGGCCCAAACACTTAACCAACCGGACCCGATGTGGCGCTTGCCTACGCTGGCCAGCTAGGTCAAAGGTTGAGAGTCCGTCTTCTGACGTCGAATTCGTGACCGACGAGGACCTCAACAGGTAGGGCACTGCCGGACTTCATGCGCAGTAGGAGTCATCCACGGGCCAGCGCGTTGGCAGCACAGTCGGGGTGACTGGTCTGGGCGGTACAGCGGTCTCCCACTAGGTAGGCAATCGTGAGACCGATTTCGGCTTTGGCTACCGGTCGCTGGCTGAGCTTGACCGGCTACACCCAGTCTGATGCGGTCGGGCGGAAGACCACCAACTGCTCTGCAGCGTGAGCAGCCATACAGATGAGACAGCCCATTTTCGCAATTAGCCTTACTCAGGCAATCTACCGCTCATAAGAATAATGCGTCAGAGATCCTTGGGCACCTAAATATCTGAACCTTTGGGAGGCTCTACCGTCCATGATGAGACACGACCCCCTTTGCGAAATCAAATTTCACGAAGATGCTTGCTTCCTATGCGGGACAAGATCAGACATCACGCAGGAGCACGTATTCGCAAAATGGATGCAGCACAGCTACAGCTTGTGGGACAAGCGCATAACGCTGCTGAATGAAACGCTCTTGGCGTATCGAAATCTCAAGATTCCTTGCTGCGGCGACTGCAACAGGCTTGAACTAGGAAGGCTTGAGAACCTAGTTGTCAGGTCCCGGGTGATTGACCACCCGCTTGGCGAATAAATCGGGATGCGTGGCCTGCCATTTCTTGAGCGCCTGTATCGGCGTATTCAGATCCAGCGCGCGCTGGGGCAGGTGCTCGTTGTAGAGCCAGACGAAGCGGTGCAGCGTCGTCTCCAGGTCGTGGGCGCTGTTGAAGCGATGCGACTTCAGCACCTGCGCCAATCGCCCGTTGAAGCGCTCCACCATGCCGTTGGT
>CALRTJ020000039.1:0-19417 GCA_943371055.1 Hydrogenophaga intermedia | reverse complement strand
AGACGTTCCAGCCACCGCTTCCAGTCCTTCTCCTGCATCGCGCTCTCCAGGCCTTCCGGCTTGTCGCCGTACGCCTGTCACGATGCCCTGCCACTGGCTCATGGCGTGCGACCGTCACCACCTAACGGGCAAAGAGCCATGAAAAAGCCCGCCGGGCGTGAGCGCCGGGCGGGCTTCAGGGCGCCAGGGGCGCGAAGACCTCAGCGGGTCTTGCGCAGCTTCTGGATCGCGGCCAGCTGGGCTGCCATGGTGGCGAACTCGCTCTGCGCGGCGGCAAAGTCGATGTCGCTCTTGGCGTTGCGCATCGCCTCCTCGGCGGCCTTCTTCGCCTCGTTGGCCTTGGCCTCGTCGAGGTCATGGCCGCGGATCGCGGTGTCGGCCAGCACGGTGACGGTGCCCGGCTGCACTTCCAGGATGCCACCGGCGACGAAGACGAACTCTTCCTCGCCGTTGTCAGCGCGCTCGATGCGCACTGCGCCCGGCTTGATGCGGGTGATCAGCGGCGTGTGGCGGGGCAGGATGCCCAGCTCGCCGTTCTCGCCCGGCAGCGCGACGAATTTCGCCTCGCCCGAGAAGATGGACTCCTCGGCAGAGACGACGTCGACGTGGATGGTGGCCATGGTCGGTCTTTCCTGAGTTGAGAGGGTGGGAAGGTCCGGACGGACGGGGCGCGCCAGGCGCCCCGGTCACGATCACTGGATCTTCTTGGCCTTCTCGAACGCCTCGTCGATGGTGCCGACCATGTAGAAGGCCTGCTCGGGCAGGTGATCGCACTCGCCGGCGACGATCATCTTGAAACCACGGATGGTTTCCTTCAGGGGCACGTACTTGCCGGGCGAACCAGTGAACACTTCCGCGACGTGGAAGGGCTGCGACAGGAAGCGCTGGATCTTCCGGGCGCGGGCCACGGCCAGCTTGTCTTCCGGCGACAGCTCGTCCATGCCCAGGATGGCGATGATGTCGCGCAGTTCCTTGTAGCGCTGCAGGGTGGCCTGCACGGCACGGGTCGTGTTGTAGTGGTCTTCGCCGATGACGTTCGGGTCGATCTGACGCGAGGTCGAGTCCAGCGGGTCCACGGCCGGGTAGATGCCCAGCGAAGCGATGTCACGCGACAGCACCACGGTGGCGTCCAAGTGGGCGAAGGTGGTGGCGGGCGACGGGTCGGTCAGGTCGTCCGCAGGGACGTACACGGCCTGGATCGAGGTGATCGAGCCAACCTTGGTCGACGTGATCCGCTCTTGCAGGCGGCCCATTTCCTCGGCCAGCGTCGGCTGGTAGCCCACGGCGGAAGGCATACGGCCCAGCAGCGCGGACACTTCGGTACCGGCCAGGGTGTAGCGGTAGATGTTGTCCACGAAGAACAGCACGTCACGGCCTTCGTCGCGGAACGACTCGGCGATGGTCAGGCCGGTCAGGGCCACGCGCAGACGGTTGCCCGGGGGCTCGTTCATCTGGCCGTAGACCATGGACACCTTGGAGTCCTCGAGCTTCTCGAGGTTCACGACGCCGGAGTCGGCCATCTCGTGATAGAAGTCGTTGCCCTCACGGGTACGCTCGCCCACACCAGCGAACACCGACAGACCGCTGTGGGCCTTGGCGATGTTGTTGATGAGTTCCATCATGTTCACGGTCTTGCCCACGCCGGCGCCGCCGAACAGACCCACCTTGCCGCCCTTGGCGAACGGGCAGATCAGGTCGATCACCTTGATGCCGGTTTCCAGCAGCTCTTGCGAGGGGCTCAGCTCGTCGTAGGCAGGGGCCTTGCGGTGGATCGAGGCGGTCAGCTCTTGCGAGACTTCGCCGCGCTCATCGATCGGGTTGCCCAGCACGTCCATGATGCGGCCCAGGGTGGCCTTGCCAACCGGGACGGTGATGGGGTTGCCGGTGTTGACCACGGTGACGCCGCGGCGCAGGCCGTCGGACGAGCCCAGCGCGATGGTGCGGACGATGCCGTCACCCAGCTGCTGCTGGACTTCGAGGGTCAGCGCGGAGCCTTCCATCTTCAGGGCGTCGTAGACGCGGGGCATCTGGTCGCGCGGGAATTCCACGTCCACGACGGCGCCGATGCACTGAACGATCTTGCCTTGGGCTTGAGTCATTTCCAGTTCCTTCAATCTTTGATTCGTTTCGAACGCTGGGTCGAGCGTGTGCCGTCAACCGCTGATCGCGGCCGCGCCGCTGACGATCTCGGAGAGTTCCTTCGTGATCGCCGCCTGGCGGGTCTTGTTGTAGATGAGCTTGAGCTCACCGATCAGGGTGCCGGCGTTGTCCGTCGCGGCCTTCATGGCCACCATGCGGGCGGACTGCTCGGAAGCCATGTTCTCGGCCACGGCCTGGTAGATCAGCGCTTCGATGTAGCGGGTCAGCAGCTCGTCGATGACGGTGGGCGCGTCCGGCTCGTAGAGGTAGTCCCAACCGTAGGCCGACTTCTCGGCTTCGGTCTGGGCCAGCGCCTCGGCCGACAGCGGCAGCAGTTGCTCGACCACGGGCTCCTGCTTCATCGTGTTGATGAACTTCGTGTAGCAGAGGTAGACGGCGTCCACCTTGCCCTCGACGAAGGCATCGAGCATGACCTTGACCGGGCCGATCAGCTTGTCGATCTGCGGGGCATCGCCCAGGCCGGTGGCCTGCGAGACGACCTTGGCGCCAACACGGTTCAGGAAGCCGAAGCCCTTGGAACCGATGGCGACCGCCTCGACCTGCGAGCCGGCACCCTGGACGTCCTTCATCTTGTTCGTGACGGCACGAAGGATGTTGGTGTTCAGGCCGCCGCACAGACCCTTGTCGGTCGTGACGACGACGAAGCCGGTCTTGCCCGACTTGCCGCCCTGGCGCATGAACGCCGAGGTGTACTCGGGGTTGGCCTTCGACAGGTTGGCGGTGATGTTGCGGATCTTGTCGCTGTACGGACGGGCCGCACGCATGCGGTCCTGCGCCTTGCGCATCTTCGACGCGGCGACCATCTCCATGGCCTTGGTGATCTTCTTGGTGTTTTCCACCGATTTGATCTTGCCGCGGATTTCCTTTCCGACTGCCATGACTGTTTCTCCTAGTGGGTGAGGGACGACACGCGTGCGTCAGTTGATCGTGTGCGGGTCGTCCCGTCAGTCAGTGGCTCAGGCGAAGGACTTCTTGAAGGCGGCGATGGCGCCGTTCAGCTCTTCTTCGGCGGCCTTGTCCATGGCCTTGTCGGCCTCCAGCTTGGCCAGCAGGGCGGCGTGGCTGGACTTCAGGAACTGGTGCAGACCGCTCTCGAAGGACAGGACCTTCTTGACTTCGATGTCGTCCAGGTAGCCCTTGTTCACGGCGTACAGCGACGCGCCCATCAGCGAGATGGACAGCGGCTGGTACTGGGCCTGCTTCAGCAGTTCGGTCACGCGGGCACCGCGGTCCAGCTGCTTCTTGGTCGAAGCGTCCAGGTCCGAGGCGAACTGCGCGAACGCGGCCAGTTCACGGTACTGCGCCAGGTCGGTACGGATACCGCCGGACAGGCCCTTGATCAGCTTGGTCTGGGCAGCGCCACCGACGCGCGACACCGAGATACCGGCGTTGATCGCGGGACGGACGCCGGCGTTGAACAGGTTGGTTTCCAGGAAGATCTGGCCGTCGGTGATCGAGATCACGTTGGTCGGCACGAAGGCGGACACGTCGCCGGCTTGGGTCTCGATGATCGGCAGGGCCGTCAGCGAACCGGTCTTGCCCTTGACTTCACCCTTGGTGAAGGCTTCGACGTAGTCGGCATTCACGCGGGCGGCGCGCTCGAGCAGGCGGCTGTGGAGATAGAACACGTCGCCGGGGAAGGCTTCGCGGCCCGGCGGGCGGCGCAGCAGCAGCGAGACCTGGCGGTAGGCCACGGCCTGCTTGGACAGGTCGTCATAGACGATCAGGGCGTCCTGGCCGCGGTCGCGGAAGTACTCGCCCATGGTGCAGCCCGAGTAGGCCGACACGTACTGCATGGCGGCCGATTCGGAGGCCGAGGCGGCGACGACGATGGTGTATTCCATCGCGCCGGCTTGTTCCAGGGCGCGCACGACGTTCTTGATCGACGAAGCCTTCTGGCCGATCGCGACGTACACGCAGGTCATGTTCTGACCCTTCTGGTTGATGATCGCGTCGATCGCCACGGCGGTCTTGCCGGTCTGGCGGTCACCGATGATCAGCTCGCGCTGGCCACGGCCGACGGGCACCATCGAGTCGATGCACTTCAGGCCCGACTGCACCGGCTGGTCGACCGACTTGCGGGCGATCACGCCCGGGGCGACCTTCTCGATGACGTCGGTCATCTTGGCGTTGATCGGGCCCTTGCCGTCGATCGGCTGACCCAGCGCGTTCACCACGCGGCCGATCAGCTCGGGGCCGACCGGCACTTCCAGAATGCGGCCCGTGCACTTGACGGTGTCGCCTTCGGAGATGTGTTCGTATTCGCCCAGAATCACCGCGCCGACCGAGTCACGCTCCAGGTTCAGCGCCAGGCCGAACGAGGGCTGACCATCCTTGCCAGCGGGGAATTCCAGCATTTCGCCCTGCATCGCATCGGACAGGCCGTGGACGCGGACGATGCCGTCGGTCACCGAGACGACGGTGCCTTGGTTGCGGATGTCCGCCTGGGCGCCGAGGCCCTCGATGCGGCTCTTGATCAGTTCCGAAATTTCTGCAGGATTGAGTTGCATTGCTTTCTCCGAAAGCGCGGCAGCCGGTGCAAACCGTCTGCCGGTGGATATGCCTGTGGGTGGGTGCCTGACGCCGTGCTCAGTTGGTCAACGCGACCTTCATCTGCTCCAGGCGCGCCTTGACCGAGGTGTCGAGCACCTCGTCGCCCACGACCACGCGCACACCGCCGATGAGCGACTCATCGACCTGCACCGTGGCGTTGAGCTTGCGGCCGAAGCGCTTTTCCAGCGCGGCGACGGTGTCGGCCAGCTGGGCAGCGTCGAGCGGGAAGGCGCTGTGGATCGTGGCGTCGGACACGCCGCTGCTGGCGTTGACCAGCGCGCGGAACTGCGCGGCGATCTCGGGCAGTGCGGGCAGCTTGCCGTTCTCGAGGACGACCGCCAGCAGGTTGGCGACCTTCGGATCGAGGGTGACCTTGGCCACGGAGGTGACCAGGTCGACGACTTGCTGGGCCGAGACCTTCGGGTTGTCGGCGAACTGGCGCAGCTGCGCGTCGGCGGCGACGGCGCCGATGGCCTCGACCTGTTCGGCCAGGGCACGTGCGTCACCGGCGCCGGCAGCCTTGAACAGGGCTTCGGCGTAGGGACGGGCGATGGTTGCTACTTCGGCCATTTCTTAGCTCGTGTGGAGTGCCGGGATCAGAGCTCGGTCTTCAGGCGGGTCAGCAGCTCGGCGTGGACGCCGGCGTTGACTTCGCGCTTCAGGATCTGCTCGGCGCCCTTGACGGCCAGCACGGCGACCTGCTCACGCAGGGCTTCGCGGGCCTTCACGGATTCCTGTTCGGCTTCTGCCTTGGCGGCGGCGACGATCTTGGCGCCTTCCTCGCTGGCGCGGGACTTGGCTTCCTCGACCAGCTGCTGGGCCAGACGTTCGGCATCGGCCAGGCGCTTGGCGGCGTCGTCCTTGGCGGACGTCAGCGCGGCGGCGACCTTCTTCTCGGAGTCAGCCAGTGCGACCTTGGCCTTGTCGGCGGCGGACAGGCCTTCAGCGATCTTCTTCGCGCGCTCGTCCAGAGCGGCGGTGATCGGCGGCCAGACGAATTTCATCGTGAACCAGACCAGGATCAGGAACACGATCATCTGGACGATGAGGGTACCGGTGATGCTCACTTGATTGCCTCAAACGGTGACGGGGATTTCAGCGAAGGGCGCGCCCGGGGACGCGCCCTTGCCTCTCAACTCGACGAAACGCCGATTACTTGGCGATGGCGGCGAGCTGGCCCAGGAACGGGTTGGCGGTGGCGAACCACAGGGCGATACCGGTACCGATAATGAAGGCGGCGTCGATCAGGCCGGCCAGCAGGAACATCTTGGTTTGCAGTTCGCCCATCAGTTCGGGCTGGCGAGCGGCGGACTCGAGGTACTTGCTGCCCATGATGCCGATACCGATACAGGCACCGACAGCACCCAGACCGATGATCAGGCCGGCGGCGAGGGCGACAAAGCTGATGACTTCCATGATGACTCCTAGTTGAGAGGTTGGGTTGGAAAGGAAGGGAAAAGGGAAATATCCGGATCGCTGCGCGATCAGTGCGCGTCGTGAGCCTGGCCGATGTAGACCAGCGTCAGCATCATGAACACGAAGGCCTGCAGGGTGATGATCAGGATGTGGAAGATCGCCCAGGCGGAACCCGCGATGATGTGACCGATGGCCAGGCCGATGCCGGTGCCCAGACCGACGGAGCCGAAAGCGCCACCCATCAGGGCGATCAGCAGGAAGATCAGTTCGCCGGCGTACATGTTGCCGAACAGCCGCATGCCGTGGGAGACGGTCTTGGCGACGAACTCGATGACCTGCATCAGGAAGTTGAAGGGGTACAGGGCCCAGTGGTCGCCGAACGGGGCGGCGAACAGCTCATGCACCCAGCCACCGAAGCCCTTGATCTTGACGTTGTAGACCAGGCAGGTGATGAGCACGCCCAGCGACAGGCCCATGGTGACCGACAGGTCGGCGGTGGGCACCGAGCGCATGTAGGCGTGGTGCGGGTCGTGGCCGGCGGCGCCGTAGATGGCTTGCCAGATCACCGGTAGCAGGTCGACCGGCAGCAGGTCCATCGCGTTCATCAGGAAGATCCAGACGAACACGGTCAGGGCCAGCGGCGACACCAGCTTGCGGCTGTTGGCGTTGTGGACGATGCCCTTGGCCTGGCTCTCGACCATCTCGACCAGCAGCTCGACGGCCGCCTGGAAGCGGCCCGGCACGCCGGAGGTGGCGGCGCGGGCGGCCTTCCACAGAACGAAGCACCCGATCAGGCCCATCAGGACCGAAAAGATGATCGAGTCGTAGGCGACGACCGACAGGTCGAACGGGCCGTTCAGTTCCTTGTTGCGCCAGTGCGTCAAGTGGTGAACGATGTACTCGCCAGCGGTGGGTCCGTGTCCTTCAGCTGCCATGGTTCGTCTTCTCGGTCAGTTCAATTCATCTTCCGGCCGCGCCAAGACAGCGCGACCCAGTAAACCTTGATGCACACGATCAGGGCCACCAGCAGCGCTGGCCAGCTCAGACCGGGCACCAGCTTCGGGGCCAGCATGAGCATGGCGACCGAAACCGCGATCTTGCCGAACTCCCACAACATGAAGCTGACGGCGGAAACGCCGGGCGCCAGGCTGCTGAGCCGACTGGTCATGCCGCGCGCCATCAAGGCACCCGGCACGACCACCGTGGCCGCGCCATACAGCACCGACCACACAATCCCCTGTTGACCGGTGACGAGCCACACGAGTGCGCCCATCACCAGACCGACCGCGGCTTGCGCCGCGATCACCCGCCACGGCGAAACGGACGGGTCGGCCGCCGCCAGCGCCTGAGCCTCTTCACGGGTCAGTGGCTTGAACGGCCGCTTCGCGTCCTCATCTTCAAGATCTGCCCACGGGTCTGGGCGTTGTTCACGCCGGTCAGACATGGGGCAAATTCCTCGGATGTGCTCGGCAAAGCCCTGGGATTATATGGGCAAACCCTCATTTGGACACCATGCCCCAGACCGGGGCCCGGATGGGCGCGGCCGCGCCCCATGGCCGGGCGCCGCCCTCTAGAGCGCAGCGTCTAGCGCCCGCTTTCCCGCACCGATTGCGGGCCGTCGTCGGCGGCACTCATCCAGCAAGGCGGCGGTTTTCCCTGATCAAGACTCCACGATGCGGAATGCTGCTGCGGACTGTGGGCCTCACAGGCGGACCGTGTGGGCCGGCAGGCCCGGCACATCCACCCGGGCCTGCAGGACACGGCCCGCCAGGGGCTGGGTCGCGAGTTCTTCTGCCGAGCGCCCCTCGCGGGCCGTGGTCACGTACAGGGTCCTGCCGTCCGGCCCGCCCAGGCAGGGCATGGTGGGGCAGCGCACCGGCAGGGGCACCTCGTCCAGCACCCGGCCGTCCGGCGCCAGACGCAGCAGGCGCTGGCCCTCGAACATCGCGCACCAGTACGCCCCCTCGGCGTCCACGGTGGCGCCATCGGGGCGCCCACCGTAAGCCTCCAGGGACTGACCCGGCAGGCGGGGCGGGAACTGCGCCAGCACCCGGGGCCTCGGCAGCGCGTCGGCACCCCGCACCCCGTCGAACGCCCGGATGCAGTGCGCCTTGGTGTCGGTCCAGTACAGGGTGTCGCCGTCGGGCGACCAGGCCAGGCCGTTGCTGGTGGTGATGCCGTCGGCCATGCGGCGCAGGCCATCGGGGCGCCAGCGGTACAGCGCCGCCAGCGGGGGATCACGGGGCTCGTAGATCGTGCCGACCCAGAAGCCGCCATCGGGCCCGGCCTTGCCGTCGTTGAAGCGCTCAAGGGCCACGTCATACGGCGGGGCCGCCAGCGCCTGCCGCTCGCCACTGGCAGGGTCGAATCGCCAGATCCCGTCGCGCATGGCCAGCACCAGGACGCCGTCAGTGGCCGGTGCGACGCAGGCGGGCTCGCTGTCGAAGGCCCATGACCGATGCGTCAGGGTGTCCGGATGCCAACGGTGGAGGGACCGGCCCGGGATGTCGCACCAATAGAGCGCCTTTTCGTGGGCCACCCACAGGGGCGACTCCCCCAGGCGGCTGGCCGGTGCCGGCAGGGCTTGGAATTCCAGTCGGGTCATGGGGGTCGATTGTGGGCGCCACCGGTTACCACGACGCATCAACCTGCCCGGCGCCGCGCGGGGCTCAACTCCCGCCGCGATCCGCCGAAATCCCGGTTCACCGGTTTGACCCGAGAGAAAGTGACGATGCCCTTGCGCCATGCGACGCCGTGGGTCCTTCTGGCGACGGCCCTGCTGGTGGCCTGCGGCGGCGGCAGCAGCCTCACCGCCGCCCCGGCCGAGCCTGTGGCCGCGGCACCACCGGCCAGCACCGACCGGTTGGTGGTGCAGTACCGCAGCGGAAGCGAGGGGGCGCGCCGACGGGCCCGGGCCGCGACGGACCGCACCGCAAACGCCTTGGGTCAGGCGGGGGTGCGCCTCCAGGGCCAGCACCGGAACGCCCTGGGTGGCCACGTGCTGTGGCTCACTCAGGAGCAGCCGGTGCAGAAGCTGCAAGCCCTGGCCGCGCGCCTGGCGGCCGAGGACCCCGACATCCTGTTCGCCGAGCCCGATCTGCGTCTGCACGTGGCGCGGGTGCCCACCGACCCGCTCTACACCCAGCAGTGGCATTACTTCGACCCGGTGGGGGGACTGAACCTGCCGGAGGCCTGGGACCTGTCCACCGGCAGCGGGGTCGTGGTCGCGGTGATCGACACCGGCGTCCGCCCCCACGCCGACCTGGCGGATCGGCTGTTGCCGGGCCACGACTTCGTCACCAGCCCCGACATGGCCAACGACGGTGACGGCCGCGACGGCGACTCCACCGACCCTGGCGACGGCTGCAACGGCGCCCGCAGCACCTGGCACGGCACGCACGTCGCCGGCACCGTGGCCGCCAGCCAGGGCAACGGCCTTGGCGGCACCGGCGTGGCACCGGACGCACGGATGCTCCCGGTGAGGGCGCTGGGCTGCGGCGGCGGCTACATGTCGGACATCTCGGACGGCATCGTCTGGGCCTCGGGCGGCGAGGTCGCCGGCGTGCCCGGCAACCCGACCCCCGCCCGCGTGCTCAACCTGTCCCTGGGAGGCACCGGCGCTTGCCCGGCGACGATGCAGGCGGCGATCGACGGCGCCCGCAGCCGCGGCAGCGTGCTGATGGTGGCGGCCGGAAACAGCAACCGCGCCGCCAGCACCTCCGCGCCCGCCAACTGCAAGGGGGTGGTGGTCGTGGCGGCCACCGGGCCCGGCGGCGGGCGAGCGCCCTACTCCAACAACGGCTCGATCGTGGACCTGGCCGCGCCGGGCGGACAGCAGTCCCGCGGCACCACCTGGGGCGTGCTGTCAACGCACAACGACGGGTACAGCAGCCCGGGCAATGACAGCCATGAGTTCCTGCAGGGCACCTCCATGGCCACCCCTCATGTCGCCGGCGTCGCGGCCCTGATGCTGGCCCGCAGACCGGATCTGACGCCGGACGAGGTGGAGACGCTGCTCAAGAGCACGACCCGTCCCTTTCGGATGTCCTGCAAAGGCTGCGGAACCGGCATCGTGCACGCGGCACGGGCGGTCGCGTCCGTCTTCCTGGACACCTCGCCCGCCACCGACCTGGCCGAGGTCGAACCCAACCACACGCTGGCCTTGTCCCAGGCCCTCGGCGGCTTTCCGCTGCGCGTGTCAGGGCGCATCGAGACGACCAGGGACATCGACCACTACAAGCTCAGCCTGGCCCCCGGTCAGACCGTGAGCGCCCGCCTGATCGGACACCCCGGCGCCAACCTGGACCTGGCCCTGCGCAACCGCACCGGCTCGGTCCGGGCCCGCAGCAGCCGAGGGGCCGGCCTGGCCGACGTCATCACCTTCCGCCACACGGGCGGGGCCGTCGCCGACTACCACCTTCGCGTCACCCGGACCAGCGGCGGCACGGATGCCCTGGCCACCTACACCCTCGAGGTCAAGGTCGACTGAGGCCCGAGAGGCCCGCCAGGCCCCTCGCGCCCTCACATCCCCTTGAACAGGTGGCCGTAGCTGCGGCTGACCTCCAGCCGCTGCGCATGTCCCTTGACCGCCACGATCTGGCGGCCCCGCAGGTCCCGGCTGACGCCCGCGATCGCCGGCACCGCCACCAGCGTGGAGCGGTGGATCTGCCAGAAGCGCTCGGGGTCGAGTTCGTCGACCAGCTCCTTGATCGGCTTGCGGATCAGGGCCTCGACCGTCGGCGTCTGCACGCGGGTGTATTTCTCGTCGCTGATGAAGAACAGCACCTCGTCGACCGGGATCATCTGGATCGCCTGGCCGACGCTGGCCTGGATCCACTTGAGGTACTGGCGCGGGGCCGGCGCCGCACCGCCGACGCCCTGGGCCGCCAGCCGGTGCAGCAGCTGCTGCAGCGAGGCGGGCGAGGCCGCGGCGGCGGCGTCGCCCTCGCGGCGGGCGGCCAGGCGGCGCTGCAGGCGCTCGGCGGTGAGTTTCAGGCGCTCGCGCTCGGCCGGCTTGAGCACGTAGTCGGCGGCACCCTGCTCGAAGGCCTGCACCGCGTACTGGTCGTAGGCGGTGATGAAGACCACCTCGGGCAGCCACTCGTCGTCGGCGACCTCCATCTGGGCGATCTCGCGTGCCGCGTCCACCCCGGTCATGCCGGGCATGCGGATGTCGAGGAAGACGATGTCGGGGCGGTGCTGGGCGACTTGCTCGACGGCTTCGGCGCCGTGGCGGGCCTCGGCGACGATCTGAAGCTCGGGCCAGGCCTCGGCCAGGCGGGCGCGCAGCTGCTCGCGCATCAGGCGCTCGTCGTCGGCCAGGACGGCGCGGGGGGCGGGGGCGTTGCTCATGCGCCGATGCTACGCGGCGGCCGCAGCGCCCGCCACAGCAGCCACCCCAGCAGCAGCACCGGCGACAGCAGCAGCGCCCCCAGGGCGACGAGCAGCATCAGCGGCAGACCCACGCCGGCGAACAAGGCCGCGGCGACCGCGGCGAGCACCAGCACCAGGGTCAGCGGCACCAGCAGGATCACGGCCAGCAGCGACGCCAGGCCCAGTACCGCGCCCAGCGCGGCCAGCACCACCGCGTGCGCCGAGGGCAGCGGTCCGTCCGGACGGAGGTGGATCTGTTCGCCGTTCACGGTGAGGTGGATCACGGTCTCGGGGACATCGCCCAGGGTGGCCCAGGCCGCGGCGAATGCCCCGAGCGTCGCCAGCGCGAGCAGCAGCACGAACACGCCCAGGCCCCGGCCCAGCCGCGGCGCCCTCCGACCCGAGGTCGAAGGCAGGGTCGGCCGGCTCATGCGGACGCTCCCGTGGCCACGCCGACGGACCGGTAGGGGACGGTCACGGTGACCACGGTGCCGCAGGGCTGGTTCGCCGCCACCGTCAGGCTGGCGCGGGTGCCGTGCAACAGCTTCAGGCGCTCGCGGATGTTGTCCAGGCCGACGCCGGTGCCGGCGGTGGCGGCCTGACCGAAGCCCACGCCGGTGTCGGCCACCCGCACCTGCAGCGCGCCGTGGACGATCTCGGCGCTGACACGCAAGGTGCCCCCCTCGGGCTTGGGCTCCAGGCCATGCCGGATCGCGTTCTCGACCAGGGTCTGGATCATCATCGAGGGGAACTCGGCGGAGAGCAGGCCCTCGGGCACGTCGATCGACGCCTCCAGCCGCTCCTCCATGCGCACCTTCAGGATCTCGATGTAGGGGCGCACCACCGCCAGTTCGCGGCCCAGGTCGCGAGCGGCCCCGTCGCCGGTTTCCCGCATGGTCGGCATGCTGGCCCGCAGCAGCGCGATGAGGTTCTTCTGCATCAGACTGGCACGGGGCGGATCGGTCTCGATCAGGTGGTCGATCGAGGCCAGGGTGTTGAACAGGAAGTGCGGCTCGACCTGGGCCTGCATGGCCGCCATGCGCGCCTCGACCACCTGGCGCTTGAGCGACTCGGCCTCGGCGGTTTCGGTGGCCTGGGCCGCCTTCACCTCGGCCTGCAGCCGCCCCTTGTAGGTGGTCTTGAGCAGCGCCGAGGCGATGATCCAGAAGAAGGCCAGCTCGGGCAGCGAGTCGCCGTAGCGCACGTTGCGGGTGATCGTTCTGGGCTTGAGGCCGGACGAGGCCGCCTGCCGGGCCGCCGCCCGGGCCTCGGCCTCGGCCGCGGCCTGCGCCTTCTCCTCGATCGCCTCGACGATCGCGTCACGGGCCTCCTCGACCGCTGCCCGCACCTCGTCGGCATCGGCACCCGGAGGCAGCTGGATGCGCACGCCTTCTCGGCCGGCGTCGATGCGAACCTCCGCCCCCTGGGCCGAGGAGGCCGCCGAGGCGGGCGCCGAAGCCGCCGCCACGGACCGGATGCGGATGCCCTGTCCGCCGACGACGATGTCCAGCCCGCGCGAAGCGCCGCTGGCGGCCTCGTCGCCCTTCTCGATCTGGATCAGCGCCTTGCGCTTGGGCGGGGTGGGCGGCACCGGCGGCTCGGGAGGGCGGGGCTCGGCGTCATCCACGGTGACGATCTCGGAGTAGTGCCAGCTGAAAGGCGGCAGGTTCTGCGCCACCCCGGCCGCGATCAGCAGCAACAGCGACAACACCAGAAAGCGGCCCCAGCCGATGCTGACCAGCCAGGTGGCATAGCCGTGGTAGGCGCGGACCACGCCCTGGCCGAACCGGCTCAGGGCGTTGCGCTGTTCTGGGGTCAACAGGGGTGTGCTCATGGCGGCTCTCGGCGCAAGGGAGGCGGTGACGGGTCGTGGCCGCACTGTAAGGGCGGCACGGCGGCGGCAGCCCCGCCATGCGACACGCTGCGCGCCCGACCGACGAACCGCCGCCGGGACGGACGGGCGACAGCCGGATCAGCGGCGTTCGACCACCACCGGCACCAGCTGCAGCGCCTCGCGCACGCGGTCGGCGGCCTCGCGGGCCTGCTCGCGGCTGGGGTAGGGGCCGGCCTGCAGCCGGTGCAGCGCGCCGTCGCGGAAGATGGCCATCAACGGCGCCAGCCAGTCGGCCTGCGCGGCCACATGCTGCTGGAAGGACACCGCGCCCTCCTGGCGCGAGAAGGCGCCCAGCTGCAGCCAGTAGCCGCTGGCCGCCGGCGTGCCGGCCCGGGCGGTGATGGGCGGCGCCCGCTCGACCACCGGCACCGGCGGCGGCGGCAGAGCGGCCACCACCGGCGCGCCCACGGCCGCTGCGGGCGCGGCGGCGCTGGGGGGCTCGCGGCGGGTGAAATGGCCGGCGCGGATCTCGTCATGGGTGATGCGTTGCACCTCGACCTCGCGCACGCCGCGCTCGATGCCCAGGCGCACCGCGGCAGCCCAGGACACGTCGATCACCCGGTCCTTGGCGAAGGGACCCCGGTCATTGATCCGAAGGATGACTTCGCGCCCGTTGGCCGGGTTGCGCACCCGGGCGTAGCTCGGGATCGGCATGGTCTTGTGCGCCCCGGTCATGGTGTGCATGTTGTAGACCTCGCCGCTGGCGGTGGGCCGGCCATGGAACTTGCGGCCGTACCAGGACGCCAGGCCGCGCTCGACCAGGGGCGCGTCGGTGGTCATGGGCACATAGGTCTGGCCCATCACCTCGTAGGGCTTGTTGGGGCCGCCCTGGCGGATCGGCTCGACGCGCGGCGCGGCGTCGGGCGCGCTCATCGGGTCGGGCGAACCGGGCGGCGGCGGACCATCGGCGCCGCTGCTGGCCGGCACGCCACCGCCGGGGCCGCGGGTGGGCGCGGACGAGCAGCCGGCCAACCACAGCGCCGCGAGCACCAGCAACGCGGCGAACAGGCCGCGCAGGCCGGCGCTCACAGCCGCCCCTCCTCGACCGCGTGGCAGGCGATCTCGATGCCCTCGAAGCGGCGCAGCGCCGGACGCTCGACCCGGCAGCGCTCGCTGGCGTGCGGGCAGCGCGGGTGGAAGCCGCAGCCCGGGGGCGGCGACAGCGGGTTGGGCACATCGCCCTGCACCGGGGTACGGGCCCTGCCCGGCGCCCGCATGTCCGGGATCGCGTCGAGCAGCATGCGGGTGTACGGGTGGCGCGGGGTGCCGAACAGGCTGCGGGTGTCGGCCACCTCGACCAGCCGGCCAAGATACATCACCCCCACCCGGTCGCTGACATGGCGCACCACCGCCAGGTTGTGCGAGATGAAGAGGTAGGTCAGGCCGCGCTCGCGCTGCAGGTCCTTCATCAGGTTGAGCACCTGGGCCTGCACCGACACGTCCAGCGCCGACGTCGGCTCGTCGCACAGCAGGCACTCCGGCGCGGTGGCCAGGGCCCGGGCGATCGAGATGCGCTGGCGCTGGCCGCCCGAGAACTGGTGCGGGAACTTGACCATGTCGGCCGGCGACAGGCCGACCGAGCGCAGCAGCTCGCCCACCCGCTCGCGGCGCTCGGCCGTGCCCGGCGCCAGGCCGTGTTCGCGCAGCGGCTCGCCCACGATCTCGCCCACCCGCCAGCGCGGGTTGAGGCTGGCGTAGGGGTCCTGGAAGATCATCTGCAGGCGCCGGCGCAGCGCCAGGGCCTGCGGCCCGGCGTAGGCGGCGTGGGCGTCCTGGCCGTCGAACAGCACCCGGCCGGCGCTGGGCGCGTACAGCCCGGCCAGCAGCCGCGCCACCGTGCTCTTGCCGCAACCCGACTCCCCCACCAGGGCCAGGGTCTGGCCGCGCGGGACCTCGAAGCTGACGCCATCGACCGCCTGCAGCCACTGCCGCGGCCGGCGCTCCAGCACCCGGGTCAGCCACGGGGGCGAGACGTCGAAGCGCCGCGCCAGGCCCTGCACCTGCAACAGTGGCGCGCTCATCGGGCGGCCTCCGCCTGCAGCCAGCAGGCCGCCTGGGTGGCGCCGGCGGGCCGCAGCACCGGGCGCTCGGCGCGGCAGCGTGCCAGGGCCTGCGGGCAGCGGGGGTGGAAGGCGCAGCCCTCGGGGATGGCGTCGAGCCGCGGCATCGTGCCGTCGATCTGCGCCAGGCGCTCGCGCTCGACCGCCATGTCGGGGATCGAGGCCACCAGGCCCTGGGTGTACGGGTGGGCGGCGGCGCCGATGACCTGGGCCACCGGACCGACCTCGACGATGCGACCGGCGTACATCACCGCCACCCGGTCGCAGGTCTCGGCGATCACGCCCATGTCGTGGGTGACCAGCATCACCGCCGCGCCGTGCTCGCGGCAGACCCGCTTGAGCAGGCCGATGACCTGGGCCTGGATCGAGACGTCCAGCGCGGTGGTGGGCTCGTCGGCCACGATCAGCTGCGGCTCGGCCGCCAGGGCCAGCGCGATCACCACCCGTTGGCGCATGCCGCCGGAAAACTGGTGCGGGTAGTGGTCGATGCGCTGCTCGGGCGCCGGGATGCCGGTGTCTCGCAGCAGCGCGATGGCGCGCCCGCGCGCCGTGGCCTCGTCCAGTGGCAGGTGGGTACGGATGGTCTCGACCAGCTGCCGGCCCACGGTGTAGAGCGGGTTGAGCGAGGTCAGCGGGTCCTGGAAGATCGCCCCGATGCGCCGGCCGCGCAGGCGGCGCAGGGCCTCGCCGCGCAGGGTGTCGATGCGCTCGCCAGCCAGCAGCACCTGGCCGCCGGCGATGCGCCCGGGCGGCTCGAGCAGGCCGATGATGGCCGCGCCGGTGAGGGACTTGCCGGCGCCAGACTCGCCCACCACGCCCAGCACCTCGCCCGGGGCGATGTGGAAGGACACGCCGTCGAGCGCGCGCAGCACCCCGCCGCGGCGCTGCGGGAACTCGACCACCAGGTCCTTCACTTCGAGCAGGGGCGTGGTCATCGCAGGCGGGGGTTGAGGGCGTCGCGCAGCCAGTCGCCCAGCAGGTTGATGCTCAGCGAGATGGCCACCAGCATCAGGCCGGGGAAGACGGTGATCCACCACTCGCCCGAGAGCAGGTAGTTGTTGCCGATGCGCACCAGCGAGCCCAGCGAGGGCGAGGTGGGCGGCACGCCCACGCCCAGGAAGGACAGCGTGGCCTCGAGGATGATCGCGCTGGCCACCTGCAGCGTGGCCAGCACCAGCACCGGCTGCAGCACGTTGGGCAGCACGTGGCGCCACATGATGCGGTGCGCGGGCACGCCGGTGACCCGCGCCGCCAGCACGTATTCCTTCTGCCGCTCGATCAGGGTGGAGCCGCGCACGGTGCGCGCGTAGGGCACCCAGCCCGCCAGCGTGATCGACACGATCAGCACCCCGAAGGACAGCAGCTCGGAAGCCTGCGGCCAGACCGCGTGCGCCACGCCGGCCAGCATCAGCGCCAACAGGAAGGCCGGGAAGGACAACATGACGTCGCACAGGCGCATCAGCAGCGCATCCAACCAGCCCCCGCGGTAGCCCGCCAACAGGCCCAGGGCCACGCCGATCAGCACCGACAGCGCCACCGACACCCCGCTGACCCCCAGCGAGATGCGGGCGCCGTACATCAGCGCCGACAGGATGTCCCGGCCCTGCTCGTCGGTGCCCAGCAGGTACTGGGGCTTGCCTCCCTCCTGCCAGGCCGGCGGCAGGCGCGAGTCGGCCAGCTCCAGCCGGCCCATGTCGAAGGGGTCGGTGGGCGCCACCCATTCGGCGAAGGTGGCGCTGCCGATGCACAGCACCGCCACCAGCAGCGCGGTCAGCGCCACCGGCGAATGCCGCAGGCTCCAGGCCAGGTCGGAGTGCCACCAGCGGGCGAGCGCGGACATTCAGTGCTCCCGGCCGACCCGCAGGCGCGGATCGACCACCACGTACAGCAGGTCGACGACCAGGTTGATCGCCACGAAGACCAGGGCCACCAGGCACAGGTAGGCGGCCATCACCGGGATGTCGGCGAAGGACACGGCCTCGACGAACATCAGGCCCATGCCCGGCCACTGGAAGACCGACTCGGAGATCACCGCGAAGGCGATCAGGTTGCCCAGTTGCAGACCGACCACGGTGATCACCGGCACCAGGGTGTTCTTGAGCGCATGGCCGAAGTGGATGCTGCGCTCGCGCAGGCCCCGGGCGCGGGCGAACTTGATGTAGTCGGCGCGCAGCACCTCGAGCATCTCGGCGCGCACCAGCCGGATCACCAGGGTCAGCGGGTAGGCCGCCAGCGTGACCGCCGGCATCAGCAGGTGGCGCCAACCGTCGGCGGTCAGGAAACCGGTGGTCCAGCCGCCCAGCGCGACGACCTCACCGCGGCCGAAGCTGGGCAGCCAGCCCAGGCCCACCGCGAACACCAGGATCAGGCCGATGCCGATGAGGAAGCTGGGCAGCGACACGCCCACCAGCGACACCGCCATCAGCAGCTGCGCCAGCGCGCCGTCGCGGCGCAGCGCGGTGTAAACCCCCAGCGGGATGCCGGCCAGCAGCGCCAGCAGGCCCGCCAACAGGGCCAGTTCGAGCGTGGCCGGCAAGGCGCGGGCGATCAGGGTGGACACCTTCTGGCCCTGCCGCAGGCTCATGCCGAAGTCGCCGTGCAACGCGTTGACGACGAAGCGCTGGAACTGCACCACCATCGGCTGGTCCAGGCCCAGTTCGGCCCGCACGGCGGCCATCTTCTCGGGGGTGGCGTCCTGCCCGACCAGGGCCGCGACCGGGTCGCCGACGAACTGGAACAGCACGAAGGAGATGAAGGCCACGCTCAGCAGCACCGCCGCCGACTGGCCCAGCCGGCGCAGCAGGAAGGCCAGCATCAGCCGCGCGGCGCCCGGCGACCGACCGGCCCGCACAGGGAGGGGCAGGACGGACTCGGAAGGCGCAAGAAGGGCGTCATGGCGCCGATTCAACCACAGGAGCGAGGGGCCCGACGACCGGGCTTTCGGGGAGGCGCCACGCCGCCACGCGAGCGGCCTCGGGGGCCTGGCCAGGCGGTGTGCGGAGGGGGACTCGGGTGAGGCGGTGGCGCGCCCGGCTGGGATCGAACCAGCAACCCCTGGCTTCGGAGGCCAGTACTCTATCCATTGAGCTACGGGCGCCACGCAATGAAGACCGCCATCATAGCAGTGCAAGCGGCCCGTCAGGGATCTCCCGGGGGTGGTGGCTATAATTCCGGGGTTGCGGGCAGGCTCTTTCAGAGCCGCCCTGCCGGCCGCCCGGGCCCCGGGTGGCGCGCCCGCTCCCTGCCGAATTCCCCCTGACTTTTCGCCCAAGAGGATCCCATGCGCCACGCCCACGCCCCGGCCCGCCAACGCGGTGAGGCCAGCTCGAAGAACCTGGTCACCCTGGCGGTGGTCGCCCTGCTGGCGGTGCTGGTGGGCATCTTCTTCCTGCCGAACAACCGCAAGCTGACCGACCAGGCCGCCGAGGCCCAGGCCACGGCCGACCGCCTGCAGCCGATCGGCCGCGTCGAACTCAAGGCCGCCACCGGCGGCACCTCGCGCAGCGGCGAGGAAGTCTTCAAGGCCGTCTGTGCCGCCTGCCACGCCGCCGGCGCCCTGGGCGCGCCCAAGTTCGGCGACGCCGCCGCCTGGGGCCCGCGCATCAAGACCGGCTACGAGGCCCTGCTGAACTCGGCCCTGAAGGGCAAGAACAGCATGCCGGCCCAGGGCGGTGGCGACACCTCCAACCTGGAAGTCGGCCGCGCCGTGGTCTACATGGTCAACGGCTCGGGCGGCAAGTTCGAAGAACCCAAGGCCCCGGCCGAAGCCAAGTAAGGCCCAGCCCCGCCGATGAAAGCCGCCTCCGGGCGGCTTTTTTCATGGCTCTTTGCCCGTTGCCTATGGATGGGCGAACCGTCCTAGGGAGAGGTCGAGGAACTGCTCGGCTGGCAGATGGCGAGGGGCGCAGCGGTCGACGGCTCTGAACCAGCCCAGGTAGTGGTGCAGGTAGCGGGTGGCCAC
>CALRTJ020000038.1:0-20744 GCA_943371055.1 Hydrogenophaga intermedia | reverse complement strand
AGACGTTCCAGCCACCGCTTCCAGTCCTTCTCCTGCATCGCGCTCTCCAGGCCTTCCGGCTTGTCGCCGTACGCCTGTCACGATGCCCTGCCACTGGCTCATGGCGTGCGACCGTCACCACCTAACGGGCAAAGAGCCATGAAAAAGCCGCCCGGGCCGGGAGGGCCGGGGCGGCTTGGGGGCGGAAGGATCGCCGCGTCAGTTGCGGTTGACCGCGCTCCAGGCGGCGGCGACGGCCTGCGATTCGGCCGAGCCGGCGCCGTAGAGGTCATCGGCCGCGGCGATGGTGTGGGCGCGGGCCTGGGCGAAGGTCTCGGTGGAGACCATCTTGGTCGTCAGGGCGCGGTACCAGATCTTCTCGGCCTTGGCGCGGCCGATGCCGACCAGGGTGCCGGTGCCGGTGGCGCGGCGGGTTTCGCCGGCGCGGCAGGTGGGCGAGGGCGAGCCATTGGTGGTGCCCTCGGCCAGCAGGTAGAAGAAGTGGTTGGCCACGCCGGACGAGTAGTGGACATCGAGGTTGCCGACGCCCGCGTAGTAGCAGTCGGCCGACGAGCCGTCGTTGTTCGGGCGTTGCATGTAGCGCAGCGCGCTGCCCGCGGTCTTGTAGATCTCTTCGCCGATCAGGTAGTCGCCCGGGTCGTTGGCGTTGGCGGCGTAGAACTCGACCATGGTGCCGAAGATGTCGGAGGTGGCCTCGTTCAGCCCGCCGGACTCGCCCGAGTACACGAGGCGGGCGGTGCGGCTGGTCACGCCGTGGGTCATCTCGTGGCCGGCCACGTCCAGCGACACCAGCGGGTTGAAGAAGCTGCCGTCGCCGTAGGTCATGCAGAAGCAGCTGTCCGACCAGAAGGCGTTGTCGTAGTTGACGCTGTAGTGGACGCGGGAGCGAGCGCCCTTGCCGTCATTGGCGATGCCGCTGCGGCCGTGGACGTTCTTGTAGTAGTCCCAGGTCATGCCCATGCCGTAGTGGGCGTCGGCCGCGGCGGACTGGGTGTTGGTCTTGGCGTTGGTGCCCCAGGTGTTGTCCGGGTCCTTGAACTTGTACTCGGCGCCCGTGCCGTTCTTCATGTCGACCGTGTACTGCTTGCCGCGCAGCATGTCGGTCAGCTGGTAGGTGGTGCCGGCATTGTTCACCTTGGTGTCCAGGCGCACGTCACCGCTGTAGAGAGTCTTGCCGGTGCCCACCGCCGCGCCGGTGTGGATGGTGTCCCAGGCGTCCAGGGCCTTGCCGGTGTGGGCGTGGACGAAGTGGTGCATTTCGCTGGGCGTGCCGTCGGCGCGCACGCCGTGGACCTCGACCTCCCAGGCCAGGACCGGCTTGCCACCGCGGGCGTAGACCACCAGCTGCTGGCCCACCAGTTGGCCGTCGCGGTGCGGGAAGGCCGCGACGGCGGCCGCGCCGGCCTTCGACGCCGGCAGCTGGGGCGCGATGTCCAGGTTGAGGGCGCTCTCGAGGGCGTGGATCACGCCGTGCAGGGAGCCGTCACCGTTGCTGCGCACGATCAGGTCTCCGCCGATCACCGGCAGGCCCTTGTAGCTGCGGTCCATGCGGACATGCTCGGTGCCGTCGGCGTCGACGACCAGGTCGGTGGCGACGTACTGGTCGGCCAGGGAGCCCTTGGCGGCGGCGAAGGCGTTGCCGCCCAGGTGGGTCAGGGCGCGCTGGACGGCCGGGTGGTCGGCACCCGGGGCGGCGGCCTGGGCGCCCTGGACGGCGCCGAACAACGCGAGGGCGGCCAGGCTGATGGAGCGGAGGGCGAAGCGGTTCATGGGGGTTCCTTTGGGTCGTCACGGCCCCTCGTGGAGGCCGGCGGGCAGGGCAGGGGCGCCCAGTATTGGCGCCCCCCCCCTGGGGCGGGCATCCCACGGCCGTGGGGGAGCGCTCGCCCGCTCAGGCCTTCAGGAACTCCGCCCCGGCACCCAGCCAACGCCGCACATGGCGGGCCGCCGCCTGCGGGTGCGCTCCCAGAAGGCGGGGCGCGGCCTGCCGCGCCGCCGCCAGCAGCGGAGCGTCTTCGGCGAGGTCGGCAAAGCGTAACAAGGCGTCACCCGACTGCCGCGCCCCCATGAACTCGCCCGGTCCGCGCAGCTCCAGGTCGCGCCGGGCGATCTCGAAGCCGTCGGTGGTTTCGGCCATGGCGCGCAAGCGCGACTTGCCGGTCTCGGACAGGGGCTGGGTGAACAGCAGCACGCACACGCTCTCGACCGCACCGCGGCCGACCCGGCCGCGCAGCTGGTGCAGCTGGGCCAGGCCGAAGCGCTCGGCGTGCTCGATCACCATCAGGCTGGCGTTGGGCACGTCCACGCCCACCTCGATCACGGTGGTGGCCACCAGCACCGCGAGCTCGCCGCCGGCGAAGCGGGCCATCACCGCGGCCTTGTCGGCGGGCGCCAGACGGCCGTGCAGCAGGCCCACGCCGATGCCTTCGAGCGTGGCGGAGAGCTGCGCGTGGGTCTCGGTGACGTTGGCCAGCTCGGCCATCGAGCGGCCGGCCATGTCCTCGGCCTCGGAGGCCTCGACCAGCGGGCAGACCCAGTAGACCTGGCGACCCTTGGCGACTTCGTCGCGGATGCGGGCCACCACCTCGTCGCGGCGAGACTCGGCGAACACGCGGGTGACGATCGGGCTGCGGCCGGGCGGCAGCTCGTCGATGGTCGAGACCTCGAGGTCGGCGTAGTAGGTCATCGCCAGCGTGCGCGGGATGGGCGTGGCGCTCATCATCAGCAGGTGCGGCTCGAGGGGTTCGCCGGCCTCGGTCTGGCCGCGCAGCTTGTGGCGCAGGGCCAGGCGCTGCGCCACGCCGAAGCGGTGCTGCTCGTCGACGATGGCCAGGCCCAGGCGCTGGAAGTGCACGTCGTCCTGGATCACCGCGTGGGTGCCGACGACCAGGCGGGCGCGGCCCTCGGCGATCGCGGCCAGCTGATCACGCCGCACCTTGCCCTTGCGGCTGCCCGACAGCCAGGCCACCTGCACGCCCAGCGGCGACAGCCACTGCACCAGCTTCTGGAAGTGCTGCTCGGCCAGGATCTCGGTGGGGGCCATCAGCGCGCATTGCCAGCCGGCGTCCATCGCCACGCAGGCGGCCAGGGCGGCCACCACGGTCTTGCCCGCGCCCACGTCGCCCTGCAGCAGCCGGTGCATCGGGCTGGGCCGGGCCAGGTCGGCGGCGATCTCCTCGGCCACGCGGCGCTGGGCGCCGGTCAGGCCCCAGGGCAGGGCGGCCAGCAGGCCGTCGCGCAGGGCACCCTCGCGCACGGTCAGCACCGGGGCGCGCAGGACCTCGCGCTCGGCGCGGGCCTGCTGCTGGCTCAACTGCTGCGCCAGCAGCTCCTCGAACTTCAGCCGTTGCCAGGCGGGGTGGCTGTGGTCTTCCAGCGTGGCCATGGCGGTGCCGGGCGGCGGGTGGTGCAGGAACTGCAGCGCCTCGCGCAGCGAGGGCAGGCCGCGCGGCACGGTGCCCGGCGGCAGCACCTCGGCCAGGTCGGCGCGGGTCAGGCCGCCGGCCACCGCCTTGCGAAGGTAGGCCTGCGGCAGTTGGGCGCCGGCGGGATAGACCGGGGTGAGGGCGGTGGGCAACGGGTCGTCGGGCTCGGCCGCCCGCACCTGCGGGTGCACCATCTCGCGGCCGAAGAAGCCCTGGCGCAGCTCGCCGCGCGCGCGCAGCCAGGTGCCCTCGGCCCAGGCCTTGACCTGGGACGGGTAGAAATGCAGGAAGCGCAGCACCACCTCGTCGCCGGACCCGTCGGCGGTGCGCAGCACCAGCTGGCGCCGGCCGCGCTGCTCGACCTGGCTGCGGCGCACCTGCAGCTGCAGCAGCACGGTCTGGCCCGGGCGGGCGTCGGCCACGGCGACCAGGCGGGTCTCGTCCTCGTAGCGCAGCGGCAGGTGCAAGGCCAGCGCCATCGGCTGGTCCAGGCCCATGCGCTGCAGCGCCCGCGCCGGCCCGCTCAGCGGCTTGGCGGCCGGGGCGGTGGCGGGGCGATCGGCGGCGGACTCGGGCATGGCGTGATTGTGGCGTCGCACACGGCTGTCGGCGCCCCGCCACAGGGGGAGGGCGAAGTGCCGCCGGACACGGGCGGTTGCGATGGCTGACCGGCCGACACCCGGCGCCGGGGGACAATGGCTGCACCGGCGCCCGATCCGCGCCGACCACGCCCCTCCCGCCGCGCTTTCTCCTTCGCCGCCATGCGCCTGCTCGCCCGCTTCGTGCTCCTCCTCTCGCTGGTCCTCGGCCTCAGCCTGGCCTTCGCCTGGGCCTGGGACCGCAGCGACCCGGGCCAGCCCCTGCCGGCCGCCACCAACCCCCGCTGAAGACGGGGGACATCGCCGGGCGGCGCGGTCCGTCGCCGGGGGCCATGGAACAATCCGCGCGGTTCCACTCCTTGAAGGCCGGTACAGCCTGCAAGCCATGCCCTCTGATCCCCTGCACCCCGCCGGCCGCGCGTTCACGCTGGCCGATTTCGATTTCGAGCTCCCGCCCGAGCTGATCGCCCAGCACCCCGCCGCCCAGCGCAGCGCCTCGCGCCTGCTCGATGGCCGCGGCAAGACCCCGGTCGACCGCGTCTTCCGCGACCTCCCCGCGCTGCTGCAGCCCGGCGACCTGCTGGTGTTCAACGACACCCGCGTGCTCAAGGCCCGCCTGTTCGGTGAAAAGCCCACCGGTGGCGCGGTCGAGGCCCTGGTCGAGCGCGTGCTGCCCGGTGCCGAGCCCCACCAGGGCGAGGTGCTGGCCCACCTGCGCGCCAGCAAGTCGCCCAAGCCCGGCACGGAGGTGCGTTTCGGCGGCGCCGACGGCTTCGACGCCCAGGTCATCGGCCGCGGCGGCCCCGACGGCGGCCTGTTCCACCTGCGCCTGGCCGGCAACCCCTTCGAGCTGCTCGAGCGCCACGGCCACGTGCCGCTGCCGCCCTACATCACCCACGACGACGCCCCCGAGGACGCCGAGCGCTACCAGACCGTCTTCGCCCGCGCCCCCGGCGCGGTGGCCGCGCCCACCGCGGCGCTGCACTTCGACGAGGCCGTGCTGGCGACGCTGGCCGCGCGTGGCATCGCCCAGGCCCGGGTGACGCTGCACGTGGGCGCCGGCACCTTCCAGCCGGTGCGCACCGAGAACCTGGCCGAGCACCGCATGCACAGCGAGTGGTACGAGGTGCCCGAGGCCACGGTGCAGGCGATCGCCGACTGCCGCGCCCGCGGCGGGCGCGTGGTGTCGGTGGGCACCACCACGCTGCGCGCGCTCGAATCGGCGGCCCGCCACGGCG
Source organism: Hydrogenophaga intermedia (assembly GCA_943371055.1). Taxonomy (GTDB): domain Bacteria; phylum Pseudomonadota; class Gammaproteobacteria; order Burkholderiales; family Burkholderiaceae_C; genus Ideonella; species Ideonella intermedia_A. Next base: position 15,482 of record CALRTJ020000038.1, on the reverse strand, counting down.
GCGTCAGCGGCCTGGACCGGGCCACCCACGGCGAGACCGACATCTTCATCACGCCGGGCTTCTCGTTCCGCGTGGTCGACGTGCTGCTGACCAACTTCCACCTGCCCAAGAGCACGCTGATGATGCTGGTCAGCGCCTTCGCCGGCTACCCGCACGTGATGGCGCTGTACCGCCACGCGATCGAGGCCGGTTATCGCTTCTTCAGCTACGGCGACGCGATGCTGCTGCAGCGTCGCTGAGGGCGCTGCTCCACGCTGGCGCAGGCTGTGGCGCGCTTGCCGTGTCACGGCTGTGCCAGCCTGTTCCAAGCTGGCAAAACGCCCGCCAGTCTTGATTTGCCTCAACGGGCAGCGCCGCGCCGCACCTAAGGTGCGGGCCAAGGATTCACCGCGTCTGCAAGGAGAACACCATGGTCCGCACCCCCACCCTGATCGCCCTGGCCGCCGTGTGGCTGTCGGGCTCCGCCCTGGCCGCCGGCAACGACGATGCCATGGTCAAGCTGGCCACCAACAGCGGCTGCATGACCTGCCACCACATCGAGCCCGGTGCCAAGGGCCCGGATGGCATGGCCCCGATCGGCCCGGCCTGGAAGGACGTCGCCGCCAAGTACGCCGGCCAGAAGGGCGCCCAGAAGACCCTGACCGCCACCGTGCTGGCCGGCTCCAACCCCTATGAGAGCCACTGGAAGGGCAAGGTCAGCGGTCTGGCCATGCCCCCCAACAAGGTCGCGATCACCGAGGCCGACGCCGGCAAGCTGGTCGGCTGGATCCTGGGCCTGAAGTGAGCCCCGCCGGCGCCCGCGCGCCGGCCTGAACCGGGCGCCCGGCGCCCCCGCCCACGGCCCCTTCGGGGGCCGTGGGCGTTTGGGCGACGGACCGCCGCGCTGGGCGACAATCCGGCCATGCTCCAGTTCGAACTGCTCAAGACCGAGGGCCACGCGCGCCGCGGTCGGCTCACCCTCAACCACGGCGTCGTCGAGACGCCGATCTTCATGCCGGTGGGCACCTACGGCACCGTCAAGGGCGTGCTGCCGCGCTCCCTGCATGACATGGGCGCGCAGATCATCCTGGGCAACACCTTCCACCTGTGGATGCGCCCGGGCCTGGACGTGATGGCCAGCTTCGGCGGCCTGCACGGCTTCGAGCGCTGGGACAAGCCCATCCTCACCGACAGCGGCGGCTTCCAGGTCTGGTCGCTGGGCGAGATGCGCAAGATCAGCGAGGAGGGCGTCAAGTTCGCCTCGCCGGTCAACGGCGACAAGCTCTTCCTGACCCCCGAGGTCAGCATGCAGATCCAGACGGTGCTCAACAGCGACATCGTCATGCAGTTCGACGAGTGCACGCCCTACGAGACCAAGGGCCACCTGACCACCGAGGCCGAGGCCCGCTTCTCGATGGAGCTCAGCCGCCGCTGGGCCAAGCGCTGCATCGCCGAGTTCGAGCGCCTGGAGAACCCCAACGCCCTGTTCGGCATCGTCCAGGGCGGCATGTTCGAGCACCTGCGCCAGGAGTCCCTGGACGCCCTGGTCGAGATGGACCTGCCCGGCTACGCCGTGGGCGGCGTCTCGGTGGGCGAGCCCAAGGACGAGATGCTGCGCATCATGGCCCACACCCCGCACCGGCTGCCGGCCCACAAGCCGCGCTACCTGATGGGCGTGGGCACCCCCGAAGACCTGGTGGCCGGCGTGGCCGCGGGCGTGGACATGTTCGACTGCGTCATGCCCACCCGCAATGCCCGCAACGGCCACCTGTTCACCCGCTTCGGCGACCTGAAGATCCGCAACGCGCGGCACAAGAGCGACCACCGGCCGATCGACGAGACCTGCACCTGCTACGCCTGCACCGGCGACGTGGCCAATGGCGGCTTCAGCCGTGCCTACCTGCACCACCTGGACCGCTGCGGCGAGATGCTCGGCCCGATGCTGGCCACCATCCACAACCTGCACTACTACCTGAACCTGATGCGCGAGGTCCGCGAGGCCCTGGACGCCGGCCGTTTCGCCGAGTTCCAGCGCCAGTTCGCCAGCGACCGCGCCCGCGGCGTCTGAGCGACCCCGCCCCCGATGAACCCCGGCCCTGCCGGCGCCAGGCGCGCCGCCGCGGGCCCCCTTGCACTGGACACGCCCGATGGCGACCCCCGACACCCCTGACGTGAGCGCGCCCGCCGTGGCCGCCACCCCCGACACCCCCGCGCCCAAGCCGCGCCGCCGCGCCCCGGCCCGCAAGACCGCCGCCGCCGAGCCCGTCGCGGTCGAGACGCCGGTCGAGGCGGCGCCCGAGGCCGCGCCCGCCGAGGCCACCCCGGCCCCCGCCCGCAAGACCCGCCGCCGCGCCGCGCCCGCTGCGGTGGCCGAGGCCGGTGCCGCCGCCGAGACCGAAGCCGCGATCGAAGCCGCAGCCGAAGCCCTGCCCGTCCCGGCGGAGGCCCCGGCCGAGCCCGCCCGCAAGCCGCGCCGCCGCCGCGCGGCTGAGCCGGTGGCCCCGTCCGCCGAGCCGACCGTGGCCGTCGCACCGCCGGCCGAAGCGCCGACCGAGCCGGACGTGGCCCCCGTGGCCGAGCCCGCCCCGATCGCGGCTGAAGCCCCCGAGCCTGCCGAAGCCGACGCTGAATCTGCAGCCGCGGTGGAGGCCGACGACCCGACCCCGACGGATGCCGCGCCCGTGGCGACGGATGCCTCCGCCGACCCCGCCGCCGACGCCGAGGCCCCCGCCGAGGCGGCCGACGCCACCGACCCGGCCGAGGGCGATGCCCGCCGCCGCCGGCGCCGCCGCGGCCGCGGCCGGGGCCGCGATGCCGACGAGGCCACCGCCGACGACGCCGGCGATGCCCCCGTCCAGGCCGTGGACCCCGCCGCCCCGGACGAGCGCGCCGCCGAGGACCCCCCGGCTGAGGACGTCGCCGCCCCGACCGAGGCCGCTGAGCCCACCCCGGCCGCACCGCGCCCGGCCCGTGCCCGCATCGCCCTGGCCGACGACGCCCGCCGCGCCCCGGTCTTCGAGCCCGGTCGCGACACCCCGCCGCGCGTGCAGGAGCGCCTGGCCCGCTGGCACGACACCCATGGCGCGCTGCGCCTGCCCGACACCGACGCCCTGGTGCAGCTGCTGGCCGAATTGCAGGACAGCGCCGAGCGGGTGGACGTGGACGAGGCCGTCTGGACCCTGCTGGCCCGCCGCGGCGACCTGAACCACCGCATCGACCACCTCTCGGCCCTGTACCCGCAGGGCCTGGACGAGGTGGCCCTGCCCGGCGCCCAGGGCCTGCGCGCCTGCCAGCGCGAGGCCGCGTTCTTCGCCGCCTGCGTCGGCGCCTGCGCCCTGGCCGACGACCCCGAGCTGGACCCGGCCGCCGAGCTGGCGCTGGCCTGGCAGCTGGTGCAGGCCCACTTCGGTGCCGAGCGCCTGGCCGTGGCCTGCGCCCCGGCCCGCCAGGCCGCCTGGCAGGCCCTGCTGGGCGACACCTCGCCCCGCTGGTGCGCCGCCGGCGAGCCGCTGGAGGCGCTGGACGCCGAGGTGCTGCTGGTCGACGCCCGCGACGGCCTGCCCGCCGACGTGCCGCCCCTGCCCGCCGCCACCTGGCTGTGGGTGCTGTGCCCGCCCGGCCTGCTGGCCGACCGCACCGCCGCCGCCGCCTGGCTGGGCGCGCTGGACCGCAGCGCCTGCGGCGCCGCCGCCGACTGGGCCGAGGGCGCCGACGAGGCGGTGCTGGCCCCGCTGCTGCTGCGCCGCCGCTTCACCGACGTGGCCGAGCAGTGGCCCGCCTGGGCCCCCGCCGGCCGCACGATCGAGCACAGCGAGGACGAGCGCGCCGCACTGGCCCCGCTGCACGACACCCTGCGCGGCCTGCTGGCCCGCTGGCAGCGCAGCGGCTTCTGCGCCGACGTCGACCAGCTGGCCCTGCAGCGCACCCTGCGCGCGGTGGCCCAGCTGGACCGCGCCGCCGCGCTGGGTGCGCTGACGCCCCTGGTGCAGGAGGCCCTGGCCGCCGGCGCCCAGCGGGTGGTGGTGTTCTGCGCCGACGAGGCCCTGACCGGCCCGATGGCCGAGGTGCTGCGCGGCGAGTACGTGCCGGCGCTGGCCCTGCCCGCCGGCGACGACGCCGAGCCGGTGCTGCGGGCCTTCCGCGACGCCCCCGGCCCGCAGGTGCTGCTGGTGGCCGACGACCCGCTGGGCCCGCGCGTGTCCACCCACCCGCACCGCCCGGTGCTGATCTGCCTGGACGGCGCCGGTGACGCGCCGCGCCACGCGGCCCGCCTGGCCCGCGTGCGCAGCCCGCGCACCCTGCGCGAGGTGCCGGTGTGGCAGCTCAGCCCCAGCGACCTGCCGGCGCTGCCGGCCGCGCCGGCCCAGGGCCTGCTGCGTGGCGAGGCCCTGGTCGCCTGGCTGGCCGCACTGCAGGCGGCGCTGGACAGCGCCTCCGTGCCGTCGGATCCGCCGTCCGACCCGGTGCCAGCCCCGTCCGTCGCACCGGACTCGACACCCGCCTGAGCCTCGGACACGCTGCGCCCATGAACACCGTCTGGGCGCGGCTGCGCCGGGGCCTGCTGGCCCCCTTCAAGGTGCTGCTGGCGCTGCTGATCCTGTTCGAGGAATGGGGTTGGGAGCCGCTGCAGCGGGTGCTGGCCCGGATCGGCCGCTGGCCCGGCCTGCGCTGGGTCGAGGGCTGGGTGCGCGGCCTGCCGCCGTACGCCGCCCTGGCCCTGCTGGCCGTGCCGGCCCTGGCCCTGCTGCCGGTCAAGCTGGCGGCGCTGTGGGCGATCCGCCAGGGCCATGCGCTGCTGGGGTTGGCGGTGATCCTGGTCGCCAAGCTGCTGGGCACCGCGCTGGTGGCCCGCCTGTTCACCCTGACCCAGCCGGCGCTGATGCGCCTGGGCTGGTTCGCCCGCGCCCATGCGCGCTGGTCGGGCTGGAAGGCGCGGCTGCTGGTCTGGGTGCGCGCCAGCGCCCCTTGGCGCTGGGCGCGCGGGGTCAAGGCCGCGCTGCGCGCCGCCTGGCGCGGCGCTCGCGGCGGCTGAGCCGCCCGTCGCCATGGCCGCCAAGGTCCGGCGCCCGGGCCGCGACACCCCACCGGCGCATCGTCGGGCTCGTCCTCAGTCGGTGATCGGGTCGTGGCGGGCACCGGGCTGGGCCACCCGGCGCAGCGCGTGCTGGGCATCGAGCTCGCCGCGGATCTGCTCCAGCAGCGCCTGGCGGCCGTCGCGGTAGAACAGGTTGTGGCTCTCGAAGGGCACCATGCGGCCATCGGGCAGGGCCATGTGGATGCAGCTCTTCTTCAGCGCCCGGATGTCCAGCGACTGCGCGTCCATGAATTGCACGATCAGCACCCGGAACACGTGGCGGTAGTCCAGCCCCTCGGGCGCGGCGATCTGCGGCAGGCAGCACATCAGCTCGCTCAGGCAGCTGGCCTGGGATTCGGGCGAGTGGTTGGTGCTGAAGAGCTTGAAGACCTGGTCCTTCAGCGACTCGTCGCGCTCGAAGACGATGGTGTTGCGGCTGGCCTCGACCAGGGTGGTCGGGTCCAGGAAGCGGGTCAGCGGCTGCAGCCCGCCACCCGGCGTGCGCAGCGCGTAGGCCATCGCCAGGGTGTCGGGGTTGCAGGGCACGGGCACCACGTCCTCGGCCGTGAACACGCCGCTCTGCTCGACGATGCGCCGGCGCAGCTCGCTCACCGTCAGGCGGTGCCGCGCAGGGTCGTAGTTCTCGCAGCGGCCGGCGTCCTGCACCGGCTGCAGGGTGACGCCGCGCACGCAGGACCAGCCCTGGGCGTGGCGGATGACCTCGCCGATCTCGTCGTCGTTGACGCCGCGCTTGACCGTGACCACCAGCGTGGTCGACACCCCGGCCGCGTCCAGCGCCCGCAGCGCGTCCTCGCGCACCCGGCGCAGGTCGGCGCCGCGCAGGTCCATCAGCGCCTCGCGCCGCAGCGAGTCGAACTGCAGGTACACCTCGAAGCCCGGCGCGTAGCCGGCCAGGCGTTCGGCAAAGCCCGGCTCCTGCGCGATGCGCACGCCATTGGTGTTGAGCATCAGGTGACGGATGGGGCGGGCCTTGGCCGCGTCCAGGATGTCCCAGAAGCGCGGGTGCAGGGTGGGCTCGCCGCCGCTGAGCTGCACCACGTCGGGCTCGCCCTCGCTGGCCACCGCGGCGTCCAGCATCGCCAGCACCTCGTCAAAGGACCGGTGGGTCAGGCGCTCGGGGCCGCTGCCGGCGTAGCAGGTGGGGCAGCGCAGGTTGCAGTGGTCGGTCAGCTCGACCACGGTCAGGCAGCTGTGCTGCATGTGGTCGGGGCACAGGCCGCAATCAAACGGGCAGCCGTGGCGCATCGGCGTGGCGAAGCGCTCGGGCATCTCGGGCGCCTTGACGTAGACCTCGCGGCACAGGCGGTAGTAGTCGGCGTCGTCGGCCACCAGCACCCGCTCGGTGCCGTGCACCGGGCACCACTTGTCCATGAAGACCTGGCCGTCCTTGAGGATGATCTTGGCCTCCACCGGCCGCAGGCAGGTGGTGCAGACCGACGAGGTGGTGTCGTAGAACAGCCAGGGGCGGGTCTTGCGGCTCATCGGGTCGTTCAGGTCCGGTCGGTGGGCGGGAGCTCGTAGGGGCTGGGCGCGGGCGCGGGGGCCACCCCCGGTCGGGTCAGGCGGCGGAACAGCCAGCCCAGGCCGATGGCGATCGCCAGGCCCAGCCCGCCCAGCACCACGAAGATCGGCGCGTAGCCGCGCTCCTCGCCGCTGCCGCCCACCAGCGAGGCCACCCCCACCACCGTGCCCCAGGCCCCGCAGACGCCGAAGCCGCCAACGAAGAGCACCAGCATCCCGATCGCCAGGCCGCGCAGCCAGCGCTGGGCCCCCGCGCCGGGCGGGTCGTCGCGGTGGCGCCGCAGGTACCACAGGGCCAGCCCGACCAGCAGCAGCGAGGAGAGCGGGTTCAGCAGGAGGGTGATGAAGCTCATGGGGTGCTCCGGGGCAGGCGGGCGGCGGCGCGGGCCACCCAGGGCAGGCAGGTCAGCAGGGCCAGGGCGCAGACCCACTGGATGCCCGAGAGGCCGCCAGGGTAGTCGACGCGCACCGGCTTCAGGCTGTCGCCGATCAGGCGCCACAGCAGGTAGGCCATCAGGAAGGCCTTGAAGCGCAGGCCGGGGACGGCCTGCCAGCGCGTGCGCAGACCGTGCAGCGCCGGGCCCAGCACGGCCAGGAAGGCGATCTCGTAGAGCGCGCTGGGGTGGCGTGGCACGCCGTCGCCATGGTCCACGCCCCAGGGCAGGGTGGTGGGCAGGCCGTGGGTGTCGTCGTGCAGGCCCGCCAGAAAGCAGCCCACCCGGCCCAGGGCCAGCCCGCAGACGATCGGCGTGACCATCAGGTCGCCGGTGGAGGCGGGCTGGCGGGTCAGGGCCTTGGCGAGTTCGATCCCGATCAGACCGCCCAGCAGGCCGCCCACCATGGACTGGCCCAGCACCAGCGGCCCGCCGGCCCACCAGGCGGCGACCAGGTCAGGCCGCTCCAGGGCGAACACCGCCTTGTTCCCCAGCCCTGCGCCCAGCAGCAGTCCCGCGAACAGCGCGAAGCCGCCGCCGGCGGTGAGCGCCGGCAGGCCGCTGCGGGCGCGGGCGCGCCGGTACAACCACATGCCCAGGCCGATGCCGGCGTATTCCAGCAGCGCGTGCGCCAGCGCGGCCTGACCCGGGTCGCGGATCATGCCGAGGCCCCGGGCCGGGCCGGACTCACCGCGCCACGCCCTGGTCCAGCAAGGCCTGCACCCGGGCCCGCAGGCCTTCGGGCGTGACCTCGGCCGCGGCCAGCGGAGCGCCCACGTTCAGGCCCACGCGGCCGAACAGGCCGCGGCGGAAAGGCGCGACCATCGCGGTGCCGCCCTCGACCCGCGAGAAGAACGAGCCCCACAGGTCGCACAGCGCCATCGGCAGCACCGGCACCGGCTGCTGCGCCAGCACCTTCATCACCCCGCCCTTGAAGGGCTGCAGCGCGCCGTCCAGGGTGATGCCGCCCTCGGGGAAGAGGCCCAGCAGCTCGCCCTCGGCCAGCACCTGGGCGGCCTGGGCGATCGCGGCCTCGTAGGCCACCGGGTCTTCGCTGCGCGGCGCCACCGGGATGGCCTTGGCCAGCTGGAACAGCCAGCCCAGCACCGGCACCTTGAAGATGCGGTGGTCCATCAGGAAACGGATCGGCCGCGGGCTGGCCGCCATCAGCAAGATGGCGTCGACGAAGCTGACGTGGTTGCACACCAGCACCGCCGCGCCCTGGGTCGGAATGTGCGACTCGCCCCGCACCCGGAAGCGGTAGACGACGTGGCTGAGCACCCAGGCGACGAAGCGCAGCAGGTACTCGGGCACCACCAGGAACACATGGCCGGCCACCACCGCGTTGGCCAGGGCCAGCAGGCCGAAGACCTGCGGGATGCTGAAACCCGCCCCCAGCAGCGCCCCCACCCCCAGGCTGCTGACGATCATGAACACCGCGTTGAGGATGTTGTTGGCCGCGATGATGCGGGCCCGGTGCGTGGCGGGCGAGCGCAGCTGGATCAGGGCGTACATCGGCACGCTGTACAGGCCGGCCGACAGCGACAGCATGAACAGGTCGGCCAGCACCCGCCAGTGCGCGGGCTGGGCCAGGAAGGCGCCCAGGCCCAGGCGCTCCGAGGCCGGCAGCGCCGACGCGGCCCACCACAGGTCGGCGGCGAACAGGCTCATGCCGATCGCGCCCAGCGGCACCAGGCCGATCTCGACGTGGCGGCGTCCCAGCACCTCGCACAGCAGCGAGCCCAGGCCCACGCCCACCGAGAACACCACCAGCAGGGCCGAGGCCACGTGCTCATCGCCGTGCAGCACGTCCTTGGCGAAGGACGGGAACTGGCTGAGGAAGACCGCGCCGAAGAACCACATCCACGAGATGCCCAGCAGCGAGCGGAACACCACCGGGTTGCCGTGCGCCAGGCGCAGGTTGCGCCAGGTCTCGGTGAAGGGGTTCCAGTGGATGCGCAGGCCGGGCTCGGTGGCCGGCGTGGCGGGGATGAACTGCGCGACCGCGCGGCCCAGCACCGCCAGGCCCAGCGCGGTCCAGGCCACGGCCTCGGCGCCGCTCAGCCAGGCCGTGCCCGGCAGCGCGATCAGCACCCCGCCCACCACATTGCCCAGCAGGATGGCGACGAAGGTGCCCATCTCGACCATGCCGTTGCCGCCGGTGATCTCGCGCTCGTCCAGGTGCTGCGGCAGGTAGGCGTACTTGACCGGGCCGAACAGCGTGCTGTGCAGGCCCAGGCCGAAGATGCAGGCCAGCAGCAGCGACGGCCACTGCAGCAGCAGGCCGGCCATCGCCGCGGCCATGATCGCGATCTCCAGCGACTTCACCAGCTGGGCCAGGCGGGCCTTGTCGTGCTTGTCGGCCAGCTGCCCGGCGGTGGCCGAGAACAGCAGGAAGGGCAGGATGAACACCGCGCCGATCACCAGGCCGGCCATCTCGGGCGGCAGCCACGCCACCTGGACCCGGTAGGTCACCAGCATGGTGAAGGCGAACTTGAAGACGTTGTCGTTGGCCGCGCCCAGGAACTGGGTCCAGAAGAAGGGCGCGAAGCGGCGCTGGCGCAGCAGGGCGAACTGGTTGGGGTGGGGGGCGGCGTCGCTCAAGCGGGTTCCTTGGGTTCCTTGCAAGGGTCGCGTGACTGTAGCGGCAGCACCCGGTCGCGGACGTGACGGCGCCCGGCGCGACAATCCGCCCATGCCCCGCCTGCAACTCCATCCGCCCGAGCGCTTCGGCTTCGAGACCTCGGTCCAGATCTACATCAGCCACGTCAACCAGGGCGGGCACCTCGACAACGCCCAGCTGCTGACCCTGGTGTCCGAGGCGCGGGTGCGCTTCTTCCAGTCGCTGGGCTGGCGCGAGGGCGACGTCGGCGGCTGCCCGATCGTGGTGGCCGAGCTGCAGGCCCAGTACCAGAGCGAGGGCTTCCACGGCGAGACCCTGCGCATCCGCATGCAGCCCGTCGAGTTCTCGCGCTGCGGCTTCGCGCTGGCCTTCGACATGGCCGAGGCCGCGAGCGGCCGGCCGGTGGCGCGCGGCCAGAGCGGCATCGTCTTCGTCGACCGCGACAGCCGCCGCGCCACCGACATCCCGCCGGCGGTGCGGGCGCGCTTGCAGGCGGTCTGAACCTTCAGGCCCGCTCGCCCATCGCCTCGGCCGCCAGCCACAGGCGCAGGTCGAACTCGCGCTGGTGGTACTCGGGCAGCAGGTGGCAGCACAGGCCGTAGAAGGCCTTGTCGTGCTCGGGTTCCTTGAGGTGGGCCAGCTCGTGGGCCACGATCATCTCGAGGAAAGCCGCGGGCGTGTCCCTGAACAGGCTGGCGACGCGGATCTCGCGCCGGGCCTTGAGCTGGCCGCCGTGGTTGCGGCTGATGCGGGTGTGGGTGCCCAGCGCGTGCTGCAGCAGCTTGATCTTGCTGTCGTAGGCCACCAGCGCCAGCGGCGGTGCGTTGCGCAGGCCGCGCTGCTTCATGTCGTTGACGAAGGCGAACAGGGCGCGGTCGTCGCGGGCCGGGTTGGGATCGGGGTAGCGCTGGGCCAGCGCCGGCAGCACACGGCCGGCCAGCAGCGCGGGGGCCGCCCGGGCGACCAGCTCGCCCGGGTAGTGGCCCAGGTATTTCAGGGCGGCGGCGGGCAGGGAGCCGGCCGCCGCGGGGGCGGGGGTGGCGCGGCTCACCTGGGCGACTGGATCGCCGTCAGGCGGTCGGGCGTCCCCTCGGCGCGCTTCAGCACCGGGTAGCGCAGGCCGCCGCGCCAGTCCAGGGTGACCTGGCGGTACTGGTCGTCCTCGCGCAGCAGCAGCTGCAGCGGGGCCTGGCCACCCTTGTTGGCGCCGATGGCCGCGGCCAGGCGTTCGGCCTTGTAGGCCTGCAGGTTGACCGCCACCAGGGTCAGGCCCGGGGCCAGGCCGGCCTTGAAGGCCGGGCTGTCCCAGCCGACGCTGGTGAGCTTGCCGTCGGGCCCGATGGACAGGCCCAGCGAGTGGCGGAAGTCGGCGTCGCGCGGCTTGCCGTCGCCACCGGAGGCGGCCTTGGCGAAGGCGCTCTCGGTCTCGCTCCAGCCCAGGGTCCAGCCGCCGCGGGCCAGGCCGCCCAGCGGGGCACCGGGGCCGTGGCTGTCCAGGCGCTGGCGCAGGAAGCCGGCCCAGTCGTGCGGCTGCACCGCGTTCAGCGCGGTGACCACGTCCTCGAAGCTGTAGGCCTGCGGGGCGATGCTGCCGTCGGCGCGTGCGCGGGTGGCGCCGCCGAAGAAGGCGGCGGCGAAGTCGTCCAGCGAGCGGGTGCCGCCGCTCTTCTCGCGGATCAGGGTGTCCGCGTCCAGCCACAGCAGCAGGGACTCGTCGTAGTAGTCGGCGCCACGCTGCCAGTCGCGCCAGGGCTTGTCGCGCGGGGACCGCATCGTGCCTTCCAGCGTGGTGTCCTGCAGGTTGCGCCACAGGCGGCCGGCGCGGGCCTCGTACTGCGCGGCGGTGTAGGCCAGGCGGTCGCGTGACTGCTCGGGCGTGGCCAGGCCGGCGCGGGTGGTCAGCACGAAGCCCCAGTACTGCGTCATGCCCTCGTAGACCCACAGCAGCGAGTTCTGCATCGGGGTGTTGTAGTGGGGCGTGAGCAGGTCGGCCGGGCGGCGGTACTTGCCGTTCCAGGAGTGCACGTACTCGTGGGGCAGCAGCTCGCGGTCGGCGATGGCCTTGTCCCAGTCCTTGAAGTAGCCCGGCGCGACGCCGTTCTCGCTGGACTCGTGGTGCTCCAGGCCGATGCCGCCGAAGTGCGCCGACTGCGCCAGCAGGAAGTCGTACTGGCGCCAGTGGCGGGCGCCGAACAGGCGGTCGGCCTGCTGCACCAGGGCGCGGTGGGCGCCCAGCTGGGCCTCGGTGGCCTCGAGCTGCGAGGCCTCGTCGGCCAGCAGGTTCAGGGCCACCGGGCGGGGCGTGCCGGGCGGGTCCAGTTCGACCCGGCGGGCGTGGCGGCCGGCGAACAGGGGCGAGTCGACCAGCGTCTCGACCGACACCGGCGCGAAGGCCACCCAGCCCTGTCCGTCGGCCTGGGCCACGCGGCCCTGCGGGTCGCGCAGCGCGGTGGCGGCCTGCCAGCCGGCAGGCAGGCGCACGCGGGCCTGCACCCGGACGTCGGCAGCCGGCACGGTGGTGGGGTAGAGCAGGGTCTGGTTCCACTGCACGCCCAGCAGCTGGCGGGTCATGGCCGGGCGGCCCTGACCCCAGTGCTGGGGCGACAGGTGCTCGTAGTGCAGCTCCAGGGCCGACACGCCGGCGGGCACCTGGACCTGGAAGGCGTAGGGGTCGAGCGGGTCACGGGTCCAGGCCAGTGGCTGGCCCCCGGCGCGGATCTGCAGGCCGGCGAGCTGGCTGACCTCGCCGTAGGGGCCGTGGGTGCCGGGCAGCCAGCGCGGGTGGTGCAGGGTCAGCGTGCCGGGGCCCGCCACCGGCACGGTCTGGGTGACGCGCTGGACGCGGTGGTCCAGGTCGGTGGCGTCCACCGACAGGGTCATGGTGCCGGGCCAGGCGGTGGTCTGGGCGGCGAGGGCGGCGGTGGGCCAGCAGGAGGCGGCGGCCAGCAGCGTGAGCGTGGCCAGGACCTGCCGGCGCGCGGCGGCCTTGTGGGCCGGGGCGCGTTCGGGCGAGCGGGGCATGCGGGTCTCCCTGATCAGAAGGCCCGCACCATACCTCAGCGGGGCCGGTAGACCGCGGCCAGGCGGTCGGGGGTATTCTCCAGTCGCTCCAGCCGCGGGTGGCGGGCGCCGCCGCGCCAGTCGGGGCTGACGCGGCGGTAGCGGTCGCCGTCCTTGACCAGCAGCTGCAGCGGCTCGCCCTGGCGGGCGGCGGCGAGAGCCTCGTCCAGCCGGGCGGCGGTGTAGGCCCAGTCGCCCACGGCCAGCAGCTTCATGCCCTTGCTCAGGCCGGCGTCAAACGCCGGGCTGCCCCAGAAGACCTGGGTGATGCCGCCGTCGGCGGTCACGCGCAGGCCCAGCGAGTGCGCCAGGTTCTGCGGCCGCTCGGTGCCGGACTCGCCGTCCCAGCCGCGTTCGCGCTGCTGGAAGGCGCTCTCCTCGGCGGCCCAGGTCAGGCGCCAGCCGCTGTGGGCCAGCGCCCCCTCGGCGGCGCGACCGGGGGTGTCGAGCCGGGCCCGGAAGAAGCCGCGCCAGTCCAGCGGCTGCACCGCGGCCAGGGCCGCGAACAGCTCGTCCTCGGCGTAGGGCCGGGCGCGCGGGCTGCCGTCGGTGTGGTGGGCCGCGGCGCGGCCGAAGAAGGCGCGGGCGAAGTCGTCCAGCGAGCGCTGTCCCGCGCTCTTCTCGCGGATCAGCAGGTCGGCCTCCAGCCACAGCAGCAGGCCCTCGTCGTAGTAGTCGCTGTTGCGCTGCTGGTCTTCCCACTCGCGCGTGTGGCCGGGGCCGATCGCCGGGTCGATCTGGGTGTCGGCCAGGGGCCGCCAGGCGCGCCCGGCGCGGGCCTGCACCTCGGCCAGGTTGAAGGCCAGCCGATCCATCGCCTGGGCCGGCGTGCTCAGGCCGGCGCGGGCGGCCAGCACATGGCCCCAGTATTCGGTCAGGCCCTCGTAGACCCACAGCATCGAGGTGCCCATGACCTGGTGGTAGTCGGGCGTGAGCAGGTCGGCGGGGCGGTGGGCCTTGCCGTTCCAGGCGTGCACCATCTCGTGGGCCAGCAGCTCGCGGCCGCGGATGGCGGCGGCCCAGTCCTCGAAGTAGTCGGGGCGCAGCGCGTTCTCGCTGGACTCGTGGTGTTCCAGGCCCATGCCGCCGAACTCGTCGGACAGCGCCAGCATCGCCTCGTAGTGCCGGAACGGGCGCTGGCCGCCGAACAGGCGGTCGAGCTGCTGCACCAGGGCGCGGTGGGCCTGCAGCTGGGCCGGGCTGGCCCGCAGCGTGGCCGGGGTGTCGCCCAGCAGGGCCAGGGTGACCGGCTGGCGCGCGCCCGGCGCGTCCAGCGCATGGCGCTGCAGGTGCGGGCCGGCGAACAGGGGTGCGTCCACCAGGGTCTCGACCGAGACCTCGCCGAAGGCGTGCCAGCCCTGGCCATCGGGCCGGGCGCGCTGACCGTCCGGGCCCCGCAGCGCGCTGGCCTCCTGCCAGCCGGCGGGCAGGCGCAGGCGGGTGCGCACCCGTTGATCGGCCACCGGCCGGCCGTCGCGGTACAGCAGCACCGTCTCCCACTCCACGCCCAGCAGCTTGGGGGTCACGCTGACGCGCTCGCCGCTGCCGCGCACCGGCGACAGGTACTGGAAGGCCACGTCCAGCGAGGACACGCCGGCCGGCACCTCCAGCACGAAGGCGAAGGGGTCGCCCGCCTGGCGTCGCCAGGACAGGCGCTGGCCACCGGCCTGCACCGTCAGGCCGGCCAGCCGGGTGACGTCGCCATACGGCCCGTGGCCACCCGGCAGGTAGCGGGCATAGCGCAGGGTGAGCGGGCCGGGTCCGTCCACCGGCACCCGCTGCTGCACGCGCAGCACGCGGCGGTCCAGGTCGGTGGCGTCCACCGCCAGGTCGAAGGTCTGGGCGCGCAGCGGCGCGGTCAGGGCGGTGGCCAGCACGGCGGCCCACAGCCCGCGGGAGGTCAGGGTGTGCATGCGGCCGACGATAGCCCAGCAGGCGGCGCCGGACGAGTGCGTCGAATCTGTCCTTTCGTCATCCATCGCTGGCGAAACAGCAGAAATATGACGATTGGTGTTCAGCATGCGCGCTTTCGCTTGCCAACGATCCTCCTCAGAATCGCCCCACACCGCCGGCCGCCCCTGGGCCGGCCACCACAGGAGACACCCCATGACCCGCTTCATCGACGTCCACGACATGGCCCGCCTGATCGACGAGGTCGGCATCGGCCCGCTGCTGGCCGAGCTGGTCCAGGCCCTGGACGAGGACTTCCGCCGCTGGCCCGAGTTCGACAAGTCGGCCCGCGTGGCCAGCCACTCGGCGCGCGGCGTGATCGAGCTGATGCCGGTGGCCGACGCCCACCAGTACAGCTTCAAGTACGTCAACGGCCACCCGGCCAACACCGCCGAGGGCCTGCCCACGGTGATGGCCTTCGGGGTGCTGGCCGAGGTCGCCACCGGCTACCCGCTGCTGCTGTCCGAGCTGACCCTGGCCACCGCGCTGCGCACCGCCGCCACCTCGGTGCTGGCCGCCCGAGCCCTGGCCCGCCCCGACGCCCGGCGCATGGCCCTGATCGGCAACGGCGCGCAGTCCGAGTTCCAGGCCCTGGCCTTCCACCTGCTGCTGGGCATCGACGAGGTGGTGGCCTTTGACGTGGACGGTGCCGCCACCGCCAAGCTCGAGCGCCACCTGGCCGCCTTCCCCGGGCTCCAGGTGCGCCGCGCCGCCAGCGTGGCCGAGGCGGTGCGGGGCGCCGACATCGTCACCACCGTCACCGCCGACAAGACCCGCGCCGCCATCCTGACGCCCGAGATGGTCGAACCCGGCATGCACC
>CALRTJ020000037.1:0-21760 GCA_943371055.1 Hydrogenophaga intermedia | reverse complement strand
GGGGCCAGGCAGTTGGTGGTGCAGCTGGCGTTGGAGATGATGGTCTGGCCGGCGTAGGTCTTGTCGTTGACGCCGTAGACGAACATCGGGGTGTCGTCCTTCGACGGGGCCGACAGGATGACCTTCTTGGCACCGGCCTTCAGGTGGGCTTCGGCGGTTTCCTTGGTCAGGAACAGGCCGGTCG
The DNA here is from genome assembly GCA_943371055.1 of Hydrogenophaga intermedia. Classification (GTDB taxonomy): domain Bacteria; phylum Pseudomonadota; class Gammaproteobacteria; order Burkholderiales; family Burkholderiaceae_C; genus Ideonella; species Ideonella intermedia_A. The sequence goes on along the minus strand of CALRTJ020000037.1, from coordinate 21,576 downwards.
ACTCGATGACGATGTCTGCACCGACGTCACCCCAGGCCAGCTCGGCCGGGTTCTTGACGGCGGTCAGGCGGATCTTCTTGCCGTTGACGATCAGGTTGGAGCCGTCCACCGAGACCTCGCCCTTGAAGCGGCCGTGCACGCTGTCGTGCTTCAGCATGTAGGCCAGGTAGTCGGGCTCGAGCAGGTCGTTGATGGCCACGACCTCGAGGTCGCGGGCGAAGTTCTGGACGGCGGCGCGGAACACCATGCGGCCGATGCGGCCGAAGCCGTTGATGCCGATCTTGAGGGTCATGACGGGGGCGAGGGAGAAGTGGAGGATCAGGCGGTGGCGGTGGGGGTCGCCCAGGCGCGGTTGGCGGCCAGCACGTGCTCGGCGATCTCGGGCAGGCTGTCGAAGAGGCGGCCGGGCTGGGCCTGCAGGATCGACTCGCCGCCGTTGTAGCCCCAGGGCACGGCCCAGGCCTCGGCGCCGGCGGCGCGGGCGGTCTCGACGTCGGTGCGCGAGTCGCCCACGTGCGCCGCCCGGTGGGCCTGGCCACCCAGCACGGCGAGCACATGGCGCAGGCCCGCGGGGTCGGGCTTCTTCTGTGGCAGCAGGTCCCCGCCGACCAGGTAGTCCAGGCTGTCGGCCAGGCCGCAGCTGCGCAGCACCTGCTGGGCGTAGCGGTGCTCCTTGTTGGTCAGGCAGGCCACGCGCACGCCGCCGTCGCGCAGCGCCCGCAGGGTCTCTCGGCAACCGGCGTAGGGCCGCGCGCTCAGGCCGGCGGTGGCGCCGTAGTGGCGGTCCAGCCGGGCCAGCACCTGGTCGGGTGGCAACTGCGCGGCCCGGCCCGGGTCCTGCAGCAGCACATGGGCCAGCAGGCGCAGCATCATGTGCCGCGCGCCGTGGCCGATGAAGCCGGTGATCAGGGCCTCGTCCTGGCGCGGCACGCCGAACTCGGCCAGGGTGCGGTTGGCGGCCTCGGCGATCTCGGCGGCGGTGTCCACCAAGGTGCCGTCGAGGTCGAAGGAGATGACGGAGTAGCGCATCGCGTCAGCCCCTTCAGTTCGACGAGCGCTCGATCTGGGGCTCGGCCTGGGCGACCTCCTCCACCAGCGCGGCCAGGTGTTCGGCGCCGAATCCCAGCGCCTTCATCAGCTCGGGCCCTGGCGCCGACTCGCCGAAGCGGTCCAGCCCCAGCACCGCGCTGCAGCCGTAGGCGGCCCACAACCGGCTGCTGCCCGCCTCCACCGCCACCCGTGGTGCCTGGCGGCCCAGCACCGCCTGCTGCCAGGCACGGTCCTGGGCGTCGAACACGGTGGTCGAGGGCATGGACACCACCCGCACCGGCAGGCCGCGGGCGTCCAGCAGGGCCTGGGCCTGCATGGCCAGCGCCAGCTCCGAGCCGGTGGCGATCAGCACCGCCCGGTGGCCCGGCCGGTCGGACAGCACATAGCCCCCGCGGCGGATCGCGGCGGTCTGCTCCGGCGTGCGAGGCTGGGCCGGCAGGTTCTGGCGCGACAGCAACAGCGCCGTGGGCCCGCGGGCATCCAGCAGGGCCGCACCCCAGGCGACGAAGGTCTCGGCCGCGTCGCCGGGCCGCCAGACGTCGAGGTTGGGGATCAGGCGCAGGCTCGCCGCGTGCTCCACCGGCTGGTGGGTGGGGCCGTCCTCGCCCAGGCCGACCGAGTCGTGGGTGAGCACGTGGACGACCCGGCGGTTCATCAGCGCCGCCATGCGGATGGCGTTGCGGCTGTAGTCGCTGAAGGTCATGAAGGTGCCGCCGAAGGGAATGAACCCGCCGTGCAGCGCCAGGCCGTTCATGATGGCCGCCATGCCGAATTCGCGCACGCCGTAGTGGATGTGGCGCCCGCCCGGCTGGCCGCCGCGCACCGCGCCGCAGCCGGGCCAGTCGGTGAGGTTGGAGGCGGTCAGGTCGGCCGAGCCCCCCAGCAGCTCGGGCACGCGGGCGGCCAGCTCGGCGATCGCCTGCTGCGAGGCCTTGCGCGAGGCCACGGTCTCGCCGCGCTGCTGTACCGTGGCCACCGCGCCGACCCAGTCGGCCTCGAAGGTGGCGGGGAGCTGGCCCTTCATGCGGCGCTCCAGCTCGCGCGCCTCGGCCGGGAAGAGCTTGCGGTAGGCGCCCCAGCGGGCACGCCAGTCGCCCTCGGCGTCGGCGCCGCGGCCGCGGGCATCCCATTGCGCGGCGATGTCGGGCGGCACCTCGAACGGCGCGGCGGCCCAGCCCAGCGCGGCCTTGGTGGCGGCGATCTCGGCGGCGCCCAGGGGCTCGCCGTGGGCCTTGGCCGTGCCCTCGCGGGCCGGCGAGCCCTTGCCGATGGTGGTGCGGCAGATGACCAGGGTGGGCCGCTCGGTCTGGGCGCGGGCCTGGGCCAGGGCGGCGTCCAGCGCGTCCACGTCATGGCCATCGACCGGCCCGATGACGTGCCAGCCGCAGGCCCGGAAACGCGCCGCGGTGTCGTCGGCAAACCAGGGCGTGACGCCGCCGTCGATGCTGATGCCGTTGTCGTCGTACAGCGCCACCAGCTTGTGCAGCTGCCAGGCGCCCGCCAGCGAGATCGCCTCCTGGCTGATGCCCTCCATCAGGCAGCCGTCGCCCAGGAAGACCCAGGTGCGGTGGTCAACGATGGCGTGGCCGGGGCGGTTGAACTCGTCGGCCAGCAGCTTCTCGGCCAGCGCCATGCCCACGGCGTTGGTCAGGCCCTGGCCCAGCGGGCCGGTGGTGGTCTCCACCCCGGGGGTGTGGTCCACCTCGGGGTGGCCGGGGGTCAGGCTGCCGCGTTGGCGGAAGCGCTTGAGCTCGTCCATCGGCAGCGCGTAGCCGGTGAGGTGCAGCAGCGCGTACAGCAGCATGCTGGCATGGCCGTTGGAGAGCACGAAGCGGTCGCGGTCCCACCACTGCGGGTGGGCCGGGTTGTGCTTGAGGTGGCGGTGCCACAGGGCCTCGGCCATCTCGGCCATGCCCATGGGGGCGCCGGGGTGGCCGGATTGGGCCTGCTGCACCGCGTCCATCGCCAGGGCGCGCAGGGCGTTGGCCAGGTCGTGGCGCTGGCCGTTGTCGGGGCGGACGACGCGGTCTGAAGAGGTCGAGGCCATGGTCAGATCGCCCCCAGCGCGCGGCGACGGCGCTCCATCATCCGCCAGATGTAGGGCGTGAAGATCAGCTGCATCGCCAGCTCCATCTTGCCGCCGGGCACCACCAGGGTGTTGGCGCGGCTCATCCACGAGTTGTTGATCATGTTCAGCAGGTAGGGAAAGTCGATGCCCTTGGGGTTGGCGAAGCGGATCACGCAGATCGACTCGTCGGCCGTGGGGATGTCGCGGGCGATGAAGGGGTTGGAGGTGTCCACCACCGGCACGCGCTGGAAGTTGACATGGGTGTGGGCGAACTGCGGGCAGATGTAGTGCACGTAGTCGGGCATGCGGCGCAGGATGGTGTCGGTCACCGCCTCGGCGCTGTAGCCACGCACGTTCTTGTCGCGGTAGAGCTTCTGGATCCACTCCAGGTTGATCACCGGCACCACGCCGATCAGCAGGTCGGGGTGGCGGGCGATGTTGACCTCGGGCGTCACGACGGCGCCATGCAGGCCCTCGTAGAACAGCAGGTCGGTGCCGTCGGGGATGGCCTCCCAGGGGGTGAAGGTGCCGGGCTCCTGGCCGTAGGGCGCGGCCTCGACCGGGTCGTGCAGGTACTTGCGTCGCTGGCCGCTGCCGCATTCGCCGTAGCTGCGGAACAGCTGCTCAAGCTCGCCGAACAGGTTGTTCTCGGGGCCGAAGTGGCTGAAGTTGCGGTCGCCGCTCTTCTCGGCCTCGGCCTGGCGCCGGCGCATCTCCAACCGGTCGTGGCGGTGGAAGCTGTCGCCCTCGATGACCGCGGCGCGGACGTTCTCGCGGCGGAAGATGTTCTCGAAGGTGCGGGTCACCGACGAGGTGCCCGCGCCGGACGAGCCAGTGATGGCGATGATGGGGTGTCTTTCTGACATGTCAGCCCCTCGTCCAACGGGTGCGTTGGCCGATCCCCCGGGGGGGTGAGCTCGGACGTGGAATGTCCAGTGGACGTGCCGCGCCAGCAAACGGCCGGCTTGGGGCGGCCCGGCGCTCGGCCCGCTGCGGTGAACACGCTCGGTGGTTCATCAGATGTCTCCTGTGCTTTGAAAGGAATGCGGGCTCAGTCGCGGAACAGACTGCGCTCGCTGAACAGCGGGCTGGCGGCCTCGCGCGCCGGCGGCTCGTGGTGGTAGCGCTCGATGCGCTCGACCTCGTGCTTCGAGCCGAACACCAGGCCGATGCGCTGGTGCAGTCCGGTGGGCTTGACGCCCAGGATGGGCTGGCGACCGGTGGAGGCACGCCCCCCCGCCTGCTCCATCAGGAAGCCGACCGGGTTGGCCTCGTAGAGCAGTCGCAGGCGGCCCGGCTTGGCGGGGTCCTTGGTGTCGCGGGGGTAGAGGAAGACGCCGCCGCGCATCAGGATGCGGTGGGCCTCGGCCACCATCGAGGCGATCCAGCGCATGTTGAAGTCCTTGGCGCGCGGGCCGGTGGCGCCGGCCAGGCACTCGTCCACGTAGCGCTTGACCGGCGGCTCCCAGAAGCGGCTGTTGCTGGCGTTGATCGCGAACTCGCGGGTGTCCTCGGGCACCCGCACGTCCGGGTGGGTCAGCATGAACTCGCCCAGGTTGGGGTTGAGCGTGAAGCCCGCCACCCCGTTGCCCACGCTGAGCATCAGCATCGTCGTGGGGCCGTAGAGCGCATAGCCGGCGGCGACCTGGGCGGCGCCGGGCTGCAGGAAGTCGGCCTCGGTCACGTCCCGGCCGCTTTTCACCACGTCGTCGGGCGCGCGCAGGATCGAGAAGATGCTGCCGACCGAGACGTTGACGTCGATGTTGCTGCTGCCGTCCAGCGGGTCGAACACCAGCAGGTACTTGCCGCGCGGGTAGCTGGCGGGGATCTGGCCGGGCGCCTCCATCTCCTCCGAGGCCATGCCGGCCAGGTGGCCGCTCCACTCGTTGCGGCGGATGAAGACCTGGTTGCTCAGCACGTCCAGCTTCTTCTGCACCTCGCCCTGGACGTTGACCTCGCCGCCGACGGTCGCGGCGTCGCCCATGGCCTCGCCCAGCTCACCGAAGGCCACCGCCCGGGCGATGGCCTTGCAGGCCAGGGCCACGTCCAGCAGCAGCGCGTTGAGCTCGCCACTGGCCTGCGGAAAGCGGCGCCGCTCCTCGATCAGGACCTGCGTGAGCGTGGGGTGGGTGGACAGGGGCATCGGTCTCTCCTACGTTCTTGTGTCGTGTGGCGGCCGGTGTGACCGGCCGATGACGCAATGTAGGAATCGGGACCTTTAAGGTAAATTCATCAATGTTTGCCTTTGGATTCAGGAACGCTTAATGAAGACGGTCACCTTCCGGCAGCTGCGGGTGTTCACCGAGGTCGCCCGCCACCTGAGCTTCGTGCGCGCCGCCGAGGCCCTGCACCTGACGCCCCCGGCGGTGACCATGCAGGTCAAGGAGCTGGAGTCGGCGATCGAGCTGCCGCTGTTCGACCGCCAGGGCCGCAAGGTGGCGCTGACCACCGCGGGCGAGTACTTCCTGGTCTATGCCAAGCGCCTGCTGGCCACGCTCAAGGACGCGGACGACGCGATGAGCCGCTTTCGCAAGCTGGAGACCGGCCTGCTGACCGTGGGACTGGTCAGCACCGCCAAGTACTTCGTGCCACGGCTGCTGGCGCGCTTCCGCGACGAGCACCCGGGCGTCGAGGTGCGGCTGCAGGTCAGCCCCAACCGCGAGCAGCTGGTGACCATGATGGCCAACGGCGAGGTGGACCTGGCGATCATGGGCCGTCCCCCGCGGGAGCTGGCCACGCGGGCCGAGCCCTTCGCCGCCCACCCGCACGTGTTCGTGGCGCCGCCGGGCCACCCGGTGCTGCGCAGCGGCCACCCGCCGGTGGCGGCGCTGGCCCACTGCCCGCTGATCGTGCGCGAGGCCGCCTCGGGCACCCGGGCGCTGATGGACCGCTTCTTCCAGGACCACCGGGTCGAGCCGCGCATCGCGATGGAGATGCCCAGCAACGAGACCATCAAGCAGGCGGTGATGGCGGGCATGGGCATCAGCTTCCTGAGCCTGCACACCCTGGGCCTGGAGCTCAAGGCCGGCGAGGTCGAGCTGGTGCACGTGGAGGACACGCCGGTGATGCGGATGTGGAACGTGGTCCACCTGCAGTCGCGCGTGCTGTCCCCGGCGGCCGAGGCCTTCCGCTACTTCATCCTGGAAGAAGGCGAGGCCTACCTGGCCGAACACGACCGGCCGTGGATCGCGTCGGGCAGCCCGGACTGACTCGCTTGCAACGCAATCCTGTCCTGAAGTGTTTGAGCGGTCTTGGTCAGCACCCGCTCACAGCCAACCTTCCTGCTCCGCCTTCCAACCCCGGGACTGCATTGCCATGCACAGCGCCCGCAGCTCCGCTGGCAGATCCAGACGCTGCAACAGGCCGAGCAACAGGACCCTGTCATGGTCATTGAGTGCCCAGCATTGGCCAGATTGCTCAAGCTCTTCGACGCCCATGCGGTGCGGCGTCCAGCTGACCCCGCAGTCGGACCACAAGGCCCCCACGCCGAGCGCAATGTCCACGCCGCTGGGGTCGGCATCGGCGCTGATCCATGCAGGTACCGGGGCCAACCTCAGCAGGTGCGCGACAGCGTTCATCCAGCCCGAGGAGGGTCGCCCCGGCATCCAGAGCAGGGCCGTACCGCTCGGACAATTTCTGGCCTGCCGCTCGAAACTGGCTCGGTTCTCGATTAGCCAATAACGCTTCAAGATCTCAGGGCCGGCTGCGACGAACGCATCCGCACGCATCAGATCGCCCTGCAGCACGCCCAGCCCCTGCAGAGGGCTCAGGTCCAGGACCGTACCTTGCCAAGCCAGGCGCAGCGACCCTGCCAGCCACAGCACCGGCGCAAAACCGGTGATGCGCCAACGTTCCAGGTCGAACTGCTGCGCCAGCCACTTCCAATCGGCTCCGCCGATGGCCTTGGTGCCGCCCTGGGCCTGCAGGGCGAAGTCGCGCCGCGAGCCTTCGCGCCCGGCGTCATGCCAGTCGGCCAGGGCGCGCATCAGGCCCAGCCGCGTGGTCAGCACATCGGGCGACAAGACGCTGTCCGCCGCCAGCCCGGCCAGCGCCTGTTCCAGTTCCTGCTGCAGATCGGGGTCCAGAAACGCCGTCGCCACCGGCTCGGCCGTGCGTTGCGCCAGCCAGGCGGTCGCCGCGTCCAGCGCCGTGATGCGGGCCGCCTGGCGCTGCACCGCGCTGCCCACGCCCAGCAAGGCCTTGAGCGTGTGCAGGTCGCGCCAGGTGATGGCCTGCCATTGCCACGCGCCACCCACCAGCTGCTCGCGCCGGGTGATCCAGCCAGCCCGCAACAGCCGGTCGCACAGCGCCTCGGCACGCTCGATGCCGTCGCCGCGCGCCAGCTTCATCAGCGCTTCGCGCCCGCGCCGCAGCGCGTCGTCGCGCACCCAGCGGGCCAGCAGGGCCTGGTCTTGGGGCCCCATCCAACCCAGGTCAATCGGGCTGGGGCCCTGGGCCGTGCGGTCGCGCACACCGCGCCGCACCGGCACGTCCAGCCACGGCATCGGCGTGCCCGGGTCGGCCATCACCCGTACACCGACGCTTCCGGCCGCCGCTGCAGCACCCCGATGGGCGGCGCCCAGCGCGCGCCCTTGGGCTTCTTGGCCGTCACCAGGGTTATGTCGGCCGGCTCGAACACCTCCACGTTGTGCGTGATCGGCGTGGTCAGCACGTACTGCGCGCGGGTGGATTTGAGGAAGTGCCCCACCAGTTGGATGTTGCGAACGTCCAGGTGCGCGAACGGCTCGTCGATGAACACGAAGCCGCCGTGGGCGTCGTCTTCCTTGAGCAGGCCCACCAGCAGGATCAGCGACTTGATCACCTGCTGACCGCCCGAGGCCTCGCCATCGTTCAGCCCGATCTGGCCCTTGCCGTCGAAGTTGAAGTGCACCCGCAGCTCGGCCTGGCGCAGCACGGTGTCGTCGTTGTCCAGGTGGGGCAGTTCGGCGCTGACCTCCACCCCGGCCAGCTGACCCAGCTCGACGATGTTCTTGCGGTAACGCCGCACGGTGGCGCGCAGCACGTCGATGTACTTGTCGCGGGCGTTGTCCACCGCGTGGCGGGCCAGTTCGTTGTGGGCCTTGCGTTCGCCCAGCTGCCCCTCGCGCCCCTGCACGGCGCGGTCCATCAGCATGCGCTGTTCTTCGACGGTGGCATCGGTTTCCCAGGTGCCCTGCTCCAGCTCTCGGTCCACCGCGTCGCTGCGCAGCTGCGCCTGTCGCGCGCTGTCGTAGGTGGTCTGCAGCGCCTGCAGCGCTGCGGCCGCGATCCAACGGGCCGGGAAGCGGCGGCGGGTGGCCTGCGACTGCACGGAGCGGGCGCGCAGCTCGCTGCGTTTGCCGGCCCATTCGCGCACCTGCTGGCCGACACGCTGGTCGTGCTCTTTGAGCCGTTGCTGGGTCTGGGCATAGGTGTTGCCCGCCTGGGTCTGCGCGATCACGGCCTGCTTGTGCTCGCCCTCCAGCGCCTGCCAGCGGCCCGCCGCCTGCACCCGTGCGGCCTTCAGCGCCACCAGCTGCTGGCGGGCGTGCGCAAATTCGTCACCCCGGCGCAGCAGCTCGTCGGCCGCGCTCTGGCCCGCCAGCGCCGCCTTGCAGTCCTTGAGCTGCCGCAGCGTGCCTTTCTGTGCCTGCGACAGTTCGGTCAGCTGGGCGTTGAGCTGCAACAGGCGCTTCGCGATCGACTCCCGCTGGCTGGCCAGTGCGGCGGCGCCGAACTGGTGCTCGCCCGGGTCCACCCAGACGCTGCGCCCACCGCGGCTGTTGCGGTGGTAGGCCTCGGGCGTGATCCACTCGCCGCCTGAGGCCAGGCCGTCGCGCACACTGGCCACGCGGCGAATTTGGCCCAGCTGACGCAGCAGCCAGGCCGGCACCGGGGCCGACAGGCGCAGCACTGCCAGCAGGCTGTCAGGGTCCACCTTGGCGGGTGCCAAGACCGCGTCAGCCACTACGTAATGCCGGAAGCGCTCGCGCTCGGCCAGCGCCATGGCTCGCGCCTCGTCGGCCGGCTGCGCCAGCACGACCACCCAGCGCTCACCGCGCAGCACACCCTCGGCCGCCGCGCGCCATTGGTCGTCGGTGATTTCAATCGCATGCGCCACCAGGTGGTGGGCGATGCCGGCGTCCTGCAGCGCGCGCTGGAAACAGGTCACGTCCATCGGCGGTGGCGCCTGGCGCTGGCCCTTGAGCCGGTCCAGCGCCGCCTGCGCCGCCAGGATCTGGTCGGTCAACCGGGTTTCGTCCTGCTGCTGGCCCGCATGAAGCTGGTTCAAGCGGCTCAGGCGCTCGGCCAGCTGCTCGGTGTCGCCGTCCATCTGGGCCAGCGCTTCCAGGTCGCCCGCCTGCTTGACCAGCTCCTCCACCGGCCGCTCGGCGTCGCGGGCCTGGTCCAGCGCCTTCTTGGCGGCGTCACGTTCCTGCTCCAGGTCTTGCACGCGCTGTTCGGCCGCCTGCCGGGCCTGCAGCTGTTGCAGCAGCTGGGCCGCGTCGTGGGCGCGCTGGCGCAACGACTCGGCTTGGCGCAGGCGCTGCGCGTGCAATTCGCGCAGTTCGCCCAGCAGCTTCTGCCTCGCCTCGTGCCAGGCCAGCACCGGGATCACCTCGGTCGCCAGCTGCTCGCGTTCGCGCAGCTTCAGCTGGTACTGCTGGTACAGGTTCACCCGCAGTTCCAGCGCCTTGAGCTGGGTTTGGGCATGCGCCAGTTCGCGCTCGGCGGCCTCCACCTCCTCGGCCAGCTGGCGCTGGTGGGTGCGCGCTTCCTCGTAACGGTCCAGCACCTCCTGGTCGCCGAACACGTCGAACACCAGGCGCAGCAGTTCCTTGGGCGAGTACTCGCACAGGCGGTCGGTCTGGCCCTGTTCCAGCGCCAGCACGCGGGCGATCGCGCGGCTCAGGCCGGCGCCTTCCAGCCGTTTGCGCCAGTGCTCCAGGCCCAGCCAGTCCTTTTCGGGCAGGTTGACCAGGGTTTCGATGGGCACATCACCGTCGACCATGCAGTAGCGGCGCTGCCAGTCGCCACCGTTGCGTTCGATGCGGCACACCAGCGTGACCACGTCGGCGTACAGCAGGCAGCGCGCGAACGGCCGGCTGGAGGCCTGCCGGCTCGCCGGCCGGTTGTCCACCGTGGCGCGCAACCAAGCGCTGTCGGCGTTGGCGTGGCGGGCATAGGTCTTGTAGCTGCGCCCGCCGGAACAATCCAGACCCAGCAAGGTGCGCATGGCGTCCAGCAGCGTGGTCTTGCCCGAGCCGTTGGGACCGGCGACGGTGATGATGGCGCCATCGAGTGGCAGGTTCAGGCGCTGGCAATAGTCCCAGTGCAGCAGTTCGAGGCTTCGCAGGTGAAACATGGGCTCTTCAGTCGGCAGCGTCGTCGGGGTGTGCGGTCGGTTCGGCGGCGTGCTCGGCGGGTGCAGCGCCGCCGGCCGGCGCTTCGGCCCGGGCCTTGGCCAGCACCTCGCCCAGCGTGCCTTCGAGCACGCGGGTGGCCAGGCTGTCGTAGTCCAGCAGCAGGTCCAGCAGAGGCCCCTCGGCAATGTCGTCGCCACGGCGCACGATGAAGCCGTGGTTCTCCAGCCGCTTCAGGTTGCCGTCCATGCGGGTCTTCTTGCCCAGTTGCGGGCCGAAGTCGCTCAGCAGGGCCTTGTACGACACCAGCGGGCTCACGCTGGCCGCCTGTGGCATGGGCCGTTCGCCCGAGAACATGTCGTTCTGCCCATCGGCCTCGGCGCTGGCGGCGCGCGCGGCCTGCCGTTCACGCTTGGGCAGCACGATCAGCGCCCACAGCACCACCAGCAGCGACACCGCGTCGCGCGGCAGGTCGATGTTGTTGTGGCTGCCCAGCCCCGTTTCGCCAAAGACCGCGTTTTCGGCCGGCCGCAGCAGGGCCACGGTCACGTGGTCGGCGTGGATGTTGTCCACCAGCCGCATGCCCACCTGGGCCAGCCGCTCCTGCACCGACTGCCACAGCTCGGCATCGATCAGGGCGCGCCTGACGCGCGGATGTTGTCGAGGCAGCCAGCGCCGCGCCAGCAGTTCAGCCGCCAGCAAGGCGGCATCGTCCATCGGAATGCTCATGTGTTGGAACCGTTTTCACGCAGCAGGTGGCCGTCGCTCATGGCGGCGACCTGGTCGTCGTTGACGGGCGACACCACCGGCGAGAGCGCCAGCTGCCAGGGCAGCCGCGCGAGATCGCCGGTCTGGCCCTTGAGGCCGCGGGCCTGCTCGTCGCCCAGCAGGGGCAGCAGCTGCAGGCGGTAGGCCGCCTGGGCAAAGCGGCCACCCAGCACCGCAGACCCCACCGGCCGGGCCTGCGCGAGCGGGTCGCTGTCGGCCTCGTCGGGGGCGTCCGCTGCCGGCGCCTGCCAGCCCTCCAGCAGGCCGATCAGGGCCCCCAGTTCGGCCGGCATGCGCAGCGTCTGCAGGTCGCCATGGGCCGCTTCGGCCGGGGGCGGCAGGCCGCTGGAGCGCGTCGGGTCGGGGCGGTCGCGCTCGAACTCGCCCTCGGCCACGTCCAGCAGGTCGTGCGGGCTGATCAGCACCGGTCGCACCCCGGTGGACAGGGCGTCGCCCAGCAGGTCGTGCAGCGCCGGGTGGCCCAGCAGCCACTGCCGCACATCGGACGTGGTCAGCCCGGTGCTGCCCAGGGTCAGGCGTTGCCGGTCGGCCTGTTGCAGGGCGCGCGTGAACTGGCTGGCCATCGACAGCAGGCGCGCCTGGCCCTGGCCCAGCGCACGCGCCTCGCGCTCCAGGCGGGGGTCGTCGTGTTCGGCGCGGATCAGCGCCGTCAGCGCCTGCCCGGCACGTTCGACCAGCTGCAAGGCCCGCGCGAAACGCGGCTGTGCGGCGCGCAACCGCACCTCCGAACCGCTGGCGATGGCGTCCGCGAATTCGTCGTACAGACGCGAGAGCTGGGCATGCAGGTGCTTGATCTGCTGCGGGTCGGCCAGGCCGAGCGCTTGGGCACCCGCCACCTGCGACAGCAGGGCCGACATCTCCTCATCGTCCGACGGCGCACGGGCCAGCGGCGCCAACAGACCTTGCACCTGCTGCGCCAGGGTCGACAGCTGGTAGTCCTGCGCGGTGGCATCCCACACCAGCAGGTTGAGGTCGCGCAGGCGCTTGAGCACCGCGTCCAGCGCCTCGGGCAGCAACATGTGAAAAAGCTGGTTGAGGTCTTCGCGCACCAGCCGCGCGCGGGGCTGGGCGGTCAGCTCCAGAAAGCACCACAGGCGCAGCCGCACCAGGCCATGCGGCCCGCTGAGCAAGCCGCGCAGCGCGTCGATGGCCTCGACGCGCTGCCCCAGCGTCCAGGCCAGCGCGTGGTCTGCGGCCGCAGCCGGGTCTCGAAAATAGCTGTCGAAGCTGCTGGATTCACCTGCCTCAACAGGTTGTTCTTCCTTCATCGCTCGATTCTGACGCAGCACGGGCGGCAACCTTCGCCACGCACGGTCGCCACCGACGTGGTGAATCGACCGAACTCGTCAGTTCGGGAACATCGCGCCGTCCAGCACCTCGCACAGCGGGTCGGGGCCGTAGGCGGTGTCGACCACCCGGCCATCGTCGCCCACGCCGACCATGAACCACTGGCAGTGGGTCACCTCGTAGCGGTAGGCCCACACCGTCTGCGGCACCGGGCGGGCCACCCGGAACCGCTCGGAGGCCCGGCCCAGCCACTGCCGCAGCGCGGCCTGGTCCATGCCGACGCGCACCCCGGCGAAGCGGGCCTCGGTCAGCACCTGCTCGACCGCGCGCAGCCGGCCGTCGCCGCCAAAGTCCAGCAGGTGGGTCTGCTTGCCGAAGGGGCCGGTGGCGTACTCCAGCACCCGGCCGCCGCCGCCGACCGGCCACTCGCCGGTGGGGGCGCCGAGTTGCTGGCGCACTGCGCCTTCGGGGCTGCCCGGCGGCAGGGCGGCGGGCGTGGCGCAGCCGGCCAGCACGGCGCACAGGGTGAAGGCAGCCGCCAGGCCGGGCAGGCGGAGAAGAGGCGTCGACGGTTCCATGGCGCCATGCTACGCCCGGGCCCAGCCGGGCGCACCGCGGTGGATCAACGCGCCAGCGCCGCGAAGACCTCAGGCAGGCGGCGTGGCAGTTGCTCGACCCGGTCGACCACGCTGAAGCGCTTGCCGAAGACCTGGCGCAGCACGTCGTCGGTCCCCTGGGCCACGCTGACCGCGTGCACCGGCAGGCCCTGGGCGGCCAGGGTGCGCACCGCGTGGGCGGCGTCGGCCACCAGGTGGCGCGGGTCGGGGGCGTCGACGTCACTGGGCACGCCGTCGGTCAGCACCAGCAGCAGGCGCTGGTCAGCCGGGCGGGCCAGCAGCACCTCGCCGGTGTGGCGCAGGGCCGCGCCCAGGCGTGTGCTGTGGCCGGCCTGCGCGCCGGCGAGGCGGGCCGCCGGGGCGCCGTCAGTCCAGCGCTCGCCAAAGCCCTTGATGTGCCACAGCCTCACCCCGTGCCGGGTGTTGGAGTGGAAGCCGACGATGGCCAGAGCGTCGCCCAGCGCGTCCACCGCCTGGGCCAGCAGGGCCGCCGCGGCCCGGCTGAGTGAAAGCACGGTCTCGCCCGGAGCTGCCGGCACCGGGTCGTTGACCGACGCCGACAGGTCCAGCAGCAGCGTCACTGCGAAGCGCCGGCCCTGCGGGCGGCTGCGGGTGTGGACCCGGTCGTCCAGGGCCTGGCCGCTGGCGCGGGCCTGGGCCAGGGCGCGCAAGGCGGCGTCCAGGTCCAGCTCGGGGCCCTCGGCCTGGCGGCGTTGGCGCATGCGGTCCTGCGGCCGCAGGTGCTGCAGCAGGCGCTGCAGGTGGCGTGCGGTGCCGGCGTGGCGCTGCAGCAGGCGCTCGGTGTCGGCGGCATCGCCAGCGGGCTGCAGGTGCTCGTGCACCCGGACCCAGTCAGGGCGCAGCAGGCGGGCGGCCTCGTCCCACTCGGGGTGCAGGCGCGGGGGCAGACCGCCCGCCTCGGGTGCAAGGGACCGCCGGGCGGGGTCGTCGAAGGCATCTTCCTCGTCGCCGGGCTCGACGAAGCGCCACAGGTGGCGGTTGTCGTCGCGCCAGTCGACCCGGGTGCCCTCGAACACCACGTCGGCGAACTGGTCGCCGGGGCGCCGGCTGCGCGCCGCCCAGGCCAGGGCCAGCGGGGCCAGCTCGGCGCCGCCGCCCCCGGCCTGCAGCAGCCGCTCGAAGCGCTGCAGGGTCTCGGCCTCCAGCGCGTCCTGCGGGGCCGCGAACAGCAGCGCGTGCGACAGCCGGGTCAGGCGCACCCGCAGGCCGCTCTGGCGCGACGGGTCGACCGAGGCCAGCGACGGGCAGGGGTGCAGGGCCTGCATCGCGCCGCGCAGGCCGGGGCAGCGCCTCAGCAGCAGGCGGTCGATGCGGGCATCCTCCAGGCACTCCACCGCCAGGCGCTGCAGCGGGCTCCAGTTGTCGGCCCACAAGGCCTGGCCGTGGTGCAGGTGCAAGGCCAGGTGGGCCAGCATCAGGCGGTAGCGGGTGGTGGCCGGCACGCCGTGCCGGGCATCCAACAGCTCGGGCAGGCGCAGTCCCCACAGCGGGGCGTCGGCCTCGCCGTCGTTGGCCAGCCAGGGCGTGGGCAGCGGCGCCTCGGGGTCCACCGGCAGCGGCACCAAGGTGGCCTCGCAGGTCCACAAGGCCTGCAGACCGGCCTGCAGGCGGCGCTGCAGGTCGGCCAGCGCAGCGCCGGGGCGCTCGCGCTGCAGGAGGGCGCGGCTGTCCTCGGACTCGGCCGCGAAGTAGGCGGCCTGGCGCGGTGGGTGATGGCCGTGGGCGCGGATGCCGGCCTCGACCCAGCGCGCCAGCCCCTCCAGCGGCACCCGCGCCAGCAGGCCCGGCGCAGACTGAAGAAAGGCCGGCAGGCCGGGGCTGGGGCCGGTGGCGTGGTGGCCGTGGATGGACACGCTGGTGCGCCGCATCAGGTCCACCACCAGCCGCAGGTAGCGCTGCAGCCCGTCCGGCGAAGGCAGGCGGCGCGCCACCGCCGGCAGGCCCTGGAGCAGCGGCGCGATGGCGCGGCCGTTGGGCGAGCGCTGCAGGGCGGCGACGGCCTCGCGCAGCGGCGGCAGGGCCTCCTCGCCGGCCGCCTCGGCCACCTCGGGCCAGGCCTGCAGCGCCGCCAGCACCGGCTCAGGGCCACGGCCCAGGCGGGCCAGGGCCGCACACCAGTCCAGCCAGGCCTCGGCCCCGGCGGGGCTGAGCCGGGGCAGGCCGCGGTCCAGGGCGTCGTCGAGCACCGCGTCCACCGCGGCGAAGCCGGTGGCCAGGCGGGCCCGGGCCTCGGGGTGGCGGCTGGCGCCTTGGGGGTGCCGCATGGCGGGGCTCAGGCCAGCAGCGCGTCGACCGCGTGTTCCAGCGCGTCGCGCAGGTCGGCGTCGTCGGTGACCGGCCGCACCATCGCCAGCCGGGCCGCGGTCGCGGGCGCCACGCCGCGCCGGATCAGCTGGCCGGCATGGACCAGCAAGCGGGTGGAGATGCCTTCGGCCAGGCCGTGGCCCTTGAGCCGGCGCGCGGCCTGGGCCACCTCGATCAGCTGGCCGGCCACGGCGGTGTCCAGGCCGGTTTCGGCCACCAGCACCGCGGCCTCGCGCTCGGGGGCGGGGTAGTCGAAGTCGAAGGCGCAGAAGCGCTGCCGGGTGCTGGGCTTGAGGTCCTTGACCAGGCTCTGGTAGCCCGGGTTGTAGGAGATCACCAGCTGGAAGTCGGGGTGGGCGCGCAGCAGCTCGCCGGTCTTGTCCAGCGGCAGCTGGCGCCGGTGGTCGGTCAGCGCGTGCATCACCACCACCGTGTCCTGACGCGCCTCCACCACCTCGTCCAGGTAGCAGATGGCACCGTGGCGGGCGGCCCGGGTGAGCGGACCGTCCTGCCAGCGGGTGCCGCCGGGCTCGAGCAGGAAGCGGCCGACCAGGTCGGCGGCGCTCATGTCCTCGTTGCAGGCCACGGTGACCAGCGGCCGGCCCAGGCGCCAGGCCATGTGCTCGACGAAGCGGCTCTTGCCGCAGCCGGTGGGGCCCTTGAGCATCACCGGCAGGCGCGCGTCCCAGGCGGCCTCGAACAGCGCGACCTCGTCGCCCTGCGGCTGGTAGCGCGGTTCCTCGGCGATGCGCCAGTCGTGCAGCGGGTCCATGGCCGGTCTCCGGGCTCAGCGGTGGACGCCGGCCAGCCGCTCGCGCCAGCCGGGGTACAGGGCGTCGGCGTCCTGGGGGAAGCTGTCGAAGGCGCGGGCGAACTCGCGGTGCTCCTTGGCCCACTCGATCGGGTCGGCCTTGGCCTTCCAGCACTCGTAGGCCTGGCGCAGGCTCTTGGCGCCGGCCGCCGGGCTGTCGATGTGGCCGTAGCTGCCGCCGCCGGCGGTGTTGATCACGTTGCCGTGGCCCAGGTTCTCGAAGAAGCCCGGCAGGCGCAGCGCGTTCATGCCGCCCGAGATGATCGGGGTGGTGGGCTTCATGCCCTGCCACTCCTGGTGGTAGACCGGGCCCTGGTAGCGGTCGCGCTCGATGATGTAGGCGATGGCGCGGTCGTCCTTCTCGCCTTCCATCTTGCCGTAGCCCATGGTGCCCACGTGGATGCCGCTGGCGCCCTGCAGCCGGCTCATCTTGGCCAGCACGTAGGCGGTGTAGCCGCGCTGGCTGCTGGGGCTGGTGACGGCGCCGTGGCCGGCGCGGTGGTAGTGCAGGTACTGGTTGGCGAAATGGCGGCGGGCGGTGGTGACCATGCCCGGCCCGCCGACATAGCCGTCGACCAGGAAGGCGACCTTGTCGGCATCCGGCCCGAACTGCTCGAGGATGTATTCGCCGCGGGCGATCATCTCGTGGTGGTCGTCGGCGGTGATGTTGGCCGAGAAGAGCTTGGCCTCGCCGGTCTCGTCCATGGCGCGGCGCATGGCGTCGACCACCAGGGGGATGGTCTGCTTCATCGGCGCGAAGACCTGGTTGCCCTGGGGCTCGTCGTTCTTGATGAAGTCGCCGCCCAGCCAGAACTCGTAGGCGGCGCGGGCGAAGGGCTCGGGACGCAGGCCCAGCTTGGGCTTGATGATGGTGCCGGCGATGTAGCCGCCGTCCTTCACCGGCCGGCCCAGCAGGCGCCACAGGTCGGTGATGTCCTTGGACGGGCCGTCGAACAGCTGCAGCGCGCGTGGCGGCACCCAGAAATCGATCATCTTGGCGTGCTGGATGTCGCCCATGCCCTGGTTGTTGCCGATCGCCAGGGTCAGGAAGCTGACGATCATCATCCGGCCGTCGGTGATGTTGCGGTCGAACAGGTCCAGCGGGTAGGCGATGCGCATGTCCTGGGCCGCCTCGTCGATCCAGTACACCAGGGCGTCCACGCCCTTGGTGAACTCGTCGGTGGTGCTGACCTCGACGTTGGTGCCGGTGGAGGACTCGGCCGCGAAGTGGGCCGCCGCCTCGAGGTAGCCGTGGCCCGCCTTGGGCTTCATCTTGTAGGCCACCAGGATGTGGCGGCCGCCGGCGATCAGGTCGGCCTCGCGCAGGCTGAGGTCGGCGTAGCGGTTCGATTGGTCCATGGCAGGGTCTCCTTGTGTCAGTGGAGGCCATGCTAGGAAGCCCGATAGATAAGGTGAAGTCAGTTGTTTTGACTTCTCGATTCAGTCATTCCTGAATAAATGCCGGAATGCGCTGGACATCGGCTCTGCCGATAATGCGGCGGCATGAACCTCAAGCAGCTGGAATACTTCGTCAGCGTGGCCGAGCTGGGCAGCTTCAGCAAGGCCGCGGTGGTGCTGGACATCGCCCAGCCGGCCCTGAGCCGACAGGTGCGGGCGCTGGAGATCGACCTGCGCGAGACCCTGCTGCTGCGCAACGGCCGCGGCGTGGAGCTGACCGAGGCCGGTCGCCGCCTGTTCGGCCACGCCACCGAGATCCTGCAGCAGGTGGCCCAGGCCCGCGCCGACATGGGCGCCAGCCGCGACGAGCCGGTGGGCCACATCACCGTGGGCGTGCCGCCCAGCATCGGCCGCCAGCTCACCCTGCCCCTGATCGAGGCCTTCGGCCGCCAGCTGCCCAAGGCGCGGCTGGCCCTGGTGGAGGGCCTGTCCAGCCACGTGGCCGAGTGGATCAGCACCGGCCGGGTCGACCTGGGCCTGGTGCACAACCCCGAGAGCCAGCCCGGCCTGGAGATCCGCCCCCTGCTCGAAGAGCAGCTGTGCCTGGTGCAGCGCGCCGGCGAGCCCGGCCGCGGCCCCCTGCCCTTCGCCGAGCTGGCCCGCCACCCGCTGGTGCTGCCCGAGCGCCAGCACGTGATCCGCCGCCAGCTCGACAGCCAGGCCACCCTGGCCGGCGTGGCGGTGGAGGTGCGCTGGGAGGTCTCCAGCATCGCCGCCATCATCGACCTGGTGGCCGCCGGCCATGGCCACGCGGTGCTCACCGCCAGCGCGGTGGCCACCTCGGGCCGCGGCGACGAGCTGGCGGTGCGGCCGATCGTGCAGCCCGCGCTGCAGAGCGTGCTGTGCCTGGCCAGCTCGGCCCACAAGCGCCCCACCCCGCTGATGCGCCAGGCGGCTCGCCTGCTGACCGAGCTGGTGCAGGCCCTGCCGCAGGGGGCGGCGGCGCGCTCGCTGCCGGGCTGACCCCGGCGCGGCCAGGGCCCCGCGCCACAATCGCCCGATGCGCTTCACCGGCACCCTGAGCACCCGGCACGACGACCGCGGCTTCGGCTTCATCACCCCGGAAGGCGGCGGACAGGAGCTGTACGTCCACATCCGGGACTTTCCGGCGGGCACGGGCCGGCCGCGGCCGGGACAGCGGCTGAGTTTCGAGGTGGGCACCGGTCCGCAGGGGCGCAAGCGCGCCCAGGCCCTGCAATACCCGCCGCGGCCCAGGGGCGCGGCCGCCGCCCGCCAGCGCCCCCGCCGGGCGGACCAGCCCGCCCGGTGGACCTGGCCCCGCCGACTGGTGCTGCCGGTGGCCGCCCTGCTGGGGTGGGCCACGGCGCAACGCTGGGGCGTCAGCCCGTGGGTGGCGGCGTGGTACGGCGGCATGAGCCTGCTGAGCTTCATCGCCTGCGTGTGCGACAAATGGGCCGCCGAGGCCGGGCGCTGGCGCACCTCGGAGGGCACGCTTCACCTGCTGGACCTGGCGGGCGGCTGGCCCGGTGGCCTGCTGGCCCAGCAGGCGATGCGCCACAAGACGAGCAAGCCCGACTACGTCCGGGACTTCTGGCTGACGGTGGTGCTGAACCTGGCCGCCTTCGTCGCCTTCCATGCCGGGGCTTGGCAGCGCTGGCTGCCGTGGCCGGGCTGACAATCGGCCCCGAACGCACCCCACAGGAGACCCCCATGCGCGCCATCTGGAACGACACCGTCATCGCCGAGAGCGACGACACCGTGCTGGTCGAAGGCAACCACTACTTCCCGGCCGCCGCGGTCGATCCCCGCTACCTGCTGCCCAGCAACACCAAGACCATGTGCAGCTGGAAGGGCGAGGCGCGCTACATGACCGTCTTCGTCGACGGCAACGTCAGCCCCGACGCCGCCTGGACCTACGACCAGCCGCGCGAGGCGGCGGCCGAGATCCAGGGCCGGATCGCGTTCTGGAAGGACGTGCGCGTCGTCGACTGACGCGCCGCGAACGGGCCCGGGACGGGCCCGCCGCCCCGGCTTCAGCGGTGGGTGAAGGTGGCCGGCCGCTTGGCCAGGAAGGCGCCCATGCCCTCGCGCTGGTCCTCGGTGCCGAACAGGGCGTGGAACAGGCGACGCTCGTAGCGCACGCCGGTCGACAGGCCACTCTCGAAGGCCTCGTTGACCAGCTCCTTGACCATCATCACGCTGGGCTGGCCCATGGCGTTGATCTGGCCGGCGGTGACCAGGGCCTCGTCGATCAGCGAGGCGGCGGGCACCACGCGCGAGACCAGGCCGCTGCGCTCGGCCTCGTCGGCGCCCATCATGCGGCCGGTCAGCAGCATCTCCATGGCCTTGGCCTTGCCGATGGCGCGCGGCAGGCGCTGCGTGCCCCCGGCGCCGGGGACGATGCCCAGCTTGATCTCGGGCTGGCCGAACTTGGCGCTGTCGGCGGCGATCAGCACGTCGCACATCATGGCCAGCTCGCAACCGCCACCCAAGGCGAAGCCGCCCACCGCGGCGATCACCGGCTTGCGGACCTGGCGGATGGTCTCCCAGTTGCGCGAGATGTGGCCCTTCTTGAAGGCATCCATGTGGCTGTACTCGGCCATCACCGAGATGTCGGCGCCGGCCGCGAAGGCCTTCTCGTTGCCGGTGATGACGATGCAGCCGATGCCCTCGTCGGCGTCGAAGGCCAGCAGGGCCGCGCCCAGCTCGTCCATCAGCTGGTCGTTCAGCGCGTTGAGCTGCTTGGGGCGGTTGAGGGTGATCAGGCCGGTCTTCAGGGCGCCATCACCGCGCACGTCGGTGAGGATGCATTCGTAGCTCATGAACGGGTCTCCGGAAGGGGCCGCGGCATGCGGCCGGGATGGGCAGGTCGCCAACCCGTCGATGATAAGTTCAGGGGCCTGCCCGGCCCGTGGCCGTCCCGCCCGGGACAAGCCCTGAGGCGGCCGGTGCCGGTCCGGCCACCTTGGGTCGGCTGCGCAGGCGCAGGTCCAGGTAGTTGTCGGCGTCCTGGCGGATGACGATGCGCACCGGCAGGTACAGCAGCCCCGGCGCGACCCAGGTCTCGACCTGGAGCTCGTTGGGCCGCAACTGCTCGGTTCGCGGCTGCAGGTGGACCGTCTCGACCGGGCCGAAGGGCAGCTCCAGGGTCTCGCGGCCGCGCACGTCGTAGGTCCAGCGGCCCACCCGGCGCGGCAGCGCCAGCGGGAACTCCACCACCGCGCCCGGCTGCAGGCGCTCGGGCCGGGTCAGGAACAGCCAGGTCATCTGCACGAACTGGCTGGCCACGTCCTGCACCCCTGGCTGGCGCTCGGCGGTCTTGCCGTTGCCCAGCGTGACCTGGCCGCCTTCGAAGCGCACGGTCTCGCGCCGGGTGGCCTGCAGGGCGACCTGGGTCTCCTGGTCGTAGCGCGAGGGCACCAGGCCGTCGGGGCCCAGGGTGCCGTCGCTCAGCATGCGGCGGGTGAACAGGGGCGGCACCCGCACCTCCAGGCGCACCTGGTAGTGGTCGCCCTCGCGCAGCCAGTCGACCTGGGCCTCGCCGTGGATCGGGCCGCGGTACTGGCCCTCCATCACGTAGAGCAGTTGGCTGGACGGGGGCCAGTTGGGGTCCGCCAGCGGGGGCGCCTCGGGCGAGCCCTGGGCCTGCATCACGCCCCCGCCCGGGCCGTCGAGCGCCATGGCGGGCACCTCGCGCGGCAGGTCGGCGGGCGGATCGGCCGAGGCCTCGGTCGGGGCCTCGGCCAGCCGCGGGGCCTCGGCTTCGGCCGGCGGCGCGCGCACCGGGCTGGGCCGCCAGGGACAGGGTCCAGGACTGGACCACGCCGGCCTCGCCGCCGGGCAGCACGCGGGCGGTGCGCAGGCGCT
>CALRTJ020000036.1:0-23889 GCA_943371055.1 Hydrogenophaga intermedia | reverse complement strand
ACGTTCCAGCCACCGCTTCCAGTCCTTCTCCTGCATCGCGCTCTCCAGGCCTTCCGGCTTGTCGCCGTACGCCTGTCACGATGCCCTGCCACTGGCTCATGGCGTGCGACCGTCACCACCTAACGGGCAAAGAGCCTTTTTCATGGGCGGGGGAATGTGCTGTGGGGTCTCGCTTCGGTTGATGGGCCGCGGTGGGTGCGAGGCGCGGAGGAGCACAGCCGCCTGGGGGCCTGACCACTGGTCAGGCGTCGTCAACTGACTTGGGCTCGGCTGTTCGACCACAGCGAGCCGCAGGCGAGCGGCGGGAGTTCCGAGCCCACCCCAGGCGGCGAGCACCACAGGGGAGTCGGCACGCCAGTGCCGACCGCCCCTCGTGCGCCCGGCCCGCTGCCCCGCGGCCGGCGCCACGCCACCACCCTCAGCCAGAAAACAAGCTCACCCCAACGGCAAGAACCTCGGCGCCACCGCCACCCCGATGCGCCCGTCCCCGTCGCGCGTGAAGGTGCCACGGGCCTGGTGATGCGGGTGATCCACCGCCTCGTGCAGACCCAGCACCGGGGCGAAGCAGGCGTCGCTGCCTTCGAGCAGGGCGCACCAGTGCGCGCGGGGCTGGCTGGCGAACAGGGCCGTGAAGCGGGCCTTGAGCGCGGGCCAGGTGGCGGTGTCGTACTGGGTGGCCGGGTCCACGTCGTGCAGGCCCAGGCGCTGCAGCAGCAGGGCGTGGAAGGGCGGCTCCAGCGCGCCCAGGGTGATGACGCCACCGTCGGCGCAGGCGTAGCTGTCGTAGAACGGCGAGTCGTGGAAGGGGCTGGGGGCGGGGGTGGCGATCTGGCCGCCGGCATGGATCCATTGCACCAGGCCGCCCAGCATCGCCACCACGTCGGTGATGGCCGCGTCCACCACCCGGCCCTGGCCGGTGCTTCGGGCGGCCAGCACGCCGGCCACCAGGCCGAAGGCCAGGCCCAGCGCGCCGGCGGCGTCGCCCAGCACCGTGGGCGGCACCTGCGGCAGCTGGCCCGGGCGCGCCGCCAGCGGCAGCAGGCCGCTGAGCGCGACGTAGTTCAGGTCGTGGCCGGCGGCGTGGGCCAGCGGGCCGCTCTGGCCCCAGCCGGTCATGCGGCCGTAGACCAGGCGCGGGTTGAGCGTGGCGCAGTCGGCCGGGCCCAGGCCCAGGCGCTCCATCACGCCGGGGCGGTTGCCCTCGATCAGCGCGTCGGCGCTGGCCAGCAGGGCGCGGGCGCGGGCCAGGCCGTCTGGGGTCTTGAGGTTGACCGGCTCGACGCGCTTGCCCTCGCGCAGCGGGTTGGGCCCGCCGCCGCCGAGCTGGTCGGCCACCGCGGCCGGACCGGGGCGCACCAGGGCGATGACGGTGGCGCCGTGCTGGGCCAGCCAGCGGCCGGCCAGGGGCCCGGGGCCCAGGCCCTCGAACTCGATGACGGTCAGGCCCTGCAGGACCGGGGCGAGGGGGGCGAGGGGGTTGGTCATGCTCGTCAGGTCGTCACAGCGTGCGGGCGATCAGGTCCTTCATGATCTCATTGGCCCCGCCGTAGATCTTCTGCACCCGGGCGTCGGCCCACAGGCGGGCGATCGGGGTCTCGGCCATGTAGCCGTAGCCGCCGAAGAGCTGCAGGCAGCGGTCGGTCACCTCGCACTGCTGCTCGGTGGTCCACCACTTGGCCATGTAGGCGGCGCTGTCGTCGAGCGTGCCGTCGAGCAGGCGCTGGATGCAGTCGTGCACGAAGCTGCGCACCACATGGGCCTGGGTGGCCACCTCGGCCAGCGTGAAGCGCACGGTCTGCAAATCCCACAGCGTGCCGCCGAAGGCCTGGCGCTGCTGGACGTGGGCCAGGGTCTGCTCCAGCGCCAGGTCGATCGCCGCCACCGCGCCCATCGCCAGCAGCGTGCGCTCGTAGGGCAGCTGGCTCATCATCTGGGCGAAGCCCTGGCCCTCGGTGCCGCCCAGCAGCTGGTCGGCCGGCACCCGCACGCCGTCGAAGAACAGCTCGCAGGTGTCGCTGGCGTGCATGCCGATCTTCTCGAGGATGCGGGCCGAGAAGCCGGGCAGGTCCTCGGTCTCGACCACCAGCAGGGACACGCCCTTGGCGCCAGTCTGCGCCGGGTCGCCGGTGCGCACCACCACCACCAGCAGGTTGGCGCTGTGGCCGTTGGTGATGAAGACCTTGCTGCCGTCGACGACGTAGTGGTCACCCTCGCGGCGGGCGCGGGTGCGCACCGCCTTGAGGTCGGAGCCGGCGCCGGGCTCGGTCATCGCGATGCCGGCCAGCAGCTCGCCGCGGGCCAGGCGCGGCAGCCAGCGCTGCTTCTGGGCCTCGGTGCCGTAGTCCAGCAGGTAGTGGGCGGCGATGGTGTGGACCGCGGTGGTGCCGCTGACCTCGGCGCGGGCCAGCTCCTCGGTGACCACCATCTGGTAGGACATCGGCAGGCCGCTGCCGCCCCAGGCCTCGGGCAGCTCGGGCAGCAGGAAGCCCAGCTCGCCGAAGGCACGCCAGACCTCGCGCGGCACGAAGCCCTGGGCACGCCAGCCGGCCACGCGGGGCGCGATCTCGGCGTCGATGTAGCGGCGCAGCGCGTCGCGGAAGGCGTCCAGGTCGGCGTCCATCCAGGGGTGGCGGTGCAGGCGCGGCATCATGCGGCGGCTCCTTCGGTGCGCTCGTACAGGGTGACCACGCAGGCGCCGCCCAGGCCCAGGTTGTGCTGCAGCGCCAGCCGCGCGCCGGCCACCTGGCGGGCCTCGGCCTGGCCGCGCAGCTGCCAGACCAGCTCGGCGCACTGCGCCAGGCCGGTGGCGCCCAGCGGGTGGCCCTTGCTGAGCAGACCGCCAGAGGGGTTGGTGACGACCCGGCCGCCGTGGGTGTTGTCGCCCTCGGCGACGAACTTCGCGGCACCCCCTTCGGGACACAGGCCCAGGGCCTCGTAGCTGAGCAGCTCGTTGTGGGCGAAGCAGTCGTGCAGCTCGACCAGCTGCACGTCCTGCGGGCCCACGCCGGCGGCCTCGTACACCTGGCGCGCGGCGGCGCGGGCCATGCTGAAGCCGACCACCTCGCGCATGTCGTCCGAGCCGAAGGTGGCGGCGGTGTCGGTGGTCATGGCCTGGGCCCGGATGCGCACGTCGCGGCGCAGGCCGTGGCGGCGGGCGAAGGCGTCGCTGCACAACACCGCCGCGGCCGCACCGCAGGTCGGCGGGCAAGCCATCAGGCGGGTCATCACGCCCGGCCAGACCATGGGAGCAGCCATCACATCCTCGGTCGTCAGCTCCTGGCGCAGCAGGGCCAGCGGGTTGCGCGCGGCGTGGCGGCTGGCCTTGGCGCGGATCGCGGCGAAGGTCTCCAGCGGCGTGCCCCACTGGCGCATGTGGGCCAGCCCGGCGCCGCCGAAGTAGCGCAGCGCCAGCGGGACCTCGGCATGGCCGACCAGGGCCTCGGTGGCGGCGTCGAAGCGGTCGAAGGGCGAGGGCCGGTCGTCGAACACCGCGCCCAGCGCGCCGGGCTTCATCTGCTCGAAGCCCAGCACCAGCACGCAGTCGGCGGCGCCGTGGGCCACCGCCTGGCGCGCCAGCCACAGCGCGGTGGAGCCGGTGGAGCAGTTGTTGTTGACGTTGACGATGGGGATGCCGCTCAGCCCCACCTCATACAGCGCACGCTGGCCGGCGGTGGAGTCGCCATAGACATAGCCGACCACCGCCTGCTGGACCTGGCCGTAGTCCAGGCCGGCGTCGGTCAGGGCATGGCGGGTGGCCTCGGCGGCCATCACCGGGTAGGGGGCGCTGGCCCCGGGCTTGGTGAAGGGGATCATGCCGACCCCGGTGACCCACACGTCGTGCGCCATCGTTGCTGTCTCCTGTGCTGCTTGTCAGCCGCCGATCCTAGGTCGGGCCCCGGCGGCTGGCGATGGCAGCGGGTCTCTCCGGTATGGCAAAGTGCCTCACGCCATGGCCATTCCACGCTCCCCCGTCACCATCCCCATCGTCGCGGTGCAAGGCCTGCTGTCGGGCCCCCGGCAGGGCCTGGACGCGGTCGGCCGCGCCGCCCTGCTGCGCGACGCCGGCATCGAGCCCCTGCTGCTGGACACCCCGGCGGCACGGGTGACCGGCGAGCAGTACGTGGCCCTGATGGAGGCCCTGCTGGCGCGGCTGGACGACGAAGGCCTGGGCTTCCTGTCACGTCCGCTGCGCCCGGGCTGCCTGGCCCTGGTGGCGCGCTCCGCGATGGCCGCGCGCGACGGCTGCCATGCGCTGGCCCGGATCGCCCAGGGCATCGACCGGCTGCAGGACGACGTGGTGTTGCGCGCCGAGGCCCGCGACGGCCGCTGGGGCCTGACGATCCGCCCACGCTCGACCGCCCTGCCCCCGGCGCCCAACTTCCTGCACGAGTACCTGCTGCGGGTGGGCTGGCGCCTGCTGGTGTGGCTGATGGGCGGGCGGCCGCGGCCGCGCGGTTTCGACTTCATGCACCCGGCGCCGCCCTACGCGGCCCTGGTGGCGCCGATCTTTCCGGGCGAGCTGCGCTACGGCCAGCCGGCCAGCGCGGTGTGGTTCGAGCCGGCGGCGCTGGACGCCCCGCTGCGCCGCGAAGAGGCCGCGCTGCAGGTCTTCCTGCGCCAGGCCCTGAGCCACCTGATGCTGCCCCACCCCCAGGCCGGCGGCAGCGCCGGGCGGCTGCGGCGCTGGCTGCTGCAACAGGCGCCGGCCTGGCCCGGCCTGGACGAGGCGGCGCGCGCGCTGGCGCTGGGGCCCTCCACCCTGCAGCGCCACCTGGCGGCCGAAGGAGGCAGCTTCCAGTCGGTCAAGGACGGCCTGCGCCGCGACCTGGCGATCGCCCGGCTGCAGCAGGGCATGCCGCTGGCCGCGCTGGCGGCCGAGCTGGGCTTTGCCGAGCCCGCCACCTTCCAGCGCGCCTTCAAGGCCTGGACCGGCAGCGGGCCGGGGCGCTACCGGCCCGGTCGGGCGGCACGCCACATTCCCTGACAAAGCCGCCCACATCCCTTGACACGCCCCGGGCAAGGTGGCGCCCGGCCTGCCGTGCGAGAAAGGGTTGCCGTTGTCTGTTCGTGTGTGGGCCCGCCGTGTCGCGGGCCGGCTGGCCGCCGGGCTGGCGATGTGGGGGGCGTTGGCCGCCGGGGCGGCCGCCGCCGGCCCTGGCCGGGCCGGTCTGACGCTGGACTTTCCGGACACCGAGGTGCCTGCCCTGGCCACGGTGATGGCCGAGCTGCTGGAGCGGCCCATCGTGGTGGACCCGCGGGCCAAGGGCCGGCTGTCGCTGCGCACGGCGCAGCCGGTCAGCCGGGCCCAGGCGCTGGCCCTGTTCGCCGCGGCGCTGCGCGGCGCCGGCCTGGCCATGGTCGAGGGCGACGGCCTGCTGAGGATCGTGCCCGAGGCCGAGGCCAAGCTGCAGGCCGGCGCCGCCGCGGCCGGGGCCGTGCCCCGCGGCGACCCGGTGCTGACCCAGGTCTTCCGGCCCAGCCACGAGAGCGCCGGCAACCTGGCGGGCGTGCTGCGGCCGCTGGTCTCGCCGAACAACACCGTCAACGTCAACGCCGGCAACAACGCGCTGGTGGTGACCGACTACGCCAGCAACCTGCAGCGCATCGGCCAGCTGATCGCGGCGCTGGACACGCCCAGCGCGGTCGATGTCGAGGTCATCCCGCTGCAGCACGCGGTGGCCGGCGACCTGGCCCCGCTGCTCGGCCGGCTGCTGCCCGAGACGCCGGTGGGCGGGGCGGCCACCGCCCCGGCGGCGGGCAACGCCGCCCGCAACGCCAGCGGCGACGCCAGTGGCACGGCCGGCACCGCCAGCGGCACGGTGGTGCTGGCCCATGCCTCGCTCAACGCCCTGCTGGTGCGAGCGCCCAACCCGGCGCGCCTGGCCGCCGTGCGCGCCCTGGTGGCGCGGCTGGACCAGCCCGGCGTCGGCGGCGTGGCGGGCAGCCAGGTGCATGTGATCCACCTGCGCCATGTCGAGGCCACGCGCCTGGCCTCGGTGCTGCGTGCAGCCTTCTCGCCCGAAGCCCTGCGCACCCTGGCCAGCCAGGGCGCCAGCGCCCTGCTGGGCAGCAGCGGCAGCGGCGGCACCAGCGGCGGCGGCACCGCCGCCTCCCCTCAGGGCAGCGGCCGAAGCGCCTTCCCCGCCACCACCTCCGCCACCCGCACGGGCAGCGGCACCGCCAGCAGCACGGCGGGCACCGCCACCGTCAGCGCCGCCGACGCGCCGGTGACCGGGGGCTACATCCAGGCCGACCCGGCCAGCAACTCGCTGATCGTCACCGCGCCAGAGCCGCTCTACCTGCAGCTGCGCGCCGTGGTCGAGCAGCTCGACGCGCGCCGGGCCCAGCTCTACGTGGAGTCGCTGGTGGTCGAGGTGGACGCGTCCAAGGCGCTGGACGTGGGCCTGCAGTGGAAGGAGATCTTCAGCATCAGCAGCAGCACCTCGCTGACCCTGGGCACGGTGGCCCAGGCCATCGAGTCGGTCTCGGGCACCAACATCCTGTCCACCGCCAACCTGGTCACGCTGGACAACGAAGAGGCCAGGATCGTCGTCGGCCAGAACGTGCCCTTCGTCACCGGCTCCTACACCAGCAGCACCGGCAGCAACCCCTTCCAGACCATCGAGCGCCAGGACGTGGGCCTGACCCTGCGCATCCGCCCGCAGATCGGCCCGAACGGCGCGATCCGCATGAACATCCTGCAGGAGTCGTCCACCGTCTCGTCCACCACCACGCCCGGCACCACCAACGCCGGGCCGACCACGAACAAGCGGGCCATCGAGTCGACCGTGGTGGTGCAGGACGGCAAGATCCTGGTGCTCGGCGGCCTGATCGAGGACAGCCACAGCAGCGACGCCGACCGCTGGCCGCTGCTGGGCGGGATCCCGGTGCTCGGTGCGCTGTTCCGCACCTTCAGCCAGACCCGCAAGAAGACCAACCTGATGGTCTTTCTGAGGCCCACGGTGATGCGCGACGAGGCCGCCGTGGATGCCCTGTCGGCAGACCGCTACGAGCGGATGCGGCGCGAGCAGCTCGCCCTGCCCGCCGACGTTCATCAGGTGCTGCCCGAGGCCGAGGTGCAGCGGCTGCCGCTGGCGCCCGTGCCCGCGTCCGCGCCCCCGCCCGCGGCGGGGCCCTCACCCGGCTGAGGCACGCCGACCGCGGCTCACCAGGTGGAAGTGCCGGGCCGCGGGCCGTCGGCGTGGCGGCCCAGGTAGTCGCGCAGGTGCTCGACGAAGCGGCTGACCTTGGCCGACAGGTTCAGGCGCTCGGAGAACACCGCGTGGATGTCCGCCGGCGGGGTCTCGTGCTCGGGCAGCACCTGGCGCAGGCGGCCGCTGCGCAGGTACTTGGCCACGTCCCACTCGGCGCGCATCAGGATGCCGCGGCCCTCCAGGGCCCAGTTCAGCGCCACCTCGCCGTCGTTGGTGCTGAGCCGGCCATGGACCTTGACGGTCTCGGAGCGCTCGCCGCGGCTCAGGCGCCAGTTGCCGTAGGCGCCGCTGTTCTGGCGCAGCACGATGCACTCGTGCCGCGCCAGGTCGTGCGGGTGCTCGGGCGTGCCGGCGCTGCGCAGGTAGCCGGGTGAGGCCACCAGCAGGCGCCGGTTGCCGGCGATGCGCCGGGCGATCAGGCGCGAGTCGGGCACCTCGCCGAAGTGGATCACCACGTCGATGGACTCGTCGGGCAGCGCCACCGGGCGGTCGGTCAGGTGCAGCTGCACCTCGACCTCGGGGCAGGCCTGGCCGAAGGCGGACACCGCCGGCCCGATGTAGGAGCGGCCGAAGCCCAAGGGCGCGTTGACCCGCAGCAGGCCGCGCGGCTCGTCACGGCTGCTGGACACCTGCCGCTCCATCTCGACGATGTCGCTGAGGATGCGCTGCGCGTGGGCGAAGTAGACCTCGCCCTCGCTGGTCATCGACAGGCGGCGGGTCGTGCGGTTCAGCAGGCGCACGCCCAGGCGTTCCTCGAGCAGGGCCAGGCGGCGCGAGACGGCCGGAGGGGTCAGGCCCAGCTCGCGGGCGGTGGCGGCCAGGCTGCCCTGCTTGACCAGCAGGCAGAAGAAGGCGAGCTCGGTGTCGGCGTTCATTGTTCAGTTTTTTGCACGTATGAATTAAATGTACGTCGATTCATGCAATGGACTGAACTTCATAAGCTACGCCCCGAGCGGTTCGGCCCCCGTGCCCCGCCCCGCCACCCCCACCGTTTCAGGAGCCCTTCCATGGACAAGGAAGCTGCCGTCGCGTCCCTCACGGACACCATGGCCCAATTCACCGCCTACATCGGCAAGCGCCTGCCGCGTGACGTCAAGGCCAAGCTGGCCGACCTGCGCACGCTGGAGACCAACCCGCTGGCCAAGTCGGTCTATGACTCGATGCACGGCAACCAGGACGCGGCCGACAAGCTCGACCGCCCGAGCTGCCAGGACACCGGCGTGATCCAGTACTTCATCGAGGCCGGCGCGCGGTTCCCGCTGCTCGGCGAACTCGAGGAGATCCTTCGCGATGCGCTGGCCGGCGCCACCCGGCTGGGCCCGCTGCGCCACAACGCGGTCGAGACCTTCGACGAGAAGAACACCGGCACCAACACCGGCACCCAGATCCCCTGGCTGGACTGGCGCATCGTGCCCGACCGCGACGATTGCGTGATCGACGTCTACATGGCCGGCGGCGGCTGCACCCTGCCTGGCGCGGCCAAGGTGTTGATGCCGGGCCAGGGCTACGAGGGCGTGGCCGAATTCGTGATGGACGTGATCACCGAGCGCGGCGTCAACGCCTGCCCGCCGCTGCTGGTGGGCGTGGGCGTGTCGACCTCGGTGGAGACCGCCGCGCGCCTGTCCAAGCTGGCCATCCTGCGCCCGGTCGATTCCAAGAGCAGCAACCCGCGCGCCGCGCTGATGGAAGAGCTGCTGGAGCAGGGCCTCAACGAGGTCGGCATCGGCCCGCAAGGCCTGACCGGCAACGCCAGCGTGATGGGCGTGAACATCGAGTCCTCGGCCCGCCACCCCTCCACTATCGGCGTGGCCGTCAACACCGGCTGCTGGGCGCACCGGCGCGGAAAGATCCGCATCAACGGCGATTTGTCCCACGACATCCTCTCGCACGAAGGAGTGCAGCTGTGAACGCCCCCCAGAACGCCCCGAAGAAGATCCTGCAGACCCCGATCCGCGACCAAGACCTGGCCGACCTGAAGGTGGGCGACGTGGTCTGGCTGACCGGCCGCCTGGTGACCTGCCGCGACGTCGCCCACCGCCGCCTGATCGAGCAGGGCCGCGCGCTGCCGGTGGACCTGAAGGGCGGGGCGATCTTCCACGCCGGCCCGATCGTGCGCCAGAAGGACGACGGGCACTTCGAGATGGTCAGCATCGGCCCGACCACCAGCATGCGCATGGAGAAGTTCGAGCGCGCCTTCATCGAGCAGACCGGCGTCAAGCTGATCGTCGGCAAGGGCGGCATGGGCCCCGAGACCGCCGCCGGCTGTCAGGAGCACAAGGCCGTGCACGCGATCTTCCCCGGCGGCTGCGCGGTGCTGGCCGCCACCCAGGTCGAGGAGATCGAGGGCGCCGAGTGGCAGGACCTGGGCATGCCCGAGACGCTGTGGATCAACCGGGTGCGCGAGTTCGGCCCGCTGATCATCAGCATCGACACCCACGGCAACAACCTGATCGCGCAGAACAAGACCGTCTTCAACGAGAAGAAGGCCCCGATCCTGGCGCGCATCAGCGAACAGCTCAGCTTCATCAAGTGAGCCCCCTGGGGTGGCCGTCCCTCGACGCGCCCCCCGTGCCGCACGGCCCGACACCCACCGGCCACCCCCACCCGGACGCCCACCCGGACATCGACCCAGACGCCTCGAAGGCGCGACAGGAGACTGCCATGACCCTGAACCCCACCCCCCACCGCCGCCTGGTGCTGGCCGCGCTGCTGGCGGCGGCCGCCCTGGGCAACGCCCAGGCCCAAAGCCCCGGCAGCTGGCCACAGCGCCCGATCAGCCTGGTCGTGCCCTTCCCGGCCGGCGGCACCACCGACGTGCTGGCCCGTGCCCTGGCCGAACGCCTGTCGACCAGCCTGGGCCAGACCGTGATCGTCGAGAGCAAGCCGGGCGCCGGGGCCACGCTGGGCGCCGACTTCGTGGCCAAGTCCAAGCCCGACGGCCACACCCTGCTGATGGGCGCGGTGCACCACACGATCGCGCCGGCGGTGTACCGCAAGCTGCCCTACGACCTGCAGAAGGACTTCGCGCCGGTGGCCGGCGTGGCCCTGGTGCCCAATGTGCTGGTGGTCAACGCCAGCACCCCGGTGAAGACCGTGGCCGAGCTGGTGGCGATGCTCAAGGCCAAGCCCGGGGCCTACCAGTACGGCTCCAACGGCAACGGCACCGCGCAGCACCTGATCGGCACCCAGTTCGAGAACATGACCGGCACCGACCTGGCCCACATCCCCTACAAGGGCAGCGGCCCGCTGGCCACCGACCTGCTGGGCGGCCAGCTGACCATGTCCTTCGACACCATCACGCCAGTGCTGCCGCACATCAAGGCCGGCAAGCTGCGGCCGCTGGCGGTGACCACGGCCAAGCGCTCCTCGGCCCTGCCCGACGTGCCGACGCTGGACGAGGCGGGCCTCAAGGGCTTCAACATCGGCACCTGGTTCGGCGTGCTGGCGCCCGCGGCCACGCCGCGCGAGGTGGTGACGCGGCTGAGCGCCGAGGTGCTCAAGGTGGTGCAGTCGCCCGAGTTCCGCAAGCGCATGGACGAGATCGGCGCCGAGCCGATGGCCCTGGGCAGCGACGCCATGGCCGCACAGGTCCGCGCCGAAACCGAGAAGTTCGCCCGCCTGGTCAAGGAAGCCAAGGTGACGATCGAGTGAGCGGGGGCGGCGGGCGCCCGGCCCGCCTCAGGCGCCGGGCGTCAGCCGCGACTGCAGCGAGTCGTTGAGCTCGGCGTAGACCTGCAGCTGGTCGATCTGGCCGCGCAGGCGCTCGGCCAGGCGCTGGGCCAGCATGCCCAGCAGCCGGGTGGCGGCGCGGGGCTGGTCGTCGATCAGGCGCTGCAGCCCGCGCACGCTGAGCGCCCCGGCCTGCACCGGCGAGACCGCGGTGCAGTGCGCCGCTCGCAGGCCGCGGTCGAGCAGGGCCATCTCGCCCAGGATGCCACCGGGGCCGACCACCGCGATCGGCGTGCCGTCGGTCGCCTCGACCGCGACCTCGCCCTCCAGGACCAGCAGCATGTAGGCGCCGTCGCCCTGCTCGCCGCCGCTGAACAGCCGGGTGCCCGGGTTGAAGACCGCATGGGCCATGTAGCGCGTGACCTGGATCGCGTCCTCGGGTGACCAGGGCACCGGCCCCCCGTTGTCGGACAGACACTGCGCCGCCTGGGTGGCCAGGGCGGGGAACTCCATCAGGGGACGGGCGCGGGCGGCGGGCGGGGTGCCGGTGGGGGAACTGGTCATGCGTCGATTGTCCCGCAGCCCGGTGAAGCCCCGGTGGCGGTTGGCCATTCCAGCGAAGTGGAGTAGGCTGGAGCATCCCGCCGACCCCCAGCCCCCAGGAGCCGACGATGGATCAAGACCCCCCTTCCGGGCCTGTGCGGCCACCGGAGCCGCCTCGGCTGGATGCCGAGGCCTTTGAGCAGCTCGTGCGACGGGTCCCACAGCCCCCAGGCGCCCCCTCGCCCCCACCGGCGGACCTGGTCATGCGGTACGCGGGCCGGACGACGCCCACACGCCCCGCCCCCTGGAGCGTGGACGAGGTCCGGATCCCGGACTTCCTGCAACAGCAGGCCGGCAGTTCACGCCAGGAAGAGGCCGCCCCCCGGCACGGCGACCGGACGCTCAGCGGGGTGTTGAACGGGGCGCCGGATGCCGCGCGCGAGAACACCCGGGCACGGCCGGACTGGCTGGAGGCGTGTATCCAGGCGCAGACCCGTCAGGTCGAGGCGGCACGGCAGGCGAACCCCGCCGAGCCCTTCAACCCCCTCATCAGCCCGCGCATGCAGGCCATGCTGGACATGCTCAAGGAAAGCCACGCGGAACGGCGTCGGGAGCTGGAGCCGCCGGTCTACCGCTTCGAGCCCGGCCCGCTGTCCGCCGAGGAAGAGGCCCGGGTCCGGGCACGGATCCACACCGAGCACCAGCAGTACGCCTACCGCGAACGCCGCGGGGCCGACCAGTCCGATCCGCGCTACAGCTTCATCCGGGCCGGGGAGCACCTGGCCATGGTGGAGGCGCTGCAGCAGCGCCTGCAGGACGCCGGCCTGGCGCCGGAGGTGCTGCCCGACCGTTGGAGCTACCCCTACCATGGCTGAGCCGGAACGCCCGATGCCAGACACGCCCACGCCACTGGACGAGACGGCATTGCGGCGGACCATCCGCCACGAGATCGACTGCGCCGAGTGGCATTTCGCCCGGGCGCAGGCCGTCGAAGGCCCGTACGACTCGGGCGGCCGCTGGGCGCTGGTCGAGATCAACATGCAGACCATCGCCCGCCTGCAAGAGAGGCTGCAATCCGCAGGCCTGCCCCCGGAGCCGGTGCCTCTGCGGTTTCAGACCCCGCCGGGCTGGGAGCCGAGGCACAAGACCTGGGACACGCTGGACAGCCTGCTGCTCGCTTCGCTGTCCTGACGCCCCAAGCGCCTCACACCGCCGTGGCCTGCCGCACCGCGCGTTCCCAGCGCGCCATGCGCTCGGCGGCTTGGTCACGCCCCATGGTGGGCAGGAAGCGGCGCTCCACCTGCCAGTGCGACGACAACTCGTCGAGGCCCTGCCACACCCCCGTGGCCAGGCCGGCCAGGTAGGCCGCGCCCAGGGCGGTGGTCTCGATCACCTGCGGCCGCACCACCGGGATGCCCAGCAGGTCGGCCTGGAACTGCATCAGCAGGTCGTTGACGCAGGCGCCACCGTCCACGCGCAGCTCGCTGACCGGCGCGCCGCCGGCGGCCACGGCGTCCTTGCTCATCGCTTGGAGGAGCGCGGCGCTCTGGAAGGCGATGCTCTCAAGGGCGGCGCGGGCGATGTGGGCCACGGTGGAGCCGCGGGTCAGGCCGACGATGGCGCCGCGGGCCTCGGCGTCCCAGTAGGGCGCGCCCAGGCCGGTGAAGGCGGGCACCATCATCACGCCGCCCGAGTCCGGCACGCTCTCGGCCAGGGCCTGCACCTGGCCGCTGCCCTGGATCGCCTGCAGGCCGTCGCGCAGCCACTGCACCACCGCGCCGCCGATGAAGACGCTGCCCTCCAGCGCGAACTGCGGGGTGGCGTCGTGCTGGGACGCGCTGGTGGTGATCAGGCCGTTGGCGCTGGTCTGGAACTGGCCGCCGGTGTGCATCAGCATGAAGCAGCCGGTGCCGTAGGTGTTCTTGGCCAGCCCGGCCTTGAAGCAGGCCTGGCCGAACAGCGCGCTCTGCTGGTCACCGGCCATGCCGCCCACGGGCACGGCGGCGCCCAGCAGGGCAGGCTCGGTCTCGCCGAACCGGTGGCTGCTGGGGAAGACCTGGGGCAGCAGGCTCTCGGGCACGTGCAGCAGGCCCAGCAGCTCGGGGTCCCAGCGGTTGTGGCGGATGTCGAACATCATGGTCCGCGCCGCGTTGCTGACGTCGGTGGCGTGGACCCGGCCGCCGGTGAGCTTCCAGAGCAGCCAGCTGTCCACCGTGCCGAAGGCCAGCTCGCCCTGCGCCGCAGCCAGGTGCGCACCCTCGACGTGGTCCAGGATCCAGCGCACCTTGGTGCCCGAGAAGTAGGCGTCGATGCGCAGGCCGGTGCTGTGCTGGAAGCGCTCGGCGTGGCCCTGCTCGCGCAGCTGGGCGCACAGGGGCTCGGCGCGGCGGTCCTGCCAGACGATGGCGTGGTGGATGGCGCGGCCGGTGCGGCGGTTCCAGACCACGGTGGTCTCGCGCTGGTTGGTGATGCCGATGGCCTTGAGCTCGCGCGCGGTGATGCCAGCCTTGAGCAGCACCTCCTGGGCGGTGGCCAGCTGGGTGGCCCAGATCTCCTCGGGGTCGTGCTCGACCCAGCCCGGCTGCGGGTAGATCTGGCGGAACTCGCGCTGCGCCATGGCGACGATGCGGCCGCGCTCGTCAAAGACGATGCTGCGCGAGCTGGAAGTGCCCTGGTCCAGGGCGAGGATGAAGCTCATGGGGTCTCCTTCAGGCCGGGGCCACCTCGACCTGCACGCCGGCCTCGGACAGCAGCGCGGGGTAGGGCTCGGGCGGGGGGGCGTCGGTGAACAGCAGGTCGAGCTGGTCCAGGCGGGCGAGCTCGACCATGGCGGGTCGGTTGAACTTGCTGTGGTCGGCCGCCAGCCAGACCTCGCGGCTGCGCTCGATGATGGCGCGCGCCACCTGGACCTCGCGGTAGTCGTAGTCGCGCAGGGTGCCGTCGGCCTCGAGGCCCGAGATGCCGATCAGGCCGATGTCGACCTTGAACTGCCGGATCAGGTCCACCGCGGCGGCGCCGACGATGCCGCGGTCGCGGTGGCGCACCACGCCGCCGGTGACGATGACCTCGCAGTCGCGGTTGTCGGCCAGGATGGTGGCGACATTGAGGTTGTTGGTGATCACGCGCAGGCCCTGGTGCTGCAGCAGCTCGCGGGCGATGGCCTCGGTGGTGGTGCCCAGGTTGATCAGCAGCGAGCTGCCGTTGGGGATGCGCGCCGCCACCGCGCGGGCGATGCGCTGCTTGCCCTCGGCGTGCAGGGCCTCGCGCTGGCGGTGGGCGATGTTCTCGGTGGTGGAGCTGGGCACCCGCACCCCGCCGTGGTAGCGGGCCAGCAGGCCGGCCTCGGACAGCAGCTTGACGTCCCGCCGAACGGTCTGCAGCGTCACGCCGAAGCGCTCGGCCAGGGCCTCCACGCTCATCACGCCGCGCTCGCGCACGGCCTCCAGCAGGTCGGATTGGCGGGGGTTGGGCGTCATGGTCGGCGATGTTAAGGCGCGGGGCCGCGGCGGACTCCCGTGCGGCGACGCCCTGCAGCCTAAAACGAACACAAACGAAACACCCTGGTGGGAACCCTAGGCCAAAACGAACCAGAAATGCGATAAAACGAAAAAAGAAGAGCGCGAGTCGGGCATCATTCGGTGACGTTTCGCAAGCATCCGACCCCACGCGCTTTCGGGAGACCCCCTTTGCCATCCACCCCCACCGCCCCGCAGGACCCGACGCCCCTCGACGTGCTCGTCGTCGGCGGCGGCATCAACGGCTGCGGCATCGCCCGCGACCTGGCCGGCCGCGGCTGGCGCGTGCTGCTGGCCGAGCAGGACGACCTGGCGGCCCACACCTCGTCCTCGTCGACCAAGCTGATCCACGGCGGCCTGCGCTACCTCGAGTACTACGAGTTCGGCCTGGTGCGCAAGGCGCTGCAGGAGCGCGAGGTGCTGCTCAAGAGCGCCCCGCACATCATGTGGCCGCTGCGCTTCGTGATGCCGCACGACCCGGCGATGCGCCCGGCCTGGCTGATCCGCCTGGGCATCTTCCTGTACGACCACCTGGCCCGGCGCGAGGTGCTGCCGGGCTCGCAGGGCGTGGACCTGCGCACCCACCCGGTGGGCGCGCCGCTGCAGGCGCGCTACACCCGCGGCTTCGTCTACTCGGACGGCTGGGTCGATGACGCACGCCTGGTGGTGCTCAATGCGATCGACGCCCGCGCCCATGGTGCCGAGGTCCTGACGCGCACCCGCGTGGTGGCCGCGCAGCGCGACGCCCAGGGCTGGACCGCCACGCTGGCCGGCCGCGACGACCAGACCCGCCAGGTGCGCGCCCGCGCCCTGGTCAACGCCGCCGGGCCCTGGGCCGAGAGTTTTCTGCGCGGCGTGGCCCGCCCGGCCGGCACCGAGGCCCTGGCGACCAAGAGCCTGCGCCTGGTCAAGGGCTCGCACATCGTGGTGCCGCGCTGCTTCGAGCACGACCACGCCTACATCTTCCAGAACCCCGACAAGCGGATCATCTTCGCGATCCCCTACGAGCGCGACTTCACCCTGATCGGCACCACCGACCAGGAGATCCACGGCGACCCGCGCGGCGCCGCCATCGCCGCCGACGAAGTGGCCTACCTGTGCGAGCAGGCCAGCCGCTACTTCCGCCGCCCGCTCACCCCGGCCGACGTGGTCTGGAGCTACGCCGGCGTGCGCCCGCTGCTGGACGACGCCTCGGGCGACCCGTCGGCCGTCACCCGCGACTACCTGCTCGAGCGCAACACCGACGCCGCGCCGCTGCTGAGCGTGTGGGGCGGCAAGATCACCACCTTCCGCAAGCTGGCCGAGGACGCCGCCACCGAGGTCGGGCAGATGCTGGGCGAGCCCCGCCGCGCCTGGACCGAGGGCGCCTACCTGCCCGGCGGCGACCTGCGCGACTGGGTCGGCGCGCCGCAGCGTCCCGACACCGATTTCGAGCGCCTGGTCCAGACCCTGGGCCAGCGCCACCCCTGGCTGCCCGGCCCGCTGGCGCGGCGCCTGGCCCGGGCCTATGGCGCCCGCGTCACCGGCGTGCTGGGCGCCGCCGCGTCGCTGGCCGACCTGGGCCCCGAGGTCGCCCCCGGCCTGCACGAGGCCGAACTCCGGTTCCTGCAACGCGACGAGTGGGCCTGCAGCGCGGACGACGTGCTGTGGCGCCGCTCCAAGCTGGGCCTGCACTACACGCCCGGACAACGACAGCAGGTGGCCGACTGGTTCGGCCGCCACTTCCCGACGCAAGAAGACGAGACACGCATGAAGGTGAACCCATGCAGCTGAAGCTGGACGGCATCAGCCAACGGGTCGGGGCCGAGCCCTGGCTGTACGAGATGAGCCTGGCACCGCAGCCCGGCGCGGTGACCGTGCTGCTGGGCGCGACCCAGGCCGGCAAGACCACCCTGATGCGCCTGATGGCGGGCCTGGACACGCCCACCACCGGCCGGGTGACGGTGGACGGCCAGGACGTGACCGGCGTGCCGGTGCGCGAGCGCAACGTGGCCATGGTCTACCAGCAGTTCATCAACTACCCGTCGATGACGGTGTACGACAACATCGCCTCGCCCCTGAAGCTGGGCGGCCGGCCCAAGGCCGAGATCGACCGCCGCGTGCGCGAGCTGGCCGACAAGCTGCACATCGACATCTTCCTCGACCGCCTGCCCGCCGCCCTGTCCGGCGGCCAGCAGCAGCGCGTGGCCCTGGCCCGCGCGCTGGCCAAGAACGCGCCGCTGATGCTGCTGGACGAGCCCCTGGTCAACCTGGACTACAAGCTTCGCGAGGAACTGCGCGAGGAGCTCTCGGCCCTGTTCGCCGCCGGCGACTCCACCGTGGTCTACGCCACCACCGAGCCGGCCGAGGCCCTGCTGCTGGGCGGCTGGACCGCGGTGATGGACCGCGGCGAGCTGCTGCAGTACGGCCCGACCGCCGAGGTCTTCCACCGCCCGGCCTCGCTGCGCGTGGCCCGCGCCTTCTCGGACCCGCCGATGAACCTGCTGGCCGCCACCGTGGCCGACGGCGGCGCGCAGCTGACCGGCGGTCCGCTGATCGGGGTGGAGCTGCCGCGTGAAGCCACCCGCGCCCTGACCCTGGGCATCCGCGCCAGCGCGCTGCGGGTGCAGCCGCGACCCGGTGACGTGGCCCTGCCCGGCACCGTGGAGCTGGCCGAGATCTCCGGCTCGGACACCTTCGTCCACGTGCACACCGCGGTGGGCGAACTGGTGGCCCAGCTCACCGGCGTGCACGAGTTCGAACTGGGCGCGGCGCTGACCCTGCACGTCAGCCCGGCCCAGGTCTACGTCTTCGACCAGTCCGAAGCCCTGCTGGTGGCTCCGCAACGCCCGGGAGGCCGCTGACATGGCCCGCATCGACCTCGACCTCGCCCACTCGTACAAGCCCGACCCGTCCCAGGACAGCGACTACGCGCTGCTGCCCCTGAAGATGAGCTTCGAGGACGGCGGCGCCTATGCGCTGCTGGGCCCCTCGGGCTGCGGCAAGACGACCATGCTCAACATCATGTCCGGTCTGCTGGTGCCCTCGCACGGCACGGTGCGTTTCGACGGCCAGGACATGACCCGCGCCACGCCGCAGCAGCGCAACATCGCCCAGGTGTTCCAGTTCCCGGTCATCTACGACACCATGACCGTGGCCGAGAACCTGGCCTTCCCGCTGAAGAACCGCAAGGTGCCGGCCGAGACCATCCGCCAGCGCGTCGGCCAGATCGCCGAGATGCTGGAGATGAGCCACCAGCTCGACCAGCGCGCCGCCGGCCTGTCGGCCGACCAGAAGCAGAAGATCTCGCTGGGCCGCGGTCTGGTGCGCCCGGATGTGGCGGCGGTGCTGTTCGACGAGCCGCTGACCGTGATCGACCCGCACCTGAAGTGGCAGCTGCGGCGCAAGCTCAAGCAGATCCACCACGAGCTCAAGCTCACGCTGATCTACGTCACCCACGACCAGGTGGAGGCCCTGACCTTCGCCGACCAGGTGGTGGTGATGACGCGCGGCAAGGTGGTGCAGATGGGCACGCCCGAGGCGCTGTTCGAGCGCCCGGCCCACACCTTCGTCGGCCACTTCATCGGCTCGCCGGGCATGAACTTCCTGCCCGCCGAGGCCAGCGGCGGTGCGCTGCGGGTGGGCGACCAGGTACTGGCCGCCGACGGTGTCCAGGCGCAGCCCGCCGGCTCGCTCAAGCTGGGCATCCGCCCCGAGTACCTGCAGCTGCTGCCCCTGGGCAGCGCCGGCTGCATTCCGGGCACGGTGCGCGCGGTGCAGGACATCGGCACCTACCTGCTGGTGACCTGTGACGCCGGCGGCCTGACGCTCAAGGCCCGACTGCCCGCCGACGCCCTGCCGCCCGCCGTGGGCGACGCGGTGGGTCTGCAGGTGATGGGTCCGCACACCTGCTATTACAAGACTGAGGAGCTCATGCAATGAGCCAAACCACGAAGCCGGTGAACCAGAAGGCCTGGTTCCTGATCCTGCCGGTGTTCATCTGCGTCGCCTTCTCGGCCATCCTGCCGCTGATGACGGTGGTGAACTACTCGGTGCAGGACATCATCTCGCCCGAGCGGCGGGTGTTCGTCGGCACCGAATGGTTCGCCGCGGTGATGCGCGACGAGGACCTGCACGCCGCGCTGTGGAACCAGATGCGCTTCTCGCTGGCGGTGCTGGCGGTGGAGATCCCGCTGGGCATCGCGCTGGCGCTGTGCATGCCGGCCGCCGGCTGGGCCGCCTCGGCCACGCTGGTGGTGGTGGCGCTGTCGCTGCTGATCCCCTGGAACGTGGTCGGCACGATCTGGCAGATCTTCGGCCGCGCCGACATCGGCCTGCTGGGCCACACGCTGGAATCGCTGGGCATCGAGTACAGCTACACCGGTGATGCCACCCACGCCTGGCTGACGGTGCTGCTGATGGACGTCTGGCACTGGACGCCGCTGGTGGCCCTGCTGGCCTACGCCGGTCTGCGTTCGATCCCGGACGCCTACTACCAGGCCGCCCGCATCGACGGCGCCAGCAAGCTCGCGGTGTTCCGCTACATCCAGCTGCCCAAGATGCGCGGCGTGCTGATGATCGCGGTGCTGCTGCGCTTCATGGACAGCTTCATGATCTACACCGAGCCCTTCGTGCTGACCGGTGGCGGTCCCGGCAACGCGACGACCTTCCTGTCGCAGTACCTGACGCAGAAGGCGGTCGGCCAGTTCGACCTGGGCCCCGCGGCGGCCTTCTCGCTGATCTATTTCCTCATCATCCTGCTGTTCTGCTTCGTGCTCTACAACTGGATGCAACGCCTCGGCCAGGCCGAGAAGGAGGTCCAGTCGTGACCGGCACCCGCTTCCAGAAGAGGAACCTGTTCCTCCTGGCCTACATCGTCTTCGCCCTGCTGCCCATCTACTGGATGGTCAACATGAGCTTCAAGACGAACGAGGAGATCCTCAGCCACTTCAGCCTGTGGCCCCAGCACTTCACCTGGGCCAATTACGCCACCATCTTCACCGACGAGAGCTGGTACTCGGGCTACATCAACAGCCTCATCTACGTGGCGATCAACTCGGTGATCTCGATCACCGTGGCGCTGCCGGCGGCCTACGCCTTCAGCCGCTACAGCTTCCTGGGCGACAAGCACGTCTTCTTCTGGCTGCTGACCAACCGCATGACGCCGCCAGCGGTGTTCCTGCTGCCCTTCTTCCAGCTCTACACCACGGTGGGGCTGATGGACACCCACATCGCGGTGGCGCTGGCGCACCTGCTGTTCAACGTGCCGCTGGCGGTGTGGATCCTGGAGGGCTTCATGTCGGGCATCCCGCGCGAAATCGACGAGACCGCCTACATCGACGGCTACAGCTTCCCGCGCTTCTTCCTGACCATCTTCCTGCCGCTGATCAAGGCCGGCGTGGGCGTGGCGGCGTTCTTCTGCTTCATGTTCAGCTGGGTCGAGCTGCTGCTGGCGCGCACGCTGACCAGCGTCAACGCCAAGCCCATCGTCGCCACCATGACCCGCACCGTCAGCGCCAGCGGCATGGACTGGGCCACGCTGGCCGCCGCCGGCGTGCTGACCATCGTGCCCGGCGCGATCGTGATCTGGTTCGTCCGGCACTACATCGCCAAGGGCTTCGCCATGGGCCGGGTATGAGCCCCCCCCGAAGCGGCCTGGCGGCCGCCTCCCCCCAGGGGGCGCCGTCTGCGGCCCGGCAAAGCCGGTTCCGCGACGGCACTGGGTTGGGTTGCCGCTCTGCGGTGGTCTGATCGACAAGGAGACGAGGAATGTTTGATTGGATGGTTTGGACGACGCCCGTCGCGGTGTTCTTCAGCTGCATCGTGTTGATGCTGGTCGGCATGACGGTGTGGGAGATCAAGTCGCCCACGACGATGCGCAAGGGCTTTCTGCCGATCGCCACCACGCGCGGCGACCGGCTGTTCATCGGCCTGCTCAGCGCGGCCTACATCAACCTGGCCTGGGTCGGCCTGGCCGGCCGCCTCGCCGAGGCGCTGTCGCTGGAGAGCGAGCCCAGCATCTGGTTCAGCTTCGTGGCCTCGATGGCCTGCCTGGCGCTGGTGATGCGCAAGGGCTGA
The DNA here is from genome assembly GCA_943371055.1 of Hydrogenophaga intermedia. GTDB lineage: Bacteria > Pseudomonadota > Gammaproteobacteria > Burkholderiales > Burkholderiaceae_C > Ideonella > Ideonella intermedia_A. Next base: position 2,891 of record CALRTJ020000036.1, on the reverse strand, counting down.
GCCCCTGTTTTCGGGAATCCGGCCCGGCGCTGCCCCGGGGCCGTGGTGATCCCTTACCGCACACGGGGCAGCAGCCTTTTTTTGACAGACGACTGACCGAGGAGACAAGCCATGAAGATGCGTTACACCGCCCTGGCCCTGGCCGCCACCTGCGCCCTGGGCAGCCAGGCCTGGGCCGGCGAGGCCGAGGCCAAGAAGTGGATCGACAGCGAGTTCCAGCCGTCCACCCTGAGCAAGGACCAGCAGGCCGCCGAGATGAAGTGGTTCATCGACGCCGCCGCCAAGCTCAAGGCCAAGGGCGTCAAGGAGATCTCGGTGGTCTCCGAGACCATCACCACCCACGAGTACGAGTCCAAGGTCCTGGCCAAGGCCTTCAGCGAGATCACCGGCATCACCGTCAAGCACGACCTGATCCAGGAAGGCGACGTGGTCGAGAAGCTGCAGACCTCGATGCAGTCGGGCAAGTCGATCTACGACGGCTGGATCAGCGACTCCGACCTGATCGGCACGCACTACCGCTACGGCAAGATCATGAACCTCACCGACTACATGGCCGGTGCGGGCAAGGAGTACACCAACCCGGGCATCGACCTGAAGGACTACATCGGCACCAGCTTCACGACCGCCCCGGACGGCAAGCTGTACCAGCTGCCCGACCAGCAGTTCGCCAACCTGTACTGGTTCCGCGCCGACCTGTTCGAGCGCAAGGACCTGAAGGACAAGTTCAAGGCCAAGTACGGCTATGACCTGGGCGTGCCCCTGAACTGGTCGGCCTACGAGGACATCGCCGAGTTCTTCACCAACGACGTCAAGCAGATCGACGGCAAGCCGATCTACGGCCACATGGACTACGGCAAGAAGGACCCGTCGCTGGGCTGGCGCTTCACCGACGCCTGGCTGTCGATGGCCGGCACCGCCGACAAGGGCATCCCCAACGGCATGCCGGTCGACGAGTGGGGCATCCGCGTCGCCGACGACAAGTGCACCCCGGTGGGCGCCTCGGTCGAGCGCGGCGGCGCCACCAACTCGCCGGCGGCCGTCTACGCGCTGACCAAGTACGTGGACTGGATGAAGAAGTACGCGCCCAAGGAAGCCACCGGCATGACCTTCGGCGAAGCCGGCCCGGTGCCGGCCCAGGGCCAGATCGCGCAGCAGATCTTCTGGTACACCGCCTTCACCGCCGACATGACCAAGAAGGGCCTGCCGGTGGTGAACGCCGACGGCACCCCGAAGTGGCGCATGGCCCCCGGCCCCAACGGCCCGTACTGGAAGCAGGGCATGCAGAACGGCTACCAGGACGTGGGCAGCTGGACCTTCTTCAAGGACCACGACGCCAACCGCACCGCCGCGGCCTGGCTGTACGCGCAGTTCGTGACCGCCAAGACCGCCTCGCTGAAGAAGACCCTGGTCGGCCTGACCCCGATCCGCGAGTCCGACATCCAGAGCAAGGCCATGACCGACATGGCACCCAAGCTGGGCGGCCTGGTGGAGTTCTACCGCAGCCCCGCCCGCGTGGCCTGGACCCCGACCGGCACCAACGTCCCCGACTACCCCAAACTGGCCCAGCTGTGGTGGAAGAACGTGGCCCAGGCCGTGACCGGCGAGAAGACCCCGCAGGCCGCGATGGACAACCTGGCCAAGGAGATGGACGACGTGATGGCCCGCCTGGAGCGCGCCGGCATGGCCCAATGCACGCCCAAGCTCAACAAGAAGGAAGACCCGAAGAAGTGGCTGTCGGACAAGGGCGCCCCGTGGGCCAAGCTGGCCAACGAGAAGCCCAAGGGTGAAACCATCGCCTACGACACGCTGCTGAACGCCTGGAAGGCGGGCAAGGTCCGGTAAACAAAGCGTTACCACGATCCCCTACCGCAGGGGATGGGTGTGTGGGGGCGGGCGGACCTAAGCTCGTGAACTTCGTCACGTTCCTCGTGATTCTTCAAACCACCCCACACACCCCCATGAAGCTCTCCTCTTTCTTCGCCCGCGCGGCCGCGCTCCTGGCCCTGACCCTGGGCACCGCCGGCGCCTTCGCCGCCTCCAACTATGGCCAGACCCCGCCGGCTTCGGTCATCGTCTCGGCCGGAGGCTACGAGTGGGTGTACGCCAGCCCCTGCGCCGGTCAGGGCACCGGCTGCGACGGCATGGTGTCGCTTCAGGACGGCTTCCACTACGCCTCCGCCGCCGAGTGGAACGCCTCGTTCAGCTCGATCAGCGCCCTGGTCAGCGCCTTCACCGGCGGCTCCGGCACCATCTGCGCCTCGGCCTGGTTCAGCCCCAACCACGACCACTGCGACATCGGTGACGCCGCCGACGGCTACATCTGGCACTCGCCGCTGGCCCCCGACGCCTTCCACGCCGACAACTACTACGCCGAGACCTTCCTGGTCCGCAACGCCGCCGCCGTGCCGGAACCCGCCACCGTCGGCATGATGATCGCCGGCCTGGGCCTGCTGGGCCTGCGCCGCCGCCGCCAGGCCTGATCGGCCCAACCGCCCCTCTGCCGAAAGGGCGCCCTTGCGGGCGCCCTTTTTTCGCATGGCTTCGACACCCGGCCGTGCAGGACTGTGCAGACGTGGCCGCTTCGTCGGCACGGCCCGGTCCGTGGGCCCTATGATCGGCAGCCCGACCTGCACGCCCGATGACGCCCGATCTCCCCGACGGTTTCCTGCACGACCTGGCCCTGCTGCACGGGCCACAGGACGCCGCCGCCGCGCGGGTGCTTGACCAGGCCTTGCGCGCCCAGGGCCTGGACCTGGCCTGGGCCCCCGGGCAGATGCCGTCGGGCGGCCAGCTGGACGACCGCCTGGCCGGCAGCCGCTGGGTGCTGGTGCTGTGGTCTGCGGACTCGCGTGGCGATCCGGGGCTGCGCGAGCGGGCCGCCCAGGCCCGCT
>CALRTJ020000035.1:0-26057 GCA_943371055.1 Hydrogenophaga intermedia | reverse complement strand
AACTCTATAGTTCGATCTTGATTTCGCTCAAAGAATTGAAGTGAACTTCACTTCCATGAGCATTTAAAGTCTTGCGACCTCGAGTCTTGCGACTCTTGGCACTCGCCTTCAAACACCCACGCTTATCGGCTGTTACTTGTTAAAGAGCTTGCCTTTCGGCACTGCTGCTTGTTTGCAGCGAAGAGATGGGATTATGCTTTGAACGGATAACCCTGTCAATCGCAAGGTCTTCGTCTTGGTGAGCTTGTCACCCTCCTTGCCCACCTCTTTTGCGCCATCGACCGCTTGGTCTCATCGGCGCAGCCCTCCATTATGCTCCGACTTTAATGGCCTGTGCAAACTTTTTTCAGCGGGAACGAAGCAATGCGAGGCACGCCTCCTGCGGAGCTTCGTGGGCCAGCACTTGGGGCAAGCGTGACTGCAGCACCCGTGCATCGACCCGCAGGATACGCTGCTTGATCGCAGCGATCTGTGCGGGATGCATGGAGAAAGACCGGAGCCCCATCGCCAGCAACAACTCGGTGAATCCGGGGTCGCCGGCCATTTCGCCGCAGACCGACACATGCTTGTTGAGGGCCTGAGCCTGGGCGATGGTCTGGTGCACCAAGTGCAGCACCGCGGGGTGCCAGGGATCGTACAGGTGTGCCACGGCCTCGTCGGCCCGATCGATCGCCAACGTGTATTGGATGAGGTCGTTGGTCCCGATCGAGACGAAGTCGAAATGCTTCAACAAGGCAGGCAGGATCAAGGCCGCGGCAGGCACCTCGATCATGGCGCCCACCTCCACGTCGGTGTGGGGCAGCCCACGCTCGCGCAGCCGCTGCTTGGCCTGCGCCACCGCATCAAGCACGCGATGCGCTTCCGATTGGTGGCCGACCATCGGCACCAGCAGTCGGACTTTTCCGTGCGCACCGGCACGCAGGATGGCCCGAAGTTGCGCACCGAACATCTCGGGCTCGGACAGACTCCAGCGGATCGCTCGCAGGCCAAGGGCCGGGTTCAGCATGTGGTCGAAGCCATGGCCATTGACCCGGTCCAGCGGCTTGTCGGCGCCGATGTCCACCGTGCGAATCGTCACCGGCAGGCCCGCCATGGCCTCCACGACCCGGCGATAGGCGATGTACTGCTCCTCTTCGTCGGGGAGGTGTCCTCCGCGGTTCATGAAGAGGAACTCGCTGCGGAACAACCCGACGCCCACGGCACCCGCAGCGATGGCCGCGGCGGCGTCGCTGGGCATCTCGATGTTGGCCAGCAACTCGATCTGGACCCCGTCCAGCGTGACGGACGGCTTGTGGCGCAGGCGATCCAGACGCGCCCGCTCCAGCTCGTCCTGCCGCTGCCTGAATCGGTACTCCTCGAGCACGATCGGGGAGGGGTCCACGATGAGCACGCCCGCATCGCCGTCGATCACGACCCAGTCGTCTTGGTGGACGATGCGGCTGGCCTCCCGCGTGCCGACCACGGCTGGAATGTCCAGGCTGCGCGCCACGATCGCCGTGTGCGAGGTCTTGCCTCCCACATCGGTGACGAATCCGGTGAAGACGCTCCGCTTGAACTGGATCATGTCGGCTGGCGCGATGTCGCTGGCGACCAGGACGAGCGGGTCTTCGCCGGCAAAGTCTCGGGCCTCCAGCAGTCCGGCGGCATCGGCCGGCCCGCGCGCTGAGCGGGACATCGCCGACAACATGCGCTCGACGACCTGTTCAAGGTCGGCCTTGCGCTCCCGCAGATACTCGTCCTCCATCTCGTCAAACTGCCGGGCCAACACCTCCAGCTGCGCGGACATCGCCCATTCGGCGTTGTAGTGCCGCTCCACGATCCACTGCTTGGTCGCTTCAGCCAAGGTTTCATCGTGCAACAGCATCAGGTGCACGTCGAGCAGCGCCACCAACTCCGCGTGGGCCTCTTCCGGTACCTCTTCCTGCAGGGCCTTGAGCTCTGCGGCCACCTCATCACGGGCCCGGCGCAGGCGAGCGACTTCGGTGGGCACGTCATCGTCGTCGATGAAGTAGTGGGCCACATCGACGCGACTGGAGGCGACCAGCACCGCACGACCGATCGCCACCCCGCGCGAGACGGGCAGGCCGAATATCTGGATGCTCATGCAGCCAATGTACCAGCGAGGCCCAGCCCGACGCCCCCGAGCAGACCCGGTGACACCAGACCGTCACCCGGGGGTCATGGCCCGGTCACTCCACGGCACGACCATGAAAGGGCCAACGGAGACCGCCATGAAGGAACTGCCGACCCCCACCCTGCCCCTGCTCGGACTGCTGGACTTCCGCAGCGCCCCCGCAAGCGCCCCACGGACGATGCCGCGCGCCCCCGCCGAGGCGGTCGAGGCGCCGCTGCCCGCACTGAAGGTGGAATGGGCGCGACACCTGGACGAGGTCCGGGAGGCCCAGCGCCTGCGCTGGAACGTGTTCGCGGACGAGATGGGGGCCCGACTGCCGGTGTCCGCCGGACTGCCCGCCGGCCTGGATGTCGACCGCTTCGACGACTATTGCGAGCACCTCCTGGTGAGACTGCCCGCCTCTGACGGACGGCCCGCTGAGGTGATCGGCACCTACCGCGTGCTCACGCCGGGGGCCGCGCGACGGGCCGGCGGGCTCTACAGCGACGCCGAATTCGACCTGTCAGCGCTGCAACCCCTGCGCGACCGCTTGGCCGAGCTCGGACGGTCCTGCGTCCACCCTGAGCACCGCAATGGCGGCGTGATCATGGCCCTGTGGGCGGCGCTCGCGGCTTTCATGGAACGCAACGGACTGGACACGATGGTGGGCTGCGCCAGCGTGGGCATGCGCGATGGCGGCCACCACGCAGCCAGCCTGTGGGCCCGACTCAGGGAGAGCCACCTTGCCGCCGAGGTGTATCGGGTGCAGCCACGCCTGGCCCTGCCGGTGGACGAACTGGACCAGACCCTGCCGGCCGAGCCCCCGCCACTGATCCGGGGCTACCTGCGTTGCGGCGCGAAAGTGCTTGGCGCGCCCGCCTGGGACCCGGACTTCAACACCGCCGACCTGCCCATCATGATGCGGATGGCAGACCTGCCCTCCCGTTACCGCCGCCACTTCCTGGGCAGCCACTGAGCGCAGGCGCTCACTGGCCCTCGCCGAACTTGTCGGCGACGAGGGCGGCGATCGCTTCCAGGGCCGCCGCCTCGTCGGGGCCGTCGGTCTCGACCTCCACCTCGGCTCCCAGCCCGGCCGCCAACATCATCACGCCCATGATGCTCTTGGCGTTGACGCGCCGCCCGTTGCGGGTCATGAAGATCTCGCAGCCGAAGGATCCGGCCAGCTTGGTCAGCTTGGCCGAGGCGCGGGCGTGCAGGCCCAACTTATTGCTGATGGTGAGCGTCTGTCGCAGCATGGTGGTGAGCTGAGAGGTCCTGTGACTGGGTCTGGGGGCGCGGCAGGGACACCGACATCACCCCTTGGCTGCCCCCAGCCGTTGCCCGACCCACGAGAATGTCCAGAGGCTCGTGACGGTAGCACAGCACACGCCACAGCATCGGCACGTTGACGCCGGTGACGACCCGGACCTCCCGCCCGTCCCCCAGGCGCTGAGCCACGTTGCACGGCGTGGCGCCGAACACGTCGGTCAGCACCAAGGTCTGCGCATGCCCAGCGTGGTCGATCAGGCGACGCGCCTCGTTCTCGGCCCGCTCAGCCGACCAGTCGGCAGGCACATCCAGCACCTGCAGCGACGCCAGGCCGTCCGGGTAGACATGCGCAGCGACCTCGCGCAAGGCGCTGGCCAGCGGCGCGTGGGCCATCAATAGCAATCCGGACGTGGGCATGGGCGCGTAGCGATTGGCGACCCACCACACCGGTGGACCGAACACCGCCAGATTATCCACACCCCACCCATTCGGGGGAGCCCTGTGGCTTTGTGCCTGCCGAGCAAGGGATGGACAGACGCCCGCCACCCCGCGAGAGTATCCAGCGCGCCTGCGTCTGCAGGTCGCCTTGCGGCCCCTCTCGACACCGAGCATGGCCCGCATCCTCTGGGCGGCCCGCCCGCCCCAGCCGTACCCCCATCGCCCCCGCCCGCCATGAAGTCCCCCACCACCGTCCATCGCGCCGACGACACCACCGCCGGCGATGCCTACTGGCGGGACCTGATCACCCAGATGGGCAGCGACATCGGCCTGTGCCTGAGCAGCGCACTCGAGCGGGTGAATGCCCTCACCGTGACCGGCAAGATCGACCGTGCGGGGCTGCGGAGCCTGCGCGAGGAGATCGACCGTGCGCGCCGCATGGGCATGCTCGGTCAACAGGTGGCCCGTTATGCCTCCGGGCGGCTGCGTCAGACGCCGGAGCAACTCAGCCTGACCACCTTGATGCGGGAGATCCTGATGCAGCGCGGGCGCGAGGCCGCCGCCCGTGGGCTGCAAGTTCGCCAATCGCTGCGGCCTGTCGAGGTGATCAGCGACGCCACGATGCTGCACGCCCTGGTCCAGGCGATGGCGGACTGGGTGTTCGAGACAGCCCGGGGAACCGTCGAGTTCCGCCTGGACATGAAGCCTTGGCCAACTCGGGCCCTGCTGACCTGCCGGTTCCATCACGCCCCGGACAGCCTCCCCTCCGAAGTCGTGGCGCACTCCGACCACATGGCCGCCTTGGACACCCTGGCCTGGCGCCTGGTGCAACAGATTGCCCGAAGCCTGGAACTGGTGATCCTGCGCGAGGACGAGGCGCGGGAATGCGTGCTGAGCGTGGAGTTTCCACACACCGTCACTGAAGAACTTGAAGGTGTGTCCGCTGTCGAGTTCGAGACCGGCGGTTTCGCCGCTTCCGAGAACTCCAAGCCCCTGGCGGGGAGTCACGTGCTGGTGCTGGCGGCCCGCCGGGACCTGCGCACGGACATCCGCGACGCCACGCGCCACATGGGCCTGCTGGTCGATTTCGTGGGTTCGGTCGACGAGGCCGAGGCCTTCTGCCGAGAAGCGCTGCCCCACGCCATCGTCTACGAGTCGGCGCTGGCAGGGGACCGTTTCCTGCGACTGGGCCGGGAAATCAGTGCCGAGGTGCCCAAGACCGCCTTCCTCGAAATCGCCGAAGAAGGCAACGAACTTCTGCTGAGCGGAGACGGCTCGCGCCACGCCCGGATCGGGCGCGACGCGGTGGCCGGGTCGCTGGCGTCCGCGCTGCTGTTCGAGCTGTCGCGGGAAGCCTGAGCCGCGCCTGCGCGCGACGCCTCAGCCGCCGAAGACCTTTCGCAGCAGCTCGCTGCCGGTGCCCACGGGGTCCTGGCGAATCTTGCGCTCTTCCTCGCCGATCACCAGGTACAGCCCATCCAGCGCCTTGCGGGTCACGTAGGACTGCAGGTTCGCGTCCTCCTTGCTCACGAGGCCCATGCCGGCCGCCTTGCCGGCCAGTGCGTTGTACTTGTCGGCCAGCGAGACCCTCTCGGTGGCGTTGGTGACGATGGGCAGGAATCGGGTCGTCAGCGGCGCCCGCGTCTTGCCGGCGAAGTAGTCGGTCACCGAGGTGTCGCCGCCCCGCACGATCTTCACCGCGTCCTGCACGCTGACCTGGCGCGCCGCCTCGACCAGCATGTCGCGGGCCTCCGGCACGGCCAGCTCGGCGGCGTGGTTCATCGCCGCAACCAGATCGTCCACCCGCTTCTGCTGCCCGGTGAACTTGGCCACCTTGGCCGCCTCGTTGAGGAAGCCGGGCAAGGGGATGCGGACCTTGGGGTTGGCCAGAAAGCCCCCGTCACGCCCCAGCAGGCCCACGGCCGCCAAGGCGCCACGCTCCAGCGCTGCCCGGACGCCCAGCGAGGCGTCGCCCTCAGTCAGCAACCCGGCGCGTGCCGGGCCCATCAAGCCCATTCCCAGGCCGGCGGCCAGCAGGGCCGTACACTCGCGTCGCAGCATCGTGAGTTCCTCCATGAATCGACGCCGACATCTTGCCCTCTCCGGTGGCCTGGCCGCCATCGCCTGCACCGCGCCGTGGTTGTTCGGCGGCTGCGCTGCCAAGGAGATGGCGCCGGATTTCTCATACACGTTGCTCGACGGCCGCACCCAGCGCTTCACCCAGGCCCGCGAAGGCCGGGTGGTGCTGGTGAACTTCTGGGCCACCAGCTGCACCACCTGCGTCCACGAGATGCCGGCGATGGCGGAGACCTTCCAGCAGTTCAAGGAACGCGGCTACGACATGCTGGCCGTGGCGATGAACTACGACAACCCCGAGTACGTGGCGAACTTCGCCCGCAGCCGGTCGCTGCCCTTCGGCGTGGCCCATGACCGCGACGGCGCCATCGCCAAGGCCTTCGGCGACGTTCGACTGACGCCCACCAGCTTCCTGGTGGACAAGCGGGGCGCCGTGGTCAAGAAGTACGTCGGCGAGCCGGATTTCCCGGCCTTCCGCCAACTGATCGGCGAGTTGCTGGCGGCCTGATCAGGCGCCAACGCCGGCCTGCGCGGCCTGCTGGTCGGCGTGGTAGCTGGAGCGCACCATGGCGCCGACGGCGGCGTGGCTGAAGCCCATCTCGCGCGCCTTTTCCTCGAACATCTTGAAGGTGTCGGGGTGCACGTAGCGGGTCACCGGCAGGTGATGACCCGAAGGCGCCAGGTACTGGCCGATCGTCAGCATGTCAATGCCATGCTCGCGCATGTCGCGCATGACCTCGAGGATCTCCTCGTCGGTCTCGCCCAGGCCCACCATCAGGCCGGACTTGGTCGGGATCTGGGGGAACAGGGCCTTGAACTTCTTGAGCAGGTTCAGGCTGAAGGCGTAGTCGCTGCCCGGACGGGCCTGCTTGTACAGGCGAGGCACCGTCTCGAGGTTGTGGTTCATCACGTCAGGCGGCGCGGCCTTCAGGATGTCCAGCGCGCGGTCATCGCGGCCGCGGAAGTCAGGCACCAGCACTTCGATGCGGGTGGCAGGCGACTGCTCACGCACCTGGCGGATGCACTCGACGTAGTGGCCGGCGCCACCGTCGCGCAGGTCGTCGCGGTCCACGCTGGTGATGACCACATACTTGAGCTTGAGCGCGGCGATCGTCTTGGCCAGGTTCCGAGGCTCGTCGGCGTCCAGCGGATCGGGGCGACCGTGGCCCACGTCGCAGAAGGGGCAGCGGCGGGTGCACTTGTCACCCATGATCATGAAGGTGGCCGTGCCATGGCCGAAGCATTCGCCGATGTTGGGGCAGGAGGCCTCTTCGCAGACGGTGTGCAGCTTGTGCTCGCGCAGGATCTGTTTGATCTCGTAGAAGCGGGTGCTGGGCGAGCCGGCCTTGACGCGGATCCACTCCGGCTTCTTCAGGGTCTCGGCGGCCACCACCTTGATGGGGATGCGCGCGGTCTTGGCCTGGGCCTTCTGCTTGGCGGTGGCGTCGTAGTCGGCGCCGGTCTTGGCTTCGTGGGTGGTGTTCTGGGTGGCCATGGCAAACAGGGACAGGCGCAGGAAAGAAGAAATCAGCGGCCGAGGTGGGCCATCAGGCGCTCGGCCAGCCACGCGGCGACCTGCCGCGGCTCGGCGTGGACGCCCAGTGTAGCGAGGTCGACCGTGCGCAAGCCCGCGTACCCGCAGGGGTTGATGCGCAGGAAGGGCTCGAGGTCCATCGCCACGTTCAGCGACACGCCGTGGTACGTGCGGTGGTTGGAGACCTTGATGCCCAGCGCGGCGATCTTGCCCAGGCCCGCGAACGGGTCCTGGCGCGGGCCGGCGGGCAGCCCGGCCCGCAGCGGATCGGCCAGGTTGACATAGATGCCCGGCGCCCCCTCCACCCGAAAGCCCACCACACCCAGGCGCTCCAGTGTCTGGATCACGGCGGTCTCGAGCCGGAAGACGTATTCCTTGACGAAGATGCCCAGGCGCCGAAGATCGACCAGCGGGTAGACCACCACCTGGCCCGGGCCGTGGAAGGTGACCTGCCCGCCGCGGTTGGTCTGCACCACGGGGATGTCACCAGGGGCGAGCAGGTGATCAGGCTTGCCGGCCACGCCCTGGGTGAACACCGGGGGGTGCTCAACGAGCCAATACTCGTCGGGCGTGGCCTCGGTGCGCGCCTCGGTGAAGGCGCGCATGGCGTCGAAGGTCTGGTCGTAAGGCGTGCGTCCCCAGTCGCGCAGCAGCGGCTCGGGCAACGACGCCGGGGGGGCGGCTTCGCTCATCGGGCGATTGTCCCCCGAGGGGCGCCCCACGGCGGGGGCGGGGATTTGCGCGCCGTGCGGGACCTTACAGCACCACCTTGACCATCGGGTGGGTGGTCAGGGTGCGGTAGAGCTCGTCGAGCTGTTCGCGGCTGGTGGCGGTGACGGTGATGGTCACGCCCAGGTAGTTCCCGCCCTTGCTGGGGCGGGTCTCGACGCTGGCACGGTCGAAGCCCGGATCAAACTGGACAGCCACGGCCACCACGGCGTCGACGAAACCTTCGACATGGGCGCCCATGACTTTGATCGGGAAGGCGCTGGGGTATTCGATCAGCGATTGTTCGGGCGGGATCTCGCGCACGGCAGGGGCTCTCTCGTGGTTCAGTTGCATTGCTCGCGCTTGGCGCGCTGGTAGGCCTCGTACAGGCGGGCGTAGACCGGGCCGGGCTTGCCGCGCAGCGCACCATGGCCGACCGGCTGCCCGTCCAGACGCGTGACGGCCAGGACTTCCTTGCCGCAGGAGGACAGCAGGACCTCGTCGGCGGCGCGCAGATCGGCCTCGGCGATCGGGCGCAGGTTGAAGGCGATGCCCTCCTCCTCGCACAACTCGCGCAGCAGGCCCACCCGCACGCCCTCAAGCACATGGTGGTCCATCGGCGGGCCCAGCAGGGCGCCCTCGTGCACCACCCAGACATTGCTGCTGGCGCCTTCGGTCAGCCAGGGACCGCCCGCCTCGCCGTCGCGCAGCAGGATGGTCTCGGCCGCGCCGACGTCGGCAGAGACCTGGCGCGCCAACACATTGCCGAGCAGGGAGGTGCTCTTGAGGTCGCCGCGCTCCCAGCGGAAATCCCGCGCCGTGACGCAGGACACACCATGGTGCCGCTGGTCCGCCGAAGGCGGCCGCATGGGTTGCACCATCATGAAGACGGTGGGCACCAGGCCCTGGGGCATGGCGTGGTCGCGCGGGGCCACACCACGGCTGACCTGCAGATAGACCCACTGGTCGTCAAAGGACTGGGCGGCGATCAGGCGACGGATGCGCTCCAGCCATCCGGCCCGGTCGTGCGGGGACGGGATGCGCACCTTGTCAAGGTTGCGGGCCAAGCGGGCCAGGTGCTCCTCGGCCCGAAACAGGCGCCGGCCATAGGCGGGCAACATTTCATAGATGCCGTCTCCAAACAGGAACCCGCGGTCCAGCACCGGCACCCGCGCCTCGCCCAGGGGCTGAAGCACCCCGTTGAGGTCGCACACGGTGTCGGCGAGGCTGGGGTGATCCATCACGGGGCTCCCGATGAGGCGGATGCGGTCAGCTTACTTGATCCACAGGCGCAGCGCATCCCAGGCGCGACCCATCAGGCCGGCTTGCGGGACGTCCTGCTGCGCGGTCAGCGCCACGGTGGCCACCGGGGTGCCGCCGACGGTGGTCACCTTCAGGGTGGCCACCCGCTGGCCCTTGGTCAGCGGCGCGACCAGCGGGTCCACCCGCTCGATCGCGGTGCGCAGGTGCTCGGCTTCGCCCTTGGGCACGGCCACCACCAGGGCGCCGTCGACGCCGATGTCCACCGTGTTGCGGGCCCCCTTCCAGACCGGCACGGTCTGGACCGGCTTGCCGGCCTCGAACAGGCGCACCGCGTCGAAGGCGGTGTAACCCCAGTTCAGCAGCTTCTGGCTCTCGTTCGCCCGGGCCTGCATCGAGTCGGCGCCCATCACCACCGACAGCAGGCGGCGCTTGCCACCCGGAAAGTCACGCTGGGCCGAGGCGATCAGGCAGTAGCCGGCGGCGTCGGTGTAGCCGGTCTTCATGCCATCGACCGACGGGTCGCGGGCCAGCAGCAGGTTGCGGTTGGGCTGGCGGATGTTGTTGAAGGCGAATTCCTTCATCGAGTAGTAGGCCGCGTAGCGCTCGGGGAAGTCGCGGATCAAGTGCTGCGCGATCACGGCGAGTTCGCGCGCGGTGCTGCGGTGGCCGGACTCGGTCAGGCCGGTGACGTTCTTGAAGGCGGTGTTCTTCAGGCCCCAGGCCTGCGCCTGGCGGTTCATCTGGGCGACGAAGTTGTCCACCGTGCCCGCCACGCCCTCGGCCAGCGCGACCGAGGCGTCATTGCCCGACTGGACGATCATGCCCTTGAGCAGCTCGTCCACCGTCGGCGTCATCTTGGGGTCGATGAACATCAAGGAACCGCCACCCTTGCGCTCGGCCCAGGCGCGCTCGGTCACCGGCAGGCGCTGCTCCAGCGCGACTTTCTTGTCGCGCAGGGCCGAGAACACCACGTAAGCGGTCATCAGCTTGGTCAGCGAAGCCGGCTCGGCAGGGGCGTCGGCGTTGCGCTCGGACAGCACCTGATCGGCACTCATGTCGACCAGCAGGAAGCCGCGCGCGGCGATCTCGGGGGGTTGCGGGGCCTGGGCACGGGCGGGCGAGGCCAAGCCGACCACGCAGGCGGCGGACAGGAGCAGGAAGCAGCGACGGATCATGTTCGGCAGACGGGCGCGGCTGGCAGGGGCCGCGCGACAGGAGGAGGAAGACGCCCGGCGCTGGCTCAGCGGTGCCAGGCGTCGGTGACGATGGATTTCAGCAGCGAGAGCTGCCCGTGGAAGAAGTGGCCCACACCGGGAACGACCACGACCGGGAGGGCCTGCGGGCGCGCCCAGTCGAGCGTGGCCGACAAGGGCACGACCTCGTCGGATTCGCCATGGATGACCAAGGTTCCCGGCGGCACGCTGGCCACCTCGAAATTGACCGTGGCGGGGCCGACCAGCACCAGGCGCTCGGCCGGGGCCTGCGGCGCCAGACGGGCGCCCGCCTGGGACGCCACATAGGCGCCGAAAGAGAAACCGGCCAGTGCCAGCGGCAACGCCGGGTCGCGCTGGGCCGCGACCACGGCCAGCGCATCGTCGACCTCACCGCGGCCGCCATCCCAGGCACCACCCGAGCCGCCGACGCCGCGGAAGTTGAAACGCACGGCCCGGTAGCCGAGTTGCACGAAGGCCCGCGCCAGCGTCTGGGCGACCTTGTTGTCCATCGTGCCGCCGTGAAGCGGGTGCGGGTGGCAGATCACCGCCACGCCACGCGGCGCGGCGCCGGCGACGGGGTCGTCGATCGCCAAGTCCAGCGATCCCGCGGGACCGGCCTGCGAGAGGCGACGGGTGTGAAGGTTCATCGCGGCTCAGCGGCCCACGGTGGGCGCCAGCATCAGGCGCTCGACCGGCTGGCCGTTCTTCAGGTGCGAGTCGACGATCTCGTCGATGTCGGCCGAGTCGACGAAGGTGTACCAGATGCCCTCGGGGTAGACCACGGCCACCGGCCCCCCGGCACAGCGGTCCAGGCAGCCCGCCTTGTTGACGCGCACCCCGCCCGGGCCTGCCAACCCGGCGGCCTTGACCGCCTGCTTGCAATGGTCAAAGCCGGTCTGTGCGCCATGGACCGCGCAGCAGTCCTGCCCGCCATCGCGTTGGTTCAGGCAGAAGAAGACATGGTGCTTGTAATAGCTCATGCCCGGATTGTAGGCAGCGGGCTCAGCGGGCGGTGCCCTCGCGGCTGGACAGGCGTGCACACAGCCAGGCCAGCAACAGGTAGGGCCAGAGCCAGCCGACCCATTGCGACAGCCCGTGGAAGTGGATGAAACGCCCTTGCTCCCAGGACTGCAGGCTGACCGCGAAGTACGGGTCGGCCGGCACCTGAGCGACCAGGATCAGCAGGGCCATGGTCAGGGCGAGCCCCAGCACCGCGGCCAGCCTCGACCCGATCCCGGAAAGGCCCAGGCAGAAAACCGCCGCCACGACCACGGCCGGTCCGGTTTCAGGACCGCGCCAGCCCATGGCGTGGCCGGGCCCGAAGTTCATGGCCGCGGACAATGTGGTCGCCCCCAGACCGCCCACGACCACGCCCGCGCACAAAACCAGGCGCCGCAAGCCGGGCCGGGTGATGGCGCAGACCACCAGGCAAGGCACCAGCAAGCCGATCAGCACGCCGGCACCGGCCACCACGGCAGCCGGCCGCTCCATCGGCACGGGGATGTCGCTGACCAGCTCCAGCGCCTCTTGCGCCCAGGGCACGTCCAGCAGCCAACCCACCATCCAGTCCTGCACCCGCTCCCAGCCCAGCCCGAGGCCGAAGGGAAAGGGAGCGGGAAACAGCAAGCCCAATGGCCAGGCCACCAGCAAGGCCAAACCGGTGCCGGCATCCCTCAGCAGCCAGCGCTCACGCCAGGTCGACCAGCGGCCCAGCCAGCCCTGGCGTTCGGCCAGCGCCGCCACCAGGGCGCCGACCCCACCGCCCGACGAGTTGAGCGCCCAGTCCATCAAGGACGGGTGGCGGCCGGCCAGGCATTGCTGCAGGACCTCCATCAGGTAGGACAGCGCCGCGGCGGCCAGCGCCGCCCCGGCGACGGCACGGCGCGACCGTGCACCCGCCCTCAGGGCCGCCACCGCCGCCAGCAGGCCCATGGGGATGTAGCCCAGGAAGTTGGCCCACATGTCGAAGGCGACATGAAAGTTCGGCCAGCGCAACACCATGACCTCCGCCAGCGTGGCGCCGGCCGGCCAGACCCACGGCCCGAAGGGGTAAAGGCTGGCGTAGGCAATCAGCAGCGCCAGCCCCAGCGAGAGCGGTGCGGCCGAGCTGCGGTGCGGCAGCGCCATGGCCTCAGAAGGGCTTGACCACCACCAGCACGACGATGGCGATGAACAGCAGCACCGTCACCTCGTTGAACACCCGGAACCACCGCTCGCTGCGGCGGTTCGCCAGGGACTCGAAATCCTTGAGGATTCGGCGGCAGGTCTCCTGGTACGCCAGCACGCCAGCCACCAGCAGCAGCTTGGCATGCAGCCAACCACTGCCCGGCCCGCGGCCCATCCCGTACACGAGCCACAGCACCAGCCCCAGCAGCAGCGCCGGCACCATCAGCACCACCATGAAGCGCTGCAGCTTGCGGGCCATCAGCAGCAGGCGCTCGCGCTCGGCGTGGCTGTCGTGCGGCACCATCGCCAGGTTGACGAACAGGCGCGGCAGGTAGAACAGGCCCGCGAACCAGCTGGCGACGAAAACGATGTGGAAGGCCTTGACCCAGAGGTAGCTCATGGGCGGCATTATCGGCTGCCGGGCAAAAAAGAAGCCCCGGCAGGGCCGGGGCTCGAAAGCCTTGACGCTGTCATCACGTGAAGGCACCTGCTCAGGGAGGAAAAGCAGGGAACGCGCCCTTGCGGGAAACGTCCGATACAGACTTTAACACCGCATGTGTGGTCTGTACCATAGGGCCTTCCGGCGGCTGGGCGCAGACTGTCGCTTTCGCGGCATCCTTCACGGCCGCCCTTTTGCACCCTCCGATCCCGTGCCAGCCATGACCTTCGCCCGATTTCCGGCCGCCCGCCCCCGTCGCCTGCGCCGCGACGCCTTCAGCCGCGCGATGGTGCGCGAACACCAGCTGACGGCCGCCGACCTGATCCTGCCGGTCTTCGTGCTGGATGGAGAGAACCAGGTCCAGGACGTGGCCAGCATGCCCGGCGTGCAGCGCCTGAGCGTGGATCGCCTGTTCGCCAAGGCTGAGGAATGCCTGGCACTGGGGGTGCCGGTGATGGCCCTGTTCCCGGTGATCGACCCGGCGCTGAAGGACCCCAAGGGCCTCGAGGCCACCAACCCGGAGGGTCTGGTGCCGCGCGCGGTGCGGGCGCTCAAGGCCCGGTTTCCGGAGCTGGGCCTGCTGACCGACGTCGCCCTGGACCCGTTCACCAGCCACGGCCAGGACGGCCTGCTCGACGAAACCGGCTACATCCTCAACGACGAGACCGTGGCGGTGCTGTCCCAGCAGGCACGCGTGCAGGCCGAGGCCGGCGTGGACATCGTCGCCCCCAGCGACATGATGGATGGCCGCATCGGCGCGATCCGCGACACACTCGAGGCCGGCGGCCACATCCACACCCGGATCATGGCCTACAGCGCCAAGTACGCCAGCGCCTTCTACGGGCCGTTCCGTGACGCGGTCGGCTCGGCCGCCAACCTGGGCAAGAGCGACAAGAAGACCTACCAGATGGACCCGGCCAACAGCAACGAAGCCCTGCGCGAGGTCGCGCTGGACATCGCCGAAGGCGCCGACATGGTGATGGTCAAGCCCGGACTGCCCTACCTGGACATCGTCCGCCGCGTGAAGGACGAGTTCCGCATGCCCACCTTCGCCTACCAGGTCAGCGGCGAGTACGCGATGATCAAGGCCGCCGCCCAGAACGGCTGGCTGGACCACGACAAGGTCATGATGGAAGCGTTGCTGGCCTTCAAGCGTGCCGGCGCCGACGGCGTGCTGAGCTACTTCGCCCTCGACGCCGCCCGCCTGCTCAAGCAGGGCTGATGCGCGTCTTCCACGTCACGCCTGAGGACTTCCGCGAGCTGCCGGACCTGCCCGCCGAGCTGCCGGCCGGAGGCTTCCTCTGGATCGGCTCGGGCCGGCGCGAGTTCGAGGTGCAGCAGTCCGCCCTGCAGCCGCTGCTGCAGGACTGGATGGGGGGTGGCCTCGTCGATCTGCACGTCAGCGACCTGCTCAACCACCAGCTGCCGTCACACTTCGACGACACCTCCTGGTACGACCTGCTGGTGTTCCGCCGGCTGGCGGCCGGCAGCGGCACCCGCGAGCTGTTCCTGGGCGAAGAGCGCGGCGGCGTGCTGTCCACCGCCCACCGCGCCCTCGAGGCGATCGACACCAGCCCGGTGGGCTTCGCGGTCTTTGACCGGGTGCTCCTGACCGTCCACCCCACCGACTGCTCGGTGCGCGAGCACTTCGCCCAGCGCCTGACCCAGCACGCCCGCGAAGGGGACAGCCGCGGCGCGGCGCGATTGCCCAACAGCCCGGCCGACCTGATGCTGCGCATGGTCAACCACATCGTCGACAGCTACCTCGAGCTGCGGCGCCTGCTGACCCGGCACTTCGCGGCGTTGCAGACCGAGCTGCTCAACCCGCGTCGTCCCTTCATCGACTGGCAGATGATCGTGCGCTCACGCGAATCGCTGCACCTGCTGGAGGACGCCTGCGAGGACCAGCGCAGCGCCATCCAGGAATGGATCGATGCGCTCGAGGAGTGGCCCGAGGTCGCCGACCCGGTGGCCCGCCGCGAGCGCGAGCTGCTGGGGGTGCGCTCGCGCGACGTGCTCGAACACATCGAACGCGTGCTCAGCCATGTGCGGCGGCTTCAGCAGTCCAGCGAGACCGGCCTGCAGATGCATTTCGCCCTGGTCGGCCAGCGCACCAACGACATCATGCGCACCCTGACCGTGCTGACCGCGGTCTTCCTGCCCCTGAACCTGATCACCGGCTTCTTCGGCATGAACTTCGACGGCCTGCCGCTGATCCACTCGCACACCGGGGTGTGGATCGCCGCCGGGATGATGCTGGTGATCGCGCTGGCCCTGGGCGGCTTCTTCTGGCGGCGGCGCTACCTCGGCACGACGCGGAGCTAGGGGTTTGCCATGGGGCCGCAGGTGATCAGAATCTGATCGCCGCGAGGGATCAGGCGCCGAGCAGAGCGCTTCCCGACACCTTCAGGAGGACGGCCCATGCAATTCACCCGCGCTCTCACATTGGCCGCCCTGGCGGGCCTTTCGCTGCCCGCCGCGGCCACGCTGTCCTTCGACTTCGGCGACCTGAAGTACCAGAACGGCACCAACACCGGCTTCGTGCCCACGGACGGCGTGAAGTGCACCAGTGGCGACCTGTGCAGCTCAAACGTTGACCATGGCGTGCGCAACGGTGACCTGACCTACACGGTCAGCAGCGTCACGGTGCACGCCACGGCCAGCTTCAACGGCGGCGCGGCCGCGGTGGTCCAGGACCACGACAACGCCTGGCAGGACGGCCTGCGCAATGGTGCCGGCCTGGGCGTGTACCACCTGAGCGGCCAGAATTCGGACGACAACATCACGGTGGGGGAGACCCTGACCCTCACCTTCGACCGCGCGGTCACGATCACCGGCATCGGCCTGCGTGCCGAAGGCCACAACGTCACCAACTGGGTCAACGGCGCCACCTTCCTGCTCAACGGTCAGCCGGTGGCGCTGCCCAAGGGCACCGGCGAGATCACCCAGCAGCAATGGACCGGCACCACCTTCACCTTCGCCTACGGCGGGGCCAAGGCCGACCAGTTCTACCTGAGCTCGCTGGACATCATGGACCCGGTGCCCGAGCCGGACAGCGGCGCCCTGGCCCTTGCCGGCTTGGCGGTGCTGGGCGGCCTGGCGCGGCGGCGCCGCGCGCGCTGAGCCACCGCCGCCCCGCGCCGGTCAGCGCCGCCGGCGGTACGGGTCCTTCAGGCCCAGGCCCAGCATGACCTCGGTCTCGCGGGCCTCCATCGCCTCTGCTTCGGCCTCGTCGTCCTCGTGGTCGTAGCCCTGCGCATGCAGGGTGCCGTGGACCAGCAGGTGGGCGTAGTGGTCGGCCACGGGGATGCGCTGGGCCTTGGCCTCGGCCTCGACCACCGGTGCGCAGATCACCAGGTCGGCCATCACCACCGGCTCGTGGCTGTAATCGAAGGTCAGGACATTGGTGGCGTAGTCCTTCTGCCGGTATTCCCGGTTCAGGGCCTGGCCCTCTTCGGCGTCGACGATGCGCACCGTGATCTCGCCCGGGGTCTCCAGCGCATGGCGGATCCAGCGCGCCACCTTGTGGCGGGGCAAGGCCTCGCGGTGGCGGGCGTCGGCGAACTGCAGGGACAGGGTCAGGGGTTGCAGGGCCATCAGCGGTCCTCGGCCTTCTTCAGGGAATCGCGCTGCTCGCGCTGCGCGTCGTATGCCTCGACGATGCGCGCCACCAGCGGGTGGCGCACGACGTCGGCGGCGGTGAAATGGGTCATGGCGATGCCCTTGACCTTCTTGAGCACCTGGGCCGCGTCGATCAGGCCGCTGGGCATGCCACGCGGCAGGTCGATCTGGCTGATGTCGCCGGTGACCACGGCGCGGGAGCCGAAGCCGATCCGGGTCAGGAACATCTTCATCTGCTCGGGCGTGGTGTTCTGGGCCTCGTCCAGGATGATGAAGCTGTGGTTGAGCGTGCGCCCGCGCATGAAGGCCAGCGGCGCGATCTCGAGCGCGCCGCGCTCGAAGGCCTTGGTGACCCGGTCGAAACCCATCAGGTCATAAAGGGCGTCATAGAGCGGGCGCAGGTAGGGGTCGACCTTCTGGGTCAGGTCGCCGGGCAGGAATCCCAGGCGCTCACCGGCCTCGACCGCCGGGCGGGTCAGCACGATGCGCTGCACCGCGCTGCGCTCGAGCGCGTCCACCGCGCAGGCCACGGCCAGGAAGGTCTTGCCGGTGCCCGCCGGGCCGATGCCGAAGCTGATGTCGTGCGAGAGGATCTGGCGCAGGTACTGCACCTGGTTGGGGGTGCGGCCGGCCAGGTCGGCGCGGCGGGTGTGCAGGACGATGTCACCCTCGGCGGCGTCGGGCATGGGGGTGGCGCGGCTGCCGCGGCGCAGGTCGTCCAGGGCCAGCTGCAGGGTGTCGGCCGCGATCGCCTTGCGGGCGCGCTCGTAGAGCATCTGCAGCAGCTCCAGCACCCGCTCGGCGTCCTTCTTGCCGCCCTCGATGCGGAAGGCGCCCTGGCGCCGGTGGATCGTCACCGGCAGCACCGCCTCGATGGCCCGCAGGTGCTCGTCCAGCGGACCGCAGAGGTGGCCCAGGCGCACGTTGTCCAGCGGGGTGAAGGTGTGTCGGATCATCATCGGCGCGATTGTCCCGCAACGTATCATCCGCCGCCATGATCGGTCGTCTCACAGGGATCGTGGCGGAGAAATCGCCGCCGCACGTGCTGCTCGACGTCGGGGGCGTGGGCTACGAGCTCGACGTGCCGATGAGCAGCTTCTTCAACCTGCCGGCGCTGGGCGAGCGCGTCACGCTGCTGACCCACTTCGTGGTTCGCGAGGACGCTCAGCTGCTCTACGGCTTTCTCAGCGCCGAGGAGCGCGCCACCTTCCGCGAGCTGGTGAAGATCTCGGGCATCGGCCCGCGCACCGCGCTGGCCATCCTCTCGGGGCTGAGCGTGGCCGACCTGGCCGCGGCGGTGTCGCGCCAGGAAGGCGGACGGTTGCAGAAGGTTCCCGGCATCGGCAAGAAGACCGCCGAGCGCCTGTTGCTGGAACTCAAGGGCAAGCTGGGGCCGGACCTGGCCCTGCCCGCTGGCGCGGGCGTGGCCAACGACGCCCAGGCCGACATCGTCCAGGCGCTGGTGGCCCTGGGCTACTCCGAGAAGGATGCCGCCGCGGTCCTCAAGAAGCTGCCGCCCGACGTGGGCGTGAGCGACGGCATCAAGCTGGCCTTGAAAGCCCTGGGCTGACGGGCGGCGCCCGTCCGGCCCGCCGGGCCGCTCAGTGCTTGTGGTCGTGCATCGGCTGGGCCGCGGCCGGGGCATTCAGGGCGCGCACCGGCACCTTCAGCTCCAGCACCTCCTTCTTGCCATCGGCGCCCTGCAGGGTCAGGGTCAGCGGCACCAGGTCACCCGCGGACAGGGGCTGCTTCAGTTCCATCAGCATCACGTGGTAGCCGCCGGGCTTGAGCTCCACCGCCTTGCCGGCCGGCAGCTCCAGGCCGTTGGCCAGCGCGGCCATCTTCATCACGCTGCCCTCCATCCGCATCTCGTGCACCTCGGCCACGCCGGCCACCGGCGAGGCCGCCGACACCAGGCGACTGGCCTGCGCGGCGGTCAGGCGCATGAAGGCGCCGGTGGCCTTCTGGGCCGGCACGGTGCCGCGCACCCAGGCGTCCTGGACTTGCGTCTGGGCCTGCGCGGCAAGGGAGGACAGGGCCAGCAGGGTGGCGGCCAGGATCGTTCGGGTGGAGTTCATCGGGACATCCTTTCGAGGTTCAGGGCAGATCGTTTCAGGGGCGGCCTCATCCACGGGCCGGCATGGGTTCGCCCAGGCGGGCGGTGGAAAAGCGGGCGCCTCGGCGCTGGCGCGCGTCGAGCAGGCGGTGGCGGCGGAACTCGCCGAACACCCGGGACACGGTCTCGGGTGAGGTGTCGATGATGGCCGCCACGTCCTTGATCGTCGGCAGGTCGCGGTCAGCCACCTCGGCACTCGAGCGGCCCGCCCCACCCTCGGCCAGCATCAGCAACAGCTGCTGCAGGCGGTGTCGGGCCGGCCCGGTGCGCAGCGTGACCAGGTCGGCGATGCGGGCCTGTTGCTGCAGCATCCCTTCGAGCAGGGCGGCGCGCCGGGACTCGTCCGTGGTGAAGCGGCAGGCCCGGACCTCGGCGGGCACCAGGGCCCGGGCGGCAAAGGCCATCGGCACGCCGGCGAGCTGCTCCAGCCCGATGCAGTCACCCGGCCGGGCGATCTGCACGAAGCGCTGACCCTCGCGGGTGCACAGGTCCAGGCGCAGCGCGCCACGCAGCACACGCCAGACGGGGCCAGGCTGACCGGCCTCGCACAGCGCCTCACCCGAGGCCAGCACCCGAGGCGACTCGGGCGCGTGACGGCAGGACGGGATGCCGGGCATGGGTCCTCCGGGCTCAGCACGCATGGGACCACTCCACCAACAGGGGCTGAAGGGGCGGGACACGGCCCTTCTGATGCAAGCGCGGCAGGTCCAGCGCTTGCACGCGCAGGCTCGGGACCAGGCCTGAGCGAGCCCGATGGGCCACCGGCAAGGGGTCATGGCAGGAGCGGCCGCGGGCAACTTGGCCTGAAGCGTGGGCCGACGGGGGCAGGACGAGGCCGAGGACAGGCCAGGCGACAAGGCCGGCCCGGGAGGTGATCGGGGACATGGAGGGCTCCGGACGGCCACGCGGGCCGCGAGACAGGACTGGGCAGGGGCGTGACAACGCCCCCACGGCGGGTCGGGTCAGGCGGCGACGGGGGGCGCCCGGGGCGGCGCGGTGGGCCAGGGGATGCGCGCGGCGCGGCGCACCGGCGCCGGCCAGGCCACCTGCTGCCAGGCGCCACGGCGTTCGGGCAGGTCCGCCACCGAGGGCGGCAGGACCGCCTGGGCGGACACGCCGCACAGGCCGCAGTGCTCGCCCAGGTGCAGCAGGTCGGCGGGCGTGCCACTGCCGCCGGTGCTGCACACCGCGGCCATGCCCAGCGGGTCGAGCACCGGGAGCGCTCGCGACACCGAGGGCACCGCGACCAACGCGAACAGCGCCAGCCAGGCCAGCAAGCTGGCGCGGCGCAGGCGGGCGCGGATCTGGGGCAGCATGTGGTCGATTCTAGACATCGCCAGCGGGCGCCACCTTGGGGATAATCAAAACTGTATGTCCATCCAGACCGACGATTTCGGCGCCCTGCCCCAGCGGCCGGCACGCGTGCTCACCGCCAGCCCCGCCTCACCCCAGGAAGAGGCGCTGGAGCGCGCCCTGCGCCCCAAGCTGCTCGACGAGTACATCGGCCAGACCAAGGCGCGCGAACAGCTGGAGATCTTCATCGGCGCCGCGCGCCAGCGCCAGGAGGCACTGGACCACGTGCTGCTGTTCGGCCCGCCGGGCCTGGGCAAGACCACCCTCAGCCACATCGTGGCGGCCGAGCTGGGGGTGAACCTGCGGCAAACCAGCGGCCCGGTGCTGGAGAAGCCCAAGGACCTGGCCGCGATCCTGACCAATCTCGAGAAGAACGACGTCCTGTTCATCGACGAGATCCACCGCCTCTCGCCGATCGTCGAGGAAATCCTCTACCCAGCGCTTGAGGACTACCAGATCGACATCATGATCGGCGACGGCCCGGCCGCCCGCTCGATCAAGCTGGACCTGCAGCCCTTCACCCTGGTCGGCGCCACCACCCGCGCCGGCATGCTGACCAACCCGCTGCGTGACCGCTTCGGCATCGTCGCGCGCCTGGAGTTCTACACCCCGGCCGAACTGGGCACCATCGTCACCCGCTCAGCCGGCCTGTTGCAGGTGCCGATCCAGGCCGAGGGCGCTTTCGAGATCGCCCGGCGCTCGCGCGGCACGCCCCGCATCGCCAACCGCCTGCTGCGCCGGGTGCGTGACTACGCCCAGGTCAAGGGCGACGGCGTGATCACCCGGGCCATGGCCGACGCCGCCCTGCGCATGCTCGACGTCGACCCCGAAGGCTTCGACCTGATGGACCGCAAGTTCCTCGAGGCAGTGGTGCACCGCTTCGACGGCGGCCCGGTGGGCCTGGACAACGTGGCCGCGGCCATCGGCGAAGAGCCCGGCACGATCGAGGACGTGATCGAGCCCTACCTGATCCAGCAGGGCTACCTGCAGCGCACCCCGCGTGGCCGGGTGGCCACCCAGATGGCCTGGCGCCACCTGGGCCTGATGCCACCCAAGCCCGCCGGCGATCTGTTCGAGGGCTGAGGCCCGGCCCCGGGCCCCGGGCCTCAGGGTTCAGGCGTCAGGCCGCGTGGCCGACCCGGTCCGCCGATTCGTCGCGGGCCGTGTCGTCCAGGTGGTGCACGTCGGCCCAACCCACCAGCGTGAAGCCCTCGCCGGTGAACAGCAGCCGGTTGATGCTGGTGTTGGGCAGCTCCCAGGTGCGCGGCGCGTCCAGCGCGATGCGCGAGGCCGCGCGGTACAGGCAATCCAGCACGCCGCCGTGCGCCACCATCAGCACCGTCTGGCCCGGGTGCGCGGCGGCCAGGCGGCTGACGCAGGCCACCACGCGGTCGAAGAAGCCCTGCAGCGTCTCGCCCTGCTCGGGCCCGAAGCCGGCCTCGCGGCGGCGCCAGCGCTCGCTGAGTTCGGGCCAGCGCTGCTCGACCTCGGCATAGGTGTGGCCCTGCCAGACGCCGAAATGGCGCTCGCGCAGACCGGTGTCGGTCAGCACCGGGCGGCCCAGCAGCGCGGCGGCGGACTGCGCGGTCTCGAGCGCGCGCGACAGGTCGCTGCTGTAGACCACGTCGGGCGTCTCGTCGAAGAGGGCCTGCGCGGCGCGGCGGGCCTGCTCGCGACCGCGGTCGTTCAGGGGCACGTCCAGCTGGCCCTGCAGTCGGGTGTCGACGTTCCAGGCCGTCTCGCCGTGGCGCACGGCGATGATGCGGGTGGGTTCGGCAAACGGCATCAGACGCCCCAGGTGATCGGCGTGTCGGTGGCCTGGGCGCGCCGGATCATCTCGACCAGCGGCCAGGCGCGCTGGCGCAGCGAGATGGCGTCGGGTCGGCTGGCGGCGTCTTCGTCGCCGGCCTGGGCCCGCAGCGCGTCGTCGGCCTCCACTGCGGCCTGCAGTGCGGCCACCGCGGCGGCCATGTCGGGCACTTCGAGGATGCCCTTGCCATCGGCGGGTTTGCCGATCAGGCCCAGCACCCGGGCCCCGGTCGGGCCCAGCATGATGACGTCACCCGCCGCCTTGCACCTGAACTTGTAGATCATCGACTCCTCGCCAGCGGTGCCACCGGGGCCCGCGAGTGCGGATTATCTCAGGCCGCGGCCTGGTCCCGGGTGCGACACCAGGCCAGCAGGCGCGATGCGTCCATCGCCGGCGCATGGAGAAAGCCTTGCCAGCCCTCGCAGCCCAAGGCCTCGACCTGCCGGCGCTGGGCCTCGGTCTCGACGCCTTCGACCAACACCTCCAGGCCCAGGGCCCGCCCGAGCGCCGCCAAGCCGGCCAGCAGCCCGCCGGCCGGACCGCCGCGCTGGGCATCTCGGACCACGCTGCGGTCGAGCTTGACCGCCTGGATCGGGAAGCGCTGCAGCAACGCGATCGGGCTCTCGCCGCTGCCGAAGTCGTCCAGCACCAGGCGCACGCCCAGGCTGCGCAGCGCACCCAGCGCCTCCTGGGCCGCTGCGGGGTCGCGCGCCAACCCGGCCTCGGTGAGGTCGAGCTCCAGCCGGTCTGCCGGCCAGGCGGCCTGCTCCAGCAAGGCCTGCACCCGTCGGGCGTAGCCGGGCTGGCACAACTGGGCCGCGCCCACGTTCACGCCCAGGGTCAGGGTCAGGCCGGCGTTGCGCCAGTCGGCCGCGTGCCGCAGGGCCTGCTGCAGCACCCAGTCGTCCAGCCGCGGTCCCAAGCCACTGCGCTCGAGCAGCGGCAGGAACTGCGCGGGCAGCAGTTCGCCGAGCGAGCCGTCGCGCCAACGCACCAGGGCCTCCACCGCCTGCACCGTGCCACTGAGCGCCGCCACGCGGGGTTGGAACAGCAGGCGGAACGGAGGCTCGGCCATGCCCTCGCGCAAGGCCGCCTCCAGGCGGCGCTGGCGGTCGGTGTCGGACAAGGTGTCGGGCCGGTGGACCCGCACCCGCAGGCCCCCGGCCAGGGCGTCCGACAGCGCCCGTTCGGCCCCGGCCAGCAGGTCCTCGCCACTCAGGCCGGACTGCGGATAGGTGGCGATGCCCACCACGGGCTCGAGGCCTTGAAACAGCGGCGAGCCGGCGTGGGCCTGCTCGTGCCAACGCCGCGCCAGCGCCTCGGCCGCGGCCTCCCCGGCCTGCTCGATCAACACCCCGAAGCGGGCGCCGCCCAGGCGGGCCACCACCCCGGCCCCTCGCACGCCGGCCCGCAGCGCGGCGGACAGCGCCACCAGATCCAATGCCGGCGCCTCGTCACCCAGACCCCAGACCCGCGACGGGTCGAAATCCACGCACAGCAGGACCAGACTGGCCCCGCTGTGGCGGGCCTCGGCCACGGCGGTGGCGAGGCGACTGGCGAAGGCCTCCCGGTGAGGCAGCCGGGTGTGTTCGTCCAGGCCAGGGCCGTCGTCGCGCCGGGTGGCTCCGGGGCGCTGGCGGTTGATCTCGCGGAAGGAATAGACCCGACCGATCGGCTGCCCCCGGCTCCACTGGGGCTGGGTATGGCAGTCCAGCAAGGCGCCATCGACCAGGCGCACGGTGAAGCGGGCGCTGCCCAGCCACTGCTGGCCGATCTCGCGCAGGCGCGAGGCCAGGAGCTCCGGCTGGGTGGTTTGCTGACACATCCAGCCCAGCACCCGGGTGTCGTCGCGGCCGGCCATCGCCACATCCGGCAGGGACCACAGGCGGGCGAAGCGGCGGTTGAAGGCCCGGATGCCGCCCTTCAGGTCGGTCACCAGGATGCCGTCGGCGGTGGACTCCAGGGTGGCGCGCAACTCGGCCAAGGCTTCGTCCTTCTCCCGCTCGGCGGCCCGTTCGCGGCTGAGGTCGTGCAACTGGACCAGCCAGGCCCCCGCGCCAGGTTCGCCGGGCAGCGCGGTGATGTGTCGGCTGACATGGCGGGCGTCACCCTGCGGGCGCGGCAGCTCCAGCTGAGAACGCAGGGGACCGCCATGGCCCGCGCGCACCTCGGCCCAGAACGCGGCGTCCTCCAGGCTGGGCAGCAGGGCCTCGGCGGCCTGCCCCAGCAGCTCCTGTCGGGGCAGGCCCAGCCAGGCCTCGGCGGCGGCATTGGCATGCCGCACGCACAGGTCCTGACCATCGACCAGCCAGGCCGGCTCGTCCAGGCTGTCGAGCAGCGCGGCCTGGGCCTGCCAGCGGCCGGCCAGCCAGGCGACGCCGGCGTCGGCTCCGCTCACACGGTCTCCTGCTCAGGGGTGTTCTCGACGTCGAAGTAGTAGGTGACGCGCTGGCGCGGGGCCAGGTAGTCCACCGCCCGCGCCGGCAGCTGGTCGCTGCGCAGGCTGCGGCGGATGCCCAGGTCGGGCACCAGCTCCAGGTTCAGGTGCAACGCCTGGTCGGACGAGACGCCCGGGTCGAACACCAGCACCCGGGGCTTGAGCGGCCGGGCCGAATTGACCGACATCACCATCGCGTAGCGGTCGTCCGACAGCTGCACCATGGAGCCCGGCGGGTAGATGCCCATCAGGCGGATGAAGGCGTTGAGCATCACCGCGTCGAACTTGCCGCGGGCTTGCGCGAACATCCGCGAGAGGGCCTCGTGCGGGGTCAGGGAACGGGCGATCGTCGCGGCGTTGCACAGGTTGTCGTAGTGGTTCACCATCGCCACCACCCGCGCCGCCGGGGCGATCTTGTCGAGCCCGACCCCCGTGGGGTAGCCGCTGGCGTCGGCCAGCTCGTGGTGCTGGGCGATCACCAGCATCGCGGTGGGCGAAAGCTGCATGCGCCGGCCGTGGGACACGCCCATGGCCACGTGCTCACGGTAATGGGCCAGTTCGGGCGCCGTGAAGTCATCACGCAGCAGGCGCTGGCGATCGGGCAGCTCCAGCTTGCCGATGTCGTGCAGCAGGGCGCCGGTGCCCAACTCCTGCAGTTCCTCAGGGCTGAAGCCCAACACCCGGGCCAGCAGCAGCGAGATGACCGCCACGTTCATCGCGTGTGCGGTGTGGCGGTCGCCATGCGGCTCGCTCAGCACGCGCACGCACAGCTCACCCTCGACCAGCATCTTCTCGAGCATCGCCCGGGTCAGTTGCTGGGCCGAGTCCCTGGCGCGCAGCGGCTCCAGCGCCACGGTGTCGTGCAGGCGACGCAGGTCCCGGCAGGCCTCGTTGAACTGTCGCTCGCATTGGCGCATCGCCGCCAACTGGGCGGCCAGGCGCGCGGCGTGTTCACGTCGGACCTGCTCGGCCGGGTCAAGGGCTTCCTCGGCGGGCCCGTCCGAGGCGGCGACGGTGGGCGCCGCGGAGGCGGTCTCGGGGGGCGGGTCGCTGCGCTCCGGGCTCCATCGCACCGACTGCAGGCCCAGCCCCTGGATCGTGCGGATCTGGTCGGCCGACGCGATCTTGAAGCTCGACAGCGGGAAGGGGTGCGACATCCACCCCACGTCGAGGTGCACGAACATCCCCACGCGCAACGCGCTGACATCCACCGGTTCGGTCATGGCCTTGTGTCTTTCCTGATCCCTGGTTCCACGGCAGCCGCCTGATGGGCGACGCCGCTGTTCCTGAGATCGGTCAACCCTTGCCGGAACTTGAGTCCGATCGACCGAATCCCCGCCGAACCCGACCATGAAAAAGGCTCTTTGCCCGTTAGGTGGTGACGGTCGCACGCCATGAGCCAGTGGCAGGGCATCGTGACAGGCGTACGGCGACAAGCCGGAAGGCCTGGAGAGCGCGATGCAGGAGAAGGACTGGAAGCGGTGGCTGGAACGTCTGGAC
>CALRTJ020000034.1:0-26280 GCA_943371055.1 Hydrogenophaga intermedia | reverse complement strand
TCCGCGGCGTGGCCACCCGCTACCTGCACCACTACCTGGGCTGGTTCAGAGCCGTCGACCGCTGCGCCCCTCGCCATCTGCCAGCCGAGCAGTTCCTCGACCTCTCCCTAGGACGGTTCGCCCATCCATAGGCAACGGGCAAAGAGCCTTTTTCATGCGCGGGCGGCTCCCCAGGGCCGCTGTCCGGGGGCTAGCGGATCACGGGCTCGTCCGGCAGCTCGTTCGGGTTGGCCAGGGTCCCTGCTGCCGGGAAGTGCCGCCGAAGCAGCCTGTCCAGCGTGTCGATCACGGCCAGCAGGCCGGCCTCGCGTTCGCGGGCCCGCAGTTGTCGTGAGAGGTCGGCGACCAGGGCTTCCCATTCGACCGCGGGGACCACCTGGGTGATGCCTCGGTCCGCCACCACCTCGATGGCCCGCTCGGCGAGCAGCAGGTAGACCAGCACACCGCAGCGCTCGTCGGTGTTCCACACGCCAAGTTCGCCAAAGAGCTGCATCGCGCGCTGGCGCGGCGACACGCCCGCGCGCAGCGCGGTGGCCGGCAAGGCGCGTTCGATGCACAGGCGGATCTCGCCCAGATGCCCGTCCTCGCTGTGGGCGATCCGGTCGCGCAAGCGCGTGCGTGCCGCGGCGTCGAGCCAGCGGCCATCGGCACCGAGCGCGTGCCACCCATGCCGGATCCAGCGATTCAGACCCATCTCACCAGCTCCCTGAGGCACCGCCACCCCCGAAGGAGCCGCCACCACCGGAGGAGAACCCTCCGCCGCCGCCCCTGCCGCCACCACCGCCCCCGCCACCCCCGCCGCTGCTGCTGAGCACCACCTGCAGCAGTCCCGCGACGCCCAGCAGCGTGACCATGCCCATGCCCAGTCCGGTGAGCAGGGCACCCCACCAACCGAAGGCCCACCAACCCGCGACGGCGCCGACGGACCCCAGCAGGGCGGCCGCGAGGCCGACCCCCAGGACCCAGCGGGCCACCGTGACCACCACCGGCAGCAGCGCCCCGGCCACCACCACCCAATCGGGCAGGCCATCGCCGTCGGCTGGGGCCGGGCTGACAGTCGTCGGGCTGGGGGCTTGGGGCGGGGCGGGCAAGGCCTCGCCGGAGAGCCGCGCGATCAGCGCGTCCACGGCGCGGCTCAGGCCGCCCGCGTAGTCGCCGGCCCGAAAGGCGGGCACCAGCGCTCGGTCGATGATCTGCCGCGCCGCCAGGTCCGGCACCGCCCCCTCCAGCGCCCTGGCAACCTCGATGCGGGCCCGGCGGTCGCCCTTGGCCACCACCAGCAGCAGGCCGTCGCCGACGCTGCGGCGGCCGATCTTCCAGGTGTCGGCGACACGGAAGGCGTAGGCCGCGATGTCCTCGGGTGCGGTGGTGGGGACCATCAGCACCACGATCTGCGGACCGGACTGGGCCTCGAAGGCGGCCAGGCGGTCTTCCAGGGCCTGGCGCTGGGTGGCGTCCAGCGTGCCGGTCTGGTCGATCACCCGTGCGGTGAGGGCCGGGACCGGCAGCACCGCCTGGGCCCAGGCCGGCCACCAGCACCCGGCGCCCAGCGCCCACAGCAGGAGGGCGCCGCGCCAGACGCGCAGGGCGGCGCCCATCTCAGGGCGCCGAGGCGGGCTTGTCGAAGCTGACCGCGGGCGGCTTGCTGATCGCGGCCTCGTTCTCGACGGTGAAGCCCGGCTTGGGCTCGTAGCTGAAGACCTTGGCGGTCAGGTTGCTGGGGAAGCTGCGGGCCAGCACGTTGTAGGCCTTGACCGACTCGATGTAGCGGTTGCGGGCCACGGTGATGCGGTTCTCGGTGCCCTCGAGCTGCACCCGCAGGTCCTGGAAGCCCTGGTTGGCCTTCAGGTTGGGGTAGTTCTCGCTGACCACCATCAGGCGGCTCAGCGCACTGGTCAGCTGGCCCTGGGCGGCCTGGAACTGCTTGAAGGCCTCGGGGTTGTTGACCAGCTCGGGCGTGGCCTGGATGCCGGTGGCCCTGGCCCGGGCCTCGACCACCTTGGTCAGGGTGTCCTGCTCGAAGCCGGCCTCGCCCTTGACGGTGGCGACCAGGTTGGGGACCAGGTCGGCGCGCCGCTGGTATTGGTTCAGCACCTCGGACCAGTCGGCCTTGGACTGTTCGTCCAGGCGCTGGAAGTCGTTGTAGCCGCAGCCGCCCAGGCCCAGGGTGGCGGCGACCAGGGTGGTACCGGCCAGCAGGCGCAGCGGGGAGCGGTTCGAAGATCGGTTCATGCGGTTCCTCCTGTGTCGGGTGTCGTCCGCAGGGCCTATTTGCGGGCGGTGGCGCCGGGCTTCAAGCCCTGCGCCCGGGTGCGGGCGATCCAGTCGTCCACCAGGCGCTCCAGCACCGGCAGCGGCACCGAGCCGTGGTCCAGCACCTGTTGGTGGAAGTGTCGCAGGTCGAAGCGCGGTCCCAGCGCCTCTCGGGCGCGCTCGCGCAGCGCCAGCAGCTTCATCTGTCCGATCTTGTAGCCCAGGGCCTGGCCGGGCCAGGCCAGGTAGCGGTCGATCTCGGCCTCGACCTCGCCGCGGGCCAGGCCACAGCAGGCCGCCATCCAGTCGATCGCCTGCTGTCGGCTCCAGCCCAGGGCGTGCAGGCCGGTGTCCACCACGAGCCGGGCCGAGCGCCAGGCCTCGTAGCTCAGGCGGCCGAACTGGCTGTAGGGGTCGCGGTACAGCCCGAGCGAGGCGCCAAGCCCCTCGGCGTACAGCGCCCAGCCTTCGCCATAGGCCACGTGCCAGCCGTGCCGGCGCAGGGCGGGCAGGCCCTGCAGTTCCTGGGCACGGGCCCCTTGCAGGTGGTGGCCGGGCACCGTCTCGTGCAGGAACAGCGCCTCCATCTGCCAGATCGGGCGCTCGTGCAGCGCGGCGACGTTGGTGTTGAACCAGCCGGCGCGGCTGCCATCCGGCGCGCCCGAAGAGTAGGAGTCGGCCATGCCGGGGCCCTGGTCCAGCGGGATCGCGCGGATGCCGTAGGGCTGGCGCGGCAGGGTCAGGAACAGGCGCGGGAGCTCGGGGTCGACCCGCTTGGCGATGTCGCGGTAGCCGGCCAGCAGGGCGTCGGCGCTGCGGTGGAAGAAGCGCGGGTCGGTGTGCAGCCACTGCATGAAGGCGGCGAGATCGCCCTCGAAGCCCGCGGGTGCCCGCAGGGCGTCCATCTCGGCCCGCAGCCGGGCCACCTCGCGCAGGCCGATCGCGTGGACGGCCTGGGGCTCGAGCGCGGTGGTGGTCTGCTCGCGCACCAGCAGGCGATAGACCTCGGGGCCGCCTGGGCGGCCGGACAGGCCGCCTTCGGCCGGGGCGGCGGGCAGCAGCTCTTCGGCCACCAGGCGCCGCAGGGCCTGCAGTGCCGGCGCGACCTGGTGGACGACCAGGCCCTCGGCTTCGCGCGCCAGGGCCTCGCGGCGCGCCGCGTCCAGCGGCACCTCGGGTCCGGCGGCCAACAGGCGGCGCAGGGGCTCGAAGGCCGGCTGCTCGCGCGGCGGCAGGGCCAGTTGGCCGTCCAGCTGTTCCAGCACCCGCTGCAGCGAGGCGCGGTGGCTCAGCCAGCCCAGTCGCTGGGCCTGCCGCTGCAGCGCCATGTCCTGCGCCACGCGGGCCGGCCAGGCCGCCAGGCGGGCCAGCACGCGCCGGGCATCGGCTTCGCTGGCCATGGGCATGTCCTGCAGCACGCCGGCCAGGGCCAGGTGCGGGCCCTGGACCGAAGAGAGCACCTGGGTGCGCAGCACCGGGTGGCGCTGTCGCTCCAGGGCCAGACCCAGCTCGTGGCCCAGGAGTTCATGCGAGACGCGGTCGTCGGCACCGAGCTGACGGGCGTCGAGGCGCCGCAGCCGCGCGGCCAGGGCGCGGGCCTCGGCGTCGTAGGCGTCCAGGGCCGCGGGCGAGTGGTCGCTCCAGCGCCCGGCCGCCTCGGTGTCGCCCAGCGAGCTGGCCATCTCGGGGTCGTGCCGCAGGGTCCAGCGCCAGGTGTCGTCGAGCAGGCGGTGCAATTCGGCACGGGGGCTGGCCGCCAGGGCGCTGCCGGCCGTCAGGACCAGCAGCAGGGCGGCCATGGTGCCGCGGAGGGGGGCGATCTGCATCATGGGCGGCGAGTATGCCCGCGGCGATAATCGCGCGATGTTCGCACCGCTCGCCAACGACACCTTCCTGCGCGCCTGCCTGCGCCAGCCCACCACCCATACGCCGATGTGGCTGATGCGCCAGGCCGGGCGCTACCTGCCCGAGTACTGCGCCACGCGGGCCAAGGCCGGCAGCTTCATGGGCCTGGCCACCAACGTGGACTACGCCACCGAGGTCACGCTGCAGCCGCTGGAGCGCTACCCGCTGGACGCGGCCATCCTGTTCTCGGACATCCTGACCGTGCCCGACGCGATGGGCCTGGGCCTGTCGTTCCAGCAGGGCGAAGGCCCGAAGTTCGCCAAGGTCGTGCGCGACGAGGCCGCCGTGGCCGAGCTGGCCGTGCCGGACATGGACAAGCTGCGCTATGTCTTCGACGCGGTCACCTCGATCCGCAAGGCCTTGAACGGCCGCGTGCCGCTGATCGGCTTCTCGGGCAGCCCCTGGACCCTGGCCTGCTACATGGTCGAGGGCGGCGGCTCGGACGACTACCGCCAGGTCAAGAGCCTGATGTACAGCCGCCCCGACCTGATGCACCGCATCCTGCAGGTCAACGCCGACGCCGTGGCGACCTACCTGAACACCCAGATCGACGCCGGTGCCCAGGCGGTGATGGTGTTCGACAGCTGGGGCGGCGTGCTGGCCGACGGCGCCTTCCAGTCCTTCTCGCTCGACTACACCCGCCGGGTCGTCTCGCAGCTCCAGCGCGAGAAGGACGGTCAGCGCATCCCGGTGATCGTCTTCACCAAGGGCGGTGGCCTGTGGCTCGAGGAGATCGCCGCGGTCGGCGCCGACGTCGTCGGCCTGGACTGGACGGTCAACCTGGGCAAGGCCCGCGCCGCCGTGGGCGACCGGGTGGCCCTGCAAGGCAACCTGGACCCCAACGTGCTGTTCGCGCCGCCGGCCGCGGTACAGGCCGAGGCCCTCAAGGTGCTTGACAGCTTCGGCCGCCCGCAGCGCGCGGACGGCGGCTGGGATGGCCACATCTTCAACCTGGGCCACGGCATCAGCCAGTTCACGCCGCCGGACCGTGTGGCCGCGCTGTGCGAGGCGGTGCATGCCCACTCGCGCCGCCTGCGCGCCTGATCTGGCGCGGCCCTGCGCTGGCGCAAGCCGCGTGCGTGAACGGGGGTAAGTGAGCGCTCAGGGCTTGACTTATCCCCATCGCTGCGGCAGCGAGAGTCCACGGCCCTGGGGAAAGTCCCTGCACCGTCAGAATCCACTGAGTACGTGGCAAGTTGTTGATTTGAAATAGAAAATCGACCATGCCGCGAAAGGTGGCAAGCCAGCCCCGAACACGGTGGATCAAGGACTTGCAGCATTCACTGACGGCTTTCCCACAAAGTTATCCACAGAATCCGTGGGTAAGTCCGAAAAGGCTTTTCAATCATGGACTTAGGCGCTGAAGCTCGGAAGTCGTTCAGCTTTGGTGCCCCCCCAGGGGTGACGGCCTGATGCGCGTCGCGGTCGCGGTCGAGACCCCGCAGTACGCCGGGCTGGCCCCTTGCCTGGACTACGAAAGCGAGCAGCCACTCGCGCCCGGTACCCTGGTCCGCGTGCCACTGGGCCGTCGCGAAGTGCCTGGCCTGGTCTGGTCGCCCGATCCCGAGGCCGACCCCACCCCCCAAGACAAGGTGAAGCCGGTGCGCGAGGCCTTGGCGTCGCTGCCGCCGCTGCCGGCGCCCTGGCGCGCGCTGGTCGCCTTCTGCGCCCGCTACTACCAGCGTGCGCTGGGCGAGGTGGCACTGTCGGTGCTGCCGCCCGAGCTGCGCAAGCTCGACGACGAAGGCCTGCGCAAGCGCCTGAAGAAGCTCGACAAGCGCCTGCAGGCCGGCGCCGCCGAGGCGGCCGAGCCGGAGCGCCCCCCGCTCAGCCCCGGACAGGCCGCCGCGCTGCAGGTGCTGGAGCCCGCCTGCCGGGGCGAGGCCCCCGCGGCCACCCACCTGCTGTGGGGCGTGACCGGCAGCGGCAAGACCGAGGTCTACCTGCGCGCCGCCGAGGCCGCGCTGGCCGCCGGCCGCCAGGCCCTGGTGCTGGTGCCCGAGATCAACCTGACGCCGCAGCTGGAGGCCCGCTTCGCCGAGCGCTTCCCGGGGCGGCGACTGGTGTCGTTGCACAGCGCGCTCACCCCGGCGCAGCGCCTGCAGCACTGGCTGTTGGCCCACCTGGGCCATGCCGACCTGGTGCTGGGCACGCGCCTGGCCATCTTCTGCCCGCTGCCCCGCCTGGGCCTGGTGGTGGTCGACGAGGAGCACGACCCCAGCTACAAGCAGCAGGACGGCTCGCGTTACTCGGCGCGCGACCTGGCGGTCTACCGCGGCCACCTGGAGAAGGTGCCGGTGGTGCTGGGCTCGGCCACGCCGGCCCTCGAGACCTGGCATCACGCCCAGGCCGGCCGCTACCACCTGCTGCCCCTGCCCGACCGCATCGGCCAGGGCGAGCTGCCCCGGGTCACGGTGCTGGACATGACGCAGCAGCCCAAGCCGCCGGCCGGGCGCGAGATGCCCGCGCTGGCCGCGCCGCTGCTGCAGGCCATCCGCGAGCGCATCGGCCGTGGCGAGCAGACCCTGCTGTTCCTGAACCGGCGCGGCTTCGCCCCGGTGCTGGGCTGCAGCGCCTGCGGCTGGAAGAGCGGTTGCCCGCATTGCAGCACCTGGCGGGTCTTCCACAAGCGCGACCGCACCCTGCGCTGCCACCACTGCGGCTTCACCGAGCGCGTGCCGGCGGCCTGCCCGGACTGCGGCAATCTCGACATCGACTCGATCGGCCGCGGCACCGAGCGCCTGGAGGAGCAGGTGGCCGACCTGCTGCACGACGTGCAGCGGCCCGATGGCTCGCCGGTGACCGTGTCGCGCATCGACGCCGACAGTACCCGGCTGAAGGGCAGCCTCGAGGCCCAGCTGGGCGCGGTGCACGCCGGCGCGGTGGACGTGCTGGTGGGCACCCAGATGGTGACCAAGGGCCACGACTTCCGGCGCGTCACGCTGGTGGCTGCGGTCAACCCGGACGGCGCGCTGTTCACCAGCGATTTCCGTGCCCCCGAGCGCCTGTTCGCCACCCTGATGCAGGCCGGTGGCCGCGCCGGGCGCGACGCCGCGGTGGCCGGCCACAGCGAGATGTGGGTCCAGACCTGGAACCCCGCGCACCCGATCTTCGGGGCCCTGAAGTCGCACGACTTCGCCGCCTTCGCCAGCAGCCAGCTGGCCGAGCGCGAAATGGCCGGTCTGCCGCCCTACAGCCACCTGGCCCTGCTGCGCTGTGAAGCCCGCGAGGCGGCGGTGGCCGAGTCCTTCCTGCGCGCCGCGCGCGACGCGGCGCGGGCCCTGATGCCGCCGGAGGGCGCGGACCAGCTGATGGTCTATGCGCCGGTGCCGCCGCACGTGGCCAAGGTGGCCGGCTTCGAGCGGCGCCAGATGCTGCTGGAGTCGCCCTCGCGGGCGCGGCTGCAGTGGCTGCTGGGGCAATGGGTGCCCGAACTCTTCGCGCTGCGCGCCGCCCACAAGGGCCTGGCGCGCTGGGCCATCGACGTCGATCCGCTCGACATCTGATCCGCGGCCGGCAGGCCGCCCTGCCGGCTGTGGCCTGCTCAGGCCACCTCGGCGCGGCGCGGCAGGTCGGCGCCGCGGCGGCTGCAGGTGATGGCGGCGGCGCGCGCGGCGAAGTCCAGCACCTGTTGCCAGGTGGCGGCGTCCAGGCCGCGCAGGCCCGCGGGGCTCAGCACGCCGCGCTCGGCCAGGGCGGTCAGCATCGCGGCCTGGAAGGTGTCGCCGGCGCCCACGGTGTCCACCACGGCCACCCGCACCGGGGCCACCATGACCTCGCCGGCGGCGGTCCAGGCCTGGGCGCCTTCGCCACCGCGGGTGACCACCACCGCGGCCACGCCCGCCGCGCGCCAGCGCGCGGCCAGCTCGGCGTGCGGGGTGCCGGGGTAGAGCAGGCCCAGGTCCTCGTCGCTGACCTTGAGCAGGTGGGTGCGGGCGGCCATCCAGTCCAGCGTGTCGCGCCAGACCGCCAGCGCGGGCTCGACGTTCAGGCGCACGTTGGGGTCGTAGGCGATCACGCGGCGGGTGTGCTCGCGCTCGACCAGGGCGCGCTGGGTGGCGGCGGTGTCCGGGCCCACCACCATGGCATAGGAGCCGAAGTGGATCGCCAGCGTGTCGGCCGGCACGGTGTCGAGCACCGCCGCCGGCAGCAGGCGGTCGGCGCAGCCGGCGCCATAGAAGCTGTACGAGGGCACGCCGCGGGCGTCCACGCCGATCAGGCTGAGGGTGGTGGGCGCGTCCAGCAGGGCCAGGCACTGCTCGCCCACGCCTTCCTCGCGCAGCGCGCGCAGCAGGCGCTCGCCCAGGAAACCACGGGACATGCCGCCCATGAAGGCGGCGCGCTGGCCCAGCCGGCTCAGGCCCACGGCCACGTTGAAGGGCGAACCGCCGATGCGGGCATCCAGCGCCATGCCGGTGGGGGTGTCACCGGCGGCAAAGACATCGAACAGGGCTTCGCCACAGACCACGAACATTGTTGGCTCCGATCACCGGCACGCGCGGGTGCCGCTTGCAAGAAGGGGGAAAGGGGAGGGCGCGGGCGGTCCGCGCGGTGGCCGACATGGTGCCCGCTCAGGCCCCGCACCGGATCGGGGTTAACCATTAATCAATCCACTTGATTTATTTATTATCGCGCCCCACACTCCGCTCCGCGTTCCTCAGCACGGCGCCTGGCTTCCCCCGGGCCCGCCTCCTCCCCAACGACCCCAACCGGAGACAACCGAGATGAACCAGTCCCTGAAGATGCTGTCCGTGGCCGCCGCCCTGGCCGTGAGCGGTGCCGCCTTCGCCCAGAGCCAGCCCGTCATCGGCCTGATCACCAAGACCGAGACCAACCCCTTCTTCGTGAAGATGAAGGAAGGCGCCGCCGAGGAAGCCAAGAAGCTGGGCGCCAAGCTGCTGACCGGCGCCGGCAAGGCCGATGGCGACAACGCCGGCCAGGTCACCGCGATGGAGAACATGATCGCCGCCGGCGCCAAGACCATCCTGATCACGCCCAGCGACTCCAAGGCCATCATCCCGGCGATCAAGAAGGCGCGCGACAAGGGCGTGCAGGTCATCGCCCTGGACAGCCCCACCGACCCGGCCGATGGCACCGACGCGCTGTTCGCCACCGACAACTACAAGGCCGGCGTGCTGATCGGCCAGTACACCAAGGCCGCGCTGGCCGGCAAGCCCGCCAAGATCGTCACCCTGGACCTGTTCCCGGGTCACCCGGTCGGCGCGCAGCGCCACAACGGCTTCCTGCAGGGCCTGGGCCTGCAGAGCTTCGATGCCAAGAACAACGAACTGGCCAAGCCCGCCGAAGTGGCCTGCATGGCCGACAGCTACGGTGACCAGGCCAAGGGCCAGACCGCGATGGAGAACTGCCTGCAGAAGGCCGGTGACGTGAACGTGGTCTACACGATCAACGAACCCGCCGCCGCCGGCGCCTACAACGCGCTGAAGAAGGCCGGCAAGGAAAAGAACGTCATCATCGTCTCGGTCGACGGCGGCTGCCAGGGCATCGCCGACGTCGGTGCCGGCAAGATCGCCGCGACCAGCCAGCAGTACCCGCTGAAGATGGCCGCCATGGGCGTGGCCGCGGGCGTCGAGTACGCCAAGACCGGCAAGAAGGTCGCGGGCTACACCGACACAGGCGTCACCCTGATCGCCGCCAAGGCCGTGGCCGGCGTCGACAGCAAGGACGTCAAGACCGGCACCGACCTCTGCTGGGGCAAGAAGTAATCCTGCGCTCCCGGGGCGCGTCTCCTCCTGGCGCCCCTGCCGGGGCCGGCCCTGGCCGGCCCCGGCCTTCTTCTCTCTGATGGCAGCCGCGCTGCCGCATGGCTCGTCACACGGGTAATGCCATGGAACAACTCAAGCACAAACTGCCGCCGATCGGACAGCTCGGGCCCTTCATCGCCCTGCTGATCGCCTGCGTCTTCTTCGCCTCCACCACCGACAACTTCCTCAGCGGCCAGAACCTGTCGCTGATCCTGCAGCAGGTGATGGTGGTGGGCGTGATCGCCATCGGCCAGACCCTGATCATCCTCACCGCGGGCATCGACCTGTCCTGCGGCATGGTGATGGCGCTGGGCTCCATCGTCATGACCAAGTTCGCGGTCGACCTGGGCCTGCCCACGCCAGTGGCGATCGCCGCGGGCATCGCCGCCACGGCCCTGTTCGGCCTGATCAACGGCCTGCTGGTCACCCGCATCAAGCTGCCCCCGTTCATCGTCACGCTGGGCACCTTCAACATCGCCTTCGCCATCACCCAGCTCTACTCCAAGAGCCAGACCGTCACCGGTCTGCCCGACGCCATGACCTGGTTGGGCAACACCTTCGCGCTGGGCGGGGCCCAGGTCGCCTGGGGCTCCTTGCTGATGGTGCTGCTGTACCTGGGCTTCTGGTTCTGGCTGCGCGACACCGGCGCCGGCCGCCATGTCTATGCCGTGGGCAACAACCCCGA
This sequence comes from Hydrogenophaga intermedia, assembly GCA_943371055.1. Classification (GTDB taxonomy): domain Bacteria; phylum Pseudomonadota; class Gammaproteobacteria; order Burkholderiales; family Burkholderiaceae_C; genus Ideonella; species Ideonella intermedia_A. Next base: position 15,672 of record CALRTJ020000034.1, on the reverse strand, counting down.
GGCCACCCGCCTGGTCGGCATCCCGACCGAGAAGGTGCTGCTGCAGGTGTACGTGCTGGCCGGCGTGCTGTACGGCGTGGCCGCGCTGCTGGCGGTCAGCCGCACCGGCGTGGGCGACCCCAACGCCGGCAAGACCGAGAACCTGGACGCCATCACCGCCGTGGTGCTGGGCGGCACCAGCCTGTTCGGCGGCCGCGGCCTGATCCTGGGCTCGCTGGTGGGCGCCATCGTCATCGGCGTGCTCAACAACGGCCTGACGCTGATGGGCGTCGACTCGGTCTACCAGGTCCTGATCACCGGCATGCTGGTGATCCTGGCGGTCACCGTGGACCAACTCTCCCGCAAGGGAGGCCGCTGAGATGCCCGCCCCCACGCTCACTGCGTTCGCTGCCCCCCGAGGGGGCGCAGGCCTCCCTTGGGGCGGCCCGGCGGGAGGCCTGTTGGCGTCGGCCCCCACGCCCACTTCGTTCGTCGCCCCTCAAGGGGCCCAGGCCTGCCATGGGTCGGCCCGGCGGGAGTCCTGAAATGAACACATCCCAACCTTTCGTTCTGCAGGCCAAGGGCCTGGTCAAGCGCTACGGCCAGGTCACGGCACTGGATGGCGCCGACTTCGAGCTGCGCGCCGGTGAGATCCTGGCCGTCATCGGCGACAACGGCGCCGGCAAGTCCAGCCTGATCAAGGCGCTCTCGGGCGCCACCCTCCCCGACGAGGGCGAGATCCTGCTGGATGGCCGCCCGGTCAGCTTCCGCAACCCGATGGACGCCCGCCGCGAGGGCATCGAATGCTGCTACCAGGACCTGGCGGTGGCCCCGGCGATGACCATCGCCGAGAACCTGTTCCTGGGCCGCGAGCTGCGCCGCGAGGGCTTTCTGGGCAGCGCGCTGCGCATGCTCGACAAGAAAAAGATGCTCGAGGTGGCGGTGGAGCGCATGGCCGACCTGAAGGTCGGCATCCGCTCGATGACCCAGGCCGTCGAGACCCTGTCGGGCGGCCAGCGCCAGTGCGTGGCGGTGGCCCGTGCCGCCGCCTTCGCCCGCCACGTGGTGATCCTCGACGAGCCCACCGCCGCCCTGGGCGTGAAGGAGGGCAACATGGTGCTGGAGCTGATCCGCCGCGTGCGCGACAAGGGCCTGCCGGTGATCCTGATCTCGCACAACATGCCGCATGTCTTCGAGATCGCCGACCGCATCCACGTCGCCCGCCTGGGCAAGCGCGCCGCGGTCCTGAACCCGAAGAAGATCAGCATGAGCGACACCGTGGCCGTGATGACCGGGGCCATGCGCCCCGAGGACATCCCGGCCGACTGCCTGGCCTGACATGACCCCCCACGCTCACTTCGTTCGCTGCCCCCGGGGGGGCGCAGGCCTCCCGTGGGGCGGCCCGGCGGGAGGCCTGACATGACACCCCCACGCTCACCACGTTCGCTGCCCCCCGAGGGGGCGCAGGCCCCCCTTGGGGCGGCCCGGCAGGAGGCCTGACATCGTGCTCAAAGGTATCGACCCCATTCTGACGCCCGAGTTGCTCAAGACCCTGGCCGAGATGGGCCATGGCGACGAGGTCGTCATCGCCGACGCCAACTTCACCGCCCTGACCCTGGCCGCCGGCAAGCCGGTGCTGCGCCTGCCCGGGGCCGATGTGGAGCGCGTCTCGCGCGCCGTGCTGTCGCTGTTCCCGCTCGACGCCATGGTGGACCAGCCGGTCGCCTTCATGCAGGTGGGCGGCACCGAGCCGCCCTACCTGAGCGCCCAGCAGCGTCGGGTGGTGGCCATGCTCGAGGCCGAAGGTCACGCCCGGCGGGACCAATGCGCGGCCACCGAGCGATTCGCGTTCTACGATCGCGTCCGGCACGCCCACGCCATCGTCGTCACCGGCGAGCTCCAACCCTGGGGCAACTTCCTGTTCAAGAAGGGCGTGCTCGGAGAGGTCCTTGTCCCCTGAACGTTCATCGGCGCGCGCCGCCCAGCGCCCGCGCCCCCGCGGCTCCAGCCAGGAAGGCCTGCGCCAGTACAACGAGCGCGTGGTGCTGCAGGCGATCCGCATGCACGGCGCGCTGCCGGCGGCCGAGATCGCCCGCCTGACGACGCTGACCGCGCAGACCGTCTCCCTGATCGCCAAGCGCCTGCTCGACGACGGCCTGCTGCTCAAGGGCGAGCCGGTGCGCGGCAAGGTGGGCCAGCCCTCGGTGCCGCTGGCCCTGCACCCGGACGGCGCCTGCGCGGTGGGCGTCAAGGTGGGCCGGCGCAGCATCGACGTGCTGCTGCTGGACTTCGTCGGCGCGGTGCGTCGGCGCTGGAAGCGCGAATACCGCTACCCCGAGCCCCAGGCCCTGCTGGACTTCATCGCCGAGAGCCTGGCCGAGCTCCGTCGCGAGCTTGACGAGGGCCAGCTCGCGCGGGTGCAGGGCGTGGGCATCGCCATTCCCTTTTCGCTGGGCGGCTGGCGCACCCTGCTGGACATGCCGCCCGAGGTCGCCACCGCCTGGCAGTCCACCGACCTGCGCCAGGAGGTGCAGCGCCTGACCGACTGGCCGGTGACCCTGATGAAGGACACCGCCGCCGCCTGCGTGGCCGAGCTGGTGGCCGGCCAGGGGCGCCACACCGGCAACTTCCTCTACGTCTTCCTGGCCACCTTCATCGGCGGCGGCCTGGTGCTCGACAGCCACCTGCGCAGCGGCCTGCACGGCAACGCCGGCGCGATCGGCTCGATGCCCCTGGGCCTGACCCACGGCGGCGGCGCACCGGCGCAGCTGCTGAGCGTGGCCTCGCTGCTGACCCTGGAGCAGGGCCTGGCCGCGGCCGGCCTGGCGCCCGAGGCGGTGTCCGACGAGCGCGCCCTGCAGGAACCGTGGCGCCCGCACACCGAGCGCTGGCTGGTGCAGGCCGGGACCGCCATCGCGCTGGCGGTCAACAGCACCGCCTGCCTGCTCGACCTGGAGCATGTGGTGATCGACGGCTCCATGCACGCCAGCCTGCGCGACGCGCTGTGCGCCGCCACCGACCGCGCGCTCGACGACTACGACTGGGCGGGTGTCACCCGGCCCCAGCTGCTGCCGGGCTCGATCGGCACCGATGCCCGTGCCATCGGCGGCGCGCTGCTGCCCCTGCACGCCAACTTCGCCCCCGACCGGGCGCTCTTCCTCAAGGCCGCCGAGGCCTGAGACGCCGGCGCTTCCCCGCAGCCGGTCCAGGGCCCGTCAAGGCCGGGCCGTCCGGGGGGATCCTCGAGGGGCCCGGCGTCGCCTGCCGAACAGGCGGCCTGCCGCGGCCACACCCGGGCGGACCGCAGCCGAACGCGCGAGCCCCGTGGCGCACCCTGCTCAGCGACGACCGAACATCATCTGCCGCGCCAGCAGCCCCTTGAGTGGCGGCAGCGCCTGCAGCGCGGCCAGGCCCAGGCCGCGCAGGGCGCCCAGGCCGGGCGCCTGCCAGGTGAAGCTGCGGGCCAGGAAATCGGTGGCCGCGATGGTGCTCCAGCGGTCAGGGGCGCGGGACCATTCCACGCGGCGCAGCGCGGCGTCCACATCCGGCGCCACGCGCAGCGCCTGCACCAGCGAGAAGGCGTCGCGCAGGCCCAGGTTCAGGCCCTGGCCGGCGACCGGGTGCAGGGTCTGGGCGGCATTGCCGATGCGCACGGTGCGGCCCTGCACCAGCGTGGTCTCGGCGTTCAGGCCGAGCGCGAAGTGCTTGAGCGGCGAGAGGCTGCGCAGCGCGCCCGCGGCCTCGGGCAGCAGGGTGCGCAGCAGGTGCAGGCGCTGGGCGTCGTCCAGCGCGGCCACCGGGTCGTCGGCGGCCGGCACGCACCACACCAGCGCGGCGCGGCGCAGGCCGCTGGCGTCACCGGGCAGGGGCGGCAGCGGCAGCAGGGCCACCGGGCCGTCGCGGGTGAAGCGCTCGAAGGCGGTGCCGGGGGGCGCGCCGCCCTCCAGCGTGACCGAGCCGACCCAGGCGGTCTGCCGGTAGTCGTGGCGCAGGCCCTTGCGGGACTGGTCGGCGAACACGCCGCCCTCGGCGATCACCGCCAACTCGGCGGTCTCGACCACGCCGGCGTCCACCTCGACCCCCGCGGCCACGTTCTGCACCGCCGCCACCGGCTGGCCGAAGACCATGCGGGCGCGCTCGGGGGTGGCGGCGCAGGCGGCCTGCCAGGCGGCCTGCAGCGGCGCCACCAGCTGGCCGTAGCGCAGCACCGCGCCCAACAGGGGCACCGCCTGCTCGCGTGCGCCGATGCGGACCTCGGGCCGCAGCCGGTCGCCCGGCAGGGTGGGGGGGGCCTGGGACACCTGCACCTCGAGGATGGGCTGGGCCGCGGCGGCGGGCCAGGCCTGCAGGCGCTCGAGCAGCTGCACGCTGCCCAGCGACAGCGCCAGGGTGCGCGGGTCGCCCGACACGTCGCGGTCGGCCGGGCGGGCATCGAAGACCGTGACCCGGGCCTGCGGCAGCAGGCGGTGGGCCAGCAGCGCCAGCGCCAGGCCGGCGGGGCCGGCGCCGACCACGGCCAGTCGCAGGGAGGGGGAGGGCAGAGGGCTCATGCGGGGACCTGCAGCGCGGCCCGGGGGGGACCGCCACGGGCGTATTATTCGACGCGCCGGCCCCCTTGCCGGCGCCGCCACACGGAGACTGGGCACATGGGCCTGATGGATTTCATCAAGAAGCAGTTCATCGACATCATCGAGTGGACCGAGTCCGGCGATGGCACGCTGGCCTGGCGCTTCCCGATGGCCGACAACGAGATCCAGACCGGCGCCTCGCTCACCGTTCGCGAGAGCCAGGTCGCGGTCTTCGTCAACGAAGGCCAGGTGGCCGATGTCTTCGGCCCCGGCACCCACAAGCTCACCACCCAGACCCTGCCGGTCCTGACCTACCTCAAGAACTGGGACAAGCTGTTCGCCAGCCCGTTCAAGAGCGACGTCTACTTCTTCAGCACCCGCCAGCAGGTGGACCAGCGCTGGGGCACCCAGCAGCCGGTCACCATCCGCGACAAGGACTTCGGGGCGGTGCGCCTGCGCGCCTTCGGCAACTACGCCTACCGCGTGGCCGACCCCAAGAAATTCCACACCGAGATCAGCGGCACCCGCGACCGCTACACCGCCGAGGACCTGGACGGCCAGCTGCGTGGCCTGATGCTGCAGCACATCGCCGATGCGGTGGCCTCCTCCGGCATTCCCTTCCTTGACCTGGCGGCCAACCAGATCGAGTTCGCCAAGGCGCTGCAGGCGGCCACCGCGCCGGCCTTCGAGGCCATCGGCCTGAAGCTTGAAGGCGTGACGCTGCAAAGCGTGTCCCTGCCCGAGGAGCTGCAGAAGGTCCTGGACCAGAAGATCGGCATGGGCATGGTCGGCCAGGACATCGGCAAGTTCATGCAGTACCAGACCGCCCAGGCCATCCCCGAGCTGGCCAAGGGCGCGGCCCAGGGCGGCGGCGTGGCCGGCGACGCGATGGGCCTGGGCGCCGGCGTGGCGCTGGGCCAGGTGCTGGCGCAGCAGCTGGGCCAGGGCCTGCAGGGTGCGGCCGCGCCGGCGGCGACCCCGGCCGTGGCGCCGATGGGCGCCGACGAAGTCATGGCCACCCTCGAGAAGCTGGCCGACCTGAAGACCAAGGGCATCCTCACCGAGGACGAGTTCGCGGCCAAGAAGGCCGAGCTGCTGAAGAAGCTCTGAGGACCTGAGACCCCCGCGCCGGCCGCGCCTGCGGCCGTGCCGACCCTGCCGGCGCACGCCGGCCGGGACCCGCCCTGCGCGGGGCGTCCTGCCGCCACATGTCGTCCACTCCATCTCCGCAACGCCGCTGGCAGGCGCTGTGCCCCGGCTGCGGCGCGCCGGTCGAGTTCGCCTCGGCCGCGTCGGCCAGCGCCGTCTGCAGCTTCTGCCGCAGCACCCTGGTGCGCGAGGGCGATGCCCTGCAGCGCATCGGCGTGGTGGGCGAGCTCTTCGACGACCACAGCCCGCTGCAGCTGGGCGTCAGCGGCCGCCACCACGGCGTGGGCTTCACCCTGGTCGGCCGGGTGCAGTACCGCTACCCCGACGGTGCCTGGAGCGAATGGCACGCGCTGTTCGACGGCGAGTCCGGCAAGTCGGCCTGGCTGAGCGAGGACAACGGCGCCTACGTCATGGCCTTCGAGCAGCCGGCGCTGCAACCGCCGCCGGCCCTGGCCGAGGTGCGCGTGGGCCAGCGCCTGCTGATCAGCGGCGACGCCTGGCGCGTGGCCTCGCTGCAGCACGTCCACCTGGCTGCGGCCGAGGGCGAGTTGCCCCAGGCACCGCGCCTGGAGGGCCGCTTTCCGGTGGCCGACCTGCGGCGCGAAGACGGCTCGGTCGGCACCCTGGAGTGGCTGGACCCGGTGCAGCCGCGCTGGTCGATCGGCCGGCGCGTCGGTTTGGCCGACCTGGCGCTCAAGGGCCTGCGCGAGGGGGCGTCCGAGGCCGCCCTGGGCAGCCGCACGCTGCCCTGCCCGAGCTGCGGCGCCACCCTGGTGCTGACCCTGGCGACCACCCGCAGCGTCAGCTGTGCACAGTGCAAGTCAGTGGTCGACGTGTCCGGCGGCGTCGGGGCCGAGCTGGCCCACTACGCCCAGCACAACAGCGGCCCGCACGGGCGCGAACCCGACATCCCCCTGGGCCGCACCGGGCGCCTGGCGGTCGACCCCGCGGCGCCGCAGGATTGGCAGGTGGTGGGCTTCCAGGAGCGCTGCAGCCTGCCCGAGGACGACGAGGACGAGCGCGAGTACTGGCGCGAGTACCTGCTGTACCGGCGGCAGGAGGGCTTCGCCTTCCTGGTGGACGCATCCGACGGCTGGAGCGTGGTGCGCCCCCTGACCGGCGTGCCCGAGACCTCGGGCGCCGAGGCGGTCTGGCAAGGGACGCGCTACCGCCGCACCGAGGCGCCCTACACCGCGATGACCACCTGGGTCCAGGGCGAGTTCTACTGGCAGGTGCGCCAGGGCGAGCGGCTGCAGGTCAGCGACTACCGCGACGGCGGTGGCCGCGGCCTGCTCAGCGCCGAAGAGTCCGAGACCGAGCGGGTCTGGTCGGCCGGCCGGCGCCTGACGGTCGAGGAGGTCGATGCCGCCTACGGCATCCTGCGCCGCGACAGTCCCCGGCCCGGGGCCGAGGACGAGGCGCGGGGCGTGCGCCTGCTGGTGGACGACGGCCCCGGCTGGCTCGGCCGCATCAGCCAGGGCTTCATCGTCCTGGTGGTGGTGATCCTGGTGATGCTGCTGATGGTCCGCTGCGATGGCCGCGACACCGCCTGCGACGCCCAGCGCAACACCTTCGGCGCCGACAGCGCCGAGTACGCCCAGTGCCTGCGCGAGCAGCGCAGCGGCGGCTATTCCTCGGGCAGCGGTGGCGGCTCGTTCGGCGGCTTCTCCAGCGGTGGAGGCGGCCACAAATGAAGGAGATGGAACGATGGAATTCGACGCCCTGAAACCGGCGGTGATGCTGGCCTCGGTGGTCTACGCCGTGATCGGCGTGGCGGTGCTGTGGCTGAGCTTCGTGGTGATCGACAAGCTCACGCCCTACAAGCTGTGGGAAGAGATCGTCGAGCGCAAGAACCTGGCCCTGGCGGTGATGGTCGGGGCGATGTTCATCGCCATCGGCCTGATCGTCGCCGCCGCCATCCACGGATGAGCACCGCGCCCCCCGGCCCCGCGGGCGCGGCCGCCGCGGACGAGCCGGCGGTGGCGCGCATCCACCCGGCCGAGCTGCTGCTGCTCGGTTCGGTCTTCGTCATCGCGGCCTGTGGCCTGGTCTACGAACTGGCCGCGGGGGCGCTGGCCAGCTACCTGCTGGGCGACTCGGTGCTGCAGTTCAGCACCGTGATCGGGGCCTACCTGTTCGCGATGGGGCTGGGCTCCTGGCTCAGCCGCTACCTCGAGCGCGGCCTGGTCGCGCACTTCCTGCGCATCGAGCTGCTGGTCGGCGTGGTCGGTGGCTTCATGCCTGCCGCGCTTTTCGTCGCCCACAGCAGCCTGCCTGGCAGCGCGGCCGGCACCTTCCGGGTGCTGCTCTACGGCCTGGTGGGGCTGGTGGGCGTGCTGGTGGGGCTGGAGATCCCGCTGGTCATGCGCATCCTCAAGCGCCACTTCCGCGAGCGCTATGCGCTCAAGGACCTGGTCTCGCAGGTGCTGACCTTCGATTACCTGGGCGCACTGGTGGTGGCCGTGGCCTTTCCACTGCTGCTGGTGCCGCAGTTGGGCCTGATCCGCACGGGGCTGTTCTTCGGCCTGCTGAACGCGGCGGTGGCGGTCTGGGCGCTGTGGCTGTTCCGCGCCGAACTGCCGCACTGGCGCCACCACGCGCTGGCCTGCGCGGCCGTGGCGCTGGCGCTGCTGGGCGGCTTTGCCGTGGCCAACCACCTGACCACCTGGGCCGAGGACCGCTTCTATGGCGAGCACGTGGTCTACCGCGAGACCAGTGCCTACCAGCGCGTGGTCGTCACCCAGGGTCCGGCGGGCACGCGGCTGTTCCTCAATGGCAACCTGCAGTTCCACTCGCGCGACGAGTACCGCTACCACGAGGCCCTGGTCCACCCCGCCATGGCCGCCCACGGTGCGCCGCGGCGCGTGCTGGTGCTGGGCGGTGGTGACGGCATGGCGGTGCGAGAGGTGCTCAAGTACCCCGGTGTCGAGCAGGTCACCCTGGTCGAACTCGACCCGCACATGACCACCCTGTTCCGCGACGAGGCCCGGCTGTCGGCACTGAACGCCCACGCGCTGTCCTCGCCCAAGGTCCGGGTGGTCAACACCGACGCCTTCGGCTGGCTGGAATCGCACGACGAGGTCTTCGACGTCATCGTCATCGACTTTCCCGACCCCACCAATTTCGCGCTGGGCAAGCTCTACACCACCAGCTTCTACAGCCTGGTCGACCAGCACCTCGCGGCCGGCGGCTACGCCGTGGTGCAGACCACCTCGCCGCTGATCGCGCGCCAGAGCTTCTGGACCGTGGTCAGCACGCTGGAGGCGGTGGGCCTGACCGCCACGCCGTACCACGCCCACGTGCCCAGCTTCGGCGAGTGGGGCTTCATCCTGGCCAGCCGCCGGCCCTGGCACCCGCCGGCCGCGCTGCCGCCGGGCCTTCGTTTCCTGGGCCTGTCGGGCCTGCCGGCGCTGTTCGACTTTCCGCCCGACATGGCCCGGGTGCCGGCCGAGCCCAACCGCCTGTCCACCCAGGGCCTGGTCCACACCTTCGAGGCCGAGTGGGGCCGGGTGCACCAGTGAACGGGCTGGGCCGACGCGGCCTGCTGGCCGGGGCCGCGGCGCTGCCGCTGGCGGCCTGCCTGCCCGCGCCGCAGGCGCTGCACGACAGCCGCTGGGTCGGCGCCCATCCCGAGCGCGGCCACCGCCTGCGCACCGGCAAGGCCGGCACCTGGCCGGCCCCGGCGCGCTGGCGCGAGGCCGGAGCGCTGGTGCTGGGTGGCGGCATCGGCGGGCTGTCGGCGCTGCGCGGCCTGGTGCGTGGCGGCTGGGCCGATGCCCAGCTGCTGGAACTGGAGGACACGGTGGGCGGCCACAGCCGCGGCCACGCGCTGGGCGGCAGCGGCTGCCCGATGGGCGCCCACTACCTGCCGGTGCCCGGCGCGCCCGCGCGCGAGGTGCGCGAGTGGCTGCAGGAGATCGGCCTGCTGCGCATGACCGCCACCGGCCTGCAGCCCGACGAACGACACCTGTGCCACGCGCCGCAGGAGCGGCTGTTCATCGACGGCGCCTGGCAGGAGGGCCTGCTGCCCTCGGCCGAGGGCCGGCCGCAGACCCTGACGCAGTACCGCCGCTTCGCCGCCGAGGTGGCGCAGGCCCAGCGCACGCTGGGCTTCGCGATGCCGGCCTCGCGCGCGCCCTGGACCGCCGGCCACGCCGCACTGGATGCCCAGCGCTTCGACGCCTGGCTGGTCGCGCGCGGCCTGGACGACGAGCGCCTGCTCGGACACCTGGACTACTGCTGCCGCGACGATTACGGCGCCGGCCTGGGCCAGGTCTCGGCCTGGGCCGGGCTGCACTACTTCGCCAGCCGACACGGCTTCCATGCGCCGGGCGACGAGGTCGCCGAGCGCGACGCCGTCTTCACCTGGCCCGAAGGCAATGCCCACCTGGTGCGGGCCCTGGCCGCGCCGCTGGCCGAGCGCCTGCACACCGGCCGCACCGTGCTGCAGGTGGACGCGGGCCGCCACGGCGTCGAGGTGCGGGCCTGGGACGAGGCCCGCGGCGAGGTCGAGGGCTGGCGCGCCCGCCGCGTGGTGGTGGCGATGCCGCTGTTCGTCGCCGCCCGTGTGCTGCGCGGCCTGGACGCGCCGCTGCAGGGGGCGTTGGCCGCCGCCGCCGCGGCCACCCGCCACGCGCCGTGGCTGGTGGCCAACCTGCTGCTTGACGCGCCGTTGCTCGACCGCCCTGGTGCCCCGCCGGCCTGGGACAACGTGGCCTTCGCGCCCGTCGGCCGCAGCCCCGCGCTGGGTTATGTCGATGCCCGCCACCAGGGCCTGAGCCCCGACCGCGCCCGGGCCCAAGCGCCGGTGCTCAGCGCCTACTTCGCGCTGCCCGAGGCGGCGCGGCCCCGGCTGCTGACCGGCACCGCCAGCGACTGGACCGCCGAGGTGGTGGCCGCGCTGGCCCCGCTGCACCCGGACCTGGCGCTCCGTCTGCGCCGCGCCGACCTGGCCCGCTGGGGCCACGCGATGGCCATTCCCGCGCCCGGCGTGCGTGCCGACCCGGCCCGCCGCGCGCTGCGCGAGGCCCGCGGCGCGCTGCGCTTCGCCCACGCCGACCTGGCGGGCTACTCGGTGTTCGAGGAGGCGTTCACGCTGGGCTGTGCTGCCGCCGCTGCGGCCTGAACCCGGCGGGCTTTGTAAACTGTTGTGAACGGCGGCGCAGACCGCCTTTCACCTGCAGGGACCCATGCACTTCTACCGCCGCCTGGCCTGGGGCCTGGCCATCGTCTTCGTCCTGCTGAGCGCCTGGCGTTGGCGCGAGCGCTGGTGGTCGCCCCCCGCGCCGCCGCCGCGGCCCATCATGTTCGACAACGGCAGCGTGCGCCAGCCGCCGGCCCCGGCCGAGGCCGCCTCGGTGGCCGCCACCCCGCAGGCCGCCCCCGGCGTGATGCGCAAGTGCGTGCGCAAGGCCGAAGTCGTCTACACCGACCGCCCCTGCCCGCCGGGCCTGCAGGAGCGCGAGATCGACAAGAGCCGCTTCAACACCGTCGAGGGGCGCTGAGCCGGCCCCGCCGGCCAGGGGCTCAGGCGTTGAGCCCCGCCAGCCGCTCGACCGTGCCCACGTCGGTCCACGGTCCGGCCCAGTGGCGGGCGCCCAGGCGACCGGCGTCGATCGCCTGCTCCAGCTTGGGCCGCAGCGCCAGCCGGGTGCCGACCGGGACGTCGGCGAACAGACCCGGCCGGAACAGACCCACGCTGGCCCAGGTGAATTTCTCGGCCGCCTCGCGCAGCGCCAGACCTTGCGCCGAGACGCCGAAATCGCCCCGGGGGTGGTGCGGGGCATTGGGCACCAGCCACAGCCGGCCCCACTCGGGGCTGGCGGCGAAGTCGGTGGCGTCGGCCGCCGCGAAGGCGAAGCCCGGGATGAAGACGTCGCCCGACACCACCCAGAAGGGCTCGTCGCCGCCGGGCGCCAACCAGGGCAGGGCCTTGGCGATGCCGCCGGCGGTCTCGAGCGCGCCGCCGTGGTCGCGGCCCTCCATCGAGTAGCGGATCGACAGGCCCCAGCGGCTGCCGTCGCCCAGGGCGGCGGGGAACTGCTCTTCCAGCCAGGCGGTGTTGACCACCACCTCGCGCACCCCGGCGGCGGCCAGCGCGCGCAGGTGGTGCTCGATGAGCGGCACGCCGTGCACGGTCAGCAGCGGCTTGGGGGTGGCGTCGGTCAGCGGGCGCATGCGCTCGCCGCGACCGGCGGCCAGGATCAGGGCGCGGGGCCCGGGCAGGGGGGCGGACATGGGGCGCAGTGTAGGGGCGCCCCGAGGGGCCTCAGCCCAGCCCGATCGGCGCCGGGGCGCGGCTGAGGATGCGCTGGAACAGCGGGCGATAACCCTCCTCGGGTTCGTGGCCGGTCAGCGGGTCCTTGTTGGCCGCGAAGGCGGCGTCCAGCGCGGCCCAGTCGGTGGGCGAGAGGTGCTCCAGCGCGGCGGGCAGGACCTCGGCCTCTTCGACGGCCATGTGGCGCAGGTAGTGGTCGATGTAGCCGCGCAGCGCCGACTCGAAGGCCTCGCGGCGGGGCTCGCCCATCACCTCCCAGGCCAGCAGCAGGTGGGCCAGCTCGCGCACCGCGCGCTCGCCCTGGGCGTGGTCGCGGTCGAGCTTGTCCAGCGTGGCCGCCGACGCCGGGGCGCGGGCGCGCAAGGCCGGGAACAGCAGCTCGCTCTCCTTGGTGTGGTGCAGGCGCTCGGGGAACTCGTCGATGTAGAACAGCATCGCGCGCAGCAGCCCGAAATCGGGTGCCTGGCCCTCGCGCTGCCACTGGGCCAGCAGCAGGGGCATCGACTTGAGCATCGCGGCCAGGGCCTGGTGCTCGTCCTTCATGATCGTCAGCGACAGCGGCTTCATCGGGGCCTCCGGTGGGGGATGCCCGGAGATTGGCAGCACACGGACGATCGGGTCTTGAGTCAGGTCAAGCCAGGGCCTGTCCCCGCGCCAGCGCATGGCGCTCGGCCGCCCCGGGGGCGAAGGCGGCCTGCAGGCCGTCCATCAGGGCCTGTGCCCGGGCGCGGTTGTCGGTGCCGAAGTTGCACACGTAGACGTCCAGCGTCACCGCGCCCAGCTCCGGCCAGGTGTGCACCGCCAGGTGCGACTCGGCCAGCAGCACCACGCCGGTGATGCCGGCCGCCCCGCCCTCGGGCGGGGCGGGGAAGCGGTGGAACAGCTCGGCCACCGCGCTCAGCCCGGCGTCGGCGACCGCCGACAGGCACTGCGCCCGCAGGGCCGCGGGGTCGGTCATCAGTGGGGAATCGGCGCGGCAATCGCGCAGGTCGGCGGTGAGGTGCAGGCCCTGCATGGGGGGAATTTACCAAGCCCGATAAAATGCCGGGTTCTCCCTCCCCTGGCCCACCCTTCCTCACCGGACGCCCTGATGCCCGCCAACACCCCCCGCAACGATCACCCGCTGATGGCGCAGGCCATCCGTGCCCTGGCGATGGACGCCGTGCAGCAGGCCAATTCGGGCCACCCCGGTGCCCCGATGGGCATGGCCGAGATGGCCCAGGCGCTCTGGTCGCGCCACCTCAAGCACAACCCCGCCGCGCCGAAGTGGGCCGACCGCGACCGCTTCGTGCTGTCCAACGGCCACGGCTCGATGCTGATCTACGCGCTGCTGCACCTGACCGGCTACGCGCTGCCGATCGCCGAGCTGAAGAACTTCCGCCAGATGCACAGCCTGACCCCGGGCCACCCCGAGGTCGACATCACCCCCGGCGTCGAGACCACCACCGGTCCGCTGGGCCAGGGCATCACCAACGCGGTGGGCATGGCGCTGGCCGAGAAGCTGCTGGCCTCCGAGTTCAACCGCGACGGCCACACCGTCGTCGACCACCGCACCTACGTCTTCATGGGCGACGGTTGCCTGATGGAAGGCATCAGCCACGAGGCCGTGGCCCTGGCCGGCGCCTGGAAGCTGAACAAGCTGATCGCGCTGTACGACGACAACGGCATCTCGATCGACGGCCAGGTCACCCCCTGGTTCATCGACAACACCCCGCAGCGCTTCCAGGCCTGCGGCTGGAACGTGATCGGCCCGGTCGACGGCCACGACGTGGACGCCGTGGACGCCGCCATCGCCCAGGCCAAGACCAGCGCTGACAAGCCCACCCTGATCGTCTGCAAGACCTCGATCGGCAAGGGCTCGCCCAACCGCGCCAACACCGCCAAGGCCCACGGCGAGCCCCTGGGCGCCGAAGAGATCGCGCTGACCCGCGCCGCCATCGGCTGGACCGCCGAGCCCTTCGTCATCCCGGCCGACGTGCAGGCCGCCTGGGACGCCCGCGCCGCTGGTGCCGCCGCCCAGGCCGAGTGGGAGCTGCGCTTCACCGCCTACTCGGCGGCACACCCCGAGCTGGCCCAGCAGTTCATCCGCCGCATGGCCGGCGAGCTGCCCAGCAACTTCGCCGAGATCGCGGTGCAGGCCGTGGCCGCCGCCCACGACAAGGCCGAGACCGTGGCCAGCCGCAAGGCCAGCCAGCTGGCACTGGAGCACTTCACCGCCCAGCTGCCCGAGCTGCTCGGCGGCTCGGCCGACCTGACCGGCTCCAACCTGACCAACACCAAGTCCACGCCCAACCTGCGCTTCGACGCGGCCGGCGCGGTGGTCAAGAACGAGGCCGGCGTCGGTGGCCGCCACATCAACTACGGCGTGCGCGAGTTCGGCATGGCCGCCATCATGAACGGCGTCGCCCTGCACGGCGGCTACATCCCGTACGGCGGCACCTTCCTGACCTTCTCCGACTACAGCCGCAACGCCATCCGCATGGCCGCGCTGATGAAGCAGCGCGTGGTGCACGTGTTCACCCACGACTCCATCGGCCTGGGCGAAGACGGCCCGACCCACCAGTCGGTCGAGCACGCCGCCAGCCTGCGCCTGATCCCCAACCTGGACGTCTGGCGCCCCGCTGACACCACCGAGACCGCGGTGGCCTGGACCATGGCCCTGGCCAACAAGCACCGCCCCAGCGCGCTGCTGCTGTCGCGCCAGAACCTGCCCTACGCGCCCAAGACCGACGCCGAGGCCATCACCAAGGGCGCCTACGTGCTGGCCGAGCCCAGCGAGGTGGGCCTCAAGAAGAAGGCCCAGGCCGTCATCATCGCCACCGGCTCCGAGGTGCAGCTGGCCCTGAACGCCCAGGCCGAACTGGCCAAGCTGAAGATCGCGGTGCGCGTGGTGTCGATGCCCTCGACCACCGTGTTCGACCGCCAGGACCGCGAGTACAAGAAGGCCGTGCTGCCGGGCAAGCTGCCGCGCATCGCCATCGAGGCCGGCGTCACCGACGGCTGGTGGAAGTACGGCTGCGCCGCCGTCATCGGCCTGGACCGCTACGGCGAATCCGCCCCGGCCGGCGTGCTGTTCAAGCACTTCGGCTTCACGGTGGACAACCTCGTGCTGACGGTCCGCAAGGTGCTCGCCAAGTAACCGGATGAGGGGCAGACTGCAAGGTCTGCCCCTTTGTTCTTCGATCGCTCCGTTTTCCGTTTTCTCATCCAAAGGTAGACAAGCATGACCATCAAGATCGGTATCAATGGTTTCGGCCGCATCGGCCGCATGGTGTTCCGCGCCGCGGTGCAAAACTTCGCCAACGACATCGAAGTCGTCGGCATCAACGACCTGCTCGAGCCCGACTACCTGGCCTACATGCTGAAGTACGACAGCGTGCACGGCCGCTTCAAGGGCGAGGTCTCGGTGGACGGCTCCAACCTGATCGTCAACGGCAAGAAGATCCGCCTGACGGCCGTCAAGAACCCGGCCGAGCTGGCCTGGGGTGACGTCGGTGCCGACATCGTCATCGAGTCGACCGGCCTGTTCCTGACCAAGGAAACCGCCGAGGCCCACCTGAAGGCCGGTGCCAAGAAGGTCATCCTGTCGGCCCCGTCGAAGGACGACACCCCGATGTTCGTCTACGGCGTCAACGACAAGACCTACGCCGGCCAGACCATCATCTCCAACGCCAGCTGCACCACCAACTGCCTGGCCCC
>CALRTJ020000033.1:0-26619 GCA_943371055.1 Hydrogenophaga intermedia | reverse complement strand
TGCACCGCTTCGTCTGGCTCTACAACGAGCACCTGCCCCAGCGCGCGCTGGATCTGAACACGCCGATACAGGCGCTCAAGAAATGGCAGGCCACGCATCCCGATTTATTCGCCAAGCGGG
Source organism: Hydrogenophaga intermedia (assembly GCA_943371055.1). GTDB lineage: Bacteria > Pseudomonadota > Gammaproteobacteria > Burkholderiales > Burkholderiaceae_C > Ideonella > Ideonella intermedia_A. The sequence continues at coordinate 26,499 of CALRTJ020000033.1, read as the reverse complement.
TGGTCAATCACCCGGGACCTGACAGTTAGCCCTCACAAGACGCACGCCGTGCAAGTGCCAATGCAGTTCATACCGTCGCGCCGCACCTTAATGCACTTGGGCGTTTCGTGGCTGCTTGCCGCCGGAGTCTGCGCGTGGTTCTTGGCGCCAAGGCTCGTTTGCGCGGCACTGGCCGGGGCGCTGCAGCTGATCGCCGGTCTTGGGGGCGGCAAGGTCGAAAGTTACCCCGAAGATGTCGCGGGGCGGACCGTGTCCGCCTCGTTCCTGTACAACAGCCGACTGGCGATGTTCGAGCGGCAGGGCTTTGAGCGGGTTGCACGCTTGGGCCAGCACCACTGGGTCGTGTCACGCACCGTGGATCCCCGCTGAGCCGCCCTGTCGCGCCGCCGCGTTGACCTCCACCTTGGGAGCCACATGACCCCGTCCGCTGACCTCCGATTCGAAGCCGAAGCCCACCGCCTGGGCTTTCCCGTCTCGGCGCCCATCCAGATCGGCGGTCGCTACACCCCCGCCTTGCGCGACGGGGACCTGGTCTACGTCAGCGGTCAGATCCCCCGCATCGGCGACACCGTCGCCGTCGTGGGCAGCGTGGGCGCCGACGTCTCGTTCGACCAGGCAGCCTTTGCGGCCCAGGTCAGCACCCTCCGGGCGCTGGCACTGGTCAGGCAGGTCTGTGGCTCGCTGGACGCGGTGCTGTGCATTCCGCGCATGAACGTCTTCATCCGGTCGGCACCGGCCTTCACCCAGCACAGCGAGGTGGCCGATGCGGCGTCAGACCTGCTGGTGGCGGTGCTGGGGCCCTGCTCGGCCCACACCCGCACGTCGGTGGGCGTGGCCCAGCTGCCCAAGGGCGCGGCGGTGGAGCTGGACTTCGTGTTCAAGGTCGGGCGCCCCGCCGGCGGCGCCTGAGGCGCAGGGGCCCGGGCCCGGTGCGCCGGCTCAGGGGATGCGGTAGTTCTGCGGCCCCATCAGGTCGATGCCGCACTGCAGGTCGCGCACCCAGGCGATGAATTCCTGGATGGCGGGGCCGGCCAGGGGGGCGCCGTGCTGGGGGACCATCATCTGGATGTCCAGGCCCGAGACCATGTCGGCCCACAGGCGCAGCACCTTGTTGGAGACCATGTAGCGGCGGTGGAAGGCTTCCATCGACGGCAGCAGCTTGGCCAGCGAGGTGACCGGCTGCTTGGCGATCTGGCCGCCCACCAGGGACACGCCCAGGTCGCCCGAGAACAGGATCTTGCTGACCGGGTCGTAGAACTGGAAGTTGCCCTCGGCGTGCAGGAAGTGGGCGGGGATGGCGATCAGCTCGCAGCTGCCCACGGGGATGTGCATGCCAGGGTCGGGGATGCCGACCACGCGGCCGGCCGTCTTGCCGGGCTTGCAGAAGTGGGGGATGAAGCGCTCCCAGACCTTGGAGACGTAGATCTTGGCCTGGGTGGAGGTGGTCCAGCGGTCCAGCGACGCGATGATGTCCGGGTCGGCGTGCGAGGCCAGGATGGCCGACAGCCGCTGCGGCGGGAAGTGCTGGGTCATCGTCAGGTAGAGCTCGCTGTAGGCGAGGTTGCCACCCGGGTCGATGATGGCCCCCGTGTCGTCGTTGACGATCAGGAACTGGTTGGACTGCACGGCCTCGGCGGCATGGTCATCCGCTAGGTCCGTGAACATCAGGCACTCGTGGTTGCCTTGGCGATACAGCGTGACGGGCATTCCGCACTGTAGGGGGCGGGCCGTGCACTTCTCTTGATCGGGGTCAAGGCGCGGCGAGCGCGGGCCATCGCGTGGCGCATTGGTGCACCAGCTCGGACTCGTCGTGGCGGTCCACGGCCAGGGGGATGCGGTCCATGCCGCGCAGCCAGGTCAGCTGGCGCTTGGCCAGTTGGCGGGTGGCGGCGGCGCCGCGGGTGGCCACGTCCTGGCGCAGCGCGGGGCCCTGCAGGCCGGCGTCCAGGGCCTCCCAGGCCTGGCGGTAGCCCACGCAGCGCATGGACGGCAGGCCGGGGTGCAGGTCGGGTCGCTGGCGCAGGGTGCGCACCTCGTCCAGCAGGCCGGCGTCGAGCATCTGCTCGAAGCGTTGGTCGATGCGGCGGTGCAGCCAGGCGCGGTCCTGGGGCTCGAGCGAGAGCAGCTGGTGGCGCGGCGCCGGCCGCTGGGCCTGGGCGCGGGCGTGCAGGGCCGAGATCGGCTGGCCGGTCAGGCGGAAGACCTCGAGGGCGCGCTGGATGCGCTGGGCGTCGGCGGGTTTCAGGCGGGCGGCGGTCACCGGGTCCACCGCGGCCAGTTCGGCGTGCAGGGCGGGCCAGCCGCGCTCGGCGGCTTCGGCCTCCAGCGCGGCGCGCAGGGCGGGGTCGGCCTCGGGCAGGGGGTCGATGCCGTCGATCAGGGCCTTGAAGTACAGCATGGTGCCGCCCACCAGCAGGGGCAGCCGGCCGCGGCCGCGGATCTCGTCGATCAGGCGGGTGGCGTCCTGCACGAAGCGGGCGGCCGAGTAGGCCTCGGTGGGGTCGATCAGGTCGATCAGGTGGTGGGGCACGGCGGCCTGCTCGGCGGCGCTGGGCTTGGCGGTGCCGATGTCCATGCCGCGGTAGACCAGGGCCGAGTCGACGCTGACCACTTCCAGCGGCCAGACGCGCGACAGCGCCAGCGCCAGGCCGGTCTTGCCCGAGGCGGTGGGGCCGGCCAGCCCCACCCACAGCGGCTCATGCATGGGCAGGGTCGCCATGGCGGCGCACCAGGGTCCAGGCGATGGTGGCGGTGACCACGGCCGGGATGGCCATGCCCCAGCCCAGCATGCGCAGCGAGCCGTCCAGGGCGCGGCCCATCCACAGCCCGATGCCGAAGGCCACCAGCGCCAGGATGAAACCGGCCAGCGCCGACGCGGTGCCCGCGGCCCGGGGGAAGGGCGCCACCGCACCGACCTGGCCGCAGGGCTGGTGGAAACCGTGGCCCCAGCTGTAGAGCCACTGCGCCAGCAGCACGGCCGGGATCCAGCGGGTGTCGCTCAGGCCCAGGGCCAGCATGGACAGGCCACCGGCCAGGGTGAACAGCGCGCCGCGCCCGGCGGTACCGGCCAGGCCATGGCGCGGCAGCAGGCGGCGGCAGTGCACCGTGCCGGCGATGTAGGCCAGCGAGCTGCTGGCCAGGGCCAGGCCGTACTGCGCGGTGCTCATGCCCAGGGTGCCGATGTAGACGAAGGAGGTGCCGGCCAGCAGCACCACCAGGCCGCCGTAGGTGCCGGCCACCAGCAGGGCCCAGGCCCGGAAACCCGGGTGGGCCAGGATCTGCACCATGCGCTGCCACAGCAGGCCGGGGCGCAGGGCCTGCGGGTCCAGTCGGCGGGCGGTCTCGGGCAGGCGCCAGGCGACGAAGGCCACCAGCAGGCCGCTGCACACCGCCATGCCGGCCATCGGGGCGCGCCAGCCGCCCCAGGCGGCCAGCAGGCCGCCCACGGTGGGCGAGGCGAAGGCGATCACGCCCAGGCCGCTCAGGGCACGGGACATGGCCTGGGCGCCCTGGTGGGGTTCGTACAGGTCGCGCACCATGGCGCGGGCGCAGACCACCGAGGCGGCCATGCCCACGCCCTGCACCGCGCGGGCCAGCAGCAGGGCCGAGATGTCGGGGGCCAGCGCGGCGGTGGCGCCGCCCAGCGCGTGCAGGGCCAGGCCGCCCAGCAGCACCGGCCGGCGGCCGAAGCGGTCGGACAGCGGGCCCATCAGCAGCTGCCCGGCGCCAAAGGCCAGCAGCAGCAGGGCCATGGTCATCTGCACCTGGGTCATGGCCGCGCCGAGCTCGCTGCGGATCAGGGGCAGCGCGGGCAGGTACAGGTCGGTGGTGATCGGCTGCAGGCCCAGCAGCAGGGCCAGCGCCACCACCACGATGACCGGCGAGAGCGCGCGGGCAGCCGGGTTCACCGGCAGCAGGGCCTGGGCGGCCGAGGCCTCAGAAGCGCTCATCGTCGCGCAGGTAGCGCCATTCGCCCACCGGCAGCTTGCCCAGCACCACCGAGCCGATGCGCACCCGCTTGAGCGCCAGCACCTTCAGGCCGACGGCCTCGCACATGCGGCGGATCTGGCGCTTGCGGCCCTCGCGCAGCACGAAGCGCAGCTGGTCCTCGTTGGCCCAGCTGACCTTGGCCGGGCGCAGCTTGACGCCGTCGAGCTCCAGGCCGTGGTTGAGCAGGGCGAGCTCGGACTCGGGCAGCTGTTCGCCGCGGGTGTATTCCACCCGCACCAGGTATTCCTTCTCGACGTTGGAGTCGTCGCCGATCAGGTGCTTGGCGATGCGGCCGTCCTGGGTCAGGACCAGCAGGCCGGTGGAGTCGATGTCCAGGCGGCCGGCCGGGGCCAGGCCGCGGGCATGGCCGGGGTGGAAGGGCTTGCGCGCCGGGTCTTCGGCCCAGTGGTGCTCGGGCTTGACCAGCACGCTGGCGGGCTCGTAGCCATCTTCGGCCTGGCCGGACACGTAGCCGATCGGCTTGTGCAGCAGGATGGTCACGCGCTTGGCCTGCTCCTGGCGGGCGGCGGGGTCGATCTCGATGCGGGCGTCGGGCGCCACGCGCTGGCCCAGGTTGGCCATCTCGCCATCGACCTTGACCCAGCCGGCGGCGATCCAGTCGTCGGCCTCGCGGCGCGAGGCCAGTCCGCGTTCGCCCAGCACCTTGGACAGGCGTTCGCCCGCGTGCTCGGGCGCCTGGCGCTGCGGGGTCACGCGCTCGGCCTGCGGGCGCTCGTCACGGGGCGGGCGCTCGTCGCGCGGGGGCTGGCCGGGGCGCATCGGGCGGTCGGCGCGCGGGGCATGGTCGTCGCGGCGCGGGCGGTCGTTGGGCGGGCGGCCGTCGCGGGCCGGGCCGCGCGGCGGGCGGAAGTCGCCGTGCGGGGCGCCGCGGTCGCCGCGGAATTCACCGCGGCCATCGCGGCCATCGCGGTCGCCGCGGAAGGCCGGGCGGTCGTCGCCACGCGGGCCGCGGTCAAAGCCGCCGCGGTCAGGTCGGCCGTCGCCACGGGGGCCTGGGCGGTCGTTGCCCAAGCGGTCGGCGGGGCGGCGGTCGTCGCGCGGGCCGCCGCGGAAGGGCTCGCGGTCGCCGCGGAAATCACCGCGCGGGGCGCCACGGCCCCGGTCGTCGAAGCGCGGTTCGGCGCGGCCGGCGGGCCGGAAGTCGTCGCGGCGCTCGGGCCGGCCGCGGCCATCGCCCTGGAAGGGGGGGCGGCCTTCGCCACGGTCGGGACCGCGGAAGCCGCCGCGGCCTTCCGGGCGGCCCTCATCGCGGGGGCCGCCGCGGAACTCGCCTCGGCCCTCGCTGCGGAAGTCACCGCGCGGGCCCGGGCCGCGATCGGGGCGGGCGCCACGGTCGGGGCCGCGGTCGCCGCGGAAATCCCCGCGCGGGGCGCTGCGGTCGCCGCGGAACTCGGGGCGGGGGCCGCCCCGGTCGTCGCGGCGTTCCTCACGTCGATCGTCCCGGCGCGGGCCGCGCTCGTCCCGGCCGGCCCAGCCGTCCCGGCGCGGCTCGAAGCCGCCTTCGGGCGTGGGGCCCGGGCGGCTGGTCGCGCCGTAGCTGACCTTGACCGCGGCGTTCACCACCACCGGCGCGCTGGCCGGCGCGGGCGCGGCGGCGTCTGCCGGGGCGGCGGGGGCGTTGGCGGGGTCGGGGGTCTTGGCGCGGCGCGGGGCGCGCTGGATGTCGCGTTGGGAACGCATCGGGAATACCTTCGGGGACGGGGCCGCGGTGCGGTCCAATCCATGATTGTCTCAGGTGGGGGCCGGACGCGCTTGACCGGCTTCGGGGCGGGCGGGGCTCAGCGCCCGCGCAGGAACAGGGTGTCGAGGTCCTTCATCGACACCTGGCGCCAGGTCGGGCGGCCGTGGTTGCACTGGTCGGCGCGCTCGGTCGCCTCCATCTGGCGCAGCAGGCCGTTCATTTCCTCGAGGGTCAGGCGGCGGTTGGCGCGCACCGCGCCGTGGCAGGCCATGGTGGCCAGGATCTCGTCGCGGGCGCGGGTCAGCAGGTGGCCGGCGTCGGCCTCGGCCAGCTCGGTCAGCTCGTGCAGCACCGAGCGGGCCAGCTCGACCGGGTCGGCGTCGGGCAGGGCGGCCGGGCGCGACCGCACCGCCAGCCGGCCCGGGCCCAGGGCGGACAGGTCCAGGCCCAGGGCCAGCAGCTCGGTGGCGCGGGCCTCGGCGGTGGCCACCTCGGTGGGGGTGGCGGCGAAGGTGGCGGGGATCAGCAGGGGCTGGGCGGCCAGCGGGGCGCGGTCGGCGGCGGCTTTCAGGCGCTCGTAGACGATGCGCTCGTGGGCGGCGTGCATGTCCACCACCACCAGGCCCTGGCGGTTCTCGGCCAACACGTACACGCCGGCCAACTGGCCCAGGGCGCGGCCCAGGGGCCAGTCGTCATCGGCGGCGGTGGCGGCTTCAGCGGGCGCGGCGGCCTGCCACGGGGCCGGGGCTTCGGCGGCCGCCCAGGCGGCCGGGGACGGGGCGGGCGGCTGGGCCGCGGCGGGCGTGTCGCCAAAGCCGGGCACCGGCAGCGGCGGCAGGGCCTCGGCGGCCACCGGGGCGGCGGGGGCGAACAGGGTGGCCAGGTCGCTCAGGCCCAGGCGGGACTGGGTGGCGGTGGGCGGCAGGCCGGCGAAGCGGAAGCGGCCGTCGCCGGCGGGGGCCGGCGCCATGGCGGGGGCGGCGGCGGGCGGGGGCACCGCGCCCGCCGCGGTGGGGGTGATGGGCGTGGCACCACCGGGCGCGGCCAGGGCCTGGGTGACCGCGCGGCGCACGCTGGCGTAGACCTCGCCCGACTCGCGGAAGCGCACCTCGATCTTGGTCGGGTGGACGTTGACGTCCACGCGGGTGGGCTCGATGTCGATGAACAGCACGTAGGCCGGCTGGCGCTGGCCGTGCAGCACGTCCTCATAGGCGCTGCGCAGCGCGTGCTGGACCAGCTTGTCGCGCACGTAGCGGCCGTTGACGTAGGCGAACTGCTGGTCGGCGCGGGCGCGGGCGGCCTCGGGCAGGCCGATGCGGCCCAGGATGCGCATGGGGCCGGCCAGCACGTCCACCGGCCGGCTCTGGGCCAGGAAATCGGGGCCCAGGATGTCGGCGATGCGCTGCTCGTGGCTGCCGCGCTTCCACTGCTCGACCAGCTTGCCCTCGTGCCAGACCGAGAACGAGACATCGGGGCGGGCCAGGGCGTGGCGGCGCACCGCCTCGACCGCGTGGGCCAGTTCGGTGGACTCGCTCTTGAGGAACTTGCGCCGCGCCGGGGTGCTGAAGAACAGCTCGCGCACCTCGATGCTGGTGCCGGTGGCGCGGGCGGCGGGGCTGAGCTCACCGCTGCGGGCGTCCAGGCGCTGGGCGTGGGCGGCGTCGACGGTGCGGCTGACGATGTGGGTCTCGGAGACCGAGGCGATCGCGGCCAGGGCCTCGCCCCGGAAGCCCATGGTGGCCACGCCCTCGAGCTCCTCGAGCGAGCGGATCTTGCTGGTGGCGTGGCGGCGCAGGGCCAGCGGCAGCTCTTCGGGCGGGATGCCGCAGCCGTCGTCCTCGACCACGATGGCCCGGATGCCACCGGCCACCAGGCGCAGGGTGACCTGGGTGGCGCCGGCGTCGAGCGCGTTGTCGACCAGCTCGCGCACCACCGAGGCGGGCCGCTCGACCACTTCGCCGGCGGCGATCTGGCTGACCAGCTCGTCGGGGAGTTCGCGGATCGGGCGGCGGGGCAGGGCGGGGGCGTCGGACATCGGGCGGATTGTAGGAAGCCCGCGGCCGTCGCCGCCCGCCGCGGGGCTTCAGCGCAGGAAGCGGCCCTGGGCGTTGACCTGGACCAGCTCGGCGAAGCGCGAGCCGGTGGCGTCGGCCGTGAAGTCCAGGTCCATGCCGCCCAGGCGCAGCTTCATGGCCCGCATGGCCGCGTGCAGGCCGGCGCGGGTGGGCTCCTTGCCGGCGCGGCGCAGGCCCTCCAGCAGCACCTGGGCGTTCAGGTAGCCCTCGTAGCTGTAGTAGCTCACCGGCACCTTGGCGGCGTCGGCCAGGGCCTGGTACTGGCGCGCGGTGGCGTCGGACTGGCTCCAGGGGTAGGGCATGGTCTGGCAGATCGCCAGGCCCTTGAGGCGCTCGCCCAGGGCCTCGGCCACCTTCTCGCCGGCCACGGTGGACAGGCCGTAGAAGGCCGGGTGGCGGCCCTTGGCCCACAGGCCTTCCATCAGCTTGGCCACCGGGGGGCCGGACAGGAACATCACCACCGCCTGCACGTCCAGGGCCGACAGGCTGGTGATGGCGGCCTCCAGGCCGCTGCCGTCGTTGCCCACGGCGGCAGCGCCCATCACCTCGCGGCCGCCGCGCTGGCGCAGCGCGCCCTGGATCAGCTGCAGGACCTCGGCGCCGCCGGGGTTGGCCAGGTGGGCCACGGCGATGCGGTCGACGCCCACGGTGGCCAGGTGCTGCACCAGCTTCTCGGCCTCGCGGCCGTAGCCGGCGCGCACGAAATAGGCCGCGCCGCGGGCCTTCTGGCGCACCGCGTCGGACACCGCGTAGTTGCCCACCAGGGGCACGCCGGTCTCGCGCAGCAGCGGGGTGGCGGCGGCGATGGTGCCCGAGCCCACGCCGCCGAAGCAGCAGAACACCCGTTCCTGCTCGATCAGCTGGCGGTAGTTGGCCACGGCCATGTCGGGCTTGAGCTGGTCGTCCAGCGACACCAGGCGCACCGCCCGGCCGCCCACGCCGCCGCGGGCGTTGGCGTCGTCCAGGGCCAGCCGTGCGCCGGCGTTGAAGCCCTGCAGCGACACGCCCAGCGGGCCGCTCAGCACGGCGCTCTGGCCGACCACGATCTCCTTGTCGCTGACGCCGGGCTCGGCGGCGCGCGCATGCGCCAGCGGCCACGGCGCCAGGGCGGCCAGCACGGCCTCCCGGCGTCGAATCATCCCTGTGTCTCCTCGCGTTGGGGTGCGGGCCCTCGGTGGGGCCCGCATCGGTCGGGGCGCAGTGTGGGCAGTCGCGGGCCCTGGGCCCATCGGGGTTTGCTCGGGTTGGCGGCGCGGCGCTGGCGATAATCCGCGCCCATGGATGTCCTCGCCTTTCTGGTCGACTTCGTGCTGCATGTCGACCAGCACCTCGCCGCCTTCGTGGCCCAGTACGGGCCCTGGGTCTACGCCCTGTTGTTCCTGATCATCTTCGTCGAGACCGGCGTGGTGGTGATGCCGTTTCTGCCGGGCGACTCGCTGCTGTTCGTGGTCGGCGCGCTGTGCGGCGGCGGGCTGATGGAACTGTCGCTGGCGATGCCGCTCCTGTTCATCGCCGCGGTGGCGGGCGACCAGTGCAACTACTCGATCGGGCGCTGGTTCGGGCCGCGGGTGTTCCAGTGGGAGCAGTCGCGCTTCTTCAATCGGCAGGCCTTTCTGCAGGCCCATGCGTTCTACGAGCGCCACGGCGGCGTGACCCTGGTCGCGGCGCGGTTCATGCCCTTCCTGCGCACCTTCGTGCCCTTCGTGGCCGGGGTGGCCGAAATGTCGCGGTTGCGGTTCACCGCCTACAACGTGGCCGGGGCGGCGCTGTGGGTCGTCGGCATCACCTTGGCCGGCTACCTGTTCGGCAACGTGCCCTGGGTCAAGGCGCACCTGGACAAGATCATCTGGGCCATGATCCTGGTGCCCGGCTCGCTGGCGCTGCTGGGGGCCTGGCGCGCGCGCCGCCGCGCGGCGGCTTGAGCGGGCCCCGATGAGCGAGCCCGACCCCGCGGTCCACGCCCTGCTGGACGACGCCCATCCCGGCGCCCCCAGCCGCCTGTACCGCGGCTTCGTGCGCGAGCACCGCTGCACCGACCCCGCCACGCTGGACGCCTGGTGGGCCGCGCTGCAGGCGGACCAGGCCCGCGGCCTGCACGCGGTGCTGCTGGCCGACTACGAATGGGGCGCCCGGCTGCAGGGCGCCGGGGGCCCGGTGGACCCGCGCGCATCCCTGCGGGCCCTGCTGTTCGAGCGCCTGGACCGGCTGGACGAGGCCGGCGTGCAGGCCTGGCTGCAGGCCCTGGACGGCGGCGGCGCCGCGCCCGCGCCGGCCGGCGCGCTGGACCTGCTGGCCAGCGAGGACGACGCGGCCTTCACCCGCGCGATCGACGCGGTGCAGGCCGCGATCCGCGACGGCGAGACCTACCAGGTCAACCACACCTACCGCCTGAGCGGTCGCGCCCATGGCGAGCCGGTGTCGCTGTACCGGCGGCTGCGCGTGCACCAGCCGGTGGGCTACGGTGCCTTCATCGCGCTGCCCCCCGAGGCCGATGCCGACGCGCCCACCCATGTGCTGTCGCGCTCGCCCGAACTGTTCCTGGCCCACCGCGCCGGTGTGGTGACCGCGCGGCCGATGAAGGGCACCGCGCCGCGCTGCCCGGACGACCCGGTGCGCGACGCCGCCACCGCCGCGGCGCTGGCGCAGGACGTGAAGAACCGCGCCGAGAACCTGATGATCGTGGACCTGCTGCGCAACGACCTGGGCCGGCTGGCGCAGGTGGGCAGCGTGCGGGTGCCGGCGCTGTTCGCGGTGGAGCCCTACGCCACGGTGTTCCAGATGACCAGCACGGTCGAGGCCCGGCTGTGCGCCGGGGTGGACCTGCCGGCGCTGCTGCGCGCCACCTACCCCTGCGGCTCGATCACCGGGGCGCCCAAGCTGCACACCATGGGCCTGATCCGCCGCTTCGAGTCCACGCCGCGCGGCCTGTACTGCGGCGCGATCGGCTGGCTGGACGCCGCCGACCCGGCCGGCGCCCACCCGGCGATGGGCGACTTCTGCCTGTCGGTGGCGATCCGCACGCTCACGCTGGGCGCCCCCGGGCCGGACGGCGGCCGGCCGCTGCGGCTGGGCGTGGGCGCGGGCATCGTGCAGGACAGCGTGGCCGCCGACGAGCGCGCCGAGTGCCGGCTCAAGGCCCGCTTCCTGACCGCGCTGGACCCGGGCTTCGAGCTGTTCGAGACCCTGTGGGTGCCGCCGCAGGCCCCGGCCACAGCGGCGGAGCGGCCCCGCCACCTGGCCCGGCTGGCGCGCAGTGCCACGGCGCTGGGTTTTGCCTGGGACGCCGCCGCCGCCGAGGCCGCGCTGGACGCCGCGCTGGCCACGGTGCAGGGCCCGGCGCCGCTGGGTTGGCGCCTGCGCCTGGCGCTGGCCCACGACGGGCGTCTGTCCACCCGACACGCGGTGCTGGCCCCGCTGCCCGAGGACACCGACGGCCGCTGGCGCCTGGGCTGGGCGGATCGGCCGCTGGCGGCCCACCCGCTGTCGCGCCACAAGACCAGCCACCGCGCGGCCTACGACGCCGCGGTGGCGCAGGCCGAGGCGCAGGGCCTGTTTGACCTGTTGTTCATCGGTGCCGAGGGGCAGGTGGTCGAGGGCGGCCGCAGCAATGTGTTCGCGCGGGTGGGCGGCGTCTGGTGGACGCCCCCGTTGGACGACGGCGCCTTGCCCGGCATCGCCCGCGAGCGCGCGCTGGCCGAGGGCCTGTGGGGTGAGCCGGTGCGCGAGCGCCGGTTGTGGCCCGCCGACCTGGCGGGTGCCCAGGACATGGCGGTGGGCAATGCGCTGCGCGGCATCCGCCGCGCGCGGCTGGTGGGTGGCGCCGGGGCCTGAGCCTCAGCGCGGCGCCGCGGCCTCGTCCTCGCGCCGCAGGCCGGGCGGGCAGCGGCCGTCGCCACGGCCGACGATGCCCCCGGTGGGCGCGCACACGGCCTCGCCGGCCTCGGTGTAGACGTGGTTGAACTGGTCGCAGCAGGGCGAGGGCAGCAGCCACAGCGTGCGGCTGCCCAGGGTGTAGCGCACGATGCCGCGGGCGGTGGCCTCGTCGGGCCGGGCCTGGGCATCCGCGATGCGCTGGCGGGCGTCGGCCGGGGTGATCGGGGCCGGGGCGGGCGCCGGCGCGCGGGCGCCGGCGGCCGTGGCCATCAGGGCCAGCAGCAGGAGGGTCAGGGGTTTCATGGGGCGTTCCCGTTCAGCTGCGGCCACGGCCCGCTGAGCTGGCCATCGCCGTGGCTGTGCAGCACCTGCTGCACCAGCACCTGGTAGCCGCGCAGCCAGCGCGCCTGCTGGGCCTTGGCCCGCAGGTGGGTCGGGTGGCGCATCAGCCGCTGCAGGGCTTCCAGGTCGTCCCAGTAATAGACGTTGGCGACCAGGCCGCGGGTCGGGTCCTCCCAGGCCTCCTCGCCGCGGTAGCCGGGGAGGGCGCGGGCGGCGGCGGCGATCTCGGCGTCCAGCGCGTGGAACTCGTCGTCCCACTCGCCCTTGGCGAAGATGAAGGTGGCGGTGTACATGGCGGGGTCAGGCCAGGCCGGGCCAGCGGTTGAAGGTCTGGTAGACCTCGTCGCGGCGCCAGCCCATCGAGCGGTACAGCGCCTGCGCGGCGGTGTTGGTGTGGGCGGTGGTCAGGTCCAGCCGGCCCTTGCCATCGGCCAGGGCGCGGTCCTCGGCGGCCTGCAGCAGGGCCCGGGCCACGCCCGCGCGCCGCGCCGCCGGGTCGACGAACAGGTCGTAGAGCACGTAGATCGGCCGCGCCTCGACCGAGCAGAAGCTGGGGTAAAGCTGGCACAGGCCCACCGCCTGCCCGCCGTCGTCGCGGGCCAGCAGCAGCACCGATTCGGCGCGCGCCAGGCGCTCGGCCAGGAAGGTTCGGGCCAGGTCGCGGTCGGCGGGTTGCTCGTAGAACTGTCGGTACAGGTCAAACAGGCGGGCGGCGTCGTCCAGGTCCGCCGCCGTGGCGGTGTGCAGGCGCAGGGTCATGGGGCGGATGGTACGGCCGGGCGCGGCCTGGGGGCGCCGGCATCGGGGCTCAAGCGCCGCCACCCCGACCCACCGGCAGGCCGTGCTTGCGGGCGCGGTACAGCAGGGTCGCCCGGGTGATGCCCAGCTGGCGGGCCGCGGCGGCCGCGTTGCCGCCGGTGCGCCGCAGGGCGGTGGCGAGCCAGTGGCGCTCGGCCTCGTCCAGGGTCTGGCCCGGCTGCAGCAGGGGGCCGGCCGGCGGCTCGTCTGCGCCCGCCAGGCGGCCCGGGCTGGCCCGGTCCCCGCCCAGCGACAGCACGCCATCGCCCAGCTCCTCGCCGCCGCGGAAGAGCTGGTGCACGTCGATCAGCTCGCCATCGTTGACCATGATCACGGCCCGCTCGATCAGGTTCTGCAGCTCCCGGATGTTGCCCGGGAAGGCGTAGTGGAACAGCGCCTTGACCGCGCGCTGGCTGAAGCCGGGCACTTCGCGCCGGTAGCGCCGGCGGAAGTGGTCGAGGAAATGCTGCATGAGCAGCGGGATGTCGTCGCGCCGCTCACGCAGGGGAGGCAGGTGGATGGGGAAGACGTTGAGGCGGTAGAACAGGTCCGCCCGGAAGCGCCCCTGGCGCACGGCCTCGCGCAGGTTCTCGTTGGTGGCGGCCACCAGCCGCACATCGACCCGCAGGGTCCGGCTGCCGCCGACCCGCTCGACCTCGCCCTCCTGCAATGCGCGCAGCAGCTTGCCCTGCGCGACCGGGCTGAGGGTGCCGATCTCGTCGAGGAACAGGGTGCCGCCGTCGGCGCGCTCGAAGCGGCCCGCTCGCGAGGCACCGGCCCCCGTGTAGGCCCCGCGTTCGACGCCGAAGAGCTCGGCCTCGATCAGCGTCTCGGGGATCGCGGCGCAATTGATCGCGACGAAGGGTTGCTGGGCGCGGTCGCTGTGGCGGTGCAGGCTGCGCGCGAACATCTCCTTGCCGACGCCGGATTCGCCGGTGAACAGCACCGTGCCCGGTGTCGGGGCGACCCGGCGCAACATGTGGACGGCGGCATTGAAGGAAGAGGACGCGCCCACCAGGGTCGGGTCCTGGCCGCCGCCGACCCCGGCCCAGGTCGGCAGGGCGGCGGGAGCGGGTTCGGCCATCGGCTCGGTCTCGCCGAGTTGCAGGTGCCGCAAGTCCTCCTGGGGGTCGTCCCACAGATCCACCGACTTGCCGATGACCCGGCACTGCGGATCGCCGGCCGAGCGGCAGGCGACCTCGCGGAACAGCACCAGCCGGCCGAACAGGGTGCTGACGTAGCCGGTGGCATAGCCGGTCTGCATCCAGCAGGCCGGCGAGCCGCCGACGCCGTAGACCGCGAGGTGCTGGTCATCCTCGCTGGCGTTGTGCCAGAGGAACTCGCCCTGGTAATCGCCGGTGGCGGCGTCGTAGCTCACCCGCACGACCTCCACCTGCACCACGCCTTCCAGGGCGTGCAGCCGGGTGCCGGCCAGGGCGGCTGCGGGGGGATCGGCCTCGGGCCACTGGCGGCGCACCAAGGCGGCATCGCGCGCGCCGCTGAGGTAGCCGACGCGGGTGAGCAGGCCTCGGGCCTTGTCCAGACCGATGGTCTCGATCAGCTCGCGGCGCAGGGCCCCCAGCGCTTCGGTGTGCATCAGCACCATGCGCTGGTCCTGCAGCCAGATGCGGCCGTCACCGGGCGAGAAGAACAGGCATTCGCTGAGGTCGGCCACGGTCGGGTGGCTGCCGCCATCGGCCTGCTGCAGGTCGAAACGCCACTGACCCGACAGCGGGGGCGGTGCCGTGGGGTCGGCCCTCAGGAGCTGGGCCAGGGAGATGCGTGGCGCGGACATCGGGTTCAAGAATGAATGCAGGCGGCTGTTTCCGGGGTTCATGAATGGATGCAGGCATTCATTTTGGGCCCGGCAAGGGCGCCGCGCGCCACGGTGCGAAGGGCTCAGGGTTTGTCTGGGGGGCCGCCTCGGTGGCCTCGGTCCCGTCCTGGCGCTGCAGGGGCGGTCGGCCAGGCCGCTGGAACGCGGGTTGCGAAAACCGGGCGGTGCGGCCGGGACGGACCCGGCCCGCCAAACCTGGACCTAGGAGACACGACATGCATGCAACGGAAACCCTCCACTGGGCCGACCCGTCCTGCTGGAACGGCAACGCCTTCGACGGTGGCTGGCGAACCCGACTGGCCGACAGCCGGGACGTGCTCGAGCCGGCCACCGGCCTGTTGCTGTGGCGCACCGGCATCGCCAACGGCCCTGACATGGCTGCCGCGATCGGGCGTGCACAGGTCGCGCAGCCGGGCTGGGCCGCGACGCCGCCGCGCGAGCGTGCGGCCGTGCTGTTGCGGGCCGCGGCATTGTTCGAGCAGCACTTCGATGCCCTGGCCCTGTTGATCGCCCGCGAGACCGGCGGCCTGCTCGCCAAGGGCCAGCACGAGGTGCGCGAGGCGGTCGTGCTGTGCCGCCTGGCCGCGGCACTGCCGATGCAGTCGCAGGGCGATGTGCTGCCCAGCAGCCCGGGGCGCCTGTCGATCGCGCGGCGGGTGCCGCGCGGCGTGGTGGGGGTGATTTCGCCGTTCAACTTCCCGCTGATCCTGGGCCTGCGCTCGGTGGCGCCGGCGTTGGCGCTGGGCAATGCGGTGGTGCTCAAGCCGGATGTGCGCACGCCGGCCAGCGGCGGCTACCTGATCGCCCGGGTGTTCCAGGAGGCCGGGCTGGCGCCTGGCGCGCTGCAGGTGCTGCCCGGCGGTGCCGAGGCGGGCGAGGTGCTGGTGGCGGATCCTCGGGTGCCGATGATCGCGTTCACCGGCTCGCCGGTGGTCGGGCGGCGCATCGGTGAGCTGGCCGGGCGGCACCTGAAGAAGGTGTCGCTGGAGCTGGGTGGCGCGAACAACCTGATCGTGTTGGAGGACGCGGACCTGGACGCGGCCGCGAGTGCGGTGGCGTTCGGCGCCTGGTTCCATCAGGGCCAGATCTGCATGGCCAGCAACCGGGTGCTGGTGCACCAGTCGATCGCCGAGGCCTTGAAGGCCCGTCTGGTGGCCAAGGCCGGCCAGCTGCCGGTGGGCGACGGGGCCAGCGGCCAAGTGGCCCTGGGCCCGATGATCGACGGGCCGCAGTTGGCGCGCTTCGACGCGCTGGTGCAGGACACGGTCCGCCAGGGCGCCACGCTGGAGGCCGGCGGGACCCACCGGGGCCTGTGCTACCAGCCGACGGTGCTGTCCGGGGTGCGGCCCGGCATGCGCAGCTTCGACGAGGAGCCCTTCGGTCCGCTGGTGAACCTGGTGAGCTTTGGCAGCGACGACGAGGCGGTGGCCCTGGCCAACACCAGCCAGGGCGGCCTGGCGGCCGCGGTGATCAGCCCGGACGTCGGCCGCGCGATGGCCATCGGCGAGCGCCTGAACGCCGGCATGGTCCATGTCAACGACCAGACCGTCAACGACGAATGCACCAACCCCTTCGGCGGCCCCGGCCTGGGCGGCAACGGCAGCGCGGTGGGCGGTGCGGCCGACCTGGACGAGTACACGCGCTGGCAGTGGCTGACGGTCAAGGCCGCGCTGCCGCGGTTCCCGTTCTGAGCGCCCACGCGCCCACCCCCACCCCTCGACCCTTGAGCACTCTCCCCATGAACATGCAAGGCAAGACCATCGTCATCACCGGGGTCAGCTCCGGCATCGGCAGCGACACCGCCCGGCTGCTGCGCCTGCAGGGCGCCCGCGTGGTGGGCGTCGACCGCCACGACCCGACGCTGAGCCTGGACGGCTTCGTCAAGGCCGACCTCTCCGAACCGGCCGCGATCGACGCCGCGATCGCCCGGTTGCCGGCCCGCATCGACGCCCTGTGCAACATTGCCGGGGTGCCGGGGACGGCCCCGGTGGACCTGGTGGCCCGGGTCAACTACCTGGGCCTGCGGCACCTGACGCTGGGGCTGCTGGAGCGCCTGTCCGGCGGCAGCGTGGTGAATGTCTCGTCCATCCTGGGGGCCGGCTGGCCGGCCCGGCTGGAGCTGCACCGGGCACTGGCGCAGACGGCGTCCTACGATGAAGGCCAGGCCTGGTTGACGCGGCATCCGGTGGCGCAGGAGAGCTGCTACCAGTACTTCAAGGAGGCCTTGATCGTGTGGAGCACCACCCAGTCCCAGCGCCTGTTCCTGGCGCATGACGTGCGCATGAACTGCGTCGCGCCCGGCCCGGTGTTCACACCGATCCTGGGTGACTTCGTGCAGATGCTGGGCCCGGACCGGGTGCAGCAGGACGCGCACCGGATGAAGCGCCCCGCCTACGCCGACGAGGTCGCGCCGGTGATCGCCTTTCTCTGCAGCGACGCCGCGCGCTGGGTCAGCGGGGTCAACCTGGCGGTGGACGGCGGGCTGGCCTCGACCTACCTCTGAGCATGGCGGCCGGACCCGCTGGCGCAGGCCGAGCGCCCGCCCCCGCGCCGACGGCCGCGCGCACGGGCCTGCCGTCTGCGGCCGAGCAGGCCGGGGTGCGCGACCGGTTCACCGTGGTCGACGGGGCCAGGATCCGCTTCCGGGACCGGGGCGGTGACGGGCCGGTGCTGCTGCTGACGCACGGCATCGGCCAGTCGCTGGAGGTCTGGCACCTGCAATTCGAGGTCGCCGGCGCCGGCCCGCGGCTGATCGCCTGGGACCTCCCCGGCCACGGGCCGTCGGTGGCCTCGGCGGCGGCGATGGGCCTGGAGGGCCAGGCCGACGTGGCCTGGAAGCTGCTGGACCGGCTTGGCGTGGACGAGGTCTGCCTGGTGGGCCATGCCCTGGGCGCCGCGGTGTCCCTGAGGATGCAGGCCCAGCGGCCCCAGCGGGTGCGGGCCTGCCTGCTGGCCGACGGGGCCGCACTGGGCCCCGAGGTCTTCGCCCCTTTCCGGCTGATGAGCCTGCCCTGGCTGGGCGAGTGGCTGTGCCGGCCCGGGCCGGGGCGCTTGGCGTGCCGCGTCCGGGCCTTGGTGCGGCGACCGCAGGCCTGCGCCCCGCCCGTGTGCGCAGCCCTTGAGCGCCAGCGCCGCCACCCCGGCAGCGGCGCTCACGTCCTGGCCCTGCTGCGCGGCCTGGTGTCACCGAGCGGGCAGCGCCGTGCGGTCTGGTGGCGCTCGCACGAGATCCTGCGGGCCTTGGCGGTTCCGCTGCTGATCGTCCATGGCGAGGCGGACGCGGTGGTCCCGGTGGCGCAGGCGCGCCGGGTCCAGGCCCTGGTCCCCGGGGCCGAGCTGTTCGTGCTGCCGGACTGCGGCCACACGCCGCAGCTCGAGCAGCCGGGCCTGTTCGCCGAGCTGCTGCGGCGGCTCGCCCGGCTGGGGGGCGGGCGGTGAGCGCCGGCCGCGCCGCTCAGGCCGGCCCAGAGGCGGCGGCGTCGGCCTTGGCACGCCAGAACGCCACGTCCAGGGGCACCTCCTCGCCGCTGCGGGCCTTGACCAGCCAGAGCTGGCGGCCGTCGGGGCTGAGGCGGGTGACCTCGCCGGTGACGCGGCCGGCCTGCACCAGGCGGCCCAGCGCGTTGGCCGGGAATCCGGGGGCGGCGGCCAGGGCCTGCAGGGGCTCGGGCGTGCGGGGGTCGTCGGCCAGGCGCAGGCGGTGCACCAGGGGCGCGATCAGGGGGCTGCGGGTGTCGGTGTCGGACAGGTAGAGCAGCAGCTTGGCCTGGGCCCGGCTGAGGGCGACGTTGAGCAGGCGGCGGGCCTCCTCGGTCTGCAGGAAGGGCAGGGTGGCGTCCACCGGGTCGAAGAACAGGGCGGGGGCCTCGCTGCCCTGGGCGCGGTGCACGGTGCTAACCCGCACGGTGTCGGGCACGCCCAGGGCCTGCAGCGCGCGGCGGATGCGGGCGCGCTGGGCCCGGAACGGGGTGAGCACGACCAGTTCCTCCGGCTGCCAAGCCTCGTCCTGCAGGGCCTGGGCGACCGCCCGGGCGATGGCGTCGGCGGACGCGGCGCGCACCGGGCCGCGCTCGGCGGCCGACCAGTGGCCGGGGCCCTCGACCGGCTCGACATGGACGTGGGTGTCCTGGTCGGCCGGGCCCAGGGCGCGGCGGCGGGCGGCCAGCCAGTCGGGGCGGGCCTGGGCGTCGCGCGCCACGCGCAGGGCGCCGTCGTAGAACAGCTCGCTGACCAGGGTGCCGATGGGCTCGGCCATGCGCGACTGCTCGTCCAGCAGCGCGACCGAGGGCGCGGCGGCGGCGCGCGGCAAGGCCGAAAAGGGCGAGCGGCCCAGCCACAGGCGGGCCAGGCGGTCGGGGCTGCGCTGCACCGGCGAGAGCTGCTGCGGATCGCCCGCCAGCAGGTGGGTGCGGCCCAGCGGCATCAGGGCCAGCGCGTGGGCCAGGCTGACCTGGCTGGCCTCGTCGAAGACCACCAGGTCGAAGGGCGGGCGGCCCTCGTCCGAGGCCAGCTGGCGCAGGGTGCGCAGGGTGAAGGCGGCGCGGCTGGCGGTCATCGCGGCCAGGCGGCAGTGGCGCAGCACCTCGAGCGAGGACGCGCGCAGCTCGGCCCGCAGGGCGGCGACGCGCTCGCTCCAGGCCTGCAGGGCGGCGGCGTCGCGGGGCGAGGGGCGGGCGGCCTCGGCGCGGGCCAGGCGGGCGATCAGGTCTTCGCTGCCGCGCGGGATCAGGTGTTCGCGGCCCTGGTAGGCGGCGGCATCGAAGCGGCTGCCCAGGCGCTGCACGCGGGGGCGCAGGGCCTCGCGCCGGCCGTGCTGCAGCGCCTTGTCCACCGCCAGCACCGCCAGGTCCAGCGCGGCGTGGGTGGTGGACAGCAGCAGCACGCGGCCGTCGGGGCAGCGGTCCAGCCACTCGGCCAGCAGCACGCCCAGGGTGGTGGTCTTGCCGGTGCCGGGCGGGCCCCAGAGGAAGCCGCTGCGCCAGCGCGGCAGCGTGGCCAGGGCGGCCCGCTGGGCCGGGCGCAGCCAGCGGAAGGGCTCGCCGGTGAGTGCGGGCGCGTCGGGCTCGGCGGGCGGGGCCGTCAGGCCGGGCAGCAGCGCCAGGGCCTGCTCGGCCCAGGGGGTGTCCCACCAGGCGTCAGCCACCGCGGCCAGGTGGCGCGTGGGGTACAGGCGGATCAGCTCGCCCGGGCCCGGCGGCGGCGCGCTGGCGTGCTGCAGCAGCAGCTGGTCGTCCTCGGCCCACACGGCCAGCACGCGGGCGCTGCCCTTGGGCGGGCCGCCCCACCAGACGGCGGCACCGTCCAGGCTGTCGTCGAGCAGGCCGGCGGCCGGCGCGGTGCCGGGACGCTGGCCCTCGGCCCAGGCGTGGCTGGGGTCCAGGGTGACGCGCCAGAGCGGGCCCTCGGCTCGGCGCTCGAGGACCTTGAAGTCGATGAACTCGGGGGTGGCCTCGAGTTCGGCGTTCAGCGCGTCGCGCAGCTCGGCCAGGCTCATCGGGGGATGCGGGGGCGGGCGCCGCGGTGGCGGCGGCGCGGCCTCAGGTGGTGCGCTGGCGCGACAGCGGCGGGTTCTTGGCGAAGTAGCGGGCGATGCCGTGGTGCAGGGCCTCGACCAGGCGCTGCTGGAACTCGGGGTCGCGCAGCTTGGCTTCTTCTTCGGGGTTGGAGATGAAGGCGGTCTCGACCAGGATGGACGGGATGTCGGGCGCCTTCAGCACCGCGAAGCCGGCCTGCTCGACCTGGCGCTTGTGCAGGCGCCCGACCTGGCCGATGCGGCCCAGCACCTCGTGGCCCACGCGCAGGCTGTCCTTGATCTGCGCGGCGGTGCTCATCTCGAGCAGGGTGCGCAGCACCTGGGCGTCCTTGGTGGCGACGTTGACGCCGCCCACCACGTCGGCGGCGTTCTCCTTGTTGGCCATCCAGCGCGCGGCGGCGCTGGTGGCCGCGCCCTGGCTGAGCGCGAAGACGCTGGCGCCGCGGGCCTCGGGGGTGAAGAAGGCGTCGGCGTGGATGGAGACGAACAGGTCGGCCTGCACCCGCCGAGCCTTGCGCACGCGCTCTTGCAGCGGCACGAAGTAATCGGCGTCGCGGGTGAGCATGGCACGCATGCCGGGCAGGGTGTTGAGGCGGTCGCGCAGCTGCAGCGCCACCTGCAGCACCACGTCCTTTTCCTTGAGCCCGCTGGGGCCGATCGCGCCGGGGTCCTCGCCGCCGTGGCCGGGGTCGATGGCGACGATGGTCAGGCGGTTGAAGCGCTCGATCTGGGCCGCGGTGGGCGGGGCGGGCGGGGCCGGGGTCTGGCCGGCCACGGCCACCGGCGGTGCCGAGGCCGCGGGCAGTGCCGCGGTGGGCACCGGCGGCGGCAGCGGGCGCTCGATCTGGCCGATGAAGTCGCCCAGGGCGTCGCGGATGGACTGCGCGGCCTGGCGCTCGGCCTCGTCGCGCTCGCGCACCAGGCCCAGCAGCGGATCGGTGGGCTGCGCCGGGTACAGGTCGAACACCAGGCGGTGCTGGTAGGCGGCCACCGGGATCAGCGCGAACTGCTGCGGCTTGACCGGCTGCTTGAGGTCGATCACCAGGCGCACCACGCGCGGCTGGTTCTGGCCCACCCGCACGCCGGCGATGTAGGGGTCGTCGGCGCGGACCTTGCCGACCAGCTCGCGCAGCGCGGGGCTGAGCTCGAGCCCGTCGATGTCGACCACCAGGCGCTCGGGGGCCTCGGTGACGAAGTGGCGCGCGCTCAGGGCCTTGTCGGACTCGATGGTGACGCGGGTGTAGTCCTGCGCCGGCCACACCCGCACCGCGACGATGGCGGCGCCCCAGGCCAGCTCCATCGGCCCGAGGGTGAGCACGGCGGCGCCGGCGTGCAGCAGGCTGCGGCGCTTCATCGGTCGGCCTCGAGCAGTTGAACGCCGCGCGGCGTGAAGGCCTGGACCTGCACCTGGCGGGACTCGTCGTCCTGCGGGGCGATCACCAGCCGCAGGTCGGGCACCGGCAGCACGGCGCGCGCCTTGTCGGCCCACTCGCAGAGCTTCAGGCCGGGGGCCGAGAACAGGTCGCGAAAGCCCGCGTCCTCCCACTCGCGCGGGTCGTCGAAGCGGTAGAAATCGAAGTGCGAGATGGCCAGGCCGTGCACCTCGTAGGGCTCGACCACCGCGTAGGTGGGGCTCTTGATGCGGCCCTGCACCCCCAGCGCACGCAGCAGGTGGCGGGTGAAGGTGGTCTTGCCGGCACCCAGCGGGCCGTCCAGTTCCACGCAGGCGTCGCGCAGCGCGGGCAGGGCCGCCAGCGCGGCGGCAAAGCGGCCACAGGCCGCCTCGTCGGGCCAGGGCAGGGTTCGGCTTTCTAGAATCGGCGGATGGATCAAGGTTCTCGTTCGGCTCAGGCGCTGGCACAGCGGGTGGCAAAGGCCTTGCCGGAGTGGGGCCGGGCCCTCGGATTTTCACAGATCGGCGTGGCCGATGCCGACCTTTCCAGCGCCGAGCCCGGCCTGCTGGCGTGGTTGTCGGCCGGCTGCCACGGCACGATGGACTACATGGCGCGCCACGGCGTGCGCCGGGCCCGCCCGGCCGAGGTCTTCAAGGGCACGCTGCGGGTCATCACCGCCCGCATGGACTACCTGCCGCGCGGCACGCCCGAGGGTTGGCAGGCGGCCGAGCTGGCCCGGTCGTTGCGGCCCGGCGAGGCGGTGGTGTCGGTCTACGCCAGGGGGCGGGACTACCACAAGGTCCTGCGCAACCGCATGCAGTCGCTGGCCGAGCGCATAGAGGCCGAGATCGGCCCCTTCGGCCACCGTGCCTTCACCGACACCGGCCCGGTGATGGAGGTGGAGCTGGCCACCCGCGCCGGCCTGGGCTGGCGCGGCAAGCACACGCTGGCGCTGTCGCGCGAGGGGGGCTCGATGTCCTTCCTGGGCGAGCTGCTGGTCACCCTGCCGCTGCCGCTGACCGAGCCCGACACCGACCACTGTGGCCAGTGCAGCGCCTGCCTGGATGCCTGCCCGACCCAGGCCTTCCAGGGTCCCTGCCGGCTCGATGCACGGCGCTGCATCTCGTACCTGACGATCGAGCACGAGGGGGCGATCGACGAGGCGCTGCGCCCGCTGATCGGCAACCACCTCTACGGCTGCGACGACTGCCAGCTGGTCTGCCCCTGGAACAAGTTCGCGCAGCCGGCGGTGCTGGCGGACTTTGACGTGCGCGAGCCCTGGGGCGCGCCCGACCTGCTGGACTTGTGGCGCTGGGACGAGCCGACTTTCGTTCAGCGCAACCTGGGCAGCGCGATCCGGGCGATCGGCTGGCAGCGCTGGCGCCGCAACCTGGCGGTGGTCAGCGGCAACGCGATCGCGGCCGGCGCGCCGAACGCGGCGCTGCTGCGTCAGGCCCTGGCCGAGGCCCTTCCGCAGGCCGACGACCTGGTGGCCGAGCACATCGCCTGGGCGCTGGCCCGGGGCTGATCAGGCCGTCTGGGCCCAGGCCAGACCGGCCAGGGCCAGCGGCATGCCCACCATGGCGATCAGCGTGGACAGGCTGACCAGGCCGGCCACGTAGCCGCCGTTGCCGCCCATGCGGGTGGCCAGCACGTAAGCGCTGGACGCGGTGGGCAGGGCGGCGAAGGCCACCACCACCGCCTGCTGGCCCGGCGGCAGGCCCGCCGCCTGCACCAGGGCGATCGCCACCAGCGGCAGCACCGCGTGGCGGATCGCCAGGAAGCTGGCTGCCAGGCGCGGGCCGTCGCGCAGCGCGCCCATCTGCAGGCCGGCGCCCACCGCCATCAGGCCCAGCGGCAGCGCGGCGCTGCCCACGCGGGTGAGGGTGATGTTGACCGGCTCGGGCAGGCGCAGGCCCAGCAGGTTGGCGGCCAGGCCGGCCACGGTGGCGATGATCAGCGGGTTGCGCGCCAGCTCGCGGCCGAAGTGGTGGCCCGAGCGCCGCGCCAGCGGCCACACCGCGGCCACGTTGCACAGCGGCACGCACAGGGCGATCAGCAGCGCGATCCAGGCCACCGCCTGCACGCCGCCCAGGCGCTCGGCCATGGCCAGGCCGACGTAGGAGTTGAAGCGGAACGCGGTCTGGGCGCCCGAGGCGTGCAGCATCGCGTCCACGCCCTTGAGGTGGCCGATGGCGTAGGCCATGGCGATGCCGCTGCCGATCACCGCCAGGCCGCAGCCGGCCAGGGCCAGCAGCGCGTCGGCCTGGAGCGGCTGTCGCAGGATGGCGACGAAGAGCAGGGCCGGGAAGAGCAGCCAGTACACCAGGCGCTCGACCCCGTCCCAGACCGGCCGGTCCAGCGCGGTGTGGCGGCACACCAGGTGGCCGACCAGGATCAACAGGAAATCGGGCAGCAGCAGCAGGACCTGGGACATGCGGCCAGTGTGCCAGTGCCCGGGCTACGGGGTATCCACATGCCGGGCCGCCTCCGGTGTGGCACGCATGGCGGAGCGGGCCATGCTGCGTACACAATGCAAGGGCACTACCCCATGGAGAGTTGACGATGCGTTCCCGTTCCCGACTTGGCGTGCTGGCCGCGGTGATGACCCTGCCCGTGTGGGCGCCACAGGCCCTGGCCCAGGCCTACCCGAACAAGCCGGTGAAGCTGGTCGTGCCCTTCGCGCCCGGCGGCACCACCGACATCGTGGCCCGCGTGATCGCCGAGAAGATCAGCCCGGCGCTGGGCCAGACCCTGGTGGTCGAGAACAAGGCGGGCGGCGGCGGTTCGGTGGGCGCCAACGAGACCGCCAAGGCGGCCCCGGACGGCTACTCGCTGGGCATGGCCACGGTGTCCACCACCGCGGCCAACCCGGCGATCAACCCGAAGATCCCGTACAACCCCCTGACCGACTTCACCCCGATCATCAACGTGGCGGCCACGCCCAACATCATCGCGGTGCATCCGTCCTTCCCGGCCAAGGACTACAAGGGCTTCGTCGAGGTGCTGAAGAAGAACCCCGGCAAGTACAGCTTCGCGTCCTCGGGCACCGGCGGCATCGGCCACCTGCAGATGGAGTTGTACAAGTCGCTCGCCGGCATCTTCGTCACCCACATCCCCTACCGAGGCGCGGGCCCGGCGCTCAACGACACCGTGGCGGGGCAGGTGCCGATCATCTTCGACAACCTGCCCTCGGCGCTGCCCTTCATCAAGGACGGTCGCCTGGTGCCCATCGTGGTGGCCGCGCCGCAGCGCCTGACCGTGCTGCCCAACGTGCCCACCTTCAAGGAAGTGGGCCTGGAGCCGGTCAACCGCATGGCCTATTACGGCATCTACGGCCCCAAGGGCCTGCCCAAGGAGGTGGTCGACAAGGTGCATGACGCGGTCAAACGCACCGCCGAGATGCCGGACGTGCGCAAGCGCATCGAGGACACCGGCTCGCTGCTGGTGCTCAACACGCCCGACCAGTTCAAGGAGCAGATCCGGGCCGAGTTCGACGTCTACAAGCAGGTCGTCGCGCGCCAGAAGCTGTCGCTCGATTGAGCACGTCGGCGGTTCCTGCCGAGTCGGGGACGCTGATCCGGCGCTTCTCCGACGCGCTGTGGCTGGAGGACGGGCTCTCGCCCAAGACGCTCGAGGCCTACCGCCGCGACCTGGGGGCGCTGGCCCAGTGGTTGCACGCGCAATCGCGTCCGCTGCTGCAGGCCTCCGAGGCCGACCTGCTGGCCTATGCGGCCGCCCGCCACGCCGCCACCCGCGCCACCACGGCCAACCGGCGCCTGGCGGTGTTCCGCCGCTTCTACCGCTGGGCGCTGCGCGAGCGCCTGATCGAGCGCGACCCGACCCTGCGCCTGGACGGTGCTCGCCAGCCCCTGCGCGTGCCCAAGACCCTCAGCGAGGGGCAGGTGGACGCCTTGATGGGCGCGCCTGACGTGGCCACACCGCTGGGGCTGCGTGACCGCTGCATGCTGGAGCTGATGTACGCCAGCGGCCTGCGGGTCAGCGAGCTGGTGGGCCTGTTGAGCGTGCACCTGAGCCTGTCCGAGGGCGTGGTGCGGGTGAGCGGCAAGGGCGCCAAGGAGCGCCTGGTGCCCTTTGGCGAGACCGCGACCGACTGGATCCGCCGCTACCTGGCCGAGTCCCGGGCCGAGATCCTGGGCGGTCAGCAGAGCGCTGCCTTGTTCGTCACCGCCCGGGGGGGGCCGATGACGCGCCAGATGTTCTGGACCCTGGTCAAGCGCCATGCGCTGCAGGCCGGCATCCGTGCGCCGCTGTCGCCGCACACGTTGCGCCACGCCTTCGCCACCCACCTGCTCAACCATGGGGCCGACCTGCGGGTGGTGCAGCTGCTGCTGGGGCACGCCGACATCTCGACCACCACCATCTACACCCATGTGGCCCGTGAGCGGCTGAAGACGCTGCACGCGCAGCACCACCCGCGGGGCTGACGCGCCCGCGGCAGCGCTGGCCTGGCGCGGCCAACGCCGGAGCCTGCACGGAGGCGCTTCGCAAGGACGAAAAAAAGCCGACCCGAAGGTCGGCTTTCGCGGTTCCGAGACCAGGGGGCTCGAGGCCCCCGGGGTCATCAGAAGTTGTGGCGCACGCCCAGGGCGAACGACGACACGTCGGCACCGGCCGCGCCCGAGGCGTAGGCGGCGTTGTTGTCGTTGTTGACCTTGGTCCAGAAGCCGTAGACCTTGGTGCGCTTGCTCAGGTTGTAGTTCGCGCCCAGGGTCAGCTGGGTGGCACCGGTGCCGTCGGCGCCGCCGACTTCGCCGGCCTTGCCCACGTTCAGGTGCAGCTCGGTGGCGCCCATGGCGTACATGCCCGACAGGCGGAAGTTGTTGCGGCTGCCGGCACCCGAGGTGTCGGTGTCACGCTGGAAGTAGCCACCGACGGTGATGGCGCCCAGCTCGTACAGGCCGCGCACGGCGAACTGCTTGCTGTCGCCCAGC
>CALRTJ020000032.1:0-28855 GCA_943371055.1 Hydrogenophaga intermedia | reverse complement strand
GCCACCCGCTACCTGCACCACTACCTGGGCTGGTTCAGAGCCGTCGACCGCTGCGCCCCTCGCCATCTGCCAGCCGAGCAGTTCCTCGACCTCTCCCTAGGACGGTTCGCCCATCCATAGGCAACGGGCAAAGAGCCATGAAAAAGGCCCTGCGGAGCAGGGCCTCGGCTGCGAGCGGCCACCGGTGGTGGCCGAACAGGGTCACTTGATGGACATCACCCAAGCGGCCAGGGTCTTGGCCTCGTCTGCCGTGACCTGGTTGGCAGGCATCGGCACCTGACCCCAGGCGCCCACGCCACCCTTCTGGATCTTCTCGGCCAGCTTGGCGACGGCGTCCTTCTGGCCGGCGTACTTGGCGGCCACGTCCTTGTAGGCCGGGCCGACGACCTTCTTGTCGACGGCGTGGCAGGCCAGGCAGTTCTTCTTGCCGGCCAGTTCCTGGCTGGCCAGGGCGGGGGCGGCGAAGGCCACAGCGGCGATCAGGGCGAACAGAGCTTTCATGGGTTCCTTCCGGTGGGGGGTGAGCACAAGTGGTTTACAGTGCCACAACGGATTCTAAGGAGTTCGGTTGACCCGCGGCATGCGCTGGCGCATCCGCATTTGTCTGGAGATTCAAGATGGCCGCAGTCGTGCTCGGCGTGATCCTGCTGGCGCTCAAGCTGCTGGAATTGCCGCCGGTGGCCGCCTGGTCCTGGTGGTGGGTGCTGGCACCGTTTCCGGTGGCGCTGGCCTGGTGGGCCTGGGCCGATGCCTCGGGCATGACCAGGCGCCGCGAGATGGTCCGCGATGCCGAGCGCAAGGCCGACCGCCGCAAGCGCAACATCTCGGCCCTCGGGCTGGGTCCGGACCAGCGCAGCAGCACCTTTCGCCGCCGCTGATGGCCGGGCGGCGTTCGCGGACTCGGTGCGGCGGGCCCGAGGGGCCTCACCCGGCGCGGCCGCTCATTCCGGCTCGATGCCGGCGGCCTTGATCACCTTGCCCCACTTCTGGGTTTCGCTGGCCTGAAAGCGCGCCAGCTCTTCCGGCGTGCTGGTCCAGGGCTCGGCGGCCGAGGTGTCGAAGAAGCTCTTGGCTGCCGCGCTGCGCACCGCCTGCGTGAGCAGCTCGTTGAGGCGCTTGACGGTGGCCGTCGGCGTGCCGGCGGGGGCGTAGGCCGCGAACCAATAGCTCATGTCATAGCCCTTGACCCCGCCCTCGTCGATCGTGGGCATGTCGGGCAGGTGCGGGTTGCGCCGGATGCCGGAGAAACCCAGGGCGCGCACCTTGCCGGCCTTGATCTGCGGGATGCCGGTCGCGGTGTCGGTGATCATCAGGTCGACCTGCCCGCCCATCAGATCGGTCAGTGCCTGCGGGTTGCTCTTGTAGGGCACGTGCAGGAGATCGGTGCCGCTGAGTTGCTGGAGCATCTCGCCCGCGACGCGGCTGGATGCGCTGCCGCTGGCGAAGCTCAGTTTGCCGGGGCGCCTGCGGGCATCGGCCACCAGCTCGGCCACGCTCTTCCAGGGCGAGGCCGGGTTCACGACCAGCACCTGACCGCCCTTGCCCAGGCCGGTCAAGGGGGCGAAGTCCTTCACCGGGTCATAGGGCAGCTTCTTGAACAGGTGTTCGTTGGCGGCGTGCGTGGTGTTGGTGGCGATCAGCACCAGGTGGCCGTCGGCCACGCCACGGGCCACGGTCTGGGCTGCCAGCATGCCGCCGGCGCCGGCCTTGTTCTCGACCACCACGGTCTGCCGGGTCTGCTCGCCCACCGATTGGGCCAGCGCACGGGCCAGCTGGTCGGTCGCACTTCCCGCAGCGAAGGGCACCAGGAAGGTGATGGGCTTGCTGGGGAAGGTGTCGGCCCGGGCGCTCAGGCCAAGGCCGCTGGCGCACAGGGCCAGGGTGCAGAGGGCGAGGCGGCGGGCAAAGGGCTGTGGGGGCATGTCATGTCTCCTGTCGGGGTTCTGAGGGTCGGTTCCGGGCCGAGGACCGGCCTGCGGGCTCAACGGTGGGCAGGGCCGTCGGGCGACGGCATCAGCAGGTTCAGCAGGTCGGCGGGCACTTCGATCGGCAGGTCCAGCAGCAGGTAGGACAAGCACTTGCCGTGGCTGTCCAGGTTGAGCGCGTCATTGACGCCGCCGTCGAGCACCTCATCGATCACGACGTTGAGCGCTTGCAGCCGGGGCAGGGCATGGCAGTGGATGTCGCCCGGGCGGCGGTGGGCGAAGCAGCGGGCGACGGCCTCCGGGGTGACCTGGGCCTGGATCAGCGGCCAGAAGGCCGGCTGCCAGGCGATCACGCTGATGTTGGAGCGGTTGCCCTTGTCGCCGGTGCGGCCATGGGCCAGGCGGTGCAGGGGGACGACGGACAGGCTCACGGCAGGGCCTCGACGAAGTGGTGGCGGGCGGGCACCTGCTCGCGCGGGACCAGGCAGGACACGGTGCCCAGCGTCGGCCGCAGGGCGGTGCGCACGCCGCCGCCACCGGCCGGGCCGCAGGTGTACAGGGCGGTGACCTCGCGGGCCAGACGCTCGGCGGTGGCGCGGTCGGGTTGCCGCCAGGCGGCGCGCAGGCGCACGTCCTGGGCACCGTGCGTGGACAGGCGCTGTTGCCAGCGGTTGTCGTCGTCGCCGAAGACGCTGCCCACGCCGATCAGGTCGAAGCGTGGCCGGCCCCAAGGAGCCAGGCGTTCACGCAGGACCTCGGCGGCCAGCGCGGCGCGTTCCCCGGCCCGCACCCCGGCGTAGGAGATTTCGCCCTCGGCCAGCCAACCGGTGGCATGGCAGAGGTTGGCCTTGAGCGATGCCGGGCGCGGGTGGCCCCTTACACCGGACAGCCGCACGCGGTCCGGGCCGAGCTCGGTCAGGGTCGCCTCGCGCAGGTCGGCCACCACGTCAGGCGTCAGATAGGCGGCGGGGTCGTGCACCTCGTACAGCAATTGCTCGGTGACGGTGTGGCGGTCGATCCGTCCGCCGGTGCCGGCGGGCTTGGTGATCACGCAGTCGCCGTCGGCGTCGATTTCGGCGATCGGGTAGCCCAGCTGCGCCAGGCCGGGCACGTCCTTGACGCCCGGGTCAGCGAAGTAGCCGCCGCTGACCTGGGCGCCGCACTCCAGCAGGTGGCCGGCCATGGTGGCGCGGGCCAGCCGGTCCCAGTCATCGGCGGCCCAGCCGAAGTGCGCCAGTGCCGGGCCGACGGTGAGCGACGGGTCGGCGATGCGCCCGCCCACCACGATCTGCGCGCCCTCACGCAAGGCCTGGGCGATGGCGTCTGCGCCCAGGTAGGCGTTGGCGGAGACGAGATCCAGGCCGGCATCGCTGCCGCGCAGCAGCGGGCGCTGGGCGGGCGCGCTCAGGTCGTCGCCCTCGATCACGGCGATGCGTGGGGTCGGCAGGCCCAGCTCGGCGGCCAGGCGCTGGATGTGGCGCGCCGCCCCCAGCGGGTGGGCCGCACCGAAGTTGCTGACGATGCGGATGTCGTGGGCCAGGCAGCGCGCCAGCACCGGGCGCAGCAGCTCGTCGAGCAGCGGTTCGTAGCCGCCGTCGGGCTGCTGGCGGCGGGCCAGCTGGGCCAGGGCCAGGGTGCGCTCGGCCAGGGTCTCGAAGACCAGCACCGCCGGGCCGCGGGCGGCGATCAGGGCGTCCACCAGCGGACTGGCGGCATCGGTGCGGTCACCCGAGAACCCGGCGGCGCAGGCGATTCGGAGCAAGGCAGGCATGCGGCCATTCTTGGTGCTCTGATTTAATCTGTGAAATCGAAAGATGAAATCAATTGATTGATCGGATGAATCAATGGCCGAGCTTTCCACCCGCCAGCTCAGGGCCTTTCTGGCCCTGGTCGAGACCTGCAACTTCACCCAGGCGGCACGGGCCTCGCACCTGTCACAGCCGGCCCTGTCGGCACTGATCCGCCAGTTGGAAGCCGGGCTGGGCCTGCGGCTGTTCGACCGCAGCACGCGTCATGTGGCCCTGACGGTCGAGGGGGCCGAGTTCGCGGTGTCGGCCCGGCGCCTGCTGGCCGAGTTCGAACAGGCCCTGGGCGGGATGCGGGAGCTGGCCCAGCGGGCCCGGGGCCAGGTGGCGGTGGCCCTGCTGCCCTCGCTGGCGGCGGCTTGGCTGCCTGAGGTGCTGGCGAGCTTTCGCGCGCGCTGGCCGGGCGTCAGCGTGCGGGTGGCGGATGTGCTGTCCGGCCCTTGCGTCGAGCAGCTGCGTCGGGGCGAGGCCGACCTGGCACTGGCAGCCGTGCCGGCCGACAGCTCTGAGCTGCAGGCCGAGCCCTTTTGCGTGGACGGCTTTCACCTGGTCTGCCCGGCCGATCACCCGCTGGCCCGGCGACGGCAGGTGCGGCCGGCCGATCTGGCCGAGCAGCCCTTCATCCACCTGGCACGCAACACCAGCGTGCGCCAGGCCTTGGACGCGGCCTTGCACACCCTGGCGCCCACGGCCCGGCTGCAGCCCACCCTGGAGGTGGAGCAACTGGCCACGGTGGCCGGCCTGGTGCGCGCCGGCCTGGGGGTGAGCGTGGTGCCCACCCTGACGCTCTATCAGTTCCAGGGGGCCGGGCTCGTCACGCGGCCCCTGCACTGGCCCGGGCTGAGCCGCCAGATCTACCTGCTGCGGCGGCGGGACCGCAGCCTGTCGGTTGCGGCGCAGGCCTTCCACGACTGGGTGCGGGCCCACCCGCCGGCGCCATGAAAAATGCCCGCGCGGGGCGGGCATGGAGGGGGGCGATCGAGGCCGCCGGGCTCAGTCTTCCAGCTGGCTCAGGTCGCGCACCGCGCCCTTGTCGGCCGAGGTGGCCAGCAGGGCGTAGGCCTTCAGCGCGGCGCTGACCTTGCGCGGGCGCGCCTGGGCCGGCTTCCAGCCCTTGGCGTCCTGTTCGGCACGGCGCTTGGCCAGTTCCTCGTCGCTCAGCAGCACGTCGATGGTGCGGTTCGGGATGTCGATGCGGATGCGGTCGCCATTGCGCACCAGGCCGATCGCGCCGCCGGCCGCGGCTTCGGGCGAGCAGTGGCCGATCGACAGGCCCGAGGTGCCACCCGAGAAGCGGCCGTCGGTCAGCAGCGCGCAGGCCTTGCCCAGGCCCTTGGACTTGATGTAGCTGGTCGGGTAGAGCATTTCCTGCATGCCGGGGCCGCCCTTGGGGCCCTCGTAGCGCACCACCACCACATCGCCAGCCTTGACCTGGTCGTCCAGGATGTGGGCCACGGCCTCGTCCTGGCTCTCGACCACGTGGGCCGGGCCTTCGAACACGAGCAGGCTGTCGTCCACGCCGGCGGTCTTGACCACGCAGCCGTCCAGGGCGATGTTGCCGCGCAGCACGGCCAGGCCGCCTTCCTTGCTGAAGGCGTGCTCGTGGGAGCGGATGCAGCCTTCGGCACGGTCGGTGTCCAGGCTCGGCCAGCGGGTGTTCTGGCTGAAGGCCACCTGGGTGGGGATGCCCGCGGGGCCGGCCATGTAGAAGGTCTTGACCGCCTCGTCCTGGGTCACCGTGATGTCCCATTGGGCCAGGGCGTCGCCCATGGTCGGTGCGTGGATGGTCGGGGCGTCGGTGTGCAGCTTGCCGGCCCGCGCGAGTTCGCCCAGGATGGCCATGATGCCGCCGGCGCGGTGCACGTCCTCGATGTGGTACTTGTTGGTGTTGGGCGCCACCTTGCACAGCTGCGGCACCTCGCGCGACAGGCGGTCGATGTCCGTCATGTCGAAGTCGATGCCCGCTTCCTGGGCCGCGGCCAGGATGTGCAGGATGGTGTTGGTGGAGCCGCCCATGGCGATGTCCAGGGTCATCGCGTTCTCGAAGGCCTTCTTGCCGATGCTGCGCGGCAGCACCGACTCGTCGCCCTGCTCGTAGTAGCGCTTGCACAGCTCGACCGCCAGGCGGCCGGCGCGCAGGAACAGCTGCTCGCGGTCGGCGTGGGTGGCGACCACGGTGCCGTTGCCGGGCAGGGACAGGCCCAGGGCCTCGGTCAGGCAGTTCATCGAGTTGGCGGTGAACATGCCCGAGCAGCTGCCGCAGGTGGGGCAGGCCGAGCGCTCGACCTCGGCCACCTCGGCGTCGCTGACCTTGCTGTCGGCGGCCATCACCATCGCGTCGATCAGGTCGAGCTTCTTGATCTGGATGGTCGAGGTGCCGGGCACCGCCAGCTTGACCTTGCCGGCCTCCATCGGGCCGCCCGAGACGAAGACCACCGGGATGTTCAGGCGCATCGCGGCCATCAGCATGCCCGGGGTGATCTTGTCGCAGTTGCTGATGCAGACGATGGCGTCGGCGCAGTGCGCGTTGACCATGTACTCGACCGAGTCCGCGATGATGTCGCGGCTGGGCAGCGAGTACAGCATGCCGTCGTGGCCCATGGCGATGCCGTCGTCCACCGCGATGGTGTTGAACTCCTTGGCCACGCCGCCGGCGCGCTCGACCTCACGGGCGACCAGCTGGCCCAGGTCCTTCAGGTGGACGGGGCCCGGCACGAACTGGGGGAAGCTGGTGGCGATCGCGATGATCGGCTTGCTGAAGTCCTCGTCCTTCATGCCGGTGGCGCGCCACAGCGAGCGGGCGCCCGCCATGTTGCGGCCGGCGGTGGAGGTCTTGGAACGATAGGCTGGCATCTTCAAACCCTTCTTGGCATGGGTGCGGTGAGCGTGAACCGCCCATTTTCGCCCACCTCGGGCGCTTATGATCCCGCCCCATGCTGATCCACCCGCAATTCAACCCCATCGCGCTCGACCTGACCGGGCTGGGGCTTCCGCTGCAGGTCCACTGGTACGGCATCACCTACCTGGTGGCCTTCGGGCTGTTCCTGTGGCTGGCCAACCGCCGCGCCGCGATGCCCTGGTTCGCCGAGGACGGCTGGGAGCGCCGAGACATCGAGGACCTGCTGTTCTTCGGCGTGATGGGCGTGGTCCTGGGCGGCCGCCTGGGCTATGTGCTGTTTTACAAGCCCGGCCACTACCTGGCGCACCCGATGGAGGTGTTCGCGGTGTGGAAAGGCGGCATGGCCTTCCACGGCGGCATGCTGGGTGTGGCGGTGGCCATGGCCCTGTTCGCCTGGCGCCGCCAGCGCAGTTTCCTGTCGGTCACCGACCTGATCGTTCCCTGCGTGCCGGTCGGGCTGGCCTGCGGCCGCATCGGCAACTTCATCAACGGCGAGCTCTGGGGCCGCGCCGCCGACCCGGGCCTGCCCTGGGCGATGGTGTTCCCGCAGTCGGGGCTGGAGATCGCTCGCCACCCCTCGCAGCTCTACCAGTTCGGCCTTGAGGGCCTGCTGCTGTTCACGCTGCTGTGGGTGTACGGGCGGCGCCAGCGCGCGCTGGGGCAGGTCAGCGCAGCCTTCCTGTTCGGCTATGGCGTGCTGCGTTTCGTGGCCGAGTACTTCCGCGAGCCCGACGATTTCCTGGGCCTGCTGGCCCTGAACATGAGCATGGGCCAGTGGCTGTGCGTGCCCATGATCCTGGGTGGTGCGGCGCTGTGGGTCTGGGCGGGTCGCCGCGGCGGCCAGGAGCGTGCGGCATGAGGCAGATCTTCTTCGACACCGAGACCACCGGCCTGTCGCCCGAGAACGGCGACCGCCTGGTCGAGTTCGCCTGCGTGGAGATGGAGAACCGGCGCCTGACCGGCCGCCACCTGCACCGCCACGTCAACCCCGAGCGCTCGGTGCCCGAGGAGGCGGTGCGCATCCACGGCCTGACCGACGCCTTTCTGGCCGACAAGCCCAAGTTCGCCGAGCTGGTCGACGAGCTGCTCGAGTTCGTCAAGGGCGCCGAAGTCATCATCCACAACGCCTCGTTCGACCTGGGATTCCTGAACGAGGAGCTGCGCCGCCTGGGCCGTCCGCGCTTCATCGAGCATGTGGGCAAGGTGACCGACTCGCTGGCCATGGCCCGCGAGATGTTCCCGGGCAAGGCCAATTCGCTGGATGCGCTGTGCCGCCGCCTGGAGGTGGACAACTCCGGCCGGACCTTCCACGGCGCGCTGCTGGACTCGGAGCTGCTGGCCGAGGTCTACATCAACATGACCCGGGGCCAGGGCAGCCTGGTCATCGATGCCGCCGACGACGCCGTCGGCGGCAGCACCCTCGAGGTCGCGCAGGTCGACCTGACCGCGTTCAACCTGCCCGTCATCGACCCGGACGAGGCCGAGGCGGCTCTGCACGCGGCCGTTCTGAACGAATTGGACAAATCGAGCGGCGGCAAGACCATTTGGCGAAATCTTGTGCCATAATCACAGGCTTTCCGGGACACCGGAAGGAACACAGCCTTGGGGCGGTTAGCTCAGCGGTAGAGCACTGCCTTCACACGGCAGGGGTCGCAGGTTCGAACCCTGCACCGCCCACCAAGCACTGTGCGCCTTGTCCACCCGGGCGGTTAGCTCAGCGGTAGAGCACTGCCTTCACACGGCAGGGGTCGCAGGTTCGAACCCTGCACCGCCCACCACGGTTCCCGCACCGTACGCAGACGCCACCTTCGGGTGGCGTTGTCGTTTCCGGCCCCGCTCCTGCCGGGTGCGCTGTGGCGTGTGGCCCACGCGCCGCGGCCGCGCTGGGCCCGCGCATAGCTGTTATGGCCGCCCGGCATGGTCCGGGCCTCCGGCCACGGCGAACATGGGCGCCATGCCAGACATTCTTTCCATCACCGCGCCGATCTATCTGCTGATGGCGCTGGGCTATGCCGTGGTCCGCAGCGGCTGGTTGTCGCCGCAGGACATGCGCTCGGTGGGGCAGTTCGTGATCCGGGTGGCGTTGCCGGCGCTGCTGTTCCAGCTCACCGCCGCGCGGCCGCTGCACCAACTGCTCAACGGCCCCTTTCTGCTGGCCTACGCCGGGGGCTCGGCCCTGTTGTTCGGGCTGGCCTGGTGGTGGGCGCGCGGCCGTGGTCGCTCGATGCGGGCCTTCATTGCCGCGGGCATGACCTGCTCGAACACCGGCTTCGTCGGTACCCCGGTGCTGCTGAACTGGATGGGGGACGCCGGGGCGCCGGCGCTGGCCATGGTGTTCATGGTCGAGAACCTGGTCATGCTGCCGATGCTGTTCGTGCTGGCCGAGCCCGAGGCCGACGCCTCGGGCACGATCGGCCGGCTGCGCCACGTGCTGGCGCCGCTGTGGCGCACGCCCATGCTGTGGGCCATCGTGCTGGGCCTGCTCTTCTCGGCGCTGGGCTGGACCTTGCCCGGTCCGGTGGGCCGCTCGGTGGGCCTGATGGCTCAGGCGTCGGCCGGTGTCGCCCTGCTGGTGATCGGCGGGGCGCTGGCCGGGCTGCAGCGCGGCCAGATGGGCCCCGAGATCGCGTTGGTGGCGGCCGGCAAGCTGCTGTTGCACCCGCTGGCCGTCGGGCTGGCGGCCTGGGCGTTGATGCCTGCGGGCGAGCCGCTGCGCGCCGCCGCGGTGGTGCTGGCCGCGGCGCCGATGTTCAGCATCTACCCCGTGCTGGCCCAGCGCCACGGGCATGAGGGGTTCTGCGCCGCGTCGCTGCTGGTGGCCACAGGTGCGTCCTTCGCCACGCTCAGCGGGGTGCTGTGGGCCATGGGCCACTGGGCGCATTGAGCGCCGGCTGGCGCGCGTGAGGGCATCCCCGCGCGTGCCGCGGCACGGCGTCGCGGCCACTAAGATCACGGGCTTGGCCGCGGCCGGCTTGGCCGTGGCCCGAACGAGGGATGCGATGCACGATCGACGCGAAGTGCTGGTGCGCAGTGGCGCGCTGGCGATGATGCTGGCTGGCGCCGGCTTGTGGAGCCGTCCGGCCCTGGCCGCCTGGCCCGCCACCACCTTCGAGGCCAAGTCGCTGGCCGAGCTGGCCCGTGCCCTGGGTGGGCAGGCGCCGCAGGAGCACAAGGCGGTCACCCTGGTGGCGCCCGAGATGGCCGAGAACGGCGGCGCGGTGCCGATGCAGCTGGCCTGCGGCCTGCCCGGCCTGCGCCGGCTGGCGGTGATGGTCGAGAAGAACCCGGTGCCGCTGGCGGCGGTGTTCGAGTTTGGCGAGGGTGCCGAGGCCAATGTCAACACGCGGCTGAAGATGGCCCAGACCTCGGCCGTCTACGTGGTGGCGCTGATGGCCGATGGCCGCGTCTTCTACACCCAGCGCGAGATCAAGGTCACGCTGGGCGGCTGCGGCAGCTGAAGGGACGGAGTGATGAGCGATCCGACCAAGATCCGCCTGCAGGTGCAGGACGACCGTGTGATAGTGCGCCTGCTGATGGCCCACGACATGGAGAACGGCCTGCGCAAGGACGGCGCGGGCAAGCTGGTGCCGGCCTGGTTCATCCAGGAGGTGGCCGTGCTCTGGAACGGCAAGCCGGCGCTGACGGCGCAGTTCGGGCCTTCGGTGTCCAAGAACCCTTTCTTGCAGTTCACCCTGCGCGGCCCGCGCAGCGGTGACCGCATCGGCGTGAACTGGGTCGACAACCGGGGCGAGCGCCGCAGCGACGAGGCCCAGCTGCCCTGAGCCCCTGCCGCGTCATCCCAGCGGCTGGCGCTCGTCGGGCTCCCAGCCGAAGGCCACGTAGGCCTGCACGAACGGCGCCTTGATGGCCGCGGCCGCGCGGGCGGTGGCGGCTGCGTCGTGCCCGCGCAGGGCGTCGGACAGCCGCGACAGCGCCGCGCTCTCGTCGGCAAACGCCTGCTGCAGCCGCGCTTCGCGGGCGGGCGTCAGGCCCCAGGCCGTGGGGTCGATGCGCTGCGCGGCCAGGCGGTGCCAGCGCACCCGGGCTTCGGTGAACAGCGCTTGCAGGCGATCGGCCGGCGGGGTGGGGCTGGCGGTGATCGCCTCCATCACCTCGTGGAAGGCGGTGAAGTCGTCGAGCAGGTAGGCCTCGCCCAGGGCTCGGCGGGCGTGGAACTGGCTTTCGCGGACCGCCTCGAGGCAGTTGTGGGCGCTTTCCCAGGCGCCGGCGTCGGCGTCGCGGGCCGCGGCCTCGAGGGACTGGCCGCTGGTCTGAAGGGCGCGGCCCCAGGCCGCGTCACGCGGCCACAGCGCCAGCAGCGCGGCGCGGCGTTCGGGCCACTCGGCCAACAGACGCCGCATGGCGGCCCGTGCCCTGGGCACCGCCGGGGCCTGGCGGGCGGCGGTGCCGGTCAGGAACAGGGCGGGGATGTACACCACGTCGAAGCGGGCCATGGTGGCCTGGCGCGACGGCGTGGCGGCCTGGGCCGCGAAGGGCCGGCCGGCGAGCAGGGTGCTGAGGAGGAGAAGGTGTTGGCGGCGAGTGGTCATGGTGGGGCAGGGCGCATCAGCGCACCTTGCCCAGCAGCGTCTGCACTTCGTCGAGGACCTCGGTGAGCTGCTTGCGGCTCTTCGGGTTGTCGGCGAGTCGGCTGCCCAACTCCTGTTCCATGAAGCACACCGTCATGCGCACATAGGTGCTGTCCAGGGCCTTGCGCACCGCCGCCATCTGGCTGGCGATGTCCAGGCAAGGTTGGCCTTCCTCGACCATGCGCTGGATGCCGCGGAGCTGGCCCTCGGCGCGCTTGAGTCGGTTCAGGATGTCGGTGCGGTTCTTCTCGTCTTGGAGTTGGGCCATGGCGCACGACTCCAGGAGAGGAGTCCGGTTCGAAGGAGTCGTGGCCATTGTCGCTGCTGTCACGAGGTGCTGGGAATGGTCGGGTTTGTCGTGGGGTGGGCGGCCTTCAGCGGCAGCAGCTGTCGCCGGCGCCTTCGCGCAGGCCCAGCTTGCGCAGCAGGATGGACGGCGGGCAGAAGCCGGTGAAGCCGGACTGGAACAGGTTGAAGCCCACGAAGGCGGTGAAGGCCAGGGCCCAGGGGCTGACGAACAGCGGGCTGCCCTCGACGCCCAGGGCGAGCGAGAGCATGACGAAGAAGCCGGCCATGCTGCGGATGATGCGTTCGATGGTCATGGGAATCACTCCAGGTCAGTTGCGGGAATTCAGCGGTCGTTCAGGCGCACGATGCCCAGCGCCTTCAGCACGTACTTCTCGTAGACCGGCTCGGAGTTGCCGGACTTCATCTTGGACAGGAAGTACTTCTCGAAGGCGATCTTGGCCAGGTGCACCCATTTGCCCTTCTTGAACCAGTTGACGTTGCGGGGCGGGATCTGCGGCAGGGCCACGAACGCCGCGCCGGTGTCGCCCATGTCGGCCAGACAGATCGCGTTCCAGGTGCCCTGGGCGGTGGCGGGGCGGCCGGCCAGTTCGTCCGAGATGTTGTGGGCGATCGCCGACACCATGGTCTCGATCATGTAGCCGGTCTTCGGGGCGCCGGTGGGCACCGGGGTGGCCTCCACCGGGGGAATCGCCACGCACACCCCTGCCGAGAAGATGTTTCGGTAGGCCTTGCTGCGCTGGAACTCGTCGATCAGCACGAAGCCGCGCGGGTTGCACAGACCGGGCACGGCGGCCACCGCGTCCACCCCCTTGAAGGCGGGCAGCATCATGGCCAGCTTGAAGGGCACCTCGTGCTCCTTGTAGGGCTGCCCCAGGCCGTCGACCTCGGTGGTGAACAGTCGGCCGGGCTCGACCTTGCTGGTCCTGGCGTTGCAGATCCACTTGATGTCGTGGTTGCGCAGCTCGCTCTCGAGCATGCTCTTGGAGTCGCCCACGCCGCCCAGACCCAGGTGCCCGATGTAGGGCTCGCTGGTCACGTAGGTCATCGGGACCTTGTGGCGCAGCTTGCGCTTGCGCAGGTCGGCGTCCAGGATGAAGGCGAACTCGTAGGCCGGGCCAAAGCAGCTGGCCCCGGGCATGGCGCCGACCACCAGCGGGCCGGGGTCCTTCAGGAACTGCTCGTAGTCGCGCCAGAAGGCCTCGGCGTGGTCCACGCTGCAGACCGAGTGGGTGTGGCCGCCGTGCGGGCCGGCCCCCGGCACCTCGTCGAAGCTGAGCTTGGGGCCGGTGGTGACCACCAGGTAGTCGTAGTCCAGGGTCTGGCCATCGGCCAGGGTCAGGCGGTTGCCCGGGGCGTCGATCGCGGTGACGGCCTGCGGGATGAAGCCGATGCCCTTGCGCTCGAGCAGCGGCGCGATCTCGAGGACGACCTCGCTGCGCTGGCGCCAGCCCACCGCGATCCACGGATTGGAGGGCACGAACTGGAAGTAGCCCACCGCGCTGACCACGGTCAGGCGGTGTTCGGCTGGCAGGCGCTCGCGCAGTTCGTAGGCGGCGGGCATGCCGCCGATGCCGGCACCCATGATCACGATGTGGGCCATGTCTTGTCTCCTGTGGTCCTTCGTTGGGGAAACGCGTGCGCTCTTCTCCTGGGATCAGGGGGCGGTGTGGGGGATCGGGTGGCGGCCGCGGTAGGTGACGAAGTACAGCAGCGGGATCACGACCAGGGTCAGCAGGGTCGAGACCAGGATGCCGAAGACCAGCGCGATCGCCAGGCCGTTGAAGATCGGGTCGTCCAGGATGAACAGGGCGCCGATCATGGCGGCCAGCGCGGTCAGGGCGATCGGCTGGGCGCGCACCCGGGCGGAGTCGACCACCGCCTCGGCGAAGTCGCGGCCCTGGGCCACCTGCAGCTCGATGAAGTCGACCAGCAGGATGGAGTTGCGCACGATGATGCCGGCCAGGGCGATCATGCCGATCATGCTGGTGGCGGTGAACTGCGCGCCCAGCAGCGCGTGGCCCGGCATCACGCCGATGACGGTCAGCGGGATCGGCGCCATGATGATCAGCGGCGTCAGGTAGCTGCGGAATTGCGCGACCACCAGCAGGTAGATCAGGATCAGGCCGACGCCGTAGGCGGCGCCCATGTCGCGGAAGGTGTCAAAGGTGATCTGCCACTCGCCGTCCCACTTCACCGAATAGGCGCGGTAGGGGTCGGAGGGCTGACGGATCCAGTACTGGTCCACGCCACCGGTGCCTGGCAGTGCAGCCTCGGCCAGGCGCGGGCGGATCGCGAACAGGCCATACAGCGGCGAGTCCAGCCGGCCGGCCATGTCGCCGAAGACGTAGCTCACGCCCTGCAGGTCCTTGGTGAACAGCGGCTTGTCGATCACGCCGCGCTCCACCGTCACCAGCTCGGACAGCGGCACCAAGGGGCCGTTGGCGGTGCGCAGGGGCAGCGACAGCAGCCCGTCCAGCCCCACCTGGGCCGCGCGCGGCAGCTGCAGCCGCACCGGCACCGGGTACTTGCTGTGGCCGTCGTGCAGCCAGGCGGCGTCGGTGCCCGAGAGCGCACCCTGCACCGTCTGGGCGATGCTGGACACCGGGATGCCCAGGGCCTCGGCGCGGGGGCGGTTGACCCGCAGGAAGGCGCGCGGGGCGTCGGCGCGCAGGCTGCTGTCCACCGACACGATGTCCGGCGTGGCCGAGAAGGCCTGCTCGATGCGGGCCGCCAGGGCCTGGCGGCCGGCCTCGTCAGGGCCGTAGACCTCGGCCACCAGGGGGCTCATCACCGGCGGGCCGGGAGGCACCTCGACCACCTTGACCTTGGCGCCGTGGGCGCGGCCGATCTTCTCGATCTTGGGCTGCAGGCGCTGGGCGATGGCGT
The DNA here is from genome assembly GCA_943371055.1 of Hydrogenophaga intermedia. GTDB lineage: Bacteria > Pseudomonadota > Gammaproteobacteria > Burkholderiales > Burkholderiaceae_C > Ideonella > Ideonella intermedia_A. Next base: position 14,442 of record CALRTJ020000032.1, on the reverse strand, counting down.
GGCTCTTCTCGTGGCGGTGCTGCTTGTCCACCAGGTTGACCTGCAGGTCGCCCTGCTCGGCGTCGGCCCGCAGGTAGTACTGGCGCACCAGGCCGTTGAAGGTGATCGGGCTGGCGGTGCCGGCGTAGGCCTGCAGGTCGGCCACTTCGGGTTGCGCCGCGAGGAAGGCGCCCAGGGCCTGCAGCGTGGCGGCGGTGTCCTCCAGCGGCGTGCCGGCGGGCATCTCGACCACCACCTGGAACTCCGACTTGTTGTCGAAGGGCAGCATCTTCAGCACCACCCACTGCACCACCGCCAGACCCACCGACAGCAGCAGGGCCGCGACGATGCCGGCCAGCAGCAGCCAGCGCTTGCGGGCGCTGTGCAGCAGCGGGGCCAGCAGGCCCGCGAACAGCCCGCCCAGGCCCGCACCCAGGCCCGCCGACGCCCCGGCGGGTGCATGGTCGCCGGCATGGGGCTTCATCAGTTTCAGCGCCAGCCAGGGCGTGACCGTGAAGGCGATCGCCAGCGAGATCGCCATGCCCAGCGAGGAGTTGATCGGGATCGGGCCCATGTAGGGGCCCATCAGGCCGCTGACGAAGGCCATGGGCAGCAAGGCCGCGATCACCGTCAGCGTGGCCAGGATGGTGGGGCCGCCCACCTCGTCCACCGCGGCCGGGATGATGGCCGACAGGGGCTGGCCGGGCTTGAGCTGCTGGTGGCGGTGGATGTTCTCGACCACCACGATGGCGTCGTCGACCAGGATGCCGATCGAGAAGATCAGCGCGAACAGGGACACCCGGTTCAGGGTGAAGCCCCAGGCCCAGGAGGCGAACAGCGTGGCGGTCAGGGTGAGGATGACGGCCGCGCCGACGATCACCGCCTCGCGCCGGCCCAGGGCCAGGCCGACCAGCAGGATCACCGAGGCGGTGGCGAAGGCCAGCTTCTGGATCAGCTTGTTGGCTTTCTCGGCGGCGGTGGCGCCGTGGTCGCGGGTGATGGTGGCCTCGACGCCCTCGGGGATCAGGGTGCCGCGCAATTCGGCCAGGCGGGCCTGGGCGGCCGCGGCCACGTCCACCGCGTTCTCGCCGGGCTTCTTGGTCACGGTCACGGTCAAGGCCGGGAAGACCTGGCCCGCCGGGGCCGAAGCGGTGTTGGCGGCGCCGGGGGTGAACCAGACCAGGCGGCTGGGCTGCTCGGCGCCGGCGCGCACGCTGGCCACCTCGCGCAGGTAGACCGGCTTGCCGGCGTTCACGCCCACCACCAGGTCGCCCACCTCGTCGGCGCTGCGCAGGAACTCGCCGGTGGCCACGGCCAGGGCGCCGGCGCCCGGCTCCACCACGCTGCCGGCGTCCATGCCCAGGTTGGCGGCGGCCAGGGTCTGCTTCAGGCGCAGCAGGTCCACGCCCCGCTCACGCAGGCGGGAGGGGTCGAGCTCGACCATCACCGCGCGGCCCGGGGCGCCCAGGGTCTGGACCTCGCGAGCACCGGGCACGCGCTTGAGTTCGGCCTCGATCGAGTGCGCCACACCCTGCAGTTCAAGCGCGGGGCGGGCGTCGCGCGCCCACAGGGTCACGCCCAGCACCGGTACGTCGTCGATGCCCTTGGGCCGCACGATGGGGCTGAGGGTGCCCAGGCCGGCGGGCAGCCAGTCCTGGTGGGCGTTGAGCACGTCGTACAGGCGCACCAGGGCCTCGGTGCGCGGCACGCCCACCTTGAACTGAACCGTCAGCACCGCCACGCCGGGGCGCGACACCGAGTAGGTGTGCTCGATGCCGGCGATCTGGCCCAGCACCTGCTCGGCCGGCCGGGCGACCAGGGCCTGCACGTCGGCGCTGCTGGCCCCCGGGAAGGGGATCAGCACATTGGCCATGGTCACGTTGATCTGGGGCTCTTCCTCGCGCGGGGTGACCGCCACGGCGAACAGCCCCAGCAGCAGGGCGACCAGGGCCAGCAGCGGGGTGATGGCGTTGGCCTGGAAGGTGGCGGCCAGCCGGCCGGCGATGCCCATGGGCGGGCGCTGGCCGGAGTGGTCGGGGCTCGGGGTGCTCATCGTCGGGCTCCGGCTCAGCGGGCGGGGACGGCGTCGGCCAGGCCGGCGCGCACGGCGTCGGCGGCCACCCGGTCACCGGCCTTCAGGCCCGCGACCACCTCCACCTGTCCGGCGGGCGTGCCGCCGGTGCGCACCGCCTGCAGCACGAAGCGCTCGCCCCGTTGCAGGTAGACCGCCTCAAGCTCGCCGCGGCGCAGCAGCGCGGCGGCGGGCAGGATCAGACGGCCGGCGTCCTGCGGCGCGGCGGCAGCGCCCTCGAAGCGCACCGCCAGTGCTTGGCCCGGCTGCAACGGGGTGCCGGCCGGCAGGTCCAGGCGCCACTCGACGGTCTGGGCCACCGGGTCGGTGCCCGGCAATTCGGTGCTGGCCTGGGGGGCGACCCAGCTGCCGTCGGGCAGGCGCACCGCGCGCCGGGCGGCGTTGCGGGCCAGGCCGGCGCGGGACGCGGGCACCTGCACCACCGCGCGCAGCGCGCCCGGGGCGTAGACGGTGGCGATGGCGCGGCCCGGGCTGGCCAGGTCGCCGGCCTCGAGGTGGGTGGCCAGCACCACGCCGTCAAAGGGGGCGCTGACCTGGGCGAAGCCGCGGGCAAGCGCGGCCTGGCTGCGCCCCCCCTGGGCCTGCTGCAGACCGGCCTGGGCCGCCTTGAGCTGGGTCTCGGCCACGTCAAGCGCGGCCTGGCTGACGAAGCCCTTGGCGCGCAGGTCGCGCTGGCGCTCGGCGTTCAGACGGGCGTTGCGCCACTCGGCCTCGGCCTGGGCCACGCCGGCCTCGCTGCGGCTGAGGGCGGCGCTGGCGTCGCGGTCGTCGAGCGTGGCCACGGCCTGGCCGGCTCGGACCCGGTCGCCGGCCTTGACCAGCAGGCGGGTGACGTTGCCGCCCACCTGGGCCGACAGGGTGGCCTGCTGCCGCGCCTGCACCACGCCGTCCAGCGTCAGGCCGGCGGCGGCCGGGGTGCTGCCCACGGTCAGCACCGGCACCGGTGTGGCGGCCCAGGCGGTGCTGGCAGGCAGGCCGATCAATGCAGCGAGCCAAGGAAGGAGTGCGTGTTTGATACCCATGGGGGTATGGTAGCGCAAAGCCCTATGACCCTCAAGCACCCAGGGCCGCCTGCCATGGCGCCGTTGGTGCGGCAAGGGTTGCATGCTGGCGGGTACCGAACAGGGGCGGGGGTGGGCTCGGTGCCCGCGCGCAGGGCATCGAAGGTCAGGCGGCGGTCGGCGCCAGGCGCGGCGATGGGTCGGCGCTCGGATGCCCGTCACCGGCCCTGCTGTCCGAGGAGCGTTGGGACGGGCGCCGCGCTTGAGTTGGCGGCGAGGGGCGCGTGAACAGAGAGCAGGCCGATTGCCTGCATCACGGCCGCCGCAGGCGGACGGCGGGCTGTCGGGTGTGCCAGGAAAAGAAAAAGCCCTGACACACACGGTGAAAGGGCTTTGAATTTGGCTCCCCGACCTGGGCTCGAACCAGGGACCTACGGATTAACAGTCCGGCGCTCTACCGACTGAGCTATCGGGGAATCGTTCTATGTCGGCTGGCGCAAACGGTGGCACACCAGCGTCTTGATTTGGCTCCCCGACCTGGGCTCGAACCAGGGACCTACGGATTAACAGTCCGGCGCTCTACCGACTGAGCTATCGGGGAAGTGAAGCCTCAGATTATAGGCAGATTTTTGGAGGAATCACAAGTTGACCTGAAAACTTGTGCGAAAAGTTCGTGCGGCCAGCGGGTACAGGTAAACGTGGCCGTACTGGTAGGGCGTCTCCTGCCAGGCGCGGCGGTCGAAGACGTTGTCCACGCCGGCGCGCCAGACCCACTCCTGGGCGCCCTGGCGCCAGGCGTAGCGGGCGTTCAGGCCCAGGGTGGTCCAGGCGCCCACGGCCAGGCTGTTGTCCGGCAGGACGTCGCGCGGGCCTTCGTGGCTGAGCTGGGCGGCCAGCTGCAGGCCGGGCACGCCCTGGGGCTGCCAGCCCAGCTGGGCGCGCAGGGTGCGGCGGGCGACGTTCTCGGGCGTCTTGCCGTTTTCGGCCGCACTGGCGGCGTCCTCGCGCTCGGCGTCCAGCCACATCGCGGTGCCGCGCAGGCTGAAGCGGTCCCAGCGCAGGTCGCCGGCCAGCTCCAGGCCGCGGTGGTGGGCGGCGCCGTCCACGCCGTAGCTGCTGCCGGTGTCGCTCAGGTAGGGGCGGCGGATGTCGAACCACACGGCCGAGGCGCCCCAGGCGCGCTCGTCATGCTTCCAGCCCAGCTCGCCCTGGCGGCTGCGCAGCGCGGGCAGGGCCTGGCCGGCGGCGGCGCCGTAGGCCGGCTTGTTGGGGGTGACCGCGCTTTCGACGCCGCGGCCCCAGCTGGCGTAGACCATGTCTTGCGGCGACAGCTGCCAGGTGGTGGCCAGCCAGGGGGTGGCGAAGCCTTGGGAGTAGGCGGTGGGGCGCGAGCCGTCGGTGCGCACGCTCTCGCGGTGCAGGTCGGTGTGGCGCAGGCCCAGCCACAGGGCCCAGTCGCCCAGCGCGATGCGGTCGGTCAGCTGCCACTCGGTGCTGCGCTCGGTGCGCTCGGTGTTCTGGTCCAGGGTGTCAGGCGCGGCCGGCACCACGGTGCCGCCGTCGACCGTGCCCACGCCAGCCCAGTTGTAGGCCTGCAGGCCCATGCGCTGGCGGTAGCGGCTCGCCAGCACGCCCAGGCCCAGCTCGTGGCGCAGGGCGCCGCTCTGCAACGAGCCTTCGACGCGCACGGTGGCGGCGTCGGTCTGGCGGCGTTCGCCCTCGCTGCGGAAGTCGTACAGGTCGAAGCTGCCGTCGCTGCAGTAGCTGGCGTAGTTGTTCTCGGCGCTGCAGCCGAAGGGGAAGGCGATGCGGTCGTCGGTGCGCAGGTACTGGGTGGCGGCATGGGCCACGACACGCCAGCCCTCGGCCAGCGGCTGGCTGTAGCGCAGGCTGGCGGTGCTGCCGTCGAACACCACCGGCAGCGACCAGGGCTGGTTGTTCAGGTTGGTGCGCGGGTCGATGCTGCGCGGCGAGGGCAGCACGTTGCCCAACAGGCTGAAGCCCGGCACGCTGGGCTGCGACTGGTGGCTGATCTCGGCCTCGGCCTCGAGCCGGCCGGCGCCCAGGCGGGTCTCGGCGGCCACCGCGGCCAGCCAGCGCGAGCCCTCGGTGTCGCGCAGGCGGGGGTTCATGCGTTCGGCGGCCAGGTTCAGGCGAACGCCGGCGTCGTCGCCCAGGCGGCGGTCGATGTCGGCGCCCAGCTTGACGCTGCCGCTGTCGGCCAGGCCGGCCAGCAGCGTGGTGCTGTCGCCGCGCGGGCGCTTGACGACCAGGTTGACCAGGCCGCCGGGGGCGCTGGTGCCGGCCTGGGCGCCGCTGGTGCCCTTGAGCACTTCCAGCCGGTCCTTGTTGTCGAACAGCAGGGCGGTCTCGCCGCTGATGGGCAGGCCGTCGCGGCGGTAGTTGAAGCGGTTGTCCAGCGCGTAGCCGCGCACCCGCAGCGAGGCCCAGTAGCCTGGCGGGTTGTAGGCGTCGCCGATGCTGGCGTCGAGCTTGGTGGCCTCGCCCAGCGTGTCGATGCCCAGGTCGCGCAGCGTGGCGGTGCTGGTGGTGCTGGCGGCGAAGGGCGAGCGCTCGAGCGGCACGTCGCCGAAGCCGCTGACGCTGGCCGGTGCGGCCGGGGTCCGGGCGGTGACCGTGACCTGCTGGTCAGCGGTCTGGGCCCAGGCGCTGCCGCCCAGGGCGGCCAGCGCGGCCGCGGTGACGGCGCGGCGGGGGGAGGGGAAAAAGCGGGTCGATGCCATCGTCGATCTCTCGGGGATGGCGCAGGCGGCAAGGTCGGGAGACGGGCCATGGAGGGCGTGCCGAGACTGCACGCGGCCCGTCGGGAGACGGCTGCTTCCCTGCGCGAGGATTACCTCAATCAGGTTCAAAGGGACTTTCTCAGTCGCACCGGACGTACCGGCACAACACCCCTAGCGGATGCGGCGGACAGGCAAGCCCGGCCACCGCGTGGCGAATTGTAAAGGCGGAAATGCAAAGGCCCGCCGGGTGGCGGGCCTTGCGGGGCGCGCGGCGCGGGCCGCGGCGCGGGGGCTCAGCGCTGGAGCTGGTCCAGCTTGCCCTTGACGTCCTTCCACTGGTCGGCGTCGGGCAGCGCGGCCTTGCGCTTGGTGATGCTGGGCCACTTCTTGGCCAGGTCGGCGTTGAGCTGGATGTAGGCCTGCTGGTCGCCGGGCACGTCTTCCTCGGGGAGGATGGCGTTGACCGGGCACTCGGGGATGCAGACGGCGCAGTCGATGCACTCATCCGGGTCGATGGCCAGGAAGTTCGGGCCTTCGCGGAAGCAGTCGACGGGGCAGACGTCGACGCAGTCGGTGTACTTGCAGCGGATGCAGGCTTCGGTGACGACGTGGGTCATGGGACGGCGGTCAGTGTGTGGAAGTGGTGGGGCTGGGGGCCTGGGGGCGCCTGGCGCAGGGCCGTCGCGCATGCAGGACCCCATGGGGCTGCATCAACGGCAAACCCTGGATTCTAAGCGGTGGAGCCCTGGCTGGGGTGATGGGGCGCAATCGGCGTGGAGCCGACGCCCACGGTGACCACCGCAGGGCGGCCGGCGTGCTGGGCGCTGGCGTCACCCAGGCGGTCGACGCGGTGTTCGCTGACGACCTGGTCCGGCCAGCCGGCGCGCGAGACGACCGCACAGGGCGCATCGGCCGGCCAGCCGGCCTCCTGCAGGCGCTGCGACAGCATGGCCAGCTGCTGGCCGGCCATGTAGAAGACCTCGGTGTCGGCACGGCGCTCCACGCGCAGCTCGTGCTGGGCGGTCATCGCGGTGCTGAAGGCCACGCTGCGGCCCTGGCCGCGGCGGGTGAGCGGGCGGCCGGTGGCGGCGGCGGCGGCTTGCGCCGCGCTCACGCCCGGCACGACCTCGTAGCCGATGCCGGCGCCCAGCAGGGCCTCGATCTCTTCTTCGAGGCGGCCGAAGACGCTGGGGTCACCGCCCTTCAGGCGCGCGACGCGCTCGCCGGCGAGCGCGTGCTCGACCAGCAGGCGGTTGATCTCGGCCTGGGCGGTGGTGTGGGCGAAGCCGCGCTTGCCGACATCGATCCAGCGGGCCGCCGGGGCCGCCTCGCGCAGGGCGGGGTCGGCCAGGGCGTCGGCCAGCACCACGGTGGCGGTGCCCAGCAGGTCCCAGCCGCGCCGGGTGATGAGGTCGGCGGCGCCGGGGCCGGCGCCGATGAAGAGGACGTGTCCGGTCATCGGTGGATCATGCCACCGTGCGTTCGCTGTCCGGCTTCTTGACGTGCAGGCCGCATTCCTTGGCCGACTCGTCCTCCCACCACCAGCGGCCGGCGCGGAATTCCTCGCCCACCGCGATGGCGCGGGTGCAGGGCGCGCAGCCGATGCTGGGCATGAACTGGTCGTGCAGGGCGTTGTAGGGCACGTCGTGGCTGGCGATGTAGTGCCAGACGTCGTTCCAGCTCCACTCGACCAGGGCGTTGAACTTGACGCGGCCGTTGGCCTCGGTCTCGACCGCGGGCATGGCGCCGCGGTTGGCCGATTGTTCGCGGCGCAGGCCGGTGACCCAGGCGCTGCGGCCCTGCAGCAGGCGCGACAGCGGCTCGAGCTTGCGGACCTGGCAGCAGGCCTTGCGCAGCTCGATGCTCTGGTACATGGCCTTCTCGCCATGGTCGCGCACGAACTGCACCACGGCCTCCTGGACCGGCCGGAAGAGCTCGACCTTCAGGCCGTAGCGGGCCTCGATCTGCGGCACCAGGGCCAGCGTCTCGGGGTTGAGCGCGCCGGTTTCCAGGGTGCCGATGGCGATCGGCAGCTGGTGGCGGGCGATCAGGTCGGTCAGGACCATGTCCTCGGCGCCCAGGCTGTTGGCCAGCACGACCTGGCCCGGGTGCTCGGCGGCGGCCTGGCGCAGCAGGGCGACGGTGTCCGCGACGCGTTGCTCGAAGCCGGCGGTGTGGCGGGCGTACAGGGCCTTGGCGCTGGCCTCGGCCGGCGCGCTGGCCCAGGGCAGGGTGGAGGTCTCGCTCATGCCGGAGCCCGGGCGAACACCGGACGGGTCTGCACGACGTCGCCCTGGTAGTGGTCGGTGACCAGGGTCAGCACGCGGCGGGCGCTGCTTTCCTTCTGGTCGTGGCGCAGTTGGACCGCGTCGAAGCCGGTGCGCTGCAGCAGGGGCAGCATGTCGACCAGGATGTCGCCGGTGGCGCGCACCTCGCCGGCGTAGCGCAGGCGCGAGCGCAGCACATGGGCCTGGCTGTAGGCCCGGCCGTCGGTCCACTTGGGGAACTGCAGGGCGATCAGGGCCAGGCGCGGCAGGTCGGCGGCCAGGTCCTCGACCTCGGCGGTGTTGGGCAGCACCACGCCCACGGGCAGGTCGGCCGGCCAGGTGTCGCGCACCGCATGCCACTGCTCGATCGAGAGCAGCAGGTGGGCGGCCGGCTTGGGGTGGGGGATCGGGCCGTCCTCGCCGCTGGCGCGGTGCCAGGTGTCGTCGGTGGTGTGGATGAATTTCATGGGGCGCTCCGTCAGGCTTCGGCCTTCTCGGCGGGGTGTTGGGCGGTGGCTTGGCGGACGGCGTCGGTGGCGGCGCGCAGCGGGGCGGTGCCCAGGCGGCGCATGGTGTCCACGAAGGCCTCGCCGGCCGATCGCTCGCGGCGGTAGACGTCGAGCAGAGCCTCGATCACGTCGGCCACTTCCTCGGCGGCGAACGACGGGCCGATGACCTTGCCGGGCGTGGCGGCACCGCTGGCGATGCGGCCATCCGAGCCGCCGACCGAGATCTGGTACCACTCCTTGCCGTCCTTGTCGACGCCGAGGATGCCGATGTGGCCGGTGTGGTGGTGGCCGCAGGAGTTCATGCAGCCGCTGATGTGCAGGTCGATGTCGCCCAGGTCGTGCAGCTCGTCCAGGTCCTGGTAGCGCTCGATCAGCTCGTTGGCGATCGGGATGGAGCGGGCATTGGCCAGGGCGCAGAAGTCGCCGCCGGGGCAGGCGATGATGTCGCTGAGCAGGCCCAGGTTGGGGCTGGCGAAGCCAGCGTCACGGGCGGCGTGCCAGACGGCCAGCAGGTCGGCCTCGCGGACCCAGGGCAGGACCAGGTTCTGCTCGTGGCTGACCCGCAGTTCGCCCAGGCTGTAGCGGTCGGACAGGGTGGCGGCGGCTTCCATCTGGTCGGCCGTCACGTCGCCCGGGGCCTGGCCCACGCGCTTGAGCGACAGGGTCACGGCGCGGTAGCCCGGCACCTTGTGGGCCTGCACGTTGCGCTCGAGCCAGCGCAGGAAGGCCGGGTCGGCCTGGCCGGTGCGGTTCGGGTCGAAGCCGCGGGTGGCCGGGCGAACACCGGCGGGCAGCTCGAAGTGGCGCGAGACGCGCTCGAGTTCGGCCACCGGCAGCAGGTGCTCGCGGCCGCCTTCGTCCTGCTCGAGGATCTTGCGGAACTCGGCGTTGACGGCGTCGAAGTACTTCTGGCCCTCGGCCTTGACCAGGATCTTGATCCGGGCCTTGTACAGGTTGTCGCGGCGGCCGAAGCGGTTGTAGACGCGGACGATGGCCTCGAGGTAGACCAGGATCTGCTGCCAGGGCACGAAGGCGTTGATCTCGGAGGCGATCACCGGGGTGCGGCCCATGCCACCACCGACGAAGACCTGGAAGCCCACCTCGCCGGCGTCGTTCTTGACCATCTGCAGGCCGATGTCGTGCCACAGGATGGCTGCGCGGTCCTCGGTGGCGCCGCTGATCGCGATCTTGAACTTGCGCGGCAGGAAGGCGAACTCGGGGTGCAGCGTGCTCCACTGGCGCAGCAGCTCGGCGTAGGGGCGCGGATCCACCACCTCGTCCGGGGCGATGCCGGCGAAGGCGTCGGTGGTGATGTTGCGGATGCAGTTGCCGCTGGTCTGGATGCCGTGCATGTCGACCTCGGCCAGCTTGTCCATCACGTCGGCGGCCTGCGGCAGCGGGATCCAGTTGTACTGGAGGTTCTGGCGCGTGGTGAAGTGGCCGAAGTCGCGGTCGTGCTCGCGGGCGATGCGGGCCAGTTGGCGCAGCTGGCGGCTGGCGAGCTCGCCATAGGGGATGGCCACGCGCAGCATCGGGGCGTGGCGCTGGATGTACCAGCCGTTCTGCAGGCGCAGCGGGCGGAAATCGTCGTCGGCGAGTTCGCCGGTCAGGTTGCGCTCGAGCTGGTCGCGGAACTGGGCGGAGCGTTGGCGAACGAACTGGCGGTCGAAGGCGGTGTATTGGTACATGTCAAGCCAAACCTGTGAGGGCAGGGGCGCACTCTAGGGAAACTTCATAAGTTTGAAAAGAAATCAAATATCAGATGAGTATTTCTAGAAGTCATAAAGAGGCCCGAACCGCACCGGAGGCCTGCCTAGAATCCGGCCCCATGTCCCCGCAGCCTCCGATCCCCCGCCGCGGCGCCCTGGCGGCCCTGGCCGCTCTGGCGCTCAGCGCCTGCCAGACCCCGGCACCACCGCCGGCCCGTCCTGATCCGGTGGTGCCGCCGCCGGCCGCCCCCACCCGGCCACCGCGCCTGGGTCTGGCCTTGGGCGGAGGGGCGGCACGCGGCTTCGCCCACATCGGGGTGATCCAGGTCCTGGAGGAAAACGGCATCCGGCCGCAACTGGTGGCCGGCACCTCGGCCGGCAGCCTGGTGGCCGCGCTGTATGCCGCGGGACACGATGGCGCGGCGCTGGGTCGGCTGGCCTCGTCGATGGACGAGTCTGCGCTGACCGACTGGTCTTTTCCGGGACGCGGCGTGCTGCGTGGCGAGGCGCTGGCCGCCTACGTGCGCAAGCAGACCGGCGGGCTGCCGATCGAGCAGCTCAAGTTGCCGCTGGGCATCGTCGCCACCGACCTGGCCGACGGGCAGCCGATCCTGTTCCAGCGCGGCGACGTGGGCGCGGCGGTCCGGGCGTCGAGCGCGGTGCCGGCGGTGTTCCAGCCGGTCAGGATCAACGGCCACGAGTACGTGGACGGCGGCCTGGTCTCGCCGGTGCCGGTGCGCTATGCCCGGCAGATGGGCGCCGAGATGGTGGTGGCGGTGGACATCTCCACCCCGCCCGACCCGAACGCCACCGGCGACAGCGTGCGCGTGCTGCTGCAGACCTTCTCGATCATGGGGCGCAGCATCAACCAGTGGGAGCTGCGCGACGCCGACGTCGTGTTGCGCCCGGCACTGCTGGGCGTCTCGGGGACCGACTTCACGGCGCGGGCCAAGGCGATCCAGTCGGGCCGCGAGGCCGCCCTGGCCATGCTGCCGGCGATCCGCCAGAAGCTGCAGGCCCTGGCGCGCTGAGCCTGGGTCGGACGGCCGAGACCGGCCGACCAAAAAAAGAGCCCAGCCTGGAGGGGCTGGGCTGCAAGGGTACCCGGAAGCCAGTCTTCGGAGGTACCGAGGAGACAACCTTCACGGACAGACTGCGGGGCCGGGCCCCGCACCCGCGCCATCAGGCGGCGCGGCGGGCCTTGGCGGCGGTCTGGGTGGTCTTGACGGCCTGGGCGGTCACGGCCTGGAAGTTGGCTTCGGCCACTTCGGCGGCTTGCTTGGCGGCCTTGTGGACGCTGTCGTAGGCGTTGTTGGCGGCGGCGACGGCGGACTTCACCAGGGCCACGGCGTTCTCGGTGCCGGCCGGGGCGTTCTTGACGGCGCTGTCGACCAGGCCGTTGAACACCTTCTGGACGTCGCCCAGCTGGGCTTCGGCCAGCTTGGTGACTTCGGCGTTGGTGGCGGTGACGATGTCGTACAGGTGGCGGCTGTAGGCGGCGGCCTTCTCGGCGGCCGGTTGCAGCAGGCCGGCTTGCAGGCTCATCAGCTCTTGCGCGTCCTTGACCGACAGCACGGTCTTGGTGGTTTCGGCGGCTTCGCCCAGGCTGGTCTTGGCGACCTGCAGGTTCAGCTCGACGAGCTTCTCCATGCCTTCGAAGGCCTTGTTGGTCAGGTCGAACAGGGTTTCGACGTTGGCCTTCTGGGCGGCGAGCAGTTGTTCAGCGGTCAGCATGTGCATCTCCTGGGTGAGGGGGGAACCGGTTTGCAGTGTTTTGTGCACTGCAGCATGGAACGAAGTATGAGGCGGTCCGGCGCGGCTTGCAAGCACTTTTTTGTGCGCTGCAGCAAAAATTGGGAACCGCCCCCAAAACCGCACTGTGCCGCTCGAATGCCACCGCACGATGACAGCCGTTGACGCGGCGACACAATGCGGCGGATGCTGGCCTTCACCTCGGACCACCACGACCTGGACCTGCCGCCGGGCCACCGCTTCCCGGCCCGGAAGTACGCCCTGCTGCGCGAGGCCGTGGCCCGCGACTGGCCAGCCGTTCGCCTTCAGCCGGCACCGGCCGCCACCGACGGCGAACTGGCCCTGGTGCATGCCCCGGCCTACATCACCGCGGTGTCGCAGGGCACGCTGACGCCGGCCCAGCAGCGCGAGATCGGCTTTCCCTGGTCGCCCCGGGTGGCGGAGCGCTCTCGCCGCTCGGTCGGGGCCACCATCGCCGCGGCGCGGGCGGCGCTGGAGGAGGGCGTGGCCGCCAACCTGGCCGGTGGCACCCACCACGCCTACGCCGACAAGGGCTCGGGCTACTGCGTCTACAACGACGTGGCGGTGGCCGCGCGCCTGATGCAGGCCGAGTGGTCGCGGCGGCACCGGGCCCCCTTGCAGGTGCTGGTGATCGACCTGGACGTGCACCAGGGCAACGGCACCGCCGCCATCTTCTCGGGTGACCGCTCGGTCTTCACCTTCTCGATGCACGGGGCCCGCAACTTCCCGTTCCGCAAGGAGGCCAGCGACCTGGACGTGGAGCTGGACGACGGCTGCGACGACCTGACCTACCTCGATCAGCTGGCCCGGGGACTGGACCAGGTCTGGGCCCGCACCGCCGCCGCCCCGCCGGGCCTGGTCTTCTACCTGGCCGGTGCCGACCCGCACGAGGGCGACCGCCTGGGCCGTCTGCGGCTGAGCGCGGCCGGCCTGGCCGAGCGCGACCGTCGGGTGCTCGAAGCCCTGCGCCTGCGCGGCTGGCCAGTGGCCCTGAGCATGGCCGGGGGCTATGGCCACGACATCGGGGTGACGGTGGGCCTGCAATCCGCCACCATCGGGCTCGCCCTGCAGTCCTGGCAGGCTTGGCGGCATGCGGGATCCGCCCGGCGCGGGGACGGCGCCGGGATGGAACAATCGCCGCCATGAGCGAACGCGCCCGACCCGAGCCCCGCAGTGCCTACCGCCTGTTCCGCCCCATCGGCACCCGCTGGATGGACAACGACGTCTACGGCCACGTCAACAACGTCGTCTACTACAGCTACTTCGACACCGCCGTGAACGGCTACCTGATCGAGGCCGGTGCGCTGGACATCCACCGCGGCGAGACCATCGGCCTGGTGATCGAGACCCGCTGCAACTATTTCGCCCCGCTCGAGTTTCCGCAGACGGTCGAGGCCGGCCTGCGGGTGGCCCACATCGGCAGTTCCAGCGTGCGCTACGAGATCGGCCTGTTCGCCGCAGGCGCCGCCGAGACCGCCGCCGCCGGCCATTTCGTCCACGTCTACGTCGACCGCGCCAGCCGCCGCCCGGCACCGCTGCCGGCCGCGCTGCGCGCCGCGCTCGAGCCGCTGCGCGCCTGAGTCCACGGATTTCCCGGCATTCCCCCAAGAGGCCCCGCCATGAACATCACCCCGGAGACGACCGCCGCCGTCGACGCGGCCATCACCAGCCGCCGCTCGATCCGCGCCTTCCTGCCCACGCCGGTGCCGCGCGAGACGATCGAGCAGATCCTGGCCGTGGCCTCGCGCGCGCCCTCGGGCACCAACACCCAGCCCTGGCAGGTCCATGTGCTGACCGGGGCCTCGCAGGCCGAGCTCAGCCGCCGCATCCGCGCCGCCTTCGACGACCCCGAGGAGCGGGCCCGCCACAGCGAGGAATACGACTACTACCCGACCGAGTGGGTCTCGCCCTACATCGACCGCCGCCGCAAGGTCGGCTGGGACCTGTACAGCCTGCTGGGCATCGGCAAGGCCGACAAGGCCCGCATGCACGAGCAGCATGGCCGCAACTACGCCTTCTTCGACGCCCCGGTGGGCCTGATCTTCACGATTGACCGGGTGATGGGCACCGGCAGCCTGCTGGACTACGGCATGTTCCTGCAGAACGTGATGGTGGCGGCCCGCGCCCGCGGCCTGGACACCTGCGCCCAGGCCGCCTTCACCCAGTTCCACCGCGTGATCGAGGAACAGCTGGGCCTGGCCCCGAACCAGATGGTCCTGTGCGGCATGTCCCTGGGCCACGCCGACCCCGACAGGACCGAGAACACCCTGGTCACCGAGCGCGAGCCGGTCGCCGGTTTCACGAAGTTCCTGGGCTGACCCCAGGCCTGGGGTGCACCCTAGAATCGCGGCCCGCGCCGGGGCCTGGC
>CALRTJ020000031.1:0-29058 GCA_943371055.1 Hydrogenophaga intermedia | reverse complement strand
ATGTCGACGGCGACACCCTGACCGTGACCGGCTTCGCCATCGACACCAACGGTGACGGTGTGCGCGAGTCGTTCACCGCGGGCGCCACCGCCACCATCGCCGGTGTCGGCACCCTGGTGGTGAACGCCAACGGCACCTTCACCTTCACCCCGGCCGCCAACTACAACGGCGTGGTCCCCACCGCCACCTACACCATCTCCGATGGCCAGGGCGGCTCCGCCACCGCCAACCTGGTGCTGGGCGACATCGTGAACGTCAACGACCTGCCAGTGGCGGTCAACGACACCGTCGCGGCCACAGAGGACACCACCGCCACGGGCAGCCTGGCCACCAATGACACGCCGTCCGGTGATGGCGGCAACGTCTGGACGCTGGTGACCGCGCCGACCCACGGCACTGTCACCATCAACACCGACGGTACCTACAACTACGTTCCGGCGGCCAATTACTTCGGCACCGACAGCTTCACCTACCGCATCACCGATGCCAACGGCGACACCTCCGTGGCCACGGTGTCCATCAACGTCGGCGCGGTGGACGATCCGTCGGTCCTGGTGGCCGACACCAGGACGGTCAATGAGGACGTGGTCGCCACCGGCAACGTGCTCACCAACGACAGCGATGTCGACAACACCTTGACGGTCGCGTCGTTCATCATCAGCGGCGTGACCTACCTGGCGGGCAACACCGCGACCATCGCAGGGGTGGGAAGCTTCACGCTGGCATCCAACGGCAACTACACCTTCACCCCCAACGCCAACTGGTCGGGCTCGGTGCCGTCGGTGGGCTACACCACCAACACGGGCTCCAGCAGCACGCTGGCGATCACCGTGACGCCGGTGGCCGACGCACCCACCGTCACCGTGGTCAACAACACGACCAACACGGTGGTGTTCAACAACAGCTGGGAAGTCAACAACAACTCCAACAACACCAGCGAGCAGAACGCCGTCACCACGTTTGACGGTTGGACCCGGGTCGACACGCCGGAGGGCACCACCGGGGGCACCAACGTCTTCGAGGTCTGGACCTCCGGCGACAGCCAGCAACGGCAGGACGGCAACAACAACGTCGTCGTCGCATCGGCGGGCAATGGTGACGACTTCCTCGAGCTCAACGACGCGTCCAGCAACGCGCAGACGATCGGCCTTGCACGAACCGTGGCAACCACCGCGGGCACCGTGTACGAGCTGTCCTTTGACTATGCGGGCCGCCCGGGATTCGGCACCACCTTCACCACGGTGGGCGTCTATCTCGACGGCAACCTGATCCAGCAGTTCAGCTCGACCAGCCCGCAGACCTACATCGACTGGAAGAACCTGAAGTTCCGCTTCGAGGGCGATGGCGCCAGCCACACCATCACCATCCGCACCGACGCGACCGAGTTCAACGCCAATGGCCGCGGGGCCTTCGTCGACGACATCATGCTGACCGGCATCGGCCAAGGCGTCGTCAACGGCAACGGCGGCACCTACACCGCCGTGCAGTTGTCCAAGTACGTCAGCGGCGCGCTGAGCGACACCGATGGATCCGAGGCCTTGAGCTACACCTTCTCGGGCTTGGCGGCGGGCAGCACCATCGTTGCGGCCTCAGGCACCTACGCGGTCAATGGCTCCGGTCAGATCACCATCGCGGCGTCGGACCTGGCCAGCGCCTCGCTGCGCTTGCCCACCTCCGTGTCCGGTCACATCAGCATCGGTGTGGTCAGCACGGCCACCGAAGGCGGCAACGGGGCCACCGCCAGCAGCACCAGCGCCACGCTCGAGCTGAATGTGGTGAGCAAGTCCACGTCCACCGACCTGACGGGCGAGAACCTGAACAACATCCTGGGCACCACCGGAGCCGACAACCAGACCGGCACGACGAACGCGGACCGTTTCGTCGGCAGCGATGGCAACGACACGCAGTCGGGTGGCGCCGCGGCGGACGTCCTCGATGGCGGGGCCGGCGCCGACAGTCTGATCGGCGGTGCGGGAACGGACACTTTCTGGGGTGGTGCCGGCAACGACACCATGACCGGCGGAACCGAGTCCGACACCTTCGCCTGGACCTTGGCCGACCGCGGCACCGCCGGCACACCGGCGGCGGATGTCATCACCGACTTCGACGCGGCCGCCGCGTCTGCGGGCGGTGATGTGCTGGACCTGAAGGACCTGCTGGTGGGTGAATGGCGCACCGGCAGCACCAACAACCTGGACCGCTACCTGGACTTCGACACCACGACCACGCCGGGCCAGACCCTGATCCGCATCAGCACCACCGGGGGCTTCACCAACGGGGTGTACGACGCGACCAAGGTCGACCAGACGATCAACCTGAGCAACCTGAACCTGCGCACGGCCCTCAGCCTGGGCGCGACGGCCACGGATGCCCAGGTCATCCAGGAGCTGCTCAACCGCAACAAGCTGCTGACCGACAACGGCAGCTGATCCCCGGGGGGCCCCGCCGCGGCGGGGCCCGGGCCGGCCGAGCCGTCGCGTCCAAATGAAAGGGCCGCTGCCTCTCCAGGCAGCGGCCCTTTCTCCTTTCGGGACGGGACGGCGGGCACCGGGCCCGCCGACTCAGGCGGAGCGGTCCGCCAACAGAATGGCCACCGCAGGCCCGGTGATCCCATCCACGCCACAAGCCCAGAGGGCGGTGGCATCGGAGAGGTCGCCCACACCCTCGGCAAACACTTGCAGGCCGATCCCGTGAAGCATCCGAACCGTGCCGGCGACGTGTTCGCGCCGAGCCGGGTCCTTGGCGAGGTCTTCGACGAAGGAGGCGTCCAGCTTGACGAAATCCAGCCCGGCCTCGAGCAGTGCGGACGAGTCCTGCAGCTGCTGTCCGGCGTGTTCGAGGCCCAGGCGGGATCCCCGGGCGTGGGCCAGCATCGCCAGCTCACGCAGGGCCGCCAGGTGGCGCAGGGCCCCGGACTCGGCGATCTCCAGCCACAGGCCCGGTGCGGCGTCGCGCCGCGACATCAGCAGCTGCCGCAGCTCGGTCAGGAAGTCGGGCTCCGCCAGCGAGCCGGGGCTCAGGTTGACGGCGCGAGGCTTGCCATCGCGGGCGATGGCGTCCAGTGCCAGTGTGACGGCAATGAGGTCGATTCGGCCGATCTTCTGGACCCGGCGCGCCATCGGCAGCCACTGCGCCGCGGGCACCCACTCTCCGTTGAGGTCCAGCTGCATCCGCAGTGGGCACTCCAGATGCACCTCGGACTGGTCGGCATCGACCACCGGGTATTCCACCAGCTTGAGCCGGGACTCGGCCACTGCCGCCTCGATGCGCCGGCGCCAGGCGTCTTCACCGATGGCCAAGCCGTCACCGGCATCGTCGATCTCCACCGCGAACGCGCCACGGGCCTCGGCCCGCGCCAGGGTCTGGTCAGCAGCGGCCAGCAGGGATGACATGGCCGCTCCGTGCCACCAGCGGACCGCACCGACCACGACCGTGGCCGCCTCCAGACCGTGGTTGCGCAGCGTGGCGCGCAGGCGCGCACCCACGTCGACCGCCGGCTCGCGCAGGGACTCCGCATCCGGGATCAGCAAGGCGAAGTCCGATCCATTCAGGCGCCCTGCCTCGGCCTGCAGACCCCGGCTGGCGGACTCGGCGATCGCCGCGGCCGAGTCCTGGATCAGGCGGTCGGTGGCCGCATGGCCCAGGCGGCGGTTCAATCCCTGAAGGTCGGTCAGACGCACCAGCAGCAGCGCGCCAGCCGCGGGACCGTCCTCGTTCCCCAGAGCGGCCTTGAGACGGCCCATGAAGTGCGCGCGGTTGGACAAGCCGGTGAGCGGGTCGCAATTGGCGCGGCGGCGCAGCTGCTCGACCTGCCCCGACTGCTCGTCAAACATGGCTTTGAGACGGCTGACCATGCTGTTCATGGCACGGGCAACGTCACGGAGCTCCGGCACTGCCGGCTCGGAGATCGACACGAAGCGGCGTTCGGTCAGCGCGGTGGCTTGCGCGACCACCGCCGCCAGCGGACGGCGGATGCGTTGCACCCCCAAGGCAGCAAGGGCACCGGTGACCAAGGCCAGCAAGGCGAGCAAGCCGGTGGTGACCAAGGCGCCGCTCCACAGCTGGTCGATGGCGTCATCCACCTGGCTGACCACCTCAAGCCGGCCCAGCTGCTTCCAGCCATCCTGCACCTGAGCCACACCGGTCGTCGGGGCCACATCCAGGGCCTTCGAGAACCACGCGGGGGCGCTCCCGGCCCGAGCGGCCGCCCGACGCGACATCAGGGGCTGCCCACCGGGGCCCAGCAGGTCAATGCGCACATAGGCACCGGTGTCGAACTGACTGGACAGCATCAGCTCCATGGCCGTGCGGTCCCCCTTCTGGTGCGACAGGATCAGGGCCAAGGTCTGCGCGGTGTCGTTGTTCTTGGCGGACAGCTGGGTCTGGAGGTAGCCCCGCGCCGTGCTGAGCGAGACCCCGACGGCGCCGATGAAGGCCACCACCAACGTGACCACGAGCAAGAGCCAGACTTGGCGAATCAGCGACATGTTTCCTCCTGCCGCGGTTTATACCCCGGCGCGCGGGCGCCCCATCGACGCATCAGAAGCCCTCGGAGCGGGCTTTTCGCATCACGGCGGCCCAGGGCGACAGGCGATCGGTGGCACTGCCGCGCACCGCGGGCCCCGCAACACCCTCCCAGATGGCCTCGGCGTTGAAGCTGAAGACCGGGCTGAGGTCAGGCCGGGCCGACGCCACCCGCAGGTCCGGCACCAGGCTGTCGAGCACCCAGGGTTCGGCGTCGGGTCGAGGGTAATAGGCCAGCACCATGTGGGGCTGCTGTGCCGACCCCATTTGGATTCGGACATACACCAACCGCAGGCGGGCATGCGGAACACCGGACGCGACCAACGTGAAGTATTTCGCGATGGCGAAATCTTCACAGTCCCCGCCGCCCCTCGACAAGGTCTCGAGCGGACTGGCCCAATAGTCCACCTGACCCCAGAGGTCGATGTCCTGCCGATAGAGCAGTCGCCGGTTGAAGTGGTCATTCACCAGGGCCATGCGTTGGCCTTCGTCCACGCGGCGCAGTTGCTCCACCAGCGACTGCAGCGTGCGGGCCTGGGCCATCGCCCCGTCGCCGAGTGCCGCCGCGGCCTGGAGCATCCGGGCCGGATCGAACGCCCACCCCGCTGGCGGGCCGGAGGCGCCCAACAGCAGGGCCAGTCCCAAGACCAACAGCCCATGCGCCCAGCGCCGGCGGCAGGGCGCCCTTCGAGCATCGGGATTTGGAGCTGGCATCGGTTGAATATCGGCTACCGGATGCAGAGCTTGAGTCAATGGGGCGCCGCGGAGACACGACGCCAGACGCGGCATCGTCCACACAATTGCATGGAAACCCCACCACCCCCTAGTTTGTCAATATAGAGACTGTTTTGGCCACCGATTACATTTCGGCACCCCCAGTTCACGATCCACGCCCGGTCCGTCTGACATGAACCGTTCTTTCCTGAGTCTGAGCCTGCTCACCCTGGCCTGCACGGCCACCATGGCTCAGAGCTCCGCCCTGAGTTCGGCTGCCCGCCGCGCCATCGAAACCAGCCCCGACGTGAGTGCCAAGCTCAATGCGCTGCGGGCCGCCATGAACGATGTCGAGGTTGCCTCGGGCGCCCTGCGTCCCAAGCTGGACCTGAGCGCGGACATCGGCCACAGCACCGACACGGTCAGCGGCCGCGTGGGCCCCGACACCGCCTCGATGAACCGCAACGGCGTGGCGCTGACCGCCACCCAACTCCTGTGGGACGGCTTCGTCAGCAGCAGCGAGGTGGGCCGCACCCGCCACACCAAGCTGGCACGCTACTTCGACTTCGCCGACGCCACCGAGCAGGCCGCGCTGGAGGCGGGCCGCGCGCTCTACGACGTCCAGCGCTACCGGACCCTGGTGGCCCTGGCCGAGCAGAACTATGTCCAGCACAAGTACGCCTTCGAACAGATCCAATCCCGCGTGAAGGCGGGTGTCGCCCGCGGCGTGGACCAGGAGCAATCGGCTGCCCGACTGGCCCTGGCGGAGTCGAACCTGGTCACCGAACGCGCCAACCTGCACGACGTGACCGAGCGTTACCGCCGCGTCGTGGGTGAGCTGCCGCCGGCTGGCTCGCTCGGCGCCGGTGTTCGCAGCTTGCCGGCCAGCGCCAGCGCCGCCATGGAGGCGACCGCGTTGAACAGCCCGGTGATCGCTTCGGCGGTCGAGAGCCTGCGCGCCACCAAGGCCCAGGCCGAGGCCCGCAAGGGCAGCTACCAGCCAAGGATCGAGGCGCGGCTGCGGGCCGGCATGGGCACCAACTTCGACGGTGTCGAGAACCAGAAGCGCGACATGCTGGGCCAGATCGTGCTGAACTGGAACATCTTCAACGGCGGCATCGACGATGCCCGCCAGCGCCAGACCGCGAACCTGCTCAACCAGGCGCAGGACCTGCGGGACAAGGCCTGCCGAGACACCCGCCAGACCACGGCCATCGCCTACCACGACGTCCAGAAGCTCTCCGAGCAGTTGGGCTACCTGGCGCGCAACGTGGCCGCGATCGAGAAGGCCCGTGACGCCTATCGCCAGCAGTTCGACATCGGCCAGCGCAGCCTGCTGGACCTGCTCAACGCCGAGAACGAGGTCTACACCGCCCGCCGCTCCCTGGCGATGGCCCAGGCCGACCTCGAGATCGCCAAGCTGCGCACCCAGGCCGCGATCGGCACCCTGGTCGAGCAGCTGGGCCTGTCGCGCGAGGACACCCGCGCCCTGGCCCAGGGCGATGAACGCTGGAGTGCCGGTGACGACGCAGCCGGTCGCTGCCCGCTCTCGCCCACCCAGGTCGTCGGCGCCTCGCGCGACGAGCTGGACGCCCGTGCCATGGCCATGATGACGCCCGCCGCAGCGCCGGTTGCCGCCCCCGCTGCAGTGGCCCCGGTGGCACTGCCGACGGCGGCGGCGGCGCCGACCGGCGGCTTCGCCGAACAGCGGCTGCGCGACTGGGCTGCCGCCTGGAGCGCCAAGGACCTGAGCCGCTACTACGGCTTCTACGGCGAGTCCTTCCCCGCCGGCAAGGCCAAGCGCGCCGCCTGGATGGCCCAGCGCAAGAAGGCCCTGGGAAAGCCCGGCGACATCAGCGTCGAGCTCTCCGAGGTCCACACCCGCGAGGTCAACCCCAACCGAGTCGAGACCA
This sequence comes from Hydrogenophaga intermedia, assembly GCA_943371055.1. Lineage (GTDB taxonomy): Bacteria > Pseudomonadota > Gammaproteobacteria > Burkholderiales > Burkholderiaceae_C > Ideonella > Ideonella intermedia_A. The sequence continues at coordinate 21,907 of CALRTJ020000031.1, read as the reverse complement.
CTTTCCGCCAAAGCTACCGCTCGACCGGTTTCAGCGACCAGATGGTCAAGACCTTGACCTGGGAGCGCACCGGCGCCGACTGGGTCATCGTGGGCGAATCCAACCGCTGAGCCCAAAGGGTCCGGCCACGGACCTCCCCACAGGAAGGGCGTGCCGGTCACGCCCTTTTTTTCGACCTGTCGTCCCCGGTCGCCCCAGGGATTTTCGATAGACTCCCGCATCGAACCGCCCGCGGCGCGCGCCGTGTCTGACGGGGTGCCTTGAGCGCCCGCGCCGGCCAACCGGTTCACCAAAGCCCTGCTGCAGACCCCATGAAGGCAATGACCACCCTGCCCCTGGCCCGCACCCTGAGCGCCACCGCCGCCAGCCTGCTGCTCTCCGCGCCGCTCCTGATGCCCATTGCCGTGCAGGCACAGGCGGCGTCACAGCCGGCCCCCTCCGCCGAGGTGGCCGAGATCCAGCGGCTGATCAAGGATTCCCAGCACGCACAGGCCCTCAAGCTGATCGACGAGTCCCTGGCCAAGAACCCCAAGGACCCGCAGATGCGCTTCCGCCGGGGCGTGGCCCTGTCGATGCTCGACCGCAAGGCCGAAGCCCTGTCGGTGTTCCAGAAGCTCGTCGAGGACCACCCCGAAATGCCCGCGCCCTACAACAACATGGCGGTGATCCATGGCGCGCAGGGCGACTACGAGAAGGCCCGCGCCGCGCTGGAGCGGGCCATCCGCACCAACCCGGCCTACGCCACCGCCTACCAGAACCTGGGCGACGTGTACGCCCAGTTGGCCAGCCAGGCCTACACCAAGGCGCTGCAACTGGACAAGAGCGACAGCACCCTGCCGCCCAAGCTGTCCCTGCTGCGCGAACTGACCGCCGGCGGCACCGCTCCGGCGGCCAGCACCACGGTCGCCAAGCCCGCCCCCACCCCCACCACCGTCGCCGCCGCGCCGACCCCCAAGCCGGTGCCGCTGCCGGTCCCGGTGGCCGCTCCGGCGAGCGCCAAGCCGGCGCCGGCTCCCGCGCCTGTGGTGGCCGCCGCCCCGCCCACCCCGACCCCGGCCGCCTCCAAGCCGGTTGCCGCGCCAGCGCCGGTGGTGGCCACCGCGCCCAAGCCCGCGCCGGCCAACGCCGAGGCCGACATCGAGCGTGCGGTCAAGGCCTGGGCCGCCGCCTGGAGCCGCAAGGATGTGGACGACTACGTCGCCGCTTACACCAGCGATTTCGCAGGCCAGGCGGGCAACCGCAAGACCTGGGTGCAGGAGCGCCGCGACCGCATCCAGGGCAAGAAGTCGATCAAGGTCGCGGTCAGCGAACTCAAGGTCACCGTCAACGGTGACCGCGCCACTGCGCGCTTCCGCCAGAACTACAGCTCCGACGCCCTGTCGGCCAGCAGCCGCAAGACGCTCGAACTGAGCCGCGTCGGCGGCAAATGGCTGATCCGGCAGGAGTCGGTGGGCGGCTGAGGCCGCGCCGCCAGAGCGACTCCCGGACGATGGTGATCAAGCGCTTGCGCCCGGCGCACCGCCGCGGCGCGGTGGTCATTGGCGTGGCGGGCCTGCTGGGCGCGCTGCTGCTGGGCGCCCACCGAACCGAGCCAGCGGGCACCTCGCCCCTGACCGGTAGCCTGGCTTCCGCCTTCTCAAGCCGTCCGGCCCCGGAGCCGCCGGTGCGGCTGGTGGACCAGGCCGAGCCGGCGCCCGTGCCCCGGGACGCCTTGCAGGGCTCCCCCGAGCGGCGGCTGATCGCCGTCTACCGGCTCATCGGCGCCGGCCAGTACGAACCCGCGCTGCAGGCGGTGGAAGCCCTCACCCGCGCCTACCCCACCTTTCGACTGGCCCAGCTGCTGCGGGCCGACCTGATGAGCGCCCGCTTCGCGCCGTTGCCTGCCTTTGGCGGTGGCCAGAGCGCCCTGGGCGAGGCGGGCCGCGCCGAGTTGCAGAACCTGCGCGACGAGGCCCGCCTGCGCCTGCGGGCGCTCCAGCAGCGTCCGCCTGAGGGCCAGCTGCCCGCCGAGTTCGTCAGCCTGCCACCCACCGTGCCCTACGCGATCGCGGTGGACACCAGCGCCGCGCGGCTGTACCTGTTCCAGAACGGGCCGCAAGGCATGCAGCTGGTCGAGGACGTGTATGTCTCGGTCGGCAAGCAGGGCGTGGACAAGACCATCGAGGGCGACCAGCGCACCCCGTTGGGCGTGTACTTCACCACCGACCAGCTCGACCCGCGCCTGCTGCAGGAGCGCTTCGGCTCGGGGGCCCTGCCCCTGAACTACCCCAACGCCTACGACAAGCTCAAGGGGCGCACCGGCAGCGGCATCCTGCTGCACGGGGTCACCAGCGCCACCTACTCGCGCCCTCCGATGGACAGCGACGGCTGCGTGGCCATGGCCAACGAGGACCTGGTCCGGCTGGCCCAGCGCCTGCCCCAGCGCGACACGCCGGTGGTGATCACCCGCAAGGTCCACTGGGTCAGCGCCGAGCAGCGGCAGCAGCGGACCGGCGACACGCAGGGTTTCAGCCAGGCCTTTGCACAGTGGCAGCAGGCGCGCCTGAACGCCGACCTCGAATCCTTCAAGGCCCTCTATGAACAGAGCGGCCCGGCCGACGGCGCGGCGGAACTGCGGGTGCGCCAGCGGGTGGCCAAGCCGCCCAGCGGCATCGCTGACATCAGCGTGCTGACCTGGCACGACGACGAGGGCAAGCTGGTCGTCACCTTCAAGGAATTGGGCACCGGCACCAACGGCCGCGACCGCCTGATGCGCCAGTACTGGCAGCATAGCCGCGGCCACTGGCGCATCGTGGCCGAAGGTCCGGTTCGCTGAGTCCTGCACCGCGGACACCTCGCCGCGGCGACTGACGATCAGGGCGCTCCGATGGCGGCCAGCGCCGCCCTCGCTTCGGGCAAGGCCACGCACGATGGCGCGTCCTGCATGGCCGCGCAGCGGGCCACCCAGCGCTCCACCATGGGCTTCGCGGCCACCGCCGATGGCCCGGCCTGGGCCAGGGCCCGGAAGAACAGGCCTGCCGGTCGCCCACTCACGTCCAGGGCTTGACCGTCACCACGGCCCTGCCATTCAAGCAACATCCGGGTCACCCCCTCCGGTGCCATGGGTGCCAGCACCATCAGTGCTTCCAGCAGACTCCAGTCGTCCGGATCCGCGAGCGGCACCTGCTCCTCCAGCGCGGCCGTCGCCACCTCGGGCCGGTAACGCCCGACCTGAGCAATCAGTTCCAGACCAACCCGAAGCTTGCTGCCGTGGGTCAGGCGGTTGTCGTCACGGCTGTCTGGAAACAGGGTGTCTTCGCGCGAGAGTTCCGCCCGTTCACGGCGATGGAAGGCGACGATCTGGGGCAACCAGGGCGCCGCCTGCGCCTGGGTGGAACGGATGGCCAAACCCAGCATCAGGACCCCACCTTCATGGCGGAATTCGAAGTCCGTGCGGTCAAGGTCCTGGACCAGGCGCGGCACGAAGCGCACGGCGCCTTCACCCAGGCGGGGCAGCAACCCGCTGACCATGCCATAGGCCTGCCCCGAGGGACGCCCCTCCAGCAAGGCCTCCACCGCCCACTCGACTTCCGGGTGCGGGCGAGACTGCAGTGACTGAAGCAGGCAGCCGGCGTGGGACTGCCCGTCCGCGGGTTGACGGACCGCGCGCACCAGTTCGGCTGTGGGCCGGGGGTCCGGGGCGCAGGGCGGCGCCCCCGGCGGCGGAGGGGTCAGCGCGGCCGCCAGGCTGGCCTGCAGACACACCCAGGCGGCAGCGAAACCTCTGACGGCGAGAACGGATGCCGTGGCACGGCCCATGAATAGCCTCCTCTTCAGCGGACCCACAGGAGCCCGCAGGCCGCCAGTGTCCACCGGCCGAGCCCCATGAAGAAGGGGCCCCGAGGGGCCCCTTGCCATGCACGACCGGCGCCGAGGACCGGCCCGGGCCCGAAGGCCCCGGCACTCAGCGCTTTTGCGGCGGCAGGTCGGTGCAGGACCCGTGCGCCACTTCCGCCGCCATGCCGATGCTCTCGCCCAGCGTGGGGTGCGGGTGGATGGTCTTGCCGATGTCCACCGCGTCGGCGCCCATCTCGATGGCCAGGGCGATCTCGCCGATCATGTCGCCGGCGTGGGTGCCCACGATGCCGCCGCCCAGGATCTTGCCGTGGCCATGGGCCTCGGGCGAGTCGTCGAACAGCAGCTTGGTGAAGCCCTCGTCGCGGCCGTTGGCGATGGCCCGGCCCGAGGCCGTCCAGGGGAACAGGCCCTTCTTGACCTTGATGCCCTGGACCTTGGCCTGGTCCTCGGTCAGGCCCACCCAGGCCACCTCGGGGTCGGTGTAGGCCACGCTGGGGATCACGCGGGCGTTGAAGGCGGCCGAGGCCAGCTCCTTGTTGCCCTGCAGTTCACCGGCGATGACCTCGGCCGCCACGTGCGCCTCGTGCACTGCCTTGTGCGCCAGCATGGGCTGGCCCACCAGGTCACCGATGGCGAAGATGTGCGGCACGTTGGTGCGCATCTGGATGTCGACGTCGATGAAGCCGCGGTCGGTCACGGCCACGCCGGCCTTGTCGGCACCGATCTTCTTGCCGTTGGGCGTGCGGCCCACGGCCTGGAGCACCAGGTCGTAGGTGCCTTCGCTCTTGCTGCCGTCCAAGCCCTCGAACTGCACCACGATGCCTTCGGGCGTGGCCGTGGCACCCACGGTCTTGGTCTTCAACATGATCTTGTCGAAGCGGCCTTTGTTCATCTTCTCCCAGACCTTGACCAGGTCACGGTCGGCGCCCTGCATCAGGCCGTCCATCATCTCGACCACGTCCAGGCGGGCGCCCAGCGTGCTGTAGACGGTGCCCATCTCCAGGCCGATGATGCCGCCGCCGACGATCAGCATCTTCTTCGGCACCGACTTCAGCGCCAGCGCGCCGGTCGAGTCGACGATGCGTTCGTCCTGCGGGAAGAAGGGCAGCCGCACCGCCTGCGAGCCGGCGGCGATGATGGCCTTCTTGAACTTGACGACCTTGGTGGTACCGGTCTTTTCCTGACCCGTGCCACCGGTCTCCTCGACCTGCAGGTGGTACGGGTCCAGGAACTGGCCCAGGCCGCGCACGGTGGTGACCTTGCGCATCTTGGCCATGGCCGCCAGGCCGCCGGTGAGCTTTCCGATCACCTTTTCCTTGTGACCGCGCAGCTTGTCGATGTTGACGCTGGGGGCGCCGAACTCGACGCCCAGGTCGGCCATGTGGCTGACCTCGTCCATCACCGCCGCCACGTGCAGCAGCGCCTTGGAGGGGATGCAGCCCACGTTCAGGCACACGCCGCCCAGGGTGGCGTAGCGCTCGACGATGACGACCTTCAGGCCCAGGTCGGCGGCGCGGAAGGCGGCCGAATAGCCGCCGGGGCCCGCGCCCAGGACCAGCACGTCGCATTCCACGTCGGCGGGACCGGCGTAGCTGCCGGCCGGACCGGCCACCACGGCAGGGGCCGGAGCGGCCGCCACCGGCGCGGGCGCCGGTGCGGCAGCGGGTGCCGGTGCGGCGGCGGCATCGGCCGCCTCCAGCACCAGGATCACCGAGCCCTGGTTGACCTTGTCACCCAGCGCGACCTTGAGCTCCTTGACCACGCCGGCGTGCGACGAGGGAATCTCCATCGAGGCCTTGTCGGACTCGACGGTGATCAGGCTCTGCTCGGCCTTGACGGTGTCACCCACCTTGACCAGCAGTTCGATGACGCCAACGTCCTTGAAATCGCCGATGTCCGGCACTTGCACATCCATCATGCCCATGTGCGGCTCCCGGTCACAGCGCGATCCGACGGAAGTCGGACAGCAGCGAAGCGAAGTAGACGTTGAAGCGGGCCGCCGCGGCGCCGTCGATCACGCGGTGGTCCCAGCTCAGGCTCAGCGGCAGCATCAGGCGCGGGGCGAACTGCTTGCCGTCCCACTTGGGCTCGATGCTGCTCTTGCACACGCCCATGATGGCCACTTCCGGCGCATTGATGATGGGGGTGAAGTAGCGACCACCGATGCCGCCCAGGCTGGAGATGCTGAAGCAGCCGCCGGTCATGTCGGCCGGGCCCAGCTTGCCGTCGCGGGCCTTCTTGGCCAGCTCCGACATCTCCTGGCTGATCTGGAAGATGCCCTTCTTGTCGGCGTCCTTGATCACCGGCACCACCAGGCCATTGGGCGTGTCCGCCGCGAAGCCGATGTGGAAGTAGTTCTTCAGCACCAGGGTGTCGCCATCCAGGCTGCTGTTGAACTCGGGGAACTTCTTGAGCGCGGCCACGGCGGCCTTGATCATGAAGGCCAGCATCGTCACCTTGACGCCGGACTTCTCGTTCTCCTTGTTGAGCTGGACGCGGAAGGCTTCCAGGTCGGTGATGTCGGCGTCGTCGTGGTTGGTGACGTGCGGGATCACCACCCAGTTGCGGTGCAGGTTGGCGCCCGAGATCTTCTTGATGCGCGAGAGGTCCTTGCGCTCGACCGGGCCGAACTTGCTGAAGTCCACCTGCGGCCAGGGCAGCAGGCCCGGGAAGGCGCCACCGGCGGCGGCCGGTGCGGCCGTCGGGGCCTTGGCCTTCTGCGCGGCCGTCTGCACGGCACCGGCCATCACGCCCTTGACGAAGTTCTGCACGTCGTCCTGGGTGATGCGGCCCTTCAGGCCCGAGCCCGACACCTCGGCCAGGGGCACGCCCAGCTCGCGGGCGAACTTGCGGATGCTGGGCGACGCATGCGGCAGGCCCGGCACCGGGGTGGCCGGGTGGTGGGCCGGCACGGCGACGGCCGCGGCGGCAGCGGCCACCGGGGCCGGAGCGCTGACGGCTGCAGGCACGGCGGCCGGAGCCGCCACCGGCGCGGCGACGGCCGCGGGTGCGGCGGCCGCGCCGACGCCTTCGATCACCGCGATCAGCGAGCCGATGTTGACCTTGTCACCCAGGGCGACCTTGAGTTCCTTGACCACGCCGGCGTGCGACGAGGGGATCTCCATCGAGGCCTTGTCGGACTCGACCGTGATCAGGCTCTGCTCGACCTTGACGGTGTCGCCGACCTTGACCAGCAACTCGATGACGGCGACGTCCTTGAAGTCGCCGATGTCAGGCACCAGCACCGCGATGCGGCCGACCGGGGCCGCGGCCACCGGGGCCGGGGCGGGCGCAGCCGCCGGGGCGGCCACCGCGGGGGCGGCGGCCGGGGCCGGGGCGGGCGCGGCGGCCTCGCCAGCGGTCTCGAGCAGCAGCACCAGGCTGCCCTCGTTGACCTTGTCGCCCAGCGCGACCTTGAGCTCCTTGACCACGCCGGCGTGCGACGAGGGGATCTCCATCGAGGCCTTGTCGGACTCGACGGTGATCAGGCTCTGCTCGGCCTTCACCGCGTCGCCGGGTTTGACCAGCAGTTCGATGATGGCGACGTCCTTGAAGTCCCCGATGTCAGGGACCTTCACTTCAACCAATGCCATGGTGTTTGTCTCCGGTCCGCGGTCAGGCGTAGAGCGGGTTGATCTTGTCGACGTTCAGGCCGTACTTGGCGATGGCCTCGGCCACCTTGGCCACCGGCACGCTGCCCTCGTCGGCCAGGGCCTTGAGCGCGGCGACGACAATGTAGTGGCGGTTGACCTCGAAGTGCTCGCGCAGCTTCTTGCGGAAGTCACTGCGGCCGAAGCCGTCGGTGCCAAGCACCTTGAAGGTGCGGCCCTTGGGCATGAAGGCGCGGACCTGGTCGGCGTAGTTCTTCATGTAGTCGGTCGACGCGATCACCGGGCCCGGGTGCGGGTCCAGCTGCTGCGCGATGAAGGGCACGCGGGCGGTCTCGGTCGGGTGCAGCAGGTTCCAGCGCTCGCAGTCCTGGCCGTCGCGGGCCAGTTCGTTGAAGCTCGGGCAGCTCCAGACGTTGGCGGCCACGCCCCACTCTTCTTCCAGCATGACCTTGGCGGCCATCGATTCGCGCAGGATGGTGCCCGAGCCCAGCAGGTTGACGCGCGGGGTCTTCTTGGCGCCTTCCTCGAGCAGGTACATGCCCTTGATGATCTGCTCCTCGGTGCCGGGCTTCAGGCCGGGCATCGGGTAGTTCTCGTTGAGCAGGGTCAGGTAGTAGAAGACGTTCTCCTGCTTCTCGACCATGCGCTTGAGGCCGTGCTGCATGATCACCGCGACTTCGTGGGCGAAGGTCGGGTCATACGAGACGCAGTTCGGGATCGTGCCGGCCAGGATGTGGCTGTGGCCGTCTTCGTGCTGCAGGCCTTCGCCGTTCAGGGTGGTGCGACCCGAGGTGCCGCCCAACAGGAAGCCGCGGGCCTGCATGTCGCCCGCCGCCCAGGCCAGGTCGCCGATGCGCTGGAAGCCGAACATCGAGTAGTACACGTAGAACGGGATCATGATCCGGTTCGAGGTGCTGTAGCTGGTGGCCGCCGCGATCCAGCTGGACATGCCGCCGGCCTCGTTGATGCCTTCCTGCAGGATCTGGCCCGAGACGTCTTCCTTGTAGTACATGACCTGGTCCTTGTCGACCGGGGTGTACTGCTGGCCCTTCGGGTTGTAGATGCCAACCTGGCGGAACAGGCCTTCCATGCCGAAGGTGCGCGCCTCGTCCACCAGGATGGGCACCACGCGCGGGCCCAGGGCCTGGTCGCGCAGCAGCTGCGTCAGGAAGCGCACGTAGGCCTGGGTGGTGCTGATCTCACGGCCTTCGGCGGTGGGCTCCAGCACGGCCTTGAAGGCTTCGAGCGAGGGCACGGTGAAGCTCTCGTCGGCCTTGGTCCGGCGATGGGGCAGGTAGCCACCCAGCGCCTTGCGGCGCTCGTGCAGGTAGCGCATCTCCGGCGTGTCGTCGGCCGGCTTGAAGAACGGGATCTTCGGCAGCTCGCTGTCGGGGATGGGGATGTTGAAGCGGTCGCGGAAGTACTTGATGTCCTCGTCGGTCAGCTTCTTGGTCTGGTGGACGGTGTTCTTGCCTTCACCGGCCTTGCCCATGCCGAAGCCCTTGACCGTCTTGATCAGCAGCACCGTGGGCTGACCCTTGGTGTTGACGGCCTGGTGGTAGGCGGCGAACACCTTCTGCGGGTCGTGGCCACCGCGGCGCAGCGCCCAGATGTCGTCGTCGCTCATGTGCGAGACCATCTCGAGCGTCTTGGGGTCGCGGCCGAAGAAGTGCTTGCGGACATAGGCGCCGTCGTTGGCCTTGAACGACTGGTAGTCGCCGTCCAGGGTCTCCATCATCAGCTTGCGCAGCGCGCCGTCCTTGTCACGGGCGAGCAGCGGATCCCAGTTGCTGCCCCACAGCAGCTTGATCACGTTCCAGCCGGCGCCGCGGAACTCGCCTTCGAGTTCCTGGACGATCTTGCCGTTGCCGCGCACCGGGCCGTCCAGGCGCTGCAGGTTGCAGTTGATGACGAAGATCAGGTTGTCCAGGCCTTCGCGGGCGGCCAGGCCGATCGCGCCCAGCGACTCGGGCTCGTCCATCTCGCCGTCGCCGCAGAACACCCAGACCTTGCGGTTGCTGGTGTCGGCGATGCCGCGGGCGTGCAGGTACTTCAGGAAGCGGGCCTGGTAGATCGCCATCAAGGGGCCCAGACCCATCGAGACGGTCGGAAACTGCCAGAAGCCGGGCATCAGCTTGGGGTGCGGGTAGCTGGAGAGGCCCTTGCCGTCGACCTCCTGGCGGAAGTGCAGCAGCTGCTCTTCGGTCAGGCGGCCTTCCAGGTAGGCGCGGGCGTACACGCCAGGCGCCACGTGGCCCTGGAAGTAGACGCAGTCGCCACCGTGGTTCTCACCCTCGGCGTGCCAGAAGTGGTTGAAGCCGGCGCCGAACATGTGGGCCAGCGAGGCGAAGGAGCCGATGTGGCCGCCCAGGTCCCCCCCGTCCTCGGGGTTGTGGCGGTTGGCCTTCACGACCATCGCCATCGCGTTCCAGCGCATGTAGGCGCGCAGACGCTCTTCGATCTCGATGTTGCCGGGGCAGCGGGCTTCCTGGTTCGGCTCGATCGTGTTGACGTAGGCGGTGTTGGCCGAGAACGGCATGTCCACGCTGTGCTGCCGGGCCTCTTCCAGCAACTGCTCCAGCAGGAAATGGGCACGGTCCGGACCTTCCTTGTCGATCACGGCCTGGAGGGCGTCCAGCCATTCGCGGGTCTCTTGTGCGTCCAGGTCAGGCGGCAGCGCGCCGGGACGGTTGTCGGGCGTGGCGGACATCGATGTCTCCTCTAAAAGTCCGTGGGTCCGGGGTGAACGGGCGCGAGTGTCGCACAGCCCTCGTCGATTTTCAAATGACGCATTGTCGTTTCGTATTGTGAATTTCTCGAACGATCGTGCGGAAGAACCGCCCAAGGGAAGCGCCCGCCCGGATAATCGCCGCCGCATGTCCAAGTTCGCCGAAGTCTCCGCCGTCTACCGCTCCCGCCTGAACATCCTGTTCGGACGCTGGTGGCGCCGGCAGTCGCCTGCCCGCCAGGACCGGTTCGCGACCATCGGCCCGCTGGTGTCGGTGCTCATGTTCCTGGCCGCGATCACCGCCGCCTTCTGGTACCTGCGAAACGAGGAGATCGAGCGCACCACCGAGGCCCTGCGGCGCGACACCGAGGTGGCGCAGCAGCAGATCCGCCTGCACCTGATCGAGAACCAGGAGCAGTTGCTGCGCCTGGCGCGCGAACTGGTCACGCGCAGCATCGACACCGACGCCTTCCTGGAGCAGGCGGCCGTGTTTCAACGTGAACGCCCCGAGGTGCGGCGGCTGGCGTGGATCAGCGCCCGCCGCGAGGTGCGGGCCAGCCAGGAGCTGCTGGGCTACGCCCCCTTGGTCGGCGGCGGCCCGGACGGCGACCCCTCGCTGCCGGTGCAGGGCCGCGCCCTGGAGGCCGAGTACGCCTTCGTCTCGGCCCGCGACACCCGCCAGCCCGTCTATTCGCGAGCCTTCATCGACGCCAGCGGCCTGCCGGTGTTCCAGATCCAGGTGCCGCTGATCGACCGCGGCAACTTCGCTGGCGTGCTGGTGGTCGATTACGGCATCGAGGCGCTCTTGCGCCACCAGGTGCCCGTCGAGGTCAGCCGCCGCCACGTGGTCAGCATCCTCGACGCCACCGGCCACACCCTGACCAGCACCGTCACCACCCTCCCGGGCCAGCACAGCGCCCGCGCGGCGATCAGCTACGACCTGCCGCTGGCACCGATGTCCAACGGTCTGGTGCTGCGTGGCCAGGGCTTCCGCACCTCGGTCGGTCTGATCAGCAGCACCCTGTTCTGGATGGTGGTGGCGCTGTCGGTGCTCACCGTGTGGATGCTGTTGGGCACCTGGCGCCACATGCGCCGGCGCTCGCAGATCCAGGGCGCGCTGGTGCAGGAGACCAACTTCCGCCGGGCCATGGAGAACTCCATGCTGACCGGCATGCGGGCGATGGACCTGGAAGGCCGCGTCACCTACGTCAACCCGGCCTTCTGCGCCATGACCGGTTTCTCCGAGTCCGACCTGATCGGTGGCCGCCCCCCCTTCCCCTACTGGCCCACGGACCGCATCGAGGAGAACTCCCGGCTGCTGCAGCAGGAGCTGCATGGCCGCAGCCCCGCCGGCGGCATCGAGGTCAAGGTCATGCGCAAGGACGGCTCGATCTTCGACGCCCGCATGTACGTGTCGCCGCTGATCGACCCCAAGGGCGCACAGACCGGCTGGATGACCTCGATGACCAACATCACCGAGGCCAAGCGCATCCGCGACCAGCTCAGCGCCTCCCATGAGCGATTCACCACGGTGCTCGAGGGCCTGGAGGCCGCGGTATCGGTGATGTCGGTGCAGCACAACGAGCTGTTGTTCGCCAACCGCAGCTACCGCCTGTGGTTCGGCGTCGACACCCATGGACACGCCCTGCTGGCCTCCAGTGCCGAGGGGGCGGTCTACCAGGCCGAGCCCGAGGACGATGTCGACAGCCTCTCGGGGCTGCCGACCCAGCAGCTGACCGAGTCGGCCGCGCAGCCGCGCGAGGTCTATGTCGAGTCCCTGCAGATGTGGTTCGACGTGCGCTCGCGCTACGTCCAGTGGACCGACGGCCGCCTGGCCCAGATGCTGATCGCCACCGACATCACGGCCCGCCGCCGGATCGAGGAGCTGGCCCAGCAGCAGGCCGAGAAGGCCGCCACCACCAGCCGCCTGATCACCATGGGCGAGATGGCCTCGTCGGTGGCGCACGAGCTCAACCAGCCGCTGACCGCGATCAACAACTACTGCAACGGCATGGTCCACCGCCTGCAGGCCGGCACCATCACCAACGAGGGCCTGATCGAGGCGCTGCAGAAGACCGGCCGCCAGGCCGAGCGCGCCGGCCAGGTGATCCACCGCATCCGCCACTTCGTCAAGAAGAGCGAGCCGCAGCGCCAGGCCGCCCACGCCAAGGACATCGTCGAGGACACCGTGGAGCTGGCCGGCATCGAGCTGCGCCGCCGCAAGGTCAACATCCACACCTATGTCGCGCAGCGCCTGCCGCAGCTGCACGTGGACCCGATCCTGATCGAGCAGGTGCTGCTGAACCTGCTCAAGAACGCCGCCGAAGCCATCGACGGCGCCCAGCTGCCGCCCTCGCGCCGCAACATCGAGCTGCGCGTGGTGCCGCGACACACCCCTGAAGAGGGCGGTGTCATCGAGTTCAGCGTGACGGATTCCGGGCCGGGTCTGGCCGAGGAAATGCTGTCACGCCTGTACGAAGCCTTCTATTCCACGAAGGCCGAGGGGATGGGCATCGGCCTGTCGCTGTGCCGCTCGATCATCGAGTCGCACAGGGGCCGGATGAAGGCCCAGAACCTCTACAATGGGTCGAACGTGACAGGGTGCAGGTTCGCCTTCACCCTGCCCGTCGACCTGAGTCAGCGCGCCGAGCCGCAGCCGGTTCCAGAAGTCCCGGACGAGGCCGCCGCCGCCAACCCCAACGCCGCTTCCTCATGAGTCTGATTCCCAAGAAAGGTACCGTCTACGTGGTCGATGACGACGAGGCGGTCCGTGATTCCCTGCAATGGCTCCTCGAGGGCAAGGACTACCGCGTCAAGTGCTTTGACTCGGCCGAATCTTTTCTTTCGCGCTTCGACCCCCGCGAAGTGGCCTGCCTGATCGCCGACATCCGCATGGATGGCATGAGCGGCCTGGAGCTGCAGGACCGCCTGCTGGAGCGCCGCAGCCCGCTGCCGGTGGTCTTCATCACCGGCCACGGCGATGTCCCGATGGCCGTGACCACCATGAAGAAGGGCGCGATGGACTTCATCGAAAAGCCCTTCAAGGAAGAGGAGCTGGTCTCCCTGGTCGAGCGCATGCTGGACCAGGCCCGCGTCGCCTTCAGCCAGCACCAGGAACAGGCCAGCCGCGACGCGCTGCTGTCGCGCCTGACCACCCGCGAGGCGCAGGTGCTCGAGCGCATCGTCGCCGGCCGCCTGAACAAGCAGATCGCCGACGACCTGGGCATCAGCATCAAGACGGTGGAGGCGCACCGCGCCAACATCATGGAAAAGCTCAACGCCAACACCGTGGCCGATCTGCTGAAGATCGCCCTGGGTGCCAGCCACAAGGGCTGACGCGCCCGACACACCACCGAACGGGGCCTCGCGCCCCGTTTTGCATTCCTGAAACTCGCCCGAAAGTCCGCCATGACCGCCCAACTGATCGATGGAAACGCCCTCTCCGCCCAGGTCCGCACCGAGGTGGGGCAGCGCGCCGCCGCCCTGACCGCCCGGGGCCACCAGCCCGGCCTGGCGGTGATCCTGGTGGGCGACAACCCGGCCAGCGCGGTCTATGTGCGCAACAAGGTCAAGGCCTGCGCCGACGTCGGGTTCCACTCGGTGCTCGAGAAGTACGAGGCCACGATGACCGAGGCCGAGCTGCTGGCCCGCATCGACGCCCTGAACCATGACCCGGCGATCCACGGCATCCTGGTGCAGCTGCCCCTGCCCAAGCACATCGACGACCACAAGGTCATCGAGACCATCTCGCCGGCCAAGGACGTCGACGGCTTCCACATCGCCAGCGCCGGCGCGCTGATGGTGGGCGAGGTCGGCTTCAAGGCCTGCACCCCCTACGGCTGCATGAAGATGCTCGAGTCGATCGGCCTGAAGGACCTGCGCGGCAAGCATGCCGTGGTGATCGGCCGCTCCAACATCGTCGGCAAGCCCATGGCCATGATGCTGCTGCAGGCCAATGCCACCGTCACCGTCTGCCACAGCGGCACCGCTGACCTGGCCCACCACACCCGCCAGGCCGATGTCGTCGTCGCCGCGGTGGGCAAGCGCGACGTGCTGACCGCCGACATGGTCAAGCCCGGCGCGGTGGTGATCGACGTGGGCATGAACCGCAACGACGAAGGCAAGCTCTGCGGTGACGTGGACTTCGCCGGCGTCAAGGAAGTCGCCGGCCACATCACCCCGGTGCCCGGCGGCGTCGGCCCGATGACCATCACCATGCTGCTGGTCAACACCCTGGAAGCCGCCGAGCGCGGCGCCGCCTGAGCCCAGCACCCCCGAGCCCTTCAGGGTTGCCCCCGAGCGCCGAAGATCCGCCCATGACCACCGACAACCCCCTGCTGCAGCTCGACGGCCTGATCGCCTACGACCGGATCCGTCCCGAGCACATCACCCCGGCCCTGGACACGCTGCTGGCCGACGCCAACGCTGCCCTGGAATGCGCGGTCGGCCCCGAGGTCCCCGCCGAGTACGAGGCCCTGTCGCGGGCCCTGGGCGTGGCCACCGAGCGCCTGTCACGCGCCTGGGGCGCGATCGGCCACCTGGCCCACGTGGCCGACACCCCCGAGCTGCGCGCGGCCCACGCCGAGAACCTGCCCCGGGTCACCGAGTTCTACACCCGCCAGGGCAGCGACGAGCGCCTGTACGCCAAGTACCGCGCGGTGGCCGCCAGCCCCGCCGCGGCCACGCTGAGCGCCCCGCGCCGCACCGCCCTGGCCCACTGGCTGCGCGACTTCCGCCTGGGCGGTGCCGACCTGCAGGGCGAAGCCAAGGCCCGCTTCGCCGCCATCCAGGACCGCAGCGCCGAACTCGGCCAGGCCTTCTCCAACCACGTGCTGGACGCCACCGATGCCTTCGCCCTGTACGTGGGCGCCGAGCGCCTGGCCGGCGTGCCGGACGACGTGGTCCAGGCCGCCCGCGATGCTGCCACCGCCGAGGGCCGCGAAGGCCACAAGCTGACCCTGCACGCCCCCTGCTACCTGCCGGTGATGCAGTACGGCGCCGACCGCGCCCTGCGCGAGTCGCTCTACCGCGCCTACGTCACCCGCGCCAGCGAGTTCGGTCCGACCGAGCGCGACAACGGCCCGGTGATGGCCGAGCTGCTGGCCCTGCGCCAGGAAGAGGCGGCGCTGCTGGGTTTCGGCAACTTCGGCGAGCTGTCGCTGGCCGCCAAGATGGCCGACAGCCCGACCCAGGTGATGCATTTCCTGCGCGACCTGGCCGGCAAGGCCCGGGCCAGCGCCGAGCGCGACCTGGCCGAGGTGCGCGCCTTCGCCGCCACCGAGCTGGGCCTGCCCGATGCCCAGTCCTGGGACCTGCCCTTCGCCAGCGAGAAGCTCAAGGAAGCCCGCTACGCCTTCAGCGACCAGGAGGTCAAGGCCTACTTCCCGTTGCCCAAGGTGCTGGATGGCCTGTTCGAGATCATCCAGACCCTGTTCGACGTGCGCATCACGCGCGCCGAGGCCGCGGTCTGGCACCCGGCGGTGCAGTTCCACCGCCTGGAGCGCGCCGGCCGCGTCATCGGTGAGTTCTACCTCGATCCGCACGCCCGCCCCGGCAAGCGCCCGGGCGCCTGGATGGACGATGCCCGCAGCCGCTGGCTGCGCCCCGATGGCGCCGGCCTGCAAACGCCGGTCGCCCAGCTGGTGTGCAACTTCGCCTCGCCGGTGGGCGACAAGCCCGCACTGCTGACCCACGACGACGTCATCACCCTGTTCCACGAGTTCGGCCACGGCCTGCACCACCTGCTGACCCAGGTGGACGACCTGGGCGTGTCCGGCATCTCGGGCGTGGAATGGGACGCGGTGGAGCTGCCCAGCCAGTTCATGGAGAACTTCTGCTGGGAGTGGGACGTGCTGCAGCGCATGAGCGCCCACGTCGACAGTGGCCAGCCGCTGCCGCGCGCGCTCTACGACAAGATGATCGCGGCCAAGAACTTCCAGAGCGGCATGCAGACGCTGCGCCAGGTCGAGTTCGGACTGCTGGACATGCGCCTGCACACCGAAGCCGACGCCGCCCAGCGGGTGCAGGCCGTCGCCACCGAGGCGCGCCTGGAAGTGGCGGTGGTGATCCCGCCCGACTTCAACCGCATGCCCAACACCTTCTCCCACCTGTTCTCGGGCGGCTACGCGGCCGGCTATTACAGCTACAAGTGGGCCGAGGTGCTGTCCGCGGATGCCTGGAGCGCCTTCGAGGAAACCGACGCCCTGGACACCGCCACCGGCCGACGCTTCCTGCGCGAGGTCCTCGAAGTCGGCGGCAGCCGCCCGGCGATCGAGAGCTTCCGAGCCTTCCGCGGCCGTGACCCGAGCATCGACGCGCTGCTGCGCCACCAAGGCATCGCCGTGCCCGCCTGAGCCCCCCGGCACGCGTGCTAGGCTCGCGCCCAGTTCCCCAGAGGATCCCGTGATGAAACGCCCTGCCCTGACCCTGGTCCTGGCCGCCGCGGGCTGGCTGGCCGCCGGTGCCGCCGCGGCCCAGTCCGCCAGCCTGCCGTACGAGCTGCGCCAGGTCGCCCAGCGCTACCCGGTGCAGCTGATCACCGGCAAGGATTGCCGCAGCTGCGAGGGCGGCCGCCGCCTGCTCGAGCAGCGCGGCATCCCGTACACCGAGAAGCGCGTGGACAGCAGCGCCGACATCAAGGCCCTCAAGGCCCTGACCGGCGCCCAGGCCCTTCCGGTGCTGCGGGTGGGCAACCAGCAGATGGTGGGCCTGGTGGCTTCGGAATGGCAGGGCTATCTGGACGCCGCCGGCTACCCCAAGGAAAGCCGCCTGCCGGCCGGCTGGCGCGCGCCGGCTGCCGAGCCGCTGGCGCCCGCCGGCGGTGCGCCCGAGGCCCTGCCCCACCTCGACGCCCCGCCGGCGCCGGTGGCGCCCCCGCCTGCGGCGCCGGCCGCCGCCGACGACGGTTCCCGCCCGAAGATCCGTTTCTGACCTCGCTCAGGCCTTGGCGGCGCGCCAGCGCCGCAGTCCTGCCGCCGGTCCCTGCGCCAGCAGCAGCAGCGCCGCCATCAGGCCCAGCGGCGCGGCCGCTCCGGCCCAGCCCGCCAGCGCCCCGAACACCAGTGGCATGACGATGGTCATCGCGTTGGTGGCCAGCATCCGCAAGCCCAGCGCCTCGCCGTGGCGGTCGGCCGGCGTGGCTTGGTGCAGCAGCGCCAGGATCATCGGCTGCACCGAGCCCAGCGCCAGGCCCAGCAGGGCCGAGCCCGCAGCCATGGCCCAGGCGCCGTCCAGCGCGGCATAGGCGACGCAGCACAGCGTGGCCACGGTCAGCGCGCCCCGCAACGCGCGCAACTCGTCCAGGTCGTCGGCCCAGCGCGAGATCGCCAGCCGCACCAGCGTGGCCGCCACCGCGAAGGCCCCCAGCACCAACCCGATGGCCGAGGCGCTCAGGCCCTTGGCATGGCCGATCACCGGCACCACGAAGCTGTGCACATCCCAGGTCGCGGACAAGGCGAGGTTGAGCCACAGCAGCATCCGCAGCGGCGCCAGCCGCAGCAGGGCCAGTGCCCCGCCCTGGCCCTTGGGCCGCGAGGCCGCCGCCGCTTCGCCGGTGACGCCGCGGGGCAGGCCGCGCACCAGGGCCCAGGCCAGCAGCGGCAGGCCCGCCGCCATCATGAAGCCCGCCCGGAACCCCACGTGGTCGATCAGCAGGCCCACCAGCACTGGCGCGGCCGCGTTGGACACCGCCGGCCCTAGGGCCACCCAGCTGAAGACACGCTTGAGGTCGGACGGATCACGGGCCAGCAAGCCGGCCTCGCGCTGGATGCCCACCGCGGCGACCGAGACCGCCCCGCCGGTGGCCAGCGCCGCCACCGCCAGGGCCAGCGGGGTCTGCCACAGCGCCGCCACCGCGGCGCCGGCACAGCCCATCACCACCCCCACCGCCAGCGGTCGGTGCAGGCCGTGGCGGTCGGCCAGGCGGCCAGCCCACAGGCTCAGGCCGATCGGCGCCACCGCGAACAGCGACAGCAACGCCCCCACCATCCACTCGGGCTGGCCCTGGTGCAGGAGCCACAGGCTGGCGGTGACCCGGGTGGACGCCATCGCCGCGTGCACGCAGACCAGCGCGCCGATCACGGCGGCGAAGGCGCTGCGCCGCGCCTCGCTCAAGGCCCGGCCCCGTCGTCGGCCGCGGCGGTGGGCGGCAGCGCGGCGGCGGGCCACAGGGCCTCGCCGCGCTCCTCGGGCAAGGCCTCGACGCCCTTGAGGGTGCGGGCCATGGCCCGGGTGCGGACCTCGGCCGCGTCGATGCTGCGGCTGGCCTCGTCGAGCTTCTTGCGGGTGCGCGAGAGTGCCTCGCCGAAGCGCTGGAACTCGCCCTTGACCGCGCCCAGCACCTCCCAGACCTCGGCACTGCGGCGCTCCAGCGCCAGGGTGCGAAAGCCCATCTGCAGGCTGGAGAGCGTGGCCAGCAGCGTGGTGGGGCCGGCCAGCACGATGCGGTGCTCGCGCTGCAGCGCCTCGACCAGGCCGGGGCGGCGCAGGGCCTCGGCGTACAGACCCTCGGTGGGCACGAAGAGGATGCCGAAGTCGGTGGTGTGCGGCGCGGCGATGTACTTGTCGCGGATGCTGCGCGCCTCGGCCCGCAGCCGGGTCTCGATCGCCTTGGCCGCGGCCTCGGCGGCCACCGGGTCGGCGGCGTCCTGGGCGGCCAGCAGACGCTCATAGTCCTCGCGCGGGAACTTGGCATCGATCGGCAGCCACAGCGGCCGGCCTTCGTCCCCGCGCCCGGGCAGGCGCAGGGCGAACTCGACCCGCGCACCGCTGCCGGGCACGGTCTCGACGTTGGCGGCGTACTGCTCGGGCGTGAAGACCTGCTCCAGCAGCGCGGCCAGCTGCACCTCGCCAAACACGCCCCGCGTCTTGACGTTGCCCAGCAGGCGCTGCAACGAACCCACGTCCCGCGCCAGCAGCCGCATCTCGCCCAGGCCGGCGTGCACCTGCTCCAGGCGCTCGGCCACCTGGCGGAAGCTCTCGCCCAGGCGCTGCTCCAGCGTGGCGTGGAGTTTCTCGTCCACCGTGGCGCGCATCTGCTCCAGCCGGGCCTCGTTGCCGGCCTGCAGGGCGCTCAGGCGCCGCTCCACCGCGTCGCGCAGCTCGGCCAGGCGGCGCTCGTTGCCGTCGGCCAATGCCTGCAGCTGCAGGCGGAAGGCGTCGATCTGCTCGTTCTGCAGCCGGGCCGACTCGCCCCCCTGGGCGATCAGCGCCTGCTGCACCAGGGCCAGCTGCTGAGTCAGGCCGCGCTCCAGGCGCTCCATCTCGCGGGCCTGTCGGTCCTGGGCCTGCGCCAGCGCCTGGGCCACGCCCGCATCGCCGCGGCGCAGCAGCAACAGCAGCTGCAGCACCAGCAGCAAGCCTCCCAGGCCCGCCAGGGCCCACCATGCCAGGTTCGTCAAGCAGGGCTCCGGTTCAGGGGCGCAGTGGCAGCACCTGGGGATTGAGCGCCGTCGGCGGCTGCAGGCCGGAGAAGGCGGCGATCAGGTTCTCGGCCGCCAACTGGGCCATGCCCATGCGGGTGGGCAGGCTGGCGCTGGCGATGTGCGGGGTCAGCACCACGTTGGGCAGGGTCAGCAGCTCGGGGTGGACCGCGGGCTCGCCCTCGAACACGTCCAGGCCGGCGGCGAAGATGCGGCGCTCGCGCAGCGCCTGGGCGAGCGCGGCGTCATCGACCACGCCCCCGCGCGCCACGTTCACCAGGGTGGCGGTGGGCTTCATCTGGGCCAGCTCGGCAGCGCCGATCAGGTGGTGGGTGGCAGCGCTGTAGGGCACCACCAGCAGCACGTGGTCGGCCACCTGCAGCAGCTCGTCCTTGGGCAGCCAGCGGGCGCGCAGGTCGGCCTCGGCTTCGGCCGGCAGGCGGCTGCGGTTGTGGTACGCCAGCTTCATGCCGAAACCGTGCACGGCGCGCCGGGCGATGGCCTGGCCGATGCGGCCCATGCCCACGATGCCCAGGGTGCTGCCGTGGATGTCCTGGCCGGCGAACAGGTCCACGCTCCAGTGGCGCCAGTGGCCGGCGCGCAGGTAGTGCTCGGACTCGGTCAGGCGCCGGGCGGTGGCCAGCAGCAGGGCGAAGCCGAAGTCGGCGGTGGTTTCGGTCAACACGTCCGGCGCGTTGCTGACCAGCACACCACGCGCGGTGCAGGCCTCGAGGTCGATGTTGTTGTGGCCCACCGCCATGCTGCAGACCGCCCGCAGCTGCGGACAGGCGTCGAGCAGCGCCGCGTCGATGCGCTCGGTGGTGGCGACGAAGACGCCGTCACAACCCTGCAGGCGGGCGATCAGCTCCGCCGGCGACAGCGCCTCGTCTTGGTCATGCACGACCAGCTCGAAGTGCTCGCGCAAGCGCGACAGCACCTCGGGGAAGACGCGGCGGGCGATCAGGATGCGAGGGTGGCGGCTCATCTCGTCACAGCAGCTTGAAGGCGACCATGGCCACCAGGGTCGGGCCCAGTGCCGCCAGGAACAGGCCACCGGCGTTGACCGCACCATCCGAGAAATGGCGGCGCAGGATGGCCATGCCGGCGGGGTTCGGGGCGTTGGCGATCACCGTCAGGCCGCCGCCCGTGACCGCACCCGCCACCAGGGCGTACTTGAACTCGGGGGTCAGGCCCTGGACCAGAGACCCCAGGTAGGTCAGCGCCGCGTTGTCGGTCACGGCCGTCAGGGCCGTGGCCCCCAGGTAGACCGCATCAGCGCTCATGCTCATCAGCAGCGGCTGCAGCCACCACTGCTGCAAGCCGCCCAGCACCACCAGGCCCGCCAGGAAGAAGGCCACCAGCAGGCCCTCTCGAAGGATCAGGCGGTCCTGGTGCTGGGGATAGGCACTGGCCACGCCCATGAAGAACAGGAACAGGCCCATGAAGATCGCCGGGTGGTGGGCGAAGGCGACCACCCCTGCCAAGAACGCCAGGTGCAGCAGCGTGACGGGCCAGGGCACCGCGCGCGACGGGTCGTTGACCAGCGCATCGGCGGCCGGCCGCAAGGCCGTCAACTCGCGCCAGAACAGCGCGGTGACCAGCAGGCCGTTGACCAGCACCGCGATCGCGGCGCGCCAGCCGAAGGTCTGCAGCATGAAGGGAAGATCCCAGCCCCATTTGGCGGCCACCATCAACACCGGTGGTGCGGCGAAGGGCGTCAGCGTGCCGCCGATCGACACGTTGACGAACAGCGCGCCCAGCGCGGCATACATCAGTCGCGACGAGATGCCCTGGCTGAAAAAGCCGCGCGCCAGCATCAGGGCGGCCAGCGTCATCGCCGCCGGCTCGGTGATGAAGGAGCCCAGCAGTGGCACCGCGGTCAGGATCACCAAGAAGCGCCCGGCCTGCCCGGGCAGCGGCAGCAGCCGCGACATCACGCCGACCGCGGCGCTGGCCACGTCCATCACCGCGCGGGTGGCCGCGATGACCATGATCGCGAAGACGAACATCGGCTCGGTGAAGTTCCGACCGTCGAGGTAGTGGGTTGCAGGCCTGGATCCCTCCACCGCGAACATCGTGACGACCAGCACCATCGCCCAGAAGCCGAACACCACCTCGACCTCCCCCAGCAGGTGCCAAAGCCCCGCGTGGGCCGGCCGCGTGTGGGCCAGGTGCTCGAAGAACTTGGTGGAGAAGGTGTGCAGGATGGCGACCGCGAAGATCGCGGCCGCCACCATTTCCATGGTGCTGGGGTTCATCGTGGATCCGTGTGGTGGCGCGGCCCGCGCCAGGCCCCGGCGCGGGCCGCGATT
>CALRTJ020000030.1:0-30545 GCA_943371055.1 Hydrogenophaga intermedia | reverse complement strand
TGGCCACCCGCTACCTGCACCACTACCTGGGCTGGTTCAGAGCCGTCGACCGCTGCGCCCCTCGCCATCTGCCAGCCGAGCAGTTCCTCGACCTCTCCCTAGGACGGTTCGCCCATCCATAGGCAACGGGCAAAGAGCCTTTTTCATGGCGGTCGCGCGGCGCGTCCGAACTCTGCACAATCCGGCCATGACCCTGACCGAACTCCGCTACATCGTGGCCGTGGCGCGCGAGCGCCATTTCGGCCGCGCGGCCGAGGCCTGCTTCGTCTCGCAGCCCACGCTGTCGGTCGCGATCAAGAAGCTCGAGGAAGAACTCGACGTCAAGATCTTCGAGCGCGGCAGCTCTGAAGTGACCATGACCCCCCTGGGCGAGGCCATCGTGCGCCAGGCCCAGCAGGTGATCGAGCAGGCCCAGGGCATCAAGGAGATCGCCCAGCGCGGCAAGGACCCGCTGGCCGGCCCGCTGCGCCTGGGCATCATCTACACCATCGGGCCCTACCTGCTGCCCGAACTGGTGCGCCACGCGATCGACCACACGCCGCAGATGCCGCTGATGCTGCAGGAGAACTTCACGGTCAAGCTGCTGGACATGCTGCGCACCGGCGAGATCGACTGCGCCATCATGGCCGAACCCTTCCCGGACAGCGGCCTGGCGGTGGCACCGCTGTACGACGAGCCCTTCCAGGTCGCGGTGCCCAAGGGCCACCCGCTGGCGCGACGCAAGGCCATCAGCAGCGAGGAGCTCAAGAAGGAGACCATGCTGCTGCTGGGCACCGGCCACTGCTTCCGCGACCAGGTGCTCGAGGTCTGCCCCGAGTTCGCCCGCTTCTCCAGCGACGCCGAGGGCATCCGCAAGAGCTTCGAGGGCTCCTCGCTGGAGACCATCAAGCACATGGTCGCCGCGGGCATGGGCATCACCGTCGTGCCCTGCCTGAGCGTGCCGCGCGAGCCGCAGCCCCACCTGCGCTTCATTCCCTTCGAGGACCCGGTGCCCCAGCGCCGCGTGGTGCTGGCCTGGCGCCGCAGCTTCACCCGCTACGAAGCCATCGCCGCGCTGCGCAACGCGGTGTACGCCTGTGAGCTGCCCGGCGTGACCCGCCTGCGCGAGTGACGGCCGGCGGCGGATGAAGGCGCCGCTGCGCGGTCTTTTCACACAAGTGTCGCGCCCCCTGGCGGCCTAGACTGGCGGCCTGCCCTGGATCCGCCCCCATGTCCGCCCTCGCCGCCCGCCGATTCTTTCCGTACAACCTGGTGCTGCCCAACATGCCGGGCGTCGCCGCCCAGCTGGTGCGCAGCTTCAACGACGATCGGGTCGGCCTGACCGAGCTGGCCGACCTGATCGGCCAGGACCCGGCCCTGGCCGCCAAGGTGCTGCGTCTGGCCAACTCGGCCCGCTACAGCCCGCTGCGCAGCGTCAAGAGCCTGCGCGAGGCCGCGTCCTCGCTGGGCATGACGATGCTGCGCAACCTGACCCTGGCCACCAGCCTGAGCGGCGCCTTCCCCAGCACCGCCGGGCTGGACCCGGCACGCTTCTGGCGCCATGCCGTCACCAGCGCCCAGCAGTCGGTGGTGCTGGCGCGCGGCGCGTTGCTGGACGCCGACACCGCCTACCTGGGTGGCCTGATGCTGCGCACCGGCCAGCTGCTGATGGCCCAGATGGACAAGGCCGGTGTGGCCGAGGTCGAGGCCACGCTGGCGCTGCCGGGCGGCCGCTTCGCCGCCGAACAGGCGCGCTGGTCCTGCACCCACGCCGACGTCACCGCCGAACTGGCCCGGCGCTGGCAGTTCCCTGACGCCCTGGTCGCCGCCTTCCAGGCCGCCTCCGACCCGCTGCAGGCCCAGCCCTGGAGCGCGCTGGGTGGCGTTCTGCACCTGGCCGAGGCCCTCGCCGATGCGGCCGACGGGCCCCTGCCCCCGCTGGAGGCGGTGCAGGGACACCACGCCGCGCTGCTGGCCCGCCTGCGCCTGAACCCGGCCTGGCTGGCCGAGCACCTGGTCGACCCCGCCACGCTGGCCGACGAGGCCGCGATGATGCGCTGAGCCGCCCGCCGCGGGCGAGGGCCGGGCTTCAGGTCGCCGGCTCGGCCCGCGGCGCCTCGATCACCACGTCACCCAGGGGCTCGGCCACGCAGGGCAGCACCCAGCCCTCGGCGCGCTCGTCAGGGCTCACCCCTGGCCACTCGACGCGGTAGCGCACCGCGCCCGCGCGCAGCCGACACAGACAGGCCCGACAGGTGCCGTTGCGGCACGAACGCGGCAGGCGCACGCCGGCGTCCTGCGCCGCCTCGAGCAACGAGCGGTTCGCGGGCGCGGGTAAATCCCAGCCCAGGGGCTCGATCCTCAGTCGCGCGGGGGTCATGTCCATGGCGCGATGCTACGTAGACTTGAGGCTTCGCGTTGCCCCACCCGCACCCCATGGCCGTCCTGCCCCTTGACCCCGCCGATCCCGACACCCCCGGCGCCCGCCTGGCCGCCAGCGTGGTGCTGCTGCGCGACGGCCCGCAGGGCCCCGAAGTGCTGATGCTGCGCCG
The DNA here is from genome assembly GCA_943371055.1 of Hydrogenophaga intermedia. Taxonomy (GTDB): domain Bacteria; phylum Pseudomonadota; class Gammaproteobacteria; order Burkholderiales; family Burkholderiaceae_C; genus Ideonella; species Ideonella intermedia_A. The sequence goes on along the minus strand of CALRTJ020000030.1, from coordinate 28,014 downwards.
CGCCGAGCGCGAGGCCGATCTGCGCAGCGGCGTCTGGGTCTTCCCGGGCGGCGTGCTCGACGCCAGCGACGCCAGCCTGCACGACCGCTGCGACGGCGAGGACGACGCCGCCCACAGCACCCGCCTGGGGCTGCGCGCCGGCGCACTCGATTTCGCCGTGGCCGCGGTGCGCGAGTGCTTCGAGGAGGTCGGCCTGCTGCTGGCCGAGGGCGACACCGCCGCCGCCCTGGCCGAGCGCCACGCCTGCCAGACCGGCGAGGACTTCGTCGCGCTGAGCCAGCGCCACGGCCTGCGCCTGCGCACCTCGGCCCTGGCGTACCACAGCCACTGGCTGACGCCCCCGGGCATCCCCAAGCGCTTCGACACCCGGTTCTACGTCGCCCGCCTGCCCGAGGGCCAGGCGGCCCGCGCCGACGAGGGCGAGGCCCTGGAGACCGCCTGGCTGACCCCTGCCGAGGCGCTGTCGCGCGAGCGGGCCCTCAAGCTGCTGCCCGTGACCCGGCGCACCCTGCAGGACCTGGGCCGCTTCGCCAGCGTGCAGGCGGTGCTGGACGAGGCCGCGGCCCGGGTGCGCCCGGCCCGCCAGATGCCGCGCATCGGCCGCAACGCCGCCGGCGCCCGCCCGGTGCTGCCCGACGAATGGGCCTGGGCCGAGATCGGGCGGCTCGACCCGCAAGGCCGCGGCGACGTCTGGTTCGAGCTGCCGCCGCTGCGCCCGGTGGCGCTGTCGCCGCGGGTGACGCGCCTGACCTGCGCCAACGGCTCGGTCATGACCGGTCCCGGCACCAACACCTACCTGATCGGCGCACCCGGTGGCGACCTGGCCGTGCTGGACCCGGGCCCGGACGACGCCGACACCGAGGCCCACCTGCAGGCGGTGATCGCCGCCGCGGCCGGCCGGCCGATCACCCGCGTCCTGGTCACCCACACCCACAAGGACCACTCGCCCGCAGCGCAACGCCTGCAGGCCCTGACCGGCGCGGCGCTGGTGGGCGTGGCGGCCGTGCACCCCGAGTGGCAGGACACCGCCTTCGCGCCGGTCCACGTCCCCGCCGACGGTGAGCGCCTGGCGCTGGGACCCGACTGCACCCTGCGCGCGGTGCACACCCCCGGCCACGCTGCCAACCACGTCTGCTGGTGGCTCGAGGAAGAGCGCCTGCTGTTCACCGGCGACCACGTGATGCAGGGCTCCACCGTGGTGATCAACCCGCCCGACGGCGACATGGCCGCCTACCTGGCGTCGCTGCGCCGGCTGCTTGAGCTGCCCCTGGACTGGTTCGCGCCCGGCCATGGCTTTCTGATGGCACAGCCGCACGCCGAGCTGCGTCGCCTGGTCGCCCACCGCCTGGCCCGCGAGGCCAAGGTGCTCGAGGCCCTGCAGGCGCTGGGCCCCTGCACCGACGAGGCCCTGGTGCCCACCGTGTACGGCGACGTGCCCGCCAGCCGCCACGGCCTGGCCCTGCGCTCGCTGCGCGCCCACCTGGGCCAGCTGTTGGCCGAGGGCCGGGTGCGGCAGCAGGACGGCCTGCTGCGCGTGGCCTGATCAGTCCAGCTTCAGGCCCAGGCGGCGGATCACCGCGCCCCAGCGGGCGCTGTCGGACTCGACCACCGCACGGAAGGCGGTGGCGCTGCCACCCACCGGGGTCAGGCCCTGCTGGTCCAGAGCCGCCTTCACCGACGGCTCGGCCAGCACGGCGTTGACGTCGGCGTTGATCTTCTGCACCACCGCCTCGGGCGTGCCGGCGGGCACGAACAGGCCGTTCCAGGCCAGGGACTCGACGTTCTTCAGGCCCGCCGAGGCCGTGGTGGGCAGGTCCTTCAGGCTCTCGGGGTGCTGGGTGCTGCTGACCGCCAGCAGGCGCACCTTGCCACCTCGGACCTGGGCCATCAGCGCCGGGGCCACCATGAAGGTGGCGTCGGCCTCGCCCTGGGCCACCGCCATCGCGGCCGGGGGCGAGCCGTTGTAGGGGATGTGGGTGGCCTTGGCGCCGATCTCGGCCAGAAACAGCTCCATCGTCAGGTGCGCGGAGCTGCCGTTGCCCAGCGAGGAGTAGTTCATCGCCCCGTTCTTCGCGCGGGCCCAGGCGATGAACTCGGCCAGGGTCTTGATGGGCAGCGCGGCATTGACCGCCAGCACGTTGGGCTGCGAGGTGGTCATCACCACCGGCACCAGGTCCTTGGCCGCGTCGTAGGGGCGCTTGGCGTACAGGTAGGGCGCGAAGGCGATCGGGCCGTTGAAGGACAGGGCCATGGTGTGGCCGTCGGGCGCGGCCTTGGCGGCCACGTCGGTGCCCAGCATGCCCCCCGCACCCGGCTTGTTCTCGACCACCACCGGTTGGCCCCAGCGCTCCTTCAGACGCTCGCCCAGCAGGCGGGCGATGATGTCCAGCGAGCTCCCGGCCGGGGCCGGCACCGCCACGTGCACCGGTTTGGTGGGCCAGGCGGGGGCCTGTGCCCAGGCCGGTGCGCCGGACAGCGCCCACGCGCCCCAGGCCACGGCGGAAAGGATCAGCGGACGGCGCGACATCGTGTGGACTCCTGTGCGATCGAGTTGGAACGGAACCTGCATTTTGGCCCCGTCGGTCGGGCCCCTCGGGATCCTCCCAGCCGGGAAAGTCTCCCCCCCTGTTCATGGGGGGTGTCCGTCCCGCTCCGGGCTTCCCGTTGATAGCCTCGGCCGCTCGTCCCGCCCGTGTCGCCGACGCCTGTCCTCACCCAGGACCGGACGGTTGGCACCGGACCCAACCCCCACCCGTGGAGTTCTGCATGTCGTTGAAGACCCTGAAGCTGTGCCAAGCGCTTGCCCTGGCCGGCCTCGCCAGCAGCAGCCTGGCGGCCACGCCGGCCGCCAAGACCTACATCGTCCAGCTCAATGCGGCCCCCGTGGCGCAGTACGAGGGCGGTGTCGCCGGCCTCGCCGCGACCAAGGTGGCCGAAGGCGAGCGCCTGGACGCCCGCTCGGCCGGTGTGCAGGCCTACCGCAGCCACCTGCACCAGAAGCAGCGTGAAGTCCTGGCCGCCGTCGGCGCGCAGGGTGCCCTGCACCACTACTCGATGGGCCTGAACGGCTTCGCCGCCCGGCTGACCCCGGCCCAGGTGGCCCGTCTGAAGGCCCGCGCCGATGTGCGCGCGGTGGTGGTCGACGAGCGCCGCGAGGCGGTCACCGTCTCGACCCCGGCCTTCCTGGGTCTGGACCAGCCCGGCGGCGCCTGGTCGCGCCGCACCCACGGGGCGCTGGACAAGGGCGAGGACATCATCATCGCCGCCATCGACAGCGGCGTGCAGCCCGAGAACCCCTCCTTCTTCGACCGCGTGGACGCCAACGGCACCCCGGTGCGCACCGGCGGCACCCAGGTCTACGGCGCCCCGCCCGCCAAGTGGACCGGCACCTGCGACGTGGTCGCCGGCTTCCCCTCGGGCTCGTGCAACAACAAGCTGATCGGCGCCCGCGTGTTCAGCGCCGGCTTCAAGGCGTCCGGCACCGCCGCCGACTGGCGCACCTTCCTCGACGCCCCGCGCGACGAGAACGGCCACGGCTCGCACACCCTGTCGACCGCCGGCGGCAACAGCAACGCCCCGGCCGTCACCTCGGGCGGCGTCAACATCGGCACCGTCTCGGGCATCGCCCCGCGCGCCCGCGTGGCGGCCTACAAGGCCCTGTTCCAGCTGACCGACGGCCGTGGCTCGGGCATGACCAGTGACCTGGTCGCCGCGATCGACCAGGCCGTGGCCGATGGCGTGGACGTCATCAACTACTCGGTCAGCGGCTCGCAGACCAACCTGCTCGACCCGGTCGAGGTCGCCTTCCTGGGCGCTTCCGACGCCGGCGTCTTCGTCGCCGCCTCCGCCGGCAACAGCGGCCCGGCCAACATGGTGGCCCACAACAGCCCCTGGATCACCACGGTCGCGGCCTCCACCCACGACCGCCAGATGGCCGCCACCCTGACCCTGGGCAACGGCGGCAGCTACACCGGCTCGTCCTTCAACCAGACCGCGTTGCCCGCCACCGCGATGGTGCTGTCCAGCGACATCGCCGCCGCCGGCGTGCCGGCGGCCAACGCCAACCTCTGCTACCTGGGCAGCCTGGACGCCGCCAAGGCGGCCGGCAAGGTGATCGTCTGTGACCGCGGCGTCAATGCCCGCGTCGAGAAGAGCGCCGAAGTCGCCCGCGTCGGCGGCGTCGGCATGGTGCTGATCAACCCCAGCGCCAACACCCTGGTGGCCGACTTCCACACGGTGCCCACCGTGCACCTGCCCCACACCATGCGCACCGACGTGCGCAACTACGTCGCCGCTGGCGGCGGCACCGGTGGCATCGGCAAGGCCTTCAACGCGCCGGGCGCCGTGGCCCCGGTGATGGCCAGCTTCTCGTCGCGCGGTCCCAACCTGGCCGACAGCAGCGTGATGAAGCCCGACATCACCGCCCCGGGCGTGGACATCATCGCCGGCTACACCCATGTGCAGGTCGACCAGGCCCAGCACGACGCCATCCTGGCCGGCACCTTCACGCCGCCGGCCGTGGTCGAGTCGCTGCAAGGCACGTCGATGTCCGCCCCGCACGTGGCCGGCGCCGCCGCCCTGCTCAAGCAGCGCCGCCCGGCCTGGTCGCCCGCCGCCATCAAGTCGGCACTGCTGACCAGCGCCACCGCCGTGAAGAACGCCGACGGCACCGTCGACACCAACCGCGTGGGCCATGGCGCCGGCCACCTGAACCCGAACGGCGCGCTGGACCAGCCGCTGATCTACCCGGCCAACACCGTCGACTACCTGCAGTTCCTGTGCGGTGCCGGCTGGCTGGCGGCCGAAAGTGGCACCTGCGGCGCGGTGGGCTCGATCGAACCCACCAACCTGAACCTGCCCACCTTCGCACTCGAAGTGCCGGGCGTGACCAAGGTGCACCGCACCGTGCGCAACGTGGGCGGCCGTGACGCGGTCTTCACCGCCAGCGCCTCGGTGCCGGGCTACGACGTCACCGTCGAGCCCAGCACGCTGAGCCTGGCCAAGGGCCAGAGCGGCAAGTTCACGGTCAGCCTCAAGTCCAACGGCGCGGTGATCGACGCCCGCACCTTCGGCACCCTGAGCTGGAGTGATGGCAGCCGCACGGTGACCAGCCCGGTCCAGGCGATCGCCCGCAACATGCTGACCCCCGCGCTGCTGACCAGCACCGCGGCCAGCGGCAAGCTGCCCTACCCGGTGCAGTACGGCTTCGCGGGCGCCACCTCGGCGCACGTCACCGGTCTGAAGGCCGCCACCCTGAACGCGGGCACCGTGGCCACCGGCGCCAGCACCTGCTTCGCACTGACCGTCCCGGCCAACGGCCTGGTGGTGCGCGCGGCGCTGCACGACAGCGACACCAGCGGCCAGGGCGGCGACGACCTGGACCTGGAGCTGTACAACCCGGCGGGCACCCGTGTCGCCTACAGCGGCGGCGCGACCGCGAACGAGACCGTCAGCGTCAGCGCCCCGACCGCGGGCGACTACACCGCCTGCGTGGTCGGCTACGCGGCCCAGGGCGGCAGCAGCAACTTCACCCTGAGCTCGTGGGTGCTGAGCACCGCGGACCAGGTGGGCAACCTGAAGGTCAATGCCCTGCCCAGTGAAGTCGCCGTCGGCGACAAGGTGCGCCTGCGCGCCGTCTGGAACGGCCTGACCGCCGGCACCCGCTACCTGGGTGCGGTGCGCCACGCCAAGGCCGACGGCAGCTTCGCTGGCCAGACCCTGCTGTCGGTCGAGCCCGGTGCGATCGCCCTGAGCGCCCGTGGCCCCGAGCTGACCCAGGCCAAGGCCCGCGCCCAGCGCGCCCGCTGAGCACCGGCTGTCGGTGCAACCAAAAGGGCGGCCCTCGGGCCGCCCTTTTTCATGCCGGAGGGCAACGCCCTCCCAACCGCTTCAGCCCCGCGCTCAGGGGTACAGGCCGCGCTCGACGCGGGCCTGCAGGATGCGCTCGCACGACACCGTGAAGGTGGCGGTGCGCAGCGTGATGCGGTGCTGGTCCGCCACCTCCCAGATGCGCTTGAGCGCGCCGACCATGATCTTGTCCAGGCGCAGGTTGATCTCGTCCTCGGTCCAGAAGAACGAGCTGAAGTCCTGCACCCACTCGAAGTAGGACACGGTCACGCCACCGGCGTTGCAGATCACGTCGGGCACCACCAGGATGCCGCGGTCGGCCAGGATGTCGTCGGCGCTGGGCACGGTCGGGCCGTTGGCGCCCTCGAGCACCAGACGGGCCTTGACGCGGCGGGCGCGGTCGGCGGTGATCTGGCCTTCCAGGGCGGCCGGGATCAGGACCTCGCAGTCGACGTCCCAGAACTCCTCGTTGTTCATCACCTCGCCGCCCTTGAAGCCGCCGACGCCGCCGGTGGCCTTGACGTGGGGGATCAGCTCGGAGAGGTCGAAGCCGTTGGCGTTGTAGATGGTGCCGGTGTGGTCCTGCGCGGCGACGATCTTGGCGCCGGCCTGGCCGAACAGCTCGGCCGCGGCCGAGCCGACGTTGCCGAAGCCCTGCACCGCCACGCGGGCGCCTTCGAGCTCCAGACCGATGCGGCGGGCGGCCTCACGGCCGGTGACGAACACGCCGCGGCCGGTGGCCTTGACGCGGCCCAGCGAGCCGCCCAGATGGATCGGCTTGCCGGTGACGACGCCGGTGGCGGTGGCCCCGGTGTTCATCGAGTAGGTGTCCATCATCCACGCCATGATCTGGGCGTTGGTGTTGACGTCCGGCGCCGGGATGTCCTGCTGCGGGCCGATGATGATGCCGATCTCGCTGGTGTAGCGGCGGGTGATGCGCTCGAGCTCCTTGTTCGAGTGCTTCTTCGGATCGATCCGGATGCCGCCCTTGGCGCCGCCGTAGGGCAGGTTGACCGCGGCGTTCTTGATGCTCATCCAGGCCGACAGGGCCATCACCTCTTCGAGCGTGACGTCGGGGTGGTAGCGCACCCCGCCCTTGCCGGGGCCGCGGCTGAGGTTGTGCTGCACGCGGTAGCCCTCGTAGTGGGCGATGGTGCCGTCGTCGAGCTCGACCGGGATGTCGACGATCAGCGCACGCTTGGGCCGCTTGAGGGTGTCGATCCAGCGCGAGAGGTGGCCCAGGTAGGGCGCGACGCGGTCGACCTGCGACAGGTAGGTGCCCCAGGGGCTCTCGGGGGTCGGGTGGACGAAGGACAGGGGTTCGGTCATGGTGGTGTCTCCTGAAAACAGCCGTTCAAGTCGGCCTTGTGAGCCGGCCGTCCCGGCATGGGGGCGGACTGTAGGCGCGAGCCCGCCGAATTTGTCACCGAGGCTCATGCAAGATTTGCATGACGCTCGGACGGCCGCCACATGCATGCGGAAAACGCATGACGGCATCGGGCCCGCACATGCGGCGGCGCAGCAAGGCGCGGTGCCGCAGGGGCACCCCTACACTGCGCGCATGAACGCCTCGACCTCCCTTCCCTCGGGCCGCACCGCCTTCATCGGTGGCGGCAACATGGCCAGCGCCGTCATCGGCGGGCTGCTCCAGGCCGGCCTGCCGGCCGAGCGCCTGCTCGTCATCGAGCCCTGGGCCGAGCAGGCCCAGCGCCTGCGCGGCCAGTGGGGCCTGGAGGTGCACGAGGCCGCACACCCGTCGCTGGCCGCCGTCCAGACCGTGGTCTGGGCGGTCAAGCCGCAGCTGTTCAATGAAGCCGCCGCGCCTTGCGCCGCGCACATCGGCGGCGCGCTGCAGCTCAGCGTGATGGCCGGCATCCGCAGCGACGCGCTGGCCCGTGCCAGCGGCAGCGCGCGCGTGGTGCGCTGCATGCCCAACACCCCGGCGCTGATCGGCCAGGGCATGACCGGCCTGTACGCCAGCCCCACGGTCGGCGCCGATGAGCGGGCCCGCGTCGAGGCCCTGCTGGCCCCGACCGGCCGCCTGCTGTGGGTCGAGCGCGAAGCCGACCTGGACGCGGTCACCGCGCTCTCGGGCTCGGGCCCGGCCTATTTTTTCTACCTGATCGAGGCCATGACCCAGGCCGGGGTGGAGCTGGGCCTGAGCGCCGCCCAGGCCCGCACCCTGGCCGAGGGCACCGCCGCCGGCGCCGCCGCGCTGTCGGCCGGCTCCGACGAGACCCCCGAGGTGCTGCGCCAGCGCGTCACCAGCAAGGGCGGCACCACCCACGCCGCGATCAGCACGATGGAAGCCGCCGGCATGAAGGCCACGGTCATCGCCGCGGTGCACGCCGCCGCGCGCCGCGCAGCCGAGCTGGGCGACGAGTTCGGGCGGGCCTGAGACCGCCCCGCCACCCGCCTGGGGCCGCTCAGCGGGCCGCCGACCTGGCCAGGCCGGCGGACTGCACCGCAGTGAACAACAGACCGGCGATCAAGCCCCACAGCGCCGAGCCCAGCCCGAAGAAGGACATGCCGGAAACGGTCACCGCGAAGGTGATGCAGGCGGCCTCGCGACCTTTCTCGTCGGCCAGGCAGCCCGCCAGGCTGCCCACCAGGGTGCCCAGCAGCGCCAGACCCGCCAGCGTGGCGATCATGCCGGCGGGCAGCAGGCCGAACAGCACCACCACCGAGCTGCCGAAGATGCCGACGCAGAGGTAGCCCACGGCACAGACGACACCCGAGACGTAGCGACGCTTCTCGTCCGGGTGGCATTCGGGACTGGCGCAGATCGCCGCGACGATGGCGGCCGGGTTGATGCCCGAGGAGCCGAACACCGTCAGGGGCACAGAGACCAGGCCGCTCAGACCGACCAGTGATCGGTCCGAGACGGTGTAGCCGGCATTGCGCAGCACCGTCAGTCCGGTGGCGTACTGGGTCAGCGCCAGCAGAAACAGCGGCAGACCCAGGCCCACCAGCGCCTCGGTGCTGAAGGTCGGCCAGGTCAGCACCGGCTGCACCAGCTGCAGGTCGAGCCGCGACAGGCTCAGCGGCGTGACCGCAAGTGCCAGCACCAGCCCGGTCAGCAGCGCGAGGGCCACCGCGTAGCGGGGAATCAGCCGCCGCCCGAGCAGGTAGGCCGCGGCGATCGGCCCGATGAGCGCCGGGGCGGCCTGCAGCGACTGGAAGATCCGGGTGCAGAACTGGAACAGGACCCCGGCGATCATGGCCGACAGCAAGTGGGTCGGCAGGTGGGCCAGCAGGCGCCCGAACAGGCCCGACGCCCCCAGCCAGGTCACCAGCAGCGTCAGCACCAGGTAGCAGCCCACAACGTCGCTGAACGGGTACTGGGCCAAGCCCGAGATCAGCAGCGCCACGCCCGGCGTGGACCAGGCGCCGATCACCGGGACCCGGTGCCTCAGGCTGAACCACAAGCCCAGCAGCGCAGCGCCCATCGACAGTGCCCAGATCCAGGTGGAGAGCTGGGCTTCGTCGAGGTGACCGGCGCGCGAGGCCTGCACGACGATCAGCACCGGGCCGCTGAAGGTGGCCACCAGAGCGATCAGGCCGGCCACCGCTGCCGAGACCGAAAAGTCCTCCCGCAACGAGGTCCTCATGGCATCACCCCTTGAGGCTCGGCCGGGGCCGTGACCGACGCCTCGCGAAAGGACAGCAGCCAGTCGGCATTGCAGGACTCAACCTCTCGGCGCACCAGGTGCCGGGCGGCGGCCACGACGTCTTCGGCGGACTTGTCCTGAGACAGCTTGAAGCGGCCTTCGATCTCGTCGATTTCGAAGCGCAGGCCCCGCACGCCGCCGATCCAGCGCGCGATGCGTTCGTCGTCCGCAGAGACCTGAAAATCGTCCGGGCCACGCGACAGGCGCTGCGCCGCCAGCCGGATCAGCGCCAGGTTGCGCACCGGGTCATCGTCCACGTGCAGCGTGCCCTGGGCGTGCACGCGCAGGTAGTTCCAGGTCGGCAGCTGGCGGCTGACGTAGGCCTGGGGCGGCACATAGCCCTGCGGCCCCGAGAACACGACCTGAGCCGGCAGGGCCCGCGGCAGGCTGAACTGGGGGTTGGCGGCATCGGCATGCCCACAAAGGGCCTGGCCGTCGTCGGACAGGAACAGGGGCACGTGCGAGGCCTGCCAACGGCCGTCCACGAACGTGGTGATCAGGGCCAGCGGAAAGCGCTCGACCAGGCGGCGGATGCGCGCCGGGTCGGTGCTGCGGTATTGCGGGTAGTGGAACATCGTTCAGGCGTCGAGGGGGTCCAGGGAGGAAGCCGGCGAGGGCACGATGGCCGGCGGCAGGGCCGACAGCAGGTGGCGATGCAGCGAACCGACGATGGCGGCCGAGCGCAGCGACAGCAGGCTGAAGGAGCCGGCGTCCCCCATGCCATGCGAGGACTCGCACAGGCCGTTGAGGTACAGCGGCGCCGACGCGGCGGCGGCCTCGTCAGCCAGGCGCACGCGGTAGTCGAGGTCGACGGCGAGCGCGCCGCCGGAGAGGTCCAGCAGTCCGGACACGCCCGCCATCAGCGGGGGCATCGGCTCCTGGCCCGGCCCGACGCCGAGGTCCTTGAAGCCGGTGGCCAGCACCACCAGGTCGAAGGACTCGGTGCGGCAGGTCCGGTGCAGGGCATGGGTGAGCTCGAGCCTGATTCCGTCGGATCCGGCGGTGACCCCGGTCACCTCGGTCAGGGTCTGCACCTGCAGCGCCTCCTCGCTCTGCAAGCGCTGGCGGTACAGGCGCACGTACAGCGCGTCGAGCACGTCACGGTCGGCGGACGAGTAATTGGTGAAGACCAGCTCGCGGCGCAGGCGCTCCTTGTCCTGCGGGCTGGCATGGAAGAAGGTGTCGACGAAGCCGGGAAAGTAGACCTCGTCCGAGAACGGGCTGGTGTCCTTGAGGCGGAAGCCGAAGTTGCGCGTCACGCCGACGGTCACGCTGCCTCGGGGCAGGTGGTCGCTGGCGTGCAGCAGCAGCTCGACCGCGGTCTGGCTGCCGCCGACGATGGCCACCCGCGCCGGCGCCGCCCGCCCGGCCAGCGGCCGGAAGGCCGAGGCAAAGCGGGTCAGGTGGACCACCCGCTCGTCGGTCAGCGACTCGAACAGGGGCGGCCGGCGCGGCGTTCGCCCGGGCCCGAACACCACCGCCCGGGCCCGCACCACCCGGCCGGAGGCGCAGACCACCTCATAGCCCGACAGCGCCCCGGCCGCGCGCATCGGGCGCACCTCGACCACGTCGCAGCCGTAGTCGACCTGGTGCGCGAACTGCTCGGCCACCCAGGTGACGTACTGCCGGTACTCCAGGCGCAGCGGGTGGCCCAGCGGCAGGTTGAGGTGCTCGAACAGCCGCCCCTGCTCGAACAGGAAGTTGACGAAGGTGTATCGGCTGCGCGGGTTGCGCGGGGTGACGAGGTCGCGCAACGGGTGGTTCTGGATGTCCGACTCGGGCAGCAGCATCTCTTCCTGCCAGCCCGGGGCCGGCTGGCGTTCGAGGAAGCGCAGGCTCAACGGCGAGCCCAGTTCCTGGGCCGCGATCGCCAGGGCGATGTTGGCGGGCCCGAAGCCGATGCCGACGACGTCGTGGACCGGGCTGCCCGGCCCGTGGGGGTGAGGTGCGTTCATGCGGCTTGTGCCTCCTGCAGGGGGTGACGGGTGGCGGACAGGGCGGCCCCGATGGCCTGGCCCAGGCGGTCGACCGCCTGGTCGATCTCGGCGTCGGTGATGACCAGGGGCGGCAGCAGGCGCAGGACCGCACCGTGCCGGCCACCGGTCTCCAGGATCAGGCCGCGCTCGAAGCACTCGCGCTTGATGCGACGGGCCAGCGCGCCGTCGAGGTTGGCGTGGACGCCGCCGGACCCGAACGGACCGGGCCGGACCACCTCGACCCCGACCATCAGGCCGCGGCCGCGGACCTCGCCCAGGCAGGGGAAGTCGCGCGCCAGGGCGCGCAGGCGGTCCTGCAGTTGCTCACCCCGAACGCGGGCCTGAGCCGCCAGGCCCTGCTCACGGATGAACTGCATCGTCGCGGCCCCGGCCACCAGGGCGATCTGGTTGCCGCGGAAGGTGCCGGCGTGGGCCCCCGGTGCCCACTGGTCGTGGCGCTCGTGGTAGGCCAGCACCGCCAGCGGGAAGCCGCCGCCCAGCGCCTTGGACATCACCACCGCGTCGGGCGTGATGCCGGCGGCCTCGAAGGCGAACAGCGTGCCGGTGCGGCCGAAGCCGGTCTGCACCTCGTCGACCACCAGCGGAATGCCGTGCGCCTGCGTGATCTCGCGCAGGCGCTGCAGCCAGGCCACCGGCGCCGGGATGCAGCCGCCCTCGCCCTGGACCGCCTCCAGGATCACCATCGCCGGCGGCGTGATGCCGCTTTCGGGATCGCTCAGCGCGTTCTCGAGGTAGTTCAGGGTCAGCGTCTCGCCCAGCGCACCGCCGACGCCGAACGGGCAGCGTCCATCGTGGGGGTAGGGAAAGAAATGCGTCTCGGGCGTGAAGCCCGACAGCGCCCGCTTGGGCCCGAGGTTGCCCATCAGCGACAGCGCGCCCATGGTCATGCCGTGGTACGCGCCGTGGAAGGCGATCACGCTGCGGCGACCGGTGGCGGTCTTGAAGAGCTTGAGCGCCGCCTCGACCGCATCCGAACCGGTGGGGCCGCAGAACTGCAGCCGGGCCTGCCGCGCGAAGTCGGCCGGCAGGGTCTGCATCAGCTGCTCGACGAAGGCGTGCCGGGCCACCGTCGGCAGGTCCAGGCCCTGCAACACGTGGCCCGACGCGAGAAAGTCCTGGACCCGCTCCATCACGTAGGGATGGTTGTGGCCCAGCGGCAGTGCGCCGGCGCAGGCCAGGCAGTCGAGGTACTCGCGTCCCTCGACGTCCCAGACCCGAGCCAGCAGGCCCTTGGAGAACATGCGGTCGAAGGTGCGGGCGTAGGTGCGGGCGTTGGACTCGTGCGCCGCCAGGGCGTCCAGCGCCTGGGCGTGCTGCAGGGGGGTGTGGGTCTGCATCGTCACCTCCTCAGGCCTCGGCCACCGCAGGGGCGGCAGCCGACATCGCGCGGCGCTTGCGCTCGCCCATCGCCTTGAGCCAGCGCCGGTAGGCGACGCCCAGGCGGTCGCTGGTCACGTGCATCTCGTCGGTCACGTCCAGCGGCATGCGGTGGGGCCGCTGGGCCTCGACGATCCAGCGGTCCTGCTGGCCGAAGACGATGGCCTGGCGCTCGTGGATGCGGCTCTCGGGCATGTCGGTGTCGTAGTTGAAGGCCACCACCAGCCAGAAGATCGCCCGGTCCTCGTCGACCGGCGTCAGCGCGCACCAGGTGAACCAGTGGTCCTGCGGCCCCGTCTGCTTGTCCGAGTAGGCCACGGTCGGAGCCAGGCAGTAGTAGTGGTAGCGCACCGACAGCGGGATGCCCCTGGCGTCCGCGAAGGGCTGAACCACGGTGAACTCGGTGGTGCGCAGCTCGCCGTCGCGCTCGATCACGTCGTAGTCGATGGTGGTGTCCGGCGCATCACCCCGGCCGTTGATGCCCGGGTGCACATGCGGGAAGTGCGAGGCGTCCATGAAGTTGTCCATGCAGCGCAGCGCATTGGCCTGGTAGGCGTAGGGGCCGGCGTGGACCTTGCGATACGCCGGGTCATCCCACATCGGCAGCCGCGGCACGTCGCCCGCCGGCTCACCGATCGAGACCCAGACGAAGCCATAGCGCTCGACCGCCTGGTAGCGCTGCACCACCGACTTCGCTGGCGGCTTTTGCGTGGGGTGGGCCGGCACGTGCACGCATTGCCCGTGCTGGTCGAAATGCCACCCGTGGTAGGGGCAGACGAGCCGGCACTCCTGGACCTTGCCCAGCGACAGCGGTGCGCCGCGGTGGGCACAGTAGTCCTTCCAGGCGTGCAGCTCGCCCGCGGCCGAACGCCAGAGCACCAGCTTCTCGCCCAGCAGCTGGGCCGTGACGGGCTTGTCCACCGGCACATCCTCGCTGCGGGCCATCACGTGCCACTGGTCAACCAGCGCCAGATAGTCCAAGGCTTGCGGGTTCCACTTGCCGTCGTAGATCTTCTCGAACATGGGCATGGCCATGGGGGTTCCTCTCCTGGTGTTGATGTGTGCAGGGGTGGCACGCGCTCTGACGCGGCCAGGGTCGAGCCGACCGGATGGCTTGCGCCACAGCGGCGGCCTGCAGAAATTGGGGGGGCGGCCGAATCGGTGTATCCGGCCCGGTACCCGGCGGCCGACGAGGTCGCTGGATGCCGCAAGGTCTCTTGTGGAGTGGCGGCGGCAGGTGTGTCTGCTGGCGGCCGGCGCCCAGGTGGGACGCCGGCAGCGGCCGCGACTGTATGGAGGATTGAGGGCGTGCACGGGCAGCATTTGTGAGCGCTGAAACCAAAGGTGTGTCCCATCCGAAGCACGGGCCACGCACCGAACACCTCATGGGCTCCGGGGATCCCGCGTGGGCGAGGATTCCTCCCCTCGGCGGGCGATCAGCACCACGGAGCGGACCTCGCCCGCCGCACCGGGTCGCCAGGCGTAGCGGCACACCGCGCCGTCGGCGGCCGAGAGATCGCTGACATGGCCCAGGGGACGCAGGCGCAATTCATCGCGCTCCGGATGCCAGGCGCAGACCTCCACCTCGTCAAAGTCGACGAAGCGCCCGATCAGGGGATGCACTGCCTTGTAGAAGGCCTCCTTGACGGAAAAGACCAGGGTCGTGGCCATGCCCGGGTCCAGTCCGAGACCGCCCGACAGCCAGCAGCGGCGCTCATGGGCAGTGCAGCACAGGGGGGCGATCTCGGCCCAGGGCCGGATCACCGGCTCGGCGTCGATGCCGATGCCGGACCAGGGCCCGGACCACACGGCCATCGCATGCGCCTGCGCATCGGTATGGGTGATCGAGCCCCGCACGCCATCGGGCCACAGCGGAACGCCTTGAGGACTTCGGCCGACCCGGGTCTGCGCCGCGCCCAGCGAGCGCAGACAACGCTCGGCGCACAGCCGTCCCGCCAGGAAGGACAGCTGCCGCCGCCGACCCGCACGGGCCAACGCGGCGGGCAGCCAGGCCCCCAGGTCGAGGCCATCGACCGCCATCTCGAACGCGGCCAGACAGACCGTCGCCGCCTGGCCGCCGACCAGGCCCGCCGCGAAGGCGTGCCCAGGTGGGCGCCAGACACCCGTCCAGCGGCGATCGTCGGGCCCGCCGAGGTCTGGCTGGCGTGCGGCGGCGACGGGCAGCGCCCCCGCCTCGACCGACCAGCCCGTCATGGCGCCATCCTCGGCACGGTCCCGGCCGCCACGGCGGCCAGGAGCTCGGTCAAGGGACGGTCGTTGTAGGCCTCGATCACCCAGGACCAGGCCCGCAGCTGCTCCGGGGTGGTGATGGACCCCACACCCACAGCCTGGGGAATGGGCGTGTAGCGTTGCGCCAGCAGATCCTCCCAGTGGTCGCGCAGCAGCTCCACCGCGGCCAGGATCTTCCGGTAGTAGGACGACCGCAGGGTCTCCGACCGGGGATCGATGGGCACAGCCCTCTGGAACAGGATGCGGCCGGTGTCATAGTGGCCATCCATCTCGTGGATGGTCACGCCATGCGGCTCTCCCCGAAGCCAGGCGGAGAAGTTGGGGTTCAGGCCGCGCCCGTGGGGCAACAGACTGGTGTGCAGGTTGATGAAGCGGACCCCCGAGAACGCCGGGTCCTCCACCGGAAGGATCCGGCCGTGGCCGAAGCACACCAGCAGGTCGAAACGATGGCGGGCATGGCTGTCCATCAGATCGAACGAGCGGACGTCCCGCTCGTACACGATCTCATCCGGGCCCACGGGCAATTCGTTCTCGATGATGTCGCCGAACTGGCTGAGGATCAGGACTTTCATGCGGCGGCGTGGGTGCTGTTCAGCCGTCTGGAGGCCCGGCGGCAGGCCGGCCTCACCCCTGCGTCGCGCCGGCATCGGCCCGCTGCCGCGCCAGGCGCTCCTTCAGTGTCCGGACGCTGACACCGCCGACGGCGATGTCGTCATCGGGCAACTCGTGGATCGCCACGATGTACAGCTCCCTGGGGATGCCGGTCACTTCGACGGCCACGTCGGTCAGGCGGCGCAGAAGCTCGGCCTTGACCTCTGGCTGGAGCTGGCCGGCTTCGAAGACGATCACGGGCATGGGGATTCCTTTCGAGGTTGGCGCGCGGTCGCGCGCCGGGGTGGGAAGAGGTTCAGGGGCGACGGGCAGCGGCCGCGGGGCGGGTCATGTCCTGCAGCCACTCGCGCAACCCGGAGACCTCGTAGACGCCTTGGGGGTCGTCCATCAGCACGGCATGTGATCCGTCAATCTCGGCCAAGGCGAAGCGGCCGCTGGCCAGGTGGCTCCAGGCCAGCATGTCCCGGCGGCCCACGGTCACGTCAGACCGGGGCCAGACGGCTGTGACTGCACAGCCTGGCAGGACCTGCAGCGTGGGGCGGTAGGACCCGGCCAAGGTCGACATGCCACGCAAGGCCAGCAAGACCGGAGCCAGGTAGTCGTCACTGTCCAGCAGGTGGTCCGGCATGCTCTTCATGCGGACCAGCTCCGACTTGAGTTGGGCGTCGGACATGAGGTGGTAGGTCGGTGGCGCGGCGTCGGGCCCTGGCGCGCCCGCACCGATGAAGACCATGCCGACCGGTCGACGGGCCATCCGGTGCGCCGTCTCGTAGGCCAGCACCGCGCCGAAGCAACCGCCAACGAAGACCAGCGGCGCATCGGACAGGGGCTCCAGCGCCTGCACCAGTGCGTCCACGAAGCGCTCGAACGGCAAACGCGAGAGGTCGCCAAGGGTGCTGAAGTCCGGGTACCGCAGCGCATGCAGGCTCACGCCCTCGGGCAGCAGGTCGCACCAGGGATCGAAGATCGAGCCCGCGACGCCCACCTGTTGGAAGCCGATGATGCGGGCCTTCGGCGCGCCCCCCTGGGGCGGCGTCAGCTCGACGAACTGCAAGCGGACCTGGGGACCCTGACCCTCGCAGTAGCGGACGATGTCGCCAACGTGGCGAAGAGACAGGAACTCGCTGAGCGGAAAGCGTGTGCCCAGCGCGTCCATCAGCCGCCGGGCCACGCGCAGCATCTGCAGCGAGTGCAGCCCGAGGTCGACCAGCAGGTCGGCCTCGCCGGCCTGGCCTGCACCCAGCTCCGACAAGGTCTGCCACACCAGCGCCCGGATCCGTTCCTCGCGGCCCCCGGCCTCGGCTGTGGCCACGGCCTGCGCCAGAAAGCCCTCCACCGCCTTGGAGAAGGCCGCCCGCAGACGCTCGACCAGTGCCGGGTCCAGGCGCTTCGCGTCGTACTGGAAGCCCAGGTGCAGGCGGTCGCCGGACAGGTCCCAATCCACCGACAGCGGCATCAGCGCATCGACGGCGAAGAAGCGGCGCTCGCTGTCGTGCACGTCGCCGCTGCCGCGGTTGGGCTCGGCGAACTGGATGAAATTGAACACGCTGTGGATGCCCACGGCCGCGCCATGCCGGTGGGCCAGCTGCTCATGCGAGATGTACTTGTGGCCGAAGACCTCGCGGTCGAAGCGGTCGAAGTGTCGCCCCTCCTCGGCGAGGCCGGCTCCGGACTCGGGTGCGGTCGGCACCGGCAGCACGTTGAGGAAGTTGCCGATGGCGGCCAGGGAACCCTCGACCTCCGGGCGCAGGGAGTACACCACGCCCAGTTGTGCAGGCTTGCGGCCGAAGGCCTCGGTGAGGGCCTGCACATGCAGCGAGAACAGGACCGCCTTCGTGGACAGCCCCGCTCGGCGGGCGTGGGCATGCAGGGCAGGGAACATGTCCGCCGAGTCCAGCACGTGCTCCTGTCGCATCTCGGCGCGCTGCGACAGGCTGCGCGGCGTGCCCACCGGCCGAGCCTGGGCGGCGCCGGGCCACGGCCGGGCCCAGAAGGCCGTGGTCTCGGCATCGGCATCCGCGGCCCGCTCCTGGCGGGCGACCTCCTCGAAGACCGCCACGTCGTCGGTCACCTGGACCTGCAGGCCACGGTAGCGCTCGACCACCTCACGGATCACGGCGTTGAGGCTGTAGCCATCGAGTGCCGCGTGGTGCTCGGCGACCAGGATCTCGAACCAGGACGGGCCGCGTTCGAGCACGCCAAAGCGCACCAGCATGCCGCGCGCGACATCGAAGGAGGTCGCCCGCTCCGCCATCACGCGCTCGGCGATGAGCGCCTCCTGTGCGACCGCCGGCAGGTGCCGCAGGTCCTCGTGGGGATGTCGACCGTCCACCGCCGTGGGGTCGAAGTGGAACAGAACCCCATCCGGCCCGTCCACGACGCCTGCCGTGAGGATCGGGTGCGCCCGGCGCGTCTCGGCCAGGGCGTGCTCGAACCGGCGCGCGTCATAGGGCAGATGCACCGGAGTCGTCGTCGCATTGTGGAAGACCTGCGGGTCGTCTCGGGTCATGGTGGCCAACAGCATCAGGCGCTGCATGCTGCTGGCCGCCCAACGGCGGGGACCTTGTGGCGCGGCATCGGGCGGCGTCACCGCCGCCAGCGTCGACCCGACGTCGGACGCGACCGGCATGGCCAGGGCCGACAGGCGGGCCACGGTGGGATTCGCGTGCAGGTCCTTCAAGCTCACGGGAATGCCTGCCGCACGGGCGCGGGACTGCATCAGGATGGCGCGGATGGAGTCGCCGCCGCTGGCGAAGAAGTCGTCGTCTTCGCGCAGGTCCGGCTTGCGGAGCACCTCGCGCCAGATCGCCAGCAGGGCTGCACCGGAGGCATCGGGCGCACCGGCCCGCTGCGGCGACGCCACGGGCGCAAGGGGCGTTCCCGGCAGCAGCGCACGAACCGTCGGCGCGGCATGCAAGGCCTTCAGGCCGACCGGGATGCCGGCGGCACGGGCCTTGGACTGCATCAAGATGGCGCGGATGGAGTCGCCTCCATGGGTGAAGAAGTCATCGTCCAAGCCCAGGTCCGGCTTGCGCAGCACCTCGCGCCAAATCGTCAGCAGCCGGGCCTGGGGATCCTGATCGCCCTGAGGGGGCGTCGGGACTTGAGGCGCGGGGGCCTCGAGCACCCCTTGGGGCTCGGCCGGACGCGAGGGCGCGACCGGGGCATCGATCAGCCGCAGCAGGGCACCCCGGTCCAGCTTGCCTTGCGGGGTGACCGGCAAGCGATCGACGATGCGGAGGTCGCGCGGCACCATGAACGCGGGCAAGCGCAACTGCAGGGCGGACCGCAGGCGATCCGGCGTCCACGCCTGCACCGCCAGCGGCGGGGCGGCAAACCGGGCGGCTCCGCCCTTGGCCACGGCGCCCGGGCGATGGGCCACCAGGTTCCAGCGATCGGTTCCGACCAGCAACGGATCCTGCGACGTCCGGACGATGAAGCCCGCCGCCTGCAGCAGGCCGGTGATCTCCTCGCGACGACCGCGGGTCTGGCGGCTGGGATCGTCGTGCAATTCCATGGACACCGCCCGGACCAAGGCCAGGTGACGCGGTTCGATCCCCCGGAGCACATCCAGCTCGGCCCGCTGCACGTCGATCTTCAGGACATCGATGCGGTCCAGCCCCAGGTCGTCGATCACGTCCGACAGCCGCCGCAGCCGGCATTCGTGTGCCTGGCCCTCGAAGCGCCCGTCCAGCACCTCATCGAGCCGGTCGGCCAGCAGGCGGGCGGAGGCATCGCCACTCTCCGCGGCCTTTCCGAGGTAGCTGGCGATCACGGCCCGCTCGCCGGCGGCGTCGGCGTAGGCTTGCTGGCCCGACATCATCGAGTAGCCGGGGTAGTAGGTGAAGGTCTCCACCCGATCGGCGTCCGACAAGCCGTAGGGCAGGATGGACACGGCCGGGGCATAGCGCCGAACGTTGCGCTGCAGGCGCTCGCGGATGGGGGCCAGCGGCTCAAAGGCGAAGACCCGGGCCAGCGGGAGTTCGCTGGCGACGAACAGGCTGAACATGCCGATGTTGGCCCCCACGTCCAGGACCACGGCGTCGTGGGGGTACTCGACATGGTCGTCGACGTAGATCCGGTCCTGGAAGATCTCCTTGTACTGGTAGGTGGTCTCGTTGGCGTTCACGCTGGAGATGCGGTGGCCGCTGGGCACCGTGACCAGCAGCTCGCCAGGTTCGGGCTCGAACGCGACAGGCGGCTGGACCACGACCCCCGCGACGATGCGGGGGTCGCCCTCGACACTCTTGTCGATGAGGACGGCCGCGGCGCGGACCCCCGGCAACCGGGTCAGACACGCCTCCACCTCCCCCAACTCCAGCCGCTGACCACCCACCTTGACCTGGTCGTCCCGTCGGCCAAGGAACTCGAAGTCGCCGGAGGCCAGGCGCCGCACTTGGTCGCCGGTGGCGTAGCAGCGGGCCCCGTTGGGTGCCACGCTGAAGCGGGCCTGGTCACGGGGCGAGGCGCCCAGGTAGCCCCGGGCCACACCCGCGCCCGAGATCTGCAGCTCCCCCACCACCCCCACCGGCAATTCGTGGCCCTGCGCATCGACGCAGGCCACGGACACCCCACGCAGGGGGCGTCCCAGCACGGGGTGCGGGTGGTCCTTCACCCGCGCGGCCAGGGCATTGACCGTCGCCTCGGTCGGGCCGTAGACGTTCCAGGCCTCACACGTGGGCCAGGCGTGCGCGGCATCCCATAGCCCCTGGTCCATGGCCTCTCCGCCCACCAGGACCCGCTGCGGCATGCGCTCGGGCCGCTTGCCGAATCCCGCGGCGATCATCGCCTTCAGCATGGTCGGCGTGACATCCAGTGCGAACAGGCGCTGGTCGAAGGCGAAGTCCATGAGGGCCTGCGGATCCGCGCGCACCTCGGCAGGGACCGCCACGAGCGTATGCCCCATGGCCAGCTGGAACACCTGTTTCATCGAGGAGTCGAAGGCCAGCGGAGCATTCACGGACAGACGCAGCCCGCGGGCGTGCCCGCCGTACAGGCGCTCATGCCAGGCGTCCAGCAGGTTCAGCACCGAATGCTGCTCGACCACGACCCCCTTGGGGTCGCCGGTGGAGCCTGAGGTGAACAGCACGTAGGCCTCGTCCGATCCGACCGCCTCTGCGGGGGGGCGAACAGGGAGTGCATGGCCCCGTGCCGGCAGCACCGGGAGCGCGAGCACCGCGGTGGCGCGGGCCATCTCGGCAGGCTCCGCGACGGCACCCGCCGCCTGCGCCACGGCGGCGACGTGGGCGATCCGCGCATCGGGAAATTCGCGCAGGACCGGCACGCAGGTCATGCCCGCGCGCAAGATGCCGAACATCGCGACCACGGCATCAAACGATCGATCGGCAAAGACGAGGATGCGGTCCTGCGGCTTGAACCGGGCCGCCAGGGCGGAGGCCAGTCGGCCCGTGGCGTCATCGAGCTCGGCCAGGGTGTGCTCGCCATGCACGGACACATGGGCGAGGCGGTCCGGCGCGTCGGCGATGGATGCCTGCAGCCGGGACCAGATCGAGCCCGGCCCGGGTGACACGGGCGCGTGCACCGGCCGCCGCAGCCCACCCAACGCGGCCACGTCCCCGGGCGCGGCATGGGTGGCGGCCACCATCGCGGCCAGCGTCCGGTCGGCCAGCGCCCGCAACGGCACCTCGTCGCCATCGGCCATCATGGAGGAGACCGACACCACGATCCGGTCCGGCTGCAATTGGACCGTCAACCCCAGGCCGGTTGCCAGGGTCGGCCCGACCTCGATGTCGGCGCCAAGGAAGCAGTCGGCGAGGACGGGCACTTCGACGACGGTCAGCAGAACCTCGGGCCTCGGGCCCAGCGGGCTGGGGTGGAGCGTCTGGTGCCGCAGCGAGCCCTGGAGGGCGCCCTTGAGCGCCTCGGTGAACGCGGCGGCGCCCATCGGGCTCCGATCGAAGGCCACCGGCGCGGTGAGGCGGAAAGGGCCTGCGAGGTCCTTGAACTCATCGAAAAGTCGACCATCGAAGGAGACGAGGCACACCGCGGGGTCGTCGCCCGGCTGGAGCAGGGGGCTCAAGGCCGCCGTCCCCACCGCCGCAGCATCCCAGACAGCCAGTGCACGCGGGCCCGCCCGCTCGGCGGCGACGCGAAGCACGACCGTTTGCGGCCGCCGCGCATCCGACCAGCCGAGGCCCAGTGGCGTGGGCACCGGATCGGCGCCGGCCTTGCCCGCCGGCTCGGAGGCACACCACTCGGAGAAGTGCGGGAAGCTCAGGTCGCCGGCCGGGAGCCGGTCGGAGATCAGGCGCAGCAGGCCGTCGACATCACTGATGTGGGGTGGCGCCAGCAATGCCAGGCGCTCCAGCCCGGCGCCGCTCGACAGGAAGACGCAGCGCAGCACCTCGGACCCCTCGATCGGGAAGCGTTCGGCGACGGTCTGGTCGAAGGCGGCCCGGTCGGTGACGGTCACCTGGCGCACACGGCCGGCGTTCGGGACCTGCAGTCCGCCCGTCGCCTCCTCGATCGGGTAGACGCGGGTGGCGAACATCGGCTGTGCAGCAATGCGCGTCTTCAGGGCCGCCGACACGGCGTCGAGGTCGATCGGCTCGGGCCAGGCCACCACCACGGTGGAGACCTCGACCAGACCCAACGCATAGGCGCGCAACGCACCCGACTGGGCAGGAGACAGCGGGAAGCCCTCGATCGTCTCGGTGGCCATGTCGGTGGGCATGGGGATGTTCATCAGGCTCTCCTGGAAATGAGGTTCGTCATCGAGACCAGCGTGGTCCTCTGACCGGTGAAGGGAGCGCGCCCATGCAGGCAGCGCGCGTTGTCCAGCACCAGGACGTCGTGGCGCTGCCACTCGAAGCTGCGCAGGCATTCCTGGTGGACCGCACGGATCTGGTGGACCATGTCGTCCGGGATGGGCGAGCCGTCGCCGAAGCGGACGTTGCGCGGCAGTTGGTCCGGCCCGTAGGCCTCGACCAGCGCTCCGACCAGGGCCGGGCTCAGCGCCGCGCCGTGGAACATGTGGGCGTGGTTGCAGAACAGGTGGCGGTCCGTGCCGGGTTCCCGCACGAAGGCCTTCTGGCGCTGTTCGGTGCGCAGGTGCTCGGGGCCCTGCCAATGGCAGGCGATGCCGTTGGCGCGGCAGTAGGCCTCGACCTCGCCACGGTCTTGCGTCTGGAACGCGGCGCGCCAATCCATGTCGATCTCCGGCCGGTAATTGCGCACATACAGCACGTCGCGCTGAGCGAAGGCGCGCAGGATCGCGGGATCCAGGCGCGCCGTGCACCGGCGCTCGTCAGCCACCGGCGTGCTGCCGCCCGTGGCCGCCAGCGTGTGGGCGTAGAAGAAGATGCGCTCGGGAATGCGCTGGGCGAACGACAGCTCGTGGTGGAGGTCGATCGCGCTGTCAGAGGAGAACTCGGTGGACGTGAAGACCCCTGGCGCGACCTCGGTGCGTGCGGCCGCGCGCTCGAGGTAGGGCAGCGGTGCCTGGCCGAATCCAAGCACCGCGTCCCTGAACTGCTGCGGCGTCTCCACCACGAAGCCGCGCAGGAGCAGGCCACCGGAGGCCCGCAGCAGCGACTCCAGGGCCGCGGCATGCTCGCGCACCCACGGGCCGAGGGAGCGCGATCGCGTGCGATCGGTGAGGATGGCCACCAGACCCGCCTCCGGGTCGACATGGCCTTCGGGCATCGGCCGGCTCCGTGCGGCCACCTGCGGCCTCAGGGCCGGCTTGGCGAAAGGCATCGACATGGGGTCAGACTCCTGCGGGAAGGGTGCGCCCCGGCGCCGGCATGGGCACCGCGACCGAGGGGTACGGCCGGGCCATCAGGGTCAGCACCCGCCGCGGTCCGTCAAAGGGGTCGCGGCCGTGCTGGCAGATCATGTTGTCCAGCACCAGCACGTCACCGGCCTGCCACGTGAAGCGCCGGGTGTGGGCCGCCACTGCTTGGCGCATGGCGAGCAGGTCTTCCTCGGTGAAGGCGTCGCCATTGCCGAAGAAGGTGTTGGTGGGCACGTTGGCCAGGCCCACCGCGTCGATGAGCGCCTGGGCGATGCGGGGCTCCAGACTGCTGGCGTGGAAGAACAGCGCATGGTTGAACCAGAGCCGCTCCCCGGTCCGCGGGTGGGTCTGGAAGGCCGAGCGGGTCTGGCGGGTCTTGAGGCACCCGTCCGCCTGCCAGGTGTGCTGGATGTCCCGCGCCCGGCAAAAGGCCGCGACCTCTTCCTTGGAGTCGGTCTGGAAGGCGGTCTGCCAACTCACGCCCAGACCGGGGGTGTAGGTCCGCTCGTAGCGCACGCCGTGCCGCTCGAACCGGTCCAGCAAGCCGGTGGGCAGCGCTCGCATGATCTGGCGGTTGTCCGCGATCGGCGTGCTGCCACCGGAGGTGGCCGGGGTGTGGCAGCAGAAGCAGATGTAGCAAGGCCAGTGGTGGGTATAGGACTGCTCGGAGTGCAGCACGATGTCCTGATCCGCCGGGTGGTCCGTGGAGGTGTAGACCCGGTCACCCACCGCATGGCGGGGCGACGAGCGCTCGGAATAGAGCAGGATCTCCGGGTCAAGCGCAGCGATCGCACGGGAGAACGGCTCAGGATCGGTCACCGCGAAGCCGCGCAGCAGCACCGCCCCGGCCGTGGTGAGCAGGCCCAGGATCCGCTCGCGCTCTCGCCCGAGGTAGGCGGCCAGGTCCGCGGCGCATGCGGTGGTTTCCAGCAGCACGGGAAACCCGCCGCTCGGGACGGGGTGGGCCTGTCCGCGGAAGGCGGACAGCGGGGCGGGTCGCGGGAGGCGCGCCACACCGGGAAAGGCATTGGGCATCGGGTTCATGTCGGAGACGGTTCAGGTGGCGGGCTCGGGTGCCCCCGGTGCGACCGGCTCCAGGCCCTGGGCCAGCGCCACCTCGTCCACCTTTCCGTGAGGGGTCAGCGGCAGGGCGTCCAGGATCCGGATCCGGTGAGGGCGCATGTAGAGCGGCAACAGGCGTTGCACCTGGGCCTCGATGGCGCGCCCGAGGTGCTGGGGGTCGTGGTGCGGTCGGCGGGGCACCACATGGGCCACCAACCAGTGGCTGGACAGGTCGGCACCCAACCGGGCGCGGTGCAGCCGTACCACCGCCTGGGCCACACCCTCGGTAGCGGCCACGACACCGGCGACTTCCTCGAGCTCCACACGCTGGCCGTGCAGCTTGACCTGGTGGTCGGAGCGCCCATGGAAGTGCAGCCGCCCGTCGGTGTCGAGGCACCCGAGGTCGCCCGTGCGGTACATGCGGGGCCAGGCCGCGCCGGGGGGCGCGGGCACGAATCGCTGCGCGGTCAGCAGCGGCTGCGCGACATAGCCCGACGACAGCCCGTCGCCCGCCAGGCAGATCTCGCCCACGGTCCCGGCCGGCACGGGACGAAGGCCCTCGTCGACGACGAGCACGCCATGCCCCGGCAGAGGATGACCCAGCGGCACTGGACCGGACGCCTCGCGCTCGACCAGCTGTTCGGTGGCGAACACCGTGTCTTCCGTCGGACCGTAGAGGTTGTAGACCCGTTCGGCCCCCGCGTCGTAGAGCCGCCGCGCCAACGACGCAGGCAGTGGCTCACCGGCCATCAGGAAGGCGCGAGTGCCCTGAAGCGGCAGTGCGTGGTCGTCCAGCAAGGCGGCCAGCGCGGACGGCACGGCGTTGATGAGCGAGAGATGGGTCGATGGCGGAAGGTCGGCGAGGCTGGTCAGGGCGTCCACGAGGTACAGGCTGCCGCCTGCGGCCAGTGGCGCGAACAGCTCGAAGACCGACACGTCGAAGGAGAAGGGTGTCGAAGCCAGCACGCAGGCCAGGTCATCAGCACCGAAGCGTGCCATCGCCCAATCGAGCAGCGCGGCCGCGCTGCGGTGACGGACGGCCACGGCCTTGGGCCTGCCGGTGGTGCCCGAGGTGAACATCAGGTACGCCAGGTCACACGGATCCACCTGCACCGAGACCGGCCCGACATCCGGCGCCGCGGCGAGCTCGGCCAACGGCACCGGGCGCGCACCGGCGTGGACGGCCTCCAACTGGACGGGATCGTCGGCGACGACCCATCTGCAGCCGGTATCGGACAGCATGCGGGCGATGCGCTCCGGTGGAAACCGCGTGTCGATCGGCAGGTAGATGGCCCCCACCGCCAGGACGGCGTAGACCGCCGCCACGGCCTCGAAGCTGCGGCCGACCGCCAGGGCCACCACATCGCCCTTGGCCACTCCGCGGCGCATCAGGCAGGCCGCAGCGGCCTGCACCTGGGAGTGCAGCTGCGCATGGCGCCACTCGCGGTGGGCACAGCGAAGGGCGATCCGGTGGCCGGTGCTGCCCTGCCGTGCCGCCGCCAGAAAGCGTCCATGCAGGACCTGTTTCGTCGACATGTGGTGGTTCCCTGGGGCCCGTCCGGGCGAGCGCGGCCCACCGGGTCCTGCGATGGACCCGGAGCGGCACACGGGATGGCGCCGGGGCGGGGCACCGGGCCCCTTTCCCGGGCCCGGAATCAGTCCTTCTTGAACTGGTCGTGACAGGCCTTGCAGGTCTTGGCCGAGGCGCCAAAGGCCGCCTTCATGGCCACCAGATCGCCCGCCTGCGCGGCCGAGGCCAGGCGCTGCACCTCGACGACCATCTTGTCGCCAGCCCCCTTGAAGGTGGCCGGATCGGACCAGATCTCGGGCTTGGCCTGAGGGCTGCCGGTGCCCGCACCAAAGCCGTGAAACGGCAGTGGCGCCAGAAGGGCCACGGTCTGGGCATCACTGGCCGCCAACTTGGCGTCGTAGGGCATCTTGTCGTTCAGCATCGCGCCGAGGCGGCCGAAGTGGTGCGCCATCACACCGAAGGCCCCCTTGCGGTACTTGACGGCGTCCTCCGGCTTGGAGAACTGGGCCGCGCACGGCACGCAGAATGCGGCCGCCAGGAGGCCCATCGTCAACGCGGTGAATTTCTTGCTCATGGACGGTTCTCAAATTCAGGGATGGGTGACGACCTGGAAGGACGCCACGGATTTTTCGAGTTTCTTCTTGGCCACCTGATAGGCAGGGTCCGAGAAGAATGCCTTCATGCCCTCTGGCGACGGAAAGGTGGCCAGAAACACCCGGTTGACGGGCTGGGTCGACTCGCTGCCATGCACCTTGGATACCCCAAAATCATGGCGAATCTTCACCCCATGGCGCTCGCAGATGGGCACGATGTCCGCTCTATATTCGTTGTAGAGCGTTTCATTGGAAACATTCAGCAAATAGGTGACATCAAATGCCTCGGATTTGGCGGATTGCCCGCCACCTGTCGGTTCGACGGACGGAGAAATCCCACTGCAAGCGGCCAACACAGAAAGGAGGGCTGTCGCTGCGACGGCTCGACGCAGAAGAGAGATGGGGCGAAGGCATTGACTCAAATGAAACTCCTGCTGGACATGGGCATGGCTTCGGACATCGTTCCGAATAAAACCATTTGACCGAGCACGCCTGACCGCATCTGCACAGTGCGGATCAGGGCGTGCGATTGGAACCCGATGCCCTGTTTGGGCATGGTGCGTCTGCTCAAGACCCCGGGGCGTCTCGGTGGAGACCAGGAGCCCAGACGGAGGATTTCCACAGATCGGTCGCAGCCGCCCCGCGAAACCCCTCGTCATCGACAAGGTCATGATAGGCGCCACCCCTGTGAAATCCCCCCCCTAGTCGCAAGGTTAGGGAATATCGCGGGGTTAGGGATGCCGACTTTGAGAATTCACCCGCGGCGGGGTGAATTCATGGAGAACCGGTTACAACGGGTTTTATATTGAAATTCAAGTGACGAACTGTCAGATCGGGACGCACCGGCCGGGACGCGGGCGGCCGTGGCCCGGCCGGCGACCCCGCGGTCACCCCAGGGCACTTCCTGAAACCCCTCGCGCAGCCGGCAATGGCCTGCGAGGGCGGGTGATCTGAGCGGGCATTCGAGGTGCCAGGCCCTTCGATGCTCGTTCCATCCCGCCGCAGCGCCCTGCGACAGGCATTTCAGCCCTCAAGCGGGCCACGCGGACGGTCCTCCGCTCTTGACCAGCCACACCAGCCGGCGCGCGTTGTACGCCGCGCACTGCAAGGTGATGGCCAGCGCGTTGCGCGCCAGGGTCATCGCCCGCACGCACTTGCCGCCTTGCTGGGCCAGGCTGGCGAAGACGTGCTCGACACGGGCACGCGTCTTGTTGATGTTGCGGTTGCGCTGGTTCAGCCGCACCTTGGCGGTCTGCCCCGGTTTGGCTCTGCGTGCGATGCCGTCTTGCAGTCCCCTCGCTCGCAACACCTGCCGGTT
>CALRTJ020000029.1:0-37821 GCA_943371055.1 Hydrogenophaga intermedia | reverse complement strand
TGTGAGGGGCGCCGAGGAGCGCAGCCGCCTGGGGGCCTGACCGCAGGTCAGGCTTCCAAAACAAATTTGGGCTCGGCTGTTCGACCACAGCGAGGCGAAGCCGAGCGGCGGGAGTTCCGAGCCCACCCCAGGCGGCGAGCACCGCAGGGCAGTCGGCACGCCAGTGCCGACCGCCCCTCGCGCGCCCGGCCCGCTGCCCCGCGGCCGGTGCCACGCCACCACCCTCAGCAGGCCAAGCCCCACCAAGAGCTCAAGCCGAGAAGATCACGCCCCCCAGCGCCGCACCAGCCGCTGGATGTCCGCAGGCCCCGTGCGGCAGCAGCCCCCGATCAGGCGGGCCCCCGACGCCGCCCAGTCCATCGCCTGGTCTTCAAACGCGGCGTGGTCGCACGCTTGGGCGGGCAGCCAGCGCTTGGCCTGGGCGTCCCAGGTCTCGCCGGCGTTGGGGTAGGCCAGCAGGGGCTTGGCCGTGCGGGTGCGGGCTCGGGCCAGCAGCTCGGCCACGTGCTGCGGCGCGGTGCAGTTGATGCCCAGCGCCACCACGCTGTCAAAGCCCTGCACCGCCGCCACCGCGTCCTCGATGGTGTCGCCCTCGCAGATGTGGCCGCCATCGCGGGCGCTGAAGCTGATCCAGCCGCGTGCGCCCACCTCGTCCATCAGCCGCGCCAGGGCGCGGGCCTCGGCGATGCACGGCAGGGTCTCGCAGGCCAGCAGGTCGGCGCCGCTGGAGGCCAGCAGGCGCAGGCGCTCGCGGTGGAAGTCCATCAGCGCGGCTTCGTCCAGGCCGTAGCCGCCGCGGTACTCCGAGCCGTCGGCCAGCACCGCACCGTAGGGCCCCACCGAGGCGGCCACCAGGGGCGCGGGACGGGCATCGTCGGCAGGCCGCTCGGCCAGGGCCTGGGCGCGGGCCTCGAGCGCCAGCTGCACCGACAAACGCATCCGCGCGGCGGCCTCTTCATGCGACAGGCCACGGCGGGCGAAGCCCTCGAAACTGGCCTGGTAGCTGGCGCTGGTGGCCACGTCGGCGCCGGCGCGGAAGTAGTCCAGGTGAACCTCGCGGATCAGGCCGGGCTGCTCGATCAGCAGCCGCGCGGACCACAGCGGGTCCTTCAGGTCGGCCCCGCGGCGCTCCAGCTCGGTGGCCAGCGCACCGTCGAGCACCAGGTGGGGTCGGCGCTCCAGCCAGGCGGCGATCGGGTCGGGTCGGGTCGGGCTCATTTCGGACCGAACCAGCGGGTGTGGATGGCCTCGTAGCGGCCGTTGGCGCGGATCGCCTTCAGGCCGGTGTCGAGCTGCTCGCGCAGCGCGGTGTCGGCCGGGCGAAGCGCGAAGCCGTACTGCTCGGGCACGAAGGCCGGGTCGCTGACGGCGCGGAAGCGCTCACCGCCGTTGTTCGCCACGTAGTGGGCGATGACGCCGTTGTCGGCCACCACCGCGTCCAGGCCGCCGGCCTCCAGCTCCTTGAGCGCCAGCGGCGTCGACTCGAAGCGGCGCAGCTTGGGGTTGGTCTTGCCCAGCAGCTGCGAGGCCGCCTCGTCCCCGGTGGTGCCGGTCTGCACGCCCACGCGCAGGGGCTTCAGGTCGGCGAAATGCGCCACCTTGGAGGCGGTGGGCACGGCGATCAGCTGCACCGCATCGAAGTACGGCGCCGAGAAGGCCATGGTCTGGCGCCGCTCGTCGGTGATGGTGATGGCCGAGGCCAGCACGTCGCGGTCGCCCTGCAGCAGGGCGTTGAACATGCCCTCCCAGGGCGTGTTGACAAAGCGCACCTTCAGGCCGGCGGCCTCCGCGGCAGCACGCAGCACGTCGATGTCGAAGCCGACGATCTCGCCCTTCTCGTCCTGAGACTCGAAGGGGGCGTAGACGGCATCGGTGCCGACCACCAGTTCACGCGCCGGGGCCGACGCCGCGGGGGCGGCGGGCGTGGCGGCGACGGGCGTCGCCTCCTTCTGGCCGCAGGCCGCCAGCACACCGGCGAGGCACAGGGCGGCGGCGGCGCGGAGGCCGGCACGGCGTTGGAAGGTCAGGGATTCAGCGTTCATGAGGGGTTCCTGGGAGCTGGAGCGGGGAGAAGGCGGGGGAAAGAGGGGCCGGCTGGTGGGGCGGGGGTGCGCGGCTCAGCGCTCGGCGCCCAGCGCCTGGTCCAGGTCGGCGATCAGGTCGGCCGGGTCCTCCAGGCCGACGCTGAGGCGGAACACGCCGTCGCCGGCGTAGCGACGGTAGTCGGCCAGGGCCTCGCCCTGCAGCGGGTAGCTGCTGGCGAGCATTTCCTCGGTGCCCAGCCAGACGATCAGGCTGCGCTGGTGGCCCAGCGAGAAGGCGTAGTGCGCCACCTGCAGGCGCCGCGCGAGCCGCTCGGCCACCCGGGGGCCCGGCTCGTGGACCTGGAAGGTCAGCACCGCGCCGAAGCCGGGCATCTGCCGCTGCGCGAGTGCATGCTGCGGGTGGTCGGGCAGGCCGGGCCAGGTGACGGCGCGCACCGCCGGATGGTCCTGCAGGAAGCGGGCGAGGTGGCCGGCGCTGTCGGCGGCGCGGCGCAGCCGCACGTCGAGCGTGTCGATGCCGCGCAGGACCAGCCAGGCGTTGTGCGCCGACAGCGTGGCGCCCAGGTAGACCCCGGCGCGGGCGCGCAGCCGCGCCACCAGCTCGCGCCGGCCGAGGACCACGCCGCCCAGGGCGTCGCCGTGGCCGTTGATGAACTTGGTCAGCGAGTGCAGCACCAGGTCGGCCCCATGTTCCAGCGGGCGGCTGAAGACCGGCGTGGCCAGGGTCGAGTCCACCGACAGCAGGGCGCCCTGGGCGTGGGCGATGTCCGCCACGGCGCGCAGGTCGGTCAGGCGCAGCAGCGGGTTGCATGGGCTTTCGGCGTGCACCAGCCGGGTCTCCGGCCGCATCGCGGCGCGCAACGCGGCCAGGTCCGACAGATTGACCGCGGTGACCCTGACGCCGAAGTCGGGCAGCAGCTTGCGCACCAGCTCCTGGGCCCCGGCGTAGCAGACGTCGCTGAGCACCACGTGGTCGCCGGCCCGCAACAGGCCGAAGCACAGCGCGGCCACCGCGGCCACGCCGGTGGCGGTGGCCAGGGCGTCCTCGGCGCCCTCGAGGGCGGCCAGGCGCTGTTCGAGCTGGCGCACCGTGGGGTTGCCCCAGCGGGCGTACAGGCAGGGCAGCTGCGCCAGGTCCTCGACCCCGTCGGCGGAGAAGGCCGCCTCGCCGGGCGTGAACAGGTGGTTGACCGACATCGCGATGCCGGGCTGGATGGCGCCGGTGGCGGCGTCGGGCCGCAGGTGGGCATGCAGCGCGGTGGTGGCCAGTCCCCAGCCGGGGACCACGGGCGGGCGTTCGGACATCGCGGCAGTATCGGCAGTGGCGCGGCGGCGCGGCCGCGTTGCGCCCCCCGCGGGCGCCGTCATGCCGCACCGAGGGCGGGCCTGACGCGGCTAGACTGCGCGCCGATGAGCCTGCCCGATCTCGACGACTTCGACCGCCACCTGCTGAGGCGCGTGCAGGCCGACGCCGGCTGCAAGGCCGAGGCGCTGGCGGCCGAGGTGGGCCTGTCGGCCTCGGCGGTGCAGCGACGCCTGAAGCGCCTGCGCGAGCGCGGCGTGATCCAGGGCGCGGTGGCGGTGCTGGCCCCGGCGGTGATGGGCCATGGCCTGACGCTGATCGCCGGCCTGACCATCGGCCGCGACAACTACGCCGCGTTGCCACGGCTCAAGGCCTGGCTGGCCGCCGAGCCGGCGGTGCAGCAGGCCTGGTACGTCACCGGCGATGCCGACCTGGTGGCGGTGGTGCTGGCGCCGACGATGGCCGACTACGACGCGCTGTGCGCCCGCCTGATGGCCGAGGTGCCGCAGATCAGCCGCGTCACCACCCAGGTGGTGATCGAGCCGCTCAAGCGCGGCCTGGCCCTGCCGGTGGCGCCGGCCGGCGGCTGAGCCGCCGCGCTCAGAGGTTGACGGTGCCGCTGATGCAGGGCGCCACGTCGCCGCCCACCCAGACCGTGCCCTCGGCGTCGCGGGCCACATGCACCCGGCCGGCGCGGCCCAGGGCCAGACCCTGCGAGGCGACATAGGCCTCGGGGGCGCGGCCGCTGCCGATCAGCCACTGCGCCAGACCGGCGTTCAGGCTGCCGGTGACCGGGTCCTCGGGCACGCCCAGGCCGGGCACGAAGGCGCGCACTTCGAACGCGCAGTCGGCGCCGGCCGGGTAGGCCCCGACCACGCCCAGCTTCAGCCCGCGCATGGCGGCGAAGTCGGGCTGCAGGCGCAGCACCGCGTCGGCGTCGGCCAGCAGCACGGCCAGCCAGCCGGGGCCGTTGTCCACCCACTCCACGGCCCGCAGCGCGTCGGCGGGCAGGCGCAGCGCGGCGGCGGCCTGGGCGCGGGTGGGGTCATCGGCCGGGCCGCTGCGGCGCAGCGGCGGCGCCGCAAAGGCCAGGCGGGCGCCCTCGCGCTGGACGCGCACCAGGCCCACGCCGCACTCCTGCACCACCACGCCGGGCTTCTTCGCCAGGCCGCCGGCGGCCACCCAGGCGTGGGCGCTGCCCAGCGTCGGGTGGCCGGCGAAAGGCAGCTCGCCCCCGGGGGTGAAGATGCGCACCCGGTAGTCGGCCGCCGGGTCGGTGGGGCTGAGCAGGAAGGTGGTCTCGCTCAGGTTGGTCCAGCGGGCGAAGGCCGCCATCTGCGCCTCGGACAGGCCGTCGGCGTCGTGGACCACGGCCAGCGGGTTGCCCTTGAGCGGGACCGGGGTGAAGACGTCGAGCTGGCTGAAGCGGCGGATCACGGCGTGGGCTCCTGCAGGCCCTCGTTGAGGTGGCGGTTCAGCACCATGCCCAGCGTGGCCACGGCCTGGCGGATCTCGTCCGGGCGCAGGGTGACGAAGGACAGGCGCATCGTGCGGGTGTCCGGGGCGTGGGCGTAGAAGGCCTCGCCCGGCACATAGGCCACGCCGGCCTTGACCGCCTCGGGCAGCAGGGCCATCGCATGGCAGCCGGCGGGCAGGCGCAGCCAGAAGAACATGCCGCCCTGCGGCGCGCTCCACTCGGTGCCGGCGGGCAGGTGCCGGGTCAGGGCCTCGGCCATCGCGTCGCGCTGGGCCTTGTACAGGCTGCGGATGGTGGGGATGTGGCGGTCCAGGAAGCCGTCGCGGATGACCTGGTGCACCACGCGCTGGTTGAAGCCCGGGGTGTGCAGGTCGGCGGCCTGCTTGGCCTGCAGCAGCTTGGGGTACAGCGCCGGCGGCGCCACCACGTAGCCCAGGCGCAGGCCCGGCGCCAGCACCTTGGAGAAGGAGCCCAGGTAGATCGTGCCCTCGGCCCAGCGGGTGGCCAGGGCCGGCGGCGGGGCCTGGTCGAACCACAGGTCGCCATAGGGGTTGTCCTCGACCAGGGGCAGGCCGGTGGACTGGGCCGCGGCCACCACCGCCTGGCGGCGCGCCTCGGGCATCAGGCGGCCCGACGGGTTCTGGAAGTTGGGCAGCACGTACAGGAAGCGGCAGCCGGGGGCGTCGTGGCGCAGGGCCTCGATCGCGCCAGGCAGGGGGCCGTCACCGTCGCTGGCCACGCTGGCGAACAGCGGCTCGAACGGGGCGAAGGCCTGCAGCGCGCCCAGGTAGGTCGGGGTCTCGACGGCCACCGGCGCGCCGCTGTCGACCAGCACCTTGGCCACCAGGTCCAGGCCCTGCTGCGAGCCGGTCGTGATCAGCACCTGGCCGGCGTCCACGCGGTGGCCCTGGGCGTTGAGCGTGGCCGCGACCCACTCGCGCAGCGGGCCGAAGCCCTCGCTGGCGGCGTACTGCAGGGCCTCCTTGGGCGTGTCGGCCAGCACCTGGGCGGTGGCCTCGCGCATGGCCTCGATCGGGAAGGTCTCGGGCGAGGGCAGGCCGCCGGCCAGCGACAGCACGCCGGGCTGCTCGGTGACCTTGAGGATCTCTCGGATGATCGAAGGGTTCAGCCGGGCCGCTCGTTGGGCCAGCTTCCAAGGTTGGTTCATGCCATCTCCTCTTGCGCCAACTCGGGCGCGTGCAGCATCCAGTCCACCGCGGCCTGCGCGTGCAGGGCGGTGGTGTCGAACAGGGGCAGCGGCCAGCCCGGGGCGGCGGGGTCGACCAGCAGCGAGATCTCGGTGCAGCCCAGGACCACGCTGTCGCAGCCGGCCGCGTGCAGGTCGCCAATGATGCGCGCAAACGTGGCGCGCGATTCGTCGCGCAGCAGGCCGCGGCACAGCTCGTCGAAGATGATGCGGTGGACCTCGGCGCGGTCGGCCTCGGGCGGCACCGTCACCGCCACGCCATGGCCGTCGGCCAGGTGACGGTGCAGAAAGCCATCCTCCATCGTGAAGCGGGTGCCCAGCAGGCCGGCGCGGCGGCAGCCCGCGGCGGCCAGCGCGCGGCCGGTGGCGTCGCCGATGTGCAGCAGCGGCAGGCCGCTCTCGCGCACCACGGTGTCGGCCACCTTGTGCATGGTGTTGGTGGCGATCAGCAGGGCCTCGGCGCCGGCGGCGCGCAGGCCGGCACCGGCGCGGCCCAGCAGCTCGCCCGCCTGCTGCCAGTGGCCGCTGCGCTGCAGCGCCGCGACCTCGGCGAAATCCACGCTGGCCAGGCGCAGCGGCGCGCTGTGCAGCCCGCCGCGGCGCACCGCCACCGCCTGGTTGATCAGGCGGTAGTACACCGCGGTCGATTCCCAGCTCATGCCGCCCAGCAGCCCGATCGTCCTCATCACTTCGCTCCCACGGGCATGCGCCGCCCGATGAACACCACGGCGATCACCGCCAGAGAAAAACCCAGGGTCGCCGGCTGCAGCGGCTCGCCCAGCACCGGCACCGCCAGCAGCAGCGACAGGAAGGGCTGCACCAGCTGCACCTGGCTGACGCGCAGCGCACCGCCCAGGGCCAGGCCGCGGTACCAGGCGAAGAAGCCCAGCCACATCGAGAACACGGTGACGTAGCCGAAGGCGCCCCAGGACGCCGGCGCCACCGCCGCCAGGTCGGCCGGCGCGCACCAGGCGGCCACCGGCAGGGTCAGCGGCAGGCTGCCCACCAGCACCCAGCTGATGACCTGCTCGGCCGGCATCTGCGCCGCCAGCCGGGCCCCGGCCACGTAGCCGCCCGACGCGCACAGCATGGCCGCCAGCAGCCAGCCGTCGGCGGCCACCAGGCGGCCCCCGCCCTCGCGGGCGGCGAAGGCCAGCACCAGCGCGCAGCCCGCCACCGCGCAGGCCCAGAAGCCCGCCGACGCGCGCTGGCGCAGGGCCAGGGCGGCGAGGGCCGCGGTGGCCAGCGGCAGCAGGCCGGTGACCACCGCCGCGTGCATCGACGGCACCTCGCGCAGCGCCAGCGCCAGCCCCAGCGGAAAGCCCAGCACCGTGCCCAGGCCGCTCAGGCCCAGCAGCGCCCACTGGCGCGCCGTGGGCCAGGCCGCGCGCGCCCACCACAGGTAGGCCACGCTGAGCAGGCCGGCCCCGGCCGCGCGGCCGGCGGTGACGAACAGCGGCGGCAGCTGCGGCGCCTCGATCGGCCCCACCGCCAGCCGCGTCATCGGCAGCGTCAGGGCGAAGATCAGCACGCCCAGCGCGCCCAGGGCCATGCCCCGTGACGCCGCGCTCATGCCGTCCACCCCATCCAGGCGGCGGTGGCCAGCAGCAGCGCGGCCATCACCCGGTTGAAGCCCTGCAGCCGCCGGCCCTGGGCCAGCCAGCCGCGCAGCAGGCCGCCCAGCAGCGCGTAAGTGGCGTTGCTGGCCAGGGCGTAGGCGGCCATGATCGGCATCACCAGGGACAGGCGCGGCCAGAAGGCCTCGGGCGGCCCGGGCGTGATCCAGCCGGCCACCACCATCAGCGCGGCCATCCAGG
This sequence comes from Hydrogenophaga intermedia, assembly GCA_943371055.1. Taxonomy (GTDB): domain Bacteria; phylum Pseudomonadota; class Gammaproteobacteria; order Burkholderiales; family Burkholderiaceae_C; genus Ideonella; species Ideonella intermedia_A. The sequence continues at coordinate 29,972 of CALRTJ020000029.1, read as the reverse complement.
CCTTGATGTTGACGAACTGCAGCGCCACGCCCTGGACGAAGCCCACCCGCAGCCGGGCCGCGTCGGCCTCGCCCAGCGTGGCGCTGCGCGCCAGCCGCGCGGCCAGCCACAGCAGGTAGCCCAGCCCGGCCCACTTGATCGCGCCGCGCAGCGCCGGCTGGGCCTCGATCAGCGCGCCCAGGCCCAGGGCGCAGCCCAGCAGCATCAGGCACCAGCCCACCGGCACCGCCAGGCAAAAGCGCAGCGCCACCGGCCAGCCGCGGTTGGCCGCCAGCGCCGCCGACAACAGGGTGTTGGGCCCGGGCGTGAAGGCCATGGCCGTGACCACGCCCAGCAGGGCGAGCAGATCGGTCCAGGGCAGGGGCAGGTTCATGCTGGACAGTGTAGGCAAGCAGCCGATACAGTACCAATACAGTTCATCGGTGCAGACACCACATCTGTACCGCCCACCCCAACGCTACAGCACGGGTTTTCCCACCCTGCGCCCATGGCCGCCCGCGACACCCCCACCGACCCCGCCGGCCCTGGCGACGGCCCCCGCCTGTCGCGCCACGCCGGCCAGACGCTGTCCGGGCAACTGGCCGCGCAGTTCGCCGACCGCATCCGCCAACGCCTGCTGGCCCCAGGGGCGCGGCTGCCCTCGGTGCGGGAGTGCGCACGCCGCCACGGCGTCAGCCCGCACACGGTGGTGGCGGCCTACGACCAGCTGCTGGCGCAGGGTCTGGTCGAGGCACGCAGCCAGCGCGGCTTCTTCGTGCGCAGTGCCCAGGCCACCGAGCCGGCCCCCGCCCGCCACGCCACGCCCCTCACGCCACCGGTGGACGCCACCGCCCTGATCCGCGGCATGTTCGCCGGCGCCGGCGACCGCCCGGCCCCCGGCCTGGGCACCCTGCCGCCCGACTGGCTGGACCTGCCCCTGCTGACCAGCGCGCTGCGCCGCGCGATGGCCCAGGCCGACCCGCTGGCCGCCCTGCAGTACGGGGACCCTGCCGGCGACCCGCGCCTGCGCCAGGCCCTGTCGGTGCGGCTGGCCGCGGTGGGCGTGCGCGCCCCCGCGGGCCAGCTGATCACCGCCAACGGCGCCACGCATGCGCTGGACATCGTCTCGCGCACGCTGCTGGCCCCGGGCGACGCGGTGCTGGTGGACGAGCCCGCCTGGGCGGTGGAATACGCCCGCCTGACCCAGCTGGGCATGCGCCTGCTGCCCGTGCCGCGCACGCTGGACGGCCCCGACCTGGGCGTGATGCGGGCCCTGGTGCAGGCCCACCGCCCGCGCATGTACGTGACGGTGTCGGTGCTGCACAACCCGACCGGCACCTCGCTGTCGCTGTCGCACGCGCACCAGGTGCTGCAGCTGGCCGAGGCGAACGACTTCTGGCTGGTCGAGGACGACACCTACGCCCACCTCGCGCCGCCACACCTGCCACGCCTGGCGGCCCTGGACGGGCTGCGGCGCACGCTGTATGTGTCGGGCTTTTCCAAGATCCTGTCGCCGGGCTGGCGCGTGGGCTACATGGCGGTGCCGCCGGCCCTGGTCGAGCGCCTGGTCGACACCAAGCTGCTGGGCGCGCTGACCACGCCCGCGGTGCTGGAGCAGGCGGTGGCGCTGTGCCTGGAGCAGGGCTGGCTGCGCCGCCACGCCGAGCGCGTGGTGCAGCGCCTGGACGCCGCCCGCCAGCGCGCGGTGCAACTGGCCGAGGCCCACGGCTGCCGCTTCGTGACCCCGCCGGCCGGCCTGTTCGGCTGGGTGGACACCGGCACCGACACCGAGGCCCTGGCCCAGGTGATGCACGACGAGGGCTGGCTGCTCGCCCCGGGCCACCTCTTCCACGCCCGCCGCCAGCCGGGCACGCTCATGCGCATCAACTTCGCCACGGCGCAGGATGCGCGGTTCTGGCGGGCGTATGCGAAGGCGTTGAAGGGCTGAGGTCCTTGCTTGTTGCCACCTTGGCTGGATGCTGAGGGTTGGACTGCGGGGGATGGTGGCGTGGCACTGGCCGCGGGGCAGCGGGCCGGGCGCACGAGGGGCGGTCGGCACTGCGTGCCGACTCCCCTGCGGTACTCGCCACCTGGGGTGGGCTCGGAACTCCCGCCGCTCGGCTTCGCCTCGCTGTGGTCGAACAGCCGAGCCCAAGCATGTTCACGACGCCTGACCTGAGGTCAGGCCCCCAGGCGGCTGCGCTCCTCGGCGCCCCTCTGATCGCGCCCGGCCCGCTGCCCCGCGGCCGGTGCCAGTTCAAACGTTGTGCACTGCTCGCGTGCGCAGACAACAGCCGGTGGCTGATGCGGAGGTGGGCTTTGGCCCCGAGGGAAGTAAAGGAGGAGGCCGAAGGCCGGGGGACGGAGCCCGGACTCAAACCGTCCTGAGGACGGTTTGTGCCTGGCGACGGCCAGGGGCTCTGGCCCTGGCACGAGTGAGGGGCCAAAGCCCACCTCCGCGTCCCGCACTACCCCACAGCAGGCCGACGCAGGCCCCCGCTTACAACTCAGTCCAGACGCATCATCAACCGCACCCAGGCCGTGCGGCCCTCAGGGCGGTTCTCGACCGAGAACTCGGGCAGCCACTTGGCCTCGAGGGCCCAGGTGCCGTCCAGGCTCTGCCAGGCCACGGTCGGGCCCAGGGCGAAGGCGCGCACCTTGCCGCCATCGGCCGCGGCGGCGGCGCCGGTGTCACGGGTGGTCTGCTGCAGGGCGTAGCCGCCCAGGCCCATGCGCCACTGGTCGCTCAGGCGGTACAGGGCCGAGCCGTCCAGGTGCAGGTACTGGCCCGAACGCACCTCGGTGGCGCTGTTGCGGGTGTTGAAGGAGTAGGTGGCGCGCACGCCCATCTCCAGACCGCTCTCCCAGGCGCGACCCCACAGCAGGCCCGGGCGCAGCGTGTAGAAGCGGCCCGAGCCGGTGTTGACCGCGCGGGCCGGGTCGTAGGCGCCGGTGGGCAGCACCACGGCGGCCAGCAGCACCAGGCGCGACTCGTCGTCCTGGAAGTCCACGAACGGGGCCACCTCCATGTCGCCCACGCCGTTGAAACGGTCGCTGCGGGTGGCGGCCAGCGCGTCCAGCTGGCCCTGCACCGCGGCCTTCACGGCGGCGGGGGTGCCGGCCGGGAACTCGCCCACCAGACGGGTCTTCACGTCCATGTGGATCAGCGGCAGCGTGGCCGACACGCCCAGGCGGCCCTCGCCCAGCCGGGCCTCGCTCACCCAGGTCAGGCGCGGCACCAGCACCTGGGCGTGGATGTTGCCCTCGCGGCGGGCGGTGACGCCGGGGGCCACGTCAAAGCGCTGGTCGGCGCCGTCGCCGTCGCGGAAACGCGTGGCGCGGTAGTCCTGCAGCCACAGCTGGCCGTACACGCCGGGCAGCTGGGGCATGGACATCTCCTGGCCCGGAGCGCCCAGCAGGGCGCGCACCGACTGGTTCTCGGTGGCCTGGGTGGCCAGGGGGGTGGACAGGAGGGCGGCGGCGGCCAACGCCAAGGGGCGCAGGGTGGGGGTCATGCAAAGGTCTCCGAGGTGGGAATGTTCTGGCCCGCAGGGCGGGCGAGACGCTAGCCCGGGAACCCCCACAATTGTGGGGACGTGCCTCTAAATTCAGCCAACGCACCACAATTTGCTCCCAATCAATCCGAAAGGGGTTTGTACCGGGGTGACCATCCGGTGGTGACCCGGACAATCGCGGCCATGACTGAATGGACCCGCCGTCGGGTGCTCGGCAGCTTGTCGGGCGCCGCCCTCCTTCCGCTCGGCCCGGTCACGGCCTGGGCCTCGGACACCCCGGTCGAGCTCGAAGGCTTCAGCTTCGAGCCCACCGTGCAGCTGGGTGGCGCCAAGCTGCTGCTCAACGGTGCCGCCGTCTCGAGCATCCTGTCGGTGCGCACCACCGTGGTGGCGCTGTACCTGCCCCGGCGCACCACCACGCCCGAGGCCGCGCTGGCCGAGCCCGGCCCCAAGCGCCTGTGCTTCTACGCCATGCGCGACGTCAGCGCCAAGGACCTGTCCAACACCTTCCTCGAGCGCCTGCGCCAGAACGCCACCCAGGAAGAGATCATGGCCAACTTCGTCCAGATCTCGCAGTTCGGCGGCGCCTTCGGCAACCGGCCCAAGCTCAACCGCGGCGACTTCGTCACCCTGGACTACACGCCCGCGTCCACCGGCACCGTGATGGCCCTGAACGGCCAGAAGATGGGCGACCCGATGCAGGGCGAGTCCTTCTTCCGGATGATGATGAAGATCTGGATGGGTCCCAAGGTCAAGGCCAGCACCCGCACCGCGCTGGGCGGCGAGGGCAACAAGGGCTGAGGGCCGGCGCCCGGGCCGCAGGGCCTTCTGCCCCGGTCGTGGGCGACGGCCGTTCAGCCGAGCAGGCCCGCGCCGGTCCGATCGGCGTGGTCGCGCCGCTCAGCCGCGACGCGGCAGCGTCTCCAGGAAGGCCCCGATGCGTGCCACCGCCTCCTGCAGCCGCTCCATCGAGGTGGCGTAGGTGAAGCGCACCCAGCGGTCACGCTCGTGCACGCCGAAGTCCATGCCGGGCACCACGCAGACGCCCACCTCGTCGAGCAGGCGGTTGGCGAAGGCCTCGCCACTGAGGCCGAAGCGGGAGACGTCGGCGTAGACGTAGAAGGCGCCGTCGGGCTCGGTGGGGATGTCCAGGCCCAGGCCGCGCAGGGCCGGCACCAGGTAGTCGCGGCGGCGGGCGAACTCGGCGCGGCGCTGCTCGTAGATCGCCAGGCTCTGGGGCTCGAAGCAGCCCAGCGCGGCGTACTGGGCGGTGGCGGGCGGGCAGATGAACAGGTTCATCGCCAGCTTCTCGGCGGCGGGCACCAGGGCCTCGGGCAGCACCAGCCAGCCCAGGCGCCAGCCGGTCATGCAGAAGTACTTGCTGAAGCTGTTGATGACGATGACGTCGTCGCCCAGCGCCAGCGCACTGCGGGGCACCGGGCCGCCGTAGGTGAGCTGGTTGTAGATCTCGTCGAAGACCAGGAAGCCCTGGCGCTCGCGCACCGCGGCCAGCACATCGGCCAGCACCTCGGGGGCGATGGTGGTGCCGGTGGGGTTGGACGGCGAGGCCAGCATCACGCCGCGGGTGCGCGGGCCCCAGTGGCGGCGCACGTCGTCGCCGTCGAGCTGGAAGCGCTTTTCGGGGCCGGCGGGGATCAGGCGGGTGCTGCCGTCGACCGCGCTGACGAAGTGGCGGTTGCAGGGGTAGGTGGGGTCGGGCATCAGCACCTCGTCGCCCACGTCCACCAGCAGCGCGCAGGCCAGCTGCAGCGCGCCCGAGGCGCCGGCGGTGACCAGGATGCGGCTGGCCGGCACATCCAGGCCATGGACGCGGCGGTAGTGGGCCGAGATGGCCTCGCGCAGCGGCGCGATGCCGCTGTACGAGGTGTAGCGGGTGCGGCCCTCGGCCACGGCGCGCTCCAGCGCGGCCACCACCGCGGGCGGCGCGGTGAAGTCGGGCTCGCCCACGCTCATCTGGATGATGGAGCGGCCTTCGGCGGCCATGGCGTCGGCGCGGCGGAACAGCGCCATCGCGTGGAAGGGTTCGATCGCGGCGACACGAGCGGCGGTGGGATGGGGCAACATCGGGCGGTCCTTGAAAGCGTTTGCCCGCATTGTCCGGGAGGCCCGACCCCATGACGATCACCCGACGACGGCTGCTGCAGGGCAGCACACTGGCCGGCCTGCCCGCCGCCGCCGGGGCCGCGCCGGCTCCGGCCCCAGCCATCACCACGCTGGCGGGACAGACCGACGCCGACCGCGCCCACGCCCACGCCTGGCGTGACCAACCCGGTCGCTGGGACGACCAGGCCGATGCGCTGGACGAGGGCGTGGACGACCTGCTGGTGGTGGGCGGGGGCATCAGTGGCCTGGCCGGCGCCTGGTGGTTCCGCGAGCACGCGGGTCGGCCGGTGCGCATCCGCGTGCTCGAGGCCGCGGCCGAGTGGGGCGGCCACGCGCGGCGCAACACCTTTCACCACGCCCGCAGCGGCCGCACCCTGATCGGCTACGGCGGCTCGCAGTCGCTGGACTCGCCAGGCCTGTTCTCGCCGGCCGCGCACGCGCTGCTGCGTGGCGTGGGGGTGGCGCTGCAGCGCTTCGAGCAAGGCGCCTTCGACCGCGGCTGGCACGAGCGCCACGGGCTCACCGGACGCGCCTTCCACTTCGGTGCCCGAGAGTGGGGCCAGGCCCGCACGGTGTTCACCCGGCCGGGCGAGGCGCCGGCGGCCTGGCTGGCGCGCACGCCGCTGGGCGCGCCGGCGCAGGCGGTGCTGGCGCGGCTGCTGGCCGAGGCGCCGCACGACCCCCTGCCCGACCTGCGCACCCGCCCGGCCCGCGCCGCCGCGCTGTCGCGCCTGACCTACGCCGCCTTCCTGCGGCGCGGCTGGGGCGCCGATGCCCAGGTGCTGCGCTGGTTCCAGGACGCCACCCAGGGCTACTTCGGCGTGGGCATCGACGCCACCAGCGCGCTCGATGCCTGGGCCGCCGGCCTGCCCGGCTTTGCCGCGCTGGACCTGGGCGAGGCGCCGTTCGCCGCCAACTCGCCCAGTGGCCGTCAGCTGCGGCTGGGCACGGACGACTACATCTACCACTTCCCCGACGGCAACCACGGCGTGGTGCGGGCCCTGCTGCGCGCGCTGCGCCCCGACGCGCTGCCGGGCCAGGACATGGACGCCCTGGTGGACGCGCCGCTGGACGACGCCCGGCTGGACGACCCGGCCGCCGCGGTGCGCCTGAGCTGCGGCGCCACCGTGGTGGGCCTGCGCCACCTGGGGCCGCCGGACCGGGCCGAGGCGGTGGAGTTGCGTTACCTGGACGCCCAGGGCCGGCCTCGCCGCGCCCGCGCCCGCCAGGTGCTGCTGGCCTGCTGGCACCGCGTGGTGGCCCGGTTGAGCGACGAGCTGCCCGCGGCCCAGCGCCGCGCGTTGGAAGACCAGGTGAAGGTGCCCCTGGTCTACACCACGGTGCTGCTGGACCACTGGCGGCCCTGGCAGGCGGCGGGCGTGTCGTCGCTGCGGGTGGTGGACGGTTTCTGGGGCGATGTGGCGCTGGACTTTCCAGTGGCCCTGGGCAGCCAGCGCCCGCCTGGCTCAGCCGATGAGCCGGTGCTGCTGCACCTGGGCAAGGTGGTGGTGCCGGGCGACGGCCGCCCGGCCCGCACCCAGGCCGCGGCGGGTCGCGTCCAGCTGCAGGGCTGGGATTCGGCGGTGTTCGAGGACGAGGTGCGCCGCCTGCTGGACGAGGCCCTGGGCGCGCACGGCTTTGACGCGGGGCGAGACATCGCCGCGGTCACGGTCAACCGCTGGGCCCATGGCTACGCCTACGAGTACATGCGGCCCTGGGACCCGACCTGGCCGCGCGGCCCCCTGCCCTGCGAGACCGCGCGCCGCGGCTGGGGTCGGGTGGCGATCGCCAACAGCGACGCCGGGGCCTATGCCTACGCCCACTCGGCGATCGACCAGGCCGCGCGGGCGGTGCAGGAGCTGCTGCCGCGCGCGCGGCTGCCGGCCTGGCAGCCTCAGCCCGGCCCGGCGTGGCCGCCGAGCGGCTGAGGCGATCGCCTCAGCTGCGGCCGATCACCGCCAGCAGGGTGCGGCTCAGGCGCTGGCGTGCCGCGGTGTAGGGCGGGAACAGCAGCTTGAGCGCCGACAGCGGGCCGCCGTGCAGTTCGGCCCGCTCGTGCGAGAAGGCCTTGAAGCCGTACACGCCGTGGGCGTGGCCGATGCCCGAGTGGTTGACGCCGCCGAAGGGCAGGTGGTGGTGGGCGAACTGCTGCAGGCACAGGTTGACGCAGAAGCTGCCCGAGCTGGTGCCGGCGCGCACCGCGTCCACCACCGTGCGCTCGCGGCTCCACAGGTACAGGGCCAGCGGCTTGGGCGCGGCGTTGATGCGGTCGATCACGGTGTCGAGCTGGTCGTAGACCGCGATCGGCAGCACCGGGCCGAAGATCTCCTCCTGGCCGATGCGGGCCTGCTCGGGCACCTGGTCGATCAGGGTGGGCGCGATGAAGCGCGCCGCCGCGTCGTGGCCGCCGCCGGCCAGCACGCGGGCGCCACCGGCCACCGCCTCGTCCAGCAGGCCGGCCACGCGGGCGGCATGGCGCTCGTGCACCAGGCGCGCCAGGTCCGGGCTGGCGGCCACCGCGGCCGGGTCGGCGCCAAAGCGCTGCGCCAGCACCGCCTGGCACTCGGCCACGAAGGCGTCGCGCACCGAGCGGTGCACCCACACATGGTCGGGCGCCACGCAGGTCTGGCCGGCGTTGACGAACTTGCCCCACATCAGGTGCTCGGCGGCGCCGCGCAGGTCGGCGCTGGCGTCGATGATCACCGGCGACTTGCCGCCCAGCTCCAGCGTGACCGAGGCCAGGTGCCGCGCCGCCGCGGCCATCACCACCTGCCCGACCGCGGGCGAGCCGGTGAAGAAGATGTGGTCGAAGGGCAATGCCAGCAGGCGGGTGGAGGCGTCCACCGCGCCTTCGACCACCGCCACCTCGTCCTCGGGGAAGACCTCGGCCACCAGCGCGGCCAGCACCGCGTTGACGCGCGGCGTGAACTCGGAGGGCTTGAGCACCGCGGTGTTGCCCGCCGCCACCGCCGAGACCAGCGGCCCGATCAGGGTGGACACCGGGTAGTTCCAGGGGCCGATGATCAGGCAGCGGCCGCGCGGCTGGCAGACGATGCGCGCGCGGGTGCCGAGCGTGGTCAGGCTGGGGGCGGCGCGCTGCGGCTTCATCCAGCGGCGCAGGTGGCGGCGCACGTGGCGGATCTCGTCGACCACCGGCAGCAGCTCGGTCAGGTCGACCTCGACCGCGGGCTTGCCCAGGTCCTCGGCACAGGCCTGCAGCAGCGCCTCGCGCCGGTCCATCAGACCTTGCTGCAGGGCCTGCAGACGGGCCAGTCGCTCGGCCGCACCACGGTGGCGCAGGCGCAGGGCCACGGGGGCCTGGGCGGCGAACAGGGTGTCGATGCGGTCCAGGGAGGTGTGGCGGGCGGTGTCGGGGTTCATGCGCAGGGCCGGTGGGGAGCAGCCGCCGATCTTCCCGCGCCCGAGCCCGACGGCTTGAGGCGAGCCCTCTAGAGCGGGGCGGGGATTGCCCGCAGACGGGGCCGCCCGCTCATTGGCGCGGCAGGCTGAAGCAGAAGCGCGCCCCCTGCCCCGGCGTGCTCTCGGCCCAGACCTGGCCACCATGGCGCTCGACGATGCGCCGCACGATGGTCAGGCCGATGCCGTGGCCGGCGACCTCGCGGCCGTGCAGGCGGCGGAAGGGCTGGAACAGCTCGGCCGCGCGTTCGGGATCGAAGCCCGGGCCGTTGTCGCGCACCTCGATCACCCACTCGGTGTCCTCCGGACAGGAGCGCACCCGCACCTGGGGCGCCCCGCCCAATCCAGCGAACTTGAGGGCGTTGCCGATCAGGTTGACGAAGACCTGGCCCATCAGGCCGCGGTCCACCCGGGCCACGGGCAGGGGCTCGGCGTGCACGCAGGAGACCCGGTCGGCGCCTTCGCTCAGCGACAGGGCGCGCAGGCTTTCGGCCAGCACCTGGTCCAGCGGCGTGTCCTGCAGCGCCAGGTCGGCCTGGGTGACCCGGGCCAGGAGCATCAGCTGCTGAACCAGTCCCCCCAGGCGCTCGGACTCATCCCGCAGCAGCCCCAGAAAGCGCTCGACCTTGGCGGCGTCCTGCGCACGATGGGCCTGCAAGGTGAGCTCGGCCAAGGACCGCATGCCGCCCAGCGGACCACGCAGGTCGTGCGAAACCATGCGGTTGAAGGACTCCAGGCCATCGACCAGGCCTTCCAGTTCAGCGGTCCGCTCGTGGATGCGCTGCTCCAGGCTGCCGTTGAGCTGGCGCAGCGCGTGCTCGGCCTCTTCGCGGCGCTGCAACTCGTGCTGCAGCTCGGTGCGCAGGCGGCCCATGCCGGCCATCAACAGGCCCAGGCCGACGATGGCGCTGCCCAAGGCGGACCAGCCGCGCAAGGGCCCGGGCCCGAGCTGCAGCCAGACCTGCCCCACGCCCAGCACCAGCGTGGGGTGGATCACCAGCGCCGCGGCGACCAGCGGGTAGGCCCGACCGGCCACCCGGCTGAGGCGCCCGGCGCACAACAAGGCCAGGTAGGCGTACACCAGGGCCGAAGCCAGCGGACCGGCCTGCGGACCGGCCCCCAGCCGATCCATCAGCGCGCGCAGCCCGAACCAGATGGCCACCCAGGCGATGAACCACAACGCCGGCCAGCCCGACACCAGGCCGACATAGCGGCGCAGCCCCACCAGCAGGGCAGACAGCGTGGCCGCGGCCAGCAGCGCCGCGGTCAGCGGCCACCAGGCACCGGTCGGCACCCACACCGAGGCGATCAGGGCTCGGACCCCCGCCAGGGCCATGGCCAGGGACAGCCACTCCATGCCCCAGGCCGGCCGCAGGCGGCGACCGACCGCAAAGGCCGCGGCCAGCATCCACAGCATCAGGCCGGCAGCGAACGCCATGCCGGCGCCAGGGTCGGTGAAGAGGTGCATGTCGCCCGAGGCCAAGTGTGGATGACCCATTTTGGGCGCAGAGGGGTCCGCAGGCCAGTCCGGCGCAGGGGAGGAGGACCGCCATTCCCGGGGGCGCTTGACGGGCGTCAAGCATTCGGCCAACCCGAAATGGAGAAGGCCCCGCGCAGGGGGCCTTCAAGGGTTGCGCCCCCCGCTGGCCAGCGGGGGGTCGCCAGAGGTGGCCCGTGTGGAGCCACCGTGCGGTGCCGGTCGAGGGGGGGCCGGTAGACCCCGCCGCATCCGGCTGCATGAGCAGGATTGTGTTCATCCCGCGGCCGGTCCGCTGCCGGTTTCCTGCCCGACTTGCACAGAACTGCTGCGCGTTCTGGGGTAGCCGCTCAAATCGGACGGCGGTGCAGCTGCCGGTAGCGCGCCGGCGGCATGCCGTGGCGCTGCGCGAAGGCGCGCGAGAAATGGCTGGCACTGCTGAAACCCAGCTCCAGCGCGATGTCCATCAGCATCCGGTCCCCGCCGGCCAGCGCCTCACAGGCCCGGTCCAGCCGCAGCTTGAGCGCGTACTGGTGGGGCGGCAGGCCCACCGCAGCCCGGAACTCGCGCGAGAAGTGCGACTCGCTCATGCCGCACATCGACGCCATCTCGGCGATCGCCAGCTCGCGGGTGGCGTTCTCGGCGATGAAGGCCAGCACCCGGCGCAGGCGCACGCCCCCCAGGCCGCGCGGCGCGGCGGACTCGGGCGCGCCGCGGGCGTGGTGCTCCAGCAGGTAGGCCAGCAGCGCGGTGGCCAGGGCGTCGCGCAGCACGGTGGCCAGCGGACCGGCCAGAACCTCGGCCTCGAGCATCTTCAGCACCAGCTCCAGCACGTGGCGGTCAGGCCGGTAGGCGGTGTTGCCCAGGCTGCAGTCCTCGGGCAGGCCGCCGGCCACGCGCAGGCGCTCGACCGTCTCGACCGGCACGAAGAGGTTGACGATGTCGCAGCCGCTGAGCTGCCGCCAGCGCCCGCGCGAGCCCGGGGCGCAGATGCGGAAGCGGTTGGCCCCGATCACGCCGCCCCACACCGGCCTCTCGCCCGACCAGATCTGCGATTCCAGCGGCTCGAGCATCAGCGCGATGCGGAAGAAGCCCGGGTGCGGCTGCATCACCTGCACCGTGGTGTCGGGCTCTCGGCGCGACCAGCGGGCGATGAACACCCCGGTCTGGGGCAGCGGCCCCACGCACAGGTCCAGCGGCACGCCCACGCCGCAGCGGCGGAACCAGTCGCGCAGGGCGTCGGGGTTGTCGATCACAGGACGTTGCATGACCAGGACCTGCTGAGGCCGCCCGAGCCGGGCCGCCCGAAAACGACAAAGCCCGCGAAGGGCGGGCTTTGAAGGGCTGTCGTCGCCAACAGCGATTTGGTTGCGGAGGCAGGATTTGAACCTGCGACCTTTGGGTTATGAGCCCAACGAGCTACCAGACTGCTCCACCCCGCGGCTGATCGTTCAAGCTAGGCTGGTTGAGGGCCTGACCGCTGGCAAGGCTCTGGCGGCCCTGTCAGACGACAAGACCCGCCGAGCGGGCCTTGAAGTGTGCGCCCGGGACTGGTGACCCGAACGCGGTGTTTTGGTTGCGGAGGCAGGATTTGAACCTGCGACCTTTGGGTTATGAGCCCAACGAGCTACCAGACTGCTCCACCCCGCGACTGAAGCTAGCAGTATAGCCGATTGACGGCCTCCTGACCAGGGCCTGCTGGATATTTCTCTTTCGGCCAGAAGCGGTTCCTCAGAGCCCGGCCCGGACCAGGGTCTGGCCGAAGTCGGCCGCGTTCTGGAAGCCGATCACCCGCAGGCCGGTCACCTCCTGGCCCTGGCGGTCGAAGAAGACCGTGCCGGGCGGGCCGAACAGGCCGAAGCGCTTGAGCAGCGCGCGGTCGGCCTCGGTGTTGGCGGTGACATCGGCCTTGAGCAGCAGCGCCCCGGCCAGGCGCGCGCGCACCGCCGGGTCGGTGAAGGTGAAGCGCTCCATCTCCTTGCAGCTCACGCACCAGTCGGCGTAGAAATCCAGCATCACCGGGCGGCCGGCGCTTTGCAGGGCCGCGTCCAGTTCGGTCGTGCTGCGCACCGGCTGCCAGGGCAGCTCGGCCGTGCTGGCGGCCACGCCGCCACCCAGGTGGCCCAGCGGCTGCAGCGGGTCACGCCCGCCCGAAGCGGCGCCGGCCAGCTGCATCACGCCCAGGGCCAGCGCGGCCACGCCGGCGGCGCGCTGCAACCACACGCGCGGTGCGCCGCTGTGCGGGTGGGCGTCGAAGGGGCGCAGCATGAAGCCGCCGACCAGCAGCAACGCGCCCCAGGCCGACAAGGTCGCCCATGGCGCCAGCAGTGGCTGCACGATCCACAGCGCGGTGGCCAGCAACAACAGGCCGAAGAAGTGCTTGACCGCGTGCATCCACGACCCCGAGCGGGGCAACCAGGTGCCCGCCGAGGCGCCCAGCACCAGCAGCGGCACGCTCATGCCCCAGCCCAACGCGAACAGGGCCCCGCCGGCCAGGGCCACGTCGCGGGTCTGGCTGAGGAAGACCAGCGCCCCGGCCAGCGGCGCGCTGACGCAGGGGCTGACGATCAGGGCCGACAGCCCGCCCATGGCGAACACCGCGGCGAAGCGTCCGCCCTGCAGGGTGGACGAGGTGGCGTGCAGGCGGTCCTGCAGCGCGCGGGGCAAGCCGAGTTCGTAGACATCGAACATGGCCAGCGAGAAGGCCACCAGGAGCGCGCCGAAGGCCAGCAGCACCCCGGGCATCTGCAGCCAGGCCGCCAGGCCCTCGCCGGCCAGACCGGCCGCCACGCCCAGGGCGGTGTAGACCAGCACCATGCCCAGCGAGTAGGCCAGCGCCAACAGCAGGCCGCGCCGGCGCGAGACCTCGGCCTGCCCGGCGATGACCGAGGACAGGATGGGCAGCATCGGCAGCACGCAGGGCGTGAAGGACAGCAGCAGGCCCATCACGAAGAACGCGCCCAGGGTCCACCACCAGGAGCCGCCGCGCAGCAGGCCGTCGATCGCGGCGCCGTCCCCACGGGCAGCGGCCAGCAGGCCACCACCACTGCCGGAGCCCGTCCAAGCGGCCTGGGGCGCGGCTTCGACCCGGCCGGGGCCGCCCGCGCCTTCCACCCGCACCGAGCCGTTGCCGCCGAAGGCGGCCAGTGACACCCGCAGCCGCCGGGTCTCGGGCGGGTAGCACAGGCCGGCGTCGGCGCAACCCTGGTAGCCGACCTCGAGCTCGAAGGGCCCCGAGGCGGTCTGCACCGGCAGGCGCACCAGCAGCGTGCCGCGGTGGGTCTCGACCTCCTTCTGGAAGGTCTCGTCGAACTTGACCTGGCCCCGCGGGAGGTCGGCGGTGCCCAGCGTCGCCTGCGCGGCCTGGAACAGCAGGCGCTCGCGGTAGAGGTAGTAGCCCGGCGCGATCTCGTAACGCAGCTCCAGCGCGTCAGGCGCGATGGCCCGCGCGCTGAGCTTGAACGCCTGTTCAGGCTCCAGGAACTCGGCCGCGCGGGCCGGCCCGGCCAGCAGCAGCAGCGCGGCCCACAGCAGGGCCATCAGCGTTCGGATCAAGGGCATGGTGCGGATTGTGACCCCGGCGGGGGCGCCAGGGTTCCGTGGGCCCGCCGGGCGGCGGCGGGCGGCGGCGGGCGCTCAGACATGAAAAAGGCCCGCACGGTGGCGGGCCTCGGTGCCTGGGGCCGCACGCGTGCGGCCAGCCGGGACTTATTCGGCGGCGGGGGCCTCGGCGGCCTCGGCCACGTCCGGACGGTCCACCAGCTCGACGAAGGCCATCGGGGCGTTGTCGCCCACGCGGAAGCCCATCTTCAGGATGCGGGTGTAGCCACCGGGACGCTCGGTGTAGCGCTTGCCCAGGTCGTTGAACAGCTTGGTGACGACATCGCGGTCACGCAGGCGGGCGAAGGCCAGGCGGCGGTTGGCGACGGTGTCGACCTTGGCCAGGGTGATCAGCGGCTCGACGACGCGGCGCAGTTCCTTGGCCTTGGGGACGGTGGTCTTGATGGCTTCGTGGGTGAGCAGCGAGACCGACATGTTCCGCAGCATCGCGGCGCGGTGCTCGGAGGTACGGTTCAGCTTGCGAAGGCCGTGACGATGGCGCATGGTGCTTTCCTTTCCTTAGTCATTGCCGGCAGCCGTATCAGGTACTGCCGGGTGCACCGGGCGGCATGTGCCGCCCTCTTCTCTCAAAACCGGTTGGCCGCGAAGCCAACCTTCAAACACGTGCATCCCCCTTCTGGTGGCCACCGTGGAACCGGCTTTGCCGGTCCACCAGTGGTGCCCCCTCGAGGGGGCCGGCGTCAGCCGGTAGGGGGGGAGCCTGTTCAGCGCTTCTCGAGCCCTTGGGGCGGCCAGTCTTCCAGACGGGCACCCAGGGTCAGGCCGCGAGAGGCCAGCACTTCCTTGATCTCGTTGAGCGACTTGCGACCCAGGTTCGGGGTCTTCAGCAGCTCGGTCTCGGTGCGCTGGATCAGGTCGCCGATGTAGTAGATGTTTTCGGCCTTCAGGCAGTTGGCCGAACGCACCGTCAGCTCGAGCTCGTCGACCGGACGCATCAGGATCGGGTCGAAGTTGCCACCCGTACGGGCGCCAGACTTGCCACCGGCTGCGCCGCCGTCGATGACGTCACCGGCGTCGAGCTGCGCGAAGACCGCCAGCTGTTCGACCAGGATCTTGGCCGAGGCGCGGATCGCTTCCTCGGGCGAGATCGCGCCGTTGGTCTCGATTTCCATGACCAGCTTGTCCAGGTCGGTGCGCTGCTCGACGCGGGCGTTCTCGACCGCGTAGCTCACCCGCTTGACCGGCGAGAACGAGGCGTCCAGCACGATGCGGCCGATCGACTTGGTCGGCTCATCGCCATAGCGGCGCAGGTTGCCGGGGACGTAGCCACGGCCCTTCTCGACCTTGATCTGCATGTCCAGCTTGCCACCCTGGGCCAGGTTGGCGATGACATGATCCTTGTTCACGATCTCGACGTCGTGCGGGCACTGGATGTCATTGGCGGTGACCGGGCCCTCGCCTTCCTTGCGCAACACCAGCGTGACTTCGTCACGGTTGTGCAGGCGGAAGACCACGCCCTTGAGGTTCAGCATGATGTGAACCACGTCCTCGGCCACGCCGTCGATGGCGGAGTACTCGTGGAGCACGCCAGCGATGGTGACCTCGGTCGGCGCGTAACCCACCATCGACGACAGCAGCACGCGACGCAGCGCGTTGCCGAGCGTGTGACCGTAGCCGCGCTCGAACGGTTCGAGCGTGACCTTGGCGCGGTTGCCGCCCAGCGGCTCCGCGACGATGGCTTTGGGTTTCAGCAGATTGGTTTGCATGTAAGTCCTGTTCCTCTCGATACCCTCGGCTCGTTACACCGATAAGGCTGGCGGACCACGCCGGAAGCGACTGCGCCCGCCCCAGTACCGGCATGCCGGGGCGGGTGGAACCGCGCGCCGAAGGCGGCGCACGGCCCGGGAAACATCAACGCGAGTACAGTTCGACGATCAGCGACTCGTTGATCTCGGCGCCGAACTCGTCACGGTCCGGGCTCTTCTTGAAGGTGCCTTCCAGCTTGGTGGCATCGACCGAGACCCAGGCCGGCAGACCGATCGATTCGGCCAGCTTCAGCGAGTCGGCGATGCGCAGCTGCTTCTTGGCCTTTTCGCGGATGGCGATCACGTCACCGGCCTTGACCTGGTACGACGGGATGTTCACGACGGTGCCGTTGACGGTCAGCGCCTTGTGCGACACCAGCTGGCGGGCTTCCGCGCGGGTCGAACCGAAGCCCATGCGGTAGACGACGTTGTCCAGACGCGATTCCAGCAGCTGCAGCAGGTTGACGCCGGTCGATCCCTTGCGGCGATCGGCTTCGGCGAAGTAGCGGCGGAACTGGCGCTCGAGGACGCCGTACATGCGCTTGACCTTCTGCTTTTCACGCAGCTGCAGACCGAAGTCCGAGGTGCGCGAGCCGGAAGTGCGGCCGTGCTGGCCCGGCTTGGATTCGAACTTCGACTTGTCGCTGATGGCGCGGCGGGCGCTCTTCAGGAACAGGTCGGTGCCTTCACGGCGGGAAAGTTTGGCCTTCGGGCCGAGGTAACGTGCCACGGTATTGTCCTTCGTTGATCGATCTGACGCGCCCGGATGCCACCCGTGAGGGCAGCATGGCGCGCGAGTCTGGCGCCGGGCCTGGAAGGCCTCGGGCACAGACGGTGGGCTTGGAGTCAAGACAGCCGGCCTTGGCGCATGCCAAAGCCGGCTTCACGGGAAACCCATTATTGTAGCCACAGCCGGCCATGCTGTGCATGGCCAGGGCCGGACTCAGATGCGGCGGCGCTTTTGCGGGCGGCAGCCGTTGTGCGGGATCGGGGTGATGTCCGAGATCGAGTTGATGCGGATGCCCAGCGAAGCCAGGGCACGCACCGACGACTCGCGGCCAGGACCCGGGCCCTTGATGCGCACGTCCAGGTTCTTGATGCCCTGTTCTTGCGCGGCGCGGCCGGCGTTCTCGGCAGCCACCTGGGCGGCGAAGGGGGTCGACTTGCGCGAGCCCTTGAAGCCCTGACCACCCGACGAAGCCCACGACAGGGCCCCGCCTTGACGGTCGGTGATGGTGATGATGGTGTTGTTGAACGACGCGTGGACGTGGGCAATGCCGTCCGCAACGTTCTTGCGGACCTTCTTGCTCACCCGACGGGCGGCGTTATTGGCGGGAGACTTGGCCATTGTGTGCTCTTCCTACGTCCAGGGCTTACTTCTTCAGCGCCGCGGCACCCTTGCGCGGACCCTTGCGGGTGCGGGCGTTGGTGCGGGTGCGCTGGCCGCGCATCGGCAGACCGCGACGATGGCGGAAGCCGCGGTAGCAGCCCAGGTCCATCAGACGCTTGATGTTCATCGAGGTCTCGCGACGCAGGTCACCCTCGATCGTGAGCTTGCCCACTTCTTCCCGGATCTTTTCCAGGTCGCTGTCGGTCAGGTCCTTGATCTTCTTGTTGAAGGGGACGCCAACCGCCGTGCAGATCTTCTGCGCGGTCGTGCGGCCGATGCCGAAGATGTAGGTCAGGCCGATCTCCGCGTGCTTCTGCGGCGGAACGTTGATACCAGCAATACGTGCCATGGTGTTTCCTTGGATTCGCTGTCAGCGGCGGGGGATCAACCCTGGCGCTGCTTGTGACGCGGGTCGGTGCAGATCACGCGAACGATGCCGTTGCGGCGGATGATCTTGCAGTTGCGGCACATCTTCTTGACCGATGCCGAGACTTTCATCGTCTTCTCCTTGACCTGTTCAAGCGCTCTTGAACGTTTTACTTTGCGCGGAAAACGATCCGAGCGCGACTCAAATCATAGGGCGTCAGTTCGACGGTCACCTTGTCACCGGGCAGGATTCGGATGTAGTGCATCCTCATCTTTCCCGAGATGTGCCCGAGGACCTGGTGTCCGTTTTCCAGCTTCACGCGGAAGGTGGCGTTCGGTAGGTTCTCGAGGATCTCGCCCTGCATCTGGATGACGTCGTCTTTCGCCATGGATTACTTGGGGTGGAGGCCTTCGCCTGGTGTGGGCTAGGTCGCCTTGAAATTCGCCTTCTTCAGCAGCGATTCGTACTGCTGACTCATCACGTAGGACTGCACCTGGGCCCAGAAGTCCATCGTGACGACCACGATGATCAGCAGGCTGGTACCACCGAAGTAGAACGGAACGTTGTACTTCAGCTGGAGGAACTCCGGCAGCAGGCACACCAGGGTGATGTACACCGCACCCGCCAACGTCAGGCGCGCCAGGATCTTGTCGATGTGCTTCGCGGTCTGCTCACCCGGGCGGATGCCCGGAATGAACGCGCCACTCTTCTTCAGGTTGTCAGCGGTCTCGCGGCTGTTGAACACGAGCGCCGTGTAGAAGAAGCAGAAGAACACGATCATCGCGGCGTACAGCATCACGTAGATCGGCTGGCCGGGCTGCAGGGCACCCGAGATGTCCTTCAGCCAGCGCATGTCGTCACCGGTGGCGAACCAGCCCACGACCGTCGCCGGCAGCAGGATGATCGACGAGGCGAAGATCGGCGGGATCACGCCGGACATGTTCAGCTTCAGGGGCAGGTGGGAAGACTGCCCACCGTAGACCTTGTTGCCGACCTGCCGCTTGGCGTAATTGACCAGGATCTTGCGCTGCCCCCGCTCCACGAACACCACGGCGTAGGTCACCGCCACCACCAGGGCGATCACGAAGAGCGCCACGATGATGCTCATCGAGCCGGTGCGGACCAGTTCGAACAGGCCGCCGATCGCGCTGGGAAGACCCGCGGCGATGCCGCCGAAGATCAGGATCGAGATCCCGTTGCCCAGACCCCGCTCGGTGATCTGCTCACCCAGCCACATCAGGAACATGGTGCCGGCGACCAGGCTGACCACTGCGGTCATGCGGAAGCCGAACCCCGGGCTGATGACCAGACCCGCAGACCCCTCCAGCGCCAGGGCGATGCCCAGCGACTGGAAGATGGCCAGCGCCAGCGTGCCGTAGCGCGTGTACTGGGTGATCTTGCGGCGACCGGCCTCGCCTTCCTTCTTGAGCGCCTCCAGGCTGGGCACCACGTAGGTCATCAGCTGCATGATGATCGACGCCGAGATGTACGGCGTGATCCCCAGAGCGAAGACCGTGAACCGCGACAGCGCGCCACCCGAGAACATGTTGAACAAGTCCAGGATGCCGCCCTGCTGACCCTGGAACAGGGCCTGCAGCTGCTGCGGATTGACGCCCGGCACGGGGATGTGCGCCCCGATCCGGTAGACGACCAGCGCCAGCAAGAGGAAGACCAGCCGGCGATTGAGGTCGCCGAACTTGCCTGTCTTGGCCAGCTGAGTGGGAGAGGTTGCCACGGGCGTGGGTGTCCTTCAGTGCAGGCCGATCAGGCCAGCGAACCGCCAGCGGCCTCGATCACGGCCTTCGCGCCGGCGGTGGCACCGATGCCCTTGAGGGACACCTTGGCGCTCAGCTCGCCCGACTTGATGACCTTGACGACCTTGGCCAGCTGCGGCACCAGGCCGGCTGCCTTCAGGACGGAGACGTCCACTTCGGCAGCGCCCAGCGCTTGCAGTTCGGCCAGGGTGACCTCGGCGTTGTACTTCAGCGAAGCGGACTTGAAGCCACGCTTGGGCAGGCGACGCTGCAGCGGCATCTGGCCGCCTTCGAAGCCCACCTTGTGGTAGCCACCGGCACGGGACTTCTGACCCTTGTGGCCACGACCAGCGGTCTTGCCCAGGCCAGAACCGATGCCGCGACCGACGCGACGCTTGGAGTGCTTGGCACCCGAAGCCGGCTTGATGGAATTGAGTTGCATGGTTTGCTTTCCTCTCGATCAGGCGCGGTGCTTACAGCACCTGGACCAGGTAGGAAATCTTGTTGATCATGCCGCGAACCGCCGGGGTGTCTTCCAGGGTGCGCTGGCTGTTCAGCTTGCCCAGGCCCAGGCCACGGACGGTGGCACGGTGCGATTCCTTGCAGCCGATCGGGCTCTTGACCAGCTTGACCGTGACGGTCTTCTTGGCTTCAGTCATGTTGGCTCCTGGCGGCTCAGTTGAAGATTTCTTCAACCGACTTGCCACGCTTGGCGGCGACTTCCGCGGGGGTCGTCGAGCGCTTCAGGGCGTCGAGCGTGGCGCGGACCATGTTGTAGGCGTTCGAGGTGCCGTGGCTCTTGGCCACGATGTCGGTGATGCCGAGCACTTCGAAGACCGCGCGCATCGGACCGCCGGCGATGATGCCGGTACCGGCCGGTGCGGGCATCATCAGGACGCGGGCGGCGCCGTGATGGCCTTCAACGGTGTGGTGGATCGTGCCGTTCTTCAGCGCGACCTTGACCATGTTGCGGCGAGCCGAGTCCATGGCCTTCTGCACCGAGACCGGCACTTCCTTGGCCTTGCCCTTGCCCATGCCGACGCGGCCATCGCCGTCACCGACCACGGTCAGAGCCGCGAAGCTCAGCGTGCGACCACCCTTGACGACCTTGGTGACGCGGTTGACCGCAATCATCTTCTCCTTCAGGCCGTCGTCGTTGCCTTCCGTCTGGGCGCGGGGAGTGAACTTTGCCATTTTTCAGTTTCCTTTCGCGCAGATCAGAACTGCAGACCCGCTTCGCGGGCGGCTTCGGCCAGGGCCTTGACACGGCCGTGGTAGGCGAAGCCCGCACGGTCGAAGGCCACCTTCTCGATGCCGGCAGCCTTCGCCTTCTCGGCGACGCGCTTGCCCACCGCAGCCGCGGCGGCGGTGTTGCCACCGTTGCCATTCAGCTCGGCGCGGACGTCCTTCTCGGCGGTCGAGGCCGAAGCCAGGACCTTGGTGCCGCACTCGGAGATGACCGACGCGTAGATGTGCAGGTTCGAGCGGAAGACGGTCAGACGCGCGACGCCTTGCTTGGCAATGCGCTCGCGGGTTTGACGCGAACGACGCAGACGCTGTTCTTTCTTGGTCAGCATGTTGTCGCTCCTTACTTCTTCTTGGTCTCTTTGAGGACCACGCGCTCGTCGGCGTAGCGGATGCCCTTGCCCTTGTAGGGCTCGGGCGGCCGGATGGCGCGCACTTCAGCGGCCAG
This sequence comes from Hydrogenophaga intermedia, assembly GCA_943371055.1. GTDB lineage: Bacteria > Pseudomonadota > Gammaproteobacteria > Burkholderiales > Burkholderiaceae_C > Ideonella > Ideonella intermedia_A. The sequence continues at coordinate 8,890 of CALRTJ020000029.1, read as the reverse complement.
CTGGCCCACCACTTGGCGGTCAGCGCCCTTGATGACGATTTCCGTCGGGGTCGCGGTGGCGACGGAGATGCCGGCCGGCATTTCCTTGACCACCGGGTGAGAGAAGCCGATCTGCAGGTTCAGCTTCTGACCCTGGGCCTGGGCGCGGAAGCCCACGCCGACCAGGTTCAGCTTCTTCTCGAAACCCTTGCTCACGCCGTTGACCATGTTGGCCAGCAGCGCGCGCATCGTGCCGCTCATGGCGTTCGCTTCGGCCGAATCATTGGCCGGGGCGACCGACAGCACGGCACCTTCTTGCTTGACAGTGACCAGGCCGTTCGTGGCGCGGGCCAGGGTACCCTGGCTGCCCTTGACGGTGATCTGGTCGGCCGCGATCTTCACGTCCACGCCTTGTGGGACGGTGATCGGCATTTTTCCAACGCGGGACATTGCTCGATTCCTTCCTTCAAACGTGGATCAGGCCACGTAGCACAGCACTTCGCCGCCGACACCGGCAGCGCGCGCCTTGCGATCGGTCATCACGCCCTTGGGGGTCGTGACGATGGCCACACCCAGACCGTTCTGGACCTGGGGGATGGCATCGCAGCCACGGTAGATGCGCAGGCCAGGACGGCTCACGCGCTCGATGCGCTCGATGACGGGACGACCGGCGTAATACTTCAGGCCGATTTGCAGCTCGCTCTTGCCGCCTTCGCTCTTGACCGCGAAGGCATCGATGTAGCCCTCGTCCTTCAGCACCTGGGCAATGGCCACCTTCAGCTTCGAGGCGGGCATCGAAACCGATGCTTTCTCGACGGCTTGGGCATTGCGGATGCGGGTCAGCATGTCGGCGATGGGATCACTCATGCTCATGGTGTCTACTCCTTATCGCCTCGATTACCAGCTGGCCTTGATCACGCCAGGGATGTCACCCTTGAACGCGAGATCACGGATCTTGCTGCGGGCCAGACCAAACTTGCGGAAGGTGCCGCGGGGACGGCCGGTCAGTTCGCAACGGTTGCGCTGACGGGTCGGGTTCGCATTGCGAGGCAGCTTCTGCAGCTCCAGGCGGGCGGCGTAACGCTCTTCTTCCGACTTGTTGGCGTTGTCGATGACAGCCTTCAGTTCGGCGTACTTCTTGGCGTACTTGGCGACCAGCTTGGCGCGCTTTTCTTCACGCTGGATCAGGGAAACCTTAGCCACGTGTCACCTCAGTTCTTGAACGGGAAGCGGAAGGCAGCGAGGAGCGCCTTGCACTCGTCGTCGGTCTTCGCGGTGGTCGTGAAGGAGATGTTCATGCCACGGATCGCGTCGATCTTGTCGTACTCGATTTCCGGGAAGATGATCTGCTCTTTCACGCCGATGTTGTAGTTGCCACGGCCGTCGAACGAGCGGCCCGAGATACCCCGGAAGTCACGCACGCGCGGCAGGGCGATCGTCACGAAACGATCCAGGAACTCGAACATGCGGGCGCCACGCAGGGTCACCATGCAGCCGATGGGCACGCCGTCACGGATCTTGAAGCCGGCGATCGCCTTCTTCGACTTGGTGACCACGGGCTTCTGGCCGGCGATCTTGGTCAGGTCGCCCACGGCGTGGTCCATGACCTTCTTGTCGGCCACGGCCTCGCTCACGCCCATGTTCAGGGTGATCTTGGTCAGGCGCGGCACTTCCATCACCGACTTGTAGCCAAACTTGGCCATCAGGTCCGGAACCACCTTCTCTTGGTAGTAGGCCTGCAGACGTGCGACGACGGCTGCTTGTTGTTGTTGACTCATGCTGGACACCCCGCCTTAAGCCTTGATCTCTTCGCCGCTGGACTTGAACACGCGGACCTTCTTGCCGTCGGCAAGGGTCTTGATGCCCACGCGGTCGGCCTTGCCGGCGGTCGCGTTCCAGATGGCCACGTTCGACTGGTGGATCGGCATGGTCTTGTCGATCACGCCACCAGTGGTGCCCTTGAGCGGGTTCGGCTTGACGTGCTTCTTGACGACGTTGACGCCATCGACCACCACGTGGTCGGCATCGACGCGCAGGCTCACGGTGCCACGCTTGCCCTTGTCACGGCCGGTCAGGACCACGACCTGGTCGCCCTTGCGAATCTTGTTCATCGCGTTTCCTTTATCGGTGCAAGGTGCTTCAGAGCACCTCAGGCGCCAGCGACACGATCTTCATGAAACGCTCGGAACGCAGTTCACGCGTGACCGGGCCGAAGATGCGGGTGCCGATCGGCTCCAGCTTGGCATTGAGCAGCACGGCGGCGTTGCCGTCGAACTTGACCAGCGAACCGTCTTGGCGACGCACGCCCTTGGCGGTGCGAACGACGACGGCGCTGTAGACCTCGCCCTTCTTGACGCGGCCGCGGGGCGCAGCTTCCTTGATGCTCACCTTGATGATGTCGCCGATACCGGCGTAGCGACGCTTGGAGCCGCCCAGCACCTTGATGCACATGACGGACTTCGCGCCCGTGTTGTCCGCGACGTCGAGCCGCGATTGCATTTGGATCATGTCTATGTCCCCAACTTGCTCCCGCGGCGACCACACCCCCATGGTGTGACCTGTCGCGGTCAGTATTGGGCCCGTCTTGCCTGTCTGTCCGGGGGACTTTCAGGCCGCTTGGGCAGAAACCGAAACGGGTGTTCTTGCGTCCTTGTCGAGCAGTGTCGACAACGGCAAGTCCACGCCATTCCGGCGAAGCTCGCAATTATGCGTGAGCGCCAGCGGCCGTGTCAACAGCCCCTGACGCTTTTTTGTGCAGGCCCGCTCAGGCCTGCAGTTCGCGCGCCTGCTCCAGCAGGGTCTCGGCGTCGCTCACGGCGAAGGCACCGGGCGCCTCGACGTTGAGGGTGCGCACCACGCCGTCGACGACCAGCATCGAGTAGCGGTTGCTGCGCAGACCCAGGCCGCGGGCGGCCAGGTCCAGCGTCAGGCCGGTGGCCTTGGCGAAGTCGGCCGAACCGTCAGCCATCATGCGGACCTTGCCCGCCACCTGCTGGTCGCGGCCCCAGGCGCCCATCACGAAGGCGTCGTTCACCGAGACGCACCAGATCTCGTCCACGCCGGCGGCCTTGAAGGCCTCGGCCTGGGCGACATAGCCCGGCACGTGCTTGGCCGAGCAGGTCGGGGTGTAGGCGCCGGGCAGCGCGAAGACGGCGACCGTCTTGCCCGCCGTGCTCTGGGCGATGTCGAAGGCGTTGGGGCCGAGGCTGCAGCCATTGCCTTCGACCTCGATGAATTCATACAGGGTGCCGCCCGGGAGGCGGTCTCCGACCTTCAGCATGTCTCTTGTCCTGGTGGGTGGGTTCCGGGCTGCGGAGCGCCGGGAAATGAAAAAAGCCGCAGCGCCGGATTGTTCCAGCGGTGCGGCTTTCCTGACCGGCGCGGGGGCGCAAGACCCCACGCACAGGACGGTCTGAGGATCAGACCAGGCGGGCCTTCTCGACCAGACGGGTCACGACCCAGTTCTTGGTCTTGGACAGCGGACGCGATTCGGAGATCTCGACGGTGTCACCCATCTTGTATTCGCCGTTCTCGTCATGGGCGTGGTACTTGCGCGACTCGCCGACGATCTTGCCGTACAGCGGGTGCTTGACGCGACGCTCCACCAGGACGGTGACCGTCTTGGCGCGCTTGTCGCTGACCACGCGACCGATCAGGGTGCGCAGGACCTTGGTGGTTTGGGCTTCGCTCACTTGGCGGCTCCCTTCTTCTTCTCGGCCAGGATGGTCTTGGCGCGAGCGATGTCGCGGCGGACTTCGCCCAGCTGCGCGGTGTTGCCCAGCTGCTGGGTGCCCTTTTGCATGCGGAGGCCGAAGTGCGCCTTCAGGAGGTCGGTGACTTCCTTCTCGAGCGCAGCGACGTCCTTGGCGCGCAGTTCAGATGCTTTCATGGTGCTGTCCTTTATCAGGCGCCGAGCTGGCGGGCCACGAAGGTGCAGCGCAGCGGCAGCTTGGCAGCGGCCAGCGTGAACGCTTCGCGGGCCAGGGCCTCGGGAACGCCGTTGATCTCGTAGAGCACCTTGCCGGGGGTGATTTCGGCAACGTAGTACTCCGGGTTGCCCTTGCCGTTGCCCATACGGACTTCGGCAGGCTTCTGGGAGATCGGCTTGTCCGGGAAGATGCGGATGAAGATGCGGCCACCACGCTTGATGTGACGCGAGATGGCACGACGTGCCGCCTCGATCTGGCGCGCGGTGATGCGGCCACGCTCGGTGGCCTTGAGGCCGAAGTCGCCGAAGGCCACGGTGGCGCCACGGGTGGCGACGCCGGTGTTACGGCCCTTCTGCTCCTTGCGGTACTTGCGACGTGCGGGTTGCAGCATGCTTATTCTCCTTTGCCTTCACCGGCGGCCGGCGCCTTGCGGACGCGGGCAACGCCAGGGGCACCGGCGCCAGCGCCGGCCGGCTTGTCGCCAGCAGCGCCACGCGGGGCACGGTCACCAGGACGGCCACGGCCAGCCGGAGCGCCCGGGCGGGCGTTGCGGCGCGGACGGCGGTCATCCTCGGCACCGGCCGGGGTGTTGATCGTCGGGGCCTCGCCATTGGCCAGGCGGTCACCGCGGTAGACCCAGACCTTGACGCCGATGACGCCGTAGGTGGTCTTGGCTTCGGAGAAGCCGTAGTCGATGTCAGCCTTCAGGGTGTGCAGGGGCACACGGCCTTCGCGGTACCACTCGGTACGGGCGATTTCGATGCCGTTCAGACGGCCGGCGGACATGATCTTGATGCCCTGGGCGCCCAGACGCATCGCGTTCTGCATCGCACGCTTCATGGCGCGGCGGAACATGATGCGCTTTTCCAGCTGCTGGGTGATCGAGTCGGCGATCAGCTGAGCATCGACTTCAGGCTTGCGCACTTCCTCGATGTTCACGGCCACCGGCACGCCCAGACGCTTGGTCAGTTCGGCCTTCAGGTTCTCGATGTCCTCGCCCTTCTTGCCGATCACGACGCCCGGACGTGCCGAGAAGATCGTGATGCGGGCGTTCTTGGCGGGGCGCTCGATCAGGATGCGCGAGACGGCCGCGTTCTTCAGCTTGGCCTTCAGGTACTCGCGAACGTCCAGGTCTTCGGCCAGCATGCCGGCGAAGTTGCGGCTGCTCGCGTACCAGCGCGACGCCCAGGCACGGGTGACGGGCAGGCGGAAGCCGGTCGGGTGGATTTTCTGTCCCATGGTCTTCCTTTAGTTCCCCACGGTCACGTAGATGTGGCAGGTGCCCTTGCTGATGCGGTTGCCACGACCCTTTGCACGGGCCGAGAAACGCTTCAGGGTGGCGCCCTGCTCGACGTAGATCGAGGTGACCTTCAGTTCGTCGATGTCGGCACCGTCGTTGTGCTCGGCGTTCGCGATGGCGCTCTCGAGCGCCTTCTTGATGATGCCGGCAGCCTTCTTCTGGGTGAATTCCAGAATGTTCAGGGCGAGATCAACCTTCTTGCCGCGGATCAGGTCAGCCACGAGGCGACCCTTGTCGACCGAGAGGCGGACGCCACGAACGATTGCTTTGGTTTCCATCGTCGTGTTCCTTTTACTTCTTGGCCTTCTTGTCCGCGGGGTGACCCTTGAACGTGCGGGTCAGCGCGAACTCGCCCAGCTTGTGGCCGACCATCTGGTCGGTCACGTACACGGGCACGTGCTGCTTGCCGTTGTGCACGGCAATGGTCAGGCCGATGAAGTCGGGCAGGATGGTCGAGCGACGCGACCAAGTCTTGATCGGCTTCTTGTCCTTCGTGGCAACGGCCTTGTCGACCTTGCCCAGAAGGTGATGGTCCACGAACGGACCCTTCTTGAGAGAGCGTGCCATGGTTCCAGCCCTTACTTCTTGCGACGCGAGACGATGAAGGTCTGCGTGCGCTTGTTGTTGCGAGTGCGGAAGCCCTTCGTCAGGGTGTTCCACGGCGAGACCGGAGCCTGGCCCTCACCCGTGCGGCCTTCACCACCACCGTGCGGGTGGTCGACCGGGTTCATGGCGGTACCGCGGACGGTCGGGCGGATGCCCTTCCAGCGGATCGCACCGGCCTTGCCGTACTGGCGCAGGTTGTGCTCTTCGTTGCTCACTTCACCGATGGTGGCGCGGCAATCGATGTGGATCTTGCGCACTTCACCCGAGCGCAGGCGAACCTGGGCGTAGGTGCCTTCGCGGGCCATCAGCGTCACCGAGGTGCCAGCCGAGCGGCAGATCTGCGCACCCTTGGCAGGCAGCAGTTCCACGCAGTGGATGGTCGAACCCACGGGGATGTTGCGGATCGGCAGGGCGTTGCCAGCCTTGATCGGGGCCTCGGGGCCGCTCAGGATGGTCGAGCCGACTTCCAGACCGCGCGGGGCGATGATGTAGCGGCGCTCGCCATCGGCGTAGCAGACCAGCGCGATGTGGGCGGTGCGGTTCGGGTCGTACTCGATGCGCTCGACCTTCGCGGGGATGCCGTCCTTGTTGCGCTTGAAGTCGACGACGCGGTAGTGGTGCTTGTGACCACCACCCTTGTGACGCATCGTGATGTGGCCGTTGTTGTTGCGGCCGGCATTCTGCTTCTGGGGCTCGAGCAGCGAAGCTTCCGGAGCGCCCTTGTGCAGGTGCTTGTGGACGACCTTGACGACGGCGCGGCGGCCCGGCGAGGTCGGTTTGACTTTGACGACTGCCATGATTTACGCGGCCTCCCCGGAGAAGTTGAGCTCCTGGCCAGCCTTCAGCGAGACGTACGCCTTCTTGACGTGGTCGCGGCGGCCGATCGAGCGACCGAAGCGCTTGACCTTGCCCTTGACGTTGACGACGTTCACCGCCTCGACCTCGACCTTGAACATCAGTTCGACGGCGGCCTTGATCTCGGGCTTGGTGGCGTCACGCAGGACCTTGAACAGGACCTGGTTGTGCTTTTCGCTGACGGTGGTGGCCTTCTCGGAGATCACCGGCGCGACGAGCACCTGGGCCAGACGGCCCTCGTTGAACTTGGCGCTCATGCGTACATCTCCTTGAGCTGCTCGATCGCGCCCTTGGTCACCAGCACCTTCTTGTAGAAGACCAGCGACAGGGGATCGGCATAGCGGGGCTCGACGACCAGCACGTTCGGCAGGTTGCGCGAGGCCAGGGCCAGGTTGTCGTCGACGCTGTCGGCGATCACCAGGACCGATTCCAGGCCCATGGCCTTGAACTTCGCGGCCAGCAGCTTGGTCTTCGGGGCTTCGACGGTCAGCGAGTCGACCACGGCCAGACGGCCGTCACGGACGAGCTGCGACAGGATCGCGGCCATGCCGGCGCGGTACATCTTCTTGTTCACCTTGTGCGAGAAGTTCTCGTCCGGGGTGTTCGGGAAGGTGCGACCGCCCCCGCGCCACAGCGGCGACGAGGTCATACCGGCGCGAGCGCGGCCGGTGCCCTTCTGGCGGAAGGGCTTCTTGGTCGAGTGGTGAACCTCGCGACGGGTCAGCTGCTTGCGGGTGCCTTGACGGGCGTTGGCCTGGTAGGCCACGACCACCTGGTGCACCAGGGCTTCGTTGTAGTCGCGGGCGAACACGGTGTCAGGAGCGTCCACCTTGGAGGTGGCCTGACCTTGTTCGTTCAGGAGCTCGAGTTGCATCAGTTGGCTCCCTTCTTGACCTTGACCTTGACGGCGGGACGCACGGTCACGAAGCCGTTCTTGGCGCCGGGGACAGCACCCTTGACCAGCAGCAGCTGGCGGGTCTCGTCGATGCGCACGATGTCCAGGTTCTGGGTGGTGACGGTCTCGTCGCCCATGTGGCCGGTCATCTTCTTGCCCGGGAACACGCGGCCCGGATCCTGGGCCATCGAGATCGAGCCCGGGACGTTGTGCGAGCGGCTGTTACCGTGCGAAGCGCGCTGCGAACCGAAGTTGTGGCGCTTGATGGTGCCGGCGTAGCCCTTGCCGATCGAGGTGCCTTGCACGTCGACCTTCTGGCCCGCTGCGAACAGCGTGACGGGGATCGTGGCGCCGGCCTTGTACTCGGCGGCCACGTCGGCGTCGACGCGGAATTCCTTCAGGATCTCGCCGGCTTCGACGCCGGCCTTGGCCAGGTGGCCAGCTTCAGGCTTGGTGACGCGCGAGGCCTTGCGGGCGCCGAACGCCACTTGCAGGGCGCTGTAGCCGTCGGTCTCAACGGTCTTGACCTGGGCGACGCGGTTGTTGGACACGTCCAGCACGGTCACGGGGATGGCGTCGCCATCGTCCGTGAACACGCGCATCATGCCCACCTTGCGGCCCAGCAAACCGAGGCGGTTGCTCAGACTCATGGTTTATCTCCGCTCCACTGAAGGAGCTGGGTTTTCACAGGCCCGACATCGATTGGCCGGGCCGACTGATTCGTCCGCACACCGCCCGAAGGCGAAATGCGAACACGCGCAAAAGGCGACCCGAAGGCCGCCCTTTGCGGAAAAGCTTGCGAGTATAACCAGCCCCGGGACAACCCGCAAGGGGTCATCCGGGGCCGATCACGTTCACTGCAGCTTGATCTCGACGTCCACGCCCGCGGGCAGGTCCAGTTTCATCAGGGCGTCAACCGTCTTGTCGGTCGGGTCGACGATGTCCATCAGGCGCTGGTGGGTGCGGATCTCGAACTGGTCGCGCGAGGTCTTGTTGACGTGCGGCGAACGCAGGATGTCGAAACGCTGCATGCGGGTCGGCAGGGGCACCGGGCCCTTGACGATCGCGCCGGTGCGCTTGGCGGTGTCGACGATCTCGAGGGCGGACTGGTCGATCAGCTTGTAATCGAAAGCCTTCAGGCGGATGCGGATCTTTTGCTTCGACATGGAGCCGCTCCTTACTCGATGATCTTGGCGACGACGCCGGCGCCGACGGTGCGGCCGCCTTCACGGATGGCGAAGCGCAGGCCTTCTTCCATGGCGATCGGAGCGATCAGCTTGACGGTGATGCTGACGTTGTCGCCAGGCATGACCATTTCCTTGTCCT
>CALRTJ020000028.1:0-39782 GCA_943371055.1 Hydrogenophaga intermedia | reverse complement strand
TGTGAGGGGCGCCGAGGAGCGCAGCCGCCTGGGGGCCTGACCGCAGGTCAGGCTTCCAAAACAAATTTGGGCTCGGCTGTTCGACCACAGCGAGGCGAAGCCGAGCGGCGGGAGTTCCGAGCCCACCCCAGGCGGCGAGCACCGCAGGGGAGTCGGCACGTCAGTGCCGACCGCCCCTCTTGCGCCCGGCCCGCTGCCCCGCGGCCGGCGCCACGCCACCCACCCCGGCAGTCAAAGAAAGGACCGTGAGGACTCAGCGGCCCCGCCCCCAGTGGTGCACCCACCGCCACGCCCCCAGCACGCTGAAGCCCAGCGCCAACCCCAGCAGCACCAGCAGCTCGGTGCGCACCTGCTGCAGGCTGGCGCCGAGCTGGTTGAGGGCGACGAAGCCCTGGATGCCCGCGGTGGAGGGGATCAGCCAGCGCAGCGCCTGCAGCAGCGGGGGCAGGCCCTCGGCAGGCCAGGACAGGCCGGCGACGAACATCAGCGGCATGGCGGTGCCCAGCAGCAGCTGCGCGCTGCGCTCACGGGTGCGGAACCAGCTGCCGATCCACACCGCCAGCGCCGCCACGCACCACGAGAAGGCCAGCGCGAACACGCCCAGCCCCAGCGCGTTGCCGCCGCGCGGGTAGCCCTGCCACCACAGCACGAAACCGAAGTAGTAGGCGCTGTTGATCAGCGGCACCGTGGCGAAGGCCGCCAGCGCGCCCAGGTAGCCGCCCAGGGTGTCGGGCAGCGGCCGGTGCTCGTCCTCGATCCAGGTGCCCAGCAGCAGCGCCACCGCCATCAGCAGCGTCTGCTGGATGATCAGCACCGCCACCCCGGGCACCAGGTAGGCGCCATAGCCCTCGCGCACGTTGAACAGCGGCACGGTCGACAGGTTGAGTGGCGAGCGCTGGGCCTGCGCCTGGACAGGCGAGGGCGTGGTGGCGGCCAGGCGCTTGAGCTCGATGCCGGCCGACACGGTGCCCACCGCCTCGGCCAGGCCACCCAGCGCGGCCTTGTTGAGCATCAGGTAGATGCCGTTGCCGGCCACCTCGACCTCGGCCGGCAGGCCCGCCAGGACCTTGGCGTTCAGGCCGCGCGGCAACACCAGCACGCCCGCGATGTCCTGCCGCCACAGGCGGTCCTGGGCCTCGGACAGCTCGGGCGTCACGCCCACCAGGGCCACCGCCGGATGCGCCTGCACATGGCGGGTGATCTGGCGCGACAGCGCGCTGCGGTCCTGGTCCACCACCATCACCGGCACCTGCTGCACCGTCTCATGGGCATAGGGCAGCGGGTAGAAGAAGGAATACACCAGCCCGCCGACGAAGAGCAGCATCAGCGCCCCGACGTCGCCCAGCATCGCCCGCCAGGCGGCGATGAAGCTGCGCAGCGCGTCGCCGGCCATCAGCGGCGCCCCCAGGCCTCGGGCCGCAGCGCGCGGGCGCGCAGCAGCGCCCAGGCCAGACCGCCGCAGACCGCGGTGGCCCCGGCCAGCCAGCCCAGCTCGGGCAGGCTGTAGGCGTCCGGTGCCCCGGCCAGCCAGTGGCGGCTCTGGATTTGCAGGAAGTGGGTCAGCGGCAAGGCCAGCGCCCAGGCCTTGGCCAGCGGCGGCATGGCCACCAGCGGAAAGCCCTGGCCGCAGAACGCGAACGCCGGCGCGGTGAGGAAGGCGGCGAAGGAGATGGCGTTGCGCAGCGCCAGCGTGACCGCCACCAGCAGGCTGCCCAGCGCCAGATAGGCGGTGATCAGCAGCGCCCAGCCCAAGGCCAGGGCGGTGGCACCGCCAGCCAGGGTCCAGCCGCGCACCGCCCCGAACCAGGCCACCACCGCCGCGGCCAGCCCCGCGAAGGCCAGCGCCGGCCAGACCAGCTTGCCCAGCAGCGCCGCGCCCCAGCGGCCGCCGGCGGCGTCCAGCCAGGCGGGCACGCTGCCGGACTTGAGCTCGCGGCCGATCGCGGTCACCGCGGCCAGGGCGATGAAGATCTGCAGCACCGCGGGCATCAGGGCCAGGGTCAGGAAGGCCTCGTAGCTGGTCATCTCGTTGTAGAGCGTGGCCAGCTTCAGGCGGATCGGCTCGAACTGGGCGCGGGCCTGCACCGGGGCCGCGCCACGCTTGCCGCGGGCCGCCAGCTCGATGCCGCCGGACACCGTGCCGATGACCGCGCGCACGTCACGCGTCATGCCGCCGACGTGGGACTGGAACTGGGCGTTGGTGAACCAGGGCAGCGTCACCGCCCGGCCCTCGACGATCTCGCGCTGCAGGTGCTCGGGCAGGACCAGCACACCGTAGGCCTGGCGCTCGCGCAGCAGGGCCATGGCCTCGTCCCAGCGCTCGACCTGGGCGGCCACGCGCAGGCCCGGCGAGGCCTCGACCAGGCGGGCGATCTGGCGCGAGGTGGCCGAGTGGTCCTGGTCGATCAGCACCAGCGGCAGCTCGCGCACCACGCCGGCCGAGAAGATCCAGGCCACCAGGGCGCACACCAGCAGCGGGATGGCGCTGAGCATGGCCAGGTCCCAGGGGCTGGCGCGCAGGAAGGCGGCCTCGCGCCGCGCCACCGTGGCGGCCGCGGCCCACCAGCCGGGACGTGCAGCGGCCATCGGCATCAGCGGGCCGGGAACACCACGCTCATGCCGGGGCGCCCCCCGGCCAGCGGCTGCGCCGGGCGCAGGCGGACCTCGAAGGTGCGCAGGTCGGTACCGCCCGGGCGCGCGGCGCGCCAGGTGGCGAAGTCGGGCATCACCGCCACGCTGCTGACGACGAACTCGGCCTCGGTGCGCAGCGCGGGCAGCTCGGCCCGGTGGCGGCTGCCCATGGCGAAGTCGGCCAGCCGGTCCTCGCGCACCGGCAGCACCGCCCAGACATCCGCCAGGTTGACCAGGGTGACCACCGGGAAGCCCTGCGGTGCCAGCTCACCGGCCTGGATCTGCACCTTGCTGACCTCGCCGGCCGCGGGCGCCTTGACCTGGGTCTCGGCCTGGGCCGCCTGGACCTCGGCGACCACGCCGGCGACCTGGCGCGCCTGGGCGGCGGCGGCGGCCTGGTCCTCGGGCCGGGCGCCCTTCTGGGCCATGCGCCACTGGGCCTCGGCGGCGGCGCGCTGCTGCTCGGCGGCCCGCCACTGGGCCTCGGCCTCGTCGCGCTTCTGGCGCGCCAGCACGCCCTGCTCGGCCATGGCCGAGACGCGCTCGAAGGTGGTGCGGGCGATGCCCTCGGCGGTGCGGGCGCGCTCGGCGTTCTGGCGCGCCATCTCGACCTCCTCGGGGCGGGCACCGTTGCGGGCCTTGCCGGCCACGGCCTGCGCCGCCTCCTGGGCCGCCTCGGCCTGGGCCAGCTTGGCGCGCACCTCGGGGCTGTCGAGCTCGAACACCAGGTCGCCGGCCTTGACCGACTGGCCCGGCTGCACCGCCACCCGCGCCACCCGGCCGGGGACCTTGGAGGAGATGTTGATCTCCTGGGCGTCGAGTTGGCCCTGCAGCGGCAGCGCCTGAGGCTGGAAGGCCTGCCACAGGCCCCAGCCCAGGCCGCCGATCACGGCCAGGGCGGCGACCGCGCCGGCGGCCTTCAGGACAGGAGAAGAGGTGTCGGCCATCGCGGGTCTCATTCGATGCGGAGGTCGGCCTGGGCGGCCAGTTCGGGCAGGCGCTGCGGCTGGCCGCAGGCCTCGAGCAGGCGCGCCAGCGCCATCACGTGGTCGTAGGCGGCCTGGCTGCGCTCGATCTGCGCCTTGGCCAGGCCCAGCTGGGCGTCGGTGACGTCGATCGAGGTGGCCTGGGCGTTCTGGAAACCGATGCGCGCCAGCCGCAGCTGCTCGCGCGCCAGCTCGATCGCCGAGCCGGTGGCCTGGAACTGCGCCCGGGTGTTCTCGACCGCGCGCCAATTCGACTCGACCAGGGTGGGGATGTCGCGCTGCGCCTGGGCGGCCGAGGCCTCGACCCGCTGCTGCTCCAGGCGGGCGGCCTCGCGCAGGCGGCCTGAATCCACCGGGGCGAAGATCGGCAGGCTGACCGCGATGCCGACCTGCCAGTTGGGCTGCAGCATCGACTGGGTCAGGCCGCTGAAGTTGTGGTGCGCCAGCGCGGCCACGTTGGGCTTGCCCTGGGCGCTGGACAGCCGCAGCGAGGCGTCGGCCTGCTCGCGCTTGGCGGCCAGCTTGCCCCAGGCCGGGTGGTGGGCCATGGCGGCGTCCACGAAGTCCTGCAGCGGGCCGGCCCCCTGGCTGAGCACGAACAGCGGGGTGCGGGGCTGGACCGGCGCAGGGGCGTCGACCAGGCGCTGCAGCGCCAGCTCGGCCAGCGCCAGGTCGCTGCGGGCCCGGGCCTCGTCGCGGCGGGCACCGTCCAGCGCCACGTCGGCACGCAAGCGCTCGGTGCGGGCGATCAGGCCTTGCGATTCCAGCAGGCCGGCGGCGCGCCGGTGCTCGGCGATGCCGGCGGTGGCGTCGGCCCGCAGCGCCACCGCCTGGCGGGCCAGCTGCACCGTGAAGTAGCGCTGCGCCACCAGGGTGGACAGCTGCTCCTCGGCCTCGGTGCGCTCGACCTCGGCCTCGCGGGCCCGGCCCGCGGCCAGGTCCTGCAGCGCGGTGATGCGCCCACCGGTGTACAGGGCCCAGGCCGAGCTCAGGCCCACCGAGCCGAGGTTGCTGGTGCGCTCGCTGACCACCTGGTTGGGCACCGGGGCCAGGGCCGCGCCCGGGAACACCCCGCCCAGCAGGTCGATCGCCGGGTTGACCGCCGCGGCCAGGCCCGAGGTGTCCACCGTCAAGGTGTTGGAGAGCCGGCCGACGAAGCCGCCCAGCGACAAGGTGGGCCAGTCCAGCCGGCCCAGGGCCTCGGCGCGCAACTGCTGGGCCTGGGCGTGCAGGTCGGCGCTGCGCACGCTGGCGGCCACGCCGCGCGCCTGCTGCAGCGCATCGGCCAGCGCCAGCGGCTGGGGGGTGACAGGGGTCTGGGCGTGGGCGGCGGCGGCACCGGCCAGCAGCCAGGCGACCAGAGGCAACTTGGGCATGCGTCGATGTTAGGCGCAGCCCGGCCCAAATGACGACGCCCCGGCGGGCCGGGGCGTCAGGGATGTCTCGGACAGGCCGGGATCGGGGGGATCAGAACGGGATGTCGTCGTCCATGTCGTCGAAGCCGGTGCTCGACTTGGGGGCCGGGCGCGGGGCCGGGGCCTGGCGCGGCGCGGGGGCCGGGCGCGGGGCCGGACGGCTGTAGCCGCCGCCCTCGTCGTCGCCACCGGCGTCACCGCCGCCACCGCCCATGCTGTCGCGGCCGCCCAGCAGCTGCATGGTCTCGGCGACGATCTCGGTGGTGTAGCGGTCCTGGCCTTCCTTGTCCTGCCACTTGCGGGTCTTCAGGCGGCCCTCGATGTAGACCGGGCGGCCCTTCTTGAGGTATTCGCCGGCGACTTCGGCCTGGCGGTCGTACAGGACCACCGAGTGCCATTCGGTCTCTTCCTGGCGCTCGCCGGAGTCGCGGCTCTTCCAGTTGCGGGTGGTGGCGATGCGCAGGTTGCAGACGGCGGCGCCGCTGGGGGTGTAGCGGACCTCGGGGTCGCGGCCCAGGTTGCCGATGATGATGACTTTGTTGACGGATGCCATTCGGGCGCTCCTGAAGGGATCTGGGGCCGGGCCCGGTGGCCGCGGCAAAGGGCTCGATTGTGCCGCAAGGCCTCGGCGACGGGTGTCGGGGTCGCCCCCTCCGGCGGGGGAAGCGCCCGCCGGCGCCGGGCCCGCGACAATCGGGGCTGATCGCCGGAGAACGACATGCCGCTGCCCCGCCCCGCCCGCCGCCTGCCCTTGTGGGGCCTGGGCCTGCTGCCCCTGCTGGTGGCCTGCCAGTCCGTGCCGGCCGCCGCCCCCGCCCCGGGCGCCGACGCCGCCGAGGCGCTGCGCCGCCTCGAGGCCGAGATCGGCGACCCCACCTGCCAGGCCGACGCCGACTGCGCCACCGTGGCGGTGGGCGCCAAGGCCTGCGGCGGCCCGGCCGCCTGGCGCGCCTGGTCGCGCCGCGTCAGCGATGCCGCCCGCCTGCAGGCCCTGGCCCAGGCCCAGCGCGACGCCGCCCGCCGCGAGGTCGAGGCCCGCGGCATGGTGTCCGACTGCAGCGTGGTGGCCGACCCCGGCGCCCAGTGCAGCGCCGGTCGCTGCGTGCCCCGCACCGACGGCCGCGGCCGCCTGGTCCACTGACGCCGCTCCCCTCGCGCCACGCCGCCCGCTACCATCCCGCCCCTGATGCCGAGTCCCGCCCCCTCCCCCGCCAAGACGATCCTGCACGAGGTCTTCGGCTACAGCGCCTTCCGGGGCCACCAGCAGGCCATCGTCGAGCACGTGATCGGCAGCGGCGACGCCCTGGTGCTGATGCCCACCGGCGGCGGCAAGAGCCTGTGCTACCAGGTGCCGGCCATCGCCCGCCACCGCGCCGGCCTGGGCGTGACCGTGGTGGTCAGCCCGCTGATCGCCCTGATGCACGACCAGGTGGGCGCGCTGGAAGAGGCCGGCGTGCCGGCGGCCTACCTCAACAGCTCGCTGGACCTGGCCGGGGTGCAGCAGGTCGAGCGCGAGCTGCTCTCGGGTCGGCTGGTGCTGCTGTACGCCGCGCCCGAGCGCATCACCCACCCGCGCTTCCTGGCCATGCTGGATTCGCTGCACGAGCGCGGCAAGCTGGGCCTGTTCGCGATCGACGAGGCCCACTGCGTCAGCCAATGGGGCCACGACTTCCGCGAGGAGTACCTGCAGCTGGGCGTGCTGGCCGAACGCTTCGCCGGCGTGCCGCGCATCGCCCTGACCGCCACCGCCGACAGCCACACCCGCGAGGACATCGTCCACCGCCTGTCGCTGGAGCAGGCCGAGCCCTTCGTCAGCAGCTTCGACCGCCCCAACATCCGCTACGCCATCGTCGAGAAGGACAACGCGCGGGCGCAGCTGCTGCGCTTCATCCGCGACGAGCACGAGGGCGACGCCGGCATCGTCTATTGCCAAAGCCGCAAGAAGGTCGAGGAAACGGCCGACTGGCTGAACGCCGAAGGCCTGAACGCCCTGCCCTACCACGCCGGCCTGGACGCCGGGGTTCGCCGCCTGAACCAGGACCGCTTCCTGCGCGAGGAGGGCATCGTGATGGTGGCCACCGTCGCCTTCGGCATGGGCATCGACAAGCCCGACGTGCGCTTCGTGGCCCACCTGGACCTGCCCAAGAACATCGAGGGCTACTACCAGGAGACCGGCCGCGGTGGCCGCGACGGCGAACCCGCCGACGCCTGGATGACCTATGGCCTGGCCGACGTGGTGAACCAGCGCCGCATGATCGATGAGAGCACCGCCGGCGACGAGTTCAAGCGCCTGCAGCGCGGCAAGCTCGACGCCCTGCTGGCCATGTGCGAGAGCCTGGACTGCCGCCGCGTGCGCCTGCTGCAGTACTTCGGCGAGGAACGCCCCGCCGGCTGGCGCTGCATGAACTGCGACAACTGCCTGCAGCCGCCCGCGCGCTGGGACGCCACCGAGGCCGCGCGCAAGGCCCTGTCGTGCATCTACCGCTGCCACCAGCACTCGGGCTTCGGCTTCGGCTCGGGCCACCTGATCGACGTGCTGCGCGGCCAGTCCACCGAGAAGACCCGCGCCCGCGGCCACGAGGGCCTGTCGACCTGGGGCATCGGCCGCGACCTGTCCGAAGCCCAATGGCGCGGCGTGGTGCGCCAGCTGATCGCGCTGGGCCATGTGGTCAGCGAGGGCGAGTACCACACGCTGGCCCTGGCCGACTCGGCCCGCGCGGTGCTGCGCGGCGAGGTGGTGATCGAGCTGCGCGAGCCGCGCGAGCCCACCCCGCGCGGACGCCGCCGCGGCAGCAGCGGCAGCACCGCCAGCCCGCGCAAGCTGCCCTCGATGGCGGCCGCCCTGGACACCGACGGCCAGACCCGCTTCGCCGCGCTCAAGGCCTGGCGCGCCGAGGTCGCCAAGGAGCACAACCTGCCGGCCTACATCGTGTTCAACGACGCCACCCTGGCCCAGATGGCCGCCGACCACCCCGGCACCCTCGAGGAGCTGGCCGGCATCAGCGGCGTCGGCGCCAAGAAGCTCGAGGCCTACGGCCGCCAGATCCTGCGGGTGCTCGACACCGTCTGAGCACGGCCCGGCGGGCCGGCCGCGCCCCCTCGATGTGGGGCCGGCTTCCCCCGCTTTCCTCGGGATCGCCACCCTGTGCCGCCGGCGCGACGCTGCCGATACACAGCCATCCGCTGCTGTCTCGACGGAGTCCGCCATGCCCACGCTGCCCCGCCCCCACGAAGCCCCCGAGGAGCACGCCCACGCGCTGAGCCATGCCCTGGGCCTGCTGGCCGCGCTGGCGGTGCTGGGCCTGCTGGCCAGCGAGGCCGGCGAGGCGCTGCTGGCGCGGGCCTGGCACCACCGGCTGGGCTGGTGGGTGTTCGCCCTGACGATGGGCGCGGTGTTCGCCGCCTCCACCCTGTTCCACGCCTGCCCCGAGGGACGGACCCGGCGCCGCCTGCAGCGCCTGGACCACGCGGCCATCTACCTGTTCATGGCGGGCAGCTACACCCCGTTCGCGTTGCGCGACGTGCCCGGCGGCAGCGGCTGGCTGCTGTTCGGTGCGGTGTGGGTGCTGGCCACGCTGGGCATGGCGGCCAAGCTGATGGACCGCCTGCAGGGCCGCTGGCTGAGCACCGGCCTGTACGTGGGCTTCGGCTGGGTGGTGGTGGCCGCGGCCCGGCCGGTGCTGGCCGCCCTGCCGCCCTGGCCACTGGCGCTGGTGGTGGCCGGCGCGCTGGCCTATTCGGCGGGCACGCTGTGCTACCTGCTGGACCGCCACTGGCGCTGGGGCCACCTGGCCTGGCACCTGGCGGTGCTGCTGGGCTGCGGCTGCCACGCCGTTGCGGTGGCCCTGGCGCTGCGCTGAGTCAGGCCTGGCGCCGGACCGCCCCGTGCGGGATTGCACGGCGGACCCGCCGGCCCACTCAAGCGGGCGCTCGCGCGGCCGATGGAGATGGGTGGCTGCAAACGCTTCCTGTGGAGCGTTCGCGTCCCCTGACACAACACCGGAGCAACACGCCATGGCCGTTCCCGCACCCAACCACCCTTGCTGGCAACGACTGGCCAGCGGTGGCTTGGCCCGTCTGAAGACCCAGCACCTGGGCACCCAACTCATGACCAAGCGCATCGAGCGCAGCGCCGACCCGGTCGCCACCAAGGCGGCCGAGGTCCACGCCTTCTTCGCCAAATGGGAACGGGCGCTGGCGCCCGAGCTGGCCCAGATCCAATTCCTCTGAACCAGGTGTCCGCATGAACCAACTCATCTCCGTCCAAGCCGCTGCCGAACTGATCCGTCAGGGCCGCCCGCTGAGCATCGCCGGCCCGGAATCCGCCCTGGACCAGTTGCCCGTCGGTCCCTGGATCGGCGGCACGATCCCCTACTTCATGGTCGCCAGCGGCGGCACCGTGGTGCGGGCCGACCAGGTGTTCGTGAACGACCTGGCGGACATCGGCCAGGTCCAGGTCGCGAGCTACGGCCCCGACGAGCTCTCGCGCATCCTGCCTGACGCCCCCGACAACGGCTTTGCGCTGGCCATCATCCCGGCAGGCAGCGCCTCGCACCAGCGCTTCGCCGCCGACGCCGCGGCCTACGAGGGCGCCTTCCTCAAGCCCATCGTGGGCTGGATCTCGGGTGTGCACCTGAGCGAACTGGGCCAGGTCAGCCCCAAGGTGTACGACGGCCGCACCGGTGCCAAGCACGAGGACCGCGCGGTGGTCGCCCACGTCACGCTGCCGCCCGAGAAGATGGCCGCCATCGAGATCGTGAACCTGTTCGAGCCGGACGCCGGGGACACCCTGCGCTTCCCGCAGACCACCTTCACCGCCGAAGACTGCACCGTCAACGGCCAGCCGGCGAACTTCGCCGAGTACGTCCGCAGCCGCGGTCTGGAGCACGGCCGCCTGCCGCTGGTGGGCGACTTCGCCGGCGCCCACCTCAACGTCTCGCTGCAAAGCGTGGGCGAGCGCAGTGCCGTGCTGTACGCGCCGGTGTTCCCGGGTGTCGACTACCACTTCGCCAAGCCGGTGAACGACTACGCTGGCGCCTTCCGCGAGCGGCTGGCGGCCCAGGACAGCGAAGGGGCCGTGATGGCCTGCAACTGCATCCTGAACTTCGTCTTCGGCGAACTCGAAGGCAAGGCGATCGGCGGCGTCGAAGGTCCGGTCACCTTCGGCGAGATCGCGTACCAGCTGCTCAACCAGACCATGGTGCAGGTCCGGGTGCTCTGAGCCCGCCGCGGCGGTGGCTCAGCCCCAGGCCCACCGCCGCAGCCACCAGGCCTTCATCGCCTGCACCAGCCCGGCGTAGCCCAGCAGCAGCAGCGGCAGCGCCGCGAAGGCCTCGGCCGGCAGCGGCTGCAGCCGCAGCCAGGGCGCCAGCGGGCCCATGGGCAGCCACAGCGCCAGCCCCGCCACCGCGGCGCCGGTGGCCAGCATCGCCGGGCTGGCGCGGCTGTCCACGAAGGGCCGACGCGCGGTGCGGATCAGGTGCACCACCAGGGTCTGGGTCAGCAGGCCCTCGACGAACCAGGCGCTCTGGAACAGGGTCTGCTGGGCCGGCGTGCGCAGGTCCAGCCACCACCACAGGCCGGCGAAGGTGAGCAGGTCGAAGACCGAACTGAGCGGGCCGAAGCACAGCATGAAGCGGCCGATGGCCTCGGGCTGCCAGCGCAGCGGCCGGGCCACCTGTTCGTCGTCCACGCGGTCGAAGGGGATCGGCACCTGGCTGAAGTCGTACAGCAGGTTCTGCACCAGCAGGTGCATGGGCAGCATCGGCAGGAAGGGCAGCCACAGGCTGGCCACCAGCACGCTCAGCACGTTGCCGAAGTTGCTGCTGGCCGTCATGCGGATGTACTTGAGCATGTTGGCGAAGGTGCGCCGGCCCTCCACCACGCCCTCGTCCAGCACCAGCAGGCTCTTTTCGAGCAGGATGACGTCGGCCACCTCCTTGGCGATGTCCACCCCCGAGTCCACCGACAGGC
Source organism: Hydrogenophaga intermedia (assembly GCA_943371055.1). Taxonomy (GTDB): domain Bacteria; phylum Pseudomonadota; class Gammaproteobacteria; order Burkholderiales; family Burkholderiaceae_C; genus Ideonella; species Ideonella intermedia_A. The sequence goes on along the minus strand of CALRTJ020000028.1, from coordinate 28,777 downwards.
CGATGTCGGCGGCGTGCAGCGCCGGGGCGTCGTTGATGCCGTCGCCCAGGTAGCCCACCACGTGGCCGCGGGCCCGCAGCGCGGCGACGATGCGCTCCTTGTGCTGCGGCGCCAGCTTGGCGAACACGGTGTGGCGCTCCACGGCCTGGGCCAGCGCGGACTCGTCCATCGCCTCGACCTGGGCGCCCAGCAGGGGCTCGCCGGGGTCCAGGCCGACCTCGCGGCAGACGCGGCGGGTGACGCGCTCGTTGTCGCCGGTCAGCACCTTGACCTGCACCCCGTGCGCCGCCAACGCGCGCAGCGCCGGTGCGGTGCTCTCCTTGGGCGGGTCGAGGAAGGCCACGTGGCCGACCAGGGTCATGCCGGCCTCGTCGGCCACGCCGCAGTGGGCACGGCCATCGTCCAGCCGGCGCACGGCCACCGCCACCACCCGCAGGCCCTCGTCGTTGAGCGCCCCGGCGGCGGCCTGCAGGCGCTGCAGCGCCGCCGCGTCCAGGGGCTCGTCGCGGCCGTCGCGGCGCACCGCGCCGCAGTGGGCCAGCATCTCCTCGACCGCGCCCTTGCAGACCAGCCAGCGCGCCTCGGGGGCCCCGGGCGGGGCCAGCAGCACCGACATGCGGCGGCGCTGGAAGTCGAAGGGCACCTCGTCCACCCGCTGCCAGCCGGGCGCGCCGCCGGCCATGGCCTCGTGGGCCAGCACCGCCTCGTCAAGCAGGTTGCGCAGGCCGGTCTGGTGGGCGCTGTTGAGCCAGGCCCAGCGCAGCACCTCGGCGCTGTCGGCGCCCCAGGGGTCGATGTGGCGCTGCAGCACGACGTGGTCCTGGGTCAGGGTGCCGGTCTTGTCGGTGCACAGCACGTCCATCGCACCCAGGTTCTGGATCGCGTCCAGACGCTTGACGATGACCCGCCGCCGCGACAGCGCCACCGCCCCCTTGGCCAGGGTGGAGGTGACGACCATCGGCAGCATCTCGGGCGTCAGGCCCACCGCGATCGACAGCGCGAACAGCCCGGCCTGCACCCAGTCGCCCTGCACCGTGCCGGTGATCAGGCCGACCAGCGGCACCATCACCGCCATGAAGCGGATCAGCAGCCAGCTGACGCGGTTGACGCCGGCCTGGAACTGGGTCGGCTCGCGCGGGGCGCGGCTGGCGTGCGCGGCGAGCTCGCCGAAGAAGGTGTCGCCCCCGGTGGCCAGCACCAGGGCGGTGGCGCTGCCCGAGGTGACGTTGCTGCCCATGAAGACCAGGTTGTCCAGCGACAGCGCGTCGGCCTGGGGCGGCACCGCCCGCGTGCCGGCGCGCTTGTCCACCGGCAGGGCCTCGCCGGTCATCGCGGCCTGGTTGACGCACAGGCCGGTGGCCACCAGCAGGCGGCAGTCGGCCGGCACCATGTCGCCGGCGGCCAGGCGCACCACGTCGCCGGGCACCAGCTCGCTCATCGGGCGCTCGGTGGGCGGCTGGCCCGGGCGCAACACGCTGGCGTGGCTGGAGACCAGCGCCCGCAGCGCGTCGGCCGAGCGGCCGGAGCGGCGCTCCTGCACCCAGCGCAGGCCGGTGGACAGGGCCACCATCGCCAGGATCACCGTGGCCGAGCGGTGGTCGCCGGTGGCCCATGAGACCGCTGCCAGCAGGCCCAGCAGCGCGTTGAACGGGTTGTTCAGGGCCTGCCACCCGGTGGCCAGGAGCCCGGGGGGCGCGTCACCGGCGACCTGGTTGGGGCCGATGCGCCCGCGCAGCCGCGCGGCGCGCGCGGCATCCAGGCCCTCGGGGCTGCTGTGCAGGCGGGCCAGCAGGGCCGCCGGCTCGGCAGCGGCGGCGGCGCGCATGGCCTGGGCCACCTGGCCCTGGGCGTGGCGGTGGGACTCGCCGCCCACCCGGTGGCCCCACCAGGGCAGGCGGCGGTAGTGGCGGACCCAGCCGCGGCGGTGCAGCACCCGCGCGAACAGGCCGCCCATGCCCGGGCGGGCGCGTGGCGAGCGGCTCACCCGTTCAGTCGTCGTGGCACTGGTGGACGTAGGTGCCGGGCGCGGCGCACAGCACCTGGTCGGCCGGCGGCGTGCGGGCCTTGACGGTCTCGCCGCTGCCGTGGGCCAGCAGCCAGTCGTGCCAGGTGGGCCACCAGCTGCCCTCGCGGTGCTCGGCGCCGGCGGCCCAGTGTTCGGGGTCGACCCAGGCGTCGCCGCGGTGGCGGGTGCGCAGCGCGTGGTGGCGGTGCGGGTGGCCGGGCTCACTGACGATGCCGGCGTTGTGGCCGGCGTTGGTCAGCACGAAGGTCAGCTCGGTGTCGGTCAGGCGGTGGATCTTGTAGACCGAGGGCCAGGGCGAGACATGGTCCTTCTCGGTGCCGACGACGAACATCGGCGCCGCGATGTCGCCCAGCGAGACCGGCCGGTCCTCGACCGGGAAGCGGCCCTCGGCGATCTCGTTGCGCAAGTAGCAGCGGCGCAGGTACTCGCTGTGCATCACCGCCGGCATGCGGGTGAGGTCGGCGTTCCAGGCCATCAGGTCGTTGGGCACGTTGGGCTCGCCCAGCCAGAGCTCGCGCAGCTTCTGCGACCACACCAGCTCGCGCGAGTGCAGGTAGGCGAAGCTGCCGGCCATCTGGCGGCCGCTGAGGTAGCCGCGCTCGGCCATCATGTCCTCGATCATCGTGACCTGGGACTCGTCGATCAGCACGCCCATCTCGCCGGGCTCGGAGAAGTCGGTCTCGGCCGCCAGCAGCGACACGCTGGCCAGCGCCGGCAGCTGGTCGGCCCCGGCCACCTGCTCCGGCCGCGCCAGCGCCGCGGCCGCCAGCGACAGCAGGGTGCCGCCCAGGCAGTAGCCGCAGGCGTGCACCGGCTGCTCGGGCACCAGGCGGGCGATCGCGGCCAGGTTGTCCAGCACACCCTGCTCCAGGTAGTCGGCCATGCCCAGCAGGGCGTCGGACTCGTCCGGGTTGCGCCAGCTGAGGATGAACACCGTGTGGCCCTGGTCCACCAGCCAGCGCACCAGCGAGTTCCCGGGCGACAGGTCCAGGATGTAGTACTTCATGATCCACGAGGGGACGATGAAGATGGGCTCGGCCTGCACCCGCGCGGTCTTGGGCAGGTACTGGATCAGCTCGGTGAGGTGGTTGCGGTGCACCACCTGGCCGGGGGTGATCGCCACCTCGTGGCCGGGGCGGTAGGGCGCTGCGGGCTCGCGCAGCGGCGGCAGCGCGTGCTCGCGGCGCCAGTCATCGAGCGCGTTGAGCGCGCCGTCGACCAGGTTGCCGCCCAGGCGCTCGCGGGTGCGCTGCAGCACCTCGGGGTTGGCCAGGCCGGCGTTGGCGGGCGAGAGCATGTCGAGCCACTGGCGCGCGAAGAAGCGCGTCATGTCCTGGTGGTGCGGGCTCATGCCACGCAGCGCGGTGGCGTCGCCCCACCAGGCCTCGGCGGCGTGGCTGGCGTTGACCACCGGGGCCCAGGGCCACTGCTGCCAGGCCGGGTCGCGGTAGCGCGGGTCGCCGCCGGCCAGCGGCGCGCGGCCCAGGGTCTGGCCCCACCACTGCAGCGCGCCTTGCCAGGCGCTGGCCCACAGCCGGGCCGACTGCGCCGGCTGGGTGGCCAGGTGCAGCGCCCAGTCGGTGGTGGCCAACGCCAGCGCGATCGGCGAGAGACCGCCGAACAGCGGCGCCATCGCGGCATGGAAGCGGCTGTCGAAGGCCTGCGCCGCGGCCTGGGCCGGGTCGTCGGTGCGGAGGAAGGGCAGCGGGGTGTCGGCGGTCATGGTGGCGCAAGGGCAGCGAAGGTGTCCAAGAGATAGCACAGCGCGGTGTCGGCCGCATGGCGGTCCCGCGCCGGTCTTGACCGGCATCAACCTGCACCACACGGTCACGGCGCCGTCATCGGTCCTGCCCAGACTGGGCCGATGCGGTCTGTCCCGGGCCGCCCAAGGAGTGCACGATGGAGAAACAGGCCGCCGTCGACGCGGTCGCGCCCGCAGCAGGCCAGCGCCTGCTGCAACCCGCGCGGCTGCAGGCCGCCCTGCGCGCCAATGACCGCCTGAAGCTGGCGCTGAGCCTGCTGCAGGCCGCGTGGTCGCATGCGCGCCAGCCCCAGCAGGCGGTGCCGGACCTGGCCCGCGAACTGGCCGCCGCCGGCCTGGGCGGCTCGCCCGACGCCGGCTGGCTGCTGGAGCTGCCCGGCAACGGCGAGATGACCGGCGAGGACCTGCACCTGCCCGACTGGCCGCGCCTGGCCGCCCGCCTGCGCGACGACCTGGCGACCATGGCCCGGCCGTTGCAGGACGAGCGCGAGGCCGACCTGGGCGGCCGCGTCGCCGCCTGGCTGGAGCGGCTGGGTCCGATCGCCAGCGGCACCGGCCAGACCCTGCCCGCGGCCCTGCTCGACGCGCTGGGCCACGCCCGGCGCGAGCACGGCGACAGCCTGCACCTGGTGGTGATGGACCTGCACAAGGCGCTCAACCGCCTGGCCGCGCAGCTGGCCACCACCGAGGTCGCCGGCGCCCACGCCTGGGGCCTGGCCGACGACGGCAGCGACACGCCACGGCTGGAGGCCTTCATGCGCGGCCTGGAGCGCACCCGCGCGCTCAAGGGCCAGCACCCCGGCCTGGACACCGCCGCCACCCGCGACGGCAGCCGCCTGCTGATCCAGAACGACATCGGCACCAACGACGCCCACGTGCTGGTGATTCAGGTCGAGACCGGCGCCGAGGGGCCCGCGGTCACGCTGACCTACTCCGACCTGCACCGCCAGCGCTTCGCCTTCTTCCAGGACCTGCTGCGCGAGGTGGGGGCGGAATGGGGCGAGGCCCGCAGCGCCCAGGACGCGGCGCTCAACCGCGGCGAGTCCTACTGGCTGGGCAGCGCCCGGTTCAGCCCCGAGGACGAGGCCGGTCTGCAGCGCACGCTGGAGGGCATCGGCGAGCGCATCGTGTTCCTGATCGACTGGAACCGCGCCCGCAAGCGCCTGCTGCCCTTCGTCGACAAGGCGGTCGCGGTGCAGGTGCTGTCCCAGGCCGCCGCGCGCCGCGCCGGCCACCGGGCCTGGCTGGAACACGGCGGCGAGCAGCTGGTGTGGTCGGCGATGGGCGCGCAGGGCGCTGGCGCCTTCCGCCTGGGCGAGCGCCTGGACGAGGTGCTGGGCGCCGACGCCGCGCGCGACTGCCTGTGCGACCTGCTGACCCTGTGCAGCCAGGCGATGCGTGCCGGCCAGCCCACGGCTCTGGTGGCCGACGAGGCCCGCGCGATGCTGGCGCGCCAGCTGCGCGGGCGCCGCGGCGAGTTCGACCTGCTGCAGGAGCACGTGGGCCTGTGCCACGCCCTGGCCCAGGCCCTGGCCGACGCGCTGCGCGCCGACACCGAGCGCGACCCCGACGCCGCCCGCGCCCTGGCCGCGCGCGCCAAGACCTGGGAGCGCCAGGCCGACCACCTGCTGATGAACGCCCGCGCCCTGGTGCAGCGCCAGCCCCGCTGGCAGCCGCTGCTGGCCCTGCTGCAGCACGCCGACGACGTGGCCGACGCGCTGGAGGAAGCCGCCTTCGTGCTGGGCCTGGTGGCCGAGCACTTCGGCCAGGGCCGCAAGCCGCGTGGTGGTTGGAGCCCGGCGGTGCGCACCGCGCTGCAGGACCTGGCCGACACCGTGCTGGCGGCCGCGCAGGACCAGGTGCGCGCGCTGGCGGTGGCGGCCACGCTGGACGAGACCAGCCGGCGCGCCGACCACGACGACTTCCTGTCGGCCTCGTGGCGCGTGCTGCGCGCCGAGCGCCGCTGCGACGAGCTGCTGCGCGGCTGCCGGCGGGTGCTGGCGGCCGAGTGGCGCGAGCGCGGCGACGCCGTGGCCTACGCCCTGGGCAACGAGCTGGCGGCCGCGCTCGAGGCCTCCAGCGACGCGCTGCTGGCGCTGGGCCACGGCCTGCGCGAGCGCGCCTTCCAACGCATCGACACCCCATGAACGCCCCCCTGCCCCTGGCGCCCGGCGCCTGCCTCACCCTGGGCTGCGGCGAGACCGGTCCGCTGCCCGGCCCCGAGCGCATCGGCTTCAAGGCCCACCACCTGGCGCGCATGGCGGCGCTGGGCCTGCCGGTGCCCCCGGCCTTCGTGCTCGACACCGGCTGGTGCGCCCGCAGCTGCTGGCTGCGTCCCGAGGACTGGCAGAGCGGCCTGGCCGCGCTGGAGGCCGCCTGCGGCGAGCACCTGGGCGACCCGCGCCGGCCGCTGCTGCTGTCGGTGCGCTCCGGCGCGCCGGTGTCGATGCCGGGCATGATGGAAACGGTGCTCGACATCGGCCTGTGCGACGCCACCGTGCCCGGCCTGCTGCGCCAGCGCGGCAACCCGCGCCTGGTCTGGGACGCCTACCGGCGCCTGGTCTGCGGCTTCGGCGAGGTGGTGCTGGGCCTGGACCCGGCGCTGTTCGAGGCCGACCGGCTGGCGGTGCTGGGCGGCCCGGGCCGCGCGCCGGCCGACTTCACCGAGGCCCGTGCCCTGACCCGCGCCCACCTGGCCAGCGTGCAGCGCGCCACCGGCCGACCCTTCCCGCAGGACCCGCAGGCCCAGCTGGCCGCGGCCATCGGCGCCGTCTTCGACAGCTGGCAGGCGCCCAAGGCGCAGCGCTGGCGAACCCTCAAGGGGCTGGACGACGCCATGGGCACCGCGGTGACGGTGCAGCGCATGGTGTTCGGCAACGGCGGCGGCCGCTCCGGCGCCGGGGTGGGCTTCACCCGCCACCCGTCCACCGGCGAACCCGCGCCGTGGGTGGATTTCCTGTTCGACGCCCAGGGCGAGGACGTGGTCAGCGGCCGCCACAGCGCCCCCGGCCATGAGCGCCTGGCCCACCTGCTGCCCGAGGCCTGGGCCGCGCTGCAGCAGGCCTGCCAGACGCTGGAGCGGGCGCTGGGCGACATGCAGGACTTCGAGTTCACCGTCGAGGACGGCCGGCTCTGGCTGCTGCAGACCCGCGAGGGCAAGCGCACGCCGCAGGCCGCGGCGCGCATCGCGCTGGACCTGCTGGACGAGGGCCTGATCGACGCCGACACCGCCCGGGCCCGCACCGCCGACCTGGACGCCGAGCGCCTGGCGCTGAGCCGGCTGGCACGCTGCGAGGGCGAGCCCCTGGCGCGCGCGGTGCCGGCCTCGCACGGGGTGGCCGCCGGCGAGATCGCGCTGGACGAGGCCCGGGCCCGCGAGCGCCGCGCCGCCGGCGTGCCGGTGCTGCTGCTGCGCGCCACCGCCGAGACCGCCGACCTGGGCGCGCTGGACCTGGCCGAGGGCCTGCTGAGCACCCACGGCGCCCGCACCGCCCACGCGGCGGTGGTGGCGCGGCAGCTGGGCAAGGTCTGCCTGGTGGGTTGCGAGGCGATGGCGATCGACCTGGCCCGGCGCGAGGTCACGCTGGGCCGGCGCCGCCTGGCCGAAGGCGACTGGCTGACCCTGGACGGCCAGCGCGGCGAGGTCTGGCCCGGCCTGCTGGAGGTGGTGCGCGAAGCCGACCCGGTGCTGCTGGAGCGGCTGAACCGGCTGCGCACCGGCGCGGCCTGAGGGCCGGGGCGGTCGCGGGCCCCTGGCCCGCCCCGCCCCCGCAGGCCTCAGCTGCCGATCAGGCCGCCATCGGTGCGGCGGATCACCAGGGTGGCCGAGCGCGGGCGGCCGTCGGGGCGCTGGTCGGGCCAGTTCGAGACCTTGCGCGGCGCCGCCGGGTCACTGCGCTCGCTGGGCGTCTCGCCCGGGTGCTGGATGTTGATGAACATCGTGCGGCCGTCGGGGGTGCCGGTGGCGCCGGTGATCTCGCAGCCGGCCGGGCCGACCAGGAAGCGGCGCACCTCGCCGGTGGCCGGGTCGGCGGCCAGCATGGCGTTGTTCCCCAGGCCCTTGAGGTCGCCCTTGCCCATGGCCGAGGTGCTCATGTCGGTCTGGATCCAGAGGATGCCGCGGCCGTCCACCCACAGGCCGTCAGGGCAGCCGAAGGCGTCGCCGCGGACGTTGCCGCGGGCCTCGGGGCGCTCGTTGGCGGGGTCACCGGCCAGCACGAAGTGGTTCCAGCGGAAGGCCTCGCCGTCGTGGTCGCCGTCTTCCTTCCAGCGGATGATCTGGCCCATGGTGTTGTTCGCGCGCGGGTTCGCGGCGTCGGGGCCGGGCTGGCCGGCGGCGCCCCGGTTGCTGTTGTTGGTCAACGTGCAGTAGACCCAGCCCTGGCGGTCCACCGCGGTCCACTCGGGGCGGTCCATCTTGGTGGCGCCCAGCAGGTCGCTGGCCTGGCGGGTCTTGACCAGCACCTCGCCGGGGTCGGCAAAGCCGTTGGCGGCGGTCAGTGGGCCCTGGCCGTGCACCAGCGGGATCCAGCGGCCGCGGCCGTCGGCGTCGAAGCGGGCCACGTACAGCGTGCCGTGGTCCAGCAGGCCGGCGTTGGCGCGGGCGCCGCCGGGCTGCACCGCGTCGCGGCTGACGAACTTGTAGAGGTACTCGAAGCGCGCGTCCTCGCCCATGTAGACCACGGCGCGGCGGTCACGGGTGAGCACCGTGGTGGCGCCCTCGTGGGCGGCGCGGCCCAGCGCGGTGCGCTTGACCGGGGTGCTGCTGGCGTCGAAGGGGTTGATCTCGACCACCCAGCCGAAGCGGTTGGGCTCGTTCGGGTGGCGGGCAGCGTCGAAGCGTTCGTCGTGCTCGTGCCAGCGGTACCAGCTGTTCTCGCCCTTCTTCAGGCCCCAGCGGCGCTGGTGGGCGTCGGGCTCGGCCGGCGGCTGGAAGTAGCCGATGAAGTTTTCTTCGCAGGTCAGGTAGGTGCCCCAGGGCGTGATGCCGCTGGCGCAGTTGTTGAAGGTGCCCAGGATGCGCTGGCCTGCGGGGTCGGCGGCGGTGCGCAGCAGCGGGTGGCCGGCGGCTGGGCCGCCCACCGCCATCGGCGTGGTGGCGGTGATGCGGCGGGCCCAGGGCGAGGGCCGCACCACCTGCCAGCGGCCGCCCTGCTGCTCGACCTCGATCACCGAGACGCCGTGCGCGGCCTGCGACTTGCGCACCTTCTCGGCGCTCCAGGTGGCCACGCCATCCGTGTGCAGCAGGCCGTCGTCCACGTACTCGTGGTTCATCACCAGCAAACCGGACTGGCTGCCCTGCTGGGCGAAGTAGTGCAGGCCGTCGTGGTGCATGCCCATCTGCGCGGCCTGCTCGGCGGCGCTGTTGCCGGCATCGAATCGGAAGGCCGGCAGCTCGCCGGACAGGCCCACCGGGTCGCCCCAGGGCGCGATGACCTCGACGGTGTAGCCCTCGGGCACGGTGACGGTGTCGGCGGTGGACACCGGCACCGGCTTGAAGCCCAGCAGGGGCAGCGCGCCGGTGGTGGCGCAGCCCGCCAGCGGGGCCAGCAGGCCGGTGGCCGCAGCGCCCACGCCGCCGCGCAGGAACAGGCGGCGCGCCGGGTCGGACAGCTGGTGGATGCTGGGGTTGGACGAGCGGTTGCTGTCCTCGAGGGTGTCGAAATCCTTGGCCATGGTGCTTGCGGTCTGGAGACGGGCGATGGGGCGCGAGCGTGCCACGCCCGCGTGTCAGTTCCATGTCGGTGGCGGGCCGGGGTCAATCCGGTGGCGGCTCCGGCCACAGCTCGAAGCGGGTCAGGCCACCGCCCGGGCCCAGGCCCAGGGCCAGCCGCAGCGGCTGTTCGCCCCAGCGCAGCCGGCAGTGCAGCACGGTGTCGTCGCCCAGCGGCCCTCGCTGCAGCAGCTCCAGCCCCTGCAGCGGGCCCGGGCCCGCCAGGAGGCGACCCAGGGCCTCGGCCTCCTGCGGGAAGAAGCCCGGGGGCAGGAACTCGAAGTCGGCGGGGCCCAGGCGGCCGGCGGCGGCCGACGCGAGCAGGGCCTGCACGCGCGCGGTCAGCGCCGGGTCGGGGAAGGGGATCGGCTGCGGCGCTGGCGGCCGCAGGGACGGCTGGTGGGCCCAGGCCACGCGGTGGGCCACGCGCACCGGGTCGGCGTCGGCCAGGTTGCTCAGCACGACCACGGTCAGGTCCTCGTCCAGCGCGTGCAGGTAGGCGGTGGAGAAGCCCTGCCAGGCGCCGCTGTGCTGGTAGGCCGCCGGGCCGCGGCCATCGGGCAGCTCCCAGCCGAAACCGTAGGGGAAGGTGCGGCCGCTGCGCAGGCGCACCGGGCGGAAGACCTCGTCCCAGCTGGCGGGCTGCAGCACCTCACGGCGGCGCAGCGCCTGCGCCCAGCGCACCCAGTCGCGCAGCGACAGGTAGAGCGAGCCGTCGGCGGTGGTGTTCAGGCCGGGGGCGACCCATTCCTGGTTGAGCCACTGCCCGTCCACCAGGCGGTAGCCGGCCACGCGGTGCGGCACCAGCGCCGACTCGGAGATCACCCGGGCACTCGACATGCCCAGCGGCGTGAAGACGCGCGCCTGCAGCAGGTCACCGTAAGACTGCCCGCTCGCCTGGCGGATCACCGCCCCGAGCAGCACGTAGCCGACGTTGCTGTAGCTCCAGCGCTGGCCCGGCGGGAACAGCAGGGGCAGGGCGAAGGCCCGCTGCACCAGCTCGTCCTCGCCCTGGTCGCGCTGCAGGTCCAGGGTGTCGTCATCGGGGGGCAGGCCCGCGGTGTGGGTCAGCAGGTGGCGCACGGTGATCGCGGCCCAGGCCGCCGGGGCCTGCGGCAGGTGGCGGGCGACCGGGTCGTCCAGCGACAGACGGCCGTCCTCGACCAGCAGCATCACGGCCACCGCGGTGAACTGCTTGCCCAGCGAGCCGCTCTGGAACACCGAGTCCGGCGTGACCGGGACCGCGTGCTCCAAGTGGGCCGAGCCCAGGCCCTGCGCCTGGCGCACCTGCCCGCCCTGCACCACCGCAAAGGCCACGCCAGGCAGGCGCTGGGCCTGCATCTCCCGGGCCACCACCTGCGCGGCGGCGCGGTTCGCCGGGTCGGAGGAGGCGGCGCAGCCGAGCAGCAGGGCCGCGGCGGCCAGACAGCAGGCGGCCACGGGCAGGCGGCGGGACAGGATCGGTCGGTGGGGCAAGGCCATGCGGGGCGGCAGCGGGGGTCCGGGCGGCGATGCTAAGGCCGCCGGCGCCCCGCCGGGCTCATCCCCCCAACAAGGCGAAGGCGGCGCGCGCGGCCACCCGGCCCTCGTCGGTGGGCACCACCCAGACCTCGGCCGCGCTGTGCGGCGCGTGCACCGGCCGCACCGCGTCGCCGCAGGCGGCGGCATTGGCCGCCGGGTCCAGTGCCAGGCCCAGGTGGGCCAGACCGCCGACCAGGTCGGCCCGCAGCACCGCGTCGTGCTCGCCGATGCCACCGGTGAAGACCAGCGCGTCCAGCCCGCCCAGCACCGCGCTGAGCGCGCCGGCCTCGCGCAGCACGCGGTGGGTGAACAGGGCGATCGCCTCGGCGGCCTCGGGCGCCTCGCTGGCGCGCAGGGTGCGCATGTCGGCGCTCAGGCCGGACACGCCCTGGAGGCCGCTGCCCTGGTAGAGCAGGCGCTCGAGGCGCGCGGCGTCCCAGCCCTGGCGCAGCAGGTGCAGCAGCACGCCAGGGTCCAGGCTGCCGCTGCGGGTGCCCATCATCAGGCCGTCCAGGGCCGAGAAGCCCATGGTGGTGGCCACCGAGCGGCCGCCGCGCACCGCGCACAGGCTGGCGCCATTGCCCAGGTGGGCCATCAGCGCGCGGCCGCCCGCGCGCGCGCTGTGGCGCGGCAGGGTGTCGGCCAGGAACTGGTAGGACAGGCCGTGGAAGCCGTAGCGGCGCAGGCCCTGGGCCGCGAGCGTGCGGTCGATCGGCAGCTGCCGCTCCACCTTCGGCAAGGTGGCGTGGAAGGCGGTGTCGAAGCAGCCGACCTGGGGCAGGCCGGGCAGCGCACGGGCGAAGGCCTGGACGCCGTCCAGGTTGTGCGGCTGGTGCAGCGGGGCCAGGGGCTCGAGCGTGCGCAGGCGTGCCAGCAGGTCCGCATCCAGGCGGCAGGGCGCGGTGCACAGGCCACCGCCGTGGACGATGCGGTGCGACACCGCCAGCAGCTCGGCGCCGCTGTCGGCGATGCGTTCGAGCAGGCGCTGCAGCGCGTCCTGGAAGCCGGCCTCGCCAGCGGCCTCCAGGCCCTCGGCCTGGCCGGTCCACAGCGCCGGGCCCTCGGCCGGGTACAGGCCGTACTTGAGGGAGGACGAGCCGGCGTTGACCGCCAGCACGGTGCGGGTCACGGCTGGGCCCCGGCCGGCGCGCGCATGGCCCCGGTGCGCGCCACCAACGCGGCCAGCGCGGCCGAGGCCATGCGGGACGCGGCGCTGTCGGCGCGGCTGGTCAGGGCGATCGGCACGCGGGCACCCAGCACCACGCCGCAGCTGGACGCGCCGGCCAGGTACTCGAGCTGCTTGGCCAGCATGTTGCCGGCCTCGAGGTCGGGCACGACCAGGATGTCGGCCTGGCCGGCCACGGGCGAGTCGATGCCCTTGATGCGGGCCGCCTCGGCCGAGATCGCGTTGTCGAAGGCCAGCGGGCCGTCCAGCACCGCGCCGCGGATCTGGCCGCGGTCGGCCATCTTGCACAGCGCGGCGGCGTCCAGGGTGCTGGCGATGCGCGGGGTGACGGTCTCGATCGCCGACAGCAGGGCCACGCGCGGGCGGGCCACGCCCAGGGCCTGGGCCAGCTCGACCGCGTTGCGCACGATGTCGGCCTTCTCTTCCAGCGTGGGGGCGATGTTGATCGCGGCGTCGGTGACCAGCAGCGGCTTGGCGTAGGCCGGCACGTCGATGCGGAAGGCGTGCGACATGCGCCGGCCGGTGCGCAGGCGCGGCTCGGCCAGCACGGCCTGCATCAGCTCGTCGGTGTGCAGGCTGCCCTTCATCAGCATGCGGGCCTCGCCCTGGGCGGCCAGCTGCGCACCGCGCTGGGCGGCGGCGTGGCTGTGGGGCACGTCCTCCAGGCGCAGGCCGTCCAGCGACAGGCCCAGGTGGTCGGCCAGGGCCTGCAGGCGGGCGCGCGGGGCCACCAGCAGCGGGTCGATCAGGCCCTGCTGCGCGGCCTCGAGCGCGCCGCGCAGCGAGGGCTCGTCGCAGGGGTGGACCACCGCACAGGGCACCGGGGTCTCGGCGGCGAAGGACTGCACCCACTGCTTGAGGCGGGCCTCGGGGTCGAACAGGTGCATCTGCGGCAGGGTGGCGCGCGGCCGCACGATCTTGGTGGCCGGGGCGCGCACCTGGGCGCGGCCGCTGACCACCTGCTCGCCGCGCTGGTTGTGGACCTCGCAGTCCAGCACCACGCCGCGGGTGGCGTCGTCCTTGGTGGCCACCGTGACCGTGACGATCAGCGTGTCGCCCACATGCACCGGGCGGTGGAAGCGCAGGTCCTGCGCCACGTAGATGGTGCCCGGCCCCGGGAACTCGTTGCCCAGCACGCTGGAGATCAGCGCGCCGGCCCACATGCCGTGGGCGATCACGCCGTGGAAGCGCGTGCCCTCGGCGTACTCGGGGTCGACGTGGGCCGGGTTGACGTCGCCCGACACCAGGGCGAAGGCCTGGATGTCGGCCATCGTCAGGGTGCGGGTGAGCTGGGCGCGCTGGCCGGGCTGCAGCTCGTCGTAGGTCAGGTTCTCGATCTGGGCGGTCGCGGTGTCCATGGGGGCCTTCCGTGAAATCGGGATCAGCGCACGGCGTGCATGCCGCCGTCGACGTAGAGGGTCTGGCCGGTCATGCCGCTGCCGCCGGGGCCGACCAGGAAGGCCACGCACTCGCCGACCTCGTCCAGGGTGACCAGGCGGCGCAGCGGGGCCTCGGCCCGGGCGCGGGCCATCAGGGCGTCGAACTCGGGCAGGCCCGAGGCGGCGCGGGTGGGCATGGGCCCGGGCGAGACCGCGTGGACCCGGATGCCGGCCGGGCCCAGCTCCTGCGCCAGGTAGCGCACCAGCGACTCCAGCGCCGCCTTGACCGGCCCCATCAGGCCGTAGTGCGGCACCGCCTCGTGGGCGCCCAGGTAGCTCATGGTGACCAGGGTGCCGCCGTGGGCGAGGTGGGGTTCGGCGGCGCGGGCCAGCTCGGCGAAGGAGTGGCAGGAGATGTGCATCGCCTCGGCGAAGCCCTCGGGCGTGGTGTCCACCACCCGGCCGGCCAGGTCCTGGCGCGGCGCCCAGGCGATCGAGTGGACGACGAAGTCCAGGCCACCCAGCTGCGCCGCGGCGCGCTCGACCAGGGCCTGGGCCTGGCCGGGCTGCGAGACATCGCAGACCTCCAGCGGCGCCGGCAGCGAGGCCGCCAGGGCCGCGTTGGCGGCGTGGGCCTTGTCGTTCAGGCAGGACAGCACCAGGCGGGCGCCACGGGCGGCCAGCACGCGGGCGCAGCCCCAGGCGATGCTGTGCTCGTTGGCGAGGCCCAGGATCAGGCCGCGCAGGGCGGGAGGGGTGGAGGGCGTCATGGCGTCGGGCAAGGGGTGGCGGAGCCCCATCGTGGGCGGGCCCCATGTCCCGACTATGACGCAGTGCAGCAATCTTGTGCCGTCCGCCCCCTTGGGAACGGACTCGGCTTGACCTTGGTCAAGCCTGACCGGCTCAGCCGGCCTGTTCCTCGCGCAAGGCGGCCATCAGGGCGTCCATGTGGATCACCGCGTGGCGCTGGTCGGGCGTGTCGAGCACGCCCTCGCGCTTGAGCTGCGACACCAGGCGGCTGGCGGTCTCGACCGTCATGTCCAGCATCGCGCCCATCTCGACCCGGGCCGGCAACCAGACCCGGCCGTCCTCGGCGTACTCGCTGAGCTTGAGCAGCAGGCGCAGCATGCGGTGGCGCGCCGGCCCGGAGCACAGCTCGGTCAGCCATTCGTCGGCGTCGTCCAGCGCCCGCTGCCAGCGCTTCATCAGGTCCATCAGGACCTCGGGGCGGCCGCGGGACAGCTCATCGACCAGGGTGCGCGGCATGCGGCAGATGCTGACCTCGGTGCAGGCCACGGCGTCGGCGGCGTAGGTCTGGCCCAGCATGGCCTCCAGGCCCAGCATGTCGGAGCGACCGGCCAGGCGCAGGATGCGTCGCTCGCCGCGCTCGCTGCTGCGCTCCAGGCGCACGATGCCGCTGCGCACGGTGTAGGCCGCACTGCCGACCGCCTGGGCGCTGTAGAGCGACTGGCCAGGCTGCAGCCGGATGTCGGCGATGTGGACGTGGATGCTGTCCAGCGCCTCGCGGTCCAGGACGCCGAAGAGCGAGAAGCGACGCACCCCGCAGTCGGCGCAGACCTGCGCCTGGGGGTTGAACAGCACGGGCTGGAGCGGGATCACCGAGGCGGCAGACATGGGGGTGAGTATGCCGCCGGGCCGGGGCGCCCCCTGGGAAGACCCGACAGCCTGTCGGGCAGTACGGCCGCGAGGAGAGGGGGCAGGGATCCGGGAAGGCGGAGTGAGCGAACGCTCACTGCCTTGAATGAGGCCGAAGGGAGGGGACCTTCGGCCGGTGTGGGCTCAACGCTTCTGGTCGGCCTTGGCCAGGCGGGCGCGGCTGCGGGTCTCGGCGTGGCCGACCGCGGTCCAGAAGGGCTCGAACTTCTGGCCCTTGTCGCTGGCGGCATCGAAGCGCGGGAGCGGGAAGCGGACCGGAGCTTTGTTGGTGTGCGCTGACTTTTGCATGTTGATCGTCCTGCGTGTTCAGGGGAAGGCCCCCAAGGGCCTGCCATGGACACACAACGCGGCTCGGCGCGGGCCGGATGACACGGACTTCACGCGCGGGCCGAAAAAGGATCTCCAACGGTTTCCTGGCGCCCGGAGAGGCCCGCGGACTATGATGACCGGTTGCCCCGGGCCCGCCGCACGGGGCCCGCGCCCGCCCACCCGCTGCCCATGTCCGACCACCGCCCCGCCCCGCCCGCCGCCCTGATCTCCGTGCGCGGCGCCCGCACCCACAACCTCAAGAACGTCGACCTCGACCTGCCCAAGCACGCGCTGGTGGTGATCACCGGCCTGTCGGGCTCGGGCAAGTCCAGCCTGGCGTTCGACACGCTCTACGCCGAGGGCCAGCGCCGCTACGTGGAGAGCCTGTCGGCCTACGCCCGTCAGTTCCTGCAGCTGATGGACAAGCCGGACGTCGACGTGATCGAGGGCCTGTCGCCGGCGATCAGCATCGAGCAGAAGGCCACCAGCCACAACCCGCGCTCGACCGTGGGCACGGTGACCGAGATCCACGACTACCTGCGCCTGCTCTACGCCCGCGCCGGCACGCCCTTCTGCCCCGACCACGGCCAGCCGCTGCAGGCGCAAAGCATCAGCCAGATGGTCGATGCGGTGCTGGCCCTGCCCGAAGGCACCAAGCTGATGGTGCTGGCCCCGGTGGCGCGCGACCGCAAGGGCGAGTTCGTCGAGCTGTTCCAGGACATGCAGGCCCAGGGCTATGTGCGATTCCGGGTCAACGGCACGGTCTTCGACGCCGCCGACCTGCCGGCCCTGAAGAAGAACGAGAAGCACGACATCGACGTGGTGGTCGACCGCCTGAAGACCGGCGACGGCATGAAGCAGCGCCTGGCCGAGAGCTTCGAGGCGGCGCTGCGCATCGCCGATGGCCGCGCCCTGGGCCTGGAGATGGACAGCGGGGCCGAGCACCTGTTCTCGGCCAAGTTCGGCTGCCCGGTGTGCAGCTACTCGCTGCCCGAGCTCGAGCCGCGGCTGTTCTCCTTCAACGCCCCGGCCGGTGCCTGCCCGCACTGCGACGGCCTGGGCGTGCAGACGGTGTTCGACCCCGAGCGCGTGGTCGCCTTCCCCACCCTGAGCCTGGGCTCGGGCGCGATCAAGGGCTGGGACCGTCGCAACGGCTACACCTTCTCGCTGCTCGAGAGCGTGGCCGCGCACTACGGCGTGGACATCGACGCGCCCTTCGAGGAGCTGCCCGATGAGTTCCGGCGCGTGGTGCTGCACGGCTCCGGCGAGGTGGAGATCGCCTTCACCTACGAGGCCGAGGGCAAGAACGGCAAGATGCGCAGCGTCAAGCGCGCCCACCCCTTCGAGGGCGTGATCCCGAACTTCGAGCGCCGCTACCGCGAGACCGATTCGGTGGCCGTGCGCGAGGACCTGGCCCGATACCAGGCCGCCAAGCCTTGCGGCCACTGCCACGGCACCCGGCTGCGGCGCGAGGCGCGCCACGTCTTCCTGCCCGGCAGCGCGCGTGAGCGGGGCCGCCCGATCTACGAGGTCGAGCACCTGACCCTGTCCGAGGCCCTGCGCTGGTTCACCGAGCTGCAGCTCGAGGGCGCCAAGGCCGAGATCGCCGACAAGGTGGTGCGCGAGATCCGCTCGCGCCTGAAGTTCCTCAACGATGTCGGCCTGAACTACCTGAGCCTGGACCGCAGCGCCGACACCCTGTCCGGCGGCGAAGCCCAGCGCATCCGCCTGGCCAGCCAGATCGGCTCGGGCCTGACCGGCGTGATGTACGTGCTCGACGAGCCCAGCATCGGCCTGCACCAGCGCGACAACGAGCGCCTGATCGGCACCCTGCAGCACCTGCGCGACCTGGGCAACAGCGTCCTGGTGGTGGAGCACGACGAGGACATGATCCGCGCCGCCGACTGGTGCGTGGACATCGGGCCCGGCGCCGGCGTGCACGGCGGGCGGGTGATCGCCAGCGGCACGCCTGCCGAGATCGCGGCCCACCCCGACTCGCTGACCGGCAAGTACCTGGGGCAGGTGCTGAAGATCGCGGTGCCCACCGAACGCCGCCGCCGCGACGACGCCCTGGCGGTGCCGGCGCTGCGCGTGGTCAACGCGCGCGGCCACAACCTCAAGGGCGTGAGCGTGGAGATCCCGGTGGGTCTGCTGACCTGCGTCACCGGCGTCTCGGGCTCGGGCAAGAGCACCCTGGTCAACGACACCCTGTACGCCGCGGTGGCGCGCAAGCTCTACGGCAGCCACGCCGAGCCCGAGGCCCACGACGCGATCGAGGGCCTGGAGGCCTTCGACAAGGTGATCAACGTCGACCAGAGCCCGATCGGGCGCACCCCGCGCAGCAACCCGGCCACCTACACCGGCCTGTTCACGCCGATCCGCGAGCTCTTTGCCGAGGTGCCGGCGGCGCGCGAGCGCGGCTACGGCGCCGGGCGCTTCAGCTTCAACGTCAGCGGCGGCCGCTGCGAAGCCTGCCAGGGCGACGGCGTGATCAAGGTCGAGATGCACTTCCTGCCGGACGTGTACGTGCCCTGCGACCTCTGCCACGGCCAGCGCTACAACCGCGAAACCCTGGAGATCCTCTACAAGGGCCGCCACATCGCCCAGGTGCTGGCGATGACGGTGGAGGAAGCGCACGGCTTCTTCAACGCCGTGCCGACGATCGCCCGCAAGCTGCAGACCCTGCTGGACGTGGGCCTGGGCTACATCACCCTGGGCCAGAGCGCGACCACGCTCTCGGGCGGCGAGGCGCAGCGGGTCAAGCTGGCCCTGGAGCTGTCCAAGCGCGACACCGGCCGCACCCTCTACATCCTGGACGAGCCCACCACCGGCCTGCACTTCGCCGACATCGAGCTGCTGCTCAAGGTGCTGCACCAGCTGCGTGACGCCGGCAACACCATCGTCGTGATCGAGCACAACCTCGACGTGATCAAGACCGCCGACTGGCTGGTGGACATGGGCCCCGAAGGCGGCGCCGGCGGCGGCACGGTGGTCGCCCAGGGCACGCCCGAGGACGTGGCCGCGGCACCGGCCAGCCACACCGGCCGCTTCCTGGCGCCGCTGCTGTCCCGCGTCTGAGCGGCCCGGCGGCGGCACCCTGGGGACCGCCCTGCCCACAGGCGCGGTGTTTGCCTGCACAATCATCGCTTCAGCCACCGGCGCCCCTGATCGGGTCGCCCGGCCGGCCCACCCAGAACAGACAGGGCGCCCACCGACGCCCACGGGGAGAGGGAGGATGCAGGCAGATCCGCACGCACACCTGGCCCGGCCCGGCCCCGCCGAGGGTCCGCGCCTGGCCCTGCTGCACGCCCTCGACTGGCCGCCCTCGCCCGCCCCCGAGCCGCTGCGGGCCCTGGTGCAGGCGACCCGGCTGGCCTGCGGCCGGGCCACGGCCATGGTCACCCTGGTCGAGTCCGACCAGGCCCGGCACGTGGCCTGCGATGGCACCGCCGTGGCCCAGACCACCCCGCGCGAACTGGCCTTCTGCAGCCACGCCATCCTGGGCCAGGACCTGTACGAGGTCGAGGACCTGTCACGGGATCCGCGTTTCGCCCAGCACCCGCTGGTGCGCGCACCCGGTGGACCCCGCCACTACGCCGCGATGCCGCTGGTGCTTGAAGGCCATGCCCTGGGCACGCTGTGCGTGCTCGACACCACGCCCGGCCCGCTGGAACCCGGTGCGCGCGAGATGCTGAGGCACCTGGGCACCGTGGCCACGCAACTGCTGGCCGCCAGGCTGGCCGAGCGCCGCCAGACGGTGCAGTTCGACCGCCTGCTCGACCTGGTGCGCGCGGCCGGTGACTGGGCCTGGGAGCTCGACGAGCACGGCCACTACACCTGGCTGGACGGCGAACTGCAAGCCGCCACGGGCTTCCAGCCCGCCGACTGGCTCGGCCGCCCTCCGGATGCCGAGGTCTTGCTCGACAGCGCCGGCCAACCCCTGCCCCAGGGCGGCACGCTGCTCGATGTCCTGGCCCGGCGCGAGCCCTTCGCACGGGTGCTCAGCGGGCTGGAGACCCCGCGGGGCCGGCTGACGATTTCCCGCAGCGCACAGCCGGTGTTCGACCTGCGCGGCCGCTTCCGCGGCTTCCGCGGTTCGGCGCGCGACGTCAGCGCCACCCTTGAGCGCGAGAGCCTGGTGCGCGCCCGCGCGGCCCTCGAGACCGTGCAGCGCGGCCGCAACCATTTCCTGTCCCGTGTCAGCCACGAACTGCGCACCCCGCTCAACGCCGTGCTGGGCTTTGCCCAGCTGATGGCGCTGGACGCACGCCACCCCTTGCCCCCCGAACAGGCACAGCGCCTGGAGGGCCTGCAGCGCTCGGGCCGCCACCTGCTGGCCCTGGTGGATGACGTGCTGGAGGTGGTGCACCTGGGCCAGGGTCAACAGGCCCTGAAGACCCAGGCCCTGTCGGTGCACGATGCGATCCGCCAGGCCTGGAGCCGGCTGCAGGGGGCCGCTGACGCCCAAGGCGTGCGCCTGACCGTCGACATCGAACCGGCGCTCCGGGTGAACGCCGACCCGCGGGGCCTGGAGCAGGTGCTGTCCCAGCTGCTGAGCAATGCGGTCAAGTACAACCGGCCGGGCGGGCACATCGAGGTGCGCGCCCGCGCCGTCGGCCCCACCCTGCGCCTGACGGTGCAGGACCAGGGGCCGGGCCTGAGCCCGCAGGAGCTCGCTCAGCTGTTCCAGCCCTTCGAGCGCGGCACCGCCGATCGCCGCCGCGTGCCCGGCACCGGCCTGGGCCTGGTGCTGGTGCGCGAGTGGGTGCAGGCGATGGACGGCCGGGTCGAGGCCAGCAGCGTCCCGGGCGAAGGCTGCTGCTTCGCCATCGAGCTGCCGTCGGCGATGCCGGTGTCCGCGGACGACACGCGCATGGCCCCGGCGACGTCCGGCCGGCCTGCCGCCGAGGCTCCCCCGCGGCGCGTGCTCTACATCGAGGACGAGCCGCTCAACGTGGTGCTGATGCAGGAGATCTTCCGGGCACGGCCGGAGTGGGTGCTGGAGGTGGCGCGCGACGGCGAGTCCGGCGTGGCCCAGGCCCTGGCGGCCTGCCCCGACCTCGCCCTGGTCGACATGAACCTGCCCGACATCCCGGGCACCGAGGTGCTGCGGCGCCTGCGCGCCGATCCGCGCACCCACGCCCTGCGCTGCATCGCGCTGTCCGCTGACGCGATGGCCGAGCAGGTCCAGGCCGCCCGCGACGCCGGCTTCGCCGACTACTGGACCAAGCCGATCGACCTCGGACGCCTGCTGGAGGCGGTGGCCAAGGCCCTGGCGCACGGCCACACCGCCACCTGAGCGCGCCCGCAGGGCCACGCCAGACGACCAGAAAAAAGGCCGCCCTGGGGGCGGCCTATTCGGCTGGATGGACGGGGCGCGCAACAGCCGCCCCGACGCACCGATCAGCTCAGGTGGCTGTTGATCAGCTTGGTCATCTCGAACATCGAGACCTGGGCCTTCTTGAAGATTTCCTTCAGCTTGGCGTCGGCGTTGATCATGGTCTTCTGGGCCTTGTCCTGCAGACCGTGCTTCTTGATGTACTCCCACACCTTCTTGGTGACCTCGGTGCGCGGCAGGGCCTTTTCACCGATCACGGCAGCCAGGTGGCTGCTGGGGGTCATGGCCTTCATGAAGGCGGCGTTGGGAGTGCGCTTCTTGGCCGGAGCGGCCTTCTTCGCGGGGGCCGCCTTCGGGGCCGCAGCCTTCTTGGCCGGAGCGGCCGCCTTGGCGGGCGCAGCGGCCTTCTTGGCCGGAGCGGCCTTCTTCGCGGGTGCAGCGGCCTTCTTCGCCGGGGCGGCCTTCTTGGCCGGAGCGGCGGCCTTCTTCGCAGTTGCCATGTTGATTCTCTCCATCAAAGTTCAGTTGATGTGCCGGGCCCGGGCGAGGGTCGCATGAACCCTCTTTCTCAGCAGCACCGCAGCGTCATCAATGGTACTGCCTGCCCCAGGGGCTGAGAAGCCGTTTTCCCTCGTAAAACGCCCATTCGACCCAGGGAAGCGCGCTTTTTTGTGGCCTGCTGGCCTCACCTGGGGCGATTGGATACGGTGACCCGTATTTACACGAGGGAGATGCGCCCCAAAATCCACGAGACGGCGGGCCAGGGCCTGCCGCCACTGGAGCACACGCATGAAGGTCCTTGTCCGCTGGTTGTTGCTGGCCGCCGCGCTGCTGCTGGTGGCCCATCTGATCCCGGGCGTTCAGGTCCAGGGCTTCGAGGCCGCGATGTGGGCCGCGCTGGTGTTGGGCCTGCTCAACACGCTGCTGCGACCGCTGCTGGTGCTGCTCACGCTGCCGGTGACGGTGCTGACGCTGGGCCTGTTCCTGTTCGTGGTCAATGCCACGATGTTCTGGGCCGCGGCCTCGATGCTCCAGGGGTTGGCGGTCAGCGGCTTCGGCGCAGCCCTGCTCGGCTCGCTGGTCTACAGCGCCTGCGGCCTGGTCATCGACAGCGCCATGGAGCGCCTGTTCCCGCCCGATTGAGCGCGGCCAGGGGCCGACCTCAGCCCGGGTCGCGCTCGCCCATCGCCTCGGCCTGGACGCGTCGGCGCTCGGCCTCGACCTCACGCAGGCGCGATTCGATGATCGCGGCCTCGGCGTACTGGTCAGGTCCGGCCCCGCGCGCGGCCTGCCGCGCCGCACGGTAACGGTCCACCGCGCCGACGATGTCGCCACGGGCCCAGGCGGCCTCGGCGCTGGCCCCCAGCGCCCGCAGCGACTGTCCCGAGGCCCCGGCGCAGGCCGACAGCGCGTCCCACGACGGCGCGTCGCGCCGGTGCTCGGCCACCCAGCCCTGCAAGGACTCGGTGCAGGCCCGCAGGCCACCGGCCGCCCCCACCGCGGCCAGCTGTGACTGCGCCATCGCCACCTGGGCCCGGGCCAGCATCGCGCCGCGGCTGCCGTCGGCCCCCAGCTCGGCCTGGGCCCTTTGCAGGCGAGCGGACAGCGACGTCCGGTCCACCGCCGGCACCGACAACTGGCCCAGCAGCGCCTCGATGCGCAGCAGGCGCCAGGCGCGGACCACGCCCGGGGCGTCGGCCAGCGCCGGGCCGCGCAGCAGGGCCTGACCGGCTTCCAGCGCGGCGTCGGCCGCCACGGGGTCGCGCAGCCGGGTCGACGCCAACGCCGCGGCATAGAGGGCCGCCAGGCGGGCGGTGCCCGCCAGCGGGGTGCCGGTGGCGGCGCCCTGGGCCTGCAGGCGGCGCAAGCCCACCTCGCCACCATCGGCCATCACCCGCGCACGCGCCTGCATCAGCGCGTGCAGGACATCGCCGGGGCCTTGCGGCGGCGGCAGACCGGCGGCGCGCAGGCGCGCTTCGGTGATGCGCTCACTGGTCAGCGGGTGGCTGCGCAGGTACGGGTACTGGCCACCGTCGTTCAGGCGCGAGGACTGGTCAAGCTTCTCGAACATCGCGCTCATGCCCGAGGCCGCGAAGCCCGCACCGCCCATCAGCTCCAGGCCCAGGCGGTCGGCCTCGCGCTCCATGTCGCGCGAGAAGTTCAGCTGACCCTGGGCCGCGATGGCCTGTCCGCCCACCCCCACCGCCTGCAGCGCGTCGGTGCTGCGCGAACGCGCCGCCGCCAGCACGCCCAGCAGCATGGCCGCGGTGGTGGCCAGGGTCTGGCGGCCCGAGTTGGCCATGCTGCGCGCGATGTGGCGCTGGGTGACGTGGGTGAGCTCGTGCGCGAGCACCGAGGCCAGCTCATCGGGCGTGGCCGTCATCGAGATCAGGCCCAGGTAGACACCGATGTACCCCCCGGGCAGCGCGAAGGCATTGACCGCCTTGTCGCGCACCAGGAAGGTCTGCCAGGCGAACTTGCGGTCCAGCTCGGCGTCCATCACGTCGCGGCCGCGCGCGCTGCGCAGCAAGGGCTCGAACAGGGACTCGATGTACTCCTGCAGCAACGGGTCCTCGAGGTAGTCGGGGTCCTTGCGCAGGTCGCGCATGATGCGATCGCCCAGGCGCCGCTCCTGGATCAGGTCCATGTCATCCGACACCGAATCGCCCAGTGCTGGCAGGCGACTGGCGGGCGTGGGCTGCGCCAGTGGCGCTCGGGCCGGCCACGACAGCAGCGACAGCGCCAGGGCGGTGGCGGCCAGGGCCGCGGGGCGGGGAGTGGTCAGGCGCATCAGGGGCACGGCAAGAAGGACGGCCGGGGCAGCCGTGACCCCAAGAGGGAGTCCCGCCGGCCCGGAAAGTTCGGCCGCTATCATGGCACCGGCCATGTCAACGGCATGTGGCGCTTTACCCCGAGACCGATGAACCCCGACGTCCTCACCCATTTCGATGCCCAGGGCCAGGCCCACATGGTCGATGTCTCGGCCAAGGCCGAGACCCACCGCATCGCCCGCGCCGCCGGCACCATCCGCATGCTGCCGTCCACCCTGGTCCTGATCGCGTCGGGCAGCGCCAAGAAGGGCGACGTGATCGGCATCGCCCGCATCGCCGCCATCCAGGCCGCCAAGCGCACCGCCGACCTGGTGCCGCTGTGCCACCCCCTGCCCCTGACCCGGGTGGCGGTCGAGTTCCGCCTCGACGAGGCCGCCAGCGCGGTGCACTGCGAGGTGCAGGCCGAAACGGTGGGCAAGACCGGCGTCGAGATGGAAGCCCTGACCGCCGTGCAGGTCGGCCTGCTCACCATCTACGACATGTGCAAGGCCGCCGACAAGGGCATGGTCATGACCGACATCCGCCTGCTGGAGAAGCAGGGCGGCAAGAGCGGGCACTGGGTGGCGAGCGCCTGAGGCGCCACGCGCTGGGGGAGCCTCAGCGGCTGAAATCCTCGGGCGCGTAGACGCGCTCGGCGGATTCGCATTGGAAGGGCCGGGGTTGCCCGGGTTCGGGCGCCTGCTCGCACGCCTTCATCCAGTCCTGCGTCTCGGGGTGGCGGAATTCGCGCAGGCGCTCCGCCAGGAAACGCGCCTGGTCGCGCCGGCCGGCCTCGTCAAGGCCGCGGGCCCAGGCCATCATCAGCCGGGTGTCGATCAACGCATGCACCGCACCCTCAAAGGCCGGCAACACCTGGCCGGGGTGCTCGGCCACGGTGGCCGCCGCATAGTCGGCGTGGTGCGAGAAGAAGGTGCTGCGCTGCCCGCGCGCGATGCGCTCGCTCAAGGCGCTGCGGCCGTCGCCTGGCCCGAACACCTGCACCACCCGGTTGTAGTCATAGAGCGCGTACAGGCTGGTGACCATGGCCGCCAGCCCGCACAGCAGCCAGAGGTCCTGGCCGCGCCGGCCGGCGGTCGGCACCGCTCGGCCACCGCTGCCCAGCGCGTGCCCCCAGGCCCAGGCCGTGGGCAGCAGGAAGTAGGCGTACCACAGCGGGTACTCCAGCAGGCTGTGAACGCCGATCAACAGCACCATCATCCAGGCCGCGCGGGCCTCGTGCCCGGCCTGCCCGTCGGCCACGCCCCAGGCCCGGCGGGCCGCCACGACCAGCCCCCCCACCAGACCGGCCATCACCAGCGCCGCGCCGGGCAGGCCCAGCTCCACCGCGAACTGCAGCGGCAGGTTGTGGGTGTGGTCGAAGAAGGCGGTGGGGCGACCCGGGAACACGCCCAGGGTCCAGGCGTAATTGAACTCGCCGAAGCCGACACCGGTCCAGGGATGGGCCAACACGAGGGACCAGGCGTTGGACCAGATGCCGAAGCGCGAGGACGAGAGGTCGCCTTCTCCCAGGCGGGCCTCGGCGCCGAAGACCTGCGCCGCCTGGTGTGCCCACCAGGCCGTGCCGGCCCAGGCCAGCGCGTACACCACCGGCGCCAGCAGCAGGGCCCGCCGCAGCGGGCGGTCCAGGCGCCGGTCCAGCGCGCCCCAGAGGGCCAGGATCAGCACCCCCACGGTGCCGGTGCGGGAAGCGGTCAGGACCACGGCCCAGACCATGGCGATGCCCATCACCGCCGCGGCCATCGCGGGCAGCGGGCGACCGAACCAACGCCCGGCGCGGGCCACCGGCACCAGCGCGATCAAGCCCCAGAGGAGCAGGCTGCTGAGGTGGTTGGGTTGCCGCAGGTTGCCGACCGCCCGTCCGGGCAGGCCGGAGTGGGCCACCCAGGTGCCGTCGGCCAGGCCGGGCAGGAAGACCTGGATGCCGGCGATCAGCGTGCTGCACAGGCCCGCCAGGAGCAGGGTGCCGGCAAAGGCCTCGAAGCGGTCCTGGACGGCCCCGCTGGCCGCCATCAGGACACCCGCGGCCAAGACCAGCAAGGCCAGCGCGGACAGGCCCAGGGACGAGGGCAGCGAAGCCGCCATGGAGACCAACACCGCCACGGCCAGACCCGCGAGCGCGGACAGCGGCCAGGCCACCGCCCGCGCCGCCCCGGCCCAGCCCGTCGCCGGGACCAGGTTGACCAGCAGCAGACCCCAGCCCCCGGCCGCCACCAGCTGGTTGAGCAGGGTCGCCGAAGGGCTGACGTTGTAGGCCAGCAGCGTCGGCGCGAGCACCGCCAGCCACCAGACCGGCAAGGGGGCGGGCGCCGTCGCGGCGGGCAGGGTCGGGGACATGCGGAACATGGCCCGCATTCTTGCCGATCGGATGGGCCCGCCTTCGCCGAGCCCTGGCCAGTGCTGGCCTCAGGTGCCGCGGCAGGCCGACGGCATGAAGCGCACCGGGACGTCACCGGTGTGGCAACTCCAGTTGTTGCCGCCATCGGTGGTCACGAACCTGACCTTGTAGCCGCTGGCCTGGCCTTCGGTCACGGTCACCTCGACCGATCCCGAGGGGAAGGCGCCGGACACCATGGGCGTGACCGTGGCGAAACGACCCGAGAGCGTGGCGCTGATCTGGGTGCCGGACGGGTCTGCCGGTGGCGCCACCAGCGCGGTCGGCCAGGCCTTGTTCTCGTTGCCGTAGGTCATCAGCGGCTGCTTCAGCCCGGCGCCCAGCTCGATGGCCTCGGCCACCTGGGAGCGGGCCACGTAGTCCATGTAGGACGGCAGGCCCACGGCAGCCAGGATGCCGACGATCGCGACCACGATCATCAGCTCGATCAGCGTGAAGCCCCGTTGGGCGCCAGGGCGGGAAGGGAATTTGGTCATGGAACTGCTCTCCGTCGGCAGTACTTCGGCAAGGGACGGACGATCCTGCCTACGCGAATTGCGTGCCCGCCGCGGCGTCCGGTGAAAGTTCACGAAATCCCCTGAAAGGTGACCATTTGTGTCACCCCGGTGCCCGCGGGCTGACCCGACGCGTCGGGCCGCGACAATCGGTGAATGTTCCGGAGACCTGATTGATGCCCGCCGTACGCGCCGCACAGGCGGCCCTGCTGGCCTTCCTGGTGCTGGTGCCCTGGGGCCCGGCCCTGTGGGTGGAGCGCACCGGCCACGACATCGCCCGCCTGCTGCAGATGC
The DNA here is from genome assembly GCA_943371055.1 of Hydrogenophaga intermedia. Lineage (GTDB taxonomy): Bacteria > Pseudomonadota > Gammaproteobacteria > Burkholderiales > Burkholderiaceae_C > Ideonella > Ideonella intermedia_A. The sequence goes on along the minus strand of CALRTJ020000028.1, from coordinate 1,855 downwards.
TGCTCTTGGCACTTTGCGGCGTGGCCCTGGCCGCCGGCGGCGGACTGGGTCTGGGCGGTCGGTGGGCGCGCTGGGCCGGCCTGGGCGTCCTGTCCGCGGCCCTGGTGCTGGCGGCACGCGCGCCGCAGCCGGTCTGGGCAGGGCTGGAGGTGGCACTGTGGACCGGCATGGTGGCGGTCGCCATGCTGGTGGCCGAGATGGCGCAGCGCGACGGCGCCTGGCGCCGCGCCCTGGCCTGGGCCCTGCTCACGGCGGCACTGCTGCAGGGGACGCTGGAGGTGCTGCTCGCGCTGCTGGGTCTGCTCCAGGGCATCGCCCCGAGCGCCGGACTGGTCGGTTCGGGGTACGACAACCTGCGCTTTTTCAACCATGTGCAGACCATCAGCCTGCCCCTGGCGGCCATGGCACCGGCCTGGCTGGCGCGACACCGCAGCGCGCAGGCGATGGCGTGGTGGGCGTTGGCCGCGGGCGGCGCGGCCCTGTGGGCGTCCGGGGGCCGCGCCACGCTGCTTGGCTTGTCGGTGGGCCTGGTCGTGGCCGCGCTGTTCAGCGGGCGCGAGGGTTGGCCCACGCTGCGGCGGGCGCTGCTGGCCTTGCCGATGGCCCTGCTGCTGTATTGGCTGGTGTGGCACTGGCTGCCGGACTGGACCGGGGCCGTCTCCGCGGCGGGGGCGGAGGGCGCTCAGGGCATGGGCCAGCGCATGGCCGCCAGCGTCAACGACAGCGCCCGCCTGACCCTGTGGCGCGAGGCCCTCGCGCAATGGCATTCATCGCCCTGGCTGGGGATCGGACCGATGCACCTGGCCCAGTGGCCCAACCCCCTGGCCATGCACCCCCACCAATGGCTGCTGCAGGGCCTGGCCGAGTGGGGCGGCCTGTTCATGCTGGCGGTGCTGGGCCTGGGTCTGGGCTGGCTGGGCCGATGCTGGACGCGGGGTCGGGCCCTGACTGGGACAGACCGGGCTGCCGCCACGGGCGCCTGGTGGGCCGTGGTGGCCAGCCTGGTGGATGCACAGTTCTCGGGCAATGCGGTGATGCCGGTGTCGCAGGTCTGGTTGGCCGTGGCCTGGGGGTCGCTGCACGGCGGCTGTGACCGGGGCGCCACCACCACGCCAGGGGGGCAGGCGGCGGGCCGGGTCGCGCGCGGCCTGGCGTGCGCGCTGCTGCTGGCCTCGCTCTGGCCGGTGCTCCGCCAATGGCCCGACCTGGAGGCGCGGCTCGCGGCGATCTGGGCCGACCACTTCGTCCACCGGACACAGCCCCGCTTCTGGTCACATGGCGAGCTGTTCGTGCCGCGGGGCGTGCCGCCCCATCCCTGACCAGCGGGCCGCGGGGGGCGCATCGGGCAGCGCGGCGGCGGCGTGTGCCGGGCATCCTCAGGTCGTGGCGATGTCTGCCCGACCCGCCGGTGGGGGCGGCTGGGCCGCGTCCGGGCCATGCGGCGGGCGGGGCGGTACAGGCCACCCACCGGACGTCTCGCACCGCCATGGCACGTCCGCCGCGGCGCGGGCCAAGGGCGCCCGCCACGGGGGGCCAGGCGACCTGCGCAGAAGCGACGATCCAGCCAACAGGCTTGGCCCTGAGCCAAGGCCTCCTCCCGGCGCATGGGGCCGGGGGACCCTGGCGCGCCACACACCCGCTGGCGGCCCGGTTCCGGCGCGATCGACCACGCGAGCGGTGGCGGGCCGTGTGCACGGCCCGCCCACGAAAAAGGCTCTTTGCCCGTTAGGTGGTGACGGTCGCACGCCATGAGCCAGTGGCAGGGCATCGTGACAGGCGTACGGCGACAAGCCGGAAGGCCTGGAGAGCGCGATGCAGGAGAAGGACTGGAAGCGGTGGCTGGAACGTCTGGACG
>CALRTJ020000027.1:0-40021 GCA_943371055.1 Hydrogenophaga intermedia | reverse complement strand
GACGTTCCAGCCACCGCTTCCAGTCCTTCTCCTGCATCGCGCTCTCCAGGCCTTCCGGCTTGTCGCCGTACGCCTGTCACGATGCCCTGCCACTGGCTCATGGCGTGCGACCGTCACCACCTAACGGGCAAAGAGCCTTTTTCATGGCGCCATGAACAACGGGGCCCGTGGGCCCCGTGGGGTCTGCCGCCGCGGGCGCGACGGGCAGGGTGCGCGATCAGTCGCGCTGGCGACGGCGGCCGATCACGCCCAGGGCGGCCAGGCCCGACAGCATCAGGGCGTAGCCTTCGGGTTCCGGCACGGCCGCAGCGGTGCCGAAGCGCATGTTGTCGAAGGTGTGGGTTTCGGCACTGCCCGGCTGGTGGCCGGAACGGATCTCCACGGTGGTGAAGGCGGTGGTCGAGGTGAAGCCGAAGAAGCCCCCCGCGTACAGGTGGTCGATCGCGCCGACCAGGCCGCCGTTCACCCACAGCTCCAGGCCCTGGCCGGCGCCGCCGGGGGTCAGGTCCCAGTTGCCGCCGAAAGCGTTGATGCCGGTGGCGAAGGTCCAGCTGGTGGTGTCCGAGCCCAGGACCGTGCGGTCATTGAACCGGCCGCTGCTGACCGTGGCGGTGTGGTTCACGGTGCTGAAGCCGTAGCCGGAGAAGACGGCGTCGTCGAAGGTTTCCAGGCTGTTGGACATGCCGGTGCCCTGGAACGCCGCCAGATCGGTGTAGACGGTGTAGGAGGCCTGAGCACCGGTGCTCAGCAGGGCCGCGACGGCCACGGCGAAGAGAGATTTTTTCATGGGGTTAACGGGGTTTCTGGTTGAAACGCCATTGGCCCACGAAGGTCGGGTTTTCCGCTCCCCCTAAGGCGTCGGAACCGCGGCCGGTTTCCCTAACTTGATGTCGCCCATGCCGCGACACACGGCCGGGCCGCTTATGCGTGGGCGGCATCAGCATCTGACGTTTCCGTCCTTGGTCCGCGACCCCCCGCTTTTGATAATGCGGAAAACGCGCAAGGAACGGCACATCCGGTGGCGAACGCGCATGAAGGCTCCCCATGAACTTCCAGCAACTGCGCTCCGTGCGCGAGGCCGTGCGACGCGGCTTCAACCTGACCGATGTGGCCGCCGCGCTGCACACCTCGCAGCCCGGCATCAGCCGGCAGATCCGCGAACTCGAGGACGAGTTGGGCGTGGAGATCTTCGTGCGGGCCGGCAAGCGCCTGACCGGCCTGACGCCGGCCGGCGCCCGCGTGCTGCCCTGGGTCGAGAAGCTGCTGCTCGATGCCGAGAACCTGCAGCGCGCCGGCGACGACTTCCGCCTGGGCGAGTCCGGGGTCCTGAGCATCGCCGCCACCCACTCGCAGGCCCGCTATGCGCTGCCCTCGGTGGTGCACGATTTTCGGCGCCGCCACCCCAAGGTCCAGTTGCAGATGCACCAGGGCTCGCCGGCCCAGATCGCGCAGATGCTGCTGGCCGGCACCGCCGACATCGGCATCGCCTCGCACGCCCTGGCCGAGGAATCCGAATTGGTGGCGCTGCCCTGCTACCGCTGGAGCCACAGCGTGGTGGTGCCTGCCGGCCACCCGCTGCTGGACGGCCCGCTGACCCTGCAGCGCCTGGCCGAGCACCCGGTCATCACCTACGAGTCGGGCTTCACCGGCCGCGGCAGCATCGACGACGCCTTCCGCCGCGCCGGCCTGTCGCCCCGCGTGGTGCTGACCGCGATGGACGCGGACGTGATCAAGACCTATGTCGAGCTGGGCCTGGGCGTGGGCATCATCGCCGCCATCGCCTTCGACGAGCAGCGCGACGGCCACCTGAGGGCCCTGGACGCGCGCAACCTGTTCGCGATCAACACCACGGTGGTGGGCGTGCGCCGCGGCGGCCTGCTGCGCAGCTTCGCCTACGACTTCATCACCGAGTTCGCACCGCACCTGACGCGCGACATCGTCGAGCAGGCCCAGGCCGCGTCGGCGGGGGTGTCGCAGGCGCCGCTGTGAGCCCTGCGCGCGGCGCATAAGCAGCCGCGCAAAGCTTCGTTCACGCGCGGTGAGGCGGTCGATATCGTCCACCGCATGAACAACGTCACCGCCTTCCCCTCCTCGTCCCTGCGGGTGGTCGCCCTGGCCGGCAGCCCCACCCCGGGTTCGCGCTCCACCGCGCTGCTGCACGCCGCCCTGGAGCAGCTGCGGCCGGTGACCGACTCGGCCCACCTGATCGAGCTGCGCGCGCTGCCCCCGGCCGCGCTGCTGGCCGCCGACGCCGGTGACGACGCCATCGCCCTGGCGCTTGACCGGGCGCAGGGCGCCGACGTGGTGATCATCGCCACCCCCATCTACCAGGCCGCCTACAGCGGCCTGCTCAAGGTTTTCCTCGACCTGCTGCCGCAACGCGGCCTGCGCGGCAAGGTCGTGTTGCCGTTGGCCACTGGCGGCAGCACCGCTCACCTGCTGGCGCTGGACTACGCCCTTCGGCCGGTGCTGGCGGCGCTGGGCGCGGTCCACGTGCTGGACCCGGTGTTCGCCGCGGACGGCCAGTTCTCGACCCAGGCCACCGGTCGCCGGGTCCCGGACGCCGACGTGCAGCAGCGCCTGCGCCGTGCTCTGGAACCCTTGCTGTCCCTGCGGCCCGCACCGCGCCTGGCCGTGGCCTCCGTGCCGGACGAACCCGTCCTGCGCGCCTTCGCGGCCTGATCCCCGGCGCCTCGCGCCATCCCCTTGTCTCTCCCCGCTCCTCGGGGCTTCTCTCCGGTGCGGCCCGGGCCGCACTCTGCGCGCGGCGCGGACTGCACCGGGGACTTTTCTCCTGACCTCCACCCGCCCCTGGCGCCTTCTCCCATGCTGCCTCGTGTCCTTCGCCGCCAGTTCGCCGCTACGCTGGCGCTGCTGACCCTCACCGCCGCCGCCCCTGCGGTCTTCGCCCAGTCCGCCGCCGCGCCGGCCGCGCTGCGCATCGGCTTCCAGAAGTCGGCCAGCCTGCTCACGCTGCAGAAGGCCCAAGGCACGCTGGAGCGCCGCCTCAAGCCCCTGGGCGTGGCGGTGCAGTGGGTGGAGTTCCCGGCCGGCCCGCAGTTGCTCGAGGGCTTGAACGTCGGTTCGGTCGACGTGGGTTACGTGGGCGAGGCGCCGCCGATCTTCGCCCAGGCGGCCGGGGCCCGCTTCGTCTGCATCGGCCATGACCCGGCGGCGCCCGAGGCCGAGGCGATCGTCGTGCCCAAGGACTCGTCGCTGCGCAGCGTCGCCGACCTCAAGGGCCGCAAGGTCGCGCTCAACAAGGGCTCCAACGTCCACTACCTGCTGGTCAAGGCGCTGGAGAAGGCCGGCCTGAAGTACACCGACATCCAGCCCGTCTTCCTGCCGCCGGCCGACGCCCGTGCCGCCTTCGAGCGCGGCGCGGTCGATGCCTGGGTGATCTGGGACCCCTTCCTGTCCGCCGCCGAGCGCCAGGCTGGCGCACGCGTGCTGGCCGACGGCCGCGGCGTGGTCCACAACTACGCCTACTACCTGGCCGAGCGCGGCTACGCCGCCCGCCACCCTCAGGTGATCGACGCCCTGTTCGAGGACACGGTCGAGCGCGGCCGCTGGATCAAGACCCACCTGGACGAGGCCGCGGCCCTGATCGCGCCGCTGCAGGGCCTGGACATCGAGGTGGTCCGCTCCGCCCTGCACCGTTACCAGTTCAACGTGCAGCCGCTGACCGCGGCCGTGGCCGCCGAGCAGCAGAAGATCGCCGACACCTTCGCCGAGCTCAAGCTGATCCCGCGGCCGATCCGCATCGCCGACGCCCTGCCGGGCACCCGGCCCACCCGCTGAACCGCCCGCCATGGCCCGCCCGCACCGCCCCGAGTCCGCAGAGCCCCGCGACGCGGTGCGCCGCGTGATCGCCATCACCGCCGCGCACTGGTGGCCCCAGGCGCTGCCGCGGTCACGGCCCGCCCTGCGGCCTGTCCCGTCCCCGGTGCACGCGCTGCCACGGGCCTGGTCCTTCGCCCTCTGATCCCCCGCACAGGAGTGCCCCCATGAAGATCCTCTGGTTCATCCCCACCCACGGCGACACCCGCTACCTGGGCACCAGCACCGGCGCCCGGGTCGCCGACCACGCCTACTTCAAGCAGATCGCCATCGCCGCCGACACCCTGGGCTACGAAGGCGTGCTGATCCCCACCGGCCGCAGCTGCGAAGACCCTTGGACCGTGGCCGCCAGCCTGATCGAGTCGACCCGCCGCCTGAAATTCCTCTGCGCGCTGCGTCCCGGCCTGGTCACGCCCTCGCAGTACGCCCGCACCGCCGCCACGCTGGACCGCCTGTCCGGCGGCCGCCTGTTGATCAACCTGGTCACCGGGGGCGACGCCGCCGAGTTGGCCGGTGACGGCCAGTTCCTGCCCCACGGCGAGCGCTATGCCGAGGCCACCGAGTTCCTGACGATCTTCCGCGAGATCGTCTCGCGCAGCCACGCTGGCGAGGCCTTCGATTTCGACGGCGACTACCTGAAGGTGCAGGGGGCCAAACTGCTGTACCCGCCGCTGCAGAAGCCGTACCCGCCGCTGTTCTTCGGCGGCTCTTCCGAGGCCGCGCACGAGCTGGCGGCCCAGCAACTTGACACCTACCTGACCTGGGGAGAGACCCCGGCCGCCGTGGCCGAGAAAGTGGCCGACGTGCGCCGCCGCGCCGAGAAGCACGGCCGCACCCTGAGCTACGGCATCCGCCTGCACGTGATCGTGCGCGAGACCGAGGAAGCCGCCTGGGCCGCCGCCGGCGAGCTGATCCAGCACCTGGACCCCGAGGTCGTGGCGCGCGCCCAGTCCACCTACGCCCGCATGGACAGCGAGGGCCAGCGCCGCATGGCCGCGCTGCACGGGGGGCGTTTCAACCCCGAGAACATCCGCGAAGGCCTGGAGATCTCGCCCAACCTGTGGGCCGGTGTGGGCCTGGTGCGCAGCGGTGCCGGCACCGCCCTGGTCGGCAACCCGCAGCAGGTGGCGGCCCGAATCCAGGAATACGCCGACCTGGGGCTGGAGTACTTCGTGCTGTCGGGCTATCCGCACCTCGAGGAGTGCTACCGCTTCGCCGAGCTGGTCTTCCCGCTGCTGCCGCTGGAGACCCGCGAGCGCCTGATCGGCGCGCCGCGCCTGACCGGCCCCTTCGGCGAGATCGTCGCCAACCAGCACACGCCGACGCCCGCGCTGGCGCGCGCGGCCAGCTGAGCCCGGAGTTCCGCGATGAGCCGTCGCCTTCTTCCCTGGCTGGTGCCGCTGGCGGTGCTGGGGCTGTGGGAGCTGTCCTCGCTGCAGGGCTGGCTGTCCACCCGGGTGCTGCCCGAGCCGGCGGCGGTGCTGCAGGCCTTCGCCCAGCTCGCCGTGTCGGGCGAGCTGTGGCACCACGTGGCCGTCAGCAGCGGCCGGGCGCTGGCCGGCCTGGTGGTCGGTGGTGGCCTGGGCCTGCTGCTGGGCCTGGTCACCGGCACCTTCCGGGTGGCCGAGACCCTGCTCGACTCCAGCCTGCAGATGCTGCGCAACATCCCCGCGCTGGCCCTGATCCCGCTGGTGATCCTGTGGTTCGGCATCGACGAGAGCGCCAAGCTCTTCCTGGTGTCGGTCGGCGTGTTCTTCCCGATCTACCTCAACACCTTCCACGGCATCCGCTCGGTGGACAAGGGCCTGATCGAGATGGCGCGCAGCTACGGCCTGTCCGGCTGGGCGCTGTATCGCCAGGTCATCCTGCCCGGCGCGCTGCCCTCGATCCTGGTGGGCCTGCGCTTCTCGCTGGGCCTGATGTGGGTGCTGCTGATCGTCGCCGAGACCATTTCGGCCCAGGCCGGCATCGGCTACCTGACCATGAACGCCCGCGAGTTCCTGCAGACCGACGTGGTCCTGGTGGGCATCCTGTTGTATGCGCTGCTGGGCAAGCTGGCCGACGTGCTGGCCCGTGCCTTGGAAGGCTGGTGGCTGCGCTGGCACCCCGGCTATCAGAACGCCCAGGCCTGAGGAGAGCCCCATGCACACCACTGAACTGGACCTGCAGGCGCCTGGCACCCTGGCCTCCCTGCGCGAATGGCTGGGCCCGCGCGAGCGGGTGGCGGAACACGGCGCCCCACGCAGTGCCACCCCCGGCGGGCTGTCGGTGCAGGTGCGCGGCCTGGACAAGGCCTACGGCGGTCGCCGCGTGCTGAGCGGGGTCGACCTGCAGCTGGCGCCGGGGGAGTTCGTCGCCATCGTCGGCCGCAGCGGCTGTGGCAAGAGCACGCTGCTGCGCCACGTCGCCGGCCTGGAATCCGCCGACGCGGGCACCTTGACGCTGGACGGCCACGACGCCCACACGGCCCGCGAGGGTTCGGGCCGCGGTGCGGTGCGGATCCTGTTCCAGGACGCCCGCCTGCTGCCCTGGAAGCGCGTGCTCGACAACGTCGCCCTGGGCCTGGACGGCCCGCAGGCGAGCGAGCGCGCCCTGGAGGCGCTGCGCGAGGTCGGCCTGGCCGAGCGGGCCCACGACTGGCCGGCCGTGCTCTCGGGCGGGCAGCGGCAGCGCGTGGCCCTGGCCCGCGCCCTGGTGCACCGGCCGCGCCTGCTGCTGCTCGACGAGCCGCTGGGCGCGCTGGACGCGCTCACCCGCATCGAGATGCAGCAGCTGATCGAGCGCCTGTGGCGCGAGCACCGCTTCACCGCGCTGCTGGTCACCCACGACGTGGGCGAGGCGGTGGCCCTGGCCGACCGCGTGGTGCTGATCGAGGACCAGCGCATCGCCTTCGACGAGGCGGTGGACCTGCCGCGCCCGCGCTCGCGCGGGCAGGCCGGCTTCGCCGCCTTCGAGGACCGGGTGCTGCGCCGCGTGCTGCAGCAGCCCGACCAGGCCCCGCCCGAGCCGCCGCAGCCGCTGTTCGCGGCCGGCTGGCGGGTCTCGGTCTGAGCGCCCGGTCCGGCGCAGGGGCGGTCCCGCCGCCCCCGGCTTCACACCCGGCCCAGCGCCTGGTCGAGGTCGGCGATCAGGTCGTCGATGTGCTCGATGCCGATCGACAGGCGCACCGTGTCCTCGCTGACGCCGGCCTTGACCAGCTCCTCCGGCGAGAGCTGGCGGTGCGTGGTGCTGGCCGGGTGGGTGGCCAGCGACTTGGCGTCACCGATGTTGACCAGGCGGGTGAACAGGCCCAGCGCATCGAGGAAGCGCGCGCCGGCTTCGCGGCCACCCTGGACGCCGAAGGTGAACAGGCCTGAGGCGCGGCCGCCCAGGTATTTCCGGGCCAGCGCGTGGTCGGGGTGGTCGGTCAGGCCGGCGTAGTTGACCCAGGCCACCTTGGGATGCTTCTGAAGGTACTGCGCGACCGCCACGGCATTGCTGCAGATGCGGTCCATGCGCAGCGCCAGGGTCTCGATGCCCTGCAGGATCAGGAAGGCGTTGAACGGCGACAGCGCCGCGCCCATGTTGCGCAGCGGCACGGTGCGGGCGCGGCCGATGTAGGCGGCCGGGCCCAGGGCCTCGGTGTAGACCACGCCGTGGTAGCTGACCTCGGGCGTGTTCAGGCGCTTGAAGCGCTCGGGGTGCTGTGCCCAGGGGAACTTGCCCGAGTCGACGATGGCCCCGCCGATGCTGGTGCCGTGGCCGCCCAGGTACTTGGTCAGCGAGTGCACGACGATGTCCGCGCCGTGCTCGATCGGGCGGCACAGGTAGGGGCTGGGCACGGTGTTGTCGACGATCAGCGGCACGCCGTGGCGGTGCGCGATCTCGGCGATCTTCTCGAAGTCGGTGATGTTGCCCTGCGGGTTGCCCAGGGACTCGACGAACACCGCCTTGGTCTTCTCGTCGATCAGCGCCTCGAAGCTGGCCGGGTCGCGGTAGTCGGCGAAGCGGGTCTGGATGCCGTACTGCGGCAGCGTGTGGCCGAACAGGTTGTAGGTGCCGCCGTACAGCGCGCTCGAGGCGACGATGTTGTCCCCCGCCTCGGCGATGGTCTGGATCGCATAGGTCACCGCGGCCTGGCCCGAGGCCAGCGCCAGCGCGGCGATGCCGCCCTCGAGCGCCGCGAGCCGCTGCTCGAGCACGTCGGTGGTCGGGTTCATGATGCGGGTGTAGATGTTGCCCGGCACCTTCAGGTCGAACAGGTCGGCGCCGTGCTGGGCGCTGTCGAAGGCGTAGGCGGCGGTCTGGTAGATCGGCACCGCCACCGCCTTGGTGGTCGGGTCGGGCTGGTAGCCGCCGTGGACGGAAACGGTTTCGAAGCGCCAGGCGGCGCGCTCGGTCGAGCTCATGCAGGGTCTCCTCTGAAGGGGTTGTCATCGCGGACGAAAGCGCCTGCGAGCTTACGCCGGCCCGGTGCCGGCGGCCAAGCGCGCATCCCGCATGAGCAAGCTCGGCCCGGCGTGTCCACAATGGGGGCTCCACCACTTCGGCCCCTGCACCCCATGAGCCGCCAAGCCCAGCACCCGATCGCCGACCTGTTCACCCAGCGCTGGTCGCCCCGCGCCTTCACCGGCCAGGCCGTGCCGCAGGCCACCCTCGACAGCCTGCTCGAGGCCGCCCGGTGGGCCCCGTCGGCCTCCAACCTGCAGCCCTGGCGCTTCGTGTACGGGCACGCGGGCACGCCGGCATTCGACGCCATCCTGGGCGGCCTGGTGCCCTTCAACCAGGGGTGGGCGCGCCAGGCCTCGGTCCTGCTGGTGGTGCTGTCGCGCACCACCTCGCAGGCCCCCGGCAGTGACGACCCGAAGCCCAACCCCTGGCACAGCTTCGATGCCGGGGCCGCCTGGTTCAGCGTCGCGCTGCAGGCCCACCTGAGCGGCCTGGCGGCCCATGCGATGGGCGGCTTCGATGCGGCGGTGCTGCGTCAGGCGCTGGCGGTGCCCGAGGATGTGCGGGTCGAGGCCGTCGTGGCCATCGGCCCGCAGGGCGACAAGGCGACCCTGCCCGAGGCCTTGCAGGCCCGCGAGCAGCCCAGCGACCGGCTGCCGCTGACGGCCATCGCCGCCGAGGGCCGCTACCGCTTCTGAGGCGAGGCGCCGTCCGCGGCCCAGGCGGCCAGCTGACGGGCCAGCCACGCCGGGTCGTCCAGCGCCAGGTCGTGGCCGGCCTCGGGGTGTTCCGCCAGCGCCACGCCCCAGTGGCGCGCCAGCGCGCGGCTGCAGTCGGGGTGAACCAGGGCATCGCGTGCGCTGCACACGATCCAGGTCGGACAGACCGGCGCCGGCCCGACGCGGTGGCGTGCCGCGGCCAGCAGCTGTCGCAGGGCGTTGGCCCGACCCACCGGGCGCAGGCGCTGCACGGCCACCCAGTCCGCCAGCACGACCGGGTCGTCGGCGTGGCGCTGGCTGCTCAGGGCCAGCACCCGGGCCTCGGCCGGCGCCTGGCCCCAGTGCCACAGCAGGTCGGGCACGGCGCGCCAGGCCGCGGGCCGCAAGCGCCGGTGCAGCGGGCTCAGCGATCGCGTGCTGCTGTTGACCATCACCAGCGCCGCCACATCGGCCGGGTGGCGTTGCGCCCAGTCGGCCGCCACCATGCCACCCATCGACAGGCCCAGCAGGCCCACCGGGCCGACCACGCCGCGCCGCGCCAGCTCGACCCGGCAGTGCGCGGACAGGGCCGCCACCGACAGGGGGCAGTGCTGTCGGTGGTGCGCGCCGGCGCCGGGCAGGTCCAGCAGGTGCAGGCGCACGCCGGGCAGGGCGTCTTCCAGGGCCTGGGGCAGCGCGCCCCAGTGGCCGGCCTCGCGGGTCAGGCCGCGCAGCAGCACCCAGTCGCGGGTCATCGGCGGCCTCCGTACCAGTGGCTCATGGCCTGCGCCCGCCAGACCTCGCGCACCGCGCCCTGCGGCCGCCAGCGGTGCTGGCCGGCGGCGGCGCGCATCAGGCAGTCCAGCAGCGCCAGGTGGCGGCGCAGCACGCGCTGCTGGCGGTGGGCGATCAGCGGGTTGAAGATGCCGTGGCGGCTGAACACCTGGCGCGGGTTCTTCTTCACCCACAGCCAGGAGCCCATCTCCAGGGTCAGGGGCAGCAGGGTGCCGTCGCCGCGTGCCTGGGCCTGCAGGTAGAGGTGGTCCCACAGGTCGCCGTGGGTCAGGTACTCGTGGCTCTGCGGCTCGAAGCGGTAGCGGTGGTGCAGCAGCGAGGTGTCCAGCAGGCGGCCGAGCGCGTGCAGCTCCGGCAGGTGCTCGATCGGCGCCGGGGTGTGGGCGTGCGGGAACCACAGCCGGTCCTCCAGCCCGAAGCCCGAGTGGCAGTCCACCGTCAGCGCCAGCGACCGGCCCAGCAGCTCGGACTCGACCGCCTCGCACAGGGCCTGGGCTTCGGGCTGCATCGGCGCGTCGGCCGGGCCGCGGTACCAGGGCAGGCGCGGGCTCAGGCGCTGGCCACCCACGCCCCAGGGCGCACCGTGGCGGCACTCGACCGGGGCGTTGCGCATCAGGTCGACGCCGGCCGGGTTGGCGCGGGTGCCGCGCAGCAGGCCACCCGGGTTGACCAGGGGCAGCACCACCACCCGCAGGTCCTGCAGCAGGCGGTGCAGGGATTCGTCCCACGCCAGCCGCGCCACGAGGGATTGCAGAAAGGCCAGCGCCACCTCGAAGCCGATGCGCTCGAGCCCGTGCACCCCGCCCACCACGCCGAAGGCCGGCGCGCCAGGGTCGGCGCTGCCCAGGGTGAACAGCGGCAGCGGCAGCGTGCCCCCGCGCCACGGCAGCGCGCGCAGCACGCGCGCCTGCACCCCGGCGGGCGGTTGCGCCAGCCAGCGGGCCAGCGCCGCCAGGGCGGCGTCGTCGCCAGCGGCTGCCATCAAAGCGTCATCGGGGGCCGACAGACTTTCGCTCCATGTGGATGATTCCTGAACCCTCTCGCGCCCCGGTGGCGCGCGGCCCCTGGCGGTGGTCGGTGCTGCTGGGCCTGGCCCTGGGCCTGATCGAGTGCCTGGCACTGGCCCGCAGCGGCCTGGCCGATCGCTTGTCGCGCCGCTGATGCTGCCGGGTCGCGGTGACAGGCCGATGACCCTGTCGCCGAGCGGAGAACGCATGAGCTGATGCGGATCGCGTCGTTGGCGCGGCACCGACGGCAGGCCAGCATCGGGCATGTCCCCATCCTCCACTTCCTTGCACGTCGCCATCGTCGGCGGTGGCTTCAGCGGCACCGCGGTCGCGCTGCACCTGCTGGAGGCGCTGCCCGCCGGCGCCCGCCTGAGCCTGGTCGAGCGCGCGCCCCCCGTGGGCCGCGGCCAGGCCTACGCCACCCACAGCCCCAGCCACTGGCTGAACGTGCCGGCCGGCCGCCTGGGCTGGCACCCGGACGATGAAGGGGGCTTCCTGGCCTGGCTGCGGGCGCAGGACCGCGAGGCGTCGGCCGGTGCCTTCGTGCCCCGCGCCCGCATGGGGGAATACCTGGGCGACGAGCTGGCCCAGGCCGTGCGCCGCGGCCACCGCCGCGGCGTGGCCTGGCGCCTGCTGGACGACGAGGCGGTGGATCTGGATCCCCTGCCACGCGCCCGCCACCGGCTGCACCTGGCCTCGGGCGCGGTGCTGGAGGCCGATGCGGTGGTGCTGGCCACCGGTCATGCCCCGGCCCCACCGCCGCCGCTGCACGGCGCCGACTGGGGCGAGCCCGGCACCATCGCCCAGCCCTGGGGCCCGCAGGCCCTGGACGGCGTGCCCGAGGACGGCGCGGTGCTGGTGCTGGGCACCGGGCTGACCGCGGTCGACGTGGTCACCGCGCTGCAGGACCGCGGCCACGCCGGGCCGCTGCACCTGTTGTCGCGCCGCGGCCTGCTGCCGCAGCCCCATCGCACGCTGGAGGCGCGGCCGCGCCTGGGCCTGTCGCCGGTGGCTGAGCTGGGCGACGAATGCCGTCTGCGGCCGATCCTGCACGCGGTGCGGCGCTGGGCCCGCGAGGCCGCCGCAGAGGGCCGCGACTGGCGCGACGTGATGGCCAGCCTGCGGGCCTGCACCCCGGCGCTGTGGCAGCGCCTGTCCGAGGCGGACCGGGCGCGCTTCCTGCGGCACCTGGCGCCCTGGTGGGACAGCCACCGCCACCGCATGGCGCCCGGCATCCACCGGCGCATCGAATCGGCCCGCCAGGCCGGGGGACTGCAGGTCCATGCCGGCCGCCTGCAAGCCACCGAGCGCCTGCCCGACGGCCGCTGGCGGGTGCACTGGACACCGCGCGGCACCAGCGACCCGTCGGTGCTGGACGTGGCCGCGGTGGTCAACTGCACCGGGGTGACGACCGCGCTGCGCCACACCCCCCCGGCGTTGCTGCGCGGGCTGGCGGCCCGCGGCCTGCTGCAGGTCGACGGGCTGGGCCTGGGTCTGCTGACGGACGCGCGGCTGCGCCCGCTCGATGGCCGCGGCCAGCCGCGCCCAGGCCTGTTCTGCGTCGGGCCGGTGCTCAAGGCCCGGCATTGGGAGGCGGTGGCCATCCCCGAGCTGCGGGTGCATGCCCGCGAGGCGGCCACCCAGGTGATGGCCGCGCTGGCGGTGCGGCGCACGGCCTGAGCGGGCGGGGTGCGCTCAGGCGCTCAGGCGCCCAGCGAGTCGCTCCAGATGGTGCGGGCCCAGTTCCAGGCGTACAGGCCTTCCTGGGTGCTGGGTGCGGCCGACAGCCCGCCCGAGCCGGGCACCGTCTTGTACGTCTTCTCGGCCGCGGCGTACTGGTGCACGCTGGCCACGTGGATCACGCGCTGGGCATCGACGAAGCTGTAGCAGGTGTTGGTCAGCACCGGGGCCGGGTCCAGGTCCCAGCCGCGCAGGCGGGCGATCACCGCGGCGGCGGCGACCTTGCCGTGGCTGTTGGCCATGTGGCCGCTCTTGGGCATGCCCGGGGCCAGCTGGATGGCGTCGCCGATGACGTGGATGTCCGGCGCGGCCTTGGCCTCGAAGCCCTGGTAGTCCACGCCCACCCAGCGCCGGTCGCCCGAGCTGGCCAGGCCGCTGTCGACCGCGACGCGGCCGGCGCGCATCGGCGGCAGCACGTTGAGCACGTCGGCCCGCAGGTCCGCCTGGGCCTCGAAGTGCAGGGTGCGCTGCGCACCGCTGACCGCGGCCAGGCGGTGGCCGGGCCGGTACTCGAGGTGGCTCGAGAGGTCCTCGGCCCAGACCTTCTTGAACAGCGCGCCCTTGGAGGTGACGTCCGGGTTGGCGTCGAGCACCAGCACCTTGCTGCGCGGCTTGTGGCGCTTGAAATGGCTGGCCACCACGCTGGCCCGCTCGTAGGGGCCGGGCGGGCAGCGGTAGGGGGCTTCGGGGATGGTGATGGCGAAGACGCCGCCGTCGGGCAGGTCCTCGAGCTGGCGGCGCAGGGCCAGGGTCTCGGCGCCGGCCTTCCAGGCGTGCAGGGCCTGGCCGGCGGCGTGCGCGGCGCCCAGGCCCTCGACCGCGTCGAACATGAAGTCGATGCCGGGCGACAGCACCAGCCGTGTGTAGCCGATCTCGGCCCCGGAGCCCAGGCGCACGCGGTGACCGGCGGCGTCGATCGCGGCCACATGGTCTTGCACCACCCGCACGCCCAGGGCCTGCAGGCCCTCGTAGCCCCGGCCCAGTTCGTCCAGGCGGCGGTCACCGCTGAGCACCAGGTTGCTGATCGGGCAGCTGATGAAGCGCGGGTTCGGCTCGATCAGCACCACCTCGACCTGGCCGTCGGACAGCAGGCGCAGGTAGCGCGCGGCGGTGGCGCCGCCGTAGCCGCCCCCCACCACCACGACCTGGGCGCGGCCGGGGATCGGCGTGGCGCAGGCGGACAGGCCCAGGGTGCCCAGGGCGCCGGCGGCGCCCAGCCATTGGCGTCGGTTCAGCATGTTCGGCTCCCTTCTCTCAGCGCGGCTGGGCCGCGAACCAGGTGGCGATCGCATCGAGCTGTTCGGGCGTGTAGCCCTTGGTCAGCTGGTGCATCACGGTGGCCGGGCGGCGGCCGTCGCGGAAGGCCGCCAGCTGCTCCAGCAGGTAGGCCTTGGGCAGACCGGCCAGGGAGGGCAGCTCGCCCTGCGCGATGGCGCGGCCATCGGTGCCGTGGCAGTTGGCGCAGGTGGCGGCCAGGGCGCGTTGGCGCAGGGCCTCGGGGGAGGCGGCGGCCTGGGCGCTGGCCGCCGCGAGCAGGCCGAGCAGGGCCAGTGCGGTCTTCATGGGCGGGGGTCTCCTCGTGACGGGCTCAGCGCCGTCCGGCGGCCTGTGCCACCAGCTGATCGTAAACGCCGCCGTCGTCGAAGTGGACCTTCTGGGCCTGGCGCCAGCCGCCGAAGACCTCGCCCACGGTGAAGGTGCGGACCTTGGGGAAGGCCGCGCCGGCCTGCGCCAGCGCCTGGGCCGAGCGCGGCCGCAGGTGGTGGCGCACCGCCAGCCGCTGGCCTTCCTCGGACCACAGCCAGCGCAGGTAGGCCTGGGCCACCGCGCGGGTGCCGCGGCGGTCCACCACCGCGTCCACCACCGACACCGGGTTCTCTGCCAGCACGGTGCGCTCGGGGTAGACCACCTCGAAGCCGGCACCGAACTCCTGGCGGATCAGCGGCACCTCGCTCTCGAAGGTCACCAGCGCGTCGCCGATCTGGCGCTGCGCGAAGGTGGTGGTGGCGGCCCGGCCGCCACCGTCGAGCACCGGCACGTTGGCGAAGATCCGCCCCACCAGGGCCCGCGCCACCTCGGGGCTGGCGCCGCCCAGCACCGCCGAGCCCCAGGCCGCCAGATAGGTGTAGCGGCCGTTGCCCGAGGTCTTGGGGTTGGGCACGACCACCGACACGCCGGGGCGGCCCAGGTCGTTCCAGCCGCGGATGCCCTTGGGGTTGCCCTGGCGCACCAGGATCACGGTCACCGAGGTGGTCGGGGCACTGCCATCGGGCAGGCGGCTGGCCCAGTCTGCCGGGATCAGGCGGCCGCGCTCGTGCAGCAGGTCGATGTCGTTGGCCTGGTTCATCGTGACCACGTCGGCCTCCAGGCCGTCGGCCACGCTGCGGGCCTGCTTGCTGCTGCCGCCGTGCGACTGGCGCAACTCCAGCACCTCGCCGGTCTGGCGCTTCCAGTGGGCCGCGAAGGCCGCGTTGTAGTCCTTGTAGAACTCCCGCGAGACGTCGTCGCTCACGTTCAGCAGCGTGGTGGCCGCGCTGGCCAGGCCGGCCGACAGCGCCAGCGCGGTGGCGATCAGGCCTCGGCGCGCGGCGCGTCGGGACAAAGGCAGGGGCAGGGGCAGGGGCAGGGGCAGGGGGCTCATCGAACGGTCCTCAGGCCAGGTCCACCGGTGCGGCGTGCAGGATGTTCAGCCGCTTCGGGATCAGCTTGAGCTCGAAGAAGGTGTCGGCGATGACCTGCTGCTCCTGCAGGATCTCCCGCGTGACGGTGCGCGTGCCGAAGGCGGCGCGGCTGAGGTAGAGCTCGGTGATCTGGCGGTCCAGCCCCAGCACCGAGGCCAGCTCGGCGGCGGCGGCGGCCGGGTTCTTGCCGGCCCAGGTGTCGATCGCGTCGATCTCGCGCACGGCGATGCGCAGCACGTCGGCGTTGCGGGTGGCGAAGTCGCGTGAGGTGAAGTCGTAGGCCCGGTTGTTCACCACACCGCTGGCATCGGCCAGCAGCTGGGCGTCCAGCGTCTTCCGGGCCGCGGCCAGGAACGGGTCCCAGATCACCCAGGCGTCGATCGAGCCTCGCTCGAAGGCCGCGCGGGCGTCCGGCGGCGGCAGGAACACGGCCTGCACGTCGCCGTACTTCAGGCCGTGGCGCTCCAGCAGCTTGACCAGGAAGTAATGGACGTTCGAGCCCTTGTTGAAGCCGACGCGCTTGCCCTTGAGGTCGGCCACGGTGCGGATCGGCGAGCCTTTGGGCACGATCACCGCCTCCAGGCGCGGACGCGGCACGGTGGCCCCGGCATAGACCAGCGGCGCGCCGGCGGCCTGGGCGAAGATCGGCGGGGCCTCGCCCACGTCCCCGAAGTCGATCGAGCCGACGTTCAGGGCCTCGAGCTGCACCGGGCCGGCGACGAACTCGGTCCAGGTGACCGACACGCCCAGCGGCGCCAGCTGCTTCTCCAGCGTGCCCCGGCCTTTCGGGATCGAGAGCCAGCCCTTCTGGTGGCCGATGCGCAGCACGCGGGCCGGCCGTTGCGCCAGCGTGGCGGGGGCGGCCGCCAGGCCGGCCAGGGAGGCGCCGGCGGCCAGCAGGCGGCGGCGGGTGACGGGATCGGTGTGGGACATGGGATGGGTCCTGCAAAGGGTGACGATGGCCCCATGCTGGCCGGGACCCGACGCGGCGTGCACGAAGAAGATCGACCAAGCTCATGCGGCGCGGCCACAATCGCCCGATGCGCATCGAGATCGAACCCGGCGTCCGCCTCTTCGTCGACATCGAGGGCCCTGGCCTGGTGCCCGACGGCCCCCTGATGCGGGAGAAGCCCACCCTGGTGCTGCTGCACGGCGGGCCGGGCTTTGACCACAGCGGCTTCAAGCCGGCGTTCTCGCGCCTGGCCGACGTGGCCCAAGTCGTCTGCTACGACCACCGCGGCCACGGCCGCAGCGACCGGCGTCCGCCCCACGAGTGGACGCTGGACACCTTCGCCGACGACGTGGTGCGCCTGTGTGCCGCGCTGGGCGTGGAGCGCCCGATCGTGCTGGGCCAGAGCTTTGGCGGCTTCGTGGCGCAGCGCTACCTGGCGCGCCACCCGGACCACGCCGCCAAGGTGGTGCTCTCCAGCACCTCGCCCCACCTGGGCCTGGCGCGCAAGCTGGCGATGTTCGAGCGCCTGGGCGGCCCCGCGGCGCGCGCCGTGGCCGAGGCCTTCTGGACCCGGCCCTGTCACGACACCTGGGCGCCGTACCGCGTGCTGTGCCTGCCGCTCTACAACACCCGGCCACCGCAGGACCCCGACGCGGCGCAGCGCGTGTGGATGAACGAGGCCATCCTGTTCGCCTCGGCCGGTGGCGAGCAGCAGACCATGGACCTGCTGCCCGGCCTGGCCCGGGCCCGCTGCCCGGTGCTGGTGATGGCCGGCGCGCAGGACCCGGTGTGCCCGCTGGCCGACAGCGAGGACATCGCTGCCGCGTTACCGCCCGGCCTGGGCGAGCTGGCGGTGTTCGAGGGCAGCGGCCACGGCGCCTGGCGCGACGAGCCCGACGCCGCCTTCGCGGTGCTGCGGCGCTTCATCACCGCCTGAGGCGACCGGGTCTGCCGAGCCCTGTCTCGGCCCGGTTCAGGCCTGGGCCTCGGCCGGTTCGCGGCGCGCGGCGGCGTGCTCGGCGATCGCCTGGTCCACCACCGCGCGGGTCAGCGGCGACGCGAAGGCGCGGATGAACTCGTAGACCACGTCGCGCAGGGTCTCGCCACGGCGCACCGCCAGGCGGGTCAGGTTGGGGGCGAAGAGGTGGCGGGCGTCCAGCGCGGTCAGGGCCAGGTCGCGCTCGGGCTGGTGGGCGATCGCGGCGACGATGCCCACGCCCAGTCCCCGCTGCACGTAGGTCTTGATGACGTCGGCGTCCATGGCCTCGAGCGCCAGCTGCGGCTGCAGGCCCGCGGCGGCGAAGGCGCGGTCGATGTTGGCGCGCCCGGTGAAGCCGGGCTCGTAGGTGACCAGGGGGTGGCGGGCCAGGCGCTCGAGGGTCAGGGGCTGGCCATCGGCCAGCGGGTGGTCATGGGGCACCAGCACCACGTGGGTCCACTGGTAGCAGGGCAGGGTGACCAGGCCGGGCACCTGGGCCAGGGCCTCGGTGGCGATGCCCACGTCCACGGTGCCGTCCAGCAGCAGCTGGGCCACCTGCTGCGGCGAGCCCTGGTGCAGGTGCAGCTGCACGTCGGGGTGGCCGGCCCGGAAGTCGTAGACCGCGTGCGGCAGCGCGTAGCGGGCCTGCGAGTGGGTGGCCGCGATGCCGAGCCGTCCGCAGGCCTCCTCGGTGTACTCGCGGCCGGCGCTGCGCAGGCGCTCGGCATGGGCCAGCATGCGCTCGACGATCACCAGCAGGCGCTCGCCGGGCGCGGTCATGCCGGTCAGGCGCTTGCCGCTGCGGGTGAACAGGGGCAGCTGGAACTCGGCCTCGAGCTCGCGGATCTGCCGGCTCACGCCGGGTTGGGAGGTGTGCAGTGCCTGCGCCACCTCGGTGAGGTTGTAGCCGCGGTGGGCGGCTTCGCGCATGGCGCGCAATTGCTGGAAGTTCACGGGCGGCTGCGGCGCCAGGGCCGGTCGGTGCATCGGTCCGGCCATTCTTCGCAGGACTGGCCACGCCGTGAACGAATCCTTTCGCGGATGCTCATGCGGGCCGGGCATGAGGCGCCGGCCCGCGCCACTCAGATGGCGGCGGCAGGGTCGTGCGGAGCCTCGCCGAAGCGGGTCAGCCGGCGCGGCCGCAGGTGGACCCGGCTGCCGTTGGCCAGCCCGTGGCGTTCGCGCACCTGGTGCCACTGGTCGCGGGCCAGCTCGACGTCGACGTAGCTGCCGTCGTCGCGCAGGAACTCCACGCGGGTGTTGGGCCCCACGGTCAGGGCCTGGGCGAAGGTGACCGACCAGGTGTCGGCGCCGGCGGCCTCGACGATGTCCAGTTCGTGCGGGCGCACATAGGCGACCTCGCCCTCGCGGCGGCCATGGAACAGGTTGACGTCGCCCAGGAACTTGAGCACGAAGGGCGTGGCGGGCCGGTCGTAGACCTCGTCCGGGCTGCCCACCTGCTCGATGCGGCCCTCGTTCATCACCACGATGCGGTCGGCCACCTCCATGGCCTCTTCCTGGTCGTGGGTGACGAAGACGCTGGTGACGTGCATCTCGTCGTGCAGGCGGCGCAGCCAGCGGCGCAGCTCCTTGCGCACCTTGGCGTCGAGCGCACCGAAGGGTTCGTCGAGCAGCAGCACCTTGGGCTCGACCGCCAGGGCGCGGGCCAGGGCCACGCGCTGGCGCTGGCCGCCGGAGAGCTGGTGCGGGTAGCGGTCGGCCAGCCAGTCCAACTGCACCAGCTTCAGCAACTCCTGCACCTTGGCCCGGATCCGTGCCTCGGGCGGGCGGCTGCCCTTGGGGCGCACGCGCAGGCCGAAGGCGACGTTCTCGAAGATCGTCATGTGGCCGAACAGGGCGTAGTGCTGGAACACGAAGCCGACCTGGCGCTCACGCACGTCGGCGAAGGTGGCGTCCTCGCCATGGAACAGCACCTGGCCGCTGTCGGGCTGCTCCAGCCCGGCGATCATGCGCAGCAGGGTGGTCTTGCCCGAGCCCGACGGGCCCAGCAGCGCGACCAGTTCACCCGAGGGGATGGTCAGGTTCAGGTGGTTGCACACGGCCAG
Source organism: Hydrogenophaga intermedia (assembly GCA_943371055.1). Taxonomy (GTDB): domain Bacteria; phylum Pseudomonadota; class Gammaproteobacteria; order Burkholderiales; family Burkholderiaceae_C; genus Ideonella; species Ideonella intermedia_A. Next base: position 20,835 of record CALRTJ020000027.1, on the reverse strand, counting down.
GGTGCCGTAGTGCTTGACGAGGTTCTTGACTTCGATCGACATGGAGAGAATCCGCTCGTTTGGGGTGCAATGGTCAAGCCGCCGCCGCGGATCCGGCTTCGCCGGTCCGCTGGTGGAGCCCCCCCGGGGGGTGGCGACCGGAGGGAGCCTGGGGGTCCTGTTTCATCCGCTGCTCGACCAGGTACTTCAGGACCAGGGTGACCAGGGCCAGCGCGGCCAGCAGCGAGGCCACCGCGAAGGCCGCCGCGAACTGGTATTCGTTGTAGAGGATCTCGATGTGCAGCGGCATCGTGTTGGTCTGGCCGCGGATGTGGCCCGAGACCACGCTGACCGCGCCGAACTCGCCCATCGCCCGCGCGTTGCACAGGATCACGCCGTACAGCAGGGCCCACTTCACGTTGGGCAGGGTGACGCGCCAGAAGATCTGCCAGCCGCTGGCGCCCAGCACCCGGGCGGCCTCTTCCTGCTCCTGTCCCTGGGCCTGCATCAGCGGGATCAGCTCCCGGGCGATGAAGGGGAAGGTGACGAAGACCGTGGCCAGCACGATACCGGGCACCGCGAAGATCACCTTGAGGTCGTGGTCGCGCAGCCACTCGCCCCACCAGCCCTGCAGGCCGAAGACCAGCACGTAGATCAGGCCGGCGATCACCGGGCTGACCGAGAAGGGCAGGTCGATCAGCGTCAGCAGCAGGCTCTTGCCGCGGAACTCGAACTTGGCGATGGCCCAGGCCGCGGCGATGCCGAAGACGAGGTTGAGCGGCACCGAGATGAACGCGGCGATCAGGGTCAGGCGGACGGCCGACAGCGCATCGTCGTCGACGATGGCGGCCAGGTAGACGTCCCAACCCTTCTTGAGGGCCTCGTGGAAGACCGCGGCCAGGGGCACGAACAGGAAGAAGGACAGGAAGGCCAGCGCGGTGAGGATCAGCGTCACGCGCAGCCAGGCGGGCTCGGTCGTGGCGCCGGTGTGCCGCGGCGGTGCGGAGGCCGTCGGGGTGGCCAGGGGCAGGGCGTGGGTGTTCATGGTTCAGCGGCCCTGGCGGCGTCTTGTCCAGGCTTGGATGAGGTTGATCAGCAGCAGCAGCACGAAGGCGATGACCAGCATCACCACCGCGATCGCGGTGGCGCCGGCGTAGTCGTACTGCTCGAGCTTGGTGATGATCAGCAGCGGCGTGATCTCGCTGACCATGGGCATGTTGCCGGCGATGAAGATCACCGAGCCGTACTCGCCCAGCGCGCGGGCAAAGGCCAGGGCGAAGCCGGTCAGCAGGGCCGGGGCCAGGGTGGGCAGGATGACCATGCGGAAGGTCTGGCCACGGGTGGCGCCCAGCGTGGCGGCGGCCTCTTCCAGCTCCTTGTGCAGGTCCTCCAGCACCGGCTGCACCGTGCGCACCACGAAAGGCAGGCCGATGAAGGTCAGGGCGACGAACACCCCCAGCGGGGTGAACGCGACCTTGACTGGCAACCACTGGCCGATCCAGCCGTTCTCGGCGTACAGCGCGGTCAGCGCGATCCCGGCCACGGCGGTGGGCAGGGCGAAGGGCAGGTCCACCAGCGCGTCCACCACCCGCTGGAAGGGAAAGCGGTAGCGCACCAGTACCCAGGCCACCAGCAGGCCGAAGACCGCGTTGAGCAGCGCTGCGGCCAGCGAGGCGCCGAAGGTCAGGCGGTACGAGGCCAGCACGCGCGGGGCGGTCACGGTGTCCCAGAACGCCGCCCAACTCAGGGTGAAGGTCTTGAGGAACACCGCCGACAGCGGGATCAGGACGATGAGTCCCAGGTACAGCAGCGCGAAGCCGAGCGCCAGGTCGAAGCCGGGCAGCACGGTGTGTCGCTTGAGCAGGGTTCGGGAGAGCAGCACGGTGGGCGGGGCTCCATGCGGAACCCGATGAAGGACATGCGGAGCGCGATGCTAGGCAGGGTCGCGCATGCGCCCAACGAAGCAGATCGCGCTTGCTTATGCGCATTGCGCACATCGGCCGTTCGGGCCCGGCCGGGGGGCCGGGCCGAGGCCTCATTTCTTCAGGTAGATCTGGTCGAACACGCCGCCGTCGGCGAAGTGGGCCTTCTGGGCCTTGGCCCAGCCGCCGAAGGCGTCGTCGATGGTGAAGAGGTTGATCTTCGGGAACTGGCGCGTGAACTTCTCGGCCACCTTCGGGTCGATGGGGCGGTAGTGGTTCTCGGCGGCGATGCGCTGGCCATCGGGGCTGTAGAGGTAGTCCAGGTAGGCCTTGGCGACCTCGCGGGTGCCGCGCTTGTCGACCACCTTGTCCACCACGGTCACCGGCGGCTCGGCCAGGATGCTGACCGAGGGCACCACGATCTCGAACTTGTCCGGGCCGAGCTCCTTGACCGCGAGGAAGGCCTCGTTCTCCCAGGAGATCAGCACATCGCCGATGCCACGTTCGACGAAGGTGGTGGTGGAGCCGCGGGCGCCCGAGTCCAGCACCGGCACGTTCTTGAACAGCGCGCCGACGAAGTCGCGCGCCTTGGCCTCGGTGCCGCCGGGCTGGCGCAGGGCGTAGCCCCAGGCGGCCAGGTAGTTCCAGCGGGCACCGCCCGAGGTCTTCGGGTTCGGGGTGATCACCGACAGGCCGGGCTTGACCAGGTCGCCCCAGTCCTTGATGCCCTTGGGGTTGCCCTTGCGCACCAGGAACACGATGGTCGAGGTGTAGGGGCTGCTGTTGTGGGCCAGGCGCTTCTGCCAGTCGGCGGGGATCAGCTTGGCCTTCTCGCCCAGCTCGTCGATGTCGTAGGCCAGTGCCAGGGTGACGACGTCGGCCTCGAGGCCGTCGATCACCGAGCGGGCCTGCTTGCCCGAGCCGCCGTGCGACTGCTTGACGATGACGTTGTCGCCGGTCTTGGCTTTCCAGTGGGCGGCGAAGGCCTTGTTGAAGTCCTGGTAGAGCTCGCGGGTCGGGTCGTACGAGACGTTGAGCAGGGTGATGTCCTTGGCCTGGGCCGTGGCGGCCAGCAGGGTCAGGACGGTGGCGGCGGCGGCGCGGGCCAGCAGGGAGCGGCGGATCATGGTGTTCTCGGGCAGCGGGGAGTGACGATGTCGTCAGCTTAGGAACCCGGGACTGCGCAGGGAACGAATGAATCCGCCGCTGCTTATGCGTTCGCCGCAGATGGCGGACGCGGTGGGGCCTCAGAGGGTGGCGATCGAGACCTCGGTGGACTTGACCAGGGCCACCACGTCGCGTCCGGGGGCCAGCCCCAGTTCGCGCACCGAGCGGGTGGTGATGACCGAGGTCACGACCAGGCCCGACGGGGTTTCGACATCGACCTCGGAGACCACCGGGCCTTCGATGATTTCCTTGATGCGGCCGCGGAACTGGTTGCGGGCGTTGACGGCGAGGATGCTCATGGGGTGACCTTTTCTGGATGAGCGGGGGAATCAGGCGGCGAGGCGGATGGCGATCGAGTCGTCGACCGGGCGCAGCGGGCGCTCGGGCACCTGGACCTGCAGCAGCAGGCGGTGGCCGAAGGTGTCGGTCAGCGGGGCGCAGCCGTGGTCGAGCAGGTCGCTCACGAGGCGCTGCGGCTCCAGGCGGTAGCCCGCCACGCGCAGCTGTGCCGCCAGGCCCGACAGGCAGCGCATGTCCCGGGCCTCGACGGCCTGGCGCAAGGCCTGGCCGGTGATCGGCAGTTCCAGGGGGCGTTCGGTGCAGGTCGCGGACATGGGGCACTCCGGTGACGGGGAGCCCCGATGGTGGGCCACGGGACCTGCCCGGACAACGAAGCATTCCGCCCGTGCTTGTGCGTCCGCCGCATGAAGGAACGGGTGGGGCGCCGCTCTGCGATCATCCCGGCCATGCGCCTGCAACTGCTGTCCGACCTGCACCTGGAGACCGAACCCTTCGAGCCCGAGCCCGCCCCCGGCGCCGAGTGCCTGGTGCTGGCCGGCGACATCGACGCCAGCTGGGCCGCGCTGGAGCGCTTCGCCGGCTGGCCGGTGCCGGTGCTGATGGTGGCCGGCAACCACGAGTTCGATGGCCGGGACGTCGACCAGGCGCTGGCGGATCTGCGCCAGCGCACCGTGGCCCTGGGCATCCGCCTGCTTGAGCGCGAGTCCTGCCTGCTGACCGGTGACGACGGCCGGGTCGTGCGGGTGCTGGGCACCACGCGCTGGTGCGACTTCGACTTGTTCGGCCCGGCGATGCGTGAGAAGGCGATGCGCGCCGGCGAGTACTTCGTGCGGGTGCAGCGCAGCACCCGCCACGGCCGGCCCTTCGACGCCGCCGCGGTGCGCGAGGAGGCTCTGGCCTGCCGCGACTGGCTCGAGCGCGAACTGGCCGACCCGCCGCGCGGGCGCTGGGCCGCCACCCTGGTGGTCACGCACTTCGCGCCCAGCGGGCGCAGCGCCGATCCGCGCTACGGGCGACAGCCGGGCACCGCCAGCTTCTGCAACGCCGACGACGACCTGCTGGCCCGGGCCGATGTCTGGTTGCACGGCCACCTCCACTGCCGCCACGACTATGCGGTGGCGCGGCCGGGGGCGGCGCCGTCGCGGGTGGTGTGCCAGGCGCGCGGTCTGGTCCACAAGGACGAGCACCTGGGCCTGGAACCTCTGCAGCTGATCAGTGTCTGACCGGCGTCAGCATGTGGAGACCGCGGATGCCCGCGCCCGGACCCGCGTGCGACACTGACCGCATCCGATCACCAGACCCGAGGAGAGCCCGATGAAGATCCTGATCGCCGTGGATGGCAGCCCCTACACCAAGCGCATGCTGGCCTACCTGGCCGCCCATGACGAGTGGCTGGGCCCGACCCACCAGTTCACCGTGGTCCACAGCGTGCCGGCCGTGCCGCCGCGCGCCACCGCCGTGCTGGACAAGGCGCTGCTGAAGGCCTACTACGACGACGAGGCCGAGAAGGTCTTCAAGCCGATCCGTACCTTCTTCAAGAAGCAGGGCATCGAGGCCACGTTCGTGTCCAAGGTCGGTGCCGCGGCCGAGGTCATCTCGACCACCGCCACCAAGGGCGACTTCGACCTGCTGGTCATGGGCTCGCACGGCCACGGCTCCTTGGGCAACCTGGTGCTGGGCTCGGTGGCCACCAAGGTGATGGCCCACTGCAAGACGCCGGTCCTGCTGGTGCGCTGATCCTTCGCGGGTGGCCGGTCCGCAGGGCCGGGCCACCCGGGCCGCGCTTCAGCGCGGCGACCAGGGCCAGGGCGCATCGCCCTCGGCCAGAGGCCGCGGCGCGCCGGGAGGCGCGGGCTGCTGGTCCAGCGCGAAATCCAGGCCAAAGGCCGTGCCCAGGTCGGCTGCGTCATCGGCGGCGGCGTGTTCGTCATGGCGGCGGAACAGCCGGGTCCACAGGCTGGGGCGCTCGGGGGTGTGCATGGGGGGTCTCCTCTCCTCGGTCCCCTCAGTTTTCGGCCGACACACAAGTTCACAAAGCGCCATGAGCCGGACAAACCACGGCCAATTTCACGGCTGAGGCGGCCGATCTTGAATATTAGTCTGGCTAATGAATATTGAAATTGGCGAATTGATCTTCTGATTCGGCCGGGACTGTCGAAGAATCCGCTCACTGCCGCGCGCTCCCCGTCGCGGTCTTGGTGTCCAACCCGCACGAGGTGAGCGCATGTCGCAGTCTTCCCAACACATCATCGTTCTTGGCGCCGGCATCATCGGCGTCAGCACCGCCTGGTACCTGGCCCGCCAGGGCCACCGCGTGACGGTGATCGACCGCCAGGCCGACGCCGCGCTCGAGACCAGCTTCGCCAACGGCGCGCAGATCTCGGTCAGCTTCTGCGAGCCCTGGGCCAACGCCGGCGCCCCGCTCAAGGTCGCCAAGTGGCTGCTGCGCGACGATTCGCCGCTGCTGTTCCGCCCCCGGATGGACCCGGCCCAGTGGCGCTGGGGCCTGAAATTCCTGACCCAGTGCACCGACGCGGCCTTCGCCCGCAACGTGCAGCAGCTGGTCGCGCTGGGCGCCTACAGCCACGAGTCGCTCAAGGCCCTGGTGGCCGAGACCGGCATCCAGTACCAGCGCCTGGAGCGCGGCATCCTGCACTTCTTCTCGTCGGCCGCCGACGCCGAGGCCGGCTTCGCCGCTGCCGAGCTGATGCGCCGCCATGGCGTGGACCGCCGCATCATGAGCCGCGAAGAGGTGCTCCAGGTCGAGCCCTCGCTGGCCACCTTCGGCCCGAACATCCACGGCGGCACCTTCACCGCCAGCGACGAGTCGGGCGACGCCCGCGTCTTCACCCAGGAGCTGGCCCGCCGCTGCGCCCGCCTGGGCGTGAAGTTCCTGTGGGAGCAGGACATCGTCGGCATGGAGACCGCCGGCCAGCAGGTCAGCGGCGTGCGCATCGCCGACCGTGCCAGCGGCATGGCCCGCACCGTCACCGGCGACCAGGTCGTGGCCGCGATGGGCTCGTTCACCGCGCCGCTGCTGCGCCCGCTGGGCGTGCGCCTGGACATGTACCCGGCCAAGGGCTACTCGGCCACGCTGCGCCTGAAGCGCCCGGCCGACGCCAGCGTGGTCAGCCTGATGGACGACACCCGCAAGCTGGCCATCTCGCGACTGGGCGACACCATCCGCATCGCCGGCACCGCCGAGCTCTCGGGTTACGACACCAGCCTGGACGGCCGCACCGCGCGCGCCCGCTGCCAGGCCCTGGTGACCCGCTACGAGGAGCTGTTCCCGGGCGTCGCCGACACCTCCGAGCCCAACTTCTGGGCCGGCCTGCGCCCCAGCACGCCCAACAACATCCCCTACATCGGCCGCGCCCCGCGCTACGCCAACCTGTGGCTGAACACCGGCCACGGCACCCTGGGCTGGACCCACGGCGCCGGCTCGGGCCGCGCGCTGGCCGAGCTGATGGACGGTCGCCAGCCGGCGCTGGACTTCGGCTTCTGCGGCCCGGCCGACGCCGCGCCCCGCCGCCCGGTGGCCGTCGCCGCCTGAGCGGACGCTTCCCCGCCGCCGCGCCCCGGGCCGCGGCGGGCGCTGGCGTATCATCCGCGCCCCCTTGAACGGACAGGCACGGCATGACGGCCAGTTTTTGCGCGATCGACTTCGGCACCTCCAACTCGGCCATCGCCCTGCCGGCGGCCGATGGGCGCGTGCGCCTGGTGGCGGTGGAGGGCGGTCAGCCCACCATGCCCACCGCGGTCTTCCACAGCCTCGAGGGCCTGGCCCCGCACGAGCCGCCGCGCCCGCTGTTCGGCCGCGCCGCGCTGGCCGCCTATGTCGAGGGCCACGAGGGCCGGCTGATGCGCTCGATGAAGAGCGTGCTGGGCTCGGTGATGGCCGACCAGGCCACCGAGGTGGGGGGCGGCCGCTCGGTGCGCTACCTGGACGTGATCGCCGGCTACCTGCGCCACCTGAAGGAACGCGCCGAGGCCGAGGCCGGCGCGCCGCTGCACCGCGTGGTGCTGGGCCGCCCGGTCTACTTCGTCGACGGCGACCCGGCCCGCGACGCCCAGGCCCAGGCCACGCTGGAGGCCGCCGCGCGCAGCGTGGGCTTCGACGAGATCGCCTTCCAGTTCGAGCCGATCGCGGCCGCGCTGGACCATGAATCCACGGTGGATGGCGAACAGCTGGTGCTGGTGGCCGACATCGGCGGCGGCACCTCGGACTTCTCGGTGGTGCGGGTGGGCCCGGCGCGGCGCCCCGTCCTGGACCGCGGGGGCGACATCCTGGCCAGCCACGGCGTGCACGTGGCCGGCACCGATTTCGACCGCCACGTCGAGCTGGCCGCCATCCTGCCGCTGGCCGGCTACCGCGCCCTGGGCCCCAAGCCGGCCGAGCGCGAGGTGCCCAGCAAGGTCTACTTCGACCTCGCCACCTGGCACCTGATCAACACCGTCTACCTGCCGCAGCGCGTGATGGAGCTGCGCCGCATGAAGACCTTCTACGCCGACGCCGTCCTGCACGGGCGCCTGCTGCGCATCGTCGAGGAGCGCCTGGGCCACGGCCTGCTGGCGCGGGCCGAGGCGGCCAAGATCGCGGTGGCCGAAGGCCGCTCGGCGCAGATCGACCTGGACGAGCTGGAGGACGGCCTGGACGCGGTGCTGGAAGAAGCGCCGGCGCTGGCCGCGCTGGACGGCGACCTGCAGCGCATCGCCGACGCGGCACTGGAGACGGTGCGCATGGCCGGCGTGGCGCCAGGCGAGATCGACACGGTCTACCTGACCGGCGGCTCCACCGGCCTGGCACCGCTGGCCGGGCGCATCGGCGCGCCCTTCACGGCCGCGCGCACGGTGCGCGGCGACCGCCTCGCCAGCGTGGCCCAGGGCCTGGGCCTGCACGCGGCGCGGGTGTTCGGCTGATCAGCGGCGCGGACCGCCGCGCGAGCCGCCGCCGGGGCGGCCACCGGCACGCCCCCCGCGGGGACCGCCGCCCGGGCGGTGCGCCGGGGTCCGGGCGCCCGACTGGCGCGCGTTCTGGGTGGTCTGCGGGCGGCTGACATCGGCCAGCAGCAGGCTGCTGCTGACCAGCGCCTCCACCGCCTCGGGCAGGTCGGCGGGGGGCTCGAGCTCCTCGATCATCTCGAGCAGGTCCTCGGCGTCCTCCAGGTCTTCGGGGTCGAAGGCGCGGTAGAGCGCGGCCAGCGGCTCGAGCAGCTCGGGCGACTCCAGGTCCATCAGCGCCGGGAAGTGCTCCATGGCGGTGGCGAAACCGGCCACCCAGGGCATCACGGTCTCCAGGGGCTCGGCGTCCTCGTCAAGCTCGAAGACCCAGGGGTCGAACCACTGGCGGTGGTGGATGGCGCGGTTGAGCTCGGCGTGGCGGCGGCGCACCAGGGCGCGCAGCGGCTCGACGTCGACCGACTCGGGCAGCGGCCGGCCCTCGACGTCGAAGGCCAGCGGCAGCCACTGGGCTTCGGGCAGGGGCTTGGGTTGCAGCAGCACCCCGGTGAGGTAGCCATCGAGCATGGACAGGTCCAGCGGGTCGCGGGCCGGGGCCAGGGCGTCGAGGCGCCGCTCGAGCTCGGCCATCTCGGCGTCGTTCAGCGGGGCGCGGGGGGCTTGGTGGGGAACTTCGGACATGGGACGGATTTTCCCTGGTGTGAAGCAATGCGCACGAGTGTGCACTGTGCCGTATGTGTCGTGGTGGAGCGGCGACATGTCCCCCATGTTGGGGGGCCGATACCCTGCCGGGCACTGTTACATTCTTTTCACGCGCTGCCCCCCGGGGTGGCCCACCGGTCCCAACGACGTCCTCCTGGAGGACTTATCGACCTGACCCGCAAGGGTCAGGTCGTTTTTTTTTGTCCGGCCGGCCGGTTCACCGGCGCCCCGAAGCCGGGCGACAGCGCCTCGCGCAGCCAGTCCACCAGGGCCCGCACCCCCAGCGGCACCTGCGCGCTGTGCGGGCGGATCGCCCACAGCCGATCGGCGAAGGCGCCCACCGGCCGCCAGGCCGGCAGCACCACCTGCAGGCGGCCCTCGGCCAGCGCGGCCTGTGCACTGAAATCGGGCAGCAGGGCGATGCCCAGGTCGCCCAGCGCCGCCTCGCGCAGGGCTTCGGAGTTGTTGGCGGCCAGCGGGCCGCGAACCGCCACGCTCTGGCGCGTGCCGCCGTCCAGGGGTTCGAGCTGCCAGGCGGGCGTGGCGCCAGGCCGGGGGTAGTGCAGGCAGTCGTGGCCGGCCAGGTCGGCGGGGTGGCGCGGGGCACCGCGGCGCGCCAGGTACGCCGGGCTGGCCACCAGCATCGAGCGGGTCTCGCACAGCGGCCAGGCGACGTGGGTGTCGGGCGGCGCGTGGGTGTGGCGGATCGCCAGGTCAAAGCCTTCCTGGGCCAGGGCGGTCAGGCGGTCGGACAGGTCCAGCTCCAGCCGCAGCTCGGGGTGCCGGCGCAGGAAATCGGGCAGGCGGGGCACGAGCTGCTGGCGCGCCAGCGCCACCGGGGCGGTCACGCGCAGCAGGCCGCGCGGTGCGCCCGCCAGCTCGCGCACGCTGGCCAGCGCGGCGTCGATCTCGGCAAAGGCGCCGCGGCTGCGGTCCACCAGCTGCTGGCCGGCCTCGGTCAGGCGCACGCTGCGGGTGGTGCGGCGCACCAGGGGCACGCCGGCCTGGGCTTCGAGCTCGGCCACGCGCTGGCTCATCGCCGCCTTGGACAGGCCCAGGCGCTGGGCGGCAGCGGTGAAGCTGCCGGCCTCGCCCAGCACGGTCAGGGCGTGGACATGGGCCCAGGGCGGGGCGCGGCGGGCGTCGGTGCTCATGGGGATTGGCTGTAGATCGGTGGCTTGAATTGTTCACCATGGTGAACAATGAATCCAGCGGGCCGGGCTTCTCCCGGGGGCCGCCGCTGCCTAGACTGCCGCCAGTCCAACGAACCCCCAGGAGACCGCCATGGCCCTCGCCCCCGTGTCCTTCACCGACAGCGCCGACATCGGCCACTTCATCGCCGGCCAGGTCGTGCCGGGCACCGGCGAGCGTCGCCAGGCGGTCTACAACCCGGCCACCGGTGCGGTGGCCCGCCATGTGCGCATCGCCGCCGCCGCCGATGTGGACGCCGCGGTGGCCGCCGCCGCCGCCGCCTTCCCGGCCTGGGCCGAGACCCCGCCGATCCGCCGCGCGCGCATCCTCAACGCCTTCCTGGGCCTGCTCAACCAGCACAAGGACGCGCTGGCGGCCATGATCACCGCCGAGCACGGCAAGGTCTTCACCGACGCCCAGGGCGAGGTCACCCGCGGCATCGAGATCGTCGAGTTCGCCTGCGGCGCGCCGCAGCTGCTCAAGACCGACTTCACCGACCAGGTGGGCACCGGCATCGACAACTGGACCCTGCGCCAGCCCCTGGGCGTGGTGGCCGGCATCACGCCGTTCAACTTCCCCTGCATGGTCCCGATGTGGATGTTCCCGGTCGCGCTGGCCACCGGCAACACCTTCGTGCTCAAGCCCTCCGAGCGCGACCCCAGCCCCAGCCTGTTCATCGCCGAGCTGCTGAAGCAGGCCGGTCTGCCCGACGGCGTGTTCAACGTGGTCCAGGGCGACAAGCTGGCGGTGGACACGCTGCTGCATCACCCCGACGTGAAGGCGGTGAGCTTCGTCGGCTCCACCCCGATCGCCCAATACATCTACGAGACCGGCGCCAAGATGGGCAAGCGCGTGCAGGCCCTGGGCGGCGCCAAGAACCACATGGTGGTGATGCCGGACGCCGACGTCGAGCAGTCGGTGGACGCCCTGATCGGCGCGGCGTATGGCTCGGCCGGCGAGCGCTGCATGGCGATCAGCGTGGCGGTGCTGGTGGGCGACGTGGCCGACCGGATCATCCCCCGGCTGGCCGAGCGCGCCCGGGCGCTGAACATCACCCACGGCCTGGACCTGGCCGCCGAGATGGGCCCCATCGTCACCCGCGAGGCCCGCGACCGCATCGAGGGCTACATCGCCACCGGCGTCGCCGAGGGCGCGCAGCTGGTGGTCGACGGCCGCGGCTTCAAGGCGCCGGGCTTCGAGGACGGCTTCTGGACCGGCGGCACGCTGTTCGACCACGTCACGCCCGAGATGCGGATCTACAAGGAAGAGATCTTCGGCCCGGTGCTGGCCTGCGTGCGCGTCAAGGACTTCGCCGAGGCGCTGGCCCTGGTCAACGCCCACGAGTTCGGCAACGGCGTGGCCTGCTTCACCAGCGATGGCAACGTGGCGCGCGAGTTCAGCCGCCGGGTGCAGGTGGGCATGGTCGGCATCAACGTGCCGATCCCGGTGCCGATGGCTTGGCACGGCTTCGGCGGCTGGAAGAAGAGCCTGTTCGGCGACATGCACGCCTACGGCGAAGAGGGCGTGCGCTTCTACACCAAGCAGAAGAGCATCATGCAGCGCTGGCCGGCCAGCATCGCCAAGGGCGCCGAGTTCGTGATGCCGACCGCCAAATGAGCCGTGGGCGGACGGGCGTTGCGGCCCGCGCGCCAGCGGCTACCATCGGTGTTTCGCCCGCCCCTGGCGCGGGTGGTGCCCGCTGATCACGTCCATGTCGCCTGCCCGACCGTCCGCCACTCCGCCTTCCCCGCCTTCGGCCGCGGGGGCCAAGGCCTCGCGCCTGCAGATGGCCGACATCGCCCGTCTGGCGGGCGTCTCGGTGTCCACCGTGTCGCGCGCCCTGGCCGGCAGCCCGCTGGTCAACGAGGCCACCCGCCAGCGCGTGGCCGAACTGGCCCGCTCGCTCAACTACACGATCAACGTCGGTGCGCAGAACCTGCGCCTGAAGCAGAACCGCACCATCTCGGTGGTCGTGCCCTACGACCCCGAGACCCGTCAGCACCTGTCGGATCCCTTCTTCCTGGCCCTGATCGGCAGCCTGGCCGATGCCCTGACCGACCGCGGCTACGAGATGCTGCTGTCGCGGGTCGATGCCTCGCGCCTGGACCTGGCCGCCCAGCCCTACGAGACCGGCCGTGCCGCCGGCATCATCCTGGTGGGCCAGTGGCACCACCACGACCAGCTCAACGAGATGGCGGTGCGCGGCGTGCCGCTGGTGGTCTGGGGCGCCCAGCTGCCGGGCCAGGCCTATGCCACGGTGGGCAGCGACAACCTGGCCGGCGGCCGGCAGCTCAGCGCCCACCTGATCGAGCGCGGGGCGCGCCGCATCGTGTTCATGGGCGAGACCGGCCTGGAGGAGATCGGCCAGCGCTACCGCGGCCACCTGCAGGCCCTGGCCGCCGCCGGCGTGCCGGCCGACGACCGCCTGCTGCGCCAGGTGCCCTTCGAGCGCGCCGCGATCGAGCGGGCGGTCGAGACCCTGCTGAGCGACGGCACCGCCTTCGACGCGCTGTTCTGCGCCTCCGACCTGATGGCCATGACGGCCATCGGCACCCTGCAGCGCCTGGGCCGACGCGTGCCCCAGGACCTGCGCGTGGGCGGCTACGACGACATCGCCCTGGCGGCCCATGTCCACCCCTCGCTGACCACGGTGCGCCAGCCGATCGCCGCCGCGGGCGACCAGCTGGTCGAAGCCCTGCTCGAGCAGCTGCAGGGCGGCCGGCCGGCCTCGCGCCAGCTCGCCACCGAGCTGGTGGTGCGCGACAGCAGCGCCTGATCCGCGCCCGGCCGGCGTCGCCTCGGCGCGCTCGGCCTCCGGCTTTACCCGGATTGAAAACGATTGCAATGGCCGCGAGGATGCACGCCTGAGACCTTCCCTGCGGCGCTTGCAGCGCCGTGCCCGCCATGAACGCCAGCCTGCCGCTCCTCTCGCCCCGCCAGATCGTCCAGATGAACGTGGGCTTCCTCGGCCTGCAGTTCAGCTTCGGGCTGCAGCAGAGCAACATGAGCCCGATCTACAGCTACCTGGGCGCCGAGGAGTCCGCGCTGCCCCTGCTGTACCTGGCCGGACCGGTCACCGGGCTGCTGGTGCAGCCCATCGTCGGCGCGATGAGCGACCGCACCGATTCGCGCTGGGGCCGGCGCACCCCGTACTTCCTGGTGGGCGCCATCCTGTGCTCGCTGGCCCTGCTGGCCATGCCCTACAGCAGCGCGCTGTGGATGGCCGCCGCCCTGCTGTGGATCCTGGACGCCGCCAACAACATCACCATGGAGCCCTACCGGGCCTATGTCAGCGACCGGTTGCAGCCGCAGCAGCATGCCCAGGGCTTCCTGACCCAGAGCGCCTTCACCGGCCTGGCCCAGACCCTGAGCTACCTGGCCCCATCACTGCTGGTGTGGATGGGCATGAACCGCGACGCGGTCGATGCCAACGGCATCCCGGACATCACCCGCATCTCCTTCCTGATCGGCGCGGTGCTGTCGGCCGGCACCATCCTGTACTCGGTGCTGACGGTGCGAGAGCTGCCGCTGACCGAGGCCCAGCGGGCCGAGATCCGCTCGCGCCGCCACGGCGTGGGCGCCACGCTGCGCGAGATCTGGGACGCCATCGTCGACATGCCCACCGCCATGCGCCAACTGGCGGTGATGAAGCTGTTCCAGTGGTACGCGATGATGTGCTACTGGCAATACATCGTGCACGCGCTGGCGCGCCAGCTCTTCGACACCAGTGACAGCAACAGCGCGGGCTTTCGCGAGGCGGTGCTGGTCAACGGCCAGGCGGGCGCCTTCTACAACCTGGTGGCCTGCGTGGCGGCCTTCGCCATGGTGCCCTTCACCCGGCGCTTCGGGGCCGGGCGCATGCACGCGCTGTGCCTCACCGCCGCCGGCCTGGGCATGCTGGCGATTCCCTCGGTGGCCGACCGCTGGTGGCTGCTGCTGCCGATGGTGGGCGTGGGCCTGGGCTGGGGCAGCATGATGGGCAACCCCTACGTGATGCTGGCCGGCAGCATCCCGCCCCAGCGCACCGGGGTCTACATGGGCATCTTCAACATGATGATCGTGATCCCCATGCTGATCCAGAGCGCCACCCTGGGCTGGATCTACGACCGCTTCCTGGGCCACGACCCGCGCCAGGTGGTGGCCCTGGCCGGCGGCCTGCTGCTGTGCGCGGCCGTCGCCACGCTGTTCGTCAGGGTGCCGCCGGCGCCGCCGTCGGCACCTTGAGCCCGCGCGGGCGCTGGCCCGCCGTGTCCGCGGCCCCCTGCGCGCCCCGCGCCAGGGGGCCGTGGTCCTTCAGGGCCGCTCGGACCAGGCCAGGCGCAGCCCGAAGCCGATCAGCAGCACGCCGGCCACCCGGTCGACCCAGGCCAGGCCGCGCTGCATCGACGGCCGGCCCGCCAGCCACGCCGCCAGGGCCGCCCAGCCCAGGTTGATTGGCACGCTGGCGAGGTTGAACACCAGCCCCAGCGCCAGGAACACGAGCGTCGGGTCGTCGGTGCCGGGGGCGATGAACTGCGGCAGGAAGGCGAGGAAGAACAGCGCCACCTTGGGGTTCAGCACATTGGTCCAGAAGCCGTCCAGGAAGACGCTTCGCCACGCCGGTGCCGGGGGTGTGTTCGACGCCTCATCGGCCGGCAGTCCCAGGCCCGAGGGCGCGCGCAAGGCCTTCCAGCCGATCCAGCACAGGTAGGCCGCGCCGGCCAGCTTGAGCACCGTGAACGCGGTGGCCGAGCCCTGCAGCAGCACGCCCAGGCCCAGCGCCGCGGCGCCGACGTGGACGAAGCAGCCGCCCACCACGCCCAGGCCCGCCACCATGCCGGCACGCACGCCGCCGCGCAGCGCGTGGCGCACGATGCACAGCACATCCGGCCCGGGGGTCAGGTTGAGCAGCCAGCCGGCCAGGACGAACAGCAGCAGGGTGTGGGTGTCGGGCATCTCGGGCTCCGCAGACGGTGACCCGCCAGTATCACCGCGCCCTCCGGCCGACGAAAAAAAGGGGCCCCTGGTGGGGCCCCGACGCAAGGTCCGGTGTGGCGGTGGCGCCGGGGCAAGCCCCGGCGTGCCCGCGCGTCAGAAGCTGTACTTGAACGCCAGCTTGGCGGTGCGGCCGTTGATCGAGCGGGCGGCGTGGCCGTCGCCCTCGATCTCGGTGTAGCCCACCGCATTGCCCAGGTTGTTCACGCTCAGCGAGACGTCGGTGCGGTCGTTCACGTGCCAGGCGGCGTAGGCGTTGACCACGGTGTAGCCGGGCATGGTGATGGTGTTGGCGTCGTCGCCGTAGGACTTGCCGGTGCCGATCAGCGCGGCGCCCAGCTCGAAGTCGCCGAAGGTGTAGCTGGGCGAGAGCTGGAACACCAGGTCCGACTGGCGGCGCGGCTTCTTGCCCACGGTGGCGGCCGCGCTGGAGCCGGTGATCTTGGCGTCGGTCAGGGTCAGGCCGCCGGCCAGGCGGAAGTCACCCATCCTGTAGCCCATCTCCAGCTCGGCGCCGTTGGCGCGGTAGCGGTTGGCGGTGAAGGTCTGGGTGGTCGCCTCGTAATTGCTCTCGCTGGTGCGGGCGTTGAACAGCGTGGCGAAGACGCTGAAGCCGCCGCTGCGCCACTTGGCACCCGCCTCGGCCTGCTTGACCTGGTTGAGGGCCACCGGCACCGAGCCGTCGAGCGGGTTGCCGTACAGCAGGCGGTCGGCGCTGAAGGACACGCCGTCGCTGACGCGGGCGAACAGCGACAGGTCCTTGGCCAGCGCGACGTTGCCGCCCAGCGAGTACGAGGTGTGCGAGACCTTGTAGTCGACGTTCTGGCGGGTGGCCGGGTCCCAGGCCATCGCGGCCGGGTCGTCCTGGCGGGCGAAGCCCTTGGCGCGCTGCATGTCACGGCGGACGCTGGCGTCCAGGGTCAGGGGGCCGCTCTCCCACTGCAGGGCGGCGTAGGGCGCGGTCTGGGTGTACTCGACATCGAAGTTGCGCACGCAGCAGCCGCCCCAGGTGGTCCAGCCCGGGCCCAGCAGGGTGGCGCCGGCGCCCTTGTTCTTCATGTCGACCGTGTACTGGTTCCAGTACCAGGTCAGGGCCACGTTCTGCACGCCGGCGAACAGGCCGGCGGTGACCGTGGTCTTGCCGCTGGCGGCGTTGCCGAAGGACTTGCTGACCTTCAGGTCGTTGAAGGTGTTGCCCAGGTCGTCGATCGAGGTGTTGAACAGGGTGGCGGTGAAGGTGGTCGAGGTGGCCGGGGTGGCGCCGTCGCCGTTGTTGGCCGGGAACAGGGCGATGAAGCGGCCCTTGTTGCTCGAGGTGCGGAACTTGTCGCTCACCTTCCAGCCGTCGCCCAGCGAGAACTCGGTTTCCAGGCCCAGGGCGGTGCTCTTGACGTGCAGGCCGTCCTTGGGGTCGGTGCCGACCATCGCGCCACTCTTGTCGAGCACGGTGTCGGTGGCGAAGTTCTTGCCGATGAACCAGGCGGTGCGCGGGTCGATGCCCGGGATCTGCTTGATGGTGCCGTTCTCCACGTACACCGGCACGGGCATGAAGGACGGGGTCTTGTCGTCCAGGGCCTTGGCGCTGACGCGCACGAAGCCGCCGTTGAACTCGTGCGTGAGGTTGGCCTTGACCTGGCCACCGCTGGCGGCGTTGAAGCCGGTCGGGCGGTCGCCTTCGCCGGTGCGGGTGTAGCCGCCGACGTGGAAGCGGGTCTTGTCGCCCAGCTTGCCGCCGTAGTCGGCGTCCAGACGGGTCTGGCGGCCACCGGCCACGCCCAGGGTCAGGCCCACCGCGCCGCCGGACTCGGCGCCGTTCTTGCTGATGAAGTTGATCAGGCCACCGGGCGAGTTGGTGGCCAGGGTCGAGGCGGAGCCGCCGCGCACCACCTCGAGGTGGTCGAGGTTGTAGTCGGCGCGCAGGAACTGGTCGGAGGTGCCGAACGAGATGTCACCGAACAGCAGCACCGGCAGGCCGTCTTCCTGGAACTGCACGTAGCGGGCGCCACCGGCCGAGATCGGCACGCCGCGCACGGTCAGGTTGGCGTTGCCTTCGCCGCCCGAGGACTCGGAGCGGATGCCGGGCACCGAGCGCAGGATCTCGGCCGCGCTGGTCGGCGCCTGCTTGGCGATCTGGTCGGCTTCCAGGGTGGAAATCGACACCGACTGCTTCATCTTGCTGCCGCCGGTGGCGGTGCCGGTGACGACGATGCGCTCGAGGTTGATGACGTCGTTCTTGGCGTCGTCAGCGGCCTGCGCCAGGGCGGTGCCGCTGCCCAGCGTGGCGAACGAGGCGGCCAGCAGCGCGGCGATCGGGGTCAGGCGGGGGGCCTGGGCGGTCTTCTTCATGGTGTCTCCTCGCGGGGCGATGGGTGGGGGTGATGGGAATCGATTGCGGCCGTCTCCCACAGAACGGCTGACGCATCTCTCACTGATGCGAATCTTGCGCGACAACAAACGTTTGCAATACGGGGTAAACGAGCAGCTGCGGTGCGGACGCGACGGCGGATTCGTGAGCAATGTCCGCCAATCGGCCGCCGGCGGGGGCATTCAAGCAAGGGGGCCATGGCGAGCCGATCCCGGCCTCGGGCTCATGCGGTGTGGCCGGCGTCGGCCGGGCTGTGGTCCAGCCGGTGGCGGCCGACGGACAGGTCCAGTCGCAGCTCCGCCCAGTGGGGACCGTGGTCCCACCGCAGGGTCAGCTCGTGCGGCCCGCCGTCAAGCGCCTGGAAGCGGCCCTGGAACGCCGGGTGGGTGTTGCGCAGGCGGATCAGCTCGCACAGCCGCGCCACCACCGGGCGCTGCAGCGCGGCGTCGATCTCCGCCCGGTCGTAGTGGTGGCGATTGATGTCCCGGCCCACGCCGCTGCGGGCGAGCAGGTCCATGTCGTTGTGCCCGGCCAGCAGGCCCACGTAATAGACCTGGGGCACGCCGGGCAGGAAGAACTGCAGCGCGCGGGCGGCCAGGTAGGCGTCGTCGTCGCGCCCCAGCGCGTCGTAGAAGGTGCAGTTGACCTGGTACAGGTCCAGGTTGGACGCCGCGGCGCCGGTGGCCTGCCGGCTCTGGCCACCGCTGTTGTCGTGCATCCACTCGACCAGCGCGTCGAGCTCCGCCGGGGGCACCAGGCCGGGACTGCCCTCGCGGTCGGCGGCGTCGGCGCCGATGTCGATGATGCCGATGCCGTCGTGGGTGTCGAGCACCGTCAGCGCGTTGGTCGGACGCACCGCGATCCAGCGCCGCAGCGCGTCGGAGCGGCCGGTCATCAGCGCGTGCAGGGCCAGCGGCGGCAGCGCGAAGTCATAGACCCAGTCCACCCGCGCCGCGATCTCGATCTGCTTGCGGTAGTAGGAGTGGATCTCGACCAGCACCTCGATGCCCAGGGCCTTGGCCTCGGCCGCGAAGCGGTCGATGAAGGCGAAGGTCTCGGGCATCATGAAGCAGCTCTCGCCGGGCTTCTTGATGGCGTAGCCCACCGCGTCCAGGCGCACCATGCGGATGCCGCTGTCGGCCAGCGTGCGCAGGATGCCGCTGAGGTAGGCGCGGCCCTGCGGGTGGGTGACGTCGATGTCCACCTGCTGGGCCGTGAAGGTGGTCCAGAGGATGCGCTTTTCGCCATTGGCCAGCACCGCGTAGCTCAGGGGCAGGCCCGGGCGCGGGCGGTAGACCTTCAGCAGGTCTGCCTCGGTCGCGCCCTGCGGGAACACGCGGTCCAGGGTCAGGAACAGGCCGTCGTGGGCCGAGTCCTTGCCGCGGGCCGAGAAGTCCTTGAACTGCGGCGAGTCCGCGGACATGTGGTTGACGATCACGTCGGCCATCACATCGAGGTCGCGGGTCATCTCGCCGACATCGAGCCATCCGCCCAGCCGCGGGTCGACCTGGGTGTGGTCGATCGGGTCGAAGCCGGCGTCGGCGCCATCGATCGGGTAGTAGAAGGGCAGCAGGTGCACGCCGCCGAACAGGCCGGCCAGCGGGCCGGTGAGCAGCTGGTGCAGGGCGCGCAGGTCGCCGCCGCCCAGGCGGTCGACGTAGGTGATCAGTTGGACCTGGTTCTTCATGGGGTTCTCGGGTTCAGCGCAGCAGGCGCCACAGGCGGGCCAGGTCGGCCGCGCCGTCGTTGGAGGTGATGCCCTGCCACCGGGTCCGCGCGGCGTCGCGCTGGCCGGCGGCCTGCAGGGCGGCGCCCAGGCGCAGCCGGGCGTCGTCGGGGTGCTTCTGCACGCCCTGGGTCAGGGCCTCGGTCATCAGGGCCAGGCCGCGCTCGGTCTGGCCGTCGGCGCACAAGGCCTGGCCCAGCGCGAACAGCGGTCCGCCGTCGCGGGCCTGGCGGGCCGAGGCTTCGCTGCCGGCCAGGGCGGCACGGTCGTCGGCCAGGGCCTTGGCGGCGGCGGACTTCAGGCGCTGGTGGCGCTCGGCCTGCGGGCCCTTGCCGAGCAAACCCTTGGCGTAGCCCTCGTCCACCACCGCCACCGCCTCGGCCGGCTGGCCGGCCTGCAGCGCCAGCTGGGCCAGGTCCAGGTACTCGCTGGCGTCCTCCAGCGCACCGGCGCGCCGCGCCAGGCGCAACGCGTCCACCTGCAGACGGTCGGCAAATCCGGGGCGACGCGACACCCGCGACAGCAGATCGGCCCAATACGCGGGGCGGGGGTGGTGGGCCACCAGGCGTTCCAGGGTGCGGGCATAGCCGGCCTCGTCACCGCCCTTGAGCTGCGCGAAGGCCAGCAGCTTGAGCTGGTCCTCGGGTGGGGTCTGGCCCGCCGACTCGGCGGACTCGATCAGCGGCAGCACCTCGCGCGCGGCGCCGGCCAGGTCGCCGCTGGCGTGCAGGGCCTGCACCAGGGCCACGCGCACGCCGGTCTCGGTGCCGCCCTCGCTGAGGTAGCGCCGGGCCCAGGTGACCGCGGCGGCCGGCTGCTGCGCCCGCAGGGCGATGCCCGGCAGGGCCTGCAGCACCCACATCAGGTCAGGCCCGCTCAGGCGGCCGGCCTGCACCACGGCGGAGAAGGCCTGCAGTGCGGTGGCGGCGTCACCGGCCAGCATCGCGGCCGAGCCCTTCATGCGGTCGGTGGTGAAGACCTCGTGCGGGCTGCGGGCGGACACGGCCTCGGCGTCGCGCACGCGGGCCAGGGCGTCGGCGCCGCGGCCCGCCTTGATCGCCTCCTGTGCGGCCTGCAGCGGCTTGGCCACCTCGGGGCGAAGGGACTCGGTCTGCGCCGCAGCGGTCGACATGGCCAGGCTCATCCACAGAGCCAGTGCGCCCAGGGCGCGGGGCAAGGCGTGCATGGACGGGCTCATTGCATGAACTGCTCGTTGCCCACGATGCCGATCTTGGTCACGCCCAGGCGCTGGGCCTCGGCCATCACCATCGCGACATGCTTGTAGGTCACGAGCTTGTTGGGGCGCAGGTGCACCTCGGGCTGGTCGGGCAGTTGCGACGTGCGGTAGAGCCGCGTCTGCAGCTCGGCCCGGTTGGCCACCGCCTCGCCGTTCCAGGTGACCGTGCCGTCGAAGTCGACGTCGATGCGCACGATCTCGGGCGGCTTGGGCGGCGGTGCGCTCTGGCTGTTGACCGGCATGTTCATCTTGACCGCGTGGGTCTGCACCGGGATGGTGATGATGAACATGATGATGAGCACCAGCATCACGT
>CALRTJ020000026.1:0-44973 GCA_943371055.1 Hydrogenophaga intermedia | reverse complement strand
TGGCCACCCGCTACCTGCACCACTACCTGGGCTGGTTCAGAGCCGTCGACCGCTGCGCCCCTCGCCATCTGCCAGCCGAGCAGTTCCTCGACCTCTCCCTAGGACGGTTCGCCCATCCATAGGCAACGGGCAAAGAGCCTTTTTCATGGTGCGACCGGGGGCAGGTCGGGCAGGGTGCGAGGTGCGGCCGGCGGCCGCGTGGCCGTGAAGCTGCGGATCGCCCAGATGGTCTCCTGCGGCAACACGCCCGCCCAGGCCGGCATGTGCATCAGGCCGGCGCGGCGCTTGCCTTCCAGCACCGAGCGCATGAAGTACGCGTCGACATCGGTGAGGCAGCGATGCTGCAGCGGCGGGTCCTGCAGGCGCCTGCAGAAGGTGTCGAGGCGCCGCAGCTCGGGCGCCTCGGCCGAGGGCTGCACCGCGCCGGCGCCGTGGCAGACCGCGCAGTGCCGCCCGTAGGCCTGCTCGCCTGCGGCGACCGCGGCCGGCAGGCCGCGGTAGGGGTTGGGCAGGCGCAGGGCCTCGCCCAGCGCGGACAGGCCTTCGGGGGCGGCCTCGGGCATGGCCGTCCGGGGCTCTGCCGCGGCGGCGACGCCGGCCGACGCACCGAGCAGGGCCACCGCCAGGGCGCGGCCGATCCAATCGTTCAGGGCGTGCATCACCAGTCCTTCGGGCAGCCTTGGCAGCCCCCCATTTCCGCGTCCGGAAAGATCGCGAAGCGCAGGTCGTTGTCCTCGAAGACCGCCCCCTGCAGGTTGGCCGTGACGAACTTGGCCTCCTGCAGCCGCGCCCGCACGATCCGCGCCCCGACGAACTGGGCCAGGTTCAGGCGGGCGGCCTCGAGGTCGATGCCGGTGCAGTCGGCGCCGCTCAGGTCGGCCCGGAACAGGCGAGCCTGCTCCAGGCGCGCCCCCACCAGGCGGGCCCCGCGCAGCGAGACCCCCGGGGCGTTGAGCGCGTAGCCGCTGGCCCCGGACAGGTTGGCCCCGTCCAGGGTGGCCCCCGCGTAGTTGGCCGACCGCAGGTCGGCGCCGCGCAGGTCCGCCCCCGTGAAGTCCACCCCGCGCAGGTCCAGCCCCACCAGGTCGGCGCCGCGCAGGTCGGCGCCGGGGCAGCGGGCGTAGGGCCAGAGGTGGCAGCCGTTGACCACCTTCACCGCCTGGGCCTGGGCCCCGGCGGCGAGGGTGGCCACCAGGGCCCACCCGGCGGCCCATCGGAGGGCCGCGCCGTTCATCGCTTGGGCAGCTTGAAGACCCAGTAGCTCCCGCCCTGGGTGACCTGCTTGGTCAGGTCGGCCATGTCACCGCCCCACAGCGGCACCGCGCCGCCATAGCCGGTGGACAGGCCCACGTACTGCTCACCGTCCTGTTCCCAGGTGATGGGCACGCTGACCACGCCGGAGCCGGTCTGGAACTTCCAGAGCTCTTCGCCGGTGCGGGCGTCGAAGGCCTTGACGTAGCCGTCCGAGGTGCCGGTGATCAGCAGCCCGCCGGCGGTGGTCAGGGTGCCCGCCCACAGCGGGAACTTCTCCTTCTTCTGCCAGGCGATGCGCCCGGTCTTCGGGTCGATGGCCCGCAGGATGCCCACGTGGTCGTCGTACAGGCGCTTGATGCGGAAGCCCTGGCCCAGGTAGGCGCTGCCGGCCTTGTAGGTGACGTTCTCGGTCCAGTAGTCCATGCCCCAGTGGTTGCCGGGGATGTAGAACAGGCCGGTGTCGGGCGAGTAGGACATCGGCATCCAGTTGGTGCCGCCCAGGAACGGCGGCGAGACGTTGACCGAGGCCCCCTTGTCCTTGCCGGGCTCGGGCAGCGGCGGGCGGTTGCCGGTCTCGATCGGCCGACCGGTCTTCAGGTCGAAGCCCTTGGCCCAGGTGATGCCCTCGACGAAGGGCCAGGCCCCGATCAGCGAGGTCGGCTTGTTCGGATAGCCGGCGCCGGTGGCCAGCTTCTGGCGGTCGGTGACGAAGAAGAAGCCGTTGCGGTCGGCGTGGGCGCTGGCCTTGACCTGCTTGCCGTCGGCGCCCTGGTACTCGAACAGCACCACCGAGTTGTTGCCGGAGAAGTCCCAGGCGTCATTGGGCGTGTGCTGGAAGAAGCCCTTGAGCTCGCCGGTGGAGGCGTCCACATAGGCCTGACCGCTGGTGAACAGGCTGTCCCAGTTCCGGGGATCGTCGCCTTCGGCGGTGCGCTTCCAGGTGTTCCAGGGGGCGGGGTTGCCCGCACCGATCACGATGGTGTTGTGTTCGGCGTCGAAGCTGGCGGTCTGCCAGGGGGCGCCGCCGCCGTGGTGCCATGCTTCGGTCAGTTGGCCGTCCTTGTCCCGCGGCCAGCTCGGGGCCTTGGGGTCGCCGGTGTAGGTGCTGTCCTGGCCGTTCAGTCGGCCCTTGTGGCCTTCGACCAGCGGGCGGGCCCAGACCTCGGCACCGGTGTCCGGGTCGCGGGCGAACAGCCAGCCCACCACGCCGAACTCGTCGCCCGAGCTGCCGTGCACCAGCAGCACCTTGCCGCTCTTCTGGTCCTTCACGACGAAGGGCGCGCCGGTCATGGTGTAGCCCACCTTGTGGTCGGCGAACTTCTCGTTCCACACGACCTTGCCGGTGGTCTTGTCCAGGGCGATCATGCGAGCGTCCAGGGTGCCGAAGAAGACCTTGTTGCCGTAGATGGCCGGCCCGCGGTTGACCACGTCGCAGCAGGGGCGGATGTCGTCGGGCAGTCGGTGCTCGTAGGCCCAGAGCTGCCGACCGGTCTTGGCGTCCAGCGCGTAGAAGCGCGAGTACGAGGCGGTCACGTAGATCACGCCGTCATGGACCAGGGCCTGGGCTTCCTGGCCGCGCTGCTTCTCGCCGCCGAAGCTGAAGCTCCAGGCCGGGACCAGGTTCTTGACGTTCCTGGTGTTGATCTGCTTGGCCGGGCTGTGGCGTTGCGCCTTCAGGCCCAGGCCGTAGCTCAGGACGTCGCCGGTGGTGGCGTGGTCCTTGGCGAGGTCGTCCCAGCTGACGTCGCGTGCCGAGGCGCCGGTGGCCAGGGCGCAGGCCAGGGCCAGGGCCAGGGGTTGGAAGGTGGGTTTCAAGACGGGGTCTCCTGTGCTGTCGTTCGTGCCGCATGGCCGGGAATGGCGGAGCGGTCGCGGCGCAGTCTAGGAATGGCCTGCGGGTGCCGCCCGGGAGCGCTTCCCCGCAAAGTCGGGAGTGGTTCCCGGTCTCGCGGCCTGTTTCAGGAACGCGCTTTGCAGCCACCACCGCTCGTCACACCCTGGCACAGCGACGTGCTGCCGCGCTCGCAAACCCGGGGGTCTGGAGCCCGCAAGATGAACCCGTCCGTCCCCTCCCGCATCCGCGTGATGCTGCTCGATGACCATGCCGTGGTGCGCCACGGCTATCGCCGCTGGATCGACAGCGAGCCCGACATGCAGGTGGTGGCCGAGGCCACCACCTCGGCCCAGGCCTGCGAGGCGCTGTTCCGGCAGCCGGTGGATGTGGCGGTGGTGGACCTGAGCCTGAAGGGCGACAGCGGTCTGGAGGCGATCCGCCGGTTGCGCGAGCGTTGCGAACGGCTGCGCATCCTGGTGTTCACCATGCACGAGCAACCGGTGTTCGCGCTGCAGGCCCTGCGCCTGGGCGCCCAGGGCTATCTGACCAAGGACGGCGACCCGCAGCTGATGCTGGACGCGCTGCGGCGCCTGATGCAGGGGCAGCGGGTGGTGAGCGCGGCCGTGGCCCAGGCCGGTCTGCTGATGGGCGAAGGCGGCGGTGACCCGCTGGCGCAGCTGACCCCGCGCGAATTCGAGGTGCTTCGCCTGGCCGCCGATGGCCAGGACACCGCGCGGATCGCCCGCTCGCTGCACCTGAGCGAGAAGACGGTCTACAACACCATGTCGCTGGTGCGCCAGAAGCTTGACGAGCGCAACGACTTCCGGCTGATGCGCCTGGCGGCGCAATGCGGCCTGGTCGCCCTCTGAGGCGCGTCTGCCCCGGGTGAGTGGCGGCCCCGGGGCCGCCACCGCTCAGGGGCTCAGAGCCGCACGCGCACGCCCACCTGCACCGCCCGCGGCGCACCCGGGGCCACGAACAGCGCCTCGTGCTCCTCGCCGGTGTAGGCGCCCTGGGCATCGAAGCGGGTGGCCGCCAGGGCGCCGAAGCTGGCGCTGCGGCGGTCGAACAGGTTGCTGACGCGACCGAAGAACTCGAGCTGGCGCCAGCCGGCGGGCTGGTAGGCCGCGCGCAGGTGGACCAGGGCATAGCCCGGCAGGTCCAGCCGCACGCGCTCGGCGGCACCGTCTTCCAGCAGACCGTCCTCGTTGCCCGCCACCGTGCGCGAGGACAGGGCCTGCAGGTCGGCCCCCACGCTCCAGCCCGCGCCCACCCGCCAGTCGGCCGCCAGCTTGAGCTGCTGCTTCGGCAGGCCGGCGATGCGGGTGCCCGGGGTGATGGTGACGTTGCGCTCACCCATGCGCAGCACGCCGTGGGCCTGGTAGGTGGCGTCCAGCCAGGACCAGCCCAGGCCCAGGTTCCAGGACCCCAGACGCCACTGGCTGTCCAGGTCCACGCCCTGGTGGCGGGTGCGCGGGAAGTTGGCGAAGTAGCCCAGTTGGCCGGTCACGCTGGTGCTGCGGAACAGGATGTCGTCGCGGTTGTCCTGGCGGTAGAAGGTCAGGCTGCCTTCCGGGCCGCCCGGGAGCTTCCAGCGCAGGCCGCCCTCGGCCCCCAGAGACACCACCTGCTTCAGGTATGGGTCGGCCTGCAGACCGGCGGGCAGGCGGCAGGGTTCTTCGGGGTCGGCGCAACCCAGCTCGATCACGGTGGGCACCCGGTTGTTGCGGGCGACGTTGGCGAACAGCGTGACGGCCTCGCCCAGGCGCTGGGCCACCCCCAGCGCGGGGTTCAGGCTGTTGTAGCGGAAGGACTCGCGCGGGTGCTGCTCGAACACGCCGGTGTCGTCGTCCATCGAGCCCAGCGTGTTGCGGACCCGGGCATGGTTCAGGCGCACGGTCGCGGTCAGGTGGGTGCCCGGCTGCAGTGTCCAGGTGTCGCTGGCATACAGGCCCACCGCGGTGGAGTGGCCGCTGACGCGGGCGCTGAGCTCGGCGTCTTCGCCGGCCACCGGCAGCACGCCGCGGCCACTGTCGAAGGTGCCGGCCTGTTCGGTCTGGCGGTAGTGCACCGCGGCCTGGTCCACCGTGCCGCCCGCCTGCCACTGGTGGGCGCCGCTGCGGCCCGACCAGGCCAGGGCCAGACCGCCGGAGCGCTGGCTGGTGGCGGTCTGGTTGAAGGCGGCGTTGGGTTCGCCGTCCTCGGCGTCATCGGCCTCGTCCCCGTTGACGGTGCGGCGGCGCGAGTCGCGCACGTAGGCCAGGGCCTCGACCAGGCGGCCATCGGCCAGGGTGCGGCGCCACTGCAGGCCCAGTTGGGTGAGTTGGTTGCGGGTCTCGTCGGGGTGGGTGTAGACCGCGGCGCGACGGGTCTGCCCCAGGTCGGGGGTGCGGGCGCCGTCCTCGTCCAGCGTCACCCAGGGCACCAGGCCGTTGCCGACCAGGCGGCTGCTGCCCGCCAGCAGGTTCAGGCTCAGGTCGTCGTCGCCCCACTGGCGGCCGACCTTGGCCAGCAGCTGCCCGGTGCGACCGGCGGAGTGGTCGCGCCAGCCTTGCTCGTCGAAGGCGCCGACGCCGATGAAGTGGTGCCAGCCGTCCTCGTGCTGCGCGCCCTGCGACAGCTCGGCCCGAACCCGACCGAAGCGGCCGACCGAGAACTCGCCGCGCAGTCCCGGCGCACTCAAGCCGTTGGCGGTCGACAGCGACAGCGCGCCGCCCAGGGTGTTCAGGCCGAAGGCCGGGTTGGCGCCCGGCACCAGGCTGATCGACTGCAGCGCGAACTCGGGGACCATGTCCCAGTTGACGACGTCGCCGAAGGGCTCGTTGAAGCGCACGCCGTCCAGGTAGACCGACAGCCCCTGGCCCGCGCCCAGGATGCCCGAGGCGCGGTAGCCGCGGAAGGTCAGGTCGCCCTGGAAGGGGCTGCCCTGGATGTCGTTGACCTGGGCGCCGGCCACCCGGCGGGCCAGGAAGTCGGTGGCGTTGTCGGCCTGGGCGTCGTCGAGGGTGGCGCGGCGGATGACCTGGGTGCCGTAGGGCAGGGCGTTGCGGTCCACGCCCTGGCCCGGCAGCGGCGAGGTGCCCACCACCTCCACCTGCGGCGTGGCGCTCTGGGCACGGGCCGGCTGCAGGGCGCCGGTCAAGGTGGCCAGGCTGCACAGGACCACCGGGGCGCCGGACAATGCGCGCGCCAGTCGGTGGAGGGGGGCGTTCTTGGGCATGGAATGTGTCTCCTGCATCGCTGTTGTGTCAAAACCTTGAAAGCTCTGCAATGGCCGTTCCTGAGCCCTCGGGAAAGATTCCCGATCTGCCCCTGACCCTGCCCCGCCTGATCCTGCGGGGCGCGGCGCTGGTGGCGCTTGCGGGCGTGCTGGCCTGGACGCTGCTGGGCCTGGCCCGCATGAGCGAGGACGTCGACGACGAGCTGGCCGGGGCCCGCGCGCTAGCGCTGCTGTTCGAGCGCCTGGCCACCGCCGCCGGCCAGCCGGATGACGACCTGGCCCGTCGCCTGCTGGTGCAGGGCGTGGAGCCGGGCGCCACCCGGCACCTGGAGGTGGTGGTGCGGGACGCCGCCGGGCGCGAACTGCTGCGGGCCGAGCCGGCGTCCGAGCTGTCGCCCACGGTGCGGGTGCTGCTGGACCGGGCCGAATCCTGGTTCGACCCGGCGCCCCCGTTCACCGTGTCGTGGACCCTGCCGCGTCCGGACGGCGGGCGCTGGCTGGTCGCGGTGACCTCGGCCCCCCAGAGCGAGCGCGCCGAGGCCCTGCACCTGCTGCTCACCGGCGTGGCGGTGCTGGCGGCGGTGGCCCTGGGCACGCTGGCGGTGATGGCTTGGAACACGCGCCGGGCCTTCGCCCCCTTGTCGCGCCTGCTGGCGGCGATCGGGGAGATGGGCGATGGCCGGGGCCGCCACCCTGGCGTGCAGGTGCTGCCGCCGATGCCGGTGGCCGAGCTGGAGACCGTCGCCCGTGCGCTGCGGGACCTGGACGCGGCCCTCGAGCGCAGCCAGGCCCAGCGCCAGCAACTGGCACGGCAGCTGATGGCCCTGCAGGAGGACGAGCGGCAGCGCCTGGCCCACGAACTGCACGACGAGTTCGGCCAGCACCTGACCGCCCTGCGCGCCGATGCCGCCTGGCTGCAGCGCCGCCTGGCCGGCCAGCCCGCGCTGGCCGAGGTGGCGGCTGGCATGGCGCGCCAAGGCGAAGCGGTGCAGCAGCAGGTCAGGGGCTTGCTGGGCCGACTGCGCCCCCCCGGCCTGACCGATTCGCCCGGTCTGGCCGACCTGGGACAGATGCTGCGCGGCCTGTGCGCCGCCTGGCCGCGGGGCGTGGCCGCGCCGCTGGAGTGCCGCCTGCTGCTGGACGACACGGCGGGCGCGCCGCTGGACTGGGACGCCCACGCGGCAGACCATGCCCTGCCGCCGGCGGTGGTGATGGCGCTGTACCGCGTCAGCCAAGAGGCCCTGACCAACATCGCCCGCCATGCCGGTGCGCGTGAGGCCGTGCTGGCCTTGCGCGTGCGCCCGCGTCCGGCCGGCGGGCTGTGGCTGGACTGGTCGGTGCAGGACGACGGCCGCGGGCTGGGCGATCCGGCCGAGGCCCGCGAGCGCGGCAGCGGCTTGGCCGGCATCACGCAGCGGCTGTGGGCGCTGGGGGCCGAGCTGCAGCTGCAGGACCTGGGGCCGGGCACCCGCCTGGCGGCGCGCATCGAATGCAACGGCGCGGCCCCGGGCGAGAATCCGGCCCATGACTGAGTCCACCCCTGCCGCCTCCCCGATCCGGGTGGCCCTGGCCGACGACCACGCGGTGGTCCGCGAGGGCTATCGACGCCTGCTCGCGCTGGAGGACGACCTGCGGGTGAGCGCCGAGTTCGCCGATGCCGACGCGGTGCTGGACGCCCTCCAACGGGGTGCCCTGGCGGCCGACGTGCTGGTGCTGGACCTGTCCATGCCGGGCCGCAGCAGCCTGGACCTGCTGCGCCGGGTGCGGGCGCACTGGCCGGCGCTGCGGGTGCTGGTGTTCTCGATGCACGACGACGCGGCCCGGGTGCAGCAGGCGCTGCGGGCCGGGGCGCTGGGCTACATCACCAAGAGCAGCCCGCCCGAGGACCTGGTGGCGGCGGTGCGCGAGGTCGCCCGGGGCCGTCAGGTGCTGTCGGCCGACATCGCCGCCCACGCCGAGCCGCCGGCCGCCCCGCCACCGCACCTGATGCTGTCGCCCCGCGAGTTCGACGTGCTGCGCGGCCTGCTGCAGGGGGCGTCTCTGGACCAGATCGCCGAGGCCCTGCACATCAGCCCCAAGACGGTGTCCAACCTGCAGACCGCGCTGCGCCAGAAGCTGGGCGTGTCCAACGCGGTGGAGCTGCTGCGCTACGCCCAGGCGCACGGCCTGGCCTGAGGCACCGACGGGGCGCTTCAGCCCGGGGCGCGGCCCAGGCCCAGGCGCTCGACGGTGCGCTTCTCGGTGGCGTAGGCCTCGCGCAGCGCCTGGCCGTAGTCCTCGGGGCCCAGGTACATCGGTTCCTGGTCGTACTTGGCCAGCTCGGCCAGGTGCTGCGGCTCGAACAGTGCGGCCTTGAAGGCGTCGTGCAGCACCTTGACCACTGCCGGCGCCATGCCGCGCGGCCCCACCAGGCCGTAGGGCGAGCTGGCCACGATGCCGTGGCCCAGCTCCTTGAGGGTGGGCACGTTCGGCCAGCGCTTGTGGCGGTGCTCGCCGAAGGTGACCAGCAGGCGCAGCTTGCCGCTGTCGACGAAGGGCGCGAAGCCGTTGCTGTTGATGCCGGCCTGCACCTGGCCCGAGACCACCGCCAGCATCTGCTCGGCCGTGCCCTTGTAGGGGATGTGGTTGTAGGTCAGGCCACGGCGGGCCATCAGCTCGTCGATCACCACGTGCGGCGTGGTGCCCACGCCATTGGTGGACAGGGTGAGCTCGCCGGGCCGGGCCTTGGCGGCGGCGAACAGGTCGTCGAGCGTGCGGATCGGGCTGTTGGCCGCGACCACGACGCCGAAGGTCACGCCGCTGAGCTGCAGGATGGGGGTGGTGTCGCGGATCGGGTCCCACAGCACCTTCTGGGTCCAGGGCATGCGCAGCACCGGCTGCGGCAGCTGGGCGAGGGTGTAGCCGTCGGGGGCGGCCTGCTGCAGGATGGGCATGGCCAGGGTGCCGCCGCCGCCGGAGCGGTTGTCGGTCAGCACGCGCTGGCCCAGGTGGCGGCCGGCCAGCTCGGCCAGCACCCGCATCGTCAGGTCGGTGGCGCCGCCGGCGGGCCAGGGCACCCACAGGGTCAGCGGCCGGGTCGGAAAGGCCTCGCCCGGCTGGGCGCCGGCGGGCAGGGCGGCGGCGCCCGCCAGCCCGGCCAGCAGGCACAAGGCGTGGCGGCGCGCGGCCTCGGGGGTCATTGCCATTCGGTCAGTTCCATCGTCATCGCGCCGCCCATCAGGAAGGTGGAATTGGCCGGCTCCTCGCGGCGCACCTTCACCAGCCCGACCTCGGGGCAGTACCACTCCAGCGTGGTCAGTGGCATGTCGCGCCAGCCCACCACCGGGTCGGCGAACAGGCGCAGGGTGGCCGTGCCCTTGACGCGCACGCAGCCCTTGAACGCGCCGGCCGGCACCTGCACCGCCTCTCCCACCGCCTCGATGACGTAATTCATCGGGATGCTGGGGTGGCTGTGGCGGATCTCGGGCGGGAACTCCTGCCGGCGGCGCAGCAGGTAGGCCGTGGTGCTGGCGGGCCAGGCGGTGCCCACCACCAGCGGCGCCTTCAGCACGTAGCGCGGCGGCTTGTCGAGCGCTGGCGCTTCCTCGAGGTCGGTCTTGGTCGCCACCCGGTAGATGCCGGTCTCGTCGCTGCGCAGCCAGTAGTCCACCCCGCTGTCGCTGCGGCGGCGGAAGGCGCGGCCGTCCTCCAGGGACTCGGCGCCCAGGGTGGTGATCACGCGGGTCTCGCGCTCCTGGGTGTTGTTCTCCCATTCGCTGCGGACCTCGTAGGTCCAGCGGTGTCCGGACTCGAGCGGAAACAGGCCCTCGGCGGCGGGCTTGCCGCAGCCGTACAGGGCCAGCAGCAGTGCGGCCGCCAGGGACAGGGGCAGGGCGCGGCTCATTTCTCGGGCAGCTGCGGCGAGGGCAGGTCGCGGATCTTGATTTCCTGCTCGTCGCTGCCCGGGCGCAGCCAGGCAAAGCCGCGCTTGCCGACCTTGGGCGTGGCGGTGCCCATCTGGCTGACGCCCTGGCGGGCCTTCTTCATGCCCTCGTTGAGCAGGGTGTGCAGGTCCTTGGTGTAGGGCAGGCGGTAGGCGCGGGGCTGGGCACTGGGCTTGCCGTTCTCGATCGCGTTGACCCACACGTACAGGGCGCCGGGGGACTTGGCGCTGGGCTCCTCGATCACCGCGGCCAGCAGCGCGAAGCGCTCGGGCAGGGCATCGGTGGTGGGCCAGCCCCACATGCCGTGCACCGCGTCGTCGGCGTAGAAGTAGAAACCGGCCACGAAGACCACCAGCATGCCCTTGAGCCAGGCCGGCCAGCGCGAATACAGCAGGGCCAGCGCGCACAGCGCGACCAGCACCACCAGGGACAGCACGACGGCGAGCGTCATCGGATCAGATCCTTTCGACCAGGGTCTTGGGCAGGGTGTTGATGCCGGCCACGCCGCCATCGGGCAGCACGGTGAAGCGCACGGCGGTGGCCTCGTCGCCCTTCTTGGCCACGGTGACCTGGCCGTAGAAGACGACCTCGGCGCGCGGGTTGACCTTGATCACCGACACCGTGACCTCGACGGGCTTGCCGTCCTTGGACTCGTAGTAGTGGGCGTTGACCGTGTACTCGCCCGGGGCGATGCCGCGCAGCGTCACCACCTCTTGATTGAGCGGGTTGGTGACCTGCTTGCCGTTGATGACGATGGTGTCGTTGGCCAGGCCGCGGTCGTCGCGGTCCAGGTGCATCATCCCGGCCTCGCGGGCGCGGAACCACACCAGGTTGCCGCCCGGGTCCTGGACCCAGGTGTCGATGTCGTTGGGGTTCATGTCCGGCCAGGACACGTTGATGATGAACTCGGCCTTGGCCGGGATGTCGCCCGCCTTCAGCGCCTTCGGGTTCATCGCCAGCAGGGCGACGATGAAGCAGAACACGAAGGCGATCAGCATGTTGAACAACATGTCGTAGAACGGATCGACCTCGGGCTCGCGGGCGTGGCGGCGGCTGGGCATGGGCGGCTCGGTCGGTGGGGCTCAGGCCTTGGGCGCGAAGCGGCGCAGGCCCTCGCGCTGGCAGTCGGCCACCAGGGTGTCGGCGAAGCGGTCCAGGCGGGTCAGCTGCAGGCCCAGCAGGATGTTGCCCACCAGGCCCACCATGGTGGTCAGCAGCGCGATGCCCAGGCCGGCGGTCAGGCTCTTGAGCAGGTCCTGCGACTGCGACGGGTCGAAGCTCTGCAGCTGGCCGATGTGCAGCGCCAGCACCGAGAAGCCGATCACCTTGCCCAGCAGGCCCAGCTTGAGCTGGATGCCGTTGACCCACCAGGCGGCCTGGTGCGGGCCGTGGCTGTCCTCGAGCAGCAGGTCCAGCGGCGCGGCGCTGTCGCGCGGGGCGCTGTCCAGGGCCCGCAGGTACTCGCCCACCCAGCCCTGCAGCTGCGGCAGGCCGACGCCGGCGCGGGCGGCGGCCAGGTGCCGGCGCTGCTGTTCCAGTTCGCGGCTGCGGCTGCCGGCCCACAGGCTGCCCAGCAGGAAGACGACGATGATCACCAGGGTCAGACCGGTGGGGTCGGAGGTGAGCAGCAGGGCCCAGACCCCGCGCACGCCCAGCAGCCAGCTGCCGAAGACCAACAGGCCGGCCAGCGCCAGCCACTCGAACCACAGCGGCTCGGTGTCGCGCGCGGCGGCGGCGGCGGCGGGGGCAGGGGCGCTGCGTCGGCGCAGCGCGGCGATGGCCTTCATCATCAGGCGGGTCCTCCGGGGCCGCGCTTGGTCAGCGCGCCAAAGCCGCGTTGCGGGTCATAGCCCCAGGCCGCCAGGGCGAAGCACAGGGCCAGCGTGCCCAGCACCACCAGCGGGGCCACGCCCGGGTCCTTGCCGTACAGCGCGAAGCGCAGCCACTCGACGGCGTGGGTGAAGGGGTTGAAGCGGGCGATCCACCAGACCCACTCGGCCCCCGACTCCTCGAGCTTCCAGAGCGGGTAGAGCGCGGTGGACATGAAGTACATCGGGAAGATGACGAAGTTCATCGTGCCGGCGAAGTTCTCGAGCTGCTTGATGTGCACCGACAGCAGCAGTCCCAGCGCGCCCAGCATGAGCGACGCGCCGACCGCGGCCAGCAGCACCATCGGGGTCTGCGGGCCCCAGATGGGCAGCTCGGTGCCGAGCAGCGCTGCCACGATGACGAAGGCGGCCGCCTGCACCAGGGACAGCGCGGCGGTGGCGCACAGCTTGGCGAACAGGATCCACCAGCGCGGCAGCGGGGCGGTCAGCAGCAGGCGCATCAGGCCCATCTCGCGGTCGTAGACCATCGCCAGGCTGCTTTGCATGCCGTTGAACAGCAGCACCATGCCCACCAGGCCGGGGGCGATGTAGACGTCGTAAGGGATGTAGGTGTCGTAGGGCTCGTTGACCGCGATGCCGAAGACGTTGCGAAAGCCCGCGGCGAACACCGCCAGCCACAGCAGCGGCCGCACCAGGGCCGAGGCGAGGCGGCCGTACTGGCGCAGGAATTTCTGCAGTTCGCGCCGGACGATGGCCCACAGGGCCTGGAAGGCGTGTCTCATGGGCGGGCCTTGCACAGCTTCTCGCCCTGGTCCGCGCCCAGGGTGTCGAGCGCGTTCTTCGGGTGCAGCACGCCGTCGGCCGGGGCCAGCGCGACCACGCCCTGGCCATCGGTCAGCAGCAGGCGCTGGCGCAGTTGGCCGTCCCAGGGACGAAAGGCCATGGGCACGCCCTTGGAGCCGTCGAGCTCGACGCCGGCCAGGGCCGCCTGCACCTCGGCGGGCTTGCCCTTGGGGGCCGCCAGCACCGCGGCGGCGAGGGCCTTGCCGGCCATCCAGGCCGACCAGTCGGCCGCCTGCATGGCACGGCCGCCCGCGGCGCGGGCGAAGCGGCGCGAGACCTGGGGCGCGCCGAAGCGGTCGAACTGGGCCTGCCAGGCCAGCGCGGTCAGACCCGCATCGCCCACCACCGGGCGCGGCAGCACGGTGCGGTAGGGCAGGCTGCGGGCGAACTCGCCATCGGAGTCGACCACCCAGACCGCGTCGTAGGCGCCGTTGGTCAGCAGGCGCGGGTTGGCCAGGTCGCGCTCGCGCGGGTCGGCCGAGAGCTTGAAGGGCTTGCTGCCGGCCAGCTTCAGGCCGTAGCGCTTGACGGCGGCCTGGGCCACCGTGGCGCGGCGCTGGTCCTCGGGCGAGGGCCCGGCCAGCAGCAGCACCTGCTGCCAGCGCTGGCTGGCCAGCAGCTGGGCCAGGGCATCGGCGCGCATGCGCTCGGAGGGGATCAGGTGGAACAGGCGGGGGCGGCAGTCGGCCTCGCGCAGGCGGTCCTCGGCGTTGCCCACGTTGAGCACGGGCAGGCGGGCCGCGTCGGCCACGGCCAGGGTCCAGTCGGCGGGCAGGTCGCTCACCACGGCCAGCGCGCCGGCCTTCTCGGCCTTCTGGGCGGCGGCGCGGGCGGCCTCGGCCGAGGCCACCGGCACCACCTCCAGCGTCAGGCTGGCGCCGACCGCGTCCAGCTCCAAGGCGCTGTCCTTCAGGGCCAGGGCCAGACCGTCCTGGGCCGGGCCGGTGGGGTGGCCGAAATAGGCGCGCTCGACGCGGTTGCGCTGCAGGCGCGGGTCGTCGTCGGGCTGCAGCAGGGTCACGCGCAGCGGGGCGGCGGAGGCGCTGGCGGCCGCCAGCGCCAGCGCCCAGCCCAGGCGGGCGGCGTTCATTCGACCAGCAGCGCGGCGTAGGGCACGCGCCCGACCGGGATGCTCTTGAGGGCCTTGGCCGACGCCACGTCGACCACGGTGACGTCGTCGGACAGGCCGTTGACCACCCACAGCTTCTGGCCGGACTTGTCCAGCGACACGTTCCAGGCCCGCTTTCCCACCAGCACCGTGTCGGTGACCTGGCGGGTGGCAACGTCGACGAAGGCCACGCGGTTGGCCTGACCCAGGGTGACGAAGGCGCGGCGGCCGTCGCGCGACAGCACGATGCCCACCGGCGTGATGTCGCTGGCGCGCAGGCCCTTGACCTCGAAGCGGATCGTGGCGATGACCTTGAGGTCGGCCGTGCCGATCACGCTGACGCTGGCGCCCAGCTCGTTGGTGACCCAGAGCTGGCTGCCGTCGGGCGTGAGCACCATGCGGCGCGGGCGCTTGCCGACCGGGATGTTCTTGACCACCTTCCCGGCCGCCGGGTCCACCACGTGGACCAGGCTGGCCACCTCGGAGGTGACGTACACGCGCTTGCCGTCGGGGCTGGCCAACACGCCCTCGGGCTCCTCGCCCACCTTGACGGCCTTGAGCGGCTTGCCGGTGGCGGCGTCCAACACCAGCAGCTCGCCGGCCTCTTCGCTGCTGACGTAAAGCTGCTTGCCATCGGGCGAGAGGTCGAAGGCTTCGGGGTCCTCGCCCATCGGGATGCGGCCCACCGACTTGCGGGTGGCCACGTCGATCAGGTCGGCCTGGTGGGAGTCGCCGCAGGCGGCCATCAGGCGCTTGCCGTCGGGCAGCAGCCGCAGGTGGCGCGGGCGCTTGCAGGTGGTGACGGTGCCGGTGACCGCCAGGGTGTTCATGTCGACCAGGGTCAGGGACTGGTCCTTTTCGCTGCTGACCCAGGCGGTGCCCTGCGCGGCGGCGGGCAGCGCGGACAGGGCCAGGACCAGGGGCAGCAGGGGGCGCAGCAGGGCAGGGGTCATCGTCGTTCCGGGTGATTTCAGGCAGTGGCGCGGATGAAGGCGTCTTCCAGGCCGCTGCCGCCCAGCTGGGCGACCACGCCCGCGGGCGTGCCGTCGGCCAGCAGGCGGCCGCGGTGCAGCACGACCACTCGGTCGGCGGCCTCGGCTTCCTCGACCAGGTGGGTGGCCCACAGCACGGTGGTGCCGCGGGCGGCGACGTCGGCGCGGACCGCGGCCAGCAGGTCGCGGCGGGACTTGGGGTCCAGGCCCACGGTGGGCTCGTCCATCAGCAGCACCTTGGGGTGGTGCAGCAGCGCCCGCACCAGCTCGACCTTGCGGCGGTTGCCGCCCGAGAGCTCGCGCACCGGCCGGTCCAGGTCGGCGCGGGTGGCCAGGGCGGCGCAGCCGGCGTCGATGCGCTCGCGCGCCAGCGCCTTGGGCAGGCCGTGCAGGTCGGCGTGGAACTGCAGGTTGCGGCGCACCGACAGGTCCAGGTCCAGCGACATCTGCTGGAACACCACGCCGATGTGGGCCAGGGCCTGCACCGCGGCGTGCCGCAGCGAGTGGCCGGCCACCTGGACCTCGCCGGCATCGGCCACGAACAGGCCGGTCAGCACCTGGAACAGCGTGGACTTGCCCGCGCCGTTGGGCCCGAGCAGGGCCGTGAACTGCGCCGCCGGCAGCGACAGCGTCAGGCGATCCAGCGCGGTGCGGTCACCGTAGCGCTTGGTGAGTTGGTCGATCTCGAGCATGGGAAGCGCCGGGTCAGAGTTCGATGACCATACCGTCGTAGGCCGGCTCGAAGCCATCCCGGTTGACCCCACTGTCGGGGCGGGCCATGAGCACCTTGCGGCTGGCCCGCCAATCGGGTGGTGGGGCGTCCTGCCGGTCGGGCCAGACGGTGTGGTCGTCCAGCAGCACGCAGTCGGCGCTGCGCAGCCAGTCCAGCTGCGGCTCGCCCAGCACCTGGCCGCCGGCGGCGCAGAACAGGCGCTGGCCGGTGCGCAGGTCGCGCACCGCCAGGGCGATGCTGTGGCCGGCGCTGACCGGGGCCTCGTGGGGCTCCAGGCGGGCGGGGGTCTGGGCCTCGGTGGCGAGCGCCGTGAACTCGAGCTCGGGCATGGCCTCGACCCGGAAGCTGGCCGACAGGGCCTCGCCGGCCACCGGGATCACGTGCCAGTGCACGCCGCAGTAGCGCTGCAAGACCTGCAGCACCGGCATGTTCTGGCTCAGGGCCTCGAAGACGGCGGGCGTGCAGTACAGCTCGATCGGGGCGCCATCGCGCAGGCTGAGCAGGCCGCTGACATGGTCGACCTGGGCATCGGTCAGGACGATGGTGCGGACCTCGGCGTCGGCCAGGCCGGCGTGGTGGCGCAAGGCGGCGTCGGCGCTGAGCTGGTCGGCGACGTTGGGCGCCACGTTGAGCAGGGCCCAGCGCTCGCCGCGGTCGGACAGGGCGATCGCGCCGTGGCGGCCGGTCGGGGCCGGCTCAAGGCCCCGCGGGCAGGCCCCTCGGGTGTGCTCCTGGCCGCCACGCAGCACGACGAGTTTCATCGCACGGACCTCCGTGGTGGGAGTGCGGTTGCGGCAAGATGGTCGGTATGCAGAAGGTTTCTCCCTGTGTCCAGGGCCCTCAAACGCAAGACACATGCCCAGCGGCGGCGCGACAAATTGTCGTCGCGGGTGCGGGTTTCCTTCGGGTAGTCCTGCAGGCGGCGGCGCGGTGCTGTGACACTGCATCGAACGGGTGTTCGGCTCTGGTACAGGGGTTTTCCCGTGGGGTCGCCGCGGCCAGCGCCGGTCTGGGTCTGGCCCTGGGGGCGGTGGCTTCGCCGGCCTGTCCCGGCCCGGGGGCGCCGGGGACGGCGATCGGGCCGGGCCTGTGGTGGATCGCGGGTGCGTCCGGTGACAGCGACGCGGTCAACCGTGGCGCCACGGCCCACCTGCTGGCCTGGCGGCATGACGGTCGCACCTGGGCCCTGGGCAGCGGGGGCTCGCCGGTCCTGGGCCGGCAGGCCGCGTGTGAATGGCGGCGCCTGTCAGGCCGCGCGGTGCGGGACCTGGTGCTGCCCTGGCCGCAGGCCGAACTGACCCTGGGGGCTGCCGCCTTCGGCGGGGCCCGGCGTTGGGCCCATGCGGACGTGGCGACGGCCATGCAGGAGCGCTGCCCGCGCTGCGTGCAGCGCATGGCCCAGCGCCTGGGCCACGCGGCGGCGGACCTGGGGCCGGCGCCAGCGCGCCTGCCCACCCACCGGCTGTGGGGGCCGCAGGGGACGTTGGGTGGGGCCGATTGGTGGCGCCTGGCGCGCTCCGATGAGACGGCGGTGCTGGTGTGGCACTGGCCGCAGGCGCGGGCCTGGAGCGCCCACGGCCTGGCCTGGGGCGATGGCCCGCCTGACCTGCGCGACGCCGATCCTTTGGCAATGGAGCGGTCGCTGCGCGCCCTGGCGCAACGGGTGGCGGAGGATGAGCGGGTCTGGCCGCAACAGGGGCCGCTCATGGACCGCGTGGCGCTGCTGGCCCAGGCCGACTACCTGGCGGCGCTGGTGGCGGCCGTGGACGCGGCCCAGCGCGCGGGCGCGCTGGAGACCGACGCGCCGCCCCCGCTGCCAGGCCTGCCGGCACCATGGGCCGCGCACCCTCGCCACGGCCTGAACTGGCAGCGCGTGTGGGCCTTGCGCGAGCCGCTCAACCTCTGAACACCCCGTGGACCGGGGAGCGGGTCGCGGTCCTGCCGCTCAGCCGCCCGCCTGCCAGCGCAGCTTGCGGTAGATGGTGTTGCGGCTGATGCCCAGGCGCTTGGAGGCCTCGGAGATGTTGCCGCCGGCCTGCTCCACCGCGCGGCGGATGGCCTCGAGCTCCATGTCCTGCAGCGAGCGAGGCTCGGGCGCGGCTTGCTCGCCGCCGGGCACCGGCAGCGGCGCGGCCGGGGGCAGCGGGGTGGACAGGTCGGCCAGCACCGCCGGGGCGGCCGCGGGTGCCGCCGCGGCCGTGGAGGGCGCCGCCTGACCGGGTCGCTGGGCGGCGCGCAGGGCGTCCTCGATGAAGTCGTCCGACAGGTGGTCGCGGGTGATGACCGGCTCGCCGGCGGCCATCACGGCGGCGGTGCGCAGCACATTGAACAGCTGCCGCACGTTGCCCGGCCAGTCGTAGCTCTGGAACAGCGTCACCACCTCGGGGGCCAGGCTCAGGCGCCGGTTGGGGCTCTGGCGGTCCAGGATGCGCTGCACCAGCGTCATCAGGTCGGTGCGCTCGCGCAGCGAGGGCAGGCGCACGGCCAGGCCGTTGAGTCGGTAGTACAGGTCTTCGCGGAACTGCTGCTGGCCGATCATCTCGCGCAGGTTGCGGTGGGTGGCGCAGATGATCGCCACGTCCACCGAGATCGCCTTGGCACTGCCCAGCGGCGTGACCTGGCGCTCCTGCAGCACGCGCAGCAGGTGGGCCTGCAGGCTGACCGGCATGTCGCCGATCTCGTCCAGGAACAGGGTGCCGCCATTGGCCTGGATGATCTTGCCGGTGGCGCCCTTGCGGCGGGCGCCAGTGAAGGCGCCTTCCTCGTAGCCGAACAGCTCGGCCTCGATCAGGGTGTCGGGGATCGAGGCGCAGTTGACCGCCACGAAGGGCTGGCGCGAGCGTTCGGAATCCTGGTGGATGGCGCGCGCCAGCAGTTCCTTGCCGGTGCCGGTCTCGCCCAGGATCAGCACCGGGATGTCGCGGTTGAGCACGCGACGGATCTTGCCGATCACGGTCTCGACCTGGGCGTCGCCGGTCAGCAGCTGGCGCAGGCCGGAGGATTCGCCCGGCGTGGTGCCCGGCCCGGGCGGGGCGTTGCGGGCGGTGGCGTCGGTGGCCGTCGCGGCCTCGGTGACCGGCCGGCTGCCGATGTCCTCGGCACCGCCGCCGGCGGCGGTCGGGGTGTCACGGGTGGCATCGGTGACGGTCGTCCAGACCGGCCAGTTGAAGCGGGCATAGACATGGAAACTGCGGCCGTCCGAGGTCTCCACCGGCATCGGCATCGCCAGCGGCGAGCGGAAGCGGTCGACCAGGGTGCCCACCGAGGTGCCGAACAGCGAGCCCAGGCTGTGCAT
The DNA here is from genome assembly GCA_943371055.1 of Hydrogenophaga intermedia. Classification (GTDB taxonomy): domain Bacteria; phylum Pseudomonadota; class Gammaproteobacteria; order Burkholderiales; family Burkholderiaceae_C; genus Ideonella; species Ideonella intermedia_A. Next base: position 25,942 of record CALRTJ020000026.1, on the reverse strand, counting down.
GCGCAGCGCGGCACCCGACAGGCCCAGTTGCTCCAGCGCCCCCCGGTTGGCGCCGACGATCTTGCCGTCCGGCGCCACCGCCAGGATGCCTTCCATCAGGGTGCCGATGAACTCGACGCGGCTGTGGAAGTGCAGCCGCATCACGTTGCGGTAGTCGTCCGTCAGCCAGTGGTTCTCGATCATGCGCGCCGACATCTTCACCAGCGCCATCGTGTGCTGGTGGTAGCTGCGCTGGTCGCCCGAGACGTCAAGCACGCCCAGGATGTTGCCCCGCGGGTCCAGGATGGGGGCGGCCGAGCAGGTCAGGAAGTGGTTGGCGTGCATGAAGTGCTCGTCGGCGTGGACGAGCGTGGGCACTTCATCGACCAGCGCGGTCCCCACCGCATTGGTTCCCTTGCTGGCCTCGGACCAGTTGACGCCGGGCGACAGCGCGACCTTGGCGGCGCGGCCCAGGAACTCGTCGTCGCCGATCGAGTGCAGGATGGTGCCGGTGGCGTCGGTCAGCACGACCATGCTCTCGGTGTTGGTGATCTGCTCGTGCAGCATCTCCATGACCGGGGCGGCGTGGCTGTAGAGGCGCAGGTTGCGGTCGCGCGCCACGGTCAGGTCGCTGCGGCCCAGGGGCGAGTGTTCAGGGCGTTCGATGCGCGACAGGCCCAGGGCGGCACAGCGTTCGTGCGAGTGTTCGATCGCGGACACGTGGGCCGGCGGCGCCCCTTGCGGACGAGGCACCGCCACGCGGGTCATCGTGTCCGCACCGCGCCGGGCGCGCGGGCCGCTGGAAGACGGCGGGTAAAAACCGGTCATGGGCGTTGTCTCCGTCGGTGGGCCGGTTGGGCGCCGGTCCCCTGTCGTTGTTGCTCTGAAATCGAACAGTGGCGCACAGTACGACTGTTCCAGGGGCCGGTCAAGGTTGCTTGTCGCGTCAATTCGCAGCAATCAGCCTAGGGGTCTCCCCGATGTTGGGGGCCTGGTTTGGGGTCGTCAACGGCGCGTCACCGTGGTGGCACATCCCTTGCAGTTTTGATGCCCGATCCGCTTCGGCGCCTCGTTATCACACACTGGAGACAAGTCCCATGTTCCGCCTGACCGCCCGCCCCCGATCCCTCCCGCGCGCCGCCATGGCCGCCGTCCTGGCCCTGGTGGCCGGCGCCGCCCTGGCCCACGGTGACGTCACGCCGCAGGCGGTCGACACCCACGAGCTGCCCCAGCTGGGCGAGCAGTGGCGTGCCGAGAACCCGTACCGTGGCAACGACACCGCCATCCGCATCGGCACCTCGGCCTACAACCAGAACTGCGCCCGCTGCCACGGCCTGGAAGCCATCTCGGGCGGCATCGCCCCCGACCTGCGCAAGCTGGACAACGAGTGCGCCAGCCTGGCCCAGCCGGCCAAGAAGGCCGCTTGCGTCAAGGAAGTCGACGAGTACATGACCACCACCGTGCGCCGCGGCCGCGTGCGCAACGGCGCGGTCTACATGCCCCCCTTCGAAGGCATCCTGAACCAGGAAGCCGTCTGGGCGATCAAGAGCTACCTCGAGTCGCGTCGCGAGAAGCCGCTGTAATGGCCCGCACCCGCCACTGTTCGCGCCGTGCCTGGCTGGCCGGTGCCTCCGCGGGCCTGCTCACCGGCGCCCTGCCGGCCTGGGCCCAGTCGTCTGCCACCCCCACCCTGGACCGCCTGCGCCAGAAGGGCACGCTCACAGTGGCGGTCTACCAGGACCTGCCTCCCTTCCACGTCGCCGGCAAGGGCATCGAGGTGGGCCTGGCCGAGGCCCTGGCGCGCTCGCTGGGCCTGAAGCTCTCGCTGCTGCCTTTCCAGGCGGGCGAGGACATGGGCGATGACCTGCGCAACATGGTCTGGAAGGGGCACTACCTGGGCTTCGGCCCGGCCGACGTGATGCTGCACGTGCCGGTCGACAAGCCCCTGATGGACAACACGCCGCAGGCCAAGATCTTCGCGCCGTACTACCGCGAGCGCGTGGTGGTGGCCCGTGACCTGAAGGCCTTGCCCACGCTGGATTCGCTCGACCCGCTGCTGGGCAAGCCGGTGGCGGTGCAGGGCCAGTCCCTGGCCGGCTGGCTGATGATCGGTGCCGAGGGGGGGCGCTACCGCGAGACCCTGCGCACCAAGTTCAAGGACGGCGTCGAGGCCGCCCAGGCCCTGCAACGCGGCGAGGTGGTGGCCACTGCCGGCCTGCTCAGCGAGCTGGAAAGCACGCTGGGCGGCGACGACCGCTTCGCCATCGACCCGCTGCCGCTGCCCCGCATGCGCGACGGCTGGGCGGTGGGCATGGCGGTCAAGAACAGCGCCACCGACCTGGCCCTGGCCCTGCAAGAGGCGATCAACCAGCTGGGCGACAACGGCGAGCTGGGCAAGCTCTTCGGGGCGGGCAAGCTGCGCTGGAAGAAGCCCTGAGCGACGGGGGCTGGGAGGGGACTCCTGGCCCGTATTTCTTGGCTGGGTCCGGCTTGCCGGGTTGCCTGCCGAAGTGGGGTGGGCGTGGCGCCGGCCGCAGCTCAGCGGGCCGGGCGCACGAGGGGCGGTCGGCACTGGCGTGCCGACTCCCCTGTGGTGCTCGCCGCCTGGGGTGGGCTCGGAACTCCCGCCGCTCGCCTTCAGCTCGCTGTGGTCGAACAGCCGAGCCCAAATTCGTTTTGGAAGCCTGACCTGCGGTCAGGCCCCCAGGCGGCTGCGCTCCTCGGCGCCCCTCCGACTGCGCCCGGCCCGCTGAGCCGCGGCCGGCGCCAGTTCAACCCGTGGTGCACTGCTCCAGACCGCAGTCAACGCACGTTGGGTGGCGCGGAGGGGGCTTTGGCCCTGAACGAAGTAAAGGAGAAGGCCGCAGGCCGGGGGACGGAGCCCGGACTCAAACCGTCCTGAGGACGGTTTGTGCCTGGCGACGGCCAGGGCCGCTGGCCCTGGCATGAGAGAAGGGCCAAAGCCCCCTCCGTGCCTCGCGCCAGCCTCAGCAGTCAGTCCGTCGGAACGCCCACGAAACGGCCACCGCGAGCCGTTGGTGAGTGCTCCGTTGCTCAGTGCTGCAGCGGCTCCGTCCGCGCCATCAGCCAGGCCAGCGCATCACCGCTGACCCGCGGGGCCAGGCGCTCGCGCACGGTGGCGTGGTAGGCGTTCAGCCAGGCGATCTCGTCGGCGCGCATCAGCGAGGGCTCGATGCAGCGGGTGTCGATCGGGCACAGGGTCAGGGTCTCGAACTGCAGGAACTCGCCGAACTCGCTGCCCGGGGCCTCGACGGTCAGCAGCAGGTTCTCGATCCGCACGCCCCAGCGGCCGGGGCGGTACACGCCGGGTTCGTTCGAGGTGATCATGCCGGCCTGCATCGCCATGTGCGGCGCCACCACGGCCTTGCTGATCGTCTGCGGGCCCTCGTGCACGTTCAGGAAGTAGCCCACGCCGTGGCCGGTGCCGTGGAAGAACTCCAGGCTGTCGGCCCACAGCGGCGCGCGCGCCAGGCTGTCGAGCATCGGGCCCGGCGTGCCCACCGGGAAGCGGGCGCGGCTGAGGTTGATCATGCCCTGCAGCACGCGGGTGAAGTCACGCCGGTGCTCGGCGGTGATGGTGCCGATCGGCCACACCCGGGTGATGTCGGTGGTGCCGCCCAGGTACTGGCCGCCCGAGTCGATCAGCAGCAGGCCGTCGCCCTCGATCACCGCGTGCAGCTCGGGCAGCGCGCGGTAGTGCGGCAGGGCGCCGTTGGCATTGAAGCCGGCGATGGTCGAGAAGCTCAGGCCGACGAAATTCGCCCGCTTGGCGCGCTCGGCGCTCAGGCGCTCGTCCACGGTCAGCTCGGTGATGCGCTCGCCGCGCGCCATCGCGGCCTCGAACCAGGCGTAGAACGCGCACATCGCGGCGCCGTCCTCGGCCATGGCCTCGCGCACATGGGCCACGTCGGCGGCGGTCTTGCGGCCCTTGGCCATGGTGCTGGGGTTGACCGCCTCGACCACGCGGACCGACTCGGGGGCCGCCTGGCGCAGGCCCAGGGTGACGCGGCGCGGGTCGACCAGCAGGGTGGCGTCGGCGGGCAGCGCGCGCAGCGCGGCGGTGGTGCCGGCGTAGTCGGCCAGCGCCACGCCGTCGGCGGCCAGGGCCGCGGCCACGTCGGCGGGGACCTTGCCGGCGCCGACGAACAGCGTGGCGCCGTCGCGGGCGATCAGCAGGTGCGACAGCACGATCGGGTTGTATTCGACGTCGGCGCCGCGCAGGTTGGTGATCCAGGCCACGTCATCGACCGAGGACACCAGGTGGTGGCTGGCGCCCAGGCGCTGCATCTCGGCGCGCACGGCGGCCAGCTTGTCGCGGCGCGGGGTGCCGGCGAAGGCCGCCGGGTGCTCGTAGACCGGGGCGGCGGGCAGGCCGGGGCGCTCGGGCCAGGCGCCGGCCAGCGGGTCCGGGGTGGTGCGCAGGGTGATGCCGGCGCGGGTGCAGGTGTCGGCCAGGGCCTTGGCGTCGGCCAGGCCCAGCACGTCGCCGTCCACCATCAGCACCTGGCCCGGGGCCACCTGCGCGGCGATCCACTCGAGGTGGTTGGCCGCGGCGGCGGTGACGATCTTGACCAGGTCGATGCCGCTGCCCGAGAGCTCGCGCTCGGCCTGTTCCCAGTAGCGGCTGTCAGCGAACAGCGCGGCCCGGTTGGCGGTCACCACCAGCGTCCCCATCGAGCCCGTGAAACCCGAGAACCATTCCCGGCCCTGCCAGTGCTCGGGCAGGTACTCGCTGAGGTGCGGGTCGGCCGAGGGCACGAGGGCGGCATGGGCGCCCAGCTGGGCGAGGTGCCCGCGCAGGCGCTCGATGCGCAGGCGGGCAGGGACGGTACGGGTGTCCATGGTGAGGCTCCGGCGGCGGCGCGCCACCCGGGTCGGGCGGGGCGCGGTGACAAGGGGTGCGCGATTCTAGGGTGACGCTTGTCAAGCCGTCTGCAGCAAGGCCTCGAAGTCCTCGGGTGGCAGCGCGCGGCTGCGCAGGAAGCCCTGGTACTGGTGGCAGCCCTCGGCCTGCAGCCAGGCCAGCTGGGCCGGGGTCTCGACCCCCTCGGCGACGATTTCCAGGTCCAGCACCTGGCACATCGAGATGATGAGCTTGGCGATCGCCGGTCGGGTGTCGAGCTGCTCGACGAAGCGCCGGTCGATCTTCAGGCAGTCCAGCGGGAAGCGCTCGAGGTAGGCCAGGTTGGAGTAGCCGGTTCCGAAGTCGTCGATGGCGATGCGCAGGCCGCGCTGGCTCAGGCTGTCGAGCTGTTCGCGCATGCGCAGGTCCTCGCCGGCCAGCAGCGATTCGGTGATCTCCATCTCCAGCGCCGCGGGCGGGCAGCCGCTGCGGGCCAGCACCTCGTCCATGTGCTCGACCATGTCGGGCGCCTGGATCTGGCGCGCCGAGAAATTGACCGAGATGCGCAGGTCGTGGCCGCGGGCGTGCCAGCGCGCCGCCTGTCGGGCGGCCTGCTCCAGCACCCAGCTGCCCAGCTGCAGGATCAGGCCGCTGTCCTCGCACACCGGGATGAACTCGGAGGGCATGACCAGGCCGCGCTCGGGGTGGCGCCAGCGCACCAGGGCCTCGGCGCCGACGATGCGCTGGCTGCGGGCCTCGACCCGGGGCTGGTAGTGCAGCACGAACTCGCCGTTCTCCAGGGCCTGCATCAGCTCGCCCTCGAGCCGGCCGCGGCGGCGCGCCTCCCGGCCCAGTTCGGCCGAATAGAACACCAGCGTGTCCCCGCCCCGGCCCTTGGCACGGTGCATGGCCAGCTCGGCATGGCTCATCAGGGTGGACAGGTCGGCGCCGTCGGCCGGGAACAGGCTCACGCCCAGGCTGGCGGTCACCCGCAGCGCGGCACCGTCGATCTCGTGGCGCTGGCCCAGGGTCTCGCGCAGGCGCAGGCCCAGGCGGCGGGCGTGGGCCACGACATCGTCGTCGCAGACCAGGATCAGGAACTCGTCGCCGCCCAGGCGCACCACCTGGTCCGAGGCGCGCAGGGTGCCCCGCAGGCGGCGGGCCACCTCCACCAGCACCCGGTCGCCCTTGCCATGGCCATGCGACTCGTTGATCAGCTTGAAGCGGTCGAGGTTCAGGTGGATCAGGGCCGCCGGCCGGCCGGCCAGCGACAGGTCGGCCAGCAGGCCGGGGAAATGGGCCCCGACGTGGTGGCGGTTGTGCAGGTGGGTCAGGGCGTCGCGCTCGGCCAGCTGTTCGGCCTCGCGCCGCACCTGCTGGGTGGCGCTGACGTCGGATTCGCTGACCAGCCACGAGGTCAGACCGGTGGCGGCGTCCAGGCAGCGGCGCGCGGTCAGTTCGTGCCAGCGCCGGCCGGCGCCGGTCTGCACCTGGGCCAGCAGGCGGTGCTCGCCGCGGTCGCGCAGGCCCTGCAGCAACTCATGCAGGTCCTCGGGCTGGGGCAGGTGCTCGTCCAGGCGCTGCTCGGGCCGGGGCGCGGCAGCCCGGGCGGCCGGGTTGCGGTAGAGCGGCTCGCCGTCCTCGGAGTACAGCGTGACCTGCAGCGGCGTGTGCAGCAGGGCCTCGGCGCTGCGCAGGGCCAGCAGGTCGATCGCCGGCGGCTGCTGGGCCTGGCACAGCGCGGCGACGCGGCCGTCGTCCAGCACGAAGGCGCTGAACTCGATCGGCTGGGTGGTGGGCACGCCCTGCGGGTAGAGCGTCCAGAGCTCGGTGATCGAGCGCTCGGGGGCCTGCTCGAGGTCGCGGTGGAACTGGCGCAGGCGCTCGTCCACCGCGGGCGACATGCCCAGGCCCAGCCGCCGTTCGCACAGCGCGGCCAGGCTCTTGGCGCGCCACAGCGACAGCCCGGGGCCGTTGGCCCACAGCACGCGCTGGGCGTCGAAGTCGTAGATCCAGACCGGGTGGTTGATCCGGGACAGCGCCTGGATGGCGCTGCTGTGCACCGTCAATGCGGCGGCTGCCTCGGCGGCCGAGGCCGCTGGCACTCCGCGGTCGTCGACGTCGGTGTTGAACATGGCAGCCCGGGGCTGGGCGGCGACGGGCGTCGCCTCAGGTCCAACCCTTGGTTACAAGCTTAGCCCAGCCGGCCGTCTTCAGGGGGGCGGAACTGGCCCGCAATGGCCCCGTTTCTGTCCGCTTGAGTGGGGACACCGCGGGGCTTGCCACGCCTCAGAGCGCGGTGCGCAGCCGCCACAGCTCGGGGAACAGCACGGTGTCGAGCATCTTGCGCAGGTAGCTGATGCCGCCGGTGCCGCCGGTGCCGCGCTTGAAACCGATCACCCGCTCCACCGTGGTCAGGTGGCGGAAGCGCCAGAGGCGGAAGGCGTCCTCCAGGTCGGTCAGCTCCTCACCCAGCTGGTACAGGTCCCAGTGGGCGGTGGGGTCGCGGTAGACGGTCAGCCAGGCCTGTTCCACCGCGTCGTCGGCGGCATAGGGCTGGGTCCAGTCGCGCTCGGTGTGGCTGTCGGGCACGGCGATGCCGCGGCGCGCCAGCAGGCGCAGGGCCTCGTCGTACAGGCCGGGGGCACGCCAGGCGGTCTCGACATGGGCCAGCAGGTCCGGCCGGTGCGCGTGCGGCTGCAGCATGGCGGCGTTCTTGTTGCCCAGGCTGAACTCGATGCAGCGGTACTGCCAGCTCTGGAAGCCGCTGGAGTGGCCGAGGTAGGGCCGGATCGCCGAGTACTCGGGCGGGGTCATGGTGGCCAGCACGTCCCAGGCGTGGACCAGCTGCTCCATGATCTTGGACACCCGGGCCAGCATCTTGAAGGCCGGCTGCAGCTGGTCTTGCGCGATCGCGCCGACCGCGGCGGTCAGCTCGTGCAGCATCAGCTTCATCCACAGCTCGGAGGTCTGGTGCTGGACGATGAACAGCAGCTCGTTGTGGTCGGGCGAGAGCGGCTTCTGCGCGTTCAGGATCTGGTCGAGCTGCAGGTAGTCGCCATAGCTCATGTCGCGCGAGAAATCGAGCTGCGCGCCTTCGGTGCGGAGGATGGCCTCGCCGCGCGGCGCAGCCGGGGTGTCGGGGGCGTCGCCGGCGGGGGCGTGGTAGGGGCAGGACATGGGGGTGTCTCCGGGTGTTCGGCGGTTCAGGTCACCGCGGCCTTGGCCATGAAGCGGGCCTCGCGCCATTCGCCGCTGGCCAGCACCTCGGCCAGGGCCTGGATGGCGTCGAAGACGTCGACGAAGCGGGTGTAGAGCGGCGTGAAGCCGAAGCGCAGCAGGTGCGGCTCGGCGGCGCTGCCGTCACCGGCGCGGTAGTCGCCGATCACGCCGCGGGCGATCAGGGCCTGCATCACCGCGTAGCCGTCGACCGAGCCGTCGGCCGGCACGCCCAGCGAGACCTGGCTGCCGCGCTGCGCGGCGTCCAGCGGGGTGTGGATGGTCAGGCCGCTGCCGGCCAGGTGCTGGCGCACCAGGGCGATGAACAGCTCCGACAGCGCGACCGACTTGGTCCGCAGCGCGGCCATGCCGCCCAGGGGCTCGGCCGCCAGCAGGGCGTCGACGCCGCACTCCAGCGCGCTGGCGCCGATCACCGGCGGCGTGCCGCACAGGTAGCGCTGCATGCCCGGCGCCGGGCGGTAGCCGGGCTCGAAGACGAAGGGCGCGGCATGGCCCATCCAGCCCGACAGCGGCTGCCAGAAGCGCTCGGCGTGGCGCGGGTGGGCCCAGCAGAAGGCCGGGGCGCCCGGGCCGCCGTTGAGGTACTTGTAGCCGCAGCCCACCGCGAAGTCGGCGTTCGCGCCGTTCAGGTCCACCGGCACCGCGCCGGCCGAGTGGGCCAGGTCCCACAGCATCAGGGCGCCCGCGGCGTGGGCCTGGGCGGTGACGGCGGCCATGTCGGCCATGCGGCCGCTGCGGTAGTTCACCTGGGTCAGCATCAGCACCGCCACGTCCGGGCCCAGGCGGGCCGGAATCGCGTCGATGTCGTGCAGCTCCAGCACCATGCCGTGCTGGGCCGCCACCGATTCGGCGATGTAGAGGTCGGTGGGGAAGTTGCTGCGCTCGGAGACGATCACCCGGCGCGACGGGTCGTCGGCCTGGGCGATGCGGGCGGCGGCGCTCAACACCTTGAACAGGTTGACCGAGGTCGAGTCGGCCACCACCAGCTCGCCCGGGGCGGCGCCCACCAGACGGCCGATCTTGTCGCCCACGCGGCGCGGCAGGTCGATCCAGCCGGCGCTGTTCCAGCTGCGGATCAGGCCCTGGCCCCACTCCTGGGTCACCACCTGCTGCACGCGGGCGGCGGTGGCGCGGGGCAGCACGCCCAGCGAGTTGCCATCGAGGTAGTTCACGCCGGCCGGCAGCTCGAACTGCTCGCGCAGCGGGGCCAGCGGGTCGGCGGCGTCACGGGCGGCGCAGGCGGCGCGGCTCAGGTCTTGGGCTTGGGTCATGGACAAGGGCTCCACGGGGTCAAAGGGAACGGAGGACGGCGCGCACGGGGGAGGCACAGGCGCCGGCGAGCTTCAGGGGGAGGGCGATCAGCTCGTAGTCGCCGGCGGGCACGGCGTCGAGCACCAGGTTCTCCAGCACGCGCAGGTCGCGCTGGCGCAGCACCTGGTGGGCGTCCAGGGTCTTGCTGTCGCCCGGGTCCACGCTGGGGGTGTCGAGGCCCACCAGGCGCACGCCCTGGTCGGCCAGCCAGGCCAGGGTCTCGGGGGCGTAGGCGCTGAAGGCCGGGTTCCAGGCCGTGTCGGCGCGCTCGCAGGTGCGCACCAGCACCCGGGCCGGCAGGCCGGCGGCGGCGTGGCGCAGGTGGTCGATGGTGATCAGCGGGCCGCAGCCGATGGCGTGGATCACCCGGCACGGGCCCAGGTAGGCGTGCAGGTCCACCGCGTCGATGGCCGGGGCGTCGTCGGCGTAGTGCAGCGGCGCGTCGGCGTGGGCGCCGACGTGCGGCGACATCGTCACCGCGCTCAGGTTCACCGGGCAGCCGGGGCCCAGGCGGGCGGTCCAGCGCAGCGCGTAGGGCTCGTCGCCCGGGAAGATCGGCGCGTCGGCGCTGACCAGGGGCGAGATGTCGTACAGGGCGGGGGTGTTCATGGGGGCGGGAAGATAAGGAGGATCGGGGCGGCGTGGTGTCGGTTATTTCCAACGCCGCATCAATTCCGCTGCGCCAGCCGGTGGCGCACCGTGCCCAGCAGCTCATACAGCTGCTGCTGCTCGCGCGGGGAGACCGGCTCGAACAGGGCCTGCAGCCACTGCTCGTGCTCGCCGGCCATGGCGGCGAATTCGTCGCGGCCGCGCGGGGTCAGGCGCACCCGCCAGGAGCGCCGGTCCTCGGGGTCGGCCAGGCGCTCGACCAGGCCCTCGGCCTCGAGCTGGGTGGTCAGGCCGGTGACGTTGCCGCCGGTCACCATCAGGAAGCGCGACAGCGCGCTCATGCGCAGGCCGTCGGCGTGGCGCTCCAGCTGGGCCAGGTAGTCGAAGCGCGCCAGCGAGGTGCCGAAGCGCTCGCGCAGCCGGGTGCGGATCTCCTGCTCGACCTGGGTGGTCAGCGACAGCAGTCGCAGCCAGGTGCGCACGGCCAGGTGGTCGTCGTGGGCGGCGCGGGCCTCCAGGCCGATCTGGTGCTCGTCGAGGGTGGGGGGCGTGGGCTTCATGGCGGGGCAGGGGAGCGGGCTCAGGGTTTCAATTTACTTCAGTTCTAAAGCTTTAGTTCTAAACTAAAACCCGAAGACCCGGCGGTCCCGGGTTCCTGAAGAGAGCACCCGCGATGAAGATCGTCTGCATCGGTGGCGGCCCGGCCGGCCTGTACTTCGCGCTGTTGATGAAACAGCTGGACCCGGCCCACGACATCACCGTGGTCGAGCGCAACCGCGCCTACGACACCTTCGGCTGGGGCGTGGTGTTCTCGGACGCCACCATGGACCACATGCGCCAGTGGGACCCGGTGACCGCCGACGAGATCCAACAGGCCTTCAACCACTGGGACGACATCGAGCTGCTGTTCAAGGGCCGCACCATCCGCTCGGGCGGGCACGGCTTCGTCGGCATCGGCCGCAAGAAGCTGCTCAACATCCTGCAGGCCCGCTGCGAGGCCCTGGGCGTGCAACTGGTCTTCGAGACCGAGGCCGACTCCGACCTGGACTACCCCGACGCCGACCTGGTCATCGCCAGCGACGGCATCAATTCCCGCGTGCGCAGCCGCTACGCCGAGGTCTTCCTGCCCGACCTGGTCACCCGCCCCAACCGCTACATCTGGCTGGGCACGAAGCGCCTGTACGACGCCTTCACCTTCGATTTCCAGCGCACCGAGCACGGCTGGTTCCAGGCCCACATCTACAAATTCGACGAGACCACCAGCACCTTCATCGTCGAGTGCCCCGAGCACGTCTGGCAGGCGCACGGTCTGGACAAGGCCGATCCGGCCGACTCGATCGCCTTTTGCGAGCGCCTGTTCGCCGACAACCTGCAGGGCCACGCGCTGATGAGCAACGCGCGCCACCTGCGCGGCTCGGCCTGGCTGAACTTCCAGCGCGTGGTCTGCGGCCAGTGGTGGCTGAAGAATGAACACGGCAGCCATGTGGTGCTGATGGGCGACGCCGTCCACACCGCGCACTTCGCGATCGGCTCGGGCACCAAGCTGGCGCTGGAGGACGCGATCGAGCTGGTGCGCCAGTTCAAGCGCCTGGGCGACCGGCCCGAGCGGATCGGCGCGGTCCTCTCCAGCTACCAGGCCGAGCGCAGCGTCGAGACCCTGCGCCTCCAGAACGCCGCCTGGAACGCGATGGAGTGGTTCGAGGTCTGCGGCCAGCGCTACTGCGACCAGCTCGAGCCCGAGCAGTTCATGTACTCCATGCTCACCCGCAGCCAGCGCATCAGCCACGAGAACCTGCGCCTGCGCGACGCCGGCTGGCTCGAGGGCTACGAGCGCTGGTTCGCGCAGCGCGCCCAGGCGCAGGCCGGCGTGGCGGCGTCCGCCGCCACGGCCAAGCCCACCCCGCCCATGTTCACCCCCTACCGCCTGCGCGGGCTGACGCTGAAGAACCGCGTCGTCGTCTCGCCCATGGCCCAGTACAGCGCGGTGGACGGCGTGGTGGGCGACTACCACCTGGTGCACCTGGGCGCCCGCGCCCTGGGTGGCGCCGCCCTGGTGATGGCCGAGATGACCTGCACCAGCCCCGAGGCCCGCATCACCCCCGGCTGCCCCGGCCTGTGGACCGACGAGCAGGGCGCCGCCTGGGCCCGCATCGTCGACTGGGTGCATGCCCACAGCGACGCCGCCGTCGGCGTGCAGATCGGCCACGCCGGCCCCAAGGGCTCCACCTGCGCGCCCTGGCAGGGCGGCGGCATGGACCAGGCTTTGCCCGAGGGTGACGGTCTGCGCAACTGGGGCCTGCTGGCCGCCAGCGCCCAGCCCTACCTGCCCGACGGCCAGGTGCCCCGCGCGATGACCCGCGCCGACATGGACCGCGTCAAGACCGACTTCGTCGCCGCCGCCGGCCGTGCGGCCCAGGCCGGCTTCGACTGGCTGGAGCTGCACTGTGCCCACGGCTACCTGCTGTCGAGCTTCCTGTCGCCGCTGACCAACCACCGCCGCGACGAGCACGGCGGCCCGCTGGAAAACCGCCTGCGTTACCCGCTGGAGGTGGCCGCCGCGGTGCGCGCCGCCTGGCCGGCCGACCGGCCGATGTCGGTGCGCATCTCGGCCCACGACTGGGTGGCCGGCGGCAACACCCCGGCCGAGGCGGTGGCCATGGCCCGCGCCTTCAAGGCGGTGGGCGTGGACCTGGTGGACGTGTCCTCGGGTCAGGTCTCGCCCGAGCAGAAGCCCACCTACGGCCGCATGTACCAGACCCCCTTCGCCGACCGGGTGCGGCAGGAGGCCGGCATCGCCACCATGGCGGTGGGCGCCATCAGCGAGGCCGACCACGTCAACGCCATCATCGCCGCCGGCCGGGCCGACCTGTGCGCGGTGGGCCGCCCGCACCTGGCCAACCCGGCCTGGACCCTGGCCGAGGCCGCCCGCATCGGCCACACCCCGATCCGCTGGCCGCGCCAGCTGGTGTCGGGCAAGTCGCAGATGGAGTCGCTGGCGCAGCGCGCGGCGCTGCAGTCGGCCCAGGCGGCGGGGGGCGCCAAGTGAGCGGCCCGCTGACCGACCGCCACGTGCTGGTCACCGGCGCGGCGCGCGGCATCGGCGCGGCCATCGCCCAGCGCCTGGCCGCCGAGGGCGCCCGCCTGACCCTGCTGGGCCGCCGCGCGGACACGCTGGCCACGCTGTGCCAGTCCCTGCCCGGCAGCGGCCACCACTGGGTCATGGCCGACGTGGCCGACGAGGACCAGGTGCAGACCGCCTTCGCCCAGGCGCGTCAGCACCAGGGCCTGCTGCACGGCCTGGTCAACAACGCCGGCCAGGCCGAGAGCGCGCCACTGCACCGCACCTCCAGCGCGCTGTGGCAGCAGATGCTGGCGGTCAACCTGACCGGCACCTTCCTGTGCTGCCGCGAGGCGCTGCCCGACCTGCGCGCCGCCGCCGGCCGGGGCCGCATCGTCAACATCGCCAGCACCGCCGGCCAGCGCGGCTACGCCTACGTGGCGGCCTACAGCGCCGCCAAGCACGGCGTGGTGGGCCTGACCCGCTCGCTGGCGCTGGAGCTGGCCAGCAGCGGCGTCACCGTCAACGCGGTCTGCCCCGGCTACACCGACACCGACATCCTGCGCGAGAGCGTGGCCAACGTGGTCGCCAAGACCGGCCGCACGCCCGAGCAGGCCCTGGCCGAGTTCGCGGCCAGCAACCCGCAGCGGCGCATCGTCCAGCCCGCCCAGGTCGCCGACACGGTGGCCTGGCTGATGGGCGAGGGCGCCGCGGCCATCACCGGCCAGTGCCTGTCCGTCTCCGGCGGCGAAGTCATGTGAGCACCCACGAGGAACCATGAGCCACACCCCCTCCACCGACATCGACCCTGGCCTGCTGGCCGGCAACCGCCGCCCCCTGGCCGGCCACCAGGCCACCCACTTCCGCTTTGAAATGGCCGGCGCGGTCGCCACCATCACCCTCAACCGCCCCGAGCGCAAGAACCCGCTGACCTTCGAGAGCTACGCCGAACTGCGCGACCTGTTCCGCGCGATGAAGCACGCCCACGATGTGCACGCGGTGGTGCTGGTGGGCGCGGGCGACAACTTCTGCTCGGGCGGCGACGTGCACGAGATCATCGGCCCGCTGGTGCGCCTGCCCGCGCCCGAGCTGCTGATGTTCACCCGCATGACCGGCGACCTGGTGGCCGCGATGCGCGCCTGCCCGCAGCCCATCGTGGCCGCGCTGGACGGCGTGTGCGCCGGCGCGGGCGCCATCCTGGCGATGGCCTCGGACCTGCGCCTGGGCACCGCGCGCAGCAAGACCGCCTTCCTGTTCAACCGGGTCGGCCTGGCCGGCTGCGACATGGGCGCCTGCGCCATCCTGCCGCGGCTCATCGGCCAGGGCCGTGCCAGCGAGCTGCTCTACACCGGCCGCGCGCTGGGTGGCGAAGAGGGCGAGCGCTGGGGCTGGCTCAACCGCCTGGTCGCCCCCGAGGCCCTGCGCGCCGAGGCCCAGGCCCTGGCCGCCAGCCTGTGCGCGGGGCCCACCTTCGCCAACGGCATCACCAAGACCATGCTCCACCAGGAGTGGGCGATGACCGTGGACCAGGCCATCGAGGCCGAGGCCCAGGCCCAGGCCCTGTGCATGCTGACGAACGACTTCCGCCGCGCCTACGAGGCCTTCGCGGCCAAGCAGAAGCCTGTCTTTGAAGGGAACTGACATGGGTGCCCCCACGCTCACTTTGTTCGCTGCCCCCCGAGGGGGCGCAGGCCTCCTTTGGGGCGGCCCGGCAGGAGGCCTGAACCATGGCTGACACCGCCTACCTCGACTGGCCCTTCCTGGAACACCGGCACCGCGCGCTGGCCCGCGAGCTGGACGCCTGGGCCAGCGCCTACGTGCCGCACGACCACGGCCCGGATGTGGACGCCGAGTGCCGCGCGCTGGTGAAGTCGCTGGGCGCGGCGGGCTGGCTGCGTCACGCGGTGGGCGGCACCACCCACGGCGGCGCGGCCGACGTCATCGACACCCGCAGCATCTGCCTGGTCCGCGAGACCCTGGCCCGCCACAGCGGCCTGGCCGACTTCGCCTTCGCCATGCAGGGCCTGGGCTCGGGCGCGATCAGCCTGGCCGGCACGCCCGAGCAGCGCGCCGCCTGGCTGCCCAAGGTGGCCGCGGGCGAGGCGATCAGCGCCTTCGCGCTGTCCGAGCCCGACGCCGGCTCCGACGTGGCCGCCATGGCCTGCAGCGCCCGTGCCGAGGGGCAGCACTACATCCTGGACGGCGAGAAGACCTGGATCAGCAACGGCGGCATCGCCGATGTCTACGTGGTCTTCGCCCGCACCGGCGAGGCGCCGGGGTCGCGCGGCATCAGCGCCTTCATCGTGCCGGCCGACACGCCCGGCTTCGAGATCGCCGAGCGCATCGACGTCATCGCGCCGCACCCGCTGGCCCGGCTGCGCTTCACGAACTGCCGGGTGCCGGCCAGCGCCCGCATCGGCGCCCCGGGCGAGGGCTTCAAGGTGGCGATGCGCACGCTGGACGTGTTCCGCACCTCGGTGGCCGCCGCCGCGCTGGGCTTTGCCCGCCGGGCGCTGGACGAGGGCCTGCACCGCGCCACCACCCGCAAGATGTTCGGTGGCGTGCTGGCCGACTTCCAGCTCACCCAGGCCAAGCTGGCCCAGATGGCCACCACCATCGACTCGGCCGCGCTGCTGACCTACCGCGCCGCCTGGCAGCGCGACCAGGGCCGCCCGGTCACCCGCGAGGCCGCGATGGCCAAGATGGTGGCCACCGAGGGCGCCCAGCAGGTGATCGACGCCGCGGTGCAGCTGTGGGGCGGCCTGGGCGTGGTCAGCGAGCAGCCGGTCGAGCGCCTGTACCGCGAGATCCGCGCGCTGCGCATCTACGAAGGGGCGACCGAGGTGCAGCAGCTCATCATCGCCCGCGAACTGTTGAAGGGGGTGGGCACATGATCCGCAGTGGCTTGATCGACACCTTTGCCCGCGACCACCTGCCCGCCCCCGAGGCCCAGCCCGAGTTCCTGTTCGAGCGCCCCGAGCTGCAGTTCCCCGAGCGCCTGAACGCCGCCGCCGAGCTGCTGGACCGCCACGTGGCCGAGGGCCGCGGCGACCGGGTGGTCATCCGCGCCCCCGGCGGGGTGGTCTGGACCTATGCCCAGCTGCAGGACCGCGCCAACCGCGTGGCCGAGGTGCTGGTGCGCGAGATGGGCCTGGTGCCCGGCAACCGCGTGCTGCTGCGCGCGCCCAACAACCCGATGATGGCCGCCTGCTGGTTCGGCGTGGTCAAGGCCGGCGGCATCGCCGTGGCCACCATGCCGCTGCTGCGGGCCAAGGAGCTCAAGCCCATCATCGACAAGGGCCAGGTGACCCATGCCCTGTGCGACGCCCAGCTGGCCGAGGAGCTGGCCGGGGTGCGGCCCGAGGTGCCGGTGCTGCGCGAGGTGCGCCACTTCAACGGCACCGGACCCGCCGGCGAGCCCGGGCTGGAGGCCGCGATGGCCCGCCAGAGCGGCCGCTTCGACGCCGTGGACACCGCCGCCGACGACTGCTGCCTGTTCGCCTTCACCTCGGGCACCACCGGTGTGCCCAAGGCGACGATGCACTTCCACCGCGACGTGATGGCCGCCTGCGCCGCCTTCCCGCGCCACATCCTGCGCCCGCGCCCCGACGACGTCTTCATCGGCAGCCCGCCGCTGGCCTTCACCTTTGGCCTGGGCGGCCTGTTGCTGTTCCCGATGAGCGTGGGCGCCAGCACCGTGCTGCTGGACAAGGCCGGCCCGCCGCAGCTGCTCGAAGGCATCGAGGCCTTTGGCGCCACCACCCTGTTCACCGCGCCCACCTCCTACCGCGCCCTGGCGGCCCACGGCGAGCGCCTGCGCGCCACGCCGCTGCGCCAGTGCGTGTCGGCCGGCGAGGCGCTGCCCGCCGCCACCCGCGCCCTGTGGCAGGACGCCACCGGAATCACCCTGATCGACGGCATCGGCTCGACCGAGCTGCTGCACATCTTCATCTCGGCCGACGAGGCCCACAGCCGCCCCGGCGCCACCGGCCGCGCCGTGCCCGGCTACCGCGCCAAGGTGATCGACGAGCAGGGCCAGGACTGCCCGCCCGGCACCGTGGGCCGGCTGGCGGTGCAGGGCCCCACCGGCTGCCGCTACCTCGACGACCCGCGCCAGGCCCAGTACGTGCAGGCCGGCTGGAACCTCACCGGCGACGCCTACCGCATGGACGCCGACGGCTACTTCTTCTACCAGGCCCGCACCGACGACATGATCATCTCGGCCGGCTACAACATCGCCAGCCCCGAGGTGGAAGACGCGCTGATGTCCCACCCCGCCGTGGCCGAGTGCGCGGTCATCGGCGTGCCCGACGAGGAACGCGGCCAGATCGTCAAGGCCTTCGTGGTGCTGCGCCCCGGTGTGCCCGAGGACGAGGCCACCGTGCGCGCCCTGCAGGACCACGTCAAGCAGACCGTGGCGCCCTACAAATACCCCCGCGCGGTGGAATTCCGCCCCACGCTGCCCCGCACCCAGACCGGCAAGCTGCAACGCTTCAAATTGAAGGAATCCGAATGACCAAGACCGTGTTGCAACCGGCGGATTGGGCGGCGCCCAAGGGCTACGCCAACGGCGTGGCCGCCAGCGGCCGCACCGTGTTCGTGGCCGGCCAGATCGGCTGGAACGCCGCCAGCCAGTTCGAGAGCGACGACCTGGTGGACCAGGTGCGCCAGGCCCTGCTCAACGTGCGCGCCGTGCTGGCCGAGGCCGGCGCCGCGCCCCAGCACATCTGCCGCATGACCTGGTACCTGACCGACAAGCGCGACTACCTGGCCCGCGCCGCCGACATCGGCCGCGCCTACCGCGAGGTGCTGGGCCGCGAGTTCGGCGTGGCGATGACCGCGGTGCAGGTCAGCGCGCTGATCGAGGACCGCGCCAAGGTCGAGATCGAGGTCACGGCCGTGGTCTGACCGCGGCGCCGGGCCAGGGCGCTCAGCGCGCCGCGCGCAGCCGCTCGCGCAGGAATTGACCGGCGACGAAGATGTCCTTCTCCACCGCGCGGCGCACGCCGGCCGAGTCGCCGCGCTCCAGGGCCTTCATCAGGTCCTCGTGGGCGGCGTTCAGCACGGCCGAGGCCTCGGGCGTGTCGAACAGCCGGTTGCTGACCGGGCCGGCCTTCAGCCAGAGGGTGTCGATCAGGCCCCACAGCGTGGGTGACCCGGCGGCCTGGTACAGGATGACGTGGAAGTCCTCGTTGGCGGCCAGGTAGTCGTCGCCGTCACCGCGGGCCAGGGCGGCGCCCATGCGGCTGCACAGCCCGCGCAGCGCCTGGGCCTGCGCCGGGGACAGGCGGGCGGCGCCGCGCTCGGCGGCCTCGCCCTCGAGCAGCATGCGGGTCTGCAGCAGGTCGTCGAACTCGGCCACCGACAGGCGCGGCACCGCCACGCCGGCATTGGGCACGTTGACCAGCGCGCCCTCGGCGGCCAGGCGCTGCAGCGCGGCGCGCACCGGCATCTGGCCCACGCCCATCTCGGCGGCCACGGTGCGGATCTTCAGGCGCTCGCCGGGCAGAAAGCGGCCCACCGTCACCCACTGGCGCAGCCGGGCATAGACCGCGTCCTGCTGGGTGGCGCTGGGGGTGTCGGGGGGATCGTTGGGGGCGGCGCTGCTCATCGGCGCTCAGTATCCCGCGGTGAGCCCGAAATCCAGCATCACCGCGGCCCCGGTGACCGCGGCGCAGGCCGGGCTGAGCAGCCACACCACCTGCTGCGCCACCTCCTGCGGGCTCAGGAAGCGCGCCTGGGGCCCTTGCGGGTAGTGGGCCAGCAGGCGCTGGAAGTAGGCGTCGGGGTCGCCGTCGCCATAGCGCCGGGCCTGAAAGTCCAGCATCGGCGAGGCGATGTCCGACGGGCACAGCGCGTTCACCCGCACCCCGTGCGGCGCCAGCTCGCGCGCCAGCGCCTTGCTCATCAGCACCACGCCGCCCTTGCTGGCGCAGTAAAGGGCGGCGCCCGCGTTGCCCACCACGCCGGCATCGGACGCGATGGTGACGATCGCCCCGCGGCTGGCCTTCAGGGCCGGGATGGCGCGGCTGCACAGGAAGAAGGCGGCCCGCAGGTTGATGTCCAGGCAGCGCTGCCAGTCGTCCTCGGTGGCGGCCTCGCTGGGGCCTTCCACCCACACGCCGGCGCACAGGGCCAGGCCGTCCAGCCGGCCGTGGGCCTGCAGGGCGGCCTGCACCAGCTGCTCGGCCACGCCGGGCGCGCGCAGGTCGGCCACCACCGCCGGGGCGCCCAGCGCCTGGGCGCGGGCCTGCAGCGGCTCGGCCTGCACATCGGTCAGCAGCAGGCGGGCGCCCAGGGACGCGGCCAGGTCGGCCACCGCGCCGCCCACGCCGCCGGCGGCGCCGGTGACCAGCAGCACCTGCCCCTGCAGCAGGTCGGGCGCGAAGACGGGGCGGGGCAGGGCGCTCATCCCTTGCGGTCCTGCAGGCAGTTGCCGCCGTCCACC
The DNA here is from genome assembly GCA_943371055.1 of Hydrogenophaga intermedia. Classification (GTDB taxonomy): domain Bacteria; phylum Pseudomonadota; class Gammaproteobacteria; order Burkholderiales; family Burkholderiaceae_C; genus Ideonella; species Ideonella intermedia_A. The sequence continues at coordinate 6,433 of CALRTJ020000026.1, read as the reverse complement.
ACCAGCAGCTCGCCGGTGATGTAGCTGGCCCCGGGCATGGCCAGAAAGGCGATCGCCGCGGCCATCTCGGCCGGCGTGCCGGCACGGCCGATGGGCGTGTGCAGCGCGGCCTGCGCCTCTTCGGGGATCTGCGAGGCGGTGGCCACCCAGCCCGGCGCCACGCAGTTGACCGTGATGCCCTGGGTGGCCACCTCCAGCGCCAGCGCCCGGCTCATGCCCACCATGCCGGCCTTGGCCGCGCTGTAGGCCGATTCGCCCGGCGTGCTCACCATCGGCCCGGTGACCGACGACACGTTGACGATCCGCCCGCGCCGCCGCGCCAGCATGCCCGGCAGCACCCGCCGCGTGACCAGGTAGCAGGTGGTCAGGTTGCGCGCGATGCCGGCGTGCCACTCGGCATCGTCCAGCTCGGCCAGGGGCGTGAAGGCCTCGTGCCCTCCCTCTTGCACCATGCCGGCGTTGTTGACCAGCACGTCGACCGGGCCCACGTCGGTCTGCACCTGCTCGACCAGGGTGGTCACCGCGCTGGCGTCGGTCAGGTCGGCCACGTAGCCGCGGGCGAAATGGCCGCGGGCCTGCAACTCCTGGGCGCGGTCGTGGATGCGCATGCCGGTGGCGCACAGCGCCACCCGGCAGCCCAGCTCGGCCAGCAGCCGCGCGGTGGCAAAGCCGATGCCGCCGGGGCTGCCGGCCCCGGTGACCAGGGCCACCTGGCCCGCCAGCGAGAACAGCGGGTGCATGGCGCGCTCAGCCATGGGCCAGCGCCTGCAGGGTGTCGTCCAGGGCGTGCAGCAGTTGCTGCACGTCGGCGTCGGTGGTGTCGGGGCAGACCAGCATCATGTTGTGGAAGGGCGTGATCAGCACGCCGCGGTTGAGCAGGGCCAGGTGCAGCGCGTGCTCCAGGGCCGGGTCCATCGCGGCGCTGGCCTGGGTGCCATTGTGCGGCGGCTGCGGGCAGAACTGGAACTCGGTGCGCGCGCCCACCTGGGTCACGCACCAGGGCAGGCGGTGGCGCTGGATCAAGGCGCGCAGGCCCTCGGCCAGGCGCTGGGCGCGGGCGTGCATGGGGGCGAACACCTCGGGCCGCAGCAGCTGCTCCAGCGTGGCGCGCATCGCGGCCATGGCCAGCAGGTTGGCGGTGAGCGTGGTGCCGATGCCCGAGTGCCCCGGCGGGGCGGCACGCTTGGCGGCCTCTGCCCGCGCCGCCACCTCGGCACTGAAGCCGTAGGCCGCGCAGGGCATGCCGCCGCCCAGGGCCTTGCCCACCACCACCGCGTCGGCGGCGATGCCGTGCTCGCGCGCATAGCCGCCCGGGCCGCTGCTGAGCGTGTGGGTCTCGTCCATCACCAGCAGCGTGCCGTGGCGCCGGATCAGGGCCTGCGCCGCGTCCCAGAAGCCGGGCTCGGGCAGCACCATGCCGATGTTGGTCATCACCGGCTCGGCCAGCACGCAGGCCACGTCGCCCGGGGCCAGCGCGGCCTCGAGCGCGGCCAGGTCGTTGAACTCGACCACCCGGGTGGTGGGCAGCAGGTCGTGCACCTGGCCCAGCAGGCTGGGGCGCTGCACCGGGCGGCCGTCCTCCAGGTCAACGAACACGTCGTCCACGGTGCCGTGGTAGCAGCCATTGAAGACCAGCAGCACCGGCCGCCCGGTGGCCGCGCGCAGCCAGCGCAGCACGAAGCGGTTGGCATCGGTGGCCGTCATCGCGAACTGCCAGCGCGGCAGCCCGAAGCGCCGGGCCAGCAGCCCGGCCACGGCCGCGCCGTCCTCGTTGGCCAGCATGGTGGTCAGGCCCTGGGTGGCCTGCAGGGCCAGCGCCTGCGCCACCGGCGCCGGCGAGTGCCCGAACATCGCCCCGGTGTCCCCCAGGCAAAAGTCCACCAGCTCGTGCCCGTCCAGGTCGGTCAGCCGCGCCCCCTGCGCCCGCGCCACCTGCAGCGCGAACGGCGTGCCCCAATCCGTCATCCAGTGCAGCGGCACCCCGAACATCAGGTGCTCCGCCGCCCGCCCCGCCTGCGCCGCCGACCGCGGATGGGCCTGCGCATACCGCGCCCGCTCCCGCGCCAACAGCGCCTGCACCCGCTCCGCCGCCACCCCAGAGCCCGCCGGCCCCTTACCCGCAAAACCACTCATCCATAACTCTCCATCATCCGCAAGCCACCAGGGCCGCCGCAGGCGCCCGCCCTTCCAGCGGCAGCCGCGGATCTGGCTCCGCCAGTCCGCCAGCTGCGCCCCCCTGGGGGGGAGCGCCGCAGGCGCTTCGGGGGGGGGGGGTTACACGAGCAACAGCAGGTGCTCGCGCTCCCAGCTGCTGATCACCCGGTTGTAGGTCGCGTACTCCAGCTCCTTGACCGCACAGAACGCGTCCACGAAGGTCTCGCCCAGCACCTCCTTCATCGGCTCGCAGGCGCGCATCGCCTCGATCGCGTCCTCCAGGTGGCGCGGCAACTCGTGGCTGACGTTCCAGGCGCTGTCCTGGGTGGGCTCGCCGGGCATCAGCCCGCCCTGCAGGCCCAGCCAGCCGCAGGCCAGGGTGGCGGCCATCGCCAAGTAGGGGTTGGCGTCCACGCCCGGCACCCGGTTCTCCACCCGGCGGTTGGCCGGGCCCGACTTGGGGATGCGGATGCCGCAGGTGCGGTTGTCATGCCCCCAGCGCACATTGATCGGCGCCGACATGAACGGCGACAGCCGCCGGTATGAATTGACGTAGGGCGCGAACATCGGCATGACCTGCGGGATGAAGGTCTGCAGCCCGCCGATGAAGTGGTGAAACGCCTCGGACGGCCCGCCATCGGCCCGGCTGAACAGGTTCTGCCCATCGGCCTGCAGCACGCTCTGGTGGATGTGCATCGCGCTGCCCGGCTCGCCCTCCATCGGCTTGGCCATGAAGGTGGCGAACACCCCGTGGCGCAGCGCCGTCTCGCGCACCGCCCGCTTGAACAGGAACACCCGGTCGGCCAACTCCAGCGGCTCGCCGTGGCTGAAGTTGATCTCCATCTGCCCCGGCCCGGCCTCGTGGATCAGCGTCTCCACGCCCAGGCGGTGCTGGTCGCAAAAGCTCGACAGCTCCATGAAGAAGGGGTCGAAGTCATTGACCGCGTCGATCGAATAGCTCTGCCGCCCCACCTCCGGCTTGCCGGTGCGCCCCAGCGGCGGCTGCAGCGGCTCGTGCGGGTTTTGCGTGCGGGCCACCAGGTAGAACTCCATCTCCGGCGCCACCACCGGCCGCCAGCCCTGGCGCTCGTACAGCGCCAGCACCCGCCGCAGCACCGCCCGCGGCGACAGCTGCACCGGCCGCCCGTCCCACTCCTCGCAGTCGTGGATCACCACCGCCACCGGCTCGGCCGCCCACGGCACCACCCGCACCGTGGCCGCATCCGGCTTGCACACCATGTCCGGATCGGTGTCGCCCACAAACGGCCCGTTGTCCGGCTGCTGCCCGTTGACCGTGTTCAGCAACACGCTCTTCGGGATCCGCATCTCCCCCGCTGCCATGAACAGGTCACGCGGCAGGATCTTGCCGCGCGCGATCCCGGTCATGTCCGGGATCACGCACTCGACCTCGTGGATGCGGTGGCGGGTGAGGAAGTCTTGGAGGGAGGGGGTGTCCATGGCGTGGAGTGTAGGTTCGATGTGATCACAACGCAAACGGAAGACTGCTTGCCTCTGGAGGTGGGCGGCGATACCTTGAATGTGTGTGATCGCAAGCCGGTGAGCCTGATGTGGGCTACGCGCACCCACGGTCCGCCTGACCAGCCATGGAGCCCACCGGCCCCCAGCCCAGAGGCCGGCTGTGCGCTGTCCCGCAATCGGTCGGCGTGGCCACCCTTGGCAACACCGGCCGCCCCGGACAGAATCAAGCCGTCATGCCGCGTTACACATGGAAATCATTCCGGCGATTGCGGTGGCCGACAGGGGGAAAATGATGATGCGACAAGCACTTGCCGAGGCCACAGGGCATCGGTGTTATGCAGCACGGCCAGTGTTATGCAGCAGCTCAGGGCACGCACGCGGCATTCCAGGTCCTGACCTGCCGCTTTTCGCATGAATTTAGGGGCGTCAAAGCCAGCCCCCCCCCGCATGAAAAATCAAGCGCAGCAAGCACTTGCAGCATTCCGAGCCCGCCGTGTTATGCAGCAGTGGTTGTTGTTATGCAGCAGGGCGCTGCGCCCGATAACACGTTAGACCACTCACAACAGAGAATTTAGCATGGGAAAAGAAGACAATAGCGAAAGAGAAGTAAATGCGGTTATTCGCGTTGAAGGTGGCACCGCAGATGAGGGCACACTTGAGATATACGATGCCGCGACCATGATTCACGGAATTGCTCGCGCCGTCAATATCGTTGCGCACTCTTTCTCCAAAGATGAGGAAATTAGAGTCAAGGCGCATAACGCGCATGGCGTAAAAACCCTTCTGCACTCATCAAAGAAGGGGTGCTTTGAAGAGCAAATTGACATAGTTTTCTCCAACAAGCTCGCCTCAAAAATTGGCCCCAGCGTAATCACCAATAACTTCTGGGATTATTTGAATTACTGCTGGTCAATGTCGGTTGGCGTGGATTACACACCAACCTCAAGTCACTTGCGAAAAATCCTGGAAAAGGATGCAGATTTTGGATATGTCGTTGGAGATGCGCTGGAGTCTGCGATGCTCGAACTACACAAACCCGTAGCGAGAGATAGCAAAGTAAGAATCTTTCTTGCAAGACCACGTGTGGGCGACATGCTGACCCTTAACAAGGACACATTGGCTTTCGTCAATACCAGAACCGAGAATTCTGAGATTTTAACTTTCTCGGGTAACGTAACAAGATTCAATGTATTAAGCGATTTCGGTCGCTTATTCTCCAATGGAGAACAAAGAGTTGTTTCATTTAAGCTTGCAGAGGCGGACAACAACAAGATGCAGAAACTTGTCATTCAATCAATGAAAGATCGAGTGGAAGGCAAAGGTGGGAAGCTTACATTTCAGGCATCTCAAGTCCTAAGCTCCCAGGGACTGGTCAAGCGCTACGTGGTACATAACATCGAGGCCGCAAATGCCGAATAACCCTTCTCTTTTCTGCTCGCCATTCATCGATCAGTGTAATTTAATGTCCGAATGGGCAGTCTATTGGCAGGCTGCGGGCGTTATATTCACGGCTTTTGTTGGTTTTGTTGGCTTGTACAAAATTTATCAAGAACTAAAAAGAATGAATGAGCAAAGGGCAAAAGATCTAACAGACAAGGAAACCTCAGCAAAACTAAAAAGGACCGAATTTTTCTTAAATCAACATCGAAGACTTTTTGACAATCCAGAACTCTATTCTGTCCTCACACTCATTGACAACGATGATGAAAAGTTGCGGCCGGAAGATATGTGGGACAAGAAGAGAAAATTTCTCACATTTCTAGAAGAAATAGCACTACTGGTTGAGTCGGATCAGATTAATAATGATGTGGCATGCTATATGTTTGGATACTATGCCAGGTGCGCAAAAGAAGGAAAGAATTTTGCGGAAGGCATTGATTTATCAAAAGAGTATTGGGGGCTCTTTTATAAATTCTGCGATTACGCAGAGGAGTACTCACAAAAGCATCCCGACGGTCCGCCTGCATTGTCTCTATGATTGGTCTAACTTTCGGTTCAACGCGGACGCCAACACTGGCCATGGCCAGTGTTGGTGCCCTACGCGCTTCGCGCTCCGGCGCCGGTTAACCTGGGCGTTAGGCCGCACAAAACCGTCTCCGGCTCCTGCCCAAGCACCTACTCCGCATCGCCAAGAGAAGTCGCCGCCGTGCTTCCACTCGCTTACGTCATCATCTTGCTCGCGTTGGCCGTTGGCGCTGTCGGCTACTTCATCGGCCAGCGCTACGTCGACGCGCGAGCCAGAGAGAAAGGCCGAGCCCCGCATCAGGTGCGCGCCACTTCGGAGAATGAAGCCGGATCAACCGTCTTTGAAGACCGCATGAACTTCGAAGTTCTTACTGGTACATATGGGGGCTCAAGAAACCCAGAGACCCTTGCTCTAGGCAAGAGGGCCCGCAAGTGGAGTTTCGCGTCCGCTGCGCTGGCCTGCATCGCTATCGCAGTACTTGCGGTCAACGAGTACCTCTAAGCAGTGCAACCAACTCAACGCTTGCTGTTACCAAGAGCTCCCGTCGCAGTACACCGTGTGCGGCCTAACCCCTCGCTCAAGCGGAGCGCCAACGGCAGGCCACCAGGCCCGGTCAGGCGGTACGCTGTACATTTTCGCCAGCCCGGGCCTGGCGTCCTACCGTCGTCGCCCGCTTAGCTCGAACGTTAGGTGTCGTGTCCCGGATGAATGGCTCCTGGGCGGTCGGTATGCGATCCTTGCGGGCCGGGAGGTCTTGAAGGGCCTTCTGGCAGACTTGAACCAGCGGAGGCCGCGATGCTGATCAGCTTGCACAAGAACGCCACGACCACGCCG
>CALRTJ020000025.1:0-47862 GCA_943371055.1 Hydrogenophaga intermedia | reverse complement strand
GGCGCCCCTCGTGCGCCCGGCCCGCTGCCCCGCGGCCGGTGCCACGCCACCCCCCTCAGCAGGCGTCCTCGTTGCAGGACACCCGCCGAGCGGTGCCTCCCCACCCCATTGGTGAAACTCCCGAGCCGATTCCGCCAGCCTTTGCCTTGCGTCAATGCAGGCGGCTGCCTATGATTTACCGACCGGTTGGTTAAGTAATTCAACAGGCACGCGCGGACCGGGGCGGTGCAGGAGACACACCCGATGAGCGAGCCCCTGGTCCTGGTGGCCCAGAACGGTGCCGTGCGCACCCTGACGCTGAACCGCCCGGCGGCGCTCAACAGCTTCACCGGCGAGATGCACCGCCAGCTGCTGGCCGCCTTGGAGGCCGCTGCCGCCGACGAGGGCGTGCGCGCGGTGGTGCTCACCGGCGCCGGCCGCGGCTTTTGCGCCGGGCAGGACCTGAACGACCCCGAGATGGCGCCCGACGCCGACGGCCAGGTCGACATCGGCCGCCTGATCGACGCCTACTACCAGCCGCTGGCCCTGCGCGTGCGCACGATGCCTGTTCCCGTGGTGGCCGCGGTCAATGGCGTGGCCGCTGGCGCCGGGGCCAACCTGGCCCTGGGCTGCGACCTGGTCGTGGCGGCGCGCTCCGCCAGCTTCATCCAGGCCTTCAGCAAGATCGGCCTGGTGCCCGATTGCGGCGGCACCTGGCTGCTGCCGCGCCTGGTGGGCCGCGCCACCGCACTGGGCCTGGCCATGACCGGTGACAAGCTGCCCGCCGAGGACGCCCAGCGCCTGGGCCTGATCTGGCAATGCGTGGACGACGCCACGCTCGCCGACGCCGCCCAGGCCCTGGCCCAGCGCCTGGCCGTGCTGCCGGTCAAGGCCCTGGCCGAGACCCGCCGCGCGATCGATGCCGCCATGGGCATGGACCTGCCCGAGGCCCTGGCCATGGAGGGCCGGCTGCAGCGCACCCTGGGCCGCGAGCACGACTACCGCGAAGGCGTGGCCGCCTTCCAGCAAAAGCGCGCGCCGCAGTTCAAGGACCGCTGAGCATGTCGCACCCCGCCACCCCCCTCGATCCGCAGCGCGTGGCCGAGGCCGCCCGCGACGCCATGTGGGTCAACGACCACGCCTGCCAGGCCCTGGGCATCCAGGTGCTGGCGGTGGGCCCCGGCACCGCCACCCTGACCATGACCGTGCGCCGCGACATGGTCAACGGGCACGACATCTGCCACGGCGGCCTGATCGCCACCCTGGCCGATTCGGCCTTCGCCTACGCCTGCAACGCCTACAACGAGGTCACCGTCGCCTCGGGCTTCGCGATCGACCTGCTGGCCCCGGCCCGCCTGGGCGACCTGCTGACCGCCCGCGCCCACGAGGTCGCCAAGGGCGGCCGCACCGGCGTCTACGACATCGAGGTCACCGGCCCGGCCGGCCAGCGCATCGCGGTGTTCCGCGGCCGCTCGCACACCGCGCGCGGCAAGCACCTGGTCGACCCGGCCACGCTGGCCTGACCCCCTCCGCTGGAGCCCCCTGGAGAACCCATGAGCCGCGCCCCCCGCCCCGAGGAACTCGACCCGATCGAGCGCGCCAGCCGCGACGAGATCGAGGCCCTGCAACTGGCCCGCCTGAAGGACACCCTGCAGCGCTGCTACGCGAACGTGCCGCACTACCGCCGCGCCTTCGATGAGCGCGGCGTGCACCCCGACGACCTGAAGACGCTGGCCGACCTGGCGAAGTTCCCGTTCACCACCAAGCACGACCTGCGCGCCAACTACCCCTTCGGCATGTTCGCGGTGCCGCGTGAGCAGGTGGCGCGGGTGCACGCGTCCTCGGGCACCACCGGCAAGCCCACCGTGGTGGGCTACACCCGGAGCGACATCGACCACTGGGCCAGCCTGGTGGCGCGCTCCATCCGCGCCGCCGGCGGCCGCGCCGGCGACATCGTCCACGTGGCCTATGGCTACGGCCTGTTCACCGGTGGCCTGGGCGCCCACTACGGCGCCGAGAAGCTGGGCTGCACCGTGATCCCGATGTCCGGCGGGCAGACCGAGAAACAGGTCCAGCTGATCCAGGACTTCAAGCCCGACCTCATCATGGTCACGCCCAGCTACATGCAGGTGATCATCGAGGAGTTCCGGCGCCAGGGGCTGGACCCGCGCGAGATGTCGCTGCGCACCGGCATCTTCGGTGCCGAGCCCTGGACCGAGCAGATGCGCCGCCAGATCGAGGGCGACGCCGGCATCGACGCGGTCGACATCTACGGCCTGTCCGAGGTGATGGGCCCGGGCGTGGCCAGCGAATGCGTGGAAAGCAAGGACGGCCCGGTGATCTGGGAGGACCACTTCCTGGCCGAGATCATCGACCCCGACACCGGCGAGGTGCTGCCCTACGACCCCGCCAGCGGCACGCCCGAGGGGGAGCTGGTCTTCACCTCGCTCACCAAGGAAGCCTTCCCGATCGTGCGCTACCGCACCCGGGACCTGACCCGGCTGCTGCCGCCCACCGCGCGCGGCATGCGCCGCATCGGCAAGATCGTCGGCCGCTCCGACGACATGCTGATCATCCGCGGCGTCAACCTCTTCCCGACCCAGGTCGAGGAGCTGGTGCTGCAGACCGAGGGCCTGTCCGGCCAGTACCAGCTGGTGGTCACCCGCGAGGGCACCCTGGACGAGGTGGCGGTGCACTGCGAGGTCCTGCCCAGCCACGCCAGCGCCGACCGTGACGCGGTGGCCCGCCACCTGCAGCACCGCATCAAGACCCTGATCGGGGTGTCCACCCGGGTCCATGTCGGCGCACCCGAGTCGATCGAGCGCACCCTGGTCGGCAAGGCGCGCCGAGTCATCGACAAGCGACAGAAATGAGGGCCCCCACGTCGCTGCGCTCCTGCCCCCCGAGGGGGCGCGCAGCCGCCTTGGGGCGGCCCGGCGACGGCTGCGTGTCGGCCCCCACGCCGCTGCGCTCCTGCCCCCCGGGGGGGCGCGCAGCCGCCTTGGGGCGGCCCGGCGGCGGCGTGGTCGCCCGCACGCCGCTTCGCGCCGGCTTCCCCGGCCGGCCCGGTGTCGGTGCGTAGACAATCCCGGACCATGGCAAGACCCCGATCCTCCGGCTATGACGACCAGCGCGAGCTGATCCTGCGGCACGCGGCCGCGCTGTTCGCCCAGCAGGGCTATGTGGCGACCTCGATGAACCAGGTGGCGGCGGCCTGTGGCGTGTCCAAGGCGGCGCTCTACCACTATGTGCGCGACAAGAACGAGCTGCTCGCCCTGGTGGCCGAGGGCCATGTGCAGCGCCTGGCCCAGGTGGTGGCCGAGGTGCTGGACGAGCCGCTGGCCGCCGAGGCCCGCCTGCGCGCGCTGATCACCCGCTTCGTGCGCGAGTACGCCAGCGCCCGCAACGAGCACCGCGTGCTGACCGAGGACGTGGCGCTGCTGGACGCGGTCCGCCGCGAGCAGGTGCTGGACGTGCAGCGCGGCGTGGTGTCGGCCTTTGCCGACGCGGTGGCCGCGGTGCGCCCCGGCCTGGCCGCCGACGAGCTGCACAAGCCGCTGACGATGCTGCTGTTCGGCATGATCAACTGGATGTTCACCTGGTTCCGCCCCGGCGAGCCGCTGACCCATGAGCAGATGGCGCCGATGGTGGCCGACCTGTTCCTGGGCGGCCTGGGCGCGGTCCAGTCCCCCCACACGGATCCCAAGACCGCGCCCACCAAGGCGCGCACCCCCCGCCGTTCCACCAAGGAGACCTTGCCGTGACCGTGACCGCTTCCCGAACCTTTCTGAAGACCCTGCTGGCCAGCGCCGCGATGCTGGCCGCGGCCGGCGCCGCCTGGGCCGACATCACCGTCGGCGTCACGGTCTCGGCCACCGGGCCGGCGGCCTCGCTGGGCATCCCCGAGAAAAACACCATCGCCCTGATGCCGCAGAGCATCGGCGGCCAGAAGGTCAACTACATCGTGCTGGACGACGCGTCCGACACCACCAAGGCGGTGGCCAACACCCGTCGCCTGATCACCGAGGACAAGGTCGACATCATCCTGGGCAGCACCACCACGCCCAACTCGCTGGCGATGATCGACGCGGTGGCCGAGAGCCAGGTGCCGATGATCTCGATGGCGGCCTCGGCCCGCATCGTCGAGCCCATGGACGCCAAGCGCCGCTGGGTCTTCAAGACCCCGCAGAACGACATCATGATGTCGCTGGCCATCGCCAGCCACATGGCCGACGCGGGCGTGAAGACCGTCGGCTTCATCGGCTTCGCCGACGCCTACGGCGAGGGCTGGTTCCAGGAGTTCGGCAAGGCCGCGGGCCTCAAGAGCCTGCAGGTCGTGGCCAGCGAGCGCTACAACCGCAACGACGCCTCGGTCACCGCCCAGGTGCTCAAGCTGCTGGCGGCCAAGCCCGATGCCATCCTGATCGCCGGCTCGGGCACCCCGGCCGCGCTGCCGCAGACCGTGCTGGCCGAGCGCGGCTACGCCGGCAAGGTCTACCAGACCCACGGCGTCGCCAACAACGACTTCCTGCGCGTGGGCGGCAAGGCGGTGGAGGGCACCTTCCTGCCGGCCGGCCCGGTGCTGGTGGCCGAGCAGCTGCCGGCCAGCCACCCGCTCAAGAAGAGTGCGATGGAGTACATCGGCAAGTACGAGGCCGCGCACGGCAAGGGCTCGGTGTCCACCTTCGGTGCCCACGCCTGGGATGCCGGTCTGCTGATGTCCGCCGCGGTGCCGGTGGCCCTGAAGAAGGCCCAGCCGGGCAGCCCGGCCTTCCGCGCCGCGCTGCGCGACGCGCTGGAGCAGGTCAAGGAGCTGCCCGGCGCCCACGGGATCTTCAACATGTCGGCCACCGACCACCTGGGCATGGACCAGCGCGCCCGGGTGATGGTGAAGATCGAGAAGGGCACCTGGAAGTACGTGCCCTGAGCGTGCCGGCGGGGTGGGGTGGTCCTGAAATGGCAGGCCAGCTCCCCCGTTTTCCCGATCGGCGCCACGGGGGGCTTTCGGTTACGCTGATCCCTTGACTGCCGCGGCCGCCCGCGGGGCTCGGCCCCCAGCGGCCGCCGCCGATGGGATCCCGATGTTGCTGCTGCGCCCCCGACCGTCCCGGCTCTCCGACTGGCTGCCCTATGTGCTGGGGGTGGCCCTGGTCGCGGCGCTGGTGTTCGTGCTGGCGGCCGCCAGCCTCCGGGCCGAGCACGAGCGCCGCCGCGCCTATGCCCAGGGCGTGGTGCGAAACCTGGCCTTGCTGATCGAGGCCCAGGTGGCGGGCCTGCTGTGGCAGGCCGACCTGGCGCTGCGCCAGCGCGCCGGCTTCGAGCCCGACCCCGACCCGCTGCCCGCCGTGGTGCCCTCGCCACCGCCCGGCCTGCAGGTCAGCGGCCCCGAGCGCGACGAGCGTGGCCAGTGGGTGCTGCGCCTGCAGCGCGCCAACGCCCGGGCCGGCGGGCCGGCGGTGGAGCTGGCGGTGCCGGTGGACCGTCTGGGGGCCATCCTGGATCGGGTGCAGCTGGGGCCCCATGGCGCCGCCACCCTGCGCTCGGCATCGATGGCGCTGGTCTGGCGCCAACCCATGCCGCCCGGCGGCACCGCGCGCCTGGGCAGCACCGAGGTGTCGAACGGCCTGCGCGACGCGGTGGCCCGCTCGCCCCAGGCCGGCGACTTCGACGCCCCCACCGCACTTGACGGCATCGCGCGCCTGAACGCCTACCAGCGGGTGGACGGCTTTCCGCTGTACGTGATCGTGGGCCTGCCCGAGGACGAGTTCCCGCGCGGCTGGAGCCGGATGGACGCGGCCCTGCTGGCCCTCTCGCTGGGCACGCTGCTGACCGCGCTGCTGTCGGCCTGGGTGCTCTACAAGGGCTCGCGCCGGCAGATCGACCGGGTCCACCGGCGCTACCAGGCCATCGTCGAGGGCTCGCACGACGCCATCATCAGCAAGACCCTGGACGGCATCGTCACCAGCTGGAACCCGGCGGCCGAGCGCATCTTCGGCTGGTCGGAGGGCCAGATGGTGGGCCAGTCCCTGCTGCGCCTGTTCCCTGCCGAGCGCCTGGAGGAGGAGCACGACATCATCGCCCGCATCCGCCGTGGCGAGACCATCGAGGCCTTCGAGACCGAGCGGCTGCGGGCCGATGGCGGCCGGGTCTCCTTGTCGGTGACCATCTCGCCGGTGCGCGACGCTGACGGCCGGGTCGTCGGCGCGTCCAAGATCGCCCGGGACATCAGCCGTCAGAAGTCCATGGAAGCCGAGATCCGGGCCCTGGCCTTCCTCGACCCGCTGACCCAGCTGCCCAACCGCCGCCTGCTGCGCGACCGCCTGCAGCAGGCCCAGCAGGCCAGCCGCCGCAGCGGCCACTGGTGTGCCGCGGTCTACATGGACCTGGACGGTTTCAAGACCCTCAACGACACCCACGGCCACGAGGTGGGCGACCTGCTGCTGCAGGAGATCGCCCGGCGCCTGCGCGCCGCCGTGCGCGAGACCGACACCGTGGCCCGCCTGGGTGGCGACGAGTTCGTGCTCCTGTGCAACGACCTGGGCGACGACCCGGGCGCCGCCACCGAGGCGGTGCTGGCGGTCGAGGCCAAGGTGGTCCACGCCCTGGAGCGGCCCTGGCAGCTGCGCGACATCCACCTGGTGCCCCGCGCCAGCCTGGGCCACCGCCTGTTCCAGGGCGTCGACGAGGACGTCGAACTCCTGCTGCGCGAGGCCGATGCCCGCATGTACGAGGACAAGCAGCGCCGCCGCGGCGGGCGCTGAGACCACTTCCACTGCCCACCCTTCATCGCGGGCTGATGCCCGCCCGGAGCGGTCGTGAGGCGGTCTCTCGGTGGTGGCGTGGCACCGGCCGCGGGGCAGCGGGCCGGGCGCACGAGGGGCGGTCGGCACTGACGTGCCGACTGCCCTGCGGTGCTCGCCGCCTGGGGTGGGCTCGGAACTCCCGCCGCTCGGCTTCGCCTCGCTGTGGTCGAACAGCCGAGTCCAAGCATGTTCACGAAGCCTGACCTGCGGTCAGGCCCCCGGGCGGCTGTGCTCCTCGGCGCCCCTCGAATCGCGCCCGGCCCGCTGCCACGCGGCCGGCGCCAGTTCAACCCGGTGCGCACTGCTCGCGTGGGCAGTCAACGGCCGGTGGCAGGCGCAGAGGTGGGCTTTGGCCCCGAGGGAGGTCAAGGAGGAGCCCGTAGGGCGGGGGACGGAGCCCGGACTCAAACCGTCCTGAGGACGGTTTGTGCCTGGCGACGGCCAGGGGCTCTGGCCCTGGCACGAGCGAGGGGCCAAAGCCCACCTCCGCGCCATGTCACCACCGCCGCATCCGGTCACCCGCCACCGCCGACCCGAGCCTCACCCAAGAGCGGCGCCGACAGCCATGGCCCTCGTCCTCCGCAGGTCATGGAGCTGGAAGAAGGTCTTCCACTGCATGCCTTTGCCTGAAAGCCCACTGACCACCCACGCCAGGGCGACGCCTGCCTCATTTTGAGCAGCGTCAAATTTCCCTTTTCCTGACAGCCACTTGCGCGCCTTGATCGGTGTTTGCCCTGAACCGGTGCGGGCAGGCACGCGGCTTGAGAACAGACACCACACGCGCCGCGCCCGGCGCGGTCGATGTCTGGAGGAGACCCGCAAGATGGAAACCTTTTACGAGGTGATGCGCCGGCAGGGCATTTCCCGCCGCAGCTTCATGAAGTACTGCTCGCTGACGGCCACCTCGCTGGGTCTCGGCCCGGCCTTCGTGCCGCAGATCGCGCACGCGATGGAAACCAAGCCCCGCACCCCGGTGCTGTGGCTGCACGGCCTGGAATGCACCTGCTGCTCCGAGAGCTTCATCCGCTCGGCCCACCCGCTGGCCAAGGACGTGGTGCTGTCGATGATCTCGCTGGACTACGACGACACCCTGATGGCCGCCGCCGGCCACCAGGCCGAGGCGATCCTCGAAGAGATCATGGCCAAGTACAAGGGCAACTACATCCTGGCCGTCGAAGGGAACCCGCCGCTGAATGAAGACGGCATGTTCTGCATCCAGTCGGGCAAGCCCTTCATCGAGAAGCTCAAGCGCGTCGCCAAGGACGCCAAGGCCGTGATCGCCTGGGGCTCCTGCGCCTCCTGGGGCTGCGTGCAGGCCGCCAAGCCCAACCCCACCGCGGCCACGCCGATCCACAAGGTCATCACCGACAAGCCCATCATCAAGGTGCCCGGCTGCCCGCCGATCGCCGAGGTGATGACCGGCGTGATCACCTACATGCTGACCTTCGACAAGATCCCGGAGCTGGACCGCCAGGGCCGCCCGAAGATGTTCTACAGCCAGCGCATCCACGACAAGTGCTACCGCCGGCCGCACTTCGACGCCGGCCAGTTCGTCGAATCCTTCGACGACGAGTTCGCCAAGAAGGGCTACTGCCTCTACAAGGTCGGCTGCAAGGGCCCCACCACCTACAACGCCTGCTCCACCGTGATGTGGAACGAGGGCACGAGCTTCCCGATCAAGGCCGGCCACGGCTGCATCGGCTGCTCGGAGGACGGCTTCTGGGACAAGGGCTCGTTCTACGACCGCCTGACCACCATCCACCAGTTCGGGGTCGAGGGCACGGCCGACCAGATCGGCGGCACGGCGGCCGGCGTGGTCGGCGCGGCGGTCGCGGCCCACGCGGCGGTGTCTGCGGTCAAGCGCGCGGCCACGGCCAAGAACGATTCCACCACCACTGGCGCCTGAGCGCCGGCGGCTGAACAGCATTCCGAAGGATCCCCACCATGGGCGTGATCGAAACCCAAGGCTTCAAGCTCGACAACAGCGGCAAGCGCATCGTCGTCGACCCCGTCACCCGCATCGAAGGCCACATGCGCTGCGAGGTGAACGTCGACAAGGACAACATCATCCGCAACGCGGTCTCCACCGGCACCATGTGGCGCGGCCTGGAGGTCATCCTCAAGGGCCGCGACCCGCGTGACGCCTGGGCCTTCGTCGAGCGCATCTGCGGCGTCTGCACCGGCTGCCATGCCCTGACCAGCGTGCGCGCGGTCGAGGACGCGCTGGGCATCAAGATCCCGCTCAACGCGCACCTGATCCGCGAGATGATGGCCAAGACGCTGCAGGTCCATGACCATGCGGTGCACTTCTACCACCTGCACGCGCTGGACTGGGTGGACGTGGTCAGCGCCCTCAAGGCCGATCCCAAGAAGACCTCGGAGCTGCAGCAGCTGGTCTCGCCCAGCCACCCGCTGAGCTCGCCGGGCTACTTCCGTGACGTGCAGAACCGCCTGAAGAAGTTCGTCGAGGCCGGCCAGCTGGGCCCCTTCATGAACGGCTACTGGGGCTCCAAGGCCTATGTGCTGCCGCCCGAGGCCAACCTGATGGCCGTGACCCACTACCTGGAGGCGCTGGACCTGCAGAAGGAATGGGTCAAGGTGCACACCATCTTCGGTGGCAAGAACCCGCACCCGAACTACCTGGTGGGGGGCGTGCCCTGCGCGATCAACATCGACGGCAACGGTGCCGCCGGTGCGCCGATCAACATGGAGCGCCTGAACTTCGTCGAGGCCCGCATCAAGGAGATGATCGAGTTCAACCAGAACGTCTACCTGCCGGACGTGTTGGCGATCGGGACCCTCTACAAGCAGGCCGGCTGGCTGTATGGCGGCGGCCTGTCGGCCACCAACGTGGCCGACTACGGCACCTACGAGAAGGTGCCCTACGACCACGCCACCCACCAGCTGCCCGGCGGCGTCATCCTGAACGGCAACTGGGACGAGATCCACCCGATCGACCCGCGCGACCCCGAGCAGGTCCAGGAGTTCGTGACCCACAGCTGGTACAAGTACGCCGACGAGACCAAGGGCCTGCACCCCTGGGACGGCGTCACCGAACCCAACTTCCAGCTGGGCGACAAGACCAAGGGCAAGCGCACCGCGATCGAGAACATCGACGAGTCGGCCAAGTACTCCTGGATCAAGTCGCCGCGCTGGCGCGGCCACGCGGTCGAAGTGGGCCCGCTGTCGCGCTACATCCTGGCCTACGCCCATGCCAAGAAGGGCAACAAGTACGCCCAGCGCCCGAAGGAGCAGCTGGAGTTCTCGGCCCAGATGATCAACAGCGCCATCCCGAAGGCGCTGGGCCTGCCCGAGACCCAGTTCTCGCTCAAGCAGCTGCTGCCCACCACCATCGGCCGCACCCTGGCCCGCTGCCTGGAGAGCCAGTACTGCGGCGAGATGATGATGGACGACTTCAAGCAGCTGGTCGCCAACATCAAGGCCGGTGACACCTCGACCGCCAACGTCGAGAAGTGGGACCCCGCCACCTGGCCCAAGGAGGCCAAGGGCGTGGGCACCGTGGCCGCGCCGCGCGGCATGCTGGGCCACTGGATCAAGATCAAGGACGGCAAGATCGAGAACTACCAGTGCGTGGTCCCCACCACCTGGAACGGCTCGCCGCGCGACGCCAAGGGCCAGATCGGCGCCTTCGAGGCCTCGCTGCTGAACACGCCCATGGTCAACCCGGAACAGCCGGTCGAGATCCTGCGCACCCTGCACAGCTTCGACCCCTGCCTGGCCTGCTCGACCCACGTGATGAGCGAGGACGGCGGCGACCTGTGCACCGTCAAGGTCCGCTGAAGACCCGCCACCGAAGGAGACACGCGATGAAGAAGATCCTGACGCTGGCGGCCCTGATGGCGGCCGCCGCCACCGCCTCGGCCCACACCGGCCACGGCACCCACGGGCTGTCCGAGGGCCTGTCCCACCCGCTGGCCGCCGACCACCTGCTGGCCATGCTGGCGGTGGGCCTGTGGTCGGCCGCGGCCTTCCGCGGTGCGGCGCGCGCGCTGGCGCCGGCCACCTTCCTGGGGGCGATGGTGCTGGGTGCGCTGGCCGGTGCCGCGGGCGTGGCCCCGGCACTGACCGAGGCCGGCGTCGCCGCCTCGGTGGCGGTGTTCGGCGCCATGCTGCTGGCCGGCACCGCGCTGCCGCGCGGCCTGGGCCTGGGCGTGGTGGCCGCGGCCGCCGCGCTGCACGGCCTGGCCCACGGTGCCGAGCTGCCGGCCGCCGGCAGCTTCGCGGCCTACGCCGCCGGCTTCGGCCTCAGCACCGCGCTGCTGCACGTGGCCGGCCTGGGCCTGGGCGAGGCCCTGCGCGGCGCCCGTCGCGCGGTCTGGCAGGCCCTGGGCTCGGCCCTGGGCATCGCCGGCCTGGCGCTGCTGGCCGCGCGCCTCTGAACCCGCCCGCCCCCCCGTCGCGAGGAGACCCCCATGTCCGCTACCGCAGACAAGCTGGCCGAGGCCACCGGCATCGACCCCGGCGCGATCGAGCACGGCGCCACCATCAAGTCGGTCTATGTGTACGAGGCGCCGGTGCGCATCTGGCACTGGATCAACGCGCTGGCCATCACCGTGCTGTGCGTCACCGGCTACTTCGTCGGCTCGCCCCTGCCCACCATGCCGGGCGAGGCCAGTGACCACTTCCTGATGGGCTACATCCGCTTCGGCCACTTCGCCGCCGGCTACGTGCTGGCGGTGGGGCTGATCGGGCGCGCCTACTGGGCCCTGGTGGGCAACCACCATTCGCGCGAGCTGTTCACGCTGCCGCTGACGCAGCCGGCCTACTGGCGCGAGGTGATCACCATGCTCAAGTGGTACGCCTTCCTGATCCCGCAGCCCAGCCGCTACGTGGGCCACAACCCGATGGCCCGCCTGGCCATGTTCTTCGGCTATTTCCTGTTCTCGGTGTTCATGATCCTGACCGGCTTCGCCATGTATGGCGAGGGCCTGGGCGCCGGATCCTGGGCCGACCGCGGGTTCGGCTGGGTCATCCCGATGATGGGCCAGAGCCAGGACGTGCACACCTGGCACCACCTGGGCATGTGGGGCATGGTGGCCTTCGTGACGCTGCACATCTACGCCGCGATCCGCGAGGACATCATGGGCCGCCAGAGCATCGTCAGCACGATGATCTCCGGCTACCGGACCTTCAAGAAGTGAACAGGGGCCCCCAAGGCGCTGCGCGTCGCCCCCTCGGGGGGGAGCGTTCGGCTTGGGGCGGCCCTGCGCCGAACCCCTGCTCCGCTTGACCACCGACCGAGCCGATCACGCCGTGTCCCGCACCGCCACCGCCTCCGCCGTTCCGCGCCAGCCCCACACGCCCCCGCCCGGCGTGCCGCTGCGCGCCCCGGTGCACCCGGGCCGTTTCCTGGAGCGGCAGTACCTGGTGCCGCTGGGCATCAGCCAGACCCGTGCCGCGCGCCTGCTGGGCGTGTCGCGCCGGCGGGTCAACGAGCTGGTCATGGGCCACCGGGCGATGTCGCCCGACACCGCGCTGCGCTGCGCCATGGCCTTCGGCACCCGCGCCACCTTCTGGCTGGAGCTGCAGGCCCACTGGGACTGCTACCACGCCTGGCGCGCGATGCGCGCCCCCGCCACGGCCGCCGCCGCGGCCGGTGCCGCCCCCGCGGCCGACCCCCGACCGCCCTGCCGCGCGCCCGCCGCCGCGGTGCCGGCCTGACCCCCTCCCTCCTGCCTGCCTGACGCGATGAACACCCCTCCTTCTTCCGGCACGCCCGAAGCGGCCTGTAACCCCCCTGGTGGCAGCGACGAGACCCTCGTCGTGCTCGGCATCGGCAACGTGCTCTGGGCCGACGAAGGCTTTGGCGTGCGCTGCGTCGAGGCCCTGGACGCCCGCTACACCTTCGCCCCCCATGTGCGCCTGGTCGACGGCGGCACCCAGGGCCTGTACCTGATCCAGCACGTGCAGGAAGCCACCCGCCTGCTGATCCTGGACGCGGTCGACTACGGCCTGGTGCCGGGCACCCTCAAGCTGGTCGAGAACGAGGAGGTGCCGCGCTTCCTGGGCGCCAAGAAGATGAGCCTGCACCAGACCGGCTTCCAGGAGGTGCTGATGCTGGCCCAGCTGACCGAGCGCTACCCCGCCGAGGTGCTGCTGGTGGGCTGCCAGCCCGAGCACCTGGAGGACTACGGTGGCAGCCTGCGCCCGGTGGTCAAGCAGGCCCTGGAAGAGGCGGTGCACCTGGCGGTCGAGCGCCTGCGGGCCTGGGGTGCCGACCCCCGCCCGCGCCTGGCCCCGCCGGCCGGCCACGAGGCCGTCTCGGTGCCCACCCTGGCCATGGCCGCCTACGAGTCCGGCCGCCCGGCCGCGTCCGAGGCCTGCCGCATCGGCGACGAGCGTTTCATTGTCCAGACGGCAGCGGCCCAGGGGCTTTGACATGTGCATCGGCATCCCCATGCAGGTGATCGAGCGGCTGTCGTCCGGCTGGGCCCGGGTCGAGGGCCGCGGCGAGGTCAAGCGCATCGACACCGCCCTCGTGGGCGAGCTGGCCCCGGGCGACTGGGTGCTGGTCTTCATCGACGGCGCCCGCGAGCGCCTGAGCCCCGAGCGCGCCGCCGAGGTCAACGCCGCCCTCGACCTGGTGGCTCAGGCCATGGGCGGCGCCCCCTTGCTGGCCGACGACCCCGGCTTCGACCTGCCCTCCGCCATGAGCGACGAACAACTGCGCGCCCTGACCGGCCGCGCCTGAAGGAGACCCCATGACCGACACCGCCACCCTGGACCACCCGCTCGACGAACGCGAGGCGCCGCTGGTGCGCCGCCTGGCCGCCATGCCCGGCGCCGGCTGGGTCGACGAGGCCAGCCATGCCGACTTCTGCGCCCGCCCCGGCGACCAGGTGCTGTTCTTCACCGGCGACCCGGTGCGCTTTCCCGAATGCCTGGACGTGGCGGTGGTGCTGCCCGAGCTGCAGCGCGCCTTCCCGGGCCGCTTCGGCGTCGGCGTGGTGCGCCGCGGCGACGAGGACGCGGTCGCCCGCCGCTGGGGCTCGCAGCGCTGGCCGGCGCTGGTCTTCGTGCGCGACGGCCAGTACGTCGGCACCGTCGCCGGCATGCTGGACTGGACCGACTACCTGGCCCGCGTGGCCGCGCTGCTCGAGACCCCGGCCAGCCGCCCGCCGATCCCCCTGATGGGCGCCGCCAGCGGCCCCGCCTGCCACTGACCCCCCGACCCGGAGCGCCCCATGAGCACCGATTTCTCCGCCAAGCCCTTCCCGATCCCGGTGGTCAGCCTGATGCAGCCCGGCGCCCACGACGACGACGGCCTGGACTACCTGCACATGCCCAGCGGCATGGCCACCTACCAGGCCCCGCTGCTGCCCGAGCCCGAGGACCTGGCCGGCCACGGCCCCGCGCTGACCGCGCTGCACCAGGTGCTTGACGGCCTGCGCCGCGCCGCCGCCGGCGAGGCCGTGGCCCCGGTGTCCCTGCTGGGCCTGTCGCCCTCCGACCTGGCCCTGGTGCACCAGGTGATGGGCGAGGGCGAGGTCAGCGCCCAGGTGCTGGGCGCCCCCGGCGACGCCAGTGTCGCCCCGCGCCTGCAGGTGCAGGAGGCGGTGTTCGCCGGCGTCTGGCGCGTGATCGGCCAAGGCACCGACGGCCAGCCCATCGACCAGATCGAGCTGGGCGCGGTGCCCCAGGGCCTGCTGCAGGCCGCCCGCGAGGACGGCCGCCAGCCGCCCGCCGCGCAGCCCCTGCCGCCCGAGGCCGGCAATGCCCAGGCGGTGCTGGTCGAGCTCGAGTCGCACCGCCAGCACTGGCGTGCCGGCCTGCCGGCCGAGGTGGTCAACCTGAGCCTGCTGCCGCTGACGCCGCTCGATATCTCGCTGATGGATGCCCGCCTGGGCACCGGTCGGGTGCTGATCCTGTCGCGTGGCTACGGCAACTGCCGCATCACCAACGCCTGCGTGCCCAACACCTGGCGCGTCGTGTACTACAACTCGCAGGACACGGTGATCCTGAACTCGGTGGAGGTCTGCGCCATCCCCGAGGTGGCCTGCGCCGCGCCCGAAGACCTGGCCGATTCGGTCGAGCGCCTGACCGAGGTGCTGGAATGGGTGGACGGGGGCGTCTGATGGACACGCCGCGCTTCTTCGAGGGCAGCTACCTGGGCGATGCCAGCCGCCTGCCGGCCGACGCGCGCCTGGAGTGCAAGATCTGCTGGTGGGTCTACGACCCCGCCGAGGGCGACGCCCAGTGGCAGATCCCGCCGGGCACGCCCTTCAACGCCTTGCCCGCGCACTGGCGCTGTCCGCAGTGCGATGGCGACGCCGAGCAGTTCATGGTGCTGGCCTGAGCCCCTGCCGCCCATGAATCCCCACCCCCGCGCCGTCCAGCTGGAAGCCTGCTTCCGCCGCATCGCCGACACCCGCATGGCCGGCCTGCCGTTCCTGCACCCCGGGCTGGTGGTGCAGGCGGTCGGCTTCGAGCCCGAGGCCGACGCGCCGGCGGTGCTGGCCGGCGTGCTGGTCACGCCCTGGTTCATGAACCTGGTGCGCCTGCCGACGCGTGCGCTCGATGGCGGGGCCGGCGCGGCCTCGGGCTGGCTGGCGGTGGGCCACAAGGCGCCGCGCCGCCTGGGGGCGCTGGAGCTGGACTTCATCGGCGGCCGCGAGGACGGGCTGGGCGTGTTCGAGTCGGCCTCGCTGTTCTCGCCGATGCAGGCCTTTGCCGACCAGGCCGCCGCCCTGGTGGCCGCGCAGGCCGCGCTGGACCACCTGCGCCAGCCGCCAGAGATGGCTGCCGCACCCGCGACCGCACCCGCGCCCGCAGCGGCAGTCGCAGTCCCCGCCGCCCCCGAGCCGCCGCCCTCCCGCCGCGGCTTCCTCTTCGGCCGCGCCCGGCCGCCGGAGCGCGCATGAGCGCCACGCCCCAGGACCTGGCCGGTGCCGTGCGTCTGCGCCCCGGTGCGCCCGACGCCGTGCGCAGCAGCCGGCGCGACTGGGTGCCGCGCCTGAGCGCCGGCCGCCCGGCCGACGCGCTGCCCGAGCTGCTGGGCGCGCTGCTGAGCCTGTGCGGCCACGCCCAGCGCTGGACCGCCGCGCGCGCCGTGGCCGCGGCCCGGGGCCGCCCCGCCGCCGCCGACCATGCCGAGCGCCAGGCCCACCGCCGTGCCACCCTGCGCGAGCAGATGCTGCGCCTGGCCCACGACTGGCCGCGCCTGCTGCCCGACACCCCCGCCACCGCGCCCACGCTGCAGGACTGCCCGCTGTGGCGTGCCGCCCTGGACGACGAGGCCGCGCTGCAGGCGCTGCCCGCCTGGCTGTCCACCCACTGGCTGGGCCAGTCCCTGCACGACTGGCTGCTCCGCTGGGACGACGACCCGCTGCGCCACCCCTGGCACTGGGCCGCCCGTGGCGCCACGCCGCTGGCCGCGCTGCTGCACAGCCAGCGCGACGCGTGCCGGCTGGCCACGCCGGGCCCTTCGCTGCAACTGCTGGACGAGCCCTTGGCGCCGACCGCCTTGGCCGCCGCGATGGCCGAGCCCGGCTTCGCCCTGCGCCCCCACTGGCGCGGCGCCACCCCCGACACCGGCCCCTGGTCGCGGCGCGCCGGCGCGCTGCCCCACGCCAGTGCCGGCGAGCGCCTGGCCGCGCGCCTGGTCGAGCTGCTGCGCCTGGCCGCGCCCGGCGGCGAGGACTGGCTGGACGCCGGCGCACTCACCCTGCCCGACGGCAGCGGCCTGGCCTGGTGCGAAATGGCCCGAGGCCTGCTGCTGCACCGCGTGCGCCTGGCCGAAGGCCCGCAGGGCCCGGTGGTGGCCGACGCGCGGGTGCTGGCCCCCACCGAATGGAACTTCCACCCCGAGGGCACGCTGGCGCAGGCGCTGCGCGCCCTCGACCTCTGCGACACCGGCGCGACCGCCCGCCTGGCGGTCGCCTTCGATCCCTGCGTGGCCTTCACGATCGACGGCCCCACGCGCCCCCACAATGCCGCCATGGGCGGTGCCGAGGAGTCCCGATGCATGAACTGAGCCTGGCCGGCGGCGTGCTGCGCCTGGTCGAGGACGCCGCCCGGCGCGAGGGCTTCGCCCGCGTCTCGCGCCTGCACCTCGAGGCCGGCGCGCTCTCGGGCGTCGAGGTCCGCTCGCTGCGCTTCGCGCTCGAGTCCCTGCAGCCCGGCAGCGTGCTCGAGGGCGCCGAGCTGCAGATCGACGAGCCGCCCGCCAGCGCCTGGTGCCTGCGCTGCTCGGCCCCGGTCACCATCACCAGCCGGGTCGACCCCTGCCCGCAGTGCGGCGGCCACCAGATCCAGCCCACCGGCGGCACCGAGCTGCGCGTCGTCGACCTGTGGGTCCACGACGCCGCCGAGGCCCCCGCCGCCCCCCGGGCCGCAGCCGCGGCCGATGTCCCTTCCGAGGAGAACTGAACCATGTGTGTCGTCTGTGGATGTGCCGGTGACGGCGCCCAGCCCGCCCGCACCGAAGCCCATGTCGCGGTGGACCCCGCCACCGGGGACCTGCACTACGGCGCCGGCGCCGCCCGCGTGTCGGTGCCCGGCATGAGCCAGGCCCGCGCGATCCGCCTCGAGGCCGACGTCCTGGGCGAGAACAACCGCCTGGCCGCGCTCAACCGCGCCCATTTCGCGGCGCACGGGGTGACCGCCTACAACCTGGTCTCCAGCCCGGGCTCGGGCAAGACCACGCTGCTGTGCGCCACCATCCAGGCCCTGAAGGCCCGCGCCGCCGACCTGCCGGTGGCGGTCATCGAGGGCGACCAGCAGACCTCGAACGACGCCGACCGCATCCGCGCCACCGGCGCCCCGGCGATCCAGGTCAACACCGGCAAGGGCTGCCACCTGGACGCCCAGATGGTGGCCGACGCCTTCGGTCGCCTGGACCTGCACGGGGCGGCGCATGGGCACGACCACCACGCGCATGACCACGCGCATGACCACGGTCATGACGATGGCCACCACCACCACCACGAGAACGACCACGCCCACGCCCCCGGCGGGCTGCTCTTCATCGAGAACGTCGGCAACCTGGTCTGCCCCGCGATGTGGGACCTGGGCGAGGCGGCCAAGGTCGCCATCCTCTCGGTGACCGAGGGCGAGGACAAGCCGATCAAGTACCCCGACATGTTCGCGGCCGCGCGGGTGATGGTGCTCAACAAGGTCGACCTGCTGCCGCACCTGGACTTCGACGTGCCCCAGTGCATCGAGTACGCCCGCCGCGTCAACCCGGGCATCGAGGTGCTGCTGGTCTCGGCCCGCAGCGGCCAGGGCATGGACGCCTGGCTGGACTGGCTGCTGCAGTCGCCCGCCGACGCCACGGCCCCGCAGGCCGCCGAGGCCGACGAACTCGCCGTGCTCAAGCGCCGCGTGGCCGAACTCGAAGCCCGCCTGGCCGCCCGCTGAGCCCGCTGCGCCACCCGCCATGAGCACCGCCCCGTCCCCCACCGTCGAGCGCTGGCGCCTGCGCGCCCGCGGCG
The DNA here is from genome assembly GCA_943371055.1 of Hydrogenophaga intermedia. Classification (GTDB taxonomy): domain Bacteria; phylum Pseudomonadota; class Gammaproteobacteria; order Burkholderiales; family Burkholderiaceae_C; genus Ideonella; species Ideonella intermedia_A. The sequence goes on along the minus strand of CALRTJ020000025.1, from coordinate 29,627 downwards.
TGGTGCAGGGCGTGGGCTTCCGGCCCTGGTGCGTGCAGACCGCCGCGCCCCTGGGCCTGAGCGGCTGGGTGCGCAACGACGCCCGCGGCGTCGAGGCCGAGGTCCAGGGCCCGCCCGCCGCGCTGGCGGCCTTCGCCGCGGCCTGGCGCGTCTGCCCGCTGCCGCTGGCCCGGGTCGAGTCGGTGGAGCAGGGCGCCTGCGCGGTGCAGCCGGCCGAGGCGCCGCCGCTGCGCATCCTGGCCAGCGCCGCCGGGGGCCGCACCGACACCGGCCTGCCGCCCGACAGCGCCCCGTGCGGGGCCTGCCTGGCCGAGCTGTTCGACCCCGCCGACCGCCGCCACCGCCACGCCTTCATCAACTGCACCCACTGCGGGCCGCGCTTCAGCGTCACCCGGGCGCTGCCCTACGACCGCCCGGCCACCAGCCTGGCCGGTTTCCCGATGTGCGCCGACTGCGCCCGCGAGTACGCCGACCCGATGGACCGCCGCCACCACGCCCAGCCGGTGGCCTGCCCGGCCTGCGGCCCGCGCCTGGGCCTGCTGGGCCCGGACGGCGCCGCCCTGGACGCGGGCCAGGACCCGGTGCGTGCCGCCGCCCGTCGCCTGGCGCGGGGCCAGGTGCTGGCGGTCAAGGGCGTGGGCGGCTACCACCTGATCGGCGACGCCCGCCAGCCCGCGGTGCTGCAGCGCCTGCGCGCCGCCAAGCAGCGCAGCGCCAAGCCCTTCGCCCTGATGGTGCCCAACGCCGCCAGCGCCGCGCGCTGGGTGCGGCTGGACGCCGACGGCGCCGCCTTGCTGGCCGGGCCCGCCCGCCCGGTGCTGCTGCTGCCCTGCCAGCCGGGCGTGGCTGCGGCCCACCCCGACATCGCCCCCGGTCTGGACGAGTGGGGCGTGATGCTGCCCTCGGCTCCGCTGCACGAGCTGCTGTGGCACGCCGCGCTGGGCGAGCCCGCCGGCAGCGCCTGGCGCACCCAGGCCCACGACGGCCTGTGGGTGGCCACCAGCGCCAACGCCGGCGGCGAGCCCCTGCTGCACGAGGAGGGCGAGGCCCTGCTCGAGCTGGCCGGCCTGGCCGACGCCTGGCTGGCCCACGACCGCCCCATCGTCCACCCGCTGGACGACAGCGTGCGCCGGCCGATGGCGCCGGGCCACGCGCCCTTCGTGCGGCGTGCCCGCGGCCACGTGCCCGAGCCGGTGCCCCTGCCCGGCGTGAGCGCCGACGCCCCGCCGGTGCTGGCCACCGGCGGCTGGCTCAAGAACACCGTCTGCGTCACCCGCGGCGACCAGGCCTTCCTGTCGGCCCATGTGGGCGACCTGGGCGGGGCCGGGCCGCGCCGCCTGCACGCCGAGGCGGCCGAGCGCCTGCTGCAGTTCCTGGGCGTGCGCCCGGCGGCGGTGGCGCACGACCTGCACCCCGACTTCTTCAGCAGCGCCCACGCGCAGGACCTGGCCGCACGCTGGGGCGTGCCGGCGCTGGCGGTGCAGCACCACGTGGCCCACGGCGCCGCGGTGCTGGCCGAGCACGGCCACGCCGGCCCCGCGCTGGCCCTGGTGCTGGACGGCCACGGCCTGGGCTGGGACGGCAGCGTCTGGGGGGGCGAGCTGCTGGCCCTGGACGGCGCGCGGGCCCGCCGCCTGGGCCACCTGCCCACCCTGGCCCTGCCCGGCGGCGACCGCGCCGCCCGCGAGCCCTGGCGCATGGGCGCCGCCGCGCTGGCCGCCGCCGGCCGGGCCGACGAGATCGCCCGCCGCTTCGCCGCCGAGCCCGCCGCCGCGCAGCTGGCCGCGGTGATCGCCCGCGCCACGGTGGCCGCGCCCACCTCCAGCGCCGGCCGCTGGTTCGACGCCGCCGCCGCCCTGATCGCCGGCCACCACCACCACGCCCACGAGGCCCACGCCGCGGTGGCCCTCGAGGCCCTGGCCGGTCGCGCCGGGCCGGTGCGGCCCTGGCCCGGGGCCTGGGCCCTGGACGACGCCGGCCGCCTGTCCTGGCCCGGCCTGCTGCAGCGCCTGTCCGCTGCGCATCCCGACCCGGCCGCCTCGGCCGCCGCCTTCCACGCCACGCTGGCCGACGCCCTGGTGGCCTGGTGCCGGGCCCACGCCCGGCGCGAGGCGCTGGACACCGTGGCCCTGGGCGGCGGCTGCTGGCTCAACCGCCTGCTGCGCGACGCGGTGGTCGGGGGCCTGCAGACCGCCGGCCTGCGCGTGCTCGAGGCCCGCGTCGTGCCCCCGGGCGACGGCGGCCTCAGCCTGGGCCAGGCCGCCTGGGCGCTGCAGCGCCTGGCCACCGATGAACCCCTGCCGTCCGCCGCCGAGCGGGCGCTGACCTGACCTTTCCCGGAGAGACCCGACGCCATGTGCCTGGCCCTGCCTGCCCTCGTCATCGAACGCCAGCCCGGCGATCAGCTGCTGATCGACCTGGGCGGCGTGCGCAAGTCCATATCGGGGGCGCTCACGCCCGACGCCGGCCCCGGCGACTACGTGATCGTCCACGTCGGCCACGCCATCGGCCAGATCGACCCCGAAGAAGCCCGGCGCACCCTGGCCCTGTTCGCCGAGATGGCCGCGCTGGACCCGACCGCCCAGGAGGACGCGGCATGAAGTACGTGGACGAGTTCCGCGACGGCGAACTGGCCCGGGGCCTGGCCCGCCGCATCGCCGACGAGCTGCAGCCCGGCCGCCGCTACGCCTTCATGGAGTTCTGCGGCGGCCACACCCACGCCATCTCGCGCTACGGCATCGCCGAGCTGCTGCCCGAGGCGGTGCGCATGGTCCACGGCCCCGGCTGCCCGGTCTGCGTGCTGCCGATCGGCCGCGTCGACCAGGCCATCTCGCTGGCGCTGGATCGCGGCGTGATCCTGTGCACCTATGGCGACGTGATGCGGGTGCCGGCGAGCCCCGCCGCCGGGCCGTCCCCAGGCGGGAGCATCCCACCCGGGGGGACGGCGACCTCCTCGCCCAGGGGGCAGGAGTCCCTGTCGCTGATGAAGGCCAAGGCCCGCGGGGCCGACATCCGCATGGTGTATTCGGCGGCCGATGCGCTCCAGCTGGCGCAGCGGCACCCGGACCGCGAGGTGGTCTTCCTGGCGATCGGCTTCGAGACCACCACCCCGCCCACCGCCCTGGTGCTGCGCCAGGCCCGGGCCGCGGGCGTGGCCAATTTCAGCGTGCTGTGCAACCACGTGCTCACGCCCAGCGCCATCACCCACATCCTCGAGAGCCCCGAGGTGCGCCAGTACGGCACCGTGCCGATCGACGGCTTCATCGGCCCGGCGCACGTCAGCATCGTCATCGGCTCGGACCCCTACGTGCACTTCGCCGAGGAGTACCGCAAGCCGGTGGTGATCGCCGGCTTCGAGCCGCTGGACGTGATGCAGGCCATCCTGATGCTGGTGCGCCAGGTCAACGCCGGCCGCGCCGAGGTCGAGAACGAGTTCACCCGCGCGGTCACGCCCCAGGGCAACCTGGCCGCGCAGGCGGTGGTGGCCGAGGTGATGGAGCTGCGCCAGAGTTTCGAGTGGCGCGGCCTGGGCGAGGTGCCCTACAGCGCCCTGCAGCTGCGCCCCGACTACGCCGCCTGGGACGCCGAGCGCAAGTTCGGCCTGGTCTACACGCCGGTGCCCGACCACAAGCAGTGCGAATGCGGCGCCATCCTGCGCGGCGTCAAGCGGCCGACCGACTGCAAGCTCTTCGGCACCGTCTGCACGCCCGAGAACCCGATGGGCTCGTGCATGGTGTCCAGTGAGGGCGCCTGCGCCGCCCATTACAGCTATGGCCGCTTCAGGGACATCCCCGTGGTGGCCGCCTGAGGACGACATGACCGCCAAGAAAGACTACATCCGGCCGCTGGACCTGAAGCAGGGGCGGGTGGACATGAACCACGGCGCCGGTGGGCGCGCGGCGATGCAGCTGATCGACGAGGTCTTTGCCCGCGCCTTCGACAACGAGTTCCTGCGCCAGGGCGACGACGGGGCCGCGCTGCCCGCACCGCCGCCGGGCCACGGCCTGGTGATGGCCACCGACGGCCACGTGATCTCGCCGCTGTTCTTCCCCGGCGGGGACATCGGCTGCCTGTCGGTGCACGGCACGGTCAACGACGTGGCCATGATGGGGGCGGTGCCGCTGTACCTGTCGGCCAGCTTCATCCTCGAAGAGGGTTTTCCGCTGGCCGACCTCAAGCGGGTGGTCGACTCGATGGCCGCCGCCGCCCGCGCCGCCGGCGTGCCGGTGGTCACCGGCGACACCAAGGTGGTCGAGCAGGGCAAGGGCGACGGTGTGTTCATCGCCACCACCGGCGTCGGCGCGCTGCCGCCGGGGCGGCGCCTGTCGGGTCGGCTGGCCCGGCCGGGCGACGTGGTCATCGTCTCGGGGCCGATCGGTGACCACGGCGTGGCGGTGCTGTCGCTGCGCGAGTCGCTGGCCTTCGAGACCGCCATCGTCTCGGACACCGCCTCGCTGCACGGTCTGGTGGCCGACCTGCTGTCCGCCGTGCCCGAGGGCGCGGTGCGCACCCTGCGCGACCCCACCCGCGGCGGCCTGGGCACCACGCTCAACGAGATCGCCCGCCAGAGCGGCGCCGGCATGCTGCTGGACGAGGCCGCGGTGCCGATCCGCCCCCAGGTGGACGCCGCCTGCGAGCTGTTGGGCCTGGACCCGCTCTACATCGCCAACGAGGGCAAGCTGGTGGCGGTGGTGGCCCCCGAGGCCGCCGACGCCGCCCTGGCCGCGCTGCGCGCCCACCCGCTGGGCGCCGAGGCCGCGGTGATCGGCACCGTGCAGGCCGACGAACACCGCTTCGTGCAGATGAAGACCCGCTTCGGCGGCCGCCGCGTGGTGGACTGGCTCAGCGGCGAGCCGCTGCCCCGCATCTGCTGAGCCCGACCGGAGACCCCGCATGGCAAAAGCCCAGGACCTCGTCTACCGAAAGACCGCCGACGGCCAGGCCGAGCTGGCGCAACGCCGCCACGGCCTGGGCCCGCGCGCCCGTGGCGTGCTGGTGATGGTCAACGGGGTCGAGCCGCTGCAGCGCCTGGTCGAGCGCATGGGCCCCGAGGTGCTCGAGACCCTGGCCCTGCTGCGCCAGCACGGCCTGATCGAGGCCATCGCCCAGGCCGAGCAGGCCGTGGCCCGCGCGCCGCGCACCGACACCGCCGCCCCGGATCCGGTACCGGCCCCCACGCCCGCAGCGCAGACCGAGCCCCCCGCAGCGCCAACCGCCGCGCCTGCGCCCCCGACCCTGGACCCGGCGCGCCACCGCGCCGCTGCCCAGGCCCTGGTCGCGCTGCTGCTGCCGTTCTTCGGGCCCGACGCGCCGCGCATCGCCGAGACCGCGCTGCGCGCCCGCAGCGTGGCCGAGTTCAACCGGGGCGTCGGCGAGGTGGCCGACCGCCTGGCCATCCACCTGGGCCGCCGCAAGGCCGCCGAGGCCACCGACCGGCTGCGCCTGTGACCCCGAACCCGAACGCCACCGCGCCCCTGCGCATCCTGCTGCTGTGCCACGCCTTCAACAGCCTGGCCCAGCGCCTGCACACCACGCTGCGCGAGGCCGGCCATTGGGTCACGGTCGAGCTGGACATCGCCGACGCGGTGACCGAAGAGGCGGTGGTGCTGGCCCGCCCCGACCTGGTGATCGCGCCCTTCCTCAAGCGCCGCATCCCCGAGTCGGTCTGGCGCGCCGTGCCCTGCTGGGTGGTGCACCCCGGCCCGCCGGGCGACGGCGGGCCCAGCGCGCTGGACTGGGCGGTGGCGCGCGGCCTGCCGCACTGGGGCGTGACCGTGCTGCAGGCCGACGGCGGCTTCGACAGCGGCCCGGTGCTGGCCTGGGCCCCCTTCGACACCCGCGCGGCGCCCAAGGCCAGCCTGTACCGCCACGAGGTCAACACCGCGGCCACCGCCGCGGTACTGGCGGCCCTGGACCGCCACGCCCCGGCCTTGGCGCCGCCCGCCGTCGCCCTCGACGGTGCCTGGCAACCCCCCTTCACCACCGCGCAGCGCCAGATCGACTGGGCCCGTGACGACCTGGACACCGTGCTGCGCACCGCCCGGGCCGCCGACAGCGCCCCGGGCGCGCTGGCGCCGCTGTGGGGCGAGCCGGTGCGCCTGTTCGACCTGCACCCGGCCACCGCCGCCGCACTGGCCGACTTTGACGCCGCCGCCGCCGGCACCGTGCTGGCCCGCCGGGGCCCGGCGCTGCTGGTGCGGGTGCGCGGCGGCGGCGTGTGGGTGGGGGCGGTGCGCCGCGGTGCCTGCGGCCAGGCCCTCAAACTGCCGGCCACCCTGGCCTTCGCCGAGGCCGCCGCCGCGCTGCCCGAGCGCCCGGTGCCGCTGCAGCGCCCGGCCGAGGAGCGCGACGAGCTGCACTACGACGAGTCCGGCCCGCCCGGGGCCCGGGTGGGCTGGCTGCGCTTCGACTTCCACAACGGCGCCATGGGCACCCGCCAGTGCCTGCGTCTGCGCGATGCGCTGCGCGAGCTGCGTGGCCGCGACACCCGGGTGCTGGTGCTGGCCGGGGGTCAGGACTTCTTCAGCAACGGCATCCACCTGCACGAGATCGAGCACTTCGCCGGCCAGCCGGGCGACAGCGCCGCCGCGGCCTCGATGCGCAACATCGAGGCCATGGACGACGCCTGCCTCGAGCTGCTGACCCTGACCGACCGCCTGACCGTGGCCGCGCTGCGCGGCAACGCCGGCGCCGGCGGCTGCTTCCTGGCGCTGGCGGCCGACCAGGTCTGGGCCCACGGCGGCGTGGTGCTCAACCCGCACTACAAGAACATGGGCAATCTGTACGGCTCGGAGTACTGGACCTACACCCTGCCGCGCCGGGTGGGCGCCGAACCCGCCCGCGCCATCACCCAGGGCCGCCTGCCGATCGGCGCGCCCGAGGCGCTGCGCCTGGGGCTTCTCGACCGCGTCCTGGGGGGCGATGCCGCGGCCTTTGACACGCTGGCGCCGGTGGCGGCACGGCAATGGGCCGCCAGCGCCGAGGCCGGGGCTAGACTGGCGGACAAGCCGGCCCGTCGCGCGGCCGACGAAGCCGCGCGACCCCTGGCCGCCCACCGCGCCGACGAACTGCAACGCATGCACCGCAACTTCCACGGCTTCGACCCCAGCTACCACGTGGCGCGGCACCACTTCGTGCACCGCAAGCCCCACGCCTGGACCCCGCGCCACCTCGCCCTGCACCGATGAACGCCCCCGACCCTGCGCTGCCGCCCGACGACCTGCCCACGGTGCTGCTGGTCGACGACGAGGTGCGTTCGCTCGACGCGATGCGGCGCACCCTGGACGAGGACTTCGCCATCCTCACCGCCGAGTCGGCCGAGCGCGCCCGCGAGCTGCTGGCCCGCCAGGAGGTGGCGGTGGTGCTGTGCGACCAGCGCATGCCCGGCCTGACCGGGGTCGAGTTCCTGAAGGAAGTGCGGGAGCGCTGGCCCGACACGGTGCGCATCGTCATCAGCGGCTACACCGACAGCGAGGACATCATCGCCGGCATCAACGAGGCCGGGATCTACCAGTACATCCTCAAGCCCTGGGTGCCCGACCACCTGCTGCAGACGGTGCGCACCGCGGTCGAGGCGCGCCACCTGCAACAGGGCCTGACCCGGCTCGAACTGGAGCTGCGCAGCGGCGCGCCGCTGCTGCGCGCGCGCCGCCAGCAGCGGCTGGGCGAGGCCCGCGCGGCCTTCGACTTCGGCCGCCTCGTGCGCGCCCCGGGCAGCCCGATGGACGCGGTCTGCGACACCGCCGCGCGCATCGCCCGCTACGACCTGCCGGTGCTGATCGGCGGCGACTCGGGCACCGGCAAGGAGCTGCTGGCCCGCGCCATCCACTACGCCAGCCCGCGCCACGGCGGGCCCTTCGTGCTGGAGAACTGCGCCGCCATCCCCGACACCCTGCTCGAGTCCGAGCTCTTCGGCCACAAGCGCGGCGCCTTCACCGGCGCCTACGAGGACCACGTCGGCCTGTTCCAGCGCGCCCACGGCGGCACCGTGTTCCTGGACGAGATCGGCGAGACCTCGCCGGCCTTCCAGGTCAAGCTGCTGCGGGTGCTGCAGGAGGGCGAGCTGCGCCCGGTCGGCTCCACCCGCGCCATCCCGGTGGACGTGCGGGTGGTGGCGGCCAGCCACCGCAAGCTCGAGGACGAGGTGCGCGCCGGCCGTTTCCGCGAGGACCTGTACTACCGCATCGCCGGCATCACCCTGCGCATGCCGGCGCTGTGCGAGCGCCCGGGCGACATCGTGCCGATCGCCCGCCACCTGCTCGACGAGGTCGCGGCCGAGCTGGGCCGCCCCGGCGTGTCGCTGGCCGACGAGACCCTGCGCTGCCTGGTGGCCTACCCCTGGCCCGGCAACATCCGCGAGCTGCGCAACGAGATCGCCCGCGCCGTGGCCCTGAGCGACGCCGAGCGCATCGGCCCCGAGTCGCTGTCGCTGGCGCTGCGCCAGGGCCGCAGCGCGCTGGCCCCCACCGGGGGCGCCGATGCCGCCCTGGCCATGCCCGCCAGCGGCACCCTGCAGGAGCGCCTGGACGCGCTCGAGGCCATGGTGCTGCGCGAGGCCCTGATGCGCCACCGCTGGAACAAGACCCGCGTGGCGGCCGAGCTGGGCTTGTCGCGCGTGGGCCTGCGTGCCAAGCTGCAGCGCCTGGGCCTGGACGGCCGCGTGGCCAGCACGGCCGGCGCGGCCGAGGACCGCGGGCAGGAGGACACCCCATGCCGATGAACGTGCTCTGGCTGCAAAGCGGTGGCTGCGGCGGCTGCAGCATGTCGCTGCTCAACGCCGACAGCGCCGATTTCGCCGCCTGGTGGCCGCAGGCCGGCCTGAACCTGCTGTGGCACCCCTCGCTCTCGCGCGCCAGCGGCACCGAACTGCTGGCCCTGCTGGACGACTGCCTGGAGGGCCGCACGCCGCTGGACATCCTGTGCCTGGAGGGCGCCCTGCTGCGCGGGCCCGGCGGGACCGGCCGCTTCCACCTGCTGGCCGGCACCGGCCTGCCGATGACCGACTGGGTCACCCGCCTGGCCGGCGTGGCGCGCCACGTGGTGGCCGTGGGCACCTGCGCGGCCTACGGCGGGGTCAGCGCCACCGGCCCCAACCCCGCCGAGGCCTGCGGCCTGCAGCACGAGAACGACCAGCCCGGCGGCCTGCTGGGCCCGGGCTTCGCGGCGCGCGGCGGCCTGCCGGTGGTCAACATCGCCGGCTGCCCCACCCACCCCGGCTGGGTCACCGAGACCCTGATGGCCCTGGGCGCCGGCCTGCTGGGCCCCGACGACCTGGACAGCCTGCAGCGGCCGCGCGCCTACGCCGACCAGCTGGTCCACCACGGCTGCACCCGCAACGAGTTCTACGAGTTCAAGGCCAGCGCCGAGAAGCCCAGCGACCTGGGCTGCATGATGGAGCACATGGGCTGCAAGGGCACCCAGGCCCATGCCGACTGCAACACCCGGCTGTGGAACGGCGAAGGCAGCTGCACCCGCGGCGGCTACGCCTGCATCAGCTGCACCGAGCCCGGCTTCCAGGACCCGGGCCACGCCTTCCACGCCACGCCCAAGCTGGCCGGCATCCCGATCGGCCTGCCCACCGACATGCCCAAGGCCTGGTTCGTGGCCCTGGCCTCGCTGTCCAAGAGCGCCACGCCCCGGCGCGTCAAGCACAACGCCACCGCCGACCACATCGTGGTGCCGCCGGTGGCCCGCAAGACCCGACTCAAATGAGCGACTCCCCCCGCCGCCTGCTGGTCGGCCCCTTCAACCGCGTGGAGGGCGACCTCGAGGTCAGCCTGGACATCGCCGACGGCGTGGTGCGCGAGGCCCGCGTCACCGCCACCATGTACCGCGGTTTCGAGCAGATGCTGCCCGGGCGCGACCCGCTGGACGCGCTGGTGATCGTGCCGCGCATCTGCGGCATCTGCTCGGTCTCGCAGTCGGTGGCCGCGGCCCGCGCCCTGGCCGACCTGGCCGGCGTGGCGCCGCCGCCCAACGGCGAGGTGGCCACCAACCTGATGCTGGCCTGCGAGAACCTGGCCGACCACCTGGCCCACTTCTACCTGTTCTTCATGCCCGACTTCACCCGGCCGGTCTACGCCGGGCGGCCCTGGTTCGCCGAGGTGCAGCGCCGCTTCGCCGCGCTCGACGGCTCGGGCGGCGGCGAGCACGCCCGCGCCGCGGTGGCGGCGCGCCAGCGCTGGTTCCGGCTGATGGGCCTGCTCGGCGGCAAGTGGCCGCACACCCACAGCATCGTGCCCGGCGGCTCCTCGCGCGCCGTCGACGCCGCCGAGCGCCTGCGCCTGCTGGGCTGGGTGCGCGAGTTCCGCGGCTTCGCCGAGCAGCAGCTGTTCGGCGCACCGCTCGAGCAGGTGGCCGCGCTGGACACCGAGGACGCGCTGGCCGCCTGGGCCGACGCCGCGCCCGGCCGGGGCGACCTGCGCCAGTTCCTGGCGGTGTCGTCCGACCTGGGTCTGGACGCCCTGGGCCGCGGCCCGGGCCTGACCCTGAGCGTGGGCGCCTACCGCCAGGGTGGCGGCGCCTTCGCCCTGGCGCCGGGGCTGTTCGAGGAGGCCGGTGCGGCCTGCTCGGTGCCCGACCTGTCCGGCCTGCGCGAGGACGCCCGGCACGCCTGGCTGGCCGATGACGTGACCGGCGGCCGCCACCCGGCCCAGGGCCTGACCCAGCCGGTGGCCGACAAGCCCGGCGCCTACACCTGGAACAAGGCGCCCCGCCTGGATGGCCGGGTGCTCGAGACCGGCGCCCTGGCCCGCCAACTGGCCGACGGCCAACCCCTGCTGCGCGCCGCGGTGGCGCGGGCGGGCGCCACGGTGCACACCCGGGTGCTGGCGCGCCTGTTGGAAATCGCCCGCGTGCTGCCCCTGATGGAGGCCTGGCTGGCCGGGCTGCGCCCGCGCGAGCCCTTCGCCCACCCCCATGCGCTGCCCGACGAGGGCCAGGGCACGGGCACCACCGAGGCCGCCCGCGGCACCCTGGGCCACTGGCTGTCGGTGCGCCAGGGCCGGCTCGAGCGCTACCAGATCGTCGCCCCGACCAGCTGGAACTTCTCGCCCCGCGACCACCTGGGCCGCCCCGGCGCCCTCGAGGCCGCCCTGGTCGGCGCCCCGGTCCTGCCGGGCGAGGACACGCCGGTGGCGGTGCAGCACATCGTGCGCTCCTTCGACCCCTGCATGGTCTGCACTGTCCACTGAGCCACCGGCCCCCGGGCAAACCACATCCCGGGGTGCACCGCGGCTGCGCTACTGTCGGGGCGTGAGCACCCGTCAACCGTTGCCACTGCAGGCGCTGCCGCCCTCCGGCGCGGCCGCGGCGGGGCGTGTGCTGGTCGTCGACGACGTGCCCGAGAGCCTGGCTCAGATCGCCGCCCTCCTGGCGTCTGACGGCCACACGGTGCGGGTGGCCAACAGCGGCGTCGCCGCCCTGCGCCTGGCCGCCGCCGATCCGCCCCCCGAGCTGATCCTGCTCGATGTGGTCATGCCCGGCATGGACGGCTTCGAGGTGCTGGCCCGGCTGCGCGCCGAGCCGAGCACCGCCGGCATCACCGTGCTCTTCCTCAGTGCCCGCGCCGAGGCCGCCGACGAGGCCTACGGCCTGGCCCAGGGGGCGGCCGACTACCTGGCCAAGCCGATCCAGCCGCTGCGCGTGCTGGCCCGGGTGCGCCAGCACCTGCACGCCCGCCGCCACCGCGAGACCCTGCACCGCCGCGCCGAGCAGCTCGAGCGTTCGCTGCGCCGGCGTGAGCGCAGCAGCCAGGTGCTGCAGCAGGCCGTCTGGCAGGTGCTGGCCCACCAGGCCGGGCTGCGCGACCCCATCACCCACGCCCACCTGCAGCGCAGCCAGGGGCTGATGGCGGTGCTGGTCCGCGCGCTGTCGCAGGACCCCGACTGGCCCGAGCCTCTGGACGAGGAACACCAGGAGCTGCTGGTGCGCGCCGCCCCGCTGCACGACCTGGGCAAGCTGGCCATCCCCGAGGCCCTGCTGCGCAAGCCCGGGCCGCTGGACCGCGACGAATGGGCCCTGATGCGCTCGCACCCGGTGCTGGGCGAGCAGGCGGTGGAGCGGGTCGCGCATGACCTGCCGTTGCCGCCCGACTTCGTCACGCTGGCGCGGCAGGTGACCCGCTCGCACCACGAGCGTTGGGACGGCAGCGGCTACCCCGACGGCCTGGCCGGGGACGCGATCCCGGCGGCGGCGCGGGTCATGGCGGTGGTCGACGTCTTCGATTCGCTGCTGGCCTCGCGCCACTACAAGCGCGCCGGCAGCCCGGCCGAGGCCCGGTCGGCCATCCTGGCCGGCGCCGGGCGCCAGTTCGACCCGCGCGTGGTGGCGGCCTTCGACCGGGCCTTCGACGAGCTGCTGGCCAGCTGGCGGGCGCCGGGCGGCGCCGAGGGCCCCGACGACCGGGGCTGAGGGGCGCGCGGTGCAGACGCCCCAGCCCATGTCGCCCGCGGCGTCGCCGGGGCCGGGCCTGCGCCTGGTGATCGGTCATGCGGTGGTGGCCCTGGTCTGGCTGCTGGGCGCGCACCGCCTGTTGGCGCTGTGGGTCGAGGACGCGGTGCTCGAGGAAGTCCTGGTGGCGCTGCAGGCCGCGCTGTTCGTGTTGGGCAGCAGCCTGTGGTGGGCCTGGCAATGGCGCCGGCAGGCTGTGGGGGGCTCTGGCTCTGGCTCGGGCCTGGCGGCCGGTCGGTGGCCCGGGCGCCACTGGCGGCCGTTGGCGCTGTGGTGGCTGGCCATCACGGTCCTGACCGTGGTCGCGATGGCGGCCTCGGTGCGCCAGCACACCCTGGCCGAAGTGGTGCGCCTGGACATGATCGCCACCCTGCGCGCCGAGCAGGCCCGCGACGCCCTGGCCGAACCCGGCGCCGACCCGCGCGCCCTGGCGGCCCGCCTGGCGCCCTGGCCGGTGGGGCAGGAGAGCGGCCGGGTCCTCCTGATGCAGGCCACGGGCGAGAGCTGGCGCCAGGCCAGCGGCGAGCCGCTGGCCGACGGACTGCCCGCGGCCACGGCGCTCGCCGAGGCGACGGCACCGCTGCTGCAGGGCCGCGATGCCCAGGGTCAGCCCTGGCGTGGCGTGGCCCGACCGGTCGGTTCGGGGGGCTGGTGGGTGCTGGCCCAGGTCCAGTCCGGCAGCGGGCCCTCGCCCGCCAGCCTGGACCTGGCCTGGACCGCGCTGGCCGGCCTGGCGGGCCTGGTCCTGTCGGGCGTGCTGCACTGGCAGCGCCAGCAGCAGCGCGCCTGGACCGCGCTGCGCCGCCAGGCCGAGCGCCAGCAGCGCCAGGCCGAGTCGCTGCGCGTGCTGCAGGCGCTGGCGGACGCGGTGGGTGACGGTGTCGTGGCGCAGGACATCGATGGCCGCATCCTGCTGTTCAACACCGCGGCCCAGCGCCTGAGCGGGCGCGATCCGTCACAGGTGCTGGGGCGCGACGAGCACAGCGTCTTCCCGCCGACGCAGGCCCAGGCGCTGATGCAGGCCGGCCGCGACGCGGTCGAACAGGGCGTGCTGCACCACCGGTCCCTGACCCTGGACACGGTGCAGGGACCCCGCGCCTTCGATGTGGTCTGCGGCCCGCTGCGCGACCCCGGCGGGGCGGTGTTCGGCCGCTTCGGCCTGTGGCGCGACGAGACCGAGGCCCGCCGCTTGCACGAGGAGCTGAGGCAGCACCGCGACCACCTCGAGACCCGGGTGAACGAGCGCACCGCCGAGCTGGCCCAGGCGAGCGAGCGGGCCGAGGCCGCCAGCCGCGCCAAGACCGGTTTCCTGGCCCACATGAGCCACGAGATCCGCACGCCGCTCAACGCCATCACCGGGCTGGTGCGGCTGCTGCGCGACGACGACGTCACGCCTCGCCAGCGCGACCGGCTGGCCCGCATCGACGGCGCCGCCCGCCACCTGCTGGCAGTGCTCAACGACATCCTGGACCTGTCCAAGATCGAGGCCGGCCGCTTCGAGCTGGCCCAGCAGGATTTCCTGCTCGACACCCTGGTGCACGAGGTGCGCGAGCAGATCGCCACGCCGGCGTCCGAGCGCGGCCTGCGGCTGGACGTCGAGGTGCGGCCCGCCGGCCGCTGGTTGCGGGGCGACCCGACGCGCCTGCGCCAGGCCCTGCTCAACTACGCCAGCAACGCGGTCAAGTTCACCGACCAGGGGGGCATCAGCCTGCGCGCGGCCATCGAGCGCGAGGAGGGCGGGCGCTGCCTGCTGCGCCTGGAGGTCGAGGACACCGGCATCGGCCTGGGGCCGGCCCAGCTGGCGCGGCTGTTCCAGCCTTTCGAGCAGGCCGACAGCTCGGCCAGCCGTCGCCACGCCGGCACCGGGCTGGGCCTGGTCATCACCCGCCGCCTGGCCGCGATGATGGATGGCGAGGCGGGGGCCCGCAGCGTGCCCGGGCAGGGCAGCCTGTTCTGGATGACGGCCTGGCTGGCGCCGGGACAGCCGGTGGTCACGGCGCCACCGCGGTCCCCGGTCGAGCCGCTGGAGCGCCTGCGCGCCCGGGCCAGCGGTCAGCGGGTGCTGCTGGCCGAGGACAACGCCGTCAGCCGCGAGGTGCTGTGCGAACTCCTCGAGGCGGCCGGCCTGGTGGTCGACCTGGCCACCGACGGTGCCCAGGCCCTGGAGCGGGCGCGGACCGGCGGCCATGCCCTGGTGCTGCTGGACCTGCGCATGCCGCGATTGGATGGGCTGGACGTGGCCCGCGAGGTCCGGGCCACGCCCGGCCTGGCCCGCCTGCCGCTGGTGGCGCTGTCGGCCAACGCCTTCGAGGAGGACCGACTGGCCTGTGCCGCGGCCGGCATGAACGCCTTCGTCCCCAAGCCGGTCGACCCCGACCTGTTGTACGAGACCCTGCTGGGCTGGCTGGGTGACAGCGCCATCGAGGCCCCGGGCGAGGACGTGCCCGCGCCATCGCCGATCGCGCCCGGACCGGACGAGGCGGTGCGGCGGGCCCTGCAGCCCCTGGCCCAGTCCGGACTGCTGGACCTGGGCCGTGGCCTGATGCTGTGCAGCGGCCAGTGGGCGCTGTACCGCCGGGTGCTGTCGGTGTTTGCCGACACCCATGCCCAGGACCCCGCGGCGCTGCGCCTGGCCGGGACCACCGACGCCGCCCGCCGGGCCCGCGCCCACGCGCTCAAGGGGGCCTGTGGCGCGATCGGGGCGGTGGCCCTGGCGGGACGGGCCCAGGCCTGCCAGGCGGCGGCGGACGGCGAGGTGGCCGGCCCGGCCGAAGCGCTGGCGGCTGGTCTGGAGGCACTGCTGGCGCCCCTGGGGGCGGCCCTGGCCGGCTGCGCCGATCCCGAGGCCCCCGCGGGCGAGGACACGGCCCTGGCGGCCGACGGGCTGCTGCCGCTGTTGCGCCAGGGGCTGTGCGATGGCGACCCCGGGGTGGTGGTGCTGGCCGAGCGCTCCGCCGGGGCGCTGCGCGCCCTGCTGGGCGAACAGACCGAGCCCTGGCTGGCCCTGGTGCGGCGCTACGACTTCGACGCCGCACTGGTCCTGCTTCAGGGCCGTGGCCTTTCCTGATAGTCTGCGGCCGTGAGCGATCCCGAGTCCCGTTCCCTGCCTGTCGCCCCGCCGGCCTGGGCCCCGCCCCATGCCAGCGAGCTCGAGGGCGTGGACGAGTCCACCTGGCTGGACGTGATCCACAAGATGGACGAGGTCTACTCCCAGCTGGTGGCCGACGAGATCGCGCTGGAGCGCAAGAACGCCGAGCTCGAGCGCTCGCAGCAGTTCATCTTCAGCCTGCTCACCGCGATGAGCGACGTGCTGGCCGCCTGCAACCTGGCGGGCCAGATCGAGGAGACCAACGCCGCGCTGTGCGAGCTGGTGGGCCGCAGCGACGCCCAGCTGCGCGGCCAGCCGCTGGCGGCGCTGATGGCCGACGAGGCCAGCGCCGCCCGCATCCGCCATGTGCAGGACACCCCGGCGCTGCAGCGCGGCGGTACCGTGGTCGAGGTCGAGCTGCTGGACGCCCAGGGCCAGCGCGTGCCGGTGGACTTCAACTGCACGCCGCGGGTGGACGCCAGCGGCCAGCGCCTGGGCCTGGTCTTCGTCGGCCGGCCGATGGGCGAGCTCAAGCGCGCCTACCACCAGCTGCGCGAGGCCCACGAGGCGCTCAAGCGCACCCAGCAGCAGCTGCTGCACTCCGAGAAGATGGCCTCGCTGGGCCGGCTGGTGGCGGGCGTGGCGCACGAACTCAACAACCCGATCAGCTTCGTGCTGGGCAATGTCCACGCGATGCGCCGCTACAGCGACCGCCTGCGCCAGTACCTGGGTGCGATCCACGCCGGCGTGTCCGCCGAGGAGCAGTCCGCGCTGCGCGCCAAGCTGCGCATCGACCACCTGCTGGCCGACCTGCCGTCGCTGACGGAGGGCATGCTCGAAGGCGCCCACCGCACCGCCGACATCGTCAATGGCCTCAAGCGGTTTTCCGCCGTGGACCGCGAGGAGCGTGCCCCGGTCGATCTCAACGGCGTGGTCGAGCGCGCCATCCACTGGGTGCGCAAGGGCACCGCGCCGGCCTTTGACGTGCACTGGAGCTCGGGCGAGCCCTGCCTGGTGATGGGCAGCGCCGGCCAATTGCTGCAGGTGCTGATGAACCTGGTTCAGAACGCCTATGACGCCGCCTCGGCGCGAGAGGGCGTCACGCCCACGCTGTGGGTGGCGCTGGAGCGGGACCAGGGCCGGGCCCGCCTGCAGCTGCGCGACAACGGGCCCGGCATCGCGGCCGAGCACCTGGGCCACCTGTTCGACCCCTTCTTCACCACCAAGCCGGTGGGCAAGGGCACCGGCCTGGGCCTGTCGATCAGCTACGGCATCGTCGAACAGCACGGCGGCCAGCTGCTGGCCGCCAACCACCCCGAGGGCGGTGCGCTGTTCACGGTGGAGCTGCCCCTGCTGGCCGACCCAGGGCCTTGAAGCGAATCAAGGGTTTACCCTAGGTTACCGGTAAGATCGAGGGTCTCGCGACGAGGACGCCAGCCCGGCGTCCGCCCGCGGCGGCCACCAGCCGCCCTCCGCCCGTGCGAGCGCCCGCGCACCACCTCCGCGCCGGATCCGGCCCCGCCTCGCGGCCGGCCTCCCGAAGACTTCCCAGAACACACGATGAAACTCGCTCTCTCCTGCGGCGCGCTGCTGGCCGTCGCCGCCACCACCTCCGTTTCCGCCCAGACCCTGGTCGTGAAGATCGGCCACGTCGCCGCCACCAGCGGCCCGGCCGCCCACCTGGGCAAGGACAACGAGAACGGCGCGCGCATGGCGCTCGACGAACTCAACGCCAAGGGCGTGAGCATCGGCGGCCAGAAGGCCCGCTTCGAGCTGCTGGCCGAAGACGACGCCGGTGACCCCAAGCAAGGCACCGCCGCCGCCCAGAAGCTGGTCGACGCCAAGGTCAACGGCGTGATCGGCCACCTCAACTCCGGCACCGCCATCCCCGCCGCCCGGATCTACAGCCAGGCCGGCATCCCGCAGATCGCGCCCTCGGTCACCAACCCCAAGTACACCCGCCAGGGCTACAAGACCAGCTTCCGCATGGTCGCCGACGACATGCAGCTCGGCGGCACCCTGGGCCGCTACGCGGTGCAGACCCTCAAGGCCCGCACGGTGGTGGTGATCGACGACCGCACCGCCTACGGCCAGGGCCTGGCCAACGAGTTCGAGAAGTCGGCCCAGGCCGCCGGCGCCACCATCGCACGCCACGAGTTCACCAGCGACAAGGCCACTGATTTCACCGGCATCCTCACCGCCATCAAGGGGGTGCGCCCGGACGTGGTCTTCTATGGCGGCATGGACGCCGTGGCCGGCCCGATGCTGCGCCAGATGAAGTCCCTGGGCCTGCGCGCCAAGTTCATCGGCGGCGACGGCGTGTGCACCGGCGAGCTGCCCAAGCTGGCCGGCGGTGCCCTGGACGACGGCCAGGTGATCTGCGCGGTGGCGGGTGGCATCGAGGCGGCCCAGAAGCCGGCGATGGAGCGCTTCAAGGCCGACTTCAAGAAGAAGTTCGGCACCGAGGTGCAGATCTACTCGCCCTACACCTACGACGCCACCAAGGTGATGGTCGAGGCGATGGTCCTGGCCGGCTCGGCCGAGCCCGCCAAGTACCTGCCGGTGCTGGCCTCGATGAAGGGCTACCCGGGCGTGACCGGCACCATCGCCTTCGACGAGAAGGGCGACATCCGCAACGGCGCGCTGACGCTCTACACCTTCAAGGCGGGCCAGCGCGACGAACTGGCCGTGGTGCGCTGAGCACCACGCGCCGACGACGGGCCGCGCCCCCGCAGGGGCTCAGCGCGGCTCGTCGCGCACCAGCAGGATCTGGCCACCCCAGAAGTCCAGTGCGGTCTGGCCGACGGCGGTGTTGAGCCGCCAGAAGTAGACCGGGTTGTCCGGCCAGTGGGTGCCCGAGTACAGCTGCATGCTGGGCACGCCCGGGAACGCGACCGGGTCCATCGCCGGGTACAGGCGCTGGGTGTCCACCAGGGTGGACAGCTCCTTGGGGTTGGGCAGGCGCCAGCGCAGGCCGCTCTGGCGCGCCACCGCCTTGGCGGCCTGCAGGGCGTCGCGGGCGGTCAGGTGGGTCCTGGCGCTGCCGGTGCAGGCGCTGCCGCTCCAGGCCATGCCCAGCGGGCAACGCTGCCAGCGCAGGCCGGTGCTGCGGTCCAGCACCTCGGCGCCCTCGGGCTGCCAGCGGGCCTGGCGGGCCGGCGCGTCGCTGCGCACCAGGCGCAGCGCGAAGCGGCCGAACTCGCCGCTGTACCAGAAGCTCTCGCCGCCGTGGAAGTTGACCGCCCAGCGGTAGACCGGCGCGCCGCCGATCACCGCCGCCGAGGTGGCGCTCCAGTGCACGTGCTGGGTGGTGGGCCGGAACCAGGCGCCATCGATGCGTTGCGGCCCCTCCAGGCCATCGAACACCAGCAGGCCCTCGAGCTCGGTGCGGGTGGGCAGCCGCCAGTCGCCGAAGCCGCACAGCGCCTGGGCCCGCGTGGCGGCCAGCAGGCCGCTGGCGTCGTCCTCGGCCCCGTTGCCCAGCTGGGTGTAGGCGCGGGTGGCGTCGTGCAGGCCGCCGTCGGCGGTCTTCTGCTCCCAGACCAGGCCGGTGCGCCGGTCGCGCACGCAGGACCATTCGGGGGCGTCGGCGGGCAGGGGCTGGCCGGCCGCGTCCAGCTTTTCCAGGCGCAGGCCGGCGCGGCCGTCGGCATCGCCCGGCTGGCGGGCGTCCCAGCCGAAGGCGGCGTCCTGGCCGCTGCCCGCGCAGTCGCTGCGGGTGTCGTAGGTGGTCCAGTCGACGCAGCGGGTCTGCCCCGAGTCGTTGAGCCCCGGACGGGCCGAGGCGGCGCTGGCGGCCAGGGCCAGCAGGAGAACGGTGCAACGGGGGCGGAGCAGGGGGTTCATCGGCGGGTGCTCGGTGGTGTCGGGAGTGCGCATCTGACCACCACGGCCCGAGGCCCGGAAGCCCGCCGGACCACCGCGCCTAGGGAGTGACAGCAGGTGCGGCAGCACCCGCGGGCAGTGTGGCGTGTTGCCCTGGAATGCGTGATTACCCGGGGTGTGTGGAGGGCCGTTGACGCGGAACAATCCGCCGCTTCAAAGGAAGCCACCCCTGTGCCACCGCGCCCGCCGCGTGGTCAGGCCAGCGGGTCAGGGCGTGGTTGGGAGACGGTTGGATGTGGACGCGACGCGGAGCCCTTCGGGGCATCGGGGCCCTGGGTGGCCTGGGGATGTTCGGCGCCGTGGGCGCCGCGCCGGCCGACGGCGATTGGGTCGTCGGACAGGTCGGTCCCTTCACCGGCATCCCGGTGCCCGACGCGCCGCAGCTGGGTGACGGCATCAAGGCTGCCTTCGGCCAACTCAACGCCCGCGGCGGCATCGGCGGGCGCCGGGTCAGCTTCTTCCAGGTCGACGACACCTACACCCCCGACGGCTTCGTCAAGGCCTTCCGCGAGGCCATGGGCCAGCGCCCGGCGGCGCTGCTCTCGCCGGTGGGCTCGGCCTCGGTCAAGCGCCTGCTGGACGACCGGCTGCTGGACCAGAACGACGTGGTGGTGATCAATGCCATCCCCGGCGCCGAGGCCCTGCGCACTCCCGGCCACCCGCGCCTGTTCCATGTGCGCGCCGGCGACCGGGCCCAGATCGAGAAGCTGCTGCAGAACGCGGCGGCGGTGGGCATCAGCCGCCTGGGCGTGCTGTACCAGCCGATCCCGATCGGCACCTCGGGCCTGGCCATGGCCCAGGCGCTGGCGGCGGCCCTGAAGGTGACCCTGCAGCCGGTCGAGGCCGCCAACGAGCCCGCCGCGATCCAGGCCGGCGTGGCCCGGCTGGCCGAGCTCCAGCCGCAGGGCTTTCTGCTGCTGGGCGCGCCGCGCTACATGGCCGACGCGGTGGTGGCCCTGCGCAAGGCCGGCACGAGCCGCTTCGTCTTCGCGCTGGGCTACCTGCCGGCGGGCCTGCTCAACGACGTGGCCGGCGACGGTGCGCGGGGCGTGGCCATGGCCCAGACCTACCCCAACCCCAGCGGCGTGGGCGGGGGCCTGCAGCGCGATTTCCAGGCGGCCATGCAGGCCCACGCGCCCCAGGTCAAGGTCTACACCTCGTTCCACCTCGAGGGCTATGTCAGCGCCCGGGTCTTCGCCGAGGCCGCCCGCCGCACCCGCGAGCCCGGTGCCGACGCGCTGGCGCGCAGCCTGCACGCGATGGGCGAGATCGACCTGGGCGGCTTCCGGCTGGACTTCAGCCGCGGCCAGGTCGGCAGCCGCTTCGTCGACGTCGGCGTGATGGGCGCCAGCGGCAAGCTCGTCTACTGAGCCTGCGGGCTCGGGCTCACCACACCCGCAGCGCGTCGGCCAGCGCCCGCTGCAGCCAGCCGCGGCGGGTGGCGTCGCCGGTGTCGCCGGCGCCCAGCGATTCCAGCCGGGCGTTGACCACGTCGGCCGAGGCCACGACGTTGCCGCTGCGGATGTCGCGCGGGTCGATCACGCCCGAGAAGCGCAGCAGCACCTGGCCGTTGCTCAGCGACAGCGCCCGCTCGCCGGCCACCACCAGGTGGCCGTTGGCCAGCACGTTGACCACGGTCACGCCCAGGCGGCCGCTGTACTCGGTCTTCTGGGTGCCTTCGCCGCTGCCCTTGTAGTGGTCGCTGCCCGAGGCGCTGGCGTCCAGGTTGAGCAGGCCCTTGAGCGCGCCGCCCAGCGCGTTCGAGCCGGTGCCCGGGCCCTTCGCGCTCAGCGCCGATTCGCGCGAGGTGGTGCCGGTCTCCTTGGTCGATCCGGCCAGCGACTCGGCGATGTCCACCTTGAGCGTGTCACCGATGGCCGAGGGCCGGCGCTCGCCGGTGAACAGCGCCCCGCCGCCGGGGCGGTAGATGCCGCCGGTGGCCACGCGCTCGACATTGGGCGGCATCGGCACCGGCAGGGCGGTCATGGGCAGGGTGATCTGCGAGGGCGAGGGGCCGGCGCAACCGGCCAGCAGCGCGACCGCCGACAGGGCCACGCCGAGCGGGCGGCGGCCCGGGGAGCGGTCGGTGGGGCAAGGGGGGGTCATGGTCGGGTCCTCCGGGGGATGAGGGGGTCAGCTCTCGAAGCCGGTCACCAGCGCGCGCACCACGGGCTGGAGCTTCTGCTGGGTGGCGGCCCATCGGCCGGTGGGGCCGCGGTCGCCGTCGTACTGGCTGGTCGACATCACGCGGCCGTCGCCGTGCACCAGCAGCAGCTGCAGGCGGCGCAGGTAGGCGCGGCTGTCCTGGCTCCAGGGCGGGGTGCCCCAGTCGATCTGGGCGCTGTAGCGCAGCCAGTGGGCGCAGTCGGGGGCGCCCTCGCCGGCGGCATAGACCCGGCTGTCGATCGCGTGGCGGCGCAGCTCGGTCTGCAGCGTCGGCACCAGCTCGGCCATCGGGGTGTAGGGGTTGAGCTCGATGCACACGCGGCGCGGCGGGGGCTCGCCATGGTGCACGGTCTGGCTGGCCTGCGCGCCGCCCTGCGCCATGGCCAGACCGGCCATCTGGCCGGCGGCCTTCAGGGCCTCCCAGGCGGGGACCGGCGAGAGCACCGAGCAGCCGCCCAGCCCCAGGGCGGCCGCCCCGGCGACGGCCCAGCGGCCGAGTCGGGCGAGTGGTGCAAGGGCCGGCATCACAGCGCCTCGTGGACCAGGGCGCCCACGGCCAGCGCGCCGGCCGCCAGGTAGCTGCCGAGCTGGCCGGCGGCGCTGGTCACGGTGTCGACCACCGCCTCGGCATCGTCCACCACCTCGTCGACCACCGACTCGGCGGTGTCCAGCACGTCCTGGCCCGCTTCGCGCACCGCGGACCAGGCCTGGGCGCCGGCGTCTTCCAGGCGGTCCACGGCGTCGCCGGCGGCATCGGCGATGGCCTCGCCGGCCGACTCGACCCAGGCCACGCCGTCGCTGACGCCCGCGCCGATCGCCGAGAGGCCGTCGCCGACCCCGTCGCCGATCGCCGAGAAGCCGTCACCGACCGCGTCGGCGCCGTCGGACAGCGCCTGCTCGATCTTCTTCAGGGCCGCCTCGCTGAAGTCGGTGGTGGCGCTGGCGGCTTCGGCCAGGGCCGTGCCGGCACCGATCACCGAGGCCGTCACCGGTCCGTAGGCGCGCACGTTGCGCTCGTAGGGGCTCAGGTGCTGCAGGGACGGGCTGCCCGAGGAGGAAAGGCTGGCAATCGACATCGCGATCTCCTGTGCGGTTGGAAGGTGAGGAGATCGTAGGAACCCGCCCGCTCCGGCAAACCGCCGATGAGGCTGGCGCCGTGCCACGGCGGTGCGCCGGCGTGCGCCCCGTCGCACGCGATGTCACGGCCGCGGCCAGGGCCCGCCCGGCGCGGGCTTCGGGCTCAGGCCGGCCGCGGCACCCGCACGCCCAGGGCCCAGCCTTGGCCGTCCCAGGGGCGGTGCACCACCTGGCCGCCCAGCCCCCGGGCCAGCTCGGCCACGATGGCCAGGCCCAGGCCGGCGTGGCCGCACTCGCGGCCCCGTCCGCCGGGCAGCTTGACGAAGGGCTTCAGGGCCGCCGCCAGCTCGGCCGCCGGAATGCCCCGGCCCTGGTCGGCCACCCACAAGGTCCAGCCCTGCCGGTCGGCCTGCAGCTCCACCGTGACCTGGCCCTGGCCGTGCGCCAGCGCGTTGTCCACCAGGTTGCTCAGCAGGCGCTGCAGCGCCAGGTCGGGGGCCAGCGGCGCGGTGCCGCCCTGCAGATCGATGCGGGCCTGCACACCATGGCGCTCGGCATAGGGCCCGAGCGCGTGGCGCAGCAGCTCGTCCACCGGCGCGGGCCAGCCGGCGGCCTGCTCGCCGCCCTCGCTCTCGAGGTAGCCCATGAACTGCCGGATCATGCGGTCGGCCGCGTCCAGGTCGGCCTCGACCCGCTCGCGCATGGGGTCGGCCAGCTCGCACTCGGCGCGCAGGCGCAGCCGGGCCAGCGGCGTGCGCAGGTCGTGCGACAGGCCCGCCAGTGCCTGGCGCCGGCGCGACAGGCGTTGCGCCAGGCCCTGCCGCAGGTCCTCGTGGGCCTCGGCCAGCTGGGCCTCCTCCAGGCTGGCGCCGGGCCGGGGGGCGGTGGGCTGGGGCGTGCCGCGGCCCTCGCGCCAGGCCGCGGCCAGGGCGCCCAGCGGGCGGGTGAACACATCGGCGACCCAGGCCGAGGCCACCGCGGCCAACACCCCGATGCCCAGCGTGGCCAGCCGCCACACCGCATCGGTGGCCGGGTCCAGGCCCTGCGGGGCGGCTTGCTCCAGCCACCAGCGCTGGCCCTCGACCGTGAAGCCGGCCAGCCAGCGCGTGCCCTCGGCGGGGCCGGGCAAGGGACGCAGCGCCAGGGCCAGGCCGCTGGCGGCCGACAGCGCCTCCACCCACTCGGCCGGGGCCTCGGGCATGGGCGGCGCCTGCGGGTCGGGGGACGGGCCGTCGGGCCGCAGCGGCAGGCCCTGGAGGGCCATCTGCGCGGCCAGCGCGGGGCGCTGGGCGGCGGGGGCCTCGGACAGCAGGCGCCGGGCCTGGCGCAGCTGGGCGCCCAGGGCCTGGACCGTGTCGGCGCGGGCGCTGTCGAGCGCGCGCTGCAGCAGCAGGCCCTGCAGCCCGGCCGCCAGCAGGGCCACCAGCGCCAGCCAGCCCCCCAGCCGGACCGCCAAGGGGGGCCGGCGCCGGGCCGGGGCCTCAGCGGTCATCCAGGCATCGGCGGGGCTGGGGCACGAAGACGTAGCCCTGGTTGCGCACGGTCTGGATGAAGCGCGGTTCGGCCGGATCGGGCTCGACCAGGCGGCGCAGGCGCACGATGGCCGAATCCACCGCCCGCAGCAGCACCTTGTCGTCGCGGGCGTGGCTGGCGTCGAACAGGGCCTGGCGCGAGATCACCTCGCCCGGCCGCGCGCACAGCGTGGACAGCAGCGCGTGCTCGACGGTGCTCAGCGTGCGCGGCCGCTCGTCCACCAGCAGCTGCCGCGCCTGCGGCAGGAACACCGCGTCGCCGATGCGGACCTGGGCGCCCGGGCCATGGGCCGCGGCCGGCCCGGCCCCCTGGGCGCGGCGGATCAGCGCGTTCAGCCGGGCCAGCAGCTCGCGTGCCGAGAAGGGCTTGCCGACGAAGTCGTCAGCGCCCAGCTCCAAGCCCAGCACGCGGTCGATCTCGTCGTCGCTGGCACTGAGCATCAGCACCGGCACCTGGTGCCCCTCGCGGCGCAGCCACTGGCAGGCCTCGCGGCCGGTCATGCCGGGCAGGGACTGGTCCAGCACGATGGCGTCGGGCACCAGGGCCCCCTGACGCACGCGCTCGAGCAGGGCCTCGGCGTCTTCCAGCGCGGTGACGCGAAAGCCGTGCTGGCACAGCAGGCGCTCGAGCATGCCGCGCATGTCCGGGTCGTCCTCGACCAGACAGGCATGGCGGCGCTCGGGCGTGGTGGCGGTCGGCAGCATCGGCGGGTTCCCAGTGCGTTCTTGTGGGGGCATTGCACGCGAGGCGCCTTCCGCTCGGGTGTCGCGCAGGTAAAGATTCGTGCGCCTGTGTGGCCGTGCCGACAAGGGCGCGGCCGCTGCCCACTCCGGCCCCTGGATGCCTGTCCAGGTCACGCCCTGAGCCTGCCGCTTTCCACAATGGCCCGCATGACCTGACGACGGCCCGCGGATGTCCCGCCGGGCCGGACGCGGGCAGGGAGGACCCATGAAGACACTCGACCCGCGGCCCGAAGCCGCCGACACCGCCGCCTTCGGCGCCGACGCGGCGGCCGGCCCGGCGCGGGCCTGACGCGGGGGATCGCGACCATGGACTGCCCCTTCTGCCCGCCAGGGCCCGGCCACGACCTCGGTGACGACTGTCCGCACCTGCTGCTGAGCCTGGACCCGAGCGCCCGCGAGCCGGTCGGCGGCGCCCTGTTCGACGCCTGGCGCGAGCGCTGGAGCAGCGCCTGTTCGCTGGAGGCCTTGTGGGACGACGAGGAGGACAACGGCGCGGGCGACCGTCCGGCGCGGGAACGCGGCGTGGTGCTCTCACACCCGCGCCGGCCCTTCGACGAGGACGAGGAGTTCGAGGCCCTGCAGGACGAGCTCGACGGCCTCGCCGACGAGCAGGCCTGGTTGACCGACGACGGCGAGGCGGCGCGATCGCCCGCGCTGGCCTGCTTCCACATCCGTGACCCGGCGCGGGTCCCAGAGCTCGAGGCGCGCCTGCTCGACGGCCCGTTGCGCCCCAGCGACCGGGTCGCCCCGGACGGCTGGACCGAGGCCTGGGTCCGTCAGACCCTGCGGGCGGTGGGCGAGGCCATGCGCGACGGGCCGACCGAGCCGGTGCACGGCACGCTGCCGCGCGTGGGCGATGCCTGGACCGGCGAGCTGATGGTCGTCTGCCGCGAGCACCCCGGCGCCGGCCCCGGCATCGTCCCGGCCGCCTTGGCCGACGAGGGCCGGGCCCGTGCCTGGTCCTGGCAGCTGCAGCACGACCGCGACGAGGCCGAGGACCATGGCTGCCCGATGGCCTGGGTGGCCCGCCGATGGGGCGATCCCGACCCCGGCCGCAACAGCCGCCGCCAGGCCGTCTGGCGCGTGCTGCACGACGTGGCGGAAGGCTTGCGCCTGGGGACCGAGGACGACTGGTCCTCGCACCTGGCCTGGTCGCCGCTGTACAAGGTGGCGGCGGCGCCTGGCGCGCCCGCCGCCGCTCGGCTGCGCCTGGCGCAGCGGGCGGGGGCGCAGCGCCTGCTGGACCTGGAGCGGCAGGTGCTGGCGCCGCGGCGGCTGCTGATGGTCACCGGCTGGTCCTGGGCCCAGCCCTTTCTGCACGAGGCCCGCATGCGGCCCCAACGCCCGGGTCGCCTGGTCGAGGCCGTCGGCCGCTGGGGCTTCACCGAGGTGGTAGTGGCCTGTCACCCGCAGGGTCGGCCTGAGTCCCACTGGGTCAAGGACGTGCTGGCGGCGTTCCAGGCCCTGCGGCGCTGAACGGCCGTTCCGGCCGGCCGGCCGGGTCTCGCCCGTGGCCGTGACCGGCCCCGGGCCTTGGAGGATCGACACGATGGAACACGACCGGAACCCTGAAGAGGACGAGGACGAGGACGAGGACCAGGACCCCGAGCGGGGGCGACCCCGGCATGCGCGCGATGACGCCACGGCCGATCGGTGCGCGCGGCCCGCGGTCACCGTGGTCTGGTGCCGCCACCGCGGCGAGCGCGACTGGTCGCCGGTGCAGCGCTGCCCGGTGGGCCGTGCCCTGGAACTCAAGCGCCGGCTCGCCGGGCCGGGCTTTGACGATTGGCACATCTGCCCGGACGACCCCAACCGGTTCCGGCGGGCGGATCGGGACGAGCTGCCGGCACCGGCGGCGCCCGAGGGCTGACCGGCAGGGCCGCGGCCGCGGTGCGTGCCCGTGCCCTCGCGAGCCGATCGCGCGGGGCTCGTCCTGAGCGCGATCGCCCGCAATGCCGGGGTCGAGTGCAAGAGGACACGGAGCGTGGCCGCTGGAGCCCCCTGGGTGCTGAGTCAGGTGCAGGTCGCGGCCGAGGCCGTGGCCACGCTCGCCTTCGCCTTGTCGGGCGTGATCGAGGGCGCGCGCAAGCGCCTGGACGCGGTGGGCATCTGCGTCGTCGCCGGCCTGGCCGCCTTCGGTGGCGGCACGGTGCGCGACTTGGTGCTGGACCGCCGGCCGCTGTTCTGGGTCGAGCACGCCGGCTGGCTGTGGGCCCTGCTGGGCCTGTGCATCGGTGCGATGGTGTTCATGCGGGCCCGCCATCTGGAGCCCACCGAACGCGCCATGCAATGGCCCGACGCCGTCGGCGCCTTTCTGGGCGGCTGGGTGCTGGTGGCGGTACAGGCGCTGGGCCTGTCCGAGGGCCCTGCCGTCACCGCCGCGGCGCTGGTCGCCACCGGTCTGCGCGCGGCCGCCCTGCGCTGGAACTGGTACCTGCCGGCCTGGCAGGCGGGACGGGACTGAGCGCGTGGTGGCGGCTTGATTGGCCGGCCGCCGGCGATGCCGCGGCGGTTCATGCGCCGCCCGTGTCGTCAGTGCAAGGGCGTCCAGACCCCTCCGGAGCGGCGCATGCCACGGCCCTCGGGGTCGAACCTCTGAAGGGGCTTTCGGGGCACCGGTGCCGGCCGCAGGACATTCATACGGGCGGCGACATGACCGCCCTGGTCGAGTCGCTCGCGCCAGCGCCGACGCGGTTCAACGGCTTGGTCCGCCGCCGTCAGCGATCGACAACTCCGCATCCATGCGACGCGCGGCCTGCCGCATCAAGGTACGCAGCCACACCAGCCCGGGGTCCCGTGAACGGTACTTGTGCCATTGCATGCCTTGCTCCATGGCGGCGATGGCCAGCGGAGGCTCTCGCATGGCGATGGGCAGGCTGGAGGCCAGCGTCCTGGCGAGGCGGGTGTGCACCGTGGCCACCAGTTCGGTGCCCACCACCAAGGCGGGCAGCGAGGCGAATCCGTAGCTGGTCACGCCCACACGGCGTGTCACGCCGTAGCGCTTGACGAACCAGGCTTCAAAGGATTCGCCCACACTGCCCGGCGGCTGCATCACCGCATGGCTGGCGGCCAGGTAGCGCTCGAAGGTGAACGCCCCCCTTGCCAAGCTGCTGTCGCGCCACACGACGCAGGTGAAGTCTTCGGTGTACAGCACCTCCTCCGGGTGGTCCGGAGAGAGAAAGCCGCGGGGGATGATGAGCAGGTCGGCTTCACCGCGCTCCAGGCTGCGCTGCGGGTTGGTCACCTGCGGCAGGAACTCGAAGCGGGCGCTGCAACGGGCTTGGCCGGCCAGTGCCAGCACGTGCGGAGCGAACACCAGCTGGGTGTAGTCCGACACGAATATCCGGAACACCCGGTCCGAGGTGGACGGATCGAACTCGGGTGGGACGGCGATGGCGCTGTCCACCCGCAGCAGCACATCGCGAACCGTCTCCTGCAGGCCCACGGCGCGAGGCGTGGGCTCCATCTTTCGACCGACCTGCACCAGCAGGTCGTCGTCGAAGTACTCGCGCAGACGCGCCAGCGCATTGCTGGTCGCCGAGGGGCTGAGGCTCAACCGGTCGGCGGCGCGGGTGATGCTTCGCTCGGCCAGCAGGTCAGGCGGCTGCTGTCGGATGGGCAACTGCACGGACGGCCCCTGCGGCGGCTGAGCGCGGTCGACCTGAACTTTGGCGACGCGGCGGCGCGCGAGGGCGTCCTGCACCGGCACGGCGGTGACCTGAGCGACCCCGCCTGGTTGTCCTCGGCGCTGGGCGATGAGCCGCTGGATGCGGTGTTCCACCTGGCCAGCATTCCCGGCGGGAGCGCCGAGGCCCACTACGCGCTGGCCCGGCGCGTGAACCTCGACGCCACCCTGGACCTGCTGGAACGCGGCAAGGCGCAGGTCGACGGCGGGGGGGGCGCGCCGGTGTTCGTCTTCGCCAGCTCGATCGCCGTCTTCGGCAAGATGTCGCCGCAGCTGACGGACGAGTCGCCCACGCGGCCGGCCATGACCTACGGTGCGCAGAAGCTCGTCGGCGAGGTCCTGGTCGACGACTTCAGCCGCCGCGGCTGGGTCGATGGGCGCTCGTTGCGCATCCCCGGCGTGCTCGCCCGGCCACCGGCGCCGACCGGCCAGTTGTCGGCCTTTCTGAGCGACATCATCCGCGAACTGCATGCCGGGCGGCCCTTCACCTGCCCCATGTCCGAGGAGGCCACCACCTGGGCCTCGTCCTTGCCGGCCGTGGTCGACAGCCTCGTGCATGCGGCGGCGCCAGCGCTGCCGGGCCTGGAGCGGCGCCGCACCTTCACCCTGCCCACCTCCCGGTTCTCGATGCGGGAGCTGGTCGAGGCCATTGGTCAGGCGCGCGGGGCGGGCGTGGAGCGGCTGGTCAGCTACCGGCCCGACGAGCGCATCCAGTCCTTGTTCGGAGGCTTCGGCACACTGCGGTCCGAGGCGGCGGAACAGGCCGGCTTCCGGGCCGATCCGGACCTGCCCACCCTGGTCAGGCGTTCACTCTGAGGGCGCCGACCGGCGCCGTCAGCGCCGGACCTGCGGGGCACTTCCTGAAACCCCTCGCGCAGCCGGCAATGGCCTGCGAGGGCGGGTGATCTGAGCGGGCATTCGAGGTGCGAGGCCCTTCGATGCTCGTTCCATCCCGCCGCAGCGCCCTGCGACAGGCATTTCAGCCCTCAAGCGGGCCACG
>CALRTJ020000024.1:0-72150 GCA_943371055.1 Hydrogenophaga intermedia | reverse complement strand
CGGGCCGGGCGCACGAGGGGCGCCCGGCCCGCTGCCCCGCGGCCGGTGCCAAGGCAATCGTCGTGCACTGCTCGCATCAGCAGGCCACGGCCGGTGGTTGGCGCGGAGGGGGGCTTTGGCGCCGAACGAAGTCAAGAAGGAGGCCGCAGGCCGGGTGACATGAGAGAGGGGCCAAAGCCCCCCTGCGCGCCTCGCGCCCACCCATGCAGACCAAGCCCGCCACAAGCCCCCCCACCCAACCGATCAAGGCGAGTTCGACAACAGCCGCGCCGCCGACTGCTCCTGCTTCTCGGAGGTCATGATCATCTTCATCTGCTGCTCGAACTGCCGCGCCGCCGTGATCATCGAGACCATGGTCTCGACCGGGCTGACGTTGGAGCCTTCGAGCGCGCCGTCCTGCAGACGGGCGTTGGGGTCGGCGTCGAGGTCGCCGTTCTTGCCGCGGAACAGGCCGTCGTTGCCACGGGTCAGCGCCCCCTCGGGCGTGACCATCTTGATGCGGCCCACCGACTGCGGCGGCTGGCCCGCCGTCTTGGCGCTGACCGTGCCGTCCGGCGCGATCTGCACCATGGCATTGGGCGGCAGCGTGATCGGTCCGGCGTCGCCCACCACCTGCAGACCGCCCACCGTCATCAGCAGGCCCTCGGCATTGACCTCGAGCGCACCGGCGCGGGTGTAGGCCTCGGTGCCTTCGAGCGACTGCACCGCCATCCAGGCGTTGCCCTTCATCGCCACGTCCAGGTTGCGGTTGGTCTGCGTGACCGGGCCGGCGTCGGGCTTGTAGCCCACCGTGGTCTCCAGCGAGTAGACCCGGGTGGACGCGCCGTCGCCCCGCACCGGTACCGCGCGCAGCGCGGCCATCTCCTCGCGGAAGCCGGTGGTCGAGACGTTGGCCAGGTTGTGCGAGAGCACCTCCTGGCGGTTCATGGCGGCCTTGGCGCCGGCCATGGACAGGTAGATCATGCGGTCCATCGAAGCTCTCCTGGCGGCCCTCGGGCGGGCCGGTCAATCAACGCAGGTTGACCAGCGTCTGCAGCACCTGGTCCATCGTCTTGATGGTCTGGGCGTTGGCCTGGTAGTTGCGCTGGGCGGTGATCATGTTGACCAGCTCGCCGGTCAGGTCCACGTTGGACTCTTCCAGCGCGCCCGACTGGATCGCGCCCATGTTGCCCTGCGCCGGCGTGCCCACCACCGGGTCACCCGAGGCGTAGGTGCGCAGCCAGCCGTTGCCACCCACCGGCTGCAGGCCCTGGTTGTTGCGGAAGGTCGCCAGCTCCAGCTGGCCGGCCGACTTGCTCTGGCCGTTCGAGTAACGGGCGGTGATCACGCCGCTGGAGTCGAAGGCGATGCTCGAGAGCGACCCGGCGGCGTAGCCGTCCTGGGCCAGGTTGGTCACCGAGAACGACGACGAATACTGCGTCGAGCCGCCCAGGTCGATCTCGATGCCCGGGATCGCCAGCGTGGTGGTGCCGTCCGCGTTGGTGAGCGAGGGCACGTCCAGGGTGACCGTGTCCGGGGTCGGGTTGGAGCCGTTGGCATCGAAGGCCAGGGTGGTCACCGGCTCGGGCGCGGCGGCGGTGCCGCCGATGGAGGTGCCATTGGCCGTCACGTAGACGTTCCACTGGTCGGTGTCGGTCTTCTGGAAGTAGTAGGTCAGGGCCACCTTCTGGCCCTTGTCGTCGTACACCGTGACCGACGTGGCGTCGTTGTAGGTCTCGGCGTTGGTGAAGTCGATGCGCGGGGACGCGGCCGCGCCCGGATCGGTGACCTTCTTGCTGGAGTCCAGGTTGAACTCCATGTCGATCTTGCCGGTGGACTTGGGCTGGATGCCGCCCGTGGGCAGCTGCAGCGGCACCGCCTGACCCGGCTGGATGGTGCCGGTGTTGTCGGCCATGTAGCCCAGCAGCTTGTAGCCCTGGTTGTTGACGATGTAGCCGCTGGAATCGACCTTGAACTGGCCGTTGCGCGAGTAGGTGACCGGGTTCTTGCCATCGGTCATCTGGAAGAAGCCGCCGCCGTTGATGGCCAGGTCCATCGAGCTGTCGGTGGTGGTGATGTTGCCCTGCGTGAACTGCTGGGCGACGTTGGCCAGGCGCACGCCGATGCCGATCTGAGACACGCCGGTGCCGCCCAGTGCCGCGGCGTACATGTCCGAGAACTCGGCACGCGAGCTCTTGGCGCCATAGGTGTTGGCGTTGGCGATGTTGTTTCCGATGACGTCGAGGTTCTTCGACGAGGTGTTGAGACCGGAGAGGCCTTGCTGGAAGCTCATGGTGGACTCCTGCGACGTGAAGGGTTCAGAGGAAGGCCCAGACGGCGTCGTACGCCACCCGGTCGCCATTGGCCAGTTCCAGGGCCAAGGTGTTGTTGAAGGTCGAGACCGCGCTGATGCGGCCGTGCTGCAGCGTCATCGCGTTGACGTCGTTCTTGCCCGCGGTGGCGGTGACCTCGAACGTCAGGGCCTTGTTGCGCAGGTGCTCGGGCACCGCCCAGTTGAAGCTGTGGCGGCCCGCCTCCAGCCCTTCGAGCTTGACCGTGCCGACCTCGTTGCCCGAGGCGTCCTGGATGCTCACCGTCACCTTGTCGGCGTCCGAGGCCAGCTCGAAGCCGCCGTCGCCCTGGCCGTTGGAGATGCGCAGCGACTTGCCCTCGACCGCCACGTCGTGGCCCACCAGGGCCGCGGCCTGCATGGCCTGCAGCTGGGTGAACTGGCTGCCGAGCGTGGCGGTGGTGGTGTTGAGCTTCTCCAGGCCCGACACCGTGCTGATCTGCGCCATCTGGCTGGTCAGTTGCGCGTTGTCCATCGGGTTGAGCGGGTCCTGGTTCTGCATCTGCGCGACCAGCAGCTTGAGGAAGCGCTCGGACTGCTCGGTGGCGCTGGTGGTCTGGCTGCTCAGCGCGTTGGCGCTGGCTGCGCTGCCCGAGGCGTTGGTGCCGGAAATGGCGGTGCTCATGGTGGGGCTCCGGTGGTCAGGCCGACTGGCCCATCTGCAAGGTCTTGAGCAGCAGGCTCTTGGCCGTGTTCATGACCTCGATGTTGTTCTGGTACGAGCGCGAGGCCGAGATCATGTTGACCATCTCCTCGACCGCATTGACGTTGCTGTAGGTGACGTAGCCGTCGGCATCCGCGGCGGGGTGGCTGGGGTCGCGCACCTTGCGGCCCGGCGTCTGGTCCTCGCTGACGGTCGAGACCTTGACCCCGGCGCTGGTGGCCACCGGGTCACCCATCACGCCGGTGCCGGCCTGGCCGGACGCGTCCATCATCAGGGTCTGGAACACGACCTGGCGGGCCTTGTAGGCCGAGCCGTCGGTGCCGGCCACGGTGTCGACGTTGGCCAGGTTGGAGGCCACCACGTTCAGGCGCTGGCTCTGGGCGCTGACCGCCGAGCCCGAGATGTCGAAGACCTTGAACATGCTCATGAGGGTTCTCCTTGCGGATGCGGCACGGCGGATCAGCCCTGCGAGGGGCTCTTCATCGCCTCGGTCAGGTTCTTGACGGTGCCGTTGATGAAGCGCAGCGTGGCCTCGTACTTCACCGAGTTCTCGGCGAAGGTGGCGCGCTCGCGGTCCATGTCCACGGTGTTGCGGTCCAGGTTGGTCTGCGCCGCGGTGGCGTAGCGCAGGCCGGTGGGGCCCAGCGCGCTGCGCAGCACCGGGATGTGCCCCGTGCCGGTGGTGGCCATCGGCACGGGTCGCTGCAGCTGGCCGGTGGCCTCGCGCAGCGCGCCGGCGAAGTCCATGTCGCGGGCCACGTAGCCCGGGGTATCGGCGTTGGCGATGTTGCTCGAGATCAGGCGCTGACGCTCCGAGCGCAAGGACAGCGCCTGGGTCTGGAACTCCAGGGTATCGGTCAGGCGGTTGAGCATGGCGGGGGTCCTTCCTCGGGGCGGCCCGGCGTGGGCAGGGCATCGCGTCGGCCGATTGTGAAAGTCGCTGAAGGGCTTCAATGGCACGAACAGCCGCCCTGCAGCCCTTCAATTCCGGCCACGGATGGCCGACAACCAGAACAAGATCTCGCCACACCGAGACCGACCATGAACCCCCAGCATCCCCTCGCCCTCCTCACTGCCCTGGCCCTGGCCTGGCCCATGGCCTGCCGGGCCCAGGACGCGGCGCCGCGACCCGACGAGCTGCTGCAGCGCATCGGCGAGATGGCCCGCGAAGGCGCGCGCCAGTCGGCCTTGCCCAAGGCCCGGGTGGAGGTGGAGATCGGTCAGCTGGACCCGCGCCTGAAACTGGCGCCGTGCCAGAAGATCCAGCCCTACCTGCCTCCCGGCCAGCCGGCCTGGGGCCGCACACGGGTCGGCATGCGCTGCGTGCAGGGCGAGAAGCCCTGGAACGTGAGCATCCCGGTGACGGTGCGGGTGTTCATCCGCTCGCTGGTGGCCAGCACCTCGCTGCCCGCCGGCACCACCCTGGACGCCACCCAGCTGGCCGAGGAAGAGATCGACATGGCCGCCGCCCCCGGCGCCCCGGTGGCCTCGATCGAGGCCGCCGTGGGCCGCACGCTGTCGCGGCCGCTGGCCGCCGGCGCCGCGCTGCGCCAGACCGACCTGCGCGCCCGCCAGTGGTTCGCCGCCGGGGAGAACGTGCGCATCGTCGCCGTCGGTCCGGGCTGGCGCATCGCCAGCGAGGGCCAGGCCCTGACCCCCGGCCTCGAAGGCCAGCCCGCCCGCGTCCGCACCGAAGGCGGCCGCGTGGTGCAGGGCCGCCCGGTGGCCGACCGCGAAATGGAGATCGCCCTGTGATCACCACCTCTTTTTCCACGCCGCTGACAAAAACCCCTAAAGTTCCGCCAGCGGGCTCCGACAACCGATGCAAGTCATACGGGTTTGGGGCCTCGCCCCGGGCCCACTGGAGCACACCATGAAGATCGGATCGTTCGACGCCAAGACCGGTGCCCCCGCGGCCACCAGCGCTGAAGGCCGGGCCGCGCGCAGCTCGTCCGACCCGTCGGCCAAGGCCGGCGGCAGCGACAGCGCCAAGGTCGAGATCTCCTCGGCCGGCAACGCCATCGCCGACGCCGCGGGTGACCCCAGCTTCGACGCCGCCAAGGTCGAGCGCATCGCGCAGGCCATCCGCGACGGCCAGTTCAAGGTCAACCCCGAGAAGATCGCCGACAAGCTGATCGCCAACGCGCAGGACCTGCTCAAGCGCTACGGCAGCCACTGAGGCCGGGCCGCCCGCGGCCCGCCCTCGCGTCGTCCTCACCTCACTCGTGTCGCCTGCCGGCCCCACCGGCCGGCCAGCCCCGCCATGCTCAGCTCTTCTCCGGAACACGCCGCCCTGCGCCAGATCACCGACCTGGAATCCGCCCTGGCCGAGGTCGAGGCCCAACTGGGCGCCCTGGGCCAGGCCCTGCAGGCGCAGGACGCCCAGGCCACCGAATCCGCCGCCACCGCGCTGCACCGCGCCCTGAGTGCCGCCGTGGCGCGCTTTGCCCAATCGGGTCAGCAGGTGCCCCCGGCGATGCGGCGGCGTCTGGCCATGGCCGGCGGCCAGGTCGCGGCCCAGCGCGACGCGGTGGCCCGCGCCACCTCGCTGCTCGACCGCGCGATCGACGTGCTGCTGCCCGCCCCGGCCCACCCGGCCCAGGGCTTGTATGGCGCCCATGGCGGCACGCTGCGCAGCGGCCACGGCGGCTACGCCGAGGCCTGACCCCCCCTAATTCAAGGACACCGGCCTCGTCCGTCCGGCCGAGGCCCACCCGGGTCGAAGCTCCTACACTCCGACACAGTTCCGTACAGACTGTTGGAGTTTTCATGAGCCTTCGCTCCCTGCTCGGCGCCACCGCCGCGGCCCTGCTGACCATCGGGTCGGCCCACGCCACCACCCTGACGGGGCACCTGACGGCTGACAACGACTTCTCGGTCTACATCAGCAACAGCGCCAGCCTGCCGGGCACCCTGGTCTACAGCGGCACCGACTGGACGTCGGCCGAGAGCTTCACCACCGCCCTGTCCGGCAGCACCCAGTACCTGCAGATCGTCGTCACCAACCAGGGCGGCCCCGGCGGCCTGCTGGGGAACTTCAGCCTGAGCGATGGCGGCTACCTGTTCTCCACCGGCAACGGAGCCCTCGACACCGGCCTGACCGGCTGGACCATGACCAACGCCGCAGGCGAGGTCACCGCGATCACCAGCGCCGGTGCCAACGGTGTCGCGCCCTGGTACACCTTCTCGTCCATCTCCAGCACCGCCGAGTGGATCTGGGAAGCCGGCTACTGCGAAGGCTGCACCTACACCTTCACCACCGCGCTGAACGCCGTGAACGCGGTGCCGGAACCCGCCACCGGCGCCCTGCTGGCCGCCGGCCTGCTGACCGTGGGCGGTCTGGCCCGCCGCCAGCGCCGCGGCCAGGCGCCCCGCGCCTGAGGCCACGGCGGCCCGCCACGCGGGCCCGCAACGACAAAACCCCGCCGGGCCTGCGCCCCGCGGGGTTTTTTCATGCGGCGACCGGACTCGGCCGCGCGGGGCTCACCACTCGCGCAGCTTGACCCGCAGGCGGGCGATCGACTGGCTGTGCAGCTGGCAGACCCGCGACTCGGTCACGCCCAGCACGGCGGCGATCTCCTTGAGGTTCATGTCGTGCTCGTAGTACATGCTCATCACGTACTGCTCGCGCTCGGGCAGGTTCTTGATCGCCTCGACCAGGGCCTCGCGCATGCGGTGGTCCTGCAGCATGGCCAGGGGGTTGGCGTCTTCGCTGGCGACGTGGCGGTCGAGGTAGTCGTCGCTGCCCTCGTCGCCGCCCATGTCCTCGAGGTAGACCAGCTGGGTGCCGCGCACCTTGGTCAGCGTCTCCTGGTACTGGGCCAGGGTGACGCCCATCTCGGCGGCGATCTCGCTTTCGTGCGGGGCGCGGCCGAGCTTCTGCTCCAGCCGGTGCACCGCCGACTCGATGTCGCGCTGCTGCTTGCGGTTGCCCCGGCTCATCCAGTCGCTGCCGCGCAGCTCGTCGAGCATGGCGCCGCGGATGCGCTGGGTCGCAAAGGTCTCGAACTGCACGCCCTGCCCCGGGTCGAAGCGCCCCAGGGCGTCGTGCAGGCCCATCATGCCGACCTGGATCAGGTCGTCGATCTGCACGTTGGCGGGCAGCTTGGCGATCATCTGGTGGGCCAGGCGGCGCACCAGGGGGCTGTGCTGCTTGAGCAGCTCGTTGGTGTCGAGACGGCCTTTGGCGGTGTACATGGACGGTCTCCTGGCGACTCAGTAGAGAAGCGACGACAGTTCGGGGCGCGCGGCGGGGGCGTTCCAGGCCGCGGCGGAGGGGGCGACCGGCCCGAAGCCGGTCTCGGCGGCCTCGCCCAGCTGGGCGCGGGCCAGGGCCTGCAATTCGGCGGTCAGCGGGGCGTTGGCGCGGCCACGGCAGTCGATCGCCGCATGGCCGCGGACCACCGCGCCCAGGAAATGGTCACCGGTCAGCGCCAGACGCTGGGCGTTGGCCTCGGCACGCTGGGGCCGGCCGTTGGCCGACACCAGCAGGTCGAAGCTCATCAGCCGGGCGCGCTGCGCGAGCAGTTTCATCGAGGTGTAGGCATCGGTGAGGCTCTGGTTGCCGACGCCGCACATCAGAACCGGTCGGACGTCACGCTGACCCACCAGGCGGGCCAGGTCGCGGGCGTTGGCGTGCAGCACGATGGCGTCGGCGCGGGTGGCCACGGACTCGATCGCCTGCAGCCAGGTCTCGGCCGAGCCGCGGGCGTTGACATGGCGGCGCGGCAGGTCACGGGCCGCCAGGTAGTGCATGCCCGGGCCCAGGGTCTCGATGCAGCCGGCCAGGTCGATGTCGACCAGCTCGTGCGGCGCGGGCGAGGTGTCGGCGGCGTCCACCACCAGCAGGCGGGCGCCGCGCTCGGCCAGGGCCGAGGCCAGGCGCTCGAGCAGGATGGCGGCGTCGTCGACATGGGGGTTGGCCACCAGCGGCACCAGGCGCTGGCGCTGGCCGGCGAACAGGCGGCGCAGGCCGTCGGCCTGGTCGGTGGCGAAGGGCGAGGGGGTGGCGAAGTCGTTCATGGCGCGGTCGCGGCGGGGCTCAGAACTGCACGGCGCTGCCGACCGCCGCACGCGGCGGGGTCGAGAACACCAGCTGCACGTCGGACGGCTCCATGCGCCAGCTGGCGCTGCCGCCGCCCTTCATCGCGCGCTGCACCAGCGCGCCGGCCGACAGGCGGTGCCAGTCTTCCGGCACGCGCTGGCCGTTGGCCACCGCCAGCACCTTCAGGCGGTGGCGCACCACGGCGTCCAGCGCCGGGGCCAGCTTGACGGCCTCGTCGATCTTGGAAAGCACGACGCCCTTGCAGCGGGCGGCGCGCCAGGCGCTGATCACCTCGTCGATGGTCTCGCCCTGGGACGAGGCGTCGACCACCAGCAGGCGCTGGATGCTGGAGTGCTGGAGCATCTCCAGCAGCTCCTTGGTGCGGCCGTCGCGCTGGGCGATGCCGGCGGTGTCGATCAGCACCATCTTCTTGCCGGCCAGCAGCTCGAGCAGGTCCTCGAGCGAGGCGCGGTCGTGCGCGGTGTGCACCGGCACGCCCAGGATGCGACCGTAGGTGCGCAGCTGTTCCTGCGCGCCGACGCGGTAGGCGTCCAGCGTGATCAGGCCCAGGTTGGCGGCGCCGTAGCGGGTGGCGAAGGCCGCGGCCAGCTTGGCGGTGGAGGTGGTCTTGCCGACGCCGGTGGAGCCGATCAGGGCGTACACGCCGCCCTGCTCTTCCAGGGCGGGCTCGACCTCGCCGGTGTGGACGTTGCGCTCGAGCACGCCCGCGGCCCAGGCGGCGGCGTCGGTGGTCTGGGCCGGCAGGGCGTCGACCAGCTTGCGCACCAGGCCGGGCGACCAGCCGCAGTCCAGCAGCTTCTGGGCCAGCGTGGCCTGCTGCGGGTGGCGCTGGAGCTTCTCCATGAAGGCCAGGGCGCCGAAGCGCTCCTCGATCAGGCCCTTCATGGCGCGCAGCTCGTGGACCATGTCCAGCTGCTCGCGGCCCGCGGGGGCGGTCTCGGCCAGCTGCGGCACCACCAGGGGGGCCGGTGCGGGCTCGGGGCGGCTGGGGGCGCTGGCGCGGGCGGCGATGGACGCGCGCGGGGCGGCGGCGGGCTCGGCGCGCTGGGGGGTGTCGCCCTCCAGGGCGGCCTGGCGGCGGCGCAGCATGCGGTCGCGCACATAGTCCTGGAAGGACAGGGTGCTCATGGCCAGCTGCTCGACGTCCTGCTCGATCTCGTTCTGGGTCACGGCGCTGCCGGGGGCACGCTCGGCCAGGCGCTGGCCCGGCAGGCCGCGCTGGGCCGCCTGGCGGTCGGCGCGGGTGCCCAGGCCGTCACGGCCCGGGGCGGCGGCGGCGCGGGCACTGGTGCCGGCCACGCGCTCGATCTGGTCGACCGCCTCGGGGGCCATGGCCAGCACCTCGACGCCTTCGGCGCAGGGCTTGGTGGACAGCACCACGGCGTCCTCGCCGAAGGCCTGGCGAACCAGGACGAAGGCCTCGCGGGAAGTGCGGGCGGTGAATCGCTTGACGTTCATGGGGCCTCCTGCGAGACGGCTGCGGGAAGCACGACGCCGGGGCGGGCCGCGTGCAGGGCGAACTCAGGGGTGGACTTCATGCCTGGGCTCCGATGATCGAGCCGATGCGGATCGAATGGGTCTCGGGGATCTCGCTGTGGGCCAGCACGCGCAAGCGCGGGGCGGCGCGCTTGAGCAGGCGGGCCAGCGGGGCGCGCAGGGCATCGGGCACCAGCAGGCAGGCCGGATGGCCCAGGTCTTCCTGCTGGCGCGCGCTCTCGGCGGCCTGGCGGGTCAGGGTGTCGGCCACGCCGGGGTCCAGCGCGGCGCCATGGGGCGAATTCAGGGCCTGGTTGACCAGGCGCTCCAGGTCGGGCTCCAGGGCG
Source organism: Hydrogenophaga intermedia (assembly GCA_943371055.1). GTDB lineage: Bacteria > Pseudomonadota > Gammaproteobacteria > Burkholderiales > Burkholderiaceae_C > Ideonella > Ideonella intermedia_A. The sequence continues at coordinate 62,269 of CALRTJ020000024.1, read as the reverse complement.
ATCACGTCGAGCTCCTTCACGGGGCCGTAGATCTGCTGGACGATGGCCGGGGCCAGCTGGATGCGGATGCGGCGGGCCAGCTCGGTGGGATCGCTCACCAGCGGGGCGTTCTCGGCCAGGCACTCGACGATGCTGCGGTAGTCGCGGATGTGGACGCCCTCTTCCAGCAACAGCTGGAGGATCTTTTGCAGGGCAGCGATGCCAACCATCTTGGGTACCACGTCTTCGATCAGTTTGGGGGCCAGTTTCGTCACATGCTCGACCAGGGCCTGGGTCTCGGCTCGACCCAGCAACTTGGCGGCATTCACCTGCATCAAGTGTGAAAGGTGGGTGGCCACGACGGTCGAGCAATCAACCACCGTAAACCCACTCATTTGGGCCTGCTCCCGCAGGCGTTCCTCGATCCACACCGCGGGCAGGCCGAAGGCCGGGTCGATGGTCTTGGTGCCCGGCAGCTGGGGCACGGTGCCGGCCGGGTTGATGGCCAGCAGCATGCCGGGGAAGGCCTCGCCCTCGCCGATCACGGCGCCGCGCAGGCTGACCCGGTAGGCACTGGGCTTGAGCTCCAGGTTGTCGCGGATGTGGACCGAAGGCGGCAGGAAACCGACATCCTGAGCGAACTTCTTGCGGATCCCCTTGATGCGGGCGAGCAGGTCGCCACCGCGGGCCTTGTCCACCAGGGTGATCAGGCGGTAGCCCACTTCAAGGCCCAGCGCATCGACCGGCTGCAGGTCGTCCCAGGTGGCTTCGGCGTTGGCCTGCGGGGCCGGGTCTTCCTTGGTGGCCACCGGCCGGGCCGCGGCCTCGCGCTGGCGCTTGGCCAGCCACCAGGCGTAGTAGCCGATCAGGCTCGCCATGCTCAGAAACACCAGGTGCGGCATGCCCGGGATCAGGCCCAGCAGGCCGATGATCGCCGCGGTGATGCCCAGCGAGCGGGCCGAGCCGAAGAGCTGGGTGCGGATCTGGCTGCCGCTGTCGTGCTCGGAGCCCACGCGCGAGACCACCATCGCCGCCGCCACCGAGATCAGCAGCGCCGGGATCTGGGCCACCAGGGCGTCGCCCACCGCCAGCAGCACATAGGTGCTGGCGGCCTGGCCCACCGCCAGGTCGTGCTGGACCACGCCGATGATGAAGCCGCCGATGATGTTGATCGCCAGGATCAGCATGCCGGCCACCGCGTCGCCACGCACGAATTTGCTGGCACCGTCCATGGAGCCGAAGAAGTCGGCTTCCTCGCCCACCTCGGCGCGGCGCTTCTTGGCGGTCTCCTCGTCGATCAGGCCGGCGTTGAGGTCGGCGTCGATCGCCATCTGCTTGCCGGGCATCGCGTCCAGGGTGAAGCGGGCGCCGACCTCGGCGATCCGCTCGGCACCCTTGGTGACGACGATGAAGTTGATCACCACCAGGATGGCGAAGACGATCAGACCGACCGCGAAATTGCCGCCGATCAGGAAGTGGCCGAAGGCCTCGATCACCTTGCCCGCGGCGCTGGCACCGGTGTGGCCCTCCATCAGCACCACGCGGCTGGAGGCCACGTTCAGCGACAGGCGCAGCAGGGTGGTGACCAGCAGCACCGTCGGGAAGGACGCGAAGTCCAGGGGCTTGATCATGCTGGCCGCCACCAGCATCACCATCAGCGACATCGCGATGTTGAAGGTGAAGAACAGGTCCAGCGCGAAGGGCGGCAGCGGCAGCACCATCATCGCGAGGATCATCACGATGAAGATCGGGGCCATCAGCGCCTTGACGAGGGCGCTGTGTTCGCCGAAGAGGCGGTCGAGCTGGGTGCGGATCGTGTTCATGGTGGCGGCTGGGGCAGGCACGGGACTTCACCTGCTGTGCACCGATGGTGCCCGCTGGGGCCGCCGGACTTGAGCCGGAAAAGCGGCCGGAAAGCCGCCGTGATCGGCCAGCGCGGGCCGCCCGGCCCGCTCAGCCCGCCAGGGGCAGCTCGAGCTCGAAGTGGGCGCCGCGCGGCGCCGGCAGGCAGCGCAGCTGGCCACCCATCGCCTGCACCAGCTGGGCGCTCAGGGCCAGGCCCAGGCCGGCGCCCTGGGCCGCGCGGCGGCCCTCCAGACCCTGGGCGTAGGGCTGGAACAGGCGCTCGCGGTCACCCTCGGACAGGCCGGGGCCGGTGTCGCGCACCGACACGTGCAGCCGGCGTGCCCCGCCCTCCTCCAGCACCGAGGCCTGCAGGCGAACCTCGCCCTGCTCGGTGAACTTGAGGGCGTTGCCGGCCAGGTTCTGCACCACCTGGCGCAGACGCACCGGGTCGATGCGGGCGTGGCCCTGCGGTCCGCCGCCCTCGTCATGGAACGCCAGCCGGCGCGCCTCGGCCGACAGGCGCAGCGGCAGCAGCGTGTCCTGCCACCAGGTGGCCAGGTCGGTGTCCTGCGGGCTGGGCGTGGCGCCCCCCTGCAGCGCGCGCTCGGCGCTCAGCGTGGTCTCGAGCAGTTCGAGCAGGCCGCTGGAGGAGCGGGTGATGGCCTCGAGCAGGCGCTCGCGCAGGGCGGGGTCGGCTTCGGTGCGCAGCAGCTCGGCGCCCGAGCCCACCGCCCCCAGGGTGCCGCGCAACTCGTGGCTGAGGTAGGCCAGGAAGCGCCCGCGCGCCTGCACCGCCTCTTCGGCGCGCTCGCGCGCCGCCAGCTCGCCCGCATGGGCTGCCTGCAGGCGACGCAGACCCAGCCACAGCATGAAGGCCAGCAGCGCCAGGCCAGCGACCACCGGCCCCACCCACAGCAGCACCGCGCCCCAGTCGGGGCCCACCGGCACCTCGCGCGCCAGCCAGCGGGCGCGCAGCACCGCCAGCTCGCTGGCGTCCACCGATTCCAGGGCCCGGGCCAGCACCCGGGTCAGCTCGGGGAGCTGGCGCGGCACGCCCAGGTAGAGCTCGGAGTCGCCGTTGCTGACCACGCCCGACAAGGCCACCTTGCCCGCGAAGCGGTGCTCGATCAGCGTGTTGACCACGTACAGATTGCCCAGGCCGACATCGGCCGCGCCCTCGGCCACCGCGGCCAGCACCTGGTCCTGGCGGTCCAGCTCCAGCACCTGCAGCCCGGGGTGGCGCACGCGCAGCTCGGGCAGCAGGAAATGCTGTCGCAGCACCGCCAGGCGCAGCGCACCGATGTCGTCGCTGTCGGCCACCCGGCGCTGCTCGCCCGGGCGGGTGAACAGCACCGTGGGCGTGCGCAGGAAGGGGCCGACGAAGTCGTAGTCCTGGCGCCGGGCCATGCTGCGCCCCATGCCGACGATCAGCTCGAGCTCGCCGCGGCGGCCGCGCTCGTACAGGGTGGCGAAGGGCGCCGCCACCTCCTGCACGACGCTCAGCCCGGAGCGGTCGGTGAGCAGGCGCAGGAGGTCGGCCCCGTAGCCCGAGAAGTCGCCCAGCTCGCCGCGCAGCGTCACCGGTGCGAAGACCGGGTCGTAGCCCACCCGAAGTCGGCCGTGCTCGCGCACCCAGGCCAGCTCGGGCGCGCTCAGGGGAGCGCTGGCGGCCGGCAGCGGCAGCCGGGTCGAGCCGGCCGGCAGCCAGCGCTGCGCCAGGCGCTGGCGCAGCTCCTGGGGCAGGGCCTCGTCGGCCCGCTGCAGCAGCGAGACCAGGGGCGCCGCCGCGGGACTGCCGATCACCCCCAGGGCCACCGGCCCGAGGTTGGCGCGCAACTCGATGTTCGCCAGCAGCAGGCGCTCGACGTGGAACACCGCCACCTGCTGCAGGCCGATGTAGAGGTCGGCGCCCCCGCTGGCCACCGCCCGCAGGGCGTCCTCGGCGTGGGCGAAGGCCTGCAGACGGGCCTGGGGGAAGCGTCGCAGCAGCATCGCCTCGACGCTGCCGCCGGACTCGACCGCCACGCGGCGTCCGGCGAAGCCACCCGCGGCCGAGGTGTCGGCCACGTCGCGGCGCGAGGCCACCACCAGATTGCCGCCGAACACCGGCCGCGACACCGGCAGGCCGTCGGTCACGCCCAGCTCGATCGGGGCGAAGGGCGCGGCGTCGACCTCGCCGCGGGCCAGCGCGGCGCGCAGCTCGTGGAAGCTGTCGTAGTGGCGCAGGCTCATGCGCAGGCCCAGTCGCTCGGTCCAGCGGGCCATCAGCTCGACCGCGAAGCCATGCACCCGGTCACTGCCGGCCTCACGCAGATAGAACGGCGGGAACTCCCGCGTCAGGCCGAAGACGACCTCGGGGTGGTGCGCGATCCAGCGCGCCTCGGCGGGCGAGGGGCGCGGCTCGAGCGGGCCGGGGTCCGCCAGCGGCAGCACCGGACCGGGCACCCCGCCCGGGGTCTGGGTCTGGGTCTGGGTCTGGGTCTGGGTCTGGGCCTGGGCCTGTGCCTGGGCCACCAGCAGCACCGCCACCACGGCCAGGCCGGCGACGCCACGCCAGCACGCCCGCAGCCCGGCCCACCGGACGATGACCGCTGCCGCGGCCGCACCGCCTCGGGCGTGCCCCTGAACCCCTCTGCCGCGACCCCACACTGCCGGATGCCTCCCGCCTGCCGGTGCCGGTCTCGAAGGGACCGGTCGCCGCATGCCCGGCCGGATGATCCGACCTGCCCCCCGCCTTGTCCAGACAGGTGTGGCGCCGGCGCCTCGGGCTCGTCAGCCTGCCGTCATGCAGGTCGCCTGGGCTCAGGCGGCCGACCGCTCCTGCGGGTCCAGGCCCGGCGGCAGGTCCACGCTCGGCGGCGCCATCACCAGCTCGGGGCTGCGGCGCAGCTGGTAGACCCAGGCCAACACCTGGGCGACGGCGGCGAACAGCGCGGCCGGCACCTCCTGGTCGACCTCGCAGTGGGCGTACAGCGCACGCGCCAGCGGCGGCGCCTGCAGCACCGGCACCTTGGCGTCACGGGCCAGGTCGCGGATCTTCAGGGCCAGCAGGTCGCTGCCCTTGGCCACCACGCGCGGGGCGCCCATCTGCCGCTCGTCGTACTTCAGGGCCACCGCGTAGTGGGTCGGGTTCATGACCACCAGGTCGGCGGCGGGCACCGCGGCCAGCATGCGCTTGCGGCTCATCTCGCGCATGCGCTGGCGGATCTTGCCCTTGACCTCCATGTTGCCCTCGGCGTCCTTCATTTCCTGCTTGGCTTCCTCGTGCGTCATCTTCAGGCGCTCGAGCCACAGGTGGCGCTGCAGTTTCACGTCGATCAGGGCCCAGGCGCCCAGGGTCAGCATCATCAGGCCGAAACAGGCCGCGAGCACCCCGCCGATCTGGGCCAGCGCCTCGGGCAGGGGCACCGCCAGCAACTGGGCCAGCTCGATGAAATGGTTCTTGATGTAGAGCACGCCCACCGTGGCCACCACGGTCGCCAGCAGGCACATCTTGACCAGGTCGATCAGGTGCTGCTTGGCGAACAAGCGGCCAATGCCCGAGATCGGGTTGAAGCGGGTGAAGTCGGGGCGGGCCGCCTTGAAACTGACGTTCCAGCCGCCGGAGAGCACCGCGGCCACCACCGCCAGCAGGGCGGACAACAGCCCCAGCGGCAGCACCACCGCCAGGGCCATCAGGCCCTGGCGCTGAAGGTGCTCGGCCATGGCCAGCGGGTTCTGGACCACCTGGTGGTCAAAGCGCAGGCCCAGGCTGAGCAGGTCGCGCATCCAGTGCGCCACCCGGTCGCCACCGGCGATCAAGGCCACGCCCACGCCGCCCAGCGCGGCCAGGTGGCCCATGTCGCGCGAGCGCGGGACCTGCCCGTCCTCGCGGGCACGGCGCTTCTTGCGCTCTGAGGCTGGGAGCTTCTTGTCCTGGGCGGAATCGGCCATGGACCCGGATGGTGCCCGCGTCGCGGGCGGCACGGGCGCGCATCAGCGGGGCCAAGACCCCGCTGTTCGGGCGCTTGCTCAGGCGCGGAAGGCGCCGATGCGGCCCATCAGGTCGCCGGCCTGCTGGCGCAGGCTCTCGGCCGCGGCCGCGCTCTGTTCGACCAAGGCCGCGTTCTGCTGCGTGCCCTGATCCAGCGAGACCACCGCCTGGTTGACCTGTTCGATGCCCAGGCGCTGCGACTCGGCTGCGCCATGGATCTCGCTGATCAGGCCATTGACCCTCGCGACCTGATCCACCACCTGCCGCATGGTCTCGCCAGCCTGACCCACCAGCTGACCGCCCTGCTCGACCCGCTCGACGCTGGCGCCGATCAGGCCCTTGATCTCGCGTGCCGCGTCGGCGCTGCGCTGGGCCAGACTGCGGACCTCGCCCGCCACCACCGCGAAGCCGCGCCCCTGCTCGCCGGCGCGGGCGGCTTCCACCGCCGCGTTCAGCGCCAGGATGTTGGTCTGGAAGGCGATGCCGTCGATCACGCCGATGATGTCGCCGATGCGGCGACTCGAGGCGCTGATCTCGTCCATGGTCTGGACCACCTGCTGCACCACCTCGCCGCCGTGGGCAGCGACATCGGCGGCCTGCTGGGCCAGCTCACTGGCCTCGCGTGCGCTGTCAGCGGCGGCGCGCACCGAATCCGTCATCTGGTGCATCTGGGCGGTGGTCTGCTCCAGCGCCGCGGCCTGCTGCTCGGTGCGGCTGGAGAGGTCCTGGTTGCCGGCAGCGATCTGGCCCGAGGCATTGGCGATCGAATCCGCGGTGCCGCGCACCCCGCTGACCAGGTCGGCCAGGCCCTGCTGCATCTGCGCCATCGAGGCCAGCACGCTCCCGGCCGGAGCCCGCTCGGACTGAGGCAGCGGGCTCAGGTCACCGCCGGCCACGCGTTGGGCCACGGCGGCCAGCTCGGCCGGTTCCGCCCCCAGAGCGCCCAGGATGCGTCGAGTGATCAGCACGGCCGATGCCACCGCCGCGACCGCCACCAGCAGCGCCAAGCCCGCGACCATCGCGCGGTTTCGGGCGAGCTGGGTCTCGGTGCGGGCGACCAGCTCGGCCTCGCGGCGGGTCGCCAACGCCATGTAGTCGCTCATCACCCGGTCCAACCGCGCCAGCAAGGGCACGCATTCGCGGTTCAGGCGCGCAATGGCGGCCTCGCGCTCGCCCTTCTCGGCCAGTTCGACCACCGCCAATGCCACCGGGGCATAGGCCTTCTCGACCTCAATCAGCTGGCGCGCCAGGGACAGGGCATCCTGGGGCATGTCGGTGGCCTCGGCAAGCAGGGCCTCGAACTCGCCCAGATGGCGCACCACGTCCTGGTGGTGCTCACGCACGAGCTTGGAGGCCGAAGCACGCAGCCCGTCGTCGCTGGCCAGCAGCAGGTTCCGGGCATCGATCGCCCGATCTTTCATCGCCACGTCCAGCGCCACCGCCACCTGGGCACGGCGGTTGAGACCCCTCATGAACTGCTCAAGACCCTGTGCCGCCTGCGACTGCGTCCACAGCGCGGCCCCGGCCATGGCCCCCACCGCGGCCGCCAGGGCGCCAAAGGCCCCCAGCAATTCCCGTTTCACTCTCACGACCATCGCGAACTCCTGTTCTGTCAGTGGAAAGACTGCAACATCCGCTCCAGCGTGGCCACGAAGGGTGTCTGCAGCATCGGCAGCATGAAGACCAGCCCGATCAGGCCCACGCCCACCGTGATCGGAAAACCGAGCGAGAAGATGTTGGTCTGCGGCGCGATGCGCGACACCACGCCCAGCACCAGGTTGACCAGCAGCATGATGGCGATCAGGGGCGTGGCGATCCACAGGCCCATGCGGAAGACCTCGGCGCCCCACAGCTCGGGCCGCACCGCGGCCACGAAGGCGAAGGGCTCGGGCCCGACCGGGAAGGCCACCAGGCTCTGCACCAGGGCCTCGATGACCAGCAGGTGGCCGTTGATGACGATGAACAGGAAGGACACCAGGGTGCCGAAGAAGCGGCTGCTGGCGGTGGCCTGGGTGGCCGAGATCGGGTCGAAGAAGCCCGCGAAGTTCAGGCCCATCTGCAGGCCGATGACCTCGCCCGCGAACTCCACCGCGGCGAACACCATCCGCACCGCGAAGCCCAGGGTCAGGCCCACCACCAGCTGCTGCGCCACCAGGGCCATGGCCAACGCCGAGTCCAGCGGCACCGGCTCGGTGGGCGGCAGGCTGGCCTGGGCCGCCAGCGCGGCCAGGAAGGACAGGCCCACCCGCACCCGCAGCGGCACCGTGCGCTGACCCAGCACCGGCATGATCTGCATCAGCGCCAGCATGCGCAGGAAAGGCCACAGCACCGGCGTGACCCAGGCCAGCAGCTGGGACTCGGTGAAGCTGATCATGGCGCGGGCGGCCTCAGGCCCCGTTGGCCGCGGCGATGGACAGCAGCATCGCGCGCAGGTAGTCCACCAGGGTGGTCATCATCCAGGGGCCGGCGATGGCCATCACCGCCACGGCGGCGAGCAGCTTGGGCACGAAGCTCAGGGTGGCCTCGTTGATCTGCGTGGCGGCCTGGAAGAGGCTGACGACCACGCCCACCACCAGCACCACCACCAGCATCGGGGCGGCCACGGTGAGCAGCATCAGCAAGGCCTGCTGGCCGATCGTGAAGACTTGGGTCGAGTCCATGGGGCGACCGTTCAGGTGGCGAAGCTGGCGGCCAGCGAGCCCAGCAGCAGGTTCCAGCCGTCGGCCAGCACGAACAGCATCAGCTTGAAGGGCAAGGCCACCAGCACCGGCGACAACATCATCATGCCCAGCGACATCAGCACGCTGGCGACGATCATGTCGATCACCAGAAAGGGAATGAAGATCAGGAAGCCGATCTGGAAGGCGCTCTTGAGCTCGCTGGTGACGAAGGCCGGCACCAGCACCTTGAAGGGCACGTCCTCGCCCTTGACCGCCGGGTCCAGCTTGGCCAGGCGGGCGAACAGCTGCACGTCCGACTGGCGGGTCTGCTTGAGCATGAAGCCGCGCATCGGGACTTCGGCGCGGCGCAGGGCCTCGTCAAAGGCGATCTGGTTGGCCGAGTAGGGTTGCCAGGCGTCGGCGTAGACCTTGTCGATCGTGGGCGACATGACGAAGAAGGTCAGGAACAGGCTCAGGCCGATCACCACCTGGTTGGGCGGCGCGGCCTGGGTGCCCATGGCCTGGCGCAGCAGGGACAGCACGATGACGATGCGGGTGAAGCCGGTCATCAGCAGCAGCACCGCGGGCAGGAAGGACAGCGCGGTGAAGAACAGCAGGGTCTGGATCGGCACCGAGTAGCTGGCGCCGCCGGCGCCGCCGCCCTGCCCCACCAGCAGCGGCAAGGTGGCGCCGGACTGCGCCTGCGCCAGACCGGGCAGGCCGATCAGGGCCGCCAGCCCCAGCAGGGCCAGCACGCGTCGGGCACGGCTCATGTGGCGCTCCCGCCGCCGCTGCCCTGGCGGAACTTCTCGAGCAGCTCGGCCACCATCGGGGCCTGCGGCGAGGACAGCGACGCCGGCACGCCGGCCGGCGCCTGCAGGATCATCAGCGGGGTGATGTGGGTCTGGCCCACGCCCAGCACCATCCAGCGGGTGTCGCTGCCCAGGGCCATCTCGACCACCATCACCTTCTGGGTGGGCGACAGCGACAGGCTGGTGACGTTGCGCAGCAGGTGGCCGGGGGCGCTGCCGCCCAGGCCGGCGCGCTTCATCGCCCACAGGGCCAGCGGGATCGCCAGCAGCACCAGCACGAAGGCCAGCAGGGGCCAGGCGGCGTTCAGGCTCGTCATGTGGGGCTCACTCCCGGGTCACAGCTTGCTCAGGCGGCGCATGCGCTCGCTCGGGGTGACGATGTCGGTCAGGCGGATGCCGAACTTGTCGTTGACCACCACCACCTCGCCCTGGGCGATCAGGAAGCCGTTGACCAGCACGTCCATCGGCTCGCCGGCCAGCGCGTCGAGCTCGACCACGGAGCCCTGCGCCAGCTGCAGGATGTTCTTGATCGGGATCCGGGTGCGGCCCAGCTCGACCGTGAGCTGCACCGGGATGTCCAGGATCATGTTGATGTCGTTGCCCGCCCCCGCGCCGGACGAGGCCGGCGAGAAGTTGGCGAACGAGGCCGGCGCCACGCTCTCGGCGGGCGCCACCGCGCCCGCCGGGGCGGCGCTGCTGGACTCGGCCAGGGCCGCGGCCCAGGCGTCGGCCATGTCGTCCTGGCCGGCGTCGGTGGTGTTGGCTTCTTCAGCGGACATTGTGGTCTCCCAACCAGCCCGCCTGCGGGCCGGTCAACATGCGTTCGATCTTCACGGCGTACTTCCCTTCCGAGGTGCCGTAGTGGCACTCGCAGACGGGCACGCCGTCCACCTTGGCCTCGACCAGGGGATCGAGGTCCAGCTCGATGAAGTCGCCGGGCTTGAGCGCGAGCAGCTGCTCGACGGTGGCCGGGGCGGTGGCCAGCTCGACCACCAGATCGACCTCGGCGCTCTGGATCTGCTGCTTGAGCAGGTTGACCCAGCGGTGATCGGGCTCGACCGAGTCGCCCTGGATCGAGGAATACAGGACGTCGCGGATCGGCTCGAGCGTGGAGTAAGGAATGCAGAAATGCAGCTGGCCCGAGGTCTCGCCGATCTCCAGCGTGAAGCTGGTGGCCACCACGATCTCGCTGGGCGTGGCGATGTTGGCGAACTGCGGCTGCATCTCGCTGCGCTGGTAATCCAGCTCCAGCGGGTAGATGCCGGCCCAGGCCCGCTTGTATTCGGTGGTCACCACCTCGACCAGGCGCTCGATCACCCGCTGCTCGGTGGCCGAGAAATCGCGGCCCTCGATGCGGGTGTGGAACTTGCCGGCGCCGCCGAACAGCGCGTCGATGACCGAGAAGACGATGCTGGGGTCGCACACCACCAGGCCCGAGCCGCGCAGCGGCCGCACCTGCATGATGTTGAAGTTGGTGGGCACCACGATCTCGCGCAGGAAGGCGCTGTACTTCTGCACCTTGATGCCGCCGATCGACACCTCGGGGCTCTTGCGGATCAGGTTGAACAAGCCGACGCGGATGTTGCGGGCGAAGCGCTCGCAGATGATCTCCATCGTCGGCATGCGGCCGCGGACGATGCGCTCCTGGCTGGCCAGGTCGTAGTCGCGGATGCCCCCGACCTGCTCTTCCTCCTGCTCGAGCTTCTGGCTCTCGCCGGTGATGCCTTGCAGCAGGGCATCGACTTCGTCCTGGGAGAGGATCTGCTGATTCATGCCAGCCTCATGCGTGGGCGGGGTTCAAGGTCATCGCCCGGCGTGGCGGCGCCACGGGCGCAGCCCGCGCCCCCCCCCTGGGGGGCAGAGCCGAAGGCGAGGGGGCTGCATGTCATTGGATGATGAAGGACGAGAACTGCACGTGCTTGATCGGCGAATCGTCGATCGAGTCGTAGCGCTTGCGCTTCTTGGACTTGGCGTCCTTGGGTGACTCTTCCTCGTCCACCGGCGGCAGCTCGATGCCCATGGGCAGCACCGCCACCCGCAGGATCTCCTCGGCCAGCAGTTCCTTGCCCTCGGCCCCGGCCAGGTCGGCGGCGGTCTTGCGCGAGAGCAGCAGCAGGATGTTGTTGCGGATCGCCGGCAGGTAGGCCTTGATCTGGTCGCCGTCCTTCGGGTCGTCGACCTGCAGGGTGACGCCGATCTGTGCGAAGCGGTCGATCTCGCGGTCGGCCAGGTTGACGGTGAAGGGGTCCAAGGGGACGAAGGTCGGCAGCGCGTGCTTGTCGTCCTTCTTCTTGTCCTTCTTCTTGGTGTCCTTCTTCTCGACGTGGGCGGCATGCTCGCCGTCCTCGCCCTCGGCCGCGGCCTCTTCGGCGGCCTTCTTCTTCATCATGAAGAACGCGCCACCGCCACCGCCCAGCAGCAGCACGGCCACCGCGGCGATGATGATGATCAGCTTCTTCTTGCCCTTCTTGGGCGCGGCGTCGGCAGCTTCGGGGGCGGCAGCGGCGGCGGACATGGCGGCTCCTGGTTGACGGGGGTGGGGTCACCGGCCCGGGTCGGGCGGTGGTCTCACCTCATGACAACCGATTATTGGGAGCCAACCCCGGCGCCAAAGCCGGGAAAAGGGGGGAAATCCGGCCGGTCCTGCCGCCGCTCAGGCGTAGAGGTCAAGCAGCCCCTGGCGGCGGCGCTGGACCGCCGGGGCGCTGGCGGCGCCGGCACCGCCGCCGGTCAGGCCGGCCGCCCCGGCGCCGGGGCGGCCACCGGGGTTCTGGGCATCCTGGCGCGGGCCGTCGCCGGCAGGCGGGCGGCCCTGGTCGGACACGCTGCCTCCGCTCAGGCTCAGGCCCACGTCGCCCAGCGCGGCGGCCAGCTGCGGCAGGGCCTCCGCCAGCGCCTGGCGGGTGGTGGCCACGTCGGCGACCAGGGCGACCTCGGTGCGGCCCTCCTGGACGGCGATGCGGACATCGATCGGTCCCAGCTCCTCGGGATGCAGTTCCAGCGAGGCGTGCTGCACGCCCTCGGCCAGCCAGGTGCTGAGCTGCAGGCCGACCGCCGGACCGAAGGCCGGGGTGCCGGGAGGCTCGGGCAGGCTGGCCCGGGCGACCACCGCCTCGGGGGTGGGCGTGGCGGGGGCGGGCTGGCGCTCGGCCACCGCGCCCAGGCTGGTGACCTGGCCGGCGACCTGGGCCTCAGGCCGCGCCGGCGCCGCGTCGGCCGCCGCCGGCTTGACCGCGGTGGCCACGGCGGCGGCGTCCACGGCCAGTGCGTCGGTGACCCCGGCGCGGGGGTGTTCGGGTCGGCCCGTGGCGTCGGCCTGGCCGCGGCGCTCGGCGGCATCGGCACCAGCGGGCGCTGCGGTGGCGGCACCGGCCTTGCGGCGGGCGCCGGCGCCCTTGGCATCGGCCAGGGCCTGCAGCGGGTCGCTGCCGTCGCGGTCGGGGCCGGTGCCCTGGGCCTTCTCGACGGTGCTGGCCGGCTGCGGCGGCCAGGGGCTGGGGGCCGGGGCGGAGGGGTCGGCGGCGGCCGCGTCCTCGCGGCGGGCGCGGCCCTTGGCCTCGTCGGGGGCGGCGTCGCCCTCGGGGCGGGCCGAGGACTCGGGGGCGACGGCGGCCGTGGCCGGTCCGGTGGCGGTGTCGGTCTGCTCGCGCAGCAACTGGGCAAAGGGGGCGCCACCGGCGCTCTGGCCGTTGGCGGCCCCGGGGCGGCGCGCGCCGCTCTGAGCGTGGGCGGCGCCCGCGCTGCCCGCCGGCCGGGCGGGGGTGGCGGGGGTGCTGGGGGCGGTGGTCATGAAGGTCTCCTCAGGCGGCCTGCAGGCCGCTGCGGCGCATGCGCTGGGCGGCCTCGTCGGAGGCCTTCTGGTCGCGTCGGTCCTGCTGCAGGCGGGCCGCCGCCTGCCGGCGCTCGATCAGCTTGCGCACCATGGCGACTCGGGTCTCGCGCTGGCGCAGCGCGGCCAGGGCCTGCTGCACGCGCTGGGCCGCCAGGTCGCACTGGCCCTGCTGGGCGGTGATGGCCTGGTCCAGGCGCTCGGCAAAGCCCTGGTAGCAGCGCAGGATGTCCATGGTGCCGCCCTGGCGGAACTGCGCGGTCCAGCGCTGGCGGTAGTCGCCCCGGTAGCCCTGCAGGGACTCGGCCTGGGCCTGGGCGGCGGCGGCCTGGCGCTGCAGGGCCTGCCAGTGGGCCAAGGCCTCGTCGCGGCGCTGCTCCTCGCGCTCGAGCAGGGTGGCCAGCAGTTGCATCCGGTCCATTCAGCGTCCTCGGGTCAGGCGGCGGGGTTGAGGCCTTGCAGGCGGGCCACGCACTGCTCCAGCGGTGCGCCCTCGTGCATGTCCTGCTGCAGCAGGGCCAGCAGCTGCGGGTGCACGCGCACGGCAGCGTCCAGGTCGGGGTCGGCCCCCGGGGTGTAGGCGCCCAGCTGGATCAGGTCGCGTGCCTTGTTGAAGCGGGCCAGCCACTGGCGGGCACGGCGGGCGGCCTCCAGGTGCGGGCGTGCCGCAACCGAGGTCATCACCCGCGAGATCGACTTCTCGACGTCGATCGCCGGGAAGTGGCCGCTCTCGGCCAGCTCGCGGCTGAGCACGATGTGGCCGTCCAGGATGCCTCGGGCCGAGTCGGCGATCGGGTCCTGCGGGTCGTCACCTTCGGTCAGCACGGTGTAGAAGGCGGTGATCGAGCCCCCGCCGGGCACGCCGTTGCCGCTGCGCTCGACCAGCTGGGGCAGCTTGGCGAAGCAGCTCGGCGGGTAGCCCTTGGTGGCGGGCGGCTCGCCGATGGCCAGGGCGATCTCGCGCTGGGCCATGGCGTAGCGGGTCAGGCTGTCCATCAGCAGCAGCACGTGCTGGCCCTGGTCACGGAAATGCTCGGCCACCGCGGTGGCGTAGTGGGCGCCCTGCATGCGCACCAGCGGCGGCGCATCGGCGGGGGCGGCCACCACCACGGCGCGGCGCAGGCCCTCCTCGCCCAGGATGTCCTCGATGAACTCCTTGACTTCGCGGCCGCGCTCGCCGATCAGGCCGACCACGATCACGTCGGCGGCGGTGTAGCGGGCCATCATGCCCAGCAGCACCGACTTGCCCACGCCGGTGCCGGCGAACAGGCCCAGGCGCTGGCCACGGCCGACGGTGAGCATGGTGTTGATCGCGCGCACGCCGGTGTCCAGCGGACGGCGCACCGGGTCGCGGTCCATGGCGTTGATCGGGCGGCGCACCATGGGCTCGTTGCGCACCGTGCCCAGCGGGCCCCGGCGGTCCATCGGCTGGCCATGGGCATCGACCACCCGGCCCAGCAGGCCGGCCCCCATGGGCAGGTGCAGGCCGCGGTCCTCGCTGCGGCGCCAGGGGTGGTTCTCGACCCCCAGGCGCGGCGGGATGTGGGGCACCGGCAGCGGGACCACGCGGGCGCCGCTGGCCAGGCCGTGCAGCTCGCCGGTGGGCATCAGGTAGGCCCGGTCGCCGTCAAAGCCGACCACCTCGGCGGTGACCGGGGCCTCGCCGGGGCTGCCCACGGCGCAGACGGCGCCGACCGGGGCGCGCACGCCGGCGGCCTCGAGCACCAGGCCGGTCACGCGCACCAGCGAGCCTTCCATCTCCAGCGGCTGCGGCACCGCGGCGAAGCGGCCCAGGTCGCCCAGGAAGCGGTCCCAGCGCGCCTCGCGGGCGGCCTCGCGGGCGGTCTCGGGGGTCATGGGGCTGGCGCTCATTCGGTGGCGGCTCCCTCGGGATCGGTCAGGGGCAGGTCGGCGCCGAAGACGGCCGCGGCCTGGGCCCAGCGGGCCTCCAGCCGGGCATCGACGCGGCCCAGGTCGGACTCGACCAGGCAGCCCCCGCGGGCCAGGGACGGGTCGGGCTGCAGCATCACCTCACGGGTGCGCAGGGTCTCGCCGGCGCCGGCTTCGACCAGGGCCAGGTCCTCGGGGTTCAGGCGCAGTCGCAGGTGCCGGGCCGAGAGCATCACCGCGCCCACCGCCTCCTGGGCCACCCGGGCCACCAGCTCGGGGCGGGCCTGCAGCTCGGCGCGCACCACTTGGCGCGCCAGGGTCATGGCGGTGTCCACCACGCCCTGGGCGATGCGGTCCTCGAGGGCCCGCAGTTGTTCATCGAAGCCTTCGATCAGCGACGCGACCTGGGCACTGACCTGCTGCAGGTGCTGGCGCTTGGCGGCTTCCAGGGCCTCCAGGCCATCGCGGTAACCATCCTGGTAGCCGCTCTGGCGCGAGGCGTGGACCTCGGCCAGCCACTCTTCCTCGGTCGGCCCGTCGGGCAGCAGGGACTCCTCGGGCACCGGGGCGGGCGGCGGTGCGGGCGGCGCGGGCGGCTGCGGGGTGAGCGCGGCGATCGGGTTCCAGGCCGGGCGCCCGGCCAGCTCGGCGAAGGCGTCGGGGGTCCAGCTGTCGAAGGCGTCGAGCTCCTCGCGCGGGATGAACCGGGAGTAGGCGCCGGCCGGCTTGGCCGTGCTGCCTTCGGGCGCGGGCACCTGCCGCGGTGCGCGGCGGTCAGAGGAAGTCATCCGCACCTCCGGAGGCCAGCACGATCTGGCCCTCGTCCACCAGACGGCGGACGATCTTCAGCATTTCCTTCTGCTCGGACTCGACCTCGGAGACGCGCACCGGGCCGCGGCTCTCCAGGTCCTCGCGCAGGGTCTCGGCCGCCCGGCTGGACATGTTGCGGAAGACCTTCTCGCGCAGCTCGGGGGTGGCGCCCTTGAGGGCGATGACCAGCGACTCGCTCTGCACTTCCTTGAGCACCGCCTGGAAGCCCTTGTCGTCGAGCTTGTTCAGGTCGTCGAAGGTGAACATGTTGTCCATGATCTTCTGGGCCAGGTCGCCATCGGCCTCGCGGATGTAGTCCAGCGCCGAGGTCTCGACCGACGAGCCCATCAGGTTGATGATCTCGGCGGCCGCCTTCACGCCACCCAGCGAGGCCTTCTTCAGGCGATCGCCCCCGGCCAGCACCTTGGAGAGCACCTCGTTGAGGTCCTTCAGCGCGGTGGGCTGGATGCCATCAAGGGTGGCGATGCGGATCAGCACCTCGTTGCGCTGCCGCTCGCCGAAGGCCTTGAGCACCGACGACGACTGGTCCTGGTCCAGGTGCACCAGGATCGCGGCGATGATCTGCGGGTGCTCGTTGCGCAGCAGCTCGGCCACCGAGCCGGCGTCCATCCACTTCAGGCTCTCGATGCCGGTGACGTCGCTGCCCTGGATGATGCGGTCGATCAGCAGGTTGGCCTTGTCGTCGCCCAGTGCCTTGCGCAGCACGCTCTTGACGTACTCGTCGGTGTCGGGGACGAGCATGTGCTGCTTCTCGGCCTCGTCGGAGAACTTGTCGAGCACCTGCTCGACGCGCTCGCGCGGGATGACCTTCATCTTGGCGATGGTCTCGCCCAGCTTCTGCACTTCCTTGGGGCCGAGGTGCTTGAAGACCTGTGCGGCCTCCTCCTCGCCAAGGGACATCAGCAGGATCGCCGCGTTCTCGATGCTCTCTTCTTCGCTGGCCATGGGGTCCTCTGCTCGGCTCGTGGCGGTGCGGCGCTCAGGCCGCGGGCTCGCCGTTGACCCATTCGCGCATGATCATCGCCACCGCGGCCGGGTTCTCGCGGGCCAGGCGGCGGGCCGCCTCGAGCTTGCTGTTTTCCTGCGGGGCCTCGAGCGCCGGCAGGGCGCCGTCTTCGGGTCCCGGCAGGGCGTTGGCGTCGTCGACGACGGCGTCGAGCTGGTTGAGCGGGGTGAGCTCGGCGGTCTTGTCCTCGGCCGGCTGGGGCTGGGCCGCACGGATGGCCGGGCGGATGGCACCGAAGATCAGGCCCAGCGCGACGATGGCCAGGGCCGCGGGCACCGCGCCGATGCGCAGCAGGTCCAGCGCCCAGGGCTGCTTCCACAGCGGCAGCTCCTCGGGCTTGGGCACCTCGGGCAGGCGGAACGGGGCGCTGATCACCTTGACCGAGTCGCCGCGGTCCTTGTTGAAGCCGACCGCCTCCTGGACCAGCGAGGTCAGCTTGTCCATTTCTTCCTGCGGCAGGGCCTCGGGCTTGGGCTCGGACTTGTTCTTGCCCTTGGCCTTCGGGTCGGCGTCGACCGCGGGCAGGCGGTAGTTCACCACCACCGCGGCGTTCAGGCGCTTGACGTTGCCCACCGGGGCCCGGGTGACGCGGACGGTCTTGTCGACCTCGAAATTGGTGACGGCCTCCTTGCGGCCGCCGCCGCCGGCGGCGCCGGTCTGGGTGCCCTGCAGCGGCGCCGAGGCGCCGTTGACCGGGGCAGTGGCCGGCGTGGGCGGCTGGTTGGTGGCGGCGCCGGGCACGCCGGTGGGCACCGGGCTGCCGGGCAGGTTGGACTCCAGGGTCTGCTGGCTGCGCACCGCGGCGGGCTGGTCGCCCTGGTTGGGGCGGTACTGCTCGGAGGTGGCCTCGGTCTGGGTGAAATCGATCTCGGCGGTGACGGTGGCGCGCAGGTTGTCCTTGCCCAGCACCGGCTCCAGGATCTCCTGCACGCGGCGCAGGTAGGTGGCCTCGACCTCGCGCTGGTACTTCAGTTCCTGCTCGTTGAGGTTCTTGTGCTGGCCCTCATCGCCGCCGGCCAGCAGGGTGCCGCTCTGGTCGAGCAGGCTGACCGCCTTGGCGTTGAGCTCGGGCACGCTGGAGGACACCAGGTGGACGATGGCGGCGGCCTGCTGGCGGTCCAGTGAACGGCCGGGGTGCAGGGTCAGCACCACGCTGGCGCTGGGCTTCTGCTGCTCGCGGAAGAAGCCGTTCTGGTTGGGCAGCGCCAGGTGGACGCGGGCCTCCTGCACGCCGTCCAGCCGGGTGATGGTGCGCACCAGCTCGCCTTCCAGGGCGCGCTGCATGTTCATGCGCTCCTGGCGATCGGTCTGGCCGAAGCGGGCGTTGTCCAGCAGCTCGTTGCCGGCCACGGCGGCCTTGGGCAGGCCGGCGGCGGCGAGCTTCATCTTCAGGTCGTAGACCCGGTCGGCCGGGACCATGATGGCCGTGCCGCCCTCCAGCGGCTTGTAGGGCACGTTCATCTGGGAGAGCTGCGCGATGATCGCGCCGGCCTCCTTGTCGGGCAGGTTGGCGTACAGCACCTTCCAGTCGTCACGGCCGGCCCACAGGGCCATCGCGACCACCACCGCCCCCAGCCCGGCCAGGCCGATGCCCAGCTTGACCTTGGTGGCCATGGGCAGCGCGGCCAGGCGCGCGGCAAAGCCCTGGGGCGGGGCATCGGCGGGTTCCAGGGCGGCAGGGGCGGCGAGGGCTTGTTCCATCTCGGGCGGGCGTTGGGGCGGGACCCATCGGTCCTTTGACGGAATTCTTGAGCCAAGCCCCCCCCGGCCATGGCGGAAGAAGCCGGTCAAAGTCCCGGCATCTCCGTCCTATGTCACGCCGGGCCGGCTCCTACAGTGCGGCCCATGTCGTCTCCAGCTGGAGGTGATCTCCCATGGACCTGAAACTCAAACCCTTCGACTTCAACCAGGCGGTGGCCAAGGCCGGCATGGCGCCGGACGGCACGCCGCTGGCCCGCACCCGGGCGGTGGCGGCACCGCAGGCGGTGGACAAGCCCAGCTTCGCCAACGCCATGAGCCAGGCCCTGCGCCAGGTCAGCGACGCGCAGAACGAGAGCGGACGCCTGCAGCGCGAGCTGCAGCTGGACAACCCCACGGTCAGCCTGGAGCAGACCATGGTGGCGATGCAGAAGTCCCAGGTGGGTTTCCAGGCCGTGCTGTCGGTGCGCAGCCGCCTGGTGCAGGCCTACACCGACGTGATGAACATGCAGGTCTGAGCCCGGTCACCCCCTCCAGATGCACGAAGGCCCCGCTGGACGGGGCCTTTCGCATGGCGCCGCAAAGGCCGCGCCTCAGCGCCGCACCGCATCCCCCGCCCACAGCTCGTCCAGGTGCTTGAAGCCCCAGGTGGCGGGGTTCTCGCGGGCCTCGATCCGGTCGGACGACCCCGCCAGGTCCAGCACCTGAGGCGCCATCGGCATCTGCGACTTGGTGGAGAAGAAGACCTTGACCACCGGCGTGGTCAGGGCGCCCGGGTTCTGCTCGACCACCACCGCCAGCTTGCCGGACTTCAGGCGCACCAGCGAGCCCACCGGGTAGATGCCCAGGCTCTTGACGAAACCCTGGAACACCGCAGGGTCGAAGTGTCCTTTCCACGAGGCCATCTTGGCGATGGACTCGGCCGGGTCCCAGCCGGCCTTGTAGGGCCGGTTGGAGGTGATCGCGTCGTAGACGTCGCAGACCGCACCCATGCGGGCCAGCCGGCTGATGCGCTCGGCCGGCAGCCGGTGCGGGTAGCCGCTGCCATCCATCTTCTCGTGGTGGTGCAGGCAGACGTCGAGCACCCCCTCGCTGACATGGCCGGTCTCGGACAGCATCTCCCAGCCCCGCTCGGGGTGGGACTTCATGACCGTGAACTCCTCGTCGGTCAGCTTGCCGGGCTTGTTCAGCACCTCCAGCGGCATCGCCGCCTTGCCCATGTCGTGCAGCAGGCCGGCAAAGCCGGCGTCGCGGCACTCGGCCTCGGACAGGCCCAGCTCGCGGCCCAGCGCCACCATCAGGGCGCACACCGCCACCGAGTGCATGTAGGTGTAGTCGTCGGCGGTCTTCAGGCGCGCCAGGCTGACCAGCGCGCCGGGGTTGCGGAACACCGAGTTGGAGATCTCCTCGACCAGGGGCAGGCATTGCTCGGCGTCGACCGCCTTGCCCAGGCGGGCCTCGTTGAAGAGCGCGGTGACCTGGACCTGGCTCTGGCGGTACAGCGCGGCCGCCTGGCCCAGTTCCTCGCGCAGGCTGCGGCTGGGCGGCGGCGGGGCCACGGGCGCGGCGGCCGGTGCGTCGACCGCGGTCGGCGGCACCCGGGGCGAGGCCGCCGCGGCCACCGGCGCGGGCGCCCGCGGCGGGGTGGGCAGGCCGGGCGCGTCGCCGCTGGCCACGTCCAGGCCCTTGCCGGGGTCGATCCAGACCTCCTGGATCGAGCTTTGCTGCAGCTTGAGCAGGTCGGCGGGGTCGCGCAGCACGAAGCGCGTCTTCCAGAAGGGATGGTCGATCCAAGCCCCTTCCAGGGCATGCAGGTGCATGCCCAGGCGGACCTGGGTGACCGGGATTTTCTTGAGCATGGTGGGCGGGTGTTCCGAGGCCCAATATGCCACCCCGGCGCCGCCTTGAAGCGCGGATAACCGCCGGCAACCGGGGCGCTTTCAAGGCTTGCCATCGGCGCCCGGCCACGACCGCGACAGGGCCGGACCCCCGCCTTATACTGGCCCGATCCCCCCACCCCGGCCCGTGGCGCCACGGGCTGCAGCCGTTGTTTCGCCCGATGAAATTCCAAGGCACCGAGAACTACGTCGCCACCGACGACCTGATGCTGGCGGTCAATGCCGCGATCACGCTGAAGCGGCCGCTGCTGGTCAAGGGCGAGCCCGGCACCGGCAAGACCATGCTGGCCGAGGAGGCCTCGCGCGCGCTGGGCCTGCCGCTGCTGGAGTGGCACATCAAGAGCACCACCAAGGCCCACCAGGGCCTGTACGAGTACGACGCGGTCAGCCGACTGCGCGACAGCCAGATGGCCGACGCCGACAGCTCGGACAAGGTCAAGGACATCCGCAACTACATCGTCAAGGGCACGCTCTGGCAGGCCTTCGAGTCCGAGACCCCGGTCGCGCTGCTGATCGACGAGATCGACAAGGCCGACATCGAGTTCCCGAACGACCTGCTGCGCGAACTCGACCGCATGGAGTTCCACTGCTACGAGACGCGCCAGACCATCCGGGCCAAGCACCGGCCGCTGGTGTTCATCACCTCGAACAACGAGAAGGAGCTGCCCGACGCCTTCCTGCGCCGCTGCTTCTTCCACTACATCAAGTTCCCCGAGGCCGACACGATGCGCAAGATCGTGGACGTGCACTTCCCCGGCCTCAAGCAGGAGCTGCTGGCCGCCGCGCTCAAGAGCTTCTACGACGTGCGCAACCTGCCGGGCCTCAAGAAGAAGCCCAGCACCTCCGAGCTGGTCGACTGGCTCAAGCTGCTGGTGGCCGAGGACATCCCGCCCGAGGTGCTGCGCAGCGGCGACGACAAGGTCACCCTGCCGCCCCTGGTGGGCGCGCTGCTGAAGAACGAGCAGGACGTGACCCTGTTCGAGAAGCTGGTCTTCATGCAGTCGCGCAACCGCTGAGGAGGGCTCCGATGCAGGACGCCTTGCTCGAAGGCCTGTCGGACGCCATCGGGTTCCTGGGCGGCGCCCTGGGCGCCTACTGGATCACCCGGCTGCTGGGCCTGGACCTGTTCGCCGAGGGCTACGGCCCCGGCAGCCTCGCGGCCATCGTGCTGGTGGGGCTGGGCGGCGGCCTGGGCCTGCACGGCGCCCGCCGCTGGCGCCGCGCCCGCGCCGCCCGCCGCCCCGAATGACCCCCATGACCCCTGAACAAGACCCGCTGCTGCAGCCCCTGAGCCTGCGCGGAGCCCATGTGCAGCTGGTGCCTCTGGCGCCCGAACACGCCCCGGCCCTGTCCGAGGCCGTGCGCGACGGCGAGCTCTGGAACCTCTGGTACACCGCCGTGCCCCGCCCCGAAGGCATGACCGCCGAGATCCAGCGCCGCCTGGGCCTGCACGCCGCGGGCAGCATGCTGCCCTTTGCCGTGCTGGACGCCGAGGGCACGCCGGTGGGCATGACCACCTACATGAACATCGACCGGGTGCACCGCCGGGTCGAGATCGGCAGCACCTGGTACGCCGCCCGGGTCCAGCGCTCGCCACTCAACACCGAGGCCAAGCGCCTGTTGCTGGCCCACGCCTTCGACACCCTGGACTGCATCGCGGTGGAGTTCCGCACCCACCGCTTCAACCAGCAGAGCCGCCGCGCGATCGAGCGCCTGGGCGCCCAGCTCGACGGCATCCTGCGTTCCCACCAGCGCAGCGCCGACGGCAGCCTGCGCGACACCGCCGTCTACAGCATCATCGCCGCCGAGTGGCCCACGGTGCGCCAGCACCTGGACCACCAGCTGAGCAAGCCGCGCTGACCAGGAGGTCCCCGATGCCGCGCCGCCCGCCGTTCACGATCGACGATCTCTGGCGCCTGGCGCGCCTGGGGGCCCCCAGCCTGTCGCCCGACGGCGCGCAGGCCGTCGCCAGCGTCACCCACCCCGACCTGGAGGCCAACCGCAGCCGCAGCGCGCTGTGGCTGTTCTCCACCCTGGGCGGCCGCCCGCGCGAACTCACCCGCTGCGGCGAGAAGGACGGCTCGCCGCGCTTCTCGCCCCAGGGCGACCTGGTGGGCTTCGGGGCCCGGCGCGAGCAGGAGGGCGAGAAGGACACCGAGCCGCAGTTCTACGTCATCCCGCCCGATGGCGGCGAGGCCCGGCGCGTGGGCCCGGTGGCCACCGGGGTGGGCGATTTCAAGTGGTTCCCCGATGGCCGGCGCATCGCCTTCGTGTCCTGGGTCCGCCCCGGCCTGAAGGGCGCCACCGCCCAGGCCCGCGCCCACCGCGCCGCCGCCGAGCGCCTGGAGACCGGCGTGGCCAGCGACGACGACATCGTGCGCTACTGGGACCACATGGTCCCGGCCGAGCGCTCGCCCCACCTGCTGGTGCTGGACCTGGACAGCGGCCGCACCACCGACCTGTTCGAGGGCACGCCCTACGAGCTCAAGCGCTTCGAGCCCGACGCCTCCTGCTTCGACATCTCGCCCGACGGCCAACGCATCGTCTTCTCCTGGGACCCCGACCCGGCGCGCCGCACCGACAGCTGCCCGGCCCTGGTCGAGCTGCGCCTGCGCGGGCGCCAGTTCAGCGAGCTGGCGCGGGCCGGGGGCTGGGCCCTGACCAGCCCGGCCTACGCCCCCGACGGCGAGGCGATCGCGTTCCAGGCCTGCCACCGCGGCCGCAAGCACACCATGCCGCAGCAGCTGGGCCTGTGGCGCCGCGGCGAGGGCTGGGAGGTCGTCAGCGACACCTGGGACCACGAGGTGCATGCCCCGCTGCACTGGGAGGACGACGGCCAGGCCCTGCTGTTCACCGCCGAGCAGCGCGGCCGCCAGCACCTCTGGCGCTTCGACCTGCCCGACCGCCGCGCCGAGGTGCTGGTCGAGGGCGGCTGGGTGCAGGCCTTCGACAAGGCCGCGGGCACCCTGGTCACGCTGACCGACACCGCCGACCATCCGGCCCGCCTGCAGGCCCATGTGGCCGGCGAGGCCCCGCGGCGCCTGGAACACCTGAACGACCGCCTGCTGGCCCGTTTCGACCTGGGCCGCACCGAGGAGGTGTGGATCGAGGGCGCCCAGGGCGACCGGGTGCAGCTGTGGCTGCACTACCCGCCGGGCTTCGACCCCAAGAAGAAGCACCCGGTGCTGCACACCCTGCACGGCGGGCCCCACACCGCGCCGGGCGACAACTGGCACTGGCGCTGGAACTGCAAGGTCTTCGCCGCCCAGGGCTATGTGGTGGCCAGCGTCAACTACCACGGCTCCACCAGCTTCGGCCAGGCCTTCAAGGACTCGATCACCCACCGCTGGGGCGAGCTGGAGCTGCAGGACATCGAGGCCGCCACCGACTGGCTGCTGGCCAAGCGCTGGGTCGACCGCCGCCGCGTCTTCGCCAGCGGCGGCAGCTACGGCGGCTACCTGGTGGCCTGGATGAACGGCCACTGCGCGCCGGGCCGCTACGCCGCCTACGTCTGCCACGCCGGCTGCTACGACTGGGCCGCGATGTACGCCGACGACTGCTGGCCCTGGATGGCCGAGGAACTGGGCGCCGACTACTGGGCCGACCCGGGCAAGATCGCCTCGCAAAGCCCGTCGGCGTTCGCCGCCGGCTTCTCCACGCCGACCCTGGTGGTGCACGGTGCGCTGGACTACCGCGTGCCCGATGCCCAGGGCTTCGCTTACTACAACACCCTGAAGGCGCGTGGCGTGCCGGCCCGGATGCTGTGGTTCCCGGACGAGAACCACTGGATCCTCAAGCCCCGCAACAGCCGCCAATGGCACCAGGAGTTCCTGGCCTGGCTGGACCGCCACGACCGCAGCCCGGCCCCGCGGCGGCGCTGAGCGTCGCGCTTCGGCCAGGGCGGCTCAGGCCGTGGTGGGCGGTCCGCCCTGGGCGACCTGGTTGCCACCCAGACCCTTGGCCCGGCGCAGCGCGGCCATCGCCGAGGCCTGCAGCCCGGCCAGCAAGGCCGGGGCCTGGGTGCTGACCGGCAGCACCGCCACCCCCACCGAGACCGTCAAGGTCAGCCGCGCGTCCCGGCCCATCAGGTTCAGCCCCGCCACCGCCAGGCGCTGGCGCTCGGCGGCCTCGAGGGCACCCGCTTCGTCGGTGTCGGGCAACAGCACGCCGAAGCACCCGCCACCCAGCCGCGCCACGAGGTCGGTGGCGCGGGCGGTCAGCTCCAGGCGGCGGGCGACCTCGAACAGCGCCCGGTCACCGTGCGTCGGTCCATGTCGCGCGTTGAGCGTCCCCAGCTGGTCCACGTCCAGCACCAGCAGCGCGGTGGGCCGGGCCTGGCGGCGCAGCTGCAGGCGCTCGGCCTGCAGGGCCTGCTCCCAGGCCCCGCGGTTGGGCAGGCGGGTCAGCGGGTCCTCGCGGTTGAGGCGTCGCAGCCGGCGCACCAGGCGCAGCAGCACCAGGTAGAACAGCGAGAGCTGCTGCAGCGTCGAGCCCACCAGCAACACGCCCAACAGGACCGTGGCCTGAGGCACCGGCTCCTTCACGTACAGGCGCTCGGGCTCGGGCAGGGCCACCAGGGCCCAGGCGGCACGCACCAGGAAGGCCAGTCCCAGGGCCACCAGCGGCAGGCCCAGCAGCCAGCCAGCGCGCCGCGAGAACTCGCTCCCCACCGCCTGGACCTGCTCCAGGCCGGCGCGCAGCACCACCCAGCCCAGCGCCGCCGAGAGGGTCAGCGCCAGCATGCGAAAGCCGCCGTCATCGGTCCCGACGAGGGCCAGCGCCGCCACGGCCACGGCGAACACCAGGCCCTGCTCCAGGTCGTGCGGGTCGCGGCTGGCGAAGCGCGCCGTGCCCCGGCGCAGCACCATCACCGCCAGCAGCAGGCTGAGGTTGCGCAGCGGCAATGACAGCGACAGGGGCCAGGCCTCGGCGCTCAGGAACAGGCCGGCCGCCAACGCCCCCAGCAGGCAATGGGCCATCCAGTGCAGCCCGGCCGCGCGCGGGATCGACAGCACGGTGACCCCCGCCAGCCAGGCGGCGGCGAAGAACGCGTACTGCAGGGTCAGCAGCAGGAGCAGGGTGTCGGCAAGCGTCATGGGCGGTGTGGGGGCAGGCCCCGCCGGGGCCGCCGTCTTCGGGCGATTATCCGCACGGAGCACCGGCCGTTCGGCGGTCACCGCCTCGATCGGCCACAATGGGACGTCCTGGCCTGAACCCCGCGCCGACCGCCATGCTGATCGACTTCTTCTACACGCTGCGCGCCGCCAAGCTGCCGGTTTCGGTGAAGGAGTACCTCACCCTGCTCGAGGCCCTGAAGGCCGGCGTGATCGGCCCCTCGGTCGACGACTTCTACTTCCTGTCCCGGCTCACCCTGGTCAAGGACGAGGCCCACTTCGACAAGTTCGACCGGGCCTTCGGCGCCTACTTCAAGGGCGTGGAGATGCTGACCGACTTCGGCAAGGAGATCCCGCTGGAGTGGCTGCAGAAGCTGCTCGAGAAGGAGCTCAGCCCCGAGGAAAAGGCCGCCATCGAGAAGATGGGCTGGGACGAGCTGATGGAGACGCTGAAGAAGCGCCTCGAGGAGCAGAAGGAGCGCCACGAGGGCGGCAACAAGTGGATCGGCACCGGCGGCACCAGCCCGTTCGGGCACGGCGGCTACAACCCGCAGGGCATCCGCATCGGGGGCCCGGGCAAGAACCGCAGCGCGGTCAAGGTCTGGGACCAGCGCGCCTACGCCGACTACGACGACACCAAGGAGCTGGGCACGCGCAACATCAAGGTCGCGCTGCGCCGGCTGCGCCGCTTCGCCCGCGAGGGCTCGGAGCTGGAACTGGACCTGGACGACACCATCCACTCCACCGCCGCCAACGCCGGCCTGCTCGACATCAAGATGGTGCCCGAGCGCCACAACAAGGTGAAGGTGCTGCTGCTGATGGACGTCGGCGGCACGATGGACGAGCACATCCACCGCGTCGAGGAGCTCTTCTCGGCCGCCAGCAGCGAGTTCAAGCACCTCGAGTTCTTCTACTTCCACAACTGCGTCTACGACTTCATGTGGAAGAACAACCGCCGCCGCTACACCGAGAAGACCGCGACCTGGGACATCATCCGCAAGTACAACAAGGACTGGCGCCTGATCTTCGTGGGCGACGCCACGATGAGCCCCTACGAGATCCTGCAGCCCGGCGGCAGCGTGGAGTACCACAACGAGGAGCCCGGCGCCGAGTGGCTGCAGCGGCTGACCCACGCCTTCCCCAAGTTCGCTTGGATCAACCCCGAACCCCAGGGTGTCTGGCAGTACCGGCAGAGCATCGCCATCGTCCAGCAGCTGACGAGCCAGCGCATGTTCCCGCTGACCCTGCAGGGCCTGGAGGGCGCGATGCGCCTGCTGAGCAAGTGATCCGCCCGCCGGCCCGCTGGCGGGCCCTGACCCTGTCGCTGCTGCTGGCGGCGCCCGGGCTGGCCACGGCCCAGGACGCGGCCCTCCCCGACGCCTCGGCCCCGACCATCGCGCCCGCCGCCGACCCGCCGCTACCCGAGCCCGGAGCCGAGCGGCGCGTGCCCCGGCTGCGCATCGTCGCCCCCGACGCGCTGCGCGCCGTGCTCGAACGCCACCTGGACCTGGCCCGCGCCATCGCCCTGCCCGAGGCCGCCACCCTGGGCGCCACCGAGTGGTCGCGGCTGGTCGCGGCCACGCCGGCGCAGGTGCGCTCGCTGGCCGAGCCGCTGGGCCTGTTCCACGCCGAGGCCCTGGTCACACGCGAGGACGGCACCCCGCCGGTGGTCACGGTCAGCGTCGAGCCGGGCGAACCGGCCAGGGTCGGGCGACTGACCTTCGAGTTCCAGGGCGAGCTGGCCGACCTCGCCGAGGCCGCCGACCGCGAGGCCCGTCCACTGCGCGAGGCGCTGCTGGCCCAGTGGCCCGTGAAGCCGGGGGAGCGCTTCAGCCAGGCGGCCTGGTCCGATGCCAAGAGCGCGGTGGTGGCGCGGCTGCGCGCCGCCGGCTACGCCACCGCGGCCTGGGCCGGCACCGGGGCCGAGGTCGACCCCGCCCGCACCGGCGTGCGCCTGTTCGTCGTCGCCGACAGCGGCCCGCTGTTCCGCGCCGGCGAGGTCGCGATCGAAGGCCTGGTCCACCACGAAGCCGCGAAGGTGCGGGCCCTGGCCCCCTTCGCCCAGGGCGAGGCCCTGACCGAGGCCCGGCTGCTGGACTACCAGGACCGGCTGCAGAAGACCGGCCTGTTCGAGGGCGTCAGCGTCAGCCTCGACCCGGACCCGGCGCGGGCCGCCTCCGCCCGGGTTCAGGTGCAGCTGCGCGAGGCCCCGCGCCAGGCCGCCACGGTGGCCGTGGGCTACAGCGCCAACACCGGTCCCCGGGTCACGCTGGAGCATGTGCAACGCCGCCTGCTGGACCAGCCGCTGTCGCTGCGCAACAAGCTGCTGTGGGGCCGTGCCGAGCAGAGCTGGGACGGCGAGCTGTCCACCCACCCCGACCACAGCTACCGCCGCTGGAGCCTGGGCGGCACCCTGGACCACGAGATCGGCAGCACCGACACCGTGCTCTCGCAGCGCCTGCGCCTGGGCCGATCGACCGATGGCGGCGGCATGGAACGCTTCGCCTACCTCGAGGCCGAGCGCGCCCGCGAGTGCCCCGACAGCAGCGACTGCGAGAACCTGCGCGCCCTCTCGTTCCACCTGGACCAGGGTCTGCGCCGGCTGGACAACGCCTTGCTGCCCACCCGGGGCTACACCGCCCAGCTCGAGCTGGGCGCCGGCCTGGCCAGCGGTGACGGCCACCGCCGCGGCCCCTTCGGCCGGGTGCGGGGCCGGGTCACCGGCTACTGGCCGCTGGGGGCCTCCTGGTACGGCGAGGCCCGGCTGGAGCTGGGCCAGGTGGTGATGGACCATGATGTGCAGGCCCCTGATTCACAACGCTTCCGCGCCGGCGGCGACGACTCGGTGCGGGGCTACGCCTACCGCTCGCTGGCCCCGACCCGTGCCGACGGCAGCCTGACCGGCGGCCGCGTGCTGGCCACCGCCAGCGTCGAGCTGGCCCGGCCGGTCTCGGCCAGCCTGCCCTCGGTCTGGTGGGCCGGCTTCGTCGATGGCGGTCGGGCCGCCGAGACCTGGCAGGACTTCCGCCCCGCGATGGGCTACGGCCTGGGCCTGCGCTGGCGCAGCCCGGTCGGCCCGCTCAAGGTGGACGCGGCCTGGGGCAACGAGACCCGCGCCTGGCGCCTGCACCTGAGCGTGGGCATCGCCTTTTGAGTCCATGAGCGCGCCCGACCCGTCACCGCCCTCGCCGACCGCGCCGCCCCCCCCTCGGCGCCGCCGTGGCCGTGCTGCCGCCGCCGCGCTGCTGGGCCTGGCCGCCCTGGCCGGTGGCGGGGCCCTGCTGTGGGGCACCGAGGCCGGCACCGCCTGGGCCGTGCGCCAGCTGCCCGGCCTGCAGGTGGGCGCGGTGCAGGGCCGCGCAGCCGACGCCACGCTGCGCCTGGAGGACCTGGTCTGGCGCGGCAGTGCTGGCGAGCTGCGGCTGTCCCACCTCGAACTCGAGGGCCTGAGCCTGTCCTGGCGGCCCGAGTCCGGCGCCTGGCTGGGCCTGCGGCTGCACGCGCTGCGGGCCGGCGTGGCGCACTGGCAGGCCACGCCCGGCTCGGCCCCCTCGCCCGCCCCGACCGAGCTGTCCTGGCCGCTGTCGCTGCGGGTGGACGAGGCCACCCTGGACCGCCTGCACGTCGGCACGGCCGACCCGCTTCGCCAGCTGCGGCTGCAAGGCCTGAGCGCCAGCCCCGAGGCCCACGCGCTGGACGCCTGGCAGGCCGCCTGGGCCCACCTGCGGCTGCAGGGCCAGGCCCGGCTGCAGGCCCACGCTCCGCTCACCCTGTCGGCCAGCGTGTCGCTGCAGGCCGAAGGCGCCCAGCCATGGCAAGCCCGGCTGCAGGCCCAGGGCCCGCTGACCGCGCTGGACCTCCAGGCCCGACTGGAGGGCGGCCCCACCGGCGCAGCCGAGGCCGCCCGCCTGGACGCCCAGGCCCGCGTCCACCCCTGGTCGCCATGGCCGGTGGGGGCGGCGCAGCTGAACACCTCCGCGCTGGACCTGTCGCGCCTGGTGCCGGGCTGGCCCCGCACGCGCCTGGACGGCGAGGCCCGCCTGGCCCCGCGCGACGGCCGGGGCCCGCTGGCCCTGGCCCTGCGCCTGGACAACCCCGCTGCCGGTCCCTGGGACCAGGGGCTGCTGCCGCTGGCCGGCCTGACGACCCAGGCCAGCGCCACGCCCAGCGCCGACGGCCATGCCTGGGACCGGATCGAGCTGTCGCGGTGGCAGCTGACCCTGCCCGGTGCCACCGGCCAGATCGAGGGTCAAGCCCGCTGGGAAGGCGATTCGCTGCAGGCCGAGCTGCGCCTGCGCGGCCTGCAGACCCCGGCGCTGGACCGGCGGCTGGCCCCCTGGCGCGTGGACGGTCCCGCCACCGTCTCGCTGCAGGGCTTGCCCAGCCCCGGGGCCCTGCAACAAGGACGGGCCGCCGACTGGAACCCCGAGCGCCTGGCCGGCCAGCTGCAGACCGACTGGCAAGGCCAGCGCCTGGGCACGGCTGGCGGCCCCGCGGTGGCGCTGAGGCTGCAGGCCGAGGGCGGCGCCCACCAGTGGCGCCTGGAGCGCGCCGAGGCCCGCGCCGGCCAGGCCGTCGCCCGGCTGCAGGGCACGCTGGAGTCCACCGGCGGCCAATGGGCCCTGCACCTGCAGGGTGGGCTGGAACGGTTCGACCCCACCCAGTGGTGGACAGGCGCGGCCGACAGCCCCTGGCGCCAGGGTCCCCACGCCCTCAACGCCACCCTGGCCCTGGACGGTCGCGGGCGCCACGGCGCGCCGCTCACCGACTGGCAGGGCGAGGGCTCGCTACAGCTCGCCCCCAGCACCCTGGCCGGCGTGCCCCTGGGCGGCGCGCTCCACCTGAAGCACGACCCTCGCCTGCAGCTGGAGGCCCGGCTGGAGGCGGCCGGCAACCGCCTTCAACTGCAAGGCCAGTCGCCGGCCGACGGCACACCGCGCGGGCGCGTCGAGCTCGAGGCCCCCGCGCTGGCGGCGCTGGCGCCCCTGTTGCGCCTGGTCGACCCCGCCCTGGCCCCCAGCGCCGGCCGCCTGCACGCCGACCTGAGCCTGGAGCGCGGTCCCCTGGGCCACTGGCAGACCCAGGGCCAGGCCCAGGCCGACGCGCTGGTCTGGCCGGGCGGCCAGCTGGCGCAGGCCCAGGCCAGCTGGCAGGCCAGCCAGCAGCCCGATGCACCGCTGTCGGCGCGGCTGCAGGCCCAGGGCCTGCGGCTGGCCGGCGGGCGGCTGGACCAGGCCCAGGCCGACCTGAGCGGCACCCTGGCCAGCCACCGCTGGAGCCTGCGGGCCGACAGCCCGTCGCGACCGGGCCCTGGCCTGGAACTGGCCCTGGGCACCAGCGGCGGACAGGGCAGCCGCCTGTCACTGGAGGGCGAGGGCCGCTGGGTTCCCGAGGGCGGCGGCACCCGCTGGCAGGCCCGCATCGGCCAGCTGGCCCTGGGGCCCTCGCAGGGCACGGGCCAGTGGCTCTCGGCCCAGGCGCTGGAGCTGTCGCTCTCGCTCGACCCGCAGGGCCGGCCCCGCGCCTTCGAGCTGGCCCCCAACCAGCTGCAGCTGCCCGAGACCCGGCTGCGCTGGACCCAGGCCCGGCTGCGCTGGCCCAGCGCCGGCGAGCGGCCGCTGGCCGACCTGCAGGCCACGCTGGACCCTTTCCGCGCCGCGCCGCTGCTGGACCGGCTGCAGCCCGAACTGGGCTGGCGCGGTGACCTGCGCCTGGGTGGCTCGGTCTCGCTGCATGCCAGCCCGCGGCTGGACGCCGACATCGTCTTCGAGCGCCTGGAGGGCGACCTGAGCGTGGTCGACAACGTGCGCGACCCGACCAGCCGCGCCCAGGCCCTGGGCCTGAGCGACCTGCGCCTGGCCCTGGCCGCCCACGGCGGCACCTGGCACTTCACCCATGCCCTGGCCGGCGCCCGCCTGGGCGAGATGTCCGGCGTGGCCACGCTGCGCACCGGCGCCGAGCGGCTCTGGCCCGAGGCCCAGGCGCCGCTGGACGGCGTGTTCCAGCTGCGCGTGGCCAACCTGGCCGCCTGGGGCGCCTGGGTGCCGCCGGGCTGGCGCCTGGGCGGCACGCTGCGCAGCAGCGCCGCGCTGGGCGGGCGCTTCGGCGCGCCGCAGCTCACCGGCCGCCTCAGCGGCGAGCAGCTGGCGCTGAGCCACGCGCTGCTGGGCGTGCACCTGAGCGAAGGCCGGGTCGAGATGGCCCTGGACG
Source organism: Hydrogenophaga intermedia (assembly GCA_943371055.1). GTDB lineage: Bacteria > Pseudomonadota > Gammaproteobacteria > Burkholderiales > Burkholderiaceae_C > Ideonella > Ideonella intermedia_A. Next base: position 30,524 of record CALRTJ020000024.1, on the reverse strand, counting down.
GCCAGACCGCGCGCATCGAGCAGCTGGCCTTCCGCGGCGGCGAGGGCCGGGTCGAGCTCAGCGGCAGCGCCACCCTGGACGAGGTGCCCGAGATGCGCTTCGAGGCCCGCGCCGAGCGCTTCCAGGTGCTCAACCGGGTCGACCGCCGCCTGGTCACCAGCGGCCAGGCCACGCTGAACTTCAGCCAGGCCCGCTGGCTGCTGGATGGCCAGGTCAAGGTCGATGAAGGCCTGATCGACCTGGGCCGCGGTGACGCTCCCACCCTGGACGACGACATCAGCTTTGCCGGCACCGCCGGTGCCGACACCCCCGCGGCCCGAGCGCCGGCCCGCCCGATGCTGCTCAAGACCCGGCTGGACCTGGGCCAGAAGCTGCGTGTGCGGGGTCGCGGCCTGGACACCCTGCTGCAGGGCGAGCTGCTGGCCAGCGTGGCCAACGGCCGCTTCGCGGTGCAGGGCCAGGTGCGCGCCCGCGACGGCACCTACCGCGCCTACGGCCAGAACCTCGAGATCGAGCGCGGCGAGCTGGTCTTCACCGGCCCGCTGGACGACCCGCGGCTGGACATCTTCGCGGTGCGGCCCAACCTGGACGTCAAGGTGGGCGTGGCCGTCAGCGGCAGCGCCCTCAACCCGCGCGTGCGCCTGGCCAGCGAGCCCGAGATGAGCGAGGCCTACAAGCTCAGCTGGCTGATGCTGGGCCGCGAGCCCAGCGGCCTGGGCGAAGCCGACACCGCCTTGCTGCAGCGCGCCGCCGTGGCCCTGCTGGCCGGCGAGGGCGAGGCCCCCACCGACGCCTTCATGGGCAAGCTGGGCATCACCGACTTCTCGCTGCGCCAGACCACCGACACCAACGACGTGCGCCAGACCGTGGTCTCGCTGGGCCGCCAGCTCTCGCGCCACTGGTATGTGGGCTATGAACGCGGGGTCAACGCCACCACCGGCACCTGGCAGCTGATCTACCGCATCGCCCAGCGTTTCACGCTGCGCGCACAGTCCGGCGAGGACAACGCGGTGGACCTGATCTGGAGCTGGCGCTGGCCCTGAGCGCCGCGGCGCCCCGTGCGAGAATCCGCGCCGGTCTCTCCCCGTAGTTCAACGGATAGAACGGGCGCCTCCTAAGCGCCAGATACAGGTTCGATTCCTGTCGGGGGGACCACTTGCAAGCCGGCTCGCCGGAGGCCGTCACCGGCGGCGGTGATCGCCAGAGGCCCTGGTTCGTCCGCCGCGACCGGCCCACGCTCTACCTGTCCACAGGCTCGCCGGCGCGGCCGCGCCAGGCGCCCGCGGCCACCCCGGTTAAACCACCCCATGCCCGCCAGGGCTTCAAGGCCCCCGGCACCTGAGCCGCCGGCGAGCACGCCGGCCCTCCAGCCCTTGGGGCGGACCGCACAAAAAAAGGGGCGCCAGCGGCGCCCTTTGAAGGTTCAGGCAACAGGCTCTGGATCGGCTCAGTCGGCCTGCTTGCGCAGGAAGGCCGGGATCTCGATCTCGTCCATGCCGTTGCTCGACAGGGCCTCGACCTTGGCCGCGGCCTGGGTGCGGCCGGTGCGCCAGACGCTGGGCGTGTTCATGCCCTGGAAGTCGGCGGTGGCCATGCCCATGGCCGGGGCGGCGGTGGCGCCCACCGGGCTGCTCAGCACCGGCAGGTTGTCGGTGCCGGTGCGCAGCATCGGCTGGGCGATGGCCTGGGCCTGGGCCTGGGCCTGGCTTTGCACCACGTGCAGCGGGGCGGCGGCGCGCTTGGACGAGGACAGGCCGGTGGCGATCACGGTGACGCGCAGCTGGTCGCCCAGGCTGTCGTCGTAGGCGGTGCCGTAGATCACGTGGGCGTCATCCGCGGCGTAGCGGCGGATGGTGTTCATGGCGTTCTTGCTCTCGGAGAGCTTGAAGGTCGAGCGCGCGGCGGCGATCAGCACCAGCACGCCACGGGCGCCGGACAGGTCGATGCCCTCGAGCAGCGGGCAGGCCACGGCGGCCTCGGCGGCCTTGGTGGCACGGTCCGGGCCACCGGCCATGGCGGTGCCCATCATGGCCTTGCCGGGCTCGCTCATCACGGTCTTGACGTCTTCGAAGTCGACGTTCACCAGGCCCGGGATGTGGATGATGTCGGAGATGCCGCCCACCGCGTTCTTCAGCACGTCGTTGGCGTGGGCGAAGGCCTGGTCCTGGGTGACGTCGTCGCCCATGACCTCGAGCAGCTTCTCGTTGAGCACCACGATCAGGCTGTCGACGTTGGCTTCGAGCTCGGCCACGCCGGCATCGGCCTGCTTGCCGCGGCGCTGGCCTTCGAACTCGAAGGGCTTGGTGACAACGCCGACGGTCAGGATGCCCATTTCCTTGGCGATGCGGGCGATGACCGGGGCCGCGCCGGTGCCGGTGCCACCGCCCATGCCGGCGGTGATGAACAGCATGTGCGCGCCGGTGATGGCGTCGCGGATGCGGCCCTCGGCCTCTTCGGCGGCGCTCTTGCCGACCTCGGCCTTGGCGCCGGCACCCAGGCCGGTGGTGCCCAGCTGGACCAGCTGGCCCGCGCCGCTGCGGTTGAGGGCCTGGGCGTCGGTGTTGGCGACGATGAACTCCACGCCCTGGACACCCTGGGCGATCATGTGCTCGACCGCGTTGCCGCCGCCGCCGCCCACGCCGATCACCTTGATCTGCGTGCCCTGGTCGAATTCTTCGATCATCTCGATGGCCATGTGGAACCTCCGTCGTCTAGTGTGCAGTTGCCTGAATGTTGACTTGATGTGCCCTGCGGATCGTGTGTCGTCCGTCTTGGTCTTCGTGTGCGCTGCCGGCCCCGCCGGTCAGAAATTTCCCAGGAACCAGTCCTTGGCCCGGCCGAACATGGTCTTGACCGAGCCGGCCTGCTGTTGCGCCTTGTGGCCGCGCGCATGCGCCAGGCGGGCTTCCTCGAGAAGACCCATCACCGTGGCGGAACGCGGGTTGGCCACCATGTCGAACAGCGGACCCGAATAGGTGGGCAGGCCCTTGCGCACGGGCTTGAGGAAGATGTCCTCGCCCAGCTCGACCATGCCCGGCATGACGGCGGTGCCGCCGGTGATCACGATGCCCGAGGACAGCAACTCCTCGTAGCCCGAATCGCGGATCACCTGGTGCACCAGCGAATAGATTTCCTCGACGCGCGGCTCGATCACGCCGGCCAGGGCCTGGCGGCTGAGCATGCGCGGCACGCGGTCGCCCAGACCGGGCACCTCGACCTGCTCGTTCGGATCGGCCAGCATCTGCTTGGCCACGCCGTACTCGACCTTGATCTCCTCGGCGTCCTTGGTGGGCGTGCGCAGCGCCATCGCGATGTCGCTGGTGATCAGGTCACCCGCGATGGGGATGACGGCGGTGTGGCGGATCGAGCCGCCGGTGAAGATGGAGACGTCGGTGGTGCCGGCGCCGATGTCCACCACGGCCACGCCCAGGTCCTTCTCGTCCTCGGTCAGCACCGCGGCGGCGGCGGCGGTGGGCGACAGGCACAGCTGCTCGACCTCGAGGCCGCAGCGGCGCACGCACTTGACGATGTTCTCGGCCGCGCTCTGGGCGCCGGTGGCGATGTGCACCTTGACCTCGAGCCGGCTGCCGCTCATGCCGATCGGCTCCTTGACCTCGTGGCCGTCGATCACGAACTCCTGCGATTCGACCAGCAGCAGGCGCTGGTCGTTCGGGATGTTGATCGCCTTGGCGGTCTCGATCACGCGGGCGACATCCACCGGGGTGACCTCGCGGTTGTCGCGCACGATCACCATGCCGGTGCTGTTCTGGCCGCGGATGTGGCTGCCGGTGATGCCGGTGTAGACCCGCTCGATCTTGCAGGCGGCCATCATCTCGGCCTCTTTCAGGGCCTGCTGGATGCTTTGCACCGTGGCGTCGATGTTGACCACCACGCCGCGCTTGAGCCCGTGCGAGCTGGCCACGCCCAGGCCCGCCACGCGCAGCTCGCCACCCACGACCTCGGCCACCACCGCCATCACCTTGGCGGTGCCGATGTCCAGGCCGACGACGAGATCCTTGTATTCCTTGGCCATGGGGGTCCTCAATGCATCACCGCGGCACGGGCCGGTGCCGCCGGGCCGCCCTTGAAGCGCACCGCATAGCCATCGGCGTGCCGCAGGTCGGCGTATTCGATCGGGTGGTTGGCGCTCACCTGGGTCAGGGTGCGCACGAAACGTTCGGTGCGGGCGGCGACCTCGTCGTCGCTGCCGCGGCCCAGCTCGACCCGGGTGCCGTCGTCGAGCTCGACGCGCCAGGAGCCGCGACCCGACAGGGCCAGCGACACCGGCTGGCGCTGCAGCGGCGTGAAGGCGGTGTTCAGGCGGCGGTACATGGCCAGCATCTCGGGGGCGCTGTGCTCGGGGCCGCTGAACTCGGGCAGCGAGCCCTCGTCGACATCGCCCAGGTTGGCCTCGAAGACCTCGCCGTGGGTGTTGACCAGTCGGTCAAAGCCCTCTTCGCCCTTCCAGACGGCGGCGGGGCGGTGTTCCTCGAGGCGCACCACCAGGCGGTTGGGCCAGACCTTGCGGACCACCGCATGGCGCACCCAGGGCACGGCCTCGAAGGCCTCGCGGGCGGCCTGCAGGTTGAGGGTGAAGAAGTCGCCGCTCAGGCGGGGCATCACGTTGGCGCGCACGGTGGCCGCGTTGTTGCGGGCGGTGTCGCCCTCCAGCCGGATCTGGCGCACCGAGAAGGCCGGCTGCCGCGCCACCCAGGCCCCGGCGGCCGCGGCCAGCACGCCGAGCGCCAGCACGCCCACCAGCACGGTGGTGGCGTTCATCAGGCGGACATCGACGGGCAGGGCGGCGGCGCTCATGGGCTCAGGCCTCGCGGGTGGTGACGCTGTCGAGCGTGGCGCCGGCCAGCAGGCGCAGGCACAGCTGCTCGTAGCTGATGCCGGCCTGGGCCGCGGACTTGGGCACCAGCGAGTGGCTGGTCATGCCCGGCGAGGTGTTCATCTCAAGCAGGAAGGGCTTGCGGTCAGCGGCGCGGATCATCAGGTCGGCGCGGCCCCAGCCCCGGCAGCCCAGCGTGCGGTAGGCCTGCACCACCAGGCGCTGGATCTCGCGCTCCTCGGCCTCGGGCAGGCCGCTCGGGCAGAGGTAGGTGGTGTCGTTGGAGACGTACTTGTGCTGGAAGTCGTAGTTGCCGTCAGGGGCCACGATGCGGATCACCGGCAGGGCGACGGCGGCGTCACCTTCTCCCAGGACCGGGCAGGTCACTTCGTCGCCGGTGATGAATTCTTCGCAGAGCACGTCAGCGTCGTATTGTGCCGCGAGAGTGACCGCTTCCATCACCTCGGAATACCCCTTGACCTTCGTGACGCCGAAGGATGAGCCCTCGCGCGCCGGCTTGACGATCAGGGGCAGGCCCAGGGCGTCGGGCACCACTCGGGTGTCTTCCCGGGTGTGGTGGCCCTTGCCCAGCAGGCGCCAGGCCGGCGTGGGCAGGCCTTCGGCCACCCAGACGCGCTTGGTCATGACCTTGTCCATCGCGATCGCCGAGGCCATCACGCCGCTGCCGGTGTAGGGAATGCCCAACAGTTCGAGGGCGCCCTGCACCGTGCCGTCCTCGCCACCGCGGCCGTGCAGCGCGATGAAGCAGCGCGAGAAGCCCTCGCGCTTGAGCTCGATCAGGTCGCGCTCGGCCGGGTCGAAGGCGTGGGCGTCCACGCCCTGCGAGCGCAGCGCCTCCAGCACGCCGGGGCCGGACATCGTCTTCGAGACCTCGCGCTCCGCCGAGGTCCCGCCCATCAACACGGCCACGCGGCCCAGTGCCTTCACATCGATCATGCTCATGCCTTGCCCTGCCCCGCCAGCTCGACCACGCGGGCCGGCACGCCACCGATGGAGCCCGCGCCCATCGCGATCACCACGTCGCCGTCGCGGCAGAAGTCCAGGATCTGCTGCGGCAGCGCCGCCACCTCGTCCACGAAGACCGGGTCGACCTTGCCGGCCACCCGCAGCGCGCGGGCCAGCGAGCGGCCGTCGGCCGCCACGATCGGCGACTCGCCGGCGGCGTAGACCTCGGTCAGCAGCACCGCGTCGGACTGGCCCATGACCTTGACGAAGTCCTCGAAGCAGTCGCGGGTGCGGGTGTAGCGGTGCGGCTGGAAGGCCAGCACCAGGCGGCGCCCCGGGAACGCGCCGCGGGCCGCGGCGATCACCGCGGCCATCTCGACCGGGTGGTGGCCGTAGTCGTCGATCAGGGTAGCCTGGCCGCCGCTGGCCAGCGCCACCTCGCCCCAGCGCTGGAAGCGCCGGCCCACGCCGCTGAACTTGGCCAGCGCGCTGACGATCGGGGCATCGGGCAGCTCCAGCTCGGTGGCCACCGCGATGGCCGCCAGCGCGTTGCGCACGTTGTGCTCGCCAGGCAGGTTCAGGGTGATGTCCAGGTCGGGCATGACCACGCCGTTGCGGCGCTGGCAGGTGAAGCGCATCTGGCCGCCGGGCAGCGCCTGCACGTTGACCGCGCGCACCTGCACGTCCTCGGAGAAGCCGTAGGTCACGACCGGCCGCGAGACCATCGGCACGATGCTCTTCACGCCGGGGTCGTCGCCGCAGACGATGGCCGCGCCGTAGAAGGGCATGCGGTGCAGGAAGTCGACGAAGGCGCCCTTGAGCCGGGCGAAGTCGTGCCCGTAGGTGTCCATGTGGTCGGCGTCGATGTTGGTGACGACCGACAGGATGGGCATCAGGTTGAGGAAGGACGCGTCCGACTCGTCGGCCTCGACCACGATGAAGTCGCCCGAGCCCAGCGCCGAGTTGGCGCCGGCCGAGTTCAGCTTGCCGCCGATGACGAAGGTCGGGTCCACCCCGGCCTCGGCCAGCACGCTGGTGACCAGCGAGGTGGTGGTGGTCTTGCCGTGGGTGCCGGCGATGGCGATGCCGCGCTTCAGGCGCATCAGCTCGGCCAGCATCACCGCGCGCGGCACCACCGGCACGCGGCGGGCGCGGGCGGCGATGACCTCGGGGTTGTCGGCCTTGACCGCGGTGGAAGTGACCAGGGCCTCGGCGCCGGCGATGTGGGCGGCGTCGTGGCCGATGTGGATGCGGATGCCCAGCTCGGCCAGGCGGCGCGTGACCGCGCTGTCGGACTGGTCGGAGCCCGAGACGGTGTAGCCCAGGTTGTGCAGGATCTCGGCGATCCCGCTCATGCCGGCCCCGCCCACGCCCACGAAATGAATGTGCTTGACGGCGTGCTTCATGGCTTGCAGAGGAGTTCGATGTCGTCGGCCACCGCGGCGGCAGCGCCGGGGCGGGCCAGGGCGCGCGCCTGGCCGGCCATGGCCAGCAGGCGCTCGCGGCTCAGCGCGGCCAGTTCGTCGGCCAGGCGCTGGGGGTTCAGGTCGGTCTGGGGCAGGTGCAGCGCGGCACCGCGCTCGGCCATCCAGGCGGCGTTGTCGCGCTGGTGCGAGGTGGTCGACACCACCAGCGGCACCAGGATGCTGGCGACGCCCGCGGCGCACAGCTCGCTCACGGTGATCGCACCGGCGCGGCAGACGATCAGGTCGCAGGCGGCCAGGCGGCGGTCCATGTCCTCGATGAAGGGCAGGACCTCGGCCTCGACGCCCAGGGTGGCGTAGCGCCCGCGCACATCGTCCAGGTGGGCCATGCCGGTCTGGTGGGTCACCACCGGGCGCTGCGCGGCGGGCAGATGGGCCAGCGCGGCGGGCAGGGTCTCGTTGAGCACCTTGGCGCCCAGGCTGCCGCCCACCACCAGCAGGCGCAGCGGGCCCTCGCGGCCGGCGAAGCGGACCTCGGGGGCGGGCATGGACTCGATCTCGCGGCGCACCGGGTTGCCGGTGACGTGGGCCTGGCGGATCTTCGCCACGGCCGGGCCGTCGAAGCCGAAGGCCACCCGGTCGGCCACCGGCAGCAGGGCCTTGTTGCTCATCAGCAGCGCCGCGTCGGCGTTGACCAGCACCAGCGGCTTGCCCAGCAGCGAGGCCATCAGCCCACCGGGAAAGCAGACATAGCCGCCCATGCCCAGCACCGCGTCGGCGCGGCGGCGGCGCAGGATGCGGGCCGAATCCCAGAAGGCCTTGAGCAGGCGCAGCCCACCGGTCAGGGTGTGCAGCAGGCCCTTGCCGCGCAGGCCGCTGAAGGCCAGTCGGTCCATCGCCAGCCCGCTGGGCGGCACCAGGCGGTTTTCCATGCCGCCCTCGGTGCCCAGCCAGCTGACGGTCCAGCCGCGCGATTGCATCTCGCGCGCCACCGCCAGACCCGGGATCACGTGGCCGCCGGTGCCGGCGGCCATCACGACGAGGTGCTTGCCGCTCATGCCCGGCCCCCTCGCATGAGCTGTCGATTCTCTTGATCCACCCGCAGCACGATGGCCAGCGCGACCAGATTCATCAGGATGCCGGAGCCGCCGTAGCTCAGCAGCGGCAGCGTCAGGCCCTTGGTGGGAAGCACGCCCAGGTTCACGCCCATGTTGATGAAGCTCTGGCCGCCGAACCAGATGCCGATGCCCTGCACCATCAGGCCGGCGAAGACGCGGTCCAGCGCGATGGCCTGGCGACCGATGTGGAAGATGCGGCGCACCAGCCAGAAGAAGGCGGCGATCACCGCGGCCACCGCGACGAAGCCGAGTTCCTCGCCGATGACGGCGAGCAGGAAGTCGGTGTGGGCCTCGGGCAGGTAGTGCAGCTTCTCGATCGACGAACCCAGGCCCTGGCCGAACAGCTCGCCGCGGCCGAAGGCGATCAGCGAGTGGGTCAGCTGGTAGGCCTTGCCCTGGGCGTAGTCGGGGTTCCAGGGGTCGAGGTAGGCGAAGATGCGCTGGCGGCGGAATTCGCTGAAGACGATCATCAGCACGAAGGCCCCCACCAGCACCGCCACGCTGAGGAAGAACATGCGGCCGTTGACGCCGCCCAGGAACAGGATCGCCAGCGCGACCGCGGCGATCACCATGAAGGCGCCCATGTCGGGCTCGGCCAGCAGCAGGATGCCGATCACCGCCAGCGACACGGCCATCGGCCACACCGCCTTGATGAAGTTCTCCTTGACCTCCATCTTGCGCACCATGTAGCTGGCCGCGTACATGGCCATCGCCAGCTTGGCAAGCTCGCTGGGCTGGAAGTTCATGATGCCCAGCGGCAGCCACCGCCGCGCGCCGTTCACGCCCTTGCCCACGTGCGGGATCAGCACCACGATCAGCGTGAAGAGCGAGACCGCGAAGATCCACGGGGCCCACTTCTCCCAGAACGAGATCGGGAACTGCAGGGTGATCAGGGCGGCGATGAAGGACACGCCGATGAACATGGCCTGGCGGCTGAGGAAGTAGGTGGTGGTGTAGCGCGAGAACTTGGGGTTGTCCGGCAACGCCACCGAGGCCGAATAGACCATCACCAGGCCCAGGGCCAGCAGGCACACGGTGACCCAGATCAGCGGCAGGTCCACGCCCGACAGGCGGGTGGGTCGGCCTTCGCCGGCGCTGACCCAGTCGCGGATCGGCGGCAGCGGCTCGGCGCCCTCGGCCTGGCGGCCCAGCAGGCCCGCCAGACGGGCGCGCCAGCCGCCCTCGGCCGATCCGATGACCTGCGCGAAGTTCATGCCAGCATCTCCCCGCGCTCGGCCGCCAGGCGCTGCACGGCGTCGATGAAGACCTCGGCGCGGTGGGCGTAGTGGCGGAACATGTCCAGGCTGGCGCAGGCCGGGCTGAGCAGCACCGCGTCGCCCGGTTGGGCGGCCTCGAAGCACCAGGGCACGGCCGCTTCCAGGCTGTCGTGGCGCTGCATCGGCACACCCGTGCCCTCCAGCGCCGCGGCGATGGCGTCGGCATCGCGGCCGATCAAGGCCACCGCCCGCACGTGGGCGCGCACCGGCGCGGCCAGCGGCGCGAAGTCCTGGCCCTTGCCGTCACCGCCCAGGATGACCACCAGCTTGCTGGTCAGCTTGTCCGCGCCCAGGCCGGTCAGCGCCGCCACGGTGGCACCGACGTTGGTGCCCTTGGAATCGTCGAAGGCCTCGACGCCGCTCACCTGGCCGATCAGCTCGACCCGGTGCGGTTCGCCCCGGTACTCGCGCAGGCCGTGCAGCATCGGCGCCAACGGGCAGCCGATGGCCGTGGCCAGGGCCAGCGCCGCCAGCGCATTGCTGGCGTTGTGGCGGCCGCGGATGCGCAGCGCGTCGGCGGGCATCAGGCGCTGGATCAGCAGCTCCTCTTCCTCGCCCTTCTTGCGCTTGATCGTCTCGTCGGCGGGCATCGCGCGCACCAGCCAGGCCATGCCGCCCTCGTTCACCAGCCCGAAATCGCCGGGCCGCCGCGGCGGCTGCAGGCCGAAGCGGCACGCCGGGCGCTGCACGCTCTTCGAGGGCCGGCCGCGGCCGCCCTTGACCACCACAGGCGGCGGCAGCATGGCCTCGACCAGCGGGTCGTCGGCATTGAGCACCATCAGGCCGTGCTCGCCGAAGACCCGGGCCTTCGCCGCGGCATAGGCCTCCAGGCTGCCGTGCCAGTCCAGGTGGTCCTGGGTGATGTTGAGCACGGTGGCGGCGCTGGGCTCGAAGCCCTGCACACCGTCGAGCTGGAAGCTCGAGAGCTCGAGCACCCAGACCTCGGGCAGGTGCTCGAACACCGGCGCCTTGGGCGGCGGCGGGGCCAGCACCAGGGGCGAGAGGTCCTCGTCCTCGGCGACCGGCGGCGTGGCCTCGGCCACGGAGGCACTGGGTGCGGTGGCGTCGCCCTCCGCCGCGGCGGGGGTCTCGTCCGCCGCGACAACGACGTCCTCGGGGGGGTGTTCGGTGATCGCCTCGGCCGCGGTGGGCGCCACAACCTCGGTCGCTTCGTCCTGGGGCCCTTCGGCCGGATCGGCCTCGGGCGGGGCGGGCGGCGGCTCCAGGTCCAGCGCGTCGGACAGGGTGCCCAGCAGGGTCGGGCCGATGTTGCCGGCCAGACCGACCCGGCGGCCGGCCCGCTCGACCAGCTGCGCGGTCAGCGAGGTGGTGGTGGTCTTGCCATTGGTGCCGGTGATGGCCAGCACCTGGGGCGCGTAGCCGCGCTCGGCCTTGAGGTCGGCCAGGGCGCGGGCGAACAGGTCGAGCTCGCCCAGCACCGGCAGGCCCACCGCGCGGGCGGCGTCCAGCAGCGGGGCGACCCGGGCGTCGCCGGGGGCCAGGCCGGGGCTCTTGAGCACCAGGCGGGCGCCGCCCAGCTGCGCGGCGTCCAGCGCGCCGCTGAAGAACACCGCCTGCGGCACGTCCGCGGCCAGGGCCGCGGCCTGCGGCGGGGCACTGCGCGAGTCCCACACCCGCACCTCGGCCGCGCCCTGGCGGGCGCACCAGCGCGCCATCGCCAGGCCGGAATCACCCAGGCCCAGGATCAGGACGGAACAGTCGCGCAGGAAGTGCATGGATCGGTCAGCGGAGCTTGAGGGAGGCCAGGCCGACCAGGCACAGCAGCATGGTGATGATCCAGAAGCGGATCACCACCTGCGTCTCGTTCCAGCCGGACTTCTCGAAGTGGTGGTGCAGCGGCGCCATCAGCAGGATGCGCCGGCCCTCGCCGTACTTCTTCTTGGTGTACTTGAACCAGCCGACCTGCAGCGCCACCGACGCCGCCTCGACCACGAAGACGCCGCCCATGATCCCCAGCAGGATCTCCTGGCGGGTGATGACGGCCACCGTGCCCAGCGCGCCGCCCAGGGCCAGCGCGCCGACGTCGCCCATGAAGACCTGGGCCGGGTGGGCGTTGAACCACAGGAAGGCCAGGCCCGCGCCGCTGATCGCGGCGCAGAAGATCATCAACTCACCCGCCCCGGGGATGTAGGGGAACAGCAAGTACTTGCTGTAGACCGCGTTGCCGACCACGTAGCTGAAGATGGCCAGCGCGGCCGCCACCAGCACCACCGGCATGATGGCCAGGCCGTCCAGGCCGTCGGTCAGGTTGACCGCGTTGCTCATGCCCACGATCACCAGCCAGGCCAGGAACATGAAGCCGAAGACGCCCAGCGGGTAGCTGATCGTCTTGAAGAACGGCAGCATCAGGTCGGCCTTGGGCGGCAGCTCGTTCGAGAAGCCGCTCTGGATCCAGCGGAAGAACAGCTCGATGACCCGCAGGTTGGAGGTCTCGGAGACGCTGAAGGCGAGGTAGATCGCGGCGACGATGCCGATGATCGACTGCCACATGAACTTCTCGCGCGAGGCCATGCCCTCGGGGTTCTTGTCGACCACCTTGCGCCAGTCGTCGACCCAGCCGATCGCGCCGAAGCCGAAGGTGACGATCATCACGATCCAGACGAAGCGGTTGCTCCAGTCGCTCCACAGCAGGGTGGCGACGAAGATGCCGATCAGGATCAGCGCGCCGCCCATGGTGGGCGTGCCGCTCTTGACCAGGTGGGTCTGCATGCCGTAGCCGCGCACCGGCTGGCCGATCTTGAGCTCGGTCAGGCGGCGGATCACCCAGGGCCCGAAGGCCAGGCCGATCAGCAGCGCGGTCATGGCCGCCAGCACCGCCCGGAAGGTGATGTACTGGAAGACGCGCAGGAAACCCAGTTGTTCCGGGTACAGGCCCTGCAGCCACTGGGCCAGACTCAGCAGCATGCGCCCTCCTTCGTGTTGCCGGCGGCCTGCAACGCGGCGACCACCTGTTCCATCTTCATGAAGCGCGAGCCCTTGACCAGCACCGACGCGAAGGCGGGTGCCTGCGGCAGCGCCGCCAGCAGCTGCGCCACCGTGTCGAAGTGCCGGCCACCGGCGGCCGACGCGGCGTGCGCGGCCAGCGCGCCGGCGCACCACACGGTCTCGATGCCCTGTGCCCGGGCGTGGCGACCGACCTCGTCGTGGAAGGCCGGGCCCTGATCGCCCACCTCGCCCATGTCGCCCAGCAGCAACCAGCGCGGCGCCGGCAGCGCGGCCAGCACGTCGATGGCGGCGCGCACCGAGTCGGGGTTGGCGTTGTAGGTGTCGTCGATCAGCGTGAGGGCGACGCCGTCGCGCGACAGCGGGCGGACCTGCGAGCGGCCGTTGACCGGCTCGAAGGCCGACAGGCCGGCGGCGATGTCGGCCAGGGCGACGCCGGCGGCCAGCGCCGAGGCGGTGGCGGCCAGCGCGTTGCGGACGTTGTGGCGGCCGGCGATGCGCAGCGTGAGCGCGGCGGAGCCGGCCGGGGTGTGCAGCGTGACGGCCCAGTGGTCGACCTGCCAGGCGGCGTCGGCGGTGACGTCGGCGGCGCCGTCGAGCGAGAAGGTCAGGCAGCGGCGGGCACCGGCCAGGCCGCGCCAGACCGGGGTGTACTCGTCGTGCGCCGGAAACACCGCCACGCCGTCGGCCGGCAGTGCGGCGATCGCGCAGCCGTTCTCGCGCGCCACGGCCTCGACCGTGCCCATGAACTCCTGGTGCTCGCGCTGCGCGTTGTTGACCAGGGCCACGGTGGGCTGTGCGATCGCGGCCAGCTCAGCGATCTCACCGGGGTGGTTCATGCCCAGCTCGACCACCGCCGCGGCGTGGCCGTGCAGGCGCAGCACCGTCAGCGGCACGCCGATGTGGTTGTTCAGGTTGCCCGCGGTGGCCAGCGCGCGCTCGCCATGGGCGGCGCGCAGGATGCTGGCGATCATCTGGGTGACGGTGGTCTTGCCGTTGCTGCCGGTCACGGCGATCAGCGGCAGGGCCTGGGTGGCGCGCCAGGCGGTGGCCAGGCGCTGCAGGCCGCGCAGGCTGTCGGCCACCTGCAGGCCTGGCAAGCCGGCCTCGGCCAGGCCGCGCTCGGCCAGCGCCGCCACCGCGCCGGCGGCACGGGCCTGCGGCAGGAAATCGTGGGCGTCAAAGCGCTCGCCGCGCAGCGCGACGAACAGGTCGCCCGGGCGCAGCGTGCGGGTGTCGGTGTGCACGCGCGAGAAGGCCTGCGCGCCGTCACCCAGCAGGGTGGCGTCGGTGCCGAGCAGCTCGGCGGCGCGGGCCAGGGTCATCAGCGTCATGCGCGGGCCCTCGCCTGCAGGGCGGCGGCGGCCACCGACGCGTCGGAGAAGGCGTGGCGCACGCCCTGGATCTCCTGGTAGTCCTCGTGGCCCTTGCCGGCCACCAGCACCACGTCGGCATCGCCGGCCGCGGCCAGGGATTCGAGGATGGCCAGCCGGCGGTCGGGCTCGACGGTGAGCTTGATCGTGCCGGCGCCCTCGGACAGACCCGCCACGACCTGGTCGATGATGGCGCGCGGCTCTTCGCCGCGGGGGTTGTCGCTGGTGACCACCACCCGGTCGGCGATGCGCTCGGCGATCGCGCCCATCAGCGGGCGCTTGCCGGGGTCGCGGTCACCGCCGCAGCCGAACACGCACCACAGCTGGCCGCCCCGGGCACGGGCCAGGGGCGCCAGCGCGTTCAGGGCCTTGTCCAGGGCATCGGGGGTGTGGGCGTAGTCCACCACCACTTCGGGCGCGTCGGGCTGGCCCGGCACGCGCTGCATGCGGCCCGGCACCGGCGTGACGCGCTCGGCAGCCTGTGCCGCCTCGGCCAGCGGCACGCCCAGCGCCCGCAGACCGCCCAGCACCACCAGCAGGTTGCTGACGTTGTAGTCGCCGATCAGCTGGGTGCGCAGCTCCACGCGCTGATCGCCCTCGACCGCGGTGAAGGCCAGGCCGGCGCCGTCCCAGTGGATGTCCTGGGCGCTCAGGCGCGCCTCGTCGCTGGCCGAGACGGTCCACAGCGCCAGACCCTTGCCGGCCAGCTCGGCCACCAGGGACGGGCCCCAGGGGTCGTCCACGTTGATCACCGCGGCCTTCAGGCCGGGCCAGTCGAACAGGCGGCGCTTGGCGGCACGGTAGCTCTCCATGTCGCCGTGGTAGTCCAGGTGGTCCTGGGTGAAGTTGGTGAACAGCGCGACCTCGATCGCGCAGGCGTCCAGGCGGTGCTCGACGATGCCGATGGAGCTGGCCTCGATCGCGCAGGCGGCGTGGCCGGTGTCGGCCATCTCGCGCAGACCCTGCTGCAGCAGCACCGGGTCGGGCGTGGTCAGCCCGTTGTAGCGGAGGTGGCCTTCGGCGCCGCCGGGCACGGGCGGCTCGCCCACCCCCAGGGTGCCCACCACGCCGCAGCGCAGGCCCAGCAGGGACAGCGCCTGCGCGGTCCACCAGGCGGTGCTGGTCTTGCCGTTGGTGCCGGTGGTGGCCACCAGGCGCAGCGCGCGGCTGGGGTGGCGGTAGAAGGCGTCGGCGATCAGCGGCGTGGCGGCCTTCAGGCCCGGCAGCACGGCGATGCGGGCATCCTCGAAGCCGAAGGCCTCGACGCCTTCGGCCTCGACCAGGCAGGTGGACGCGCCCGCATCCAGCGCGGCATGCACATGCGCGCGGCCATCGTTGGCGTAACCCGGCCAGGCGATGAAGGCGTCACCCGGTCGCACCTGACGGCTGTCGGTGCGCAGCGCGCCGGTGACCCAGGAGCCCAGCCAGCGGGCGGCGGCGTCGGGGTTCTTCAGAAGCGTCAGCGGCATCTCATTGCACCTTGTTGGCCGCGGCGGCCGGTCCTTGGGCGACCACCTGCGGCTTGACTTCCATGTCGGGCGGCACGCCCAGCGTGCGCAGCGCCTGCTCGACCACCACCTTGAAGACCGGCGCGGCCACCAGGCCGCCGTAGTACACGCCGTTGCCCGGCTCGTCGACCATCACGGCCACCACCACGCGGGGGCGGTCCACCGGCGAGAAGCCGGCGAACCAGGCGCGGTACTTGTGGCTGGCGTAGCCGCGGCCTTCCTGCTTGGCGGCGGTGCCGGTCTTGCCGCCGGCCGAGTAGCCCAGTGGCTGGGCCAGCGGTGCGGTGCCCTCCTTGCTGACCGTGCCGCGCATCATGGTGCGCAGGGTGCGGGCGGTCTCGGGGCTGAAGACCCGGGTGGCCGGCAGCGTCTCGCCGCCCTTGACCAGGGTCAGCGGGGCCATCTCGCCGTCGCGGGCGATGGCGGTGTAGGCGCGGGCGATCTGCACCAGCGAGGCCGACAGGCCGTAGCCGTAGGACATCGTGGCCTTCTCGACCGGCAGCCAGCTCTTCCAGGGGCGCAGCCGCCCGGTGGCGGTGCCCGGGAAACCGAGCTGCGGCTTCTGGCCGAAGCCCACGCTCTGGTAGAGCTCGCCCATGGTGCGGGTGTCCAGGCGCTGGGCCAGCTTGACGGTGCCCACGTTGCTGGACTTCTGGATGATCTGGGCCACCGACATCTCGGGGCGGCCATGGTCGCCGTCGTTCACGCGCAGCGGCCCGACCATGAAGGGCCGGGTGTCGAGCACGGTCTCGGGCTTGACCAGGCCTTCTTCGAGGGCACGGCCGATGATGAAGGGCTTGACGGTCGAGCCGGGCTCGAAGACGTCGGTCAGCGCGCGGTTGCGCAGCTGGTTGCCGTTGAGGTTGCGGCGGTCGCCCGGCACGTAGCTGGGGTAGTTGGCCAGTGCCAGGATCTCGCCGCTCTGGGCGTCGAGCACCACCACCGAGCCGGCCTTGGCCTTGTGCTGGGTGACGGCGTCGCGCAGGCGCTGGTAGGCCAGGGCCTGGACCTTGGAGTCGATGGTCAGGACCACGTCGCGGCCGTCGCGCGGGTCGACCGGGTCGCCCAGCTCCTCGACCACGCGGCCCAGGCGGTCGCGCACCACCGCGCGCGAGCCGCCCTGCCCCTGCAGCTGGCGCTGCATCGACAGCTCGATGCCCTCCTGGCCCTTGTCCTCGATGTCGGTGAAGCCGACCACGTGGGCGGCGGCCTCGCTCTCGGGGTAGCGCCGCAGGTAGCCGGGCTCGAGCTGCAGGCCCTTGATCTTGAGGGCGCGGATCTGCTGGGCCACGCCGTCGTCGACCTGGCGGCGCAGCACCGCGTAGGCGCCGCCGTCGGCGATGCGGGTCTCGAC
Organism: Hydrogenophaga intermedia; assembly: GCA_943371055.1. Lineage (GTDB taxonomy): Bacteria > Pseudomonadota > Gammaproteobacteria > Burkholderiales > Burkholderiaceae_C > Ideonella > Ideonella intermedia_A. The sequence goes on along the minus strand of CALRTJ020000024.1, from coordinate 13,706 downwards.
CTCCTTGGGCGGCAGGCGCAGCAGCTCGGCCAGGGCCTTCTGCTGCTCGGGATTGGCCTTGTAGTGCTGCGGGTTCACCGCCACCGTCGGGGCGTTGACGCTGATGGCCAGGATGCGGCCCTCGCGGTCGACGATGCGCCCGCGGTTGGCCGGCAGGTTCAGGGTGGCGGCATAGCGCTCTTCGCCCTTCTTCTGGAAGAAGTCGGGCTGCAGCAGCTGGATGTAGGCGGCACGGCCGATCAGCACCAGCGAGCCCACCCCCAGCAGCAGCACCAGGAGGCGGCTGCGCCAGGGCGGCGTCTTGGACGCCAGCAGCGGGCTGGTGGAGTAATTGACCCCCCGCACCGAGTGGGCGTTGGCGACCGGCCGGCGCGCGCTCACGGCTGCGCCCCCGAAGCCGCCGCAGCGGCACGCGGGGCACGCTCGTCGCCGACGTAACGGGTGACGTCGGCGGTGGCCAGGCGCATGCCCAGCTTTTCGCGGGCCACGCGCTCCACGCGCAGGTGGGTGGCCTGGGCCTGGCGCTCGGCGTCCAGGCGCTTCTGGTCGGCCTGCAGCTGGTGCTCCTCGGCCTTGGCCTTCTCGAGCTCGACGAACAGGCGGCGCGACTCGTAGCTGGTGCGCACCAGGTACAGGCCGCTGGCCACCAGCGCGATCAGCAGCAGGATCGACAGACGGGTCACGCGGGCAACCCTTCGTCGGTGCGCTCGGCCACCCGCAGCACCGCCGAGCGGCTGCGCGGGTTGGCGCGCACCTCGGCCTCGCCGGCCTTGATGCGGCCCAGGGCTTTCAGGCGCAGGGGACGGGTGGGCGGCGCGAAGGGCGCGCGGCGGTCGACCTCGGCCTTGCTCTCGCGGCCGATGAAGGTCTTGGCGATGCGGTCTTCCAGCGAGTGGAAGCTGATCACCGCCAGGTGACCACCGGGCGCCAGCAGTTCCAGCGCGTGGCTCAGCCCCTGTTCGAGCTCTTCAAGCTCGGCGTTGACGAGAATCCGTAGAGCTTGAAAGGTCCGCGTGGCGGGGTCTTGCCCCTGTTCACGGGTCTTGACCGTGCGAGCCACGAGCTCGGCCAGTTCAGCTGTGGTTCGCAAGGGGCTGCCGCCCGTCCTGCGAGCAACAACCGCCTTTGAAATCGGTACAGCAAACCGTTCTTCCCCATAGTCACGGATCACCTGTGCAATGTGGCGCTCGTCGGCGCGGGCCAAGAAATCCGCGGCGGACTCGCCACGGGTCGGGTCCATGCGCATGTCCAGCGGGCCGTCGAAACGGAAGCTGAACCCGCGCTCGGGGTTGTCGATCTGGGGCGAGGACACGCCCAGGTCCATCATCACGCCGGCCAGGCTGGCGGCCCCGCGCTCGGCCAGCAGGGCCGACATGTCGGTGAAGCTGGCGTGGCGGATCTCGAAGCGGGGGTCGTGGATCGCCAGCGGGCCCTGGGTGGCGGCGGCCACGGCCTCGGGGTCCTTGTCGAAGGCGATCAGGCGGCCCTTGGGGCCCAGCCGGGACAGCAGCAGGCGCGAGTGCCCGCCGCGGCCGAAGGTGCCGTCGACATAGCAGCCGTCCGGGTCGGTGAGCACCGCGTCGACGGTCTCGTGCAGCAGCACGGTGGTGTGGGTGAAGGCGGCTTCGGACACGTCAGAGCACCAGGTTGGCCAGGCCATCGGGCATCGGCCCGGCCAGCGTGGCCTCTTCGTTGGCGAGGTAGCGCTCGCGGTCCCAGACCTCGAGGCGCGAGCCATTGCCCAGCAGCATCAGGTCCTTGCCCAGGCCGGCCCACTGGCGCAGCTCGGGCGACAGCAGCACGCGCGAGCCGCTGTCGATCTCGACGTCCATCGCGCTGCCGACGAACAGGCGGCGCCAGGCCTCCTGGCCCATGGGCAGCTGCAGCAGCTTGGCGCGGAACTCGACCCAGGCCGGGCGCGGGAACAGCAGCAGGCAGCGGCTGGGGTGCTTGGTCACCGTCATCTGACCCGCGCACAGCGCTGCCAACGCGTCGCGGAAACGGGCCGGAACGGTGACCCGCCCCTTGCCGTCCAGCGTCAGCGCAGACTCGCCCTGAAACACGAAATCAGACACGTTGACCTACTAAAGTGCACTTTCCCCCACTTTATCCCACCACCCCGGCGGGGTCAACGGCGCAGAGTGCGAAAAAATCAATGAAATCAGTCACTTAGAAGCGATAGGCAAAGTTGCCGCTGAGTAAATTTCGCTTCACAAACAAGGACTTGCCCGGGTCTCTCAAAGTGAACCCTGAAGACCTTGGTCACCCCCCAAGTCCCGCGCGCAAGGGACGCACGCTCAGGAATGGGTCTCCCAGCGGGCGGAGGCGGCGTGCAGGTGGGCCACGAAGGCCTGGGCCGCGGGCGACAGGCGCCGCCCCGCCGGCCACAGCACCGACCAGGACGAGGCCACCGGAAAGCGCTGCACCGCCGGCAAGGCCAGGCCCTCGCGGGCCGGGTCGGCGGCCAGCGCATGGCGCGACACCACGCCCAACCCCATTCCCGCCGCCACCGCCTGCTTGACCGCCTCGTTGTCGCCCAGCTCCAGCCGCACCCGCGGCTGCAGGCCCAGGGCGCCGAAGTGGCGGTCCACCGCCAGCCGCGTGCCCGAGCCCTGCTCGCGCAGGATGAAGGGCTCGGTGCGCAGGCGCTGCCAGCGCTGGCGCGGGGCCTGGGCCAGGGGGTGGCCCAGCGGCGCGATCAGCACCAGCGGGTTGTCCAGCAGCGGCTCGGCCTGGTGGGGCATGTCGCGCGGCGGCTGCGACAGGATGTAGAGGTCGTCGAGCTGGCCACGCAGGCGCTCGACCACGCGGTCACGGTTGAGCACCTCGAGCGTGATGTCGATGCCGGGGTGGGCCTGGCAGAAGGCGCCCAGCATGCGTGGCAGGAAGTACTTGGCGGTGCTGGCGATGCACACCCGCAGCCGCCCCTGCTCCAGGCCCTTCATCGCGGCGATGCGCTGCTCCAGCGCCTCCCACTCGTCGACCATGGCCTGGGCCGCGGCCACCACCGCGTGGCCGGCGGCGGTCAGGCGCACCCGACGGCCGGCCGGCTCGTGCAGCGGCAGGCCCACCGCCTCGGACAGCTCGCGCAGCTGCATCGAGGCCGTGGGCTGGGTGACGTGGCAGGCCCGCGCGGCGGCGGTGATGCTGCCGGTGCGGGCCAGGGCGAGCAGCAGGCGCAGGCGGCGAAAGCTCGGATCCATCGATTTTCTTCGATGCATTCAATCAGAAGAATCGATTTTGCCTGAAGCGATGAGCGGCCTAGCATGCCGCCCTCATGAACCCCCTGGCCGATCCCGCCCTCCTCTTCTTCGTGCTTGGCGTCAGCGCCGGGCTGCTGCGCTCCAACCTCGAGGTGCCGCCCCAGCTCTCGCGCTTTCTCTCGCTCTACCTGCTGATGGCGCTGGGCCTGAAGGGGGGCTTCGCCCTGTCCCGTTCGGGGCTGACGACCGAGATCGCCGCCACCCTGGCCGCCGCGGTGGCGCTGTCGGTGCTGGTGCCGGCCCTGGCCTGGGCGCTGCTGCGCCGGGTGCTGCCGGCCTTTGACGCGCTGGCGGTGGCCGCCACCTACGGCAGCGTCAGCGCGGTGACCTTCATCACCGCCATGCACGTGCTGGAGCAGCAGGGCACGCCGGCGGGCGGGCACATGGCCGCGGCGATGGCCCTGATGGAGTCGCCCGCCATCTTGCTGGCGGTGGCCTCGGCCCAGGTGCTGCGCGGGCGGCTGGCGGCCGTGCCGGCCGGCGGCGGCACCGCCACCGTGGGCGGCCCGCCGGGCGGCTCCCTGGGTGCGGCGGTGCGCGAGGCCTGCACCGACGGCGGCCTGGTGCTGCTGCTGGGCGCGCTCGCGGTGGGCCTGATCAGCGGCGAGTCCGGTGCGCAATCCATGGCCTTGTTCACCGGCGACCTGTTCAAGGGCCTGCTCGCCTTCTTCCTGCTGGACATGGGCCTGCTGACCGCGCGCCACCTGGCCGGGCTGCGCGGCCTGCCCTTCACCCTGCTGCTGTACGGCGTGGTCGGCCCGCTGGTGCACGCGGCGATCGCGCTGGCGCTGGCCGCCCTGATCGGCCTGCGGGCCCCCGACGCCACGGTGCTGATGGTGCTGGCCGCCAGCGCCTCGTACATCGCCGTGCCGGCGGTGCTGCGCCACGCGGTCCCCGAGGCCCGGCCCGCGCTCTACATCGGCCTGTCGCTGGGCCTGACCTTCCCGTTCAACCTGGTCGCGGGCATCCCGCTGTACGGGGCCGCCGCGCGGGCGTTGCTGGGCGGCTGAGCCGGCCGGCGGGGCTCAGGCCCCAGGCCGGTCCAGCCGCGGGCCGCGGTAGACCCAGTCCCCGGCATCGAAGCTGAGCAGCTCCGGGTGCGCCCCCTCGGCCACGCGCTCGTAGCCGGCCCGCGCCAGCAGCGCCTGGCAGCGGCTGTTGGCCGGCACCGTGGTGGCCCAGCAGGTCAGCGGCCCCGGCGCGGCGGGGTCGGGCGGCAGCGCCGCCAGGGCGCGGTGCATCCACTCCAGGCCGGCGTGGGCCAGGCCCTGGCCCCAGACCGCCGGGTCGAACAGGAAGGCCACCTCGGCCACCGCGCCGTGCACCGTGGCCTCGAGCCGGCCCAGCGGCCGCGCCACCCCGGGCCGGCCGACGCGCCAATGCAGCCAGCGCTGCCCTGCGGCGGACGGCGGCGGCCCCTGCAGGGCGCGCCGCAGGCCCAGCGCGAAGGTGTCGCGGGGCGGCACCCCGTCCTCCAGGTGGCGGTAGACCTCGGGGTGGCACAGCGCGTCGGCCAAGGCGTCCAGGTGCGCCTCGCGCAGCGGCTCGATGGCCAGCAACGGCCCCGGCGCCGGCGCCACGGCACGCCGCAGGGTCAGGCTGGTCGGGCGGTCGAAACCCGGGTGGGCCGTGCGCGCGACCTCGTCAAAGCCCAGCGCCGCGAAGGCGCGGTGGTTCTCCACCAGTTCCACCCGGGTCTGCAGCTCCAGCCAGGCCCGGCCCTGGCGGCAGGCCACGGTGTCGGCGGCGTCCAGCAGGCGGCGCGACAGGCCCTGCCCCCGTGCCGCCTCGGTCACCGCCAGCTTGCCCACGTACACCGCCTCGGCCCGGCACTCGGCGTAGGCGCAGCCCAGCAGCGCGCCGTCGGGCGCTTCGGCCACGATCAGGTGCTCGCGCTCGGCCTTGGCGCGCAGCGCGTCGGCGTCCAGCGCCTGCAGCGAGGACGGCGGGTCGATCCGGCCGTCCATGTAGGCAAAGGACTGCCGCAACAGCGCCAGCAACTCGTCCCAGCGCGCAAAGCCTTCGGGGTCGGTCCGCAGCCGGGTCATCGCGCCACCCCACCGGTCCAGTCGCGCGCCAGCAGGCCCCAGAGCTCGCTGTCCGACGCCACCCCGCCGACGATCCAGCGCTCGCGCAGCAGCCCCTCGCGCTGGAAACCCAGCGCCCGCAGGCCGGCGGCCGACGCCGTGTTGGCCGGGTCGATGTCGGCCTCGAGCCGGTTCAGGCCCATCGGCCCGAAGGCGTGGTCGATCACCGCGCCCACCGCCTCGCGCATGTAGCCGCGGCGCCAGTGGGCCGGCGCGATGCCGTAGCCCAGCTCGGCCCGGCGCGAATCGTGCGCCAACGAGAACAGCGACACCGTGCCCACCAGCTCGCCGCTGTCGCGCAGGCACACGCCCAGGCGCAGGTGCTCGCCGGCGGGCAGCTCGCGCAGATCGGCGGCGATCATCGCCTCGGCCTGGGCCAGCGCGGTCCAGGGCAACGAGCTCCAGAAGCGCATGAACGCCGGGTCGCCATAGATGCCCAGCAGCGCCGGCGCATCCGCCGGCTGCAGCGGCCGCAGGTGCAGCCGCGGCGTCTCCAGCCGCAGGTCGGCAAAGCCGGTGGCGGGCGCGGCGTCGCTCACTCGGTGACCTCAGGCTCGACCAGCAGGGACAGCAGCTGCAGCGACTCCTGCCAGCCCAGGTGGCAGGCCTCGACGGGGATCGCGTCGGGGATGCCGGTCTGCACGATGTGCAGCGCCACGCCCACCGACACCGGGGTCAGGGTGACCGTGGTCTGCATGGCGCCGGGCAGGCCGGCATCGTCGAAGGTGGCGCTGTAGCGCAGCAGGCGGTCGGTCTCCAGCGCCAGGTACTCGCCACCGAAGCTGTGCCGGTGGCCGCTGCCCAGGTGGGTGAAAGACATGCGGTAGCGGCCGCCCACGCGCGGGTCGTGCTCGTGCACCGTCGCCACGAAGCCATGCGGCGGCAGCCACTTGGCCCAGGCATCGGGGTTGACGAAGGCCTGGTAGACCCGGGCGGCCGGCGCGCGCAGCACGCGGTGGAATTCGACGGTGGACATGGGCTTCTCCGGGGCCGGTGCGGCCTTGCGGCGCCGATGGTAAGGGGCCGCGCGCGCGGGCGGGGACAATCCGCCCATTCAACACAAGGATCGAGCGCATGAAACCCTACGACATCGAAGTGCAGCGGCTCAAGGCGCTGCGGCACGACAAGGGCCTGATCGAGGTCAGCGTGGACGCGCTGGTGATGGCCCGCAAGATGAACGACGACCAAGCGCCCTCCACCGTGCTGCGCCTTCCGGTGGACCACGCCCGCACCCTGATGCTGCTGCTCAAGCAGCAGTTCGCCGAGCTGGACAAGCTGCAGCCGCGCAGCCGCCGCTCCGGCCGGGCCTGAGCGGCCGGCCTCAGCCCGCCAAGCCCACGCTGCGGCGCCAGGCCCAGCGCATCATCGACGGGTCGCGCGCGGCCTCGGTGCACAGGTACTGGGCCTTCGGTCGGATGCCCACCCGGCCCAGGTCCAGCCGGTCGGCGTCCCAGCAGGTGCAGACGGTCACGTCCTCCACCGTGCCGCCGTCGCTGTGGCCGGCGCAGGCCCGCACCAGCAGCGCCAGGTCGGTGTCGTCCAGGCCCAGCACCGTGCGCACCTCCGGCCGCTGAATCCAGGCCGCCGAGCGCCGGCCATGGCCGTGGTCGATGCCCTCGTCTTGACGGCAGGCGTCGTGCACGAAGGCGAACAGCTCCACCACCCGCGGCCGCGCGCCGGTGCGCGCCGCCAGGCGCAGGCCGATGGCGCGCACCCGGGCCCAGTGGCTCACCCCGTGGGCACCGTGCCAGTCGATGGCGACATGGCCGCGCAGCAGCCGCAGCAGCTCGGGCGCGATCACCGCGCCCCGCGCCCGTCGGCGCGCGCCGGGTTCACAGCAGACGCTCCCAGTAGCCCACGTCGATCCAGCGGCCGAACTTGAAGCCGACCTCGCGGAACTGCGCCACCGGTGCCATGCCCATGCGCTCGTGCAGGGCCACGCTGGCCGGGTTGGGCAGCGCGATGCCGCCGATCACCGCGTGCACGCCTCGGGCGCGCAGCGCCTCGAACAGGGCCTCGTACAGCCGCCGGCCATGGCCGCGACCGGTGTGGCCCGTCGCCAGGTAGACCGAGGACTCGACCGAGAAGCGGTAGGCAGAACGCGCCTTCCAGCGCGTGGCATAGGCGTAGCCGCGCAGCGGCCCGCCCTCCTCCAGCACCAGCCAGGGCAGGCCCGCCTGCTGCACCTCGCGGACGCGCCCGGCCATCTGCTCGGCGCTCACCGGCGCTTCCTCGAAGGTGATGGTGGTCTCGGCGACGTAGGGGTTGTAGAGCGCCGCGATCGCCGGGGCATCGGCATCGGTGGCGTCGCGGATGGCGAGCGCCTCGGGCCGGGGGGCCTCTGGCGCCGACACCGGGGCTGACGCCACCGGCTGCGGGCCGTCATGGCCCTCGGCGATCACCAGGTCGCAGTCCGAGAACGCCGAGCGCACCTGCACCAGCCGCTGGTACTCGGGCGAGTGGTAGCAGGCCAGGGCCGCCTCGTGGCTGGGGAACTCCAGCACCACCTGGCGGCTGCGGCTGCTGCCCTCCGGCGCCTCGAAGCGGCCTCCCCGCACCAGGAAGCGCGCCCCGTGGCGGGCGAACACCGCCCCGTTGGCCTGGACATATTCGTCCCGGTAGCGCTGCAGGTCGTCCACGTCCACGCGCGCGATCCAGTAACCCTTGGGCATGCGGTCCTTTCGAGAGGGCGGCGGCGGGCCGCTCAGTGGGCGGCCACGGCACCGCGACCGCCCGGGATGCAGGAGTGCCAGAAATCCAGCAAGAGGTGCGCCCCGGCCGGCAGCGCGGCGGCGTGCTGGAACTGTCGGCGGTCGCGGTCCCAGTCGGCCTGGGACAGCTGCAGCAACACCGAGCGAGGGGCCCGGACCAAGCCCATCGACCAGCGGCCGAAGGCCCGCTCGGGCACCGGCCCCCGCATCAGCTCGATCAGGCCATGGTGCAGCGGCGAGCGCAGGATGCGCTGGTAGACCCGCTGCACGCCCTCGGGTGGGCCCTCGAAGTACTGGAAGAAGGTGCCGTCGTGGAACAGCAGCGCCCCGGTCACGCCCTCGGCCCGGTTGCGGTCACGGGCCCCCTGCAGCAGGGCCTCGAGGTGGGCCTCGTCGAGCAGGCCGCTGGCGCTGCTGACATAGGCGACGGCTTCAAGTGTGGACATGCGAAGAACGGCGGGCGGATTCGGGGCCGGGCCACGGCGGCCGACGCCACCGACGACGACCGGCGACCTGGCCTGAAGGCCCGTCAGGAAGGCCGGTCCCGGCCGGGCGTGTGGACCGAGGATATCAGCGCCGGCGCGGCCTCAGCCGCGGCGGGCGGCGTCGATCGCGGCCACGTCGATCCGGCCCATGGTCATCATGGCCGCGAAGGCGCGGGCCGCCTCGTCGCCGCCGGCGGCCAGGGCCTCGGTGAGGGTGCGCGGCGTGATCTGCCAACTCACGCCCCAGCGGTCCTTGCACCAGCCGCAGCCGCTCTCGCGCCCGCCGTGGGACACGATCGCGTCCCAGTAGCGGTCGGTCTCTTCCTGGGTGTCGGTGGCGATCTGGAACGAGAAGGCTTCGGTGTGCGGGAACTGCGGCCCGCCATTGAGCCCGATGCAGGGCACCCCGCACACCGTGAAGTGCACCACCAACACCGCCCCGGCGGCGGTGCTGGGGTTGTCCAGCGGGGCGCGGTGCACCGATCGCACCTCGCTGTCCGGAAACACCGAGGCATAGAAGCGCGCGGCGTCCTCGGCCTCGTGGTCGTACCAGAGGCAGAGCGTGTTCTTGGCGATGGGGCTCATGGCGCGGTCTCCGGAAGGGCTTGAGGACTGTAGCAAGCCGCCCCGGGATGTGCGGCCCCCAACGAAGCGCTCAGGACCTGGGCCGTCCGCCGCGCGCCGGGGCCGGCCAGCCTGCCGGCCGATGGCCAGCGCCTGCCCCGCTCAACCCGCCGGGCCGGTCTGCAACGCCAGGGCCATGAAGCGGGTGCCCGGCACCGGGTGGTGGCCCGGGGCCTCGACCGCCTCGAAGCCCAGCGACCCGTACAGCCGATGGGCCGCCACGAACTCGGGCAGCACGTCCAGCCGCATCGTGGTGTAGCCCTGACCCCGGGCATGCTCGATCAGGTGCTGCACCAGCCTGCGGCCGGTGTGCCGGCCGCGGGCGCCGGGTCGGACATAGACCCGCTTGAGCTCGCAGGTGTGCCGGTCCATCGGCCGAAGCGCCGCGCAGCCCACCACCCCACCGGCCTCGCGCGCCAGCAGCACGCGGCCTTGCGGCTCGGCATAGCGCCCCGGCAGGCTGGCGAACTCGCCCTCGTACTCCTGGGGATCGAACACCACCGACGCGCTGAACACGTACTCGCGAAAGATCGACAGCACTTCGGACCGGTCGTCCGGAAAGCGTGCGGGCAAGAGCTGGGTCATGGGTGCTTTCAGCATGGGCGGCGCCCGGCGCTGCGGCCCGGCCTGGTGCGGCCAGGCGAACCAGGGCGCCGCGGCACGCGGCGCGGCCCTCAACGGCGGGGAGCCGCCCCCAGGGCCGAAGGCACCACGCCGGCCTGGCTTTCGCCGCCGGCCGCGTCCTCGATGGCCATGTGCAGGCGGGCCACGGCCTCGCGGTCACCCTTGATCGCGAAGGTCTCGTGGTCGCAGTGCGGGCAATGCGCGACGAAGGCCGCCTCGATCCCCGGCCGGTCGGAGATGTCCAGCGGATGCATCTCGTTCAACTCGGCCAGGCAGTGGTTGCAGACGATGTGCCGAGGGCGCAGCGACAACTGCCGCTCGATGGCCGCCTGTTTGCGTTGCTCGGCGGTGCCGCGGCGTTTGGCTTGACCCATGGGTGGTGCGTGGTGATCGGTTCTGGAAGACGGCGCGGCGCCCAATGGCTCCGGCCCGGGTGGTCACGCCTGGGCGTGACCGGCGGGGGGATTGTGGCGCGCCACGGGCCGACCATCGGTGCAACGGCCCGTCGGTGTTGGCTCCGGCGTCCTGCGCCCGCGAGAGCCCGCATGCGTCGGCGCATGCGGCCCACGCGGCCAGAAGGCTTGAGAAGGCAGAGGGCCTCTGCAAGACCCGGGGCGGATCAATCCGTTCCCCGGGCACATGGGTTGGCATGCGGCCATGGCCGACAACCAAGCGTCTGACCTTTGACCTGCGGCCCGGACACCGGGTGCCGCCCCCCCGGCCAAGGGCCAAGCCCCCACTTGCGACGCGTTACAGGCCGAGGCCGCCGAGCAGGCTGCCCAGGCCACCCTGCGAAGGAAGTGATCCGTTCGGGGTGAGCTTGTCGATGACCTGCGGCAGCAGCTCAGCCAGCTGTGAAGAAGCCTGCTGCGGCGTGAAGCCAAGTGATGCGGCGATGGACTGAAGCTGCTGAGGGCCGAGCACGGACTGCAACTGCTCGGGCGTGATGGGAAGGTTCGCACCGGTTCCGATCCACGAGGCCGCCGCAGCGCCGAGACCCCCACGCTCGAACTCGCCGACAAGACCGGCAAGCCCATCGGGATGCTGCTTGATCAGTTGACCGATCGCGTCAACCAGGCCGCCGTGGGCTGCGCCGGACGACCCGGCGAGAGAGCCCAGAACCTGACCTGCCAAACCGTCGAGAAGACCCATGACTGCTCCCTGTGAGTTGAAAGCCGATGACGCGCCCGCGCTGGCCTGCGGGGCCCAACTTAGCCGAAAGGACTTGCCCCATGAGGACCTCAAGGCGCCAGGATTGACCGGTTGCAAAAGTTCCATCTGAACGCGATGGGGAAGTCTTGGCGGAGAGTACATGCAGCGCGGCCCCACGGGTAGGGGTGGACCTGTCCAAGCGCGTGTTTCAGGTGCACCCGGTCTATCGCTCTGGCCGGCTTGCCCGCCACGTTGACCGCCATCGCCGGGACGGCCCAGTGGCGCCTGCGTCAGCTCTTCGGTCAAGCAGACAGTTGATTCCTGGAGTCTGCGGCGGTTGTGGTGATCCATCGGGGCATGAACTGCTTTGGGGAGCCCCCCCTTGACCGAGGCACTGGACCTTACGGTGGGCCATTCCCGTTGCCATGCGCTTCTTCGGCTGCCCGAGCGCCTTCCGGAGACACCCACATGACGCCGCACTTCGAATTGAGTTCCACGATCTGCTGGTTGAGCGCCGCCAACGCCTGCTGCAGGCCCGTGGACCCCTTGTTGAGCGAAACCACGCTGGCATTGCGGGCGGCAATGGCCCTGTTGTATGAAGCGATCTCCTGGTTGTTGGCAGGCGGATGCCTCTTGACTTGCGCATTCAAGTCCGCCTCGGCCGCCTGGAACTTGGCGGCCCTCTCCTTCAGTTTGAGATCTCGGTCCAGCAATGAAGCCTTCCTCGCCTGGACCGCGGACTGAGCCCTCCAGCATGCGAGGTATTCATCCCTGGTGGACAGGATCGGCTCCTGTGCCGCCGCCAGGGCCAGGGCCGACAGGGGCAGGCTGGCAAGGACCCATCGACGGAGCACGGCTGTGACCTCCCCGTGTAGCACGACACTCGAACCTGCGCCGCGGGCGGAGGCCACTGGTGTGGGCCGGGACTGCGCCCAGGCGCCTACCCACCGTACTCCTTGCGCCAAGACTCGACCTCAAGCCGGTCGATGGCGGCGTCGATCCGGGACTGCAAGACCTCCGGCTCGGCCCCTTGCGGCATGCGCAAGGCCTTGAGAATGCAGCCGGAAACGACCGAACCTACCGCGTGCAGCGCGTCGTGTCTGGACAGCCCTTGGCTCTGAAGACGAGCCATGGCACGGACCGTTGGACCGAGGCCCATCGCGATCTGGTTCTCGACGATCACATGGATGGCGGCATGCGCCTTGGCATTGCCCGACTTCAGCCGATTGACCATGTGAAACGTGGCGACCGACCGCAGCCGTTCCTGCTCGGGCTCCGCGAGCCAGGCCGCCGGATTCGGGACGGTGTCAGGGTCGTGGGAAGCTTGGCGAGGCATGCGGTGCGCGCGGATGTTGGCCTGCGCGGCCTGACGACGTTTGAGCTGAGGCGACCCCGGCGGCGGAGCGCTTGGGCCGCAAAGCGGATGTCGAGAGCGATCTCAGATTTCAGCTGTCTGCTGGGTGGGTCAGCTTGCGAGATGGCGGAGGTCCGCTCAAGCGACCTGACCTGCCCGGTTTCTTCGGACCAATGATTTCTAGGAAGATGGCTCCCAATCCGCGAGGAGCCCATGAGAAAGAGCCGATTCACTGAAGAGCAAATGGTCACGATCCTGCGCGAAGCAGACCGGACCACGGTGGCCGAGGCCGCGAAGAAGCACAAGGTCAGCGAGCCCACGATCTATGCATGGCGCAAGCACTTCGGGCAGATGGAAGCTGCCGACGTCAAACGCCTGAAGGCGCTGGAGTTGGAGAACTCCCGGCTGAAGAAGCTGCTGGCCGAGCGGGACCTCGACATCGAGGTGCTCAAGGAGATCAACGCAAAAAAATGGTGAGCCCGCATGCGCGGCGCGAACAGGTCAACTTCGCCTGCGAGCGAGGTCTGTCGCAGCGCCGTGCTTGCGGGCTGATCGAGATCTCCCGCTCGTCGCTGAGCTACGAGTTGCGCCTGCCGGCCAAGGATGGCCCGGTCATGCAGGCCATGAGAACGCTGTCGGCGCAGTACCCGCGCTACGGCTACCGGCGCATCCGGATCTTCCTGCGGCGCCAGGGCTTCGAGCTAGGCTGGTCGCGCACGCATAGGCTGTGGCGCCAGGCGGGCCTGCTGCTGCCCAAGAAGCGCCCGAGAAGGCGCATCGCCACGGGCAGGCCCCGAGCCTTCACCCCCTTCAAGGCCAACACCGTCTGGGCCTACGACTTCGTTTTCGACACCACGGCCGAGGGGCAGCAGATCAAATGCCTGACGATCATCGACGAGTACACCCGCGAGTGCCTGGCCATCGACGTGGCGGGCTCGATCCGATCCAGGCGCGTGGTCGAGGTCTTGAGCAAGCTGGTCAGCTTGCACGGCGCGCCGCTGTTCATGCGCTCGGACAACGGCCCGGAGTTCGTCAGCCGGGCCATCCTGGAATGGATCGCCCAGGCGGGCATTGCGACGGCCCTGAGCGACCCAGGCAAGCCCTGGCAGAACGGGGCTGACGAAAGCTTCAACGGCAAGTTCCGCGACGAGTGCCTGTCGCTGGAGTGGTTCCGCTCGCGCAAGGAGGCGGCGGTCATCATCGAAGCCTGGCGACGCCACTACAACGCCGTGCGCCCTCACAGCAGCCTGAACTACATGTCGTGTCCCGGATGAATGGCTCCTGGGCGGTCGGTATGCGATCCTTGCGGGCCGGGAGGTCTTGAAGGGCCTTCTGGCAGACTTGAACCAGCGGAGGCCGCGATGCTGATCAGCTTGCACAAGAACGCCACGACCACGCCGGCCACG
>CALRTJ020000023.1:0-72771 GCA_943371055.1 Hydrogenophaga intermedia | reverse complement strand
CCCGGTGCGCAGCGGCTGCGCACCGGGCCGCTCTGCCGCCCCCCCGGGGGGCGGCGTCTCGACGAGAACCGTCAGCCGGGCGGTCGGCGGGTGAACAGCTCGATCAGGCGCTGGGTCGCCGGCGACTGGTAGCGGTGGTCGCGCGAGGTGATGACCATGCGCCGGCGCATGGTGGCGCCGCGCACCGGCACCTCCTGCAGGCCCGGGATGCGCCCGGGGCCTTGCAGGTGGTGGCGCGAGATGAAGCTCAGCAGCCCGGTCTGCACGATCAGCGCCGGCAGCATCAGCAGGCTGGTGGACTCGACCTGCACCCGCGGGCGCGGCAGGTGGCGGCGGTCGAAGGTGTGGTCCAGCCAGTCGCGGGTGGGCGCACCGGGCGGCTGCAGGGCCCAGGCGTGGGCGCCCAGGTCCTTGAGGGTGACCGGCCCGGCCAGCACCGGATGGCCCTCGCCGGCGGCCACCACGATCATGTCCTCGGCCAGCAGGCGCGAGACCTCGCCCGGCTCGTCGGCACCGGCGGTTCCCACCACCAGGTCCAGCTCGCCGGCCCGCAGGCGCGGGCGCAGGGTGTCGACCAGGCCCACCACCGTGTGCAGCGTGACCTGCGGCGCATCCTGCTGCAGCTGCCGCGCCACCGCCGGCAGGAGGAACTGCGCCGCCGTGGGCACGATGCCCAGGCGCACATGGCCGCTCAGGCCGGTGCCGATGGCCGAGAGCTCGCGCCGCGCGTCCTCGACATCGAAGCGCATGCGCTGCGCCCACTTCAGCAGCACCTGCCCGGCGGCGGTCAGGCGGATGCCGCGGCCGGCCTTCTCGAACAGCGCGGCGCCGCAGTCGGCCTCCAGGCGGCGGATGCTGCTGGTCAGCGCCGGCTGCGAGCGGTGCAGGCGTGCCGAGGCCTGGCCCAGGTGCTGCAGCTCGGCGATGGTCTCGAAATAGCGCAGGTCTCGCAGGTCCATTGCAAAAGTCCGGTGGATGGATCTGCAGAAATTATCGATTGGACGGCGGATCTGCGGGCGCCAATACTGCGTCCCACGGTGGCCCCCGATCGGGGTGAGGCCCCGACCCAGAACCCGGAGACACCGCATGAACCGCACCCGCCGCCTCGCCCTGGCCCTGCTGGCCACCACCGCCTGCACCGGCGCCCTGGCCCAGGCCTGGCCGGCCAAGCCGATCCGCATCGTCGTGCCCTTCCCGGCCGGCGGCGGCACCGACATCATCGCCCGCGAGACCAGCCAACGCGTCGCCAAGGCCACCGGCTGGACCTTCGTCATCGACAACAAGCCCGGCGCCGGCGGCAACCTGGGCGTGGACGCGGTGGCCAAGTCCCCGGCCGACGGCTACACCATCGTGATCGGCCAGACCAGCAACCTGGCGATCAACCCGACGCTGTACGCCAAGATGCCCTACGACCCGGTCAAGGACCTGGCGCCGGTCGTGCTGCTGGCCAATGCGCCGCTGGTGGTGGTCACCGGCGCGCAGTCGCCCTACAAGACGCTGGCCGACGCGGTCAACGCCGCCAAGGCCAAGCCGGGCGTGCTCAATTTCGCCTCGCCGGGCAACGGCACCGTGGCCCACCTGACCAGCGAGCTGTTCCAGAAGGCCGCGGGCATCAAGGCCCAGCACGTGCCCTACAAGGGGTCCTCGCAGGCCCTGGTGGACGTGATCGCCGGCAACGTCGAGGTCTACCTGTCCTCGGTGCCCACCATGCTCGGCCAGATCAAGCAGGGCAAGGTGCGACCGCTGGCGGTGACCTCGGCCCAGCGGGTGGACGACCTGCCGGCGGTGCCCACGATCAACGAGTCGGGCTACAAGGGCTTTGACGCCGTGACCTGGTTCGGCCTGCTCGCCCCGGCAGGCACGCCCAAGGAGGTGGTCGAGCGCCTCAACGCCGAGTTCAACAAGGCCCTCAAGCAGCCCGAGCTGGCCAAGCGCCTGGGCGACGAGGGCGCCGACGTCGCCGGTGGCACGCCCGAGCAATTCGCCGCCCTGATCCGCGACGACATCCCGCGCTGGGGCAAGGTCGTGCGCGAGTCCGGCGCCAAGGTCGACTGACCCCCTTCCCGGCGGTGCCTGCGCGCCGCCCTTCTCCCGCTTTCCGCCTTCCTTAGATCCTGGAGATTCCCATGAGCTCAGCCGCCGCATGGCCGGACGTCATCAAGACCTTCGAGCGCCTCGACCCCGCCGTCATCGACCAGCTCGGCACCTTCCCCTCGTCGATCCTGGCCGATGTGGCCGGCCGCCGCGGCGCGCTCAGCGGCCGCATCGCGCCGCTGTCGCCCTCGATGCGGGTGGCCGGCAGCGCCCTCACCGTCGAGGTGCGCCCGGGTGACAACCTGATGATCCACGTCGCGCTCGCCCTGGCCCAGCCGGGCGACGTGATCGTGGTGGACGGCAAGGGCGACCTCAGCAGCGCGCTGATGGGCGAGATCATGTGCCAGCAGGCCCATGCCCTGGGCATCGCCGGCGTGGTGATCGACGGCGCGGTGCGCGACAGCGAGGCGATCCGCTCGCTGGGATTCCCGATGTACGCCGCCGGGCTCAACCCCAACGGCCCGACCAAGTCGGTGCCGGGCCGGGTCAACCACCCGATCTCGCTGGGCGGCGTCACCATCCAGCCGGGCGACCTGATCGTCGGCGACGCCGACGGCATCACCGTGGTCGAGCGCGCCCGCGCCGCCTCGCTGGTCCCGCTGGCTCACGAGAAGGTGGCCGCCGAAACCAAGCGCATCGCCGACATCCGGAGCGGCAAGCAACTGCGCCCGGGCTGGCTGGACGGCGCACTGCGCGCCGCCGGTGTGCTGAAGGACGGAGAGTCGCTGTGAGCAAGCCCGTGTTTCTGGTGACCGGCGCCGACCTGGCCGCCGACGCGCTGGCCCTGCTGGAGGGGCATGAGCTGGTCTACGCCGGCGCCAAGCCGACCGAGGACGACCTGATCGCGCTGTGCCGGCAGCACGACCCGGTGGCCATCATCGTGCGCTACGGCAAGGTCGGTGCGGCCGTGATGGACGCGGCCCCCTCGCTGAAGGTGATCTCCAAGCACGGCAGTGGCACCGACACGATCGACAAGGCCGCCGCCGCCGCCCGCGGCATCCAGGTGGTGGCCGCCGCCGGCGCCAACGCCGCGGCCGTGGCCGAGCACGCGCTGGCCCTGCTGCTGGCTTGCGCCAAGTCGGTGGTGGCGCTGGACGCCCGCATGCACGCCGGCCACTGGGACAAGGCCACGCACAAGAGCGTGGAGCTCGAAGGCCGCACCGTGGGCCTGGTGGGCCTGGGCGCGATCGGCCTGCGCTTCGCCCGCATGGCCGACGCCATGGGCATGCGCGTGCTGGGCCACGACCCCTTTGCCGGCGAGCTGCCGCCCTTCGTGCAGCGGGTGGACCTGGAGACGATCTGGCGCGAGAGCGACGCCGTCTCGCTGCACTGCCCGCTGACCGAGGACAACGCCGGGCTGCTCAACGCCCGCACCCTGGCCGCCTGCAAGCCCGGCGTCATCGTGGTCAACACCGCCCGCGGCGGCCTGATCGACGAGGACGCGCTGCTGGCCGCGCTGCGCAGCGGGCAGGTCGGCAGCGCCGGCCTGGACAGCTTCGCGGTCGAGCCGATGGCCGCCGATCACCCCTTCCAGGGCGAGCCGCGCCTGACGCTGAGCCCGCACATCGGCGGCGTCACCGCCGACGCCTACGTCAAGATGGGCGTGGGCGCCGTGCGCAACGCGCTGGCCGTGCTGAACGCCGGCCGCTGACCCCGACGGAGCCCACCCGATGAACGCCCTGCTGCGCGCCACCGGCGCCCTCCTGCTGGCCCTGGCGGCCGGCACCGCCGCCGCCCAGACCTGGCCCAGCCGGCCGGTGCGCGTGATCGTGCCCTACCCGCCCGGCGGCGCGGTGGACGTGGTCACCCGCAAGATGGCGGCCAAGCTGCAGGAGCAGACCGGCCAGACCTTCTTCGTCGAGAACAAGGCCGGCGCCACCGGCACCATCGGCATCGCCGCGGTGCTGCAGTCACCGGCCGATGGCCACACCCTGGTGGCCAACGACACCACCTTCGCCCTGCTGCCGCACATCTTCCGCAAGCTGCCCTTCGACCACGAGCGCGCGCTGGTGCCGGTGGGCGCCTTCGTCTTCGCGCCGATGGCGGTGGTGGCCAAGGCCGATGGCCGCTTCAAGACGCTGGGCGAGCTGCTGGCCGCGGCGCGCGCCAAGGCCGATGGCGTCAGCTACGGCACCGGCGGCGCGGGCTCGGCCCCGCATTTCGTCAGCGAGGCCCTGGGCATCGCCGCGGGCGCCAATTTCCTGCACGTGCCCTTCAAGGGCGCGGGCGAGGCGACGATGGCCCTGCTCTCCGGCACGGTCGACTTCCAGGTCGCGTCCACCCCCGGGATCATGGGCCAGGTGCGCGGCGGCAAGGCCCGGCTGCTGGCCGTCAGCGGCACGCGCCGCCTGGCCTCGCTGCCCGACGTGCCCACCTTCGCCGAGGGCGGCCTCAAGTTCAACGGCCTGACCAACTTCACCGGCCTGTGGGCGCCGCGCGGCACGCCGCAGGCGGTGCTGGACCGCCTGCAGAAGGAGATCGCCACCGCCATGGCCAGCGCCGACATGAAGGCCTACGCCGACAGCATCGGCGCCGAGGCCGGCTGGTGGGACAGCGCCACCTTCGCCCACGACCTGCACGAGCGCACCGCCTTCTGGGGCGCCGTGGCCGCCAACACCGCCTTCGAGCGGCAGTGAGACGGGTGCCGCCATGTTCCTGCTGAACCCGCCCCAGGTGTGCGACACCGAGGTCTTCACCCGGCTGCCCGAGCGCTTCCGCCGCACCGGCGTGCGCTCGGCCTGGGCCGACGCCAACCGCGGCGGCGCGCCCACCGACTCCTTCCTCGAAGGGCCGGTGTTCGACGACGAGGGCCGGCTGCACGTCTGCGACATCCCCTTCGGCCGTGTCTTCCGCATCGACGCCGACGGCGACTGGTCCCTGGTGGCCGAGTGGGACGGCGAGCCCAACGGCATGAAGTTCCTCGACGCCCGCACGCTGCTGGTGTGCGACTACCGCCACGGCCTGATGGCGGTGGACCTGGCCAGCGGCGCGGTACGGCCCTACCTGGACCGCCGCAACAGCGAGCGCTTCAAGGGCGTCAACGACCTGGTCTTCGACGCCGACGGCAACCTGTACTTCACCGACCAGGGCCAGACCGGCCTGCACGACCCCACCGGCCGCCTGTACCGGCTGCGCCCCGGCGGTCAGCTGGACCTGCTGCTGTCCAACGTGCCCAGCCCCAACGGCGTGGCGCTGTCGCCCGACGGCCGGGTGCTGTACCTGGGCGTGACCCGCGGCAACCAGGTCTGGCGCGTGCCGCTGCTGGACGACGGCAGCGTCAGCAAGGTGGGCGCCTTCTTCACCTCGTACGGCCCGAGCGGCCCGGACGGCCTGGCGGTGGACCGCGGCGGCCGCGTGGTGGTGGCCAACCCCGGCCTGGGCTTGGTCTGGGTGCTGAGCCCGCGCGGCGAGCCCGAGGTGGTGCTGCGCAGCGCCGCCGGCCCCTCGCTGACCAACGTGGCCTTCGGTGGCCCGGACGGCCGCACCCTGTACTGCACCGAGTCGGTCAGCGGCAGCGTGCTGCGCGCCACGCTGGAGCACCCGGGCCTGCCGCTGCACCGCGGCCGCGGCTGAGCGGCTGCCCGGTCCCGGGCGGCCCGCCCTCGAACGCATGCCCACCCCGATGCGCCACCGGCCCACCCGCCGCACCTGCCTGTCGGCCCTGGCGCTGGCCCTGGCCGGCCCCTCGGGCCGGCACGCCCGGGCCGCAGGCCGGCCGGTGCTGCGCCTGCTGGTGGGCTTTGCGGCCGGCGGCCCCACCGACCGGGTGGCGCGGGCCCTGGCCGCGCACCTGGGCCCGGCCCTGGGCGTGGACGCGCGTGTGGAGAACCGCCCCGGCGCCGGCGCCCGCCAGGCCACCGAGGCCGTGGCCCGGGCCCGCCAGGACGGCCTCACCCTGCTGCTGGCCGCCAGCCACCACACCCTGCTGCCGGCGGTGCACGGCCCGCGCTCGGGCTTTGACGCGCTGCGCGACTTCACGCCGGTGTGCACCCTGGTGCGCAGCGCCACGGTGCTGGTGGTGGGGCCGTCACTGCCGGCGCGCTCGCTGGCCGATTTCATCGCGCGGGTGCGGGCGCTGGACGGCCGCGCCAGCTACGCCACCCCCGGCGTGGGCAGCACGCCGCACCTGGCGGCCGAGCAGCTGCGCCAGCGCACCGGCCTGTCCATGGTGCAGGTGCCCTACCAGGGCGCCGCGCCGCTGGTGACCGCGCTGATCGGCGGCCAGGTGGACCTGGCCCTGCCACCCGTGGCCGCGGTGCTGCCGCACCTGCAGGCCGGGCGCCTGAGCGCGCTGGCGGTGGCCGCGCCGCAACGCCTGGACGAACAGCCCGCACTGCCCACCTTCGCCCAGGCCGGCCTGCCCGGCTTCGAGAGCCACACCTGGTGGGGCCTGCTGGCCCCGGCGGGCACGCCGCCCGAGGCCCTGCGGCGCCTGCACGCGGCCGCGCTCGATTTCCACCGCTCGCCCGGCGCGATCGCCCCGCTGCGCGCCAGCGGCCTGGTGCCCGAATGGGTGGAGGGCCAGGCCTTCGCGGCGCGGCTGCGGCGCGAGGCCGCCGACCACGCCCGGCTGGCGCAGGCCCTGCGCCTGGCCGGCTGAGGCCCGGTGCTCAGCCCGCGGCCAGGGTGAGGGCCAGCAGCAGCGCCAGCACCCCGCCCAGCCAGCCCAGCAGCAGGCGCCGCCACAGCACAGGGGC
This sequence comes from Hydrogenophaga intermedia, assembly GCA_943371055.1. Lineage (GTDB taxonomy): Bacteria > Pseudomonadota > Gammaproteobacteria > Burkholderiales > Burkholderiaceae_C > Ideonella > Ideonella intermedia_A. Next base: position 65,980 of record CALRTJ020000023.1, on the reverse strand, counting down.
GTCGCGCAGCTCCATGAAGTCCAGCACGATCAGCGCGCCCTTGAGGCCGGCCAGCCCCAGCACGGCCACCACCGCCCAGGCGCCGAGGTGCCCCCTGGCGGACTCGCCCAGCACGACGCTGAGCCCCGTGGCGGCGATCAACACGGCCCACAGGGCCCACAGGCGGCGGACACTCATCGGCAAACCTCAGCGCAGCACATAGACCAGGGGGAACAGCACGATCCACAGCAGGTCGACCATGTGCCAGAAGATGGCCCCGGTCTCCAGCGGGTGGCAGCCCTGGGGCGTGCCCGGGCCGTAGCGGCCCTGCCGGGTCGGCCGCCACAGCAGCGCCAGCAGCACCGCCGCCACCGCCACGTGCAGGAAGTGGAAGCCGGTGAGCATCAGGTACAGGGTCCAGAAACTGTCGCCGTCCAGGTCCGCGCCCGCCGCCAGCTTGCCGGCCAGCTCCTGGCCCTTCAGGACCAGGAAGGCCGCGGCACAGACCAGTGCGGCGCTCAGCCCGCGCGCGGCCGCCGCCGCACGACCGGCCCGCGCGGCCGACAGCGCGCCGGCCACCGCGGCACTGCCGCTGAGCAACAGCACGGTGTTGACCACGCCGCTGGCCAAGGTCAGCGAGCCCTGCCCGGCCGCGAACACCGCCGGCCCGCGCCAGCGGGCCACGGCGAAGGCGATGAACAGGATGCCGAAGGTCAGCAGCTCGGCCCCGATCAGCAGCCACACCGCCAGGTCGCCGCGCAGGCGGGGCGGCTCAGCCGTGGTGGACATGGCGGGCATCGAGCCGCTCCAGCCAGGGCCCGTCCAGCGCCGACCAGGCCAGCACCCGGCCACCCTGGGCGCGGGTGAAGGCCTCGGCCGCGTCGCGGTCGGCGAAGGCGGGCAGGTTGCCGTTGCGCATCGGCCCGGCCACGCGAGAGCCCAGCACGTACCAGGCGGTGCGCGCGTCCAGCCAGTGGCCGGCGCCGGCCACGGTGTCGGTGACGTACAGCGCCCGCAGCTCGCTGGCGAGCCGGCCGCTGGCGTGGCGCGGCACCTCGCGCAGGTACAGGCAGAGCTCGACCGGCGAATCCAGGAAGTGGGTGGCGCCGTCGTCGAAGATGGCCTGCGCCGCCCAGTCGGGGTGGCGCGCCGGGTGCATGCCGCAGACCGGGCAGCGGGCCTCGGCCGGCAGGGGGCGCGGGGCGTACAGGGGCACGCCGCGGGACGCCTCCCAGGACCACAGCGGGGCGACGCGGCAGACCTCGGCCGGCGGGGCCGCCACCGGCCGCGCCGGTGCACCGCGCCAGGCCCACCAGCCGGCGCCGCCCGCCAGGGCCAGCACGGCCCCGCCCAGCCACTGCCGGCGGGTGGGGGACGGCCGACGCGGCAGCGCCAGGGGGCTCACATGCGTTGGTCGACCTTGGCGCCACCGCCCAGGTCGACCATCTCCGGCGTGATCTCGGCAAAGCGCAGCAGGCGGCCGCCATGCTGGGCGATGAAGGCGCGGGCGTCTTGCTCGCGGGCGAAGCTGGCCGCGGTCGGGCCCATCGAGCCGTGCCGCTGGCTGCCCAGCACGTAGAGCGCGGTGCGGGCGTCGGTCCAGTGGCCCTGCGGCTGGGCCCAGTCGGCCTGGCCCATGTCCTGCACCCAGGCCGCCTGCACCGGCCGCACCTGCTCGGGGCGCAGCAGCGTGGCCAGCAGCTCAAGCGTGTCGCAGAAGAACACCGGCGTGGCCTGGTCCTGGTAGCGCAGCTGGGCCTTGGGGCCGGGGTAGTCGGCCAGCAGCATGCCGTCGAGGTCGCAGGTGGTGGCGCGGTCGATCTCGACCGGGGCCAGGGCCTGGGCGCCGCCGTCGGCGCGGTCGCAGCCGGCCAGCGGCAGCAGCAGGGCCAGCGTCAGCGCGCACAGGCCGGTCTTGAGGCGAGGGGTCATCGGAATCTCCAGCGGGCCAGGGCCAGCGGCGCGGCGATCCACGCCAGCATGGCCGTGCCCATCAGCCAGGGGTTGGCCAGCGCCGGCGGCACCAGGCCGGCCAGGCCGGTCAGGGTGCGCACGTCGTCCAGCGAGAACAGGTTGAGGATGCGGAACACGTCCGCCGGGTTGGCCAGCAGCAGGTAGGGGAACCAGGCGCCGCCCGCACGGCCGCCGCTGCCCACCAGCATGCCCAGCAGCAGCAGGTCGAACACCAGCACGAAGAAGAACCACAGCGCGATCGCCAGGCCCGAGGCGCGGGTGCGGTCGCGCGCCAGCACCGAGCAGGCCACCGCCAGGCTGAGGAAGGCCAGGCCCAGCAGCGCCGCGCTGAGCATGAAGCCCAGGTAGTGCCACAGGCCGTTGCCGCCCAGCTGGCGGGCCATCAGCACCGCCACCACCGCGAAGCCCGCCAGCGTGGACAGCACCATCGCCGCGGCCAGGCCCAGGTACTTGCCCAGCAGCAGCTCGCCGCGGCTGAGCGGCAGCGCCAGCAGCAGGTCCAGCGAGCCGCGTTCGCGCTCGCCCACCACCGCGTCAAAGCCCAGCAGCAGCGCGATCAGCGGGATCAGGTAGATCACCAGGCTGACCAGGCTGGTGATGGTGGCCTCGGTGGAGCGCAGGCCCAGCGCGCCCTGCTGCGCCCCGCCCAGCAGGGCGATGGCCAGCGAGAACACGGTGAAGACCAGCGCCACCACCAGCACCCAGCGGTTGCGGATGCGGTCGCGGAATTCCTTGCCGGCGATGGCCAGCACCTGGTGCAGCGGGCTCATGCGCAGGCCCTCCGGAAGAAGCCCGCGAGACCGCCCGGGCGGGCCGGCGTGGCGGGCGTGGGGGTCGAAGACGTGGCGGGCGCGGCCGCTGCGACGCTCTCGGCGCCGACGCCGAAGAAGACCTCTTCCAGCGAGGCCTCGTCGATCGAGACGTCCTGGACCAGGCCGCGGAAGTCCGCCACCAAGTCCACCAGGGCCAGCTTGGCCGTGCGCGGCAGGCGCAGCGAGACGGCCTGCGGCTGCACCTGAAGCGCCTCGGCGCCGGGCAGGCGGGCCAGCGCCGCGGCCAGGCCGGGCAACACCGCGGGCACGGCCTGCACGCGCACCTGCAGCGGCAGCTCGCGCTGGGCCCGCAGCGCCGCCAGCGTGCCCAGGGCCTGCACCCGGCCGGCGGCCAGGATGGCCAGGCGGTCCACCCGCGACTGCAGGTCGGCCAGGATGTGCGAGGTCAGCACCAGGGTCACGCCCGAGTCGCGCAGCGACTGCAGCGTGGCGTAGAACTCGCGGATGGCCAGCGGGTCCAGGCCGGTGGTGGGCTCGTCCAGGAACAGCACCTGCGGCCGGCCCAGCAGGGCCTGCGCGAAGCCCAGGCGCTGGCGCATGCCCTTGGAGAACTCGCGCACCGGCCGCCCTGCCGCATGGCCCAGGCCGACGCGCTCGAGCAGGGGCGCGCACTCGGCGGCGTCGGCGCCCTTGAGGCGGGCGAAGAAGCGCAGGGTCTCGAGGGCGCTCAGGTTGTCCCACAGCACCACGTTCTCGGGCAGGTAGCCGATGCGCTGGCGCGCGGCGCGGAAGGCCGGCGTGCCCACGCGGGCCCCGGCCACCTCCAGCGTGCCGGCGGTGGCGGGCACCAGGCCCAGCATCATCTTGAACAGCGTGCTCTTGCCGGCGCCGTTGTGGCCGATCAGGCCGAAGACCTCGCCGGGCCGGATGTCCAGGTCCACGCCGTCCACCGCGTGGACCGGGCCGTAGTGCTTGCGGACCTCGCGCAGGCGGATCAACGGCGAGGAGGAGGATTCAGTCATGTCGGGGGCCTTTCTCGCGCCAGGCGCGCCAGGCGTTCAGGTCGGGTTGCATGCGCGGGCGGGCGTCGACCACGCTGGGCACGCGCAGCACCGGGAACTGCCGGCCCACCAGGCGCAGGGCCTGCACCGCGGGGCTGGCCATCAGCAGCTTCAGGCTGGGGTGCTGCCAGCTCAGGCGGTCCACCAGGTCGTTGGCCTCGTAGGGCACGTCGCCCACGCCATCGTCGTCGCGGTCCCAGCCCAGGTAGTTGCTCCAGTGGTTGCCACCGCCCTGGCCCCAGGCCTCGTCGCGGGCGCCCACGTAGCGCACCTGCTCGCGGTTGCCGATGAAGTCGTTGGCCCCGACCTGGTTGCGGGTGGAGCCGGCCGACAGGTGCACGCCCACGTCGTTGCCGGTGACCAGGTTGCGGCGCAGGGTGGTGTACTCGACGTCGTAGATGAAGAAGCCGCGGCCGTTGCCGGCCACCACGTTGCCCTCGACCACCGAGTCCTGGATGCTGCGCAGCATGATGCCGTGGTCGGTGTTGCCCCAGGCACGGTTGTTCCGGACCACCTGGTCGCGCACCTCCATCAGGGCCAGACCGCCGCGGTTGAGGTAGCTGTCGTTGTCTTCCCAGACGTTGTGGTACGAGTTCATGTAGTGGGTGCCGTAGCGGCTGTGGTGCAGCCGGTTGCCCCGGAACTCGGCGTGGTGCGAGACGTCGACGTACAACGCGTCGCGCACGAAGCTGATGTGGTTGCCGATGATGCGTGCGCGCTCGGTGTTGTAGAGCTGCACGCCATTGCCGCGCTGCGCGCTGGCGAGCTCGCGCAGGCCGGTGATCAGGTTGCGCTCGATGCGCACGTCGTCGGCCTTCTCGATCCACAGACCGAACAGGTTGTGCACCAGGTCGCAGCCGCGCACCACCGCGCGGTGGGCGCCGGGGCGCAGGTAGATGCCGGCGTTCTGCTCGAGCAGGCTCTGGCCCGAGTCGCGCACGATCAGGCCCTCGATCGTGACGTCGGTGGCGGTGACGCGGATCGCGTCGCCCCGGCCGCCGGCGCTCAGCGTGGGCTTGCCCTCGCCGCGCAGGGTCAGGGGCTTGTCGATGCGCAGGCCGGCGGCGTACTGGCCACGCGGCAGCACCACGGTGTCGCCGGGCGCGGCGCGGTCGATCACCGGCTGGATGGCCTGGCCGGGTTGCAGCGTCCAGGTGGCGGCCCCCGCCGGCGCGGCCAGCCACAGCGCCATCAGCGCCATCAGCGCGGCAGCCAGGCGGGGCGTGCGCAGGCACCTCACGGCAGCAGCCCTCCGCCGGCCTTGAGCGCCAGGAACAGCGCCGCGCCGATCAGCAGGTTCTTGAAGCCGACGTAGCTCAGCAGGTCCATCGGGCCGGCGGCGCGGTAGCGGCGGCCCCACCACGGGCCGTCCTTGACCCGGCGCTCGCCCTGCCAGCGCAGCAGCACCTCGAACAGGCTCCAGCCGAACCACCAGCCGATCAGGGCCGCGGCCGACAGCCGGCCCTGCGCGCCCAGCACCCAGGCCAGACTGGCGGCCAGCGCCAAGCCGGCACCGGCGGCCTGCCAGCCGCGGTGTGCCTGCCAGCCCTGGCGGGTCCAGGGCCAGAGGTGGTCGCGCAGCTCGCCCAGCCAGAAGGCGACACCGCCCGCGGGCCCCGCCGGCAATGGCGTGGTGGCGCTGCGCGGGTCGGGCTTGCCGGCCAGGCGCTGGGCGTCGCTGGGGGCCTCGGCCGCCACCAAGGGGATGAAGTAGCCGTCGGTGCCGATCGGGGTGATCAGCAGACCGTCGCGCTCGCGGCGCTTGCGCTCGCCGGCCAGCGGCGGGCAGGCGCCGACGTCGGTGTAGAGCACCATGCAGTCCAGGCAGTGCAGGCACTCGCGGTGGTCGATTCGGCCGTCGGCGTCGATCGCCAGCGCGCCGCAGCCCTTGGCGCAGGCCTTGCAGCGGTTGCAGTCGGGCTTGCGGCGCAGACCGAACCAGCGGAAGCTGCTGGGCATGGCCAGCGCGCCGCCCAGCGGGCACAGGTACTTGCAGAAGGGCCGCTCGACGAAGATCGACAGACCCAGCAGCACCGCCACGAACAGGCCGTAGGGCCAGGCGCGGTTCATCACGCCGACCAGGAAGGTGGTCTTGAAGGGCTCGACCTCGGCCAGCTGCTCGGCCAGGGTCATCGACACCATCGACACCGCCAGCAGGCCGAAGAACACCGCGTACTTCACCCACTTCAGGCGGTCGTGCCAGCGCTGGGGCAGCCCGCGCTGGAACCGCTTCAGGCCCAGGGCGCCGGCCACCTTGTGGATCAGCTCCTGCAGAGAGCCGAAGGGGCACAGCCAGCCGCAGAACAGGCCGCGGCCCCACACGAAGGTGGTGACGATGATGAAGACCCAGAACAGGAAGATGAACGGGTCGCTCAGGAACAGCGTCCACTCCCACTGGAACAGCAGGGCGTGGAACCAGGTCAGCACCTGGGTGATCGAGGGCTGGGCCATCACGCCGAAGCCGACGAAGCCGATGCTCAGCAGCCAGGCCGCGTACTTGAAGGCGTTGATCGGCCACTTGTTCTTGTGGGTGCTGCGGCGCGCCAGGCGCTCGCGCTGCGACCACACCACGGCCACGCCCAGCAGCAGCGCCACGAAGGCGGCGATGGCCGGCGCCCGGGTCTTCCAGACCTTGAGCCAGGCCGGGTCGGGGCGGACCACCACCGGACGGCCACCCTCCAGGTAGGGCGCGGGCAGCCAGTACTCGGCGTCGAAGTTGGCGAAGCTGCGCGCCCCGGTGGCGCGGTCCACCCGGTTGCCCAGGAAGTTCAGGCGCCAGGGGTGGGCGGCCGAGAAGGCCTTGGAGCGCACGATGAAGATGGCCGACTCGCTGAAGGCCGGCGCGCCGGTGGCGGCCAGGCCGTACAGGTTCAGGTAGTCGGTGTCGCGGAAGGTGAAGGCGTCGCCGCCCTGGCGCACCTGCACGCGGTCGTAGATGCCGCCGCGCACGAAGCCCGAGCCCTTGAAGGACTCCTGGCCGGCGGTGCGGATGACGAACAGGGCGTTGGCGTCCGGACCGATCTGCTCCATCAGCTTGTGCCAGCCGGCCTCGCCCAGCAGGGTCTGGCCAAGGGTGGGCGAGTTCAGCGCGCCGAACCACAGCTCGATGAAGGGTGCGCCGGTGCGCGCCAGGCCCACCTGCTCGGGCTGCACCACCAGGCGCTGCACCGCGCCCTGGGCCACCAGCGCGGCCCACTCGACCGGTGCAGCGGGTGCGGCGGGGGCGGTGGTGTAGCGGGCGGGCTCGCGCACAGTGGGCTGGAGGATGCCGACCTGGCGGGCCACGGTGGTGCCCGAGGTCATCAGCACCTGGTTCTGGGCGATGACGGTGACGGTGGCGCCGGAGATGGCGTCCACGCCCAGGATGTTCTCGGCGGGCCGCGCGGGCCCGACCTCGATGGTGTCGGCCACCGACTTGCCCAGGTACTGGGCATTGAAGTCCAGCAGGGCCTTCTCAGGGATGCCCAGCAGCAGGATGGGCTCGGAGTGCTTGAGCACCTTGACGCCGGTGAAGCGCCCGGCGGTGTCGATGCCGATCAGCGTCACCACCGGCTTGCCGGAGTAGGCCGGCGTGTCGGTGATGTCGGTGGAGAGCATGACGTAGCCCAGCTTGCGGCGCTGCCCGCCCTGCTCGGCGTAGCCCTCGACGTACGGCGGCTGGCCCATGCGGGCCGAGAAGGCGGTGGCCCCGGGCAGCACGTCGGCGCAGGGCACGCGCGCGCACAGATCGGGGGCCGTGGCCAGGTCGGCGGGCAGCTGCGCCTCGTAGGCGCCGCCGGCCGCCAGCGCCCACAGCGGGGCGCACAGCAGCACGGCGAGCAGCCGGCGCAGGATCGGGGTCAGGCGGGACATCGGGGGCCTTCAAGGCAGGCGGCGCGCACGGCCCCGGCGAAGGGGCCGGGCGCGCCGGGGGCGTCAGGGCATCAGGGGCCGGATCAGGCCTCGACGATCATGCGCGAGCGCATTTCCAGGTGCAGCGCGTGGCAGAAGTGCGTGCAGTAGGCCCAGAACACGCCGACCTTGTCCGCCGTGAAGGTGACCGAGGCGGTCTCCTGCGGGTTGACGATGAAGTTGACGTTGTACTTGGGGATCGCGAAGCCGTGGGTCAGGTCCTCGATCTTGTCCAGGTTGGTCAGGATGATCGTGACCTCGTCACCCTTCTTGACCTTGAACTCGGTCTGGCTGAAGGCCGGCGCCTGCGAGATCAGCTTGACGGTGACCTTCTTGCCGTTGCGGAAGACGCCGGTGTCCTTCATGTCGGTCACCGCCAGCGGGAAGTCCTTCAAGTCATAGACCTGCTTGGGCTTGAGCAGGTCGCGGTTGAAGATGATGAAGTCGTGCGGCTCGCCGCGCACCGGGTGGTCACCGGTCAGCACCATCTTGTCGCCGCTGATGTCGACGATCTGCTCGTTCTCGGGGTGCAGCGGGCCCACCGGCAGGAAGCGGTCCTTGGCGAACTTGCAGCCCACCGCCAGCCACTTGCCGTCGGCGGCCTTGGTCTCGGACTGCGAGGCGTTGAGGTGGCCCGGCTGGTAGTGCACGTCCAGGCGGTCGACCACGTACTTGGCGTTCTTGTCGCCGGCGTGGAACTTGATCGCGGCGTCGACGTTCCACTTGACCACCTGGCTGTCCAGGAACAGCGTGGTGTAGGCGTTGCCGCGGCCGTCGAAGGCGGTGTGCAAGGGGCCCAGGCCCAGCTCGACCTCCGCCACGATGGCGGCGTCGATCTTCTCGAGCTTGCCATCGAACCAGTCCAGCACCTTGGCGAGTTCGATCACGGTGCCGGTGGGCGAGAGCTTGCCGGCGCAGATGAAGTACTTGCCGTCCGGGCTGGCGTTGACGCCGTGCGGGTTCTTGGGCACCGACACGTAGGCGGCCAGTGCGGTCTTGGGGTCCTCGTTGGACTTGCGGGTGGCGTCGACCACCGGGACCTTGGAGTCGCCATAGGTCTTGAACTTGCCGGCCTTGACCGCCTCCTCGATGCGGGCGATGTGGAAGAAGGTGCAGGCGTCGCGTTCGGCCGACATCATCTCCGGATAGGTCTTGCCCATCTCGGTGTTGTACTGGTTGGTGGCCGCCAGCTTGCCGTCATAGGACGTGGCCACCAGGTCGCAGTTGCCGTCGATCAGGGCCTGCCAGCGCACCTCCATCGTCTCGGCGTCCACGCAGGTGAACAGCGAGCGGTAGGCCGACAGGTCGTCGGAGTGCTTGCCGTCGTTGGGCAGCGGGATCGAGAACTCGGCACCGGCGAAGACGCGGGTGGTGTAGTTGATCTTCGGATCAACCGGGTCGGCCTTGTCCGGGAAGATGCCGTGGAAGCCCTGGACGTTGGGGATCTCGGTGATCTTGTCGCAGACGAAGTAGTCCAGGCGGATGCGGGCCATCCGGCTGTTGATCTTGTCGTTGACCCAGGCGTAGCGGCCGTCGTAGTTGCCGTCCTTGTACGAGGCGTGCACGTGGTGGGTGTCGGCCACGGTGTAGCGCAGCGTGCCGTCGGCCTTGGTGCCCATCACCTTCTTGGATTCGTTGGTGATGCCCCAGCCCACCAGCGCGTCGGGGTTGAACACCGGGATGCGCAGGATCTCGCGGCCCGAGGGCAGGCCCAGCACGCGCACGTCACCGGTGTGGCCACCGCTCCACAGCCCGTAATACAGGTCCAGCTCGCCCGGCTTCGGGTGCAGGCCGCCAGCGGTCGAGGCATGGGCCGGCGCGGCGGCGGGGCTGGCGGCGGACGCGGCCGGGGCGGCGCCGTCGGGCTTGTTCTCGCTGCAGGCAGCCAGGCCGACGCCGGCCAGGCTGGCGGCGGCGGCCGTGGACAGGAAGCGGCGGCGCGCCGGGGCATCGCTGCGCAGGGTCTCGGGGGTGTTCTGGGTGTCGCTCATGCGGCCCTCCTCGGGGGTTCTGGCGCCGCTGGAGGCCACCCATGAAGCGGGGGCGGCGCGGCGGCTGGGTTGATTGACGAATCGCAGGTCCGGATGCTCGGTGCAGCGGCGCGGCGCATCCTTGAACTGCTTCAATTCCGGTGTCGGCCCTGCCGGTTCATGATCGGAACCTGCGAAAAGACAAGCAGGTTCCCGATGCGCCCCACCCCCTCACCCCACCGCCGCGCCCTGTTGCGCGGCCTGCCTGCCGCCGGTGCGCTCGGCGCCCTGGGCCTGGGGCCCTGGACCCTGGCACTGGCGGCCCCGACGGGCTTCCAGGCCCGTGCGCCGCTGCTGGGCACCTGGGTCAGCGTGCAACTGCCGCCCGACGCCGGCACCGCCGACCCGCAAGCCGCCTGGGACGCCGCGCGTCAGCGCATGCAGGCCCTGGAAGCCGAGATGACGCGCTACCGCGACGACAGCACCGTGGCCGCGCTGGCCGCCCAGGCCGGCCGCGGCGCGTGGCCGGTCTCGCCCGAGCTGTTCGCGGTGCTGCAGCGCGCCCGCCGGCTGTGGCGTGGCAGCGGCGGCGCCTTCGACCCCACGGTCGGCGCCCTCTCGCACTGGCACTTCGAGACCCCCGAGCCGCGCCTGCCCAGCCCGCAGGCGCTGCGCCAGGACCTGGCCCTGGTGGGCGCGCAAGACCTGCGGCTGGACCCGGCGCGCCGCACCGCCGCGCTGACCCGCCCCGGCATGCGCCTGGACCTGGGTGGCGTGGCCAAGCTGCCCATCCTGGCGGCCGGCCTGCAGGCCCTGCAGGACCAAGGCGTGCGCCGCGCCCTGCTGGACGGCGGCGGCGACGTGCTGGCCCTGGGCCGCGACACCGACACACCCTGGCAGATCGGCCTGCGCGACCCGCTGCGCCCCGAGCAGCTGCTGGCGGTGCTGCCGCTGCGCCGCGGCGTGGTGGCCTCGTCCGGCGACTACGAGCGCGGCTGGACCCTGGACGGCCGGCGCTACCACCACGTGCTGGACCCGCACACCGGCTACCCCAGCCAGGGCGTGCACGGCGTCAGCCTGGTGGCCGACACGGTGGACGCGGTCAACGGCCTGGGCGCCACCGCCATGGTGCTGGGCCCTGTGCGCGGCCCCGACTGGCTCACCGCCCGAGCCCCCCAGGCCCTGCTGCAACGCGCCGACGGCCGCCTGTGGGTCAGCCCCGCGCTGGCCGCGCGGCTGCGCCCGCCCCCCGGGCAGGACCGCATCCGGGGGCTGGCATGAGCGCCCCCGCCGGCACCCCGCTGCCGCCCGAGCTGCACGCGCGCGTGATGGCCGTGCTGCGCCGCGTGGCCGACCCCGAACTGGCCGAGTCCATCACCGACCTGGGCCTGGTCGGCTCGCTGGCGCTGGACGGCGACACCCTGCGGGTGCAGTTGCTGCCGACCAGCGCCACCTGCCCGATGGCCGACCTGCTGGTCGACGAGGTGGCCGCGGCGCTGGCGCCGCTGTTCCCGGCTCTGGATGTGACGCTGGACTGGGACGGCCAGTGGACGCCCGAGCGCATGACCCCGGCACTGCGCCAGCGGCTGGGCTGGTGAGCGCCATGCCCCCGCCCGGCCCAGGACCGGCCCGCCCCGCCCGTTCGCGCCGTGTGGCCGCGCTGGGCGCGGCCCTGGCCCTGGCCGCGCTGCTGGGCGGGCTGGGCGGTGGCCTGGTGCGCCTGGGCACGCTGCCGGCCCTGGCCGCCGGCCCCACCGGGCCGCAGGCCGTGGGCCAGCACGGCGCCCTGATGATGGCCGGCTTCTTCGGCGCGGTGATCGCGCTGGAGCGGGCGGTGGCATTGCAGCGCGGCGCCTGGGTGCCGGCGCTGGCCGGCGCGGGCGCGCTGGTCGGCTGGGTGCACGGCTGGTGGGCGGTGAGCGCCGGGCTGTGGCTGGCCTCGTCGCTGGGCCTGCTGCACCTGTACGCCTGGGCCGCGCGGCACCGCGCCACCTCATTGCCGCTGGCGGTGGAGGCCAGCGGCGCCGCCGCGCTGTGCCTGGGCACCCTGGCCTGGTGGCTGGGCCAGCCCGAGGCCGCCCGGCTGGGCTGGAGCGCCTTCCTGGTGCTGACCATCGCCGGCGAGCGGCGCGAGCTGATGCGCCTGGTGCCCTTGCCCGCCTGGGCCGCGCGGGTCTTCCTGCCCGGCTGGGCCGCCCTGGGCCTGGCGCCGGTGCTGGCCTGGTGGACCCCGGCCCTGGGCCTGGGGCTGTGGTGGACCGCCTGCGCCGCGCTGGCGGCCTGGCTGCTGGCCTTCGACATCGCCCGGCAGCTGCACCACGCCGCCGGCTGGGCCGGCCACACCGCGCGCTGCCTGCTGGCGGGCTACGCCTGGCTGGCCGTGGCCGCCGTGCTGGGGCTGGCCGGTCGCTCCGAGGCCTGGCACGCGCTGTGGCTGGGCTTCGTGATGGCCATGGTGTTCGGCCACGCGCCGATCATGCTGCCCGCGCTGGCGGGCTGGCGCCCGGTCTTCACCCGCTGGGCGCTGGCGCCGCTGGGCCTGCTGGGCGCCAGTCTGGCGCTGCGCCTGGGCGCGACGCTGGCCGCCGCGCCGCCGCCATGGTTGGCGCTGGCCGGTGCCGGCCACGCGCTGGCCCTGCTGGCCTTTGGCGTGGTGATGGCGGCGGCGGTGCGCCGCGGGGATCAGCGGCCGTCGGCGTAGGGCAGCGTGAAGGCCTGGTCCTTCCAGCGCAGGCGCGCCGAGCGCGGGCCGATCTGCTCGATCAGCAGCCCCGGCACCACGCTGTCGCCCTCGCGCAGCAGCTGGTCGTTGACCACCAGCACGCTGGCCGACGGGCTGTCCGAGTACATGCTGCCGCCCACGCGCAGCGCCGGGAAGGCGCGCCGCGTGGCCTCGGGCAGGTCCTGGTAGCGCGGCAGGGCGCGGGCGGTCACCCGGGCCGGGGCGGCGTCGGCCTCCGGTCGCGCCGGGACGGGGGCCGACGTCACCACCGCAGGGGGAGGCGTCGGGGTGGCGATGGGCGCGGTGGCCGAGGCGGTGGTCTGAGGGCGCACCGGGGCCGCCACGGGCTGCGGCGTCAGTGCCACGGCGACCGCAGGGGCCATGGGCGCCGGGGCGGGCTCGGCCACGACCTGGCGCGGCGGCGGCAGGGGCGGGGCCTCGGCGGCCGGGGCCAGGCGCTGGCGCAGCCAGCCCGCCAGCGCGGTCAGCAGCAGCACGCCCAGCAGGAAGGGCCAGGTCCAGCGGGGCAGGCCGCCGGGGGCGGCGGGCGCCGGTGCCGGCGGTGCGGGCAGGGGCGGGGCCGCCTCGGGCGGCGCCGGGGTGTCGGCGCCCGGCGACAGGCGTTGACCCCGTTCGCGCTCGGCGCGGCGCAGGGCCTCGAGGATGATGGACATGGTGGGCAGGCTCCGCGCGGTCAGGGTCGGCCGGCGGCCGGGGACACCGGCTCCAGGCGGGCCTCGGCCACGCCCAGCAGGCGGTTGAGTTGCATGAAGGTGGCCGGACCGGCCAGGCCGTCCGCCGGCTGGCCCTGGGCCCGCTGGAAGGCCTCCAGGCGCCGCGACAGCTTGCCCTCGAGCGCGCTGCCGGCGACCGGTGCCGGCTGGCCGTCCCAGCGGGACAGGGCCTGCGCCAGCGCATCGACCGTGGCGCCCCGGGCGCCGGGGCCCACCGCCAGCTCGTAGCCGGCGGGCAGGCGCCACAGCGTGGCGAAGTCCCCGCTCCAGTCGCGCGACAGCCGCTCCAGCGGCCAGCGCACGCGCTGCGCGCCCTGGGCCAGCACGGCCTCGCGCTCGTCCAGGCCCAGCAGCAGCACCGGGGCCTCGCGGCCGTCCGGGCCCCGCAGCCACAGCCAGCCCGGGCGGTCCAGCAGGCGGATCTGCGGCCAGGGCAGGCGGCCCCGGAAGCAACCCAGACCGGCCCCGGCCCGCAACGCGGCGCAGGGGTCGTCGGCCTCGGTGGGCACGCCCCAGACCTTGGACAAGGCGACCCAGGCGGCACGCTCGTCGCGCAGCAAGGGCAGCGGGGCCCCGGGATCCGCAGCGGCAGGTGTGGATGCCGCGGCCGACGCGCCGACGGACAGGGCCGAAGCAGGCGCCATGGCCGCCACCGAGGCCGTGGCGGGGCGCGAGGCGGCCAGCGCGGCCGGCGCGGCGGATGGCGCCTGCGTCGCGGCCAAGGCCACGGAAGACGCCGCGACGCCCGGCGCGGACGCCCGCGCCACCGCCGGGGCGGTCGCCTCCGGCGCCGCCACGCCACCGCCCGCGGCCAACCAGCCCAGGCCGGCCCCCACCGCCAGCAGCAGGCCCGCACCGACGGACCAGCCCAGCCAGGGCGGCAGCTCGGACGCTTCACGCGGGGCCACCGCGGCCGGGGCGGCGTCGAACACTTCCTGCGCGGCGCGCTCGACCAGGCGCTCGTCCACCCGGTCCTGCCCGGCCGCGTAGGCGCCCAGCAGCGCCCGGTCGGCCAGCAGGTTGATGCGGCGCGGCACCCCGCCGCTGAGCGCGTGCAGGCGCTGCAGCGCCCGCAGGTCGAAGGGTGAGTTCCCGTGGCGGCCCGCCACGCCCAGCCGGTGGGCGACGTAGCGGCCGGTGTCGGCCTCGTCCAGCGGGCCCAGGTGGTAGCGCGCGATCACGCGCTGGGCCAGTTGCTCCAGCTCGGGCCGCGCCAGCAGGGCGCGCAGCTCGGGCTGGCCGATCAGGATGATCTGCAGCAGCTTGCGCTCGGCGGTCTCGAGGTTGGTCAGCAGGCGCAGCTGCTCCAGCACGTCGGCCGACAGGTTCTGCGCCTCGTCGATGACCAGCACGCTGTGCCCGCCCTGCGCATGCACCTGCAGCAGGAAGGCATTGAGCGCGTCGATGTGGTCCTTGATGGTGGGCGCCGCGTGGCCGGGGCCGGCGGCCACCTGCAGGCCGAACTCGCCGCAGATGGTCTGCAGCAGCTCGATGGCGTCGAGCTTGGGGTTGAACACGTAGGCCACCCGGGTGTGCGCCGGGACCTGGTCCAGGAAGGCGCGGCACAGCGTGGTCTTGCCCGCGCCGATCTCGCCCGACAGCAGCACGAAGCCGCCACCACCCTCCAACCCGTACAGCAGGTGGGCCAGCGCCTCGCGGTGGCGCTCGCTGAGGAACAGGTAGCGCGGGTCCGGCGCGATCGTGAACGGCGACTGCGTCAGCCCGAAGTGGCTCTCGTACATGGGCCGCGAGGATACCCGCAGCCGGTGACGGCCGGGGGCTTCAGCTGCGCGGGGCGGTGCCGGCGCTGGCCACCACCGGGCCCGAGGCGGCCTGGGCCATCAGGCTTTGCTCGACCTGGTGGTCGGCGACCTCGCCGATCAGGGCCAGCAGGCTGAAGGTGATCGCGGCGGCCAGGCCCAGGAAGGCGCTGCGTTGGGTGGTGCTGGTGGCTTGGAAGTCGGTGGCGTGCATGGTGGCTCCTGAAGGGGTGCTGGCGGTGTCGATGGAGCCAATGTAGGCGGCCGGTCGGCGCGGTGCGAGCGGCTTGCGACGGGACGTCGGGGCGGGCGACAGACTGCGTGGAGGGCGGATGAAGGTGGGGGCTGGTGACGGGCCGTTGGCCGCGCTTTCTGTGCCACGGTCAGTGCGGGCCCGGAGGTGGGCTTTGGCCCTTCTCTCATGTCACCCGGCCTGCGGCCTCCTTCTTCACTTCGCTCAGGGCCAAAGCCCACCTCCGCGCCTGCCACCGACCGTTGCCTGCTGACGCGAGCAGTGCACAACGACTGAACTGGCGCCGGCCGTGGGGCAGCGGGCCGGGCGCGATGCGAGGGGCGCCGAGGAGCACAGCCGCCTGGGGGCCTGGCCAAAGGTCAGGCTTCCAAGACTGCCTTGGGCTCGGCTGTTCGACCACAGCGAGCCGCAGGCGAGCGGCGGGAGTTCCGAGCCCACCCCAGGTGGCGCGCACCGCAGGGGAGTCGGCACGCAGTGCCGACCGCCCCTCGCGCGCCCGGCCCGCTGCCCCGCGGCCGGCAGCCACGCCCCAAACCCCGAACAGTTGGCCCGTCAGTCAGTGGCAGGCAACACCGCGCCACCCGCCAACCGGCCAGCCAGTTCGCTGAGGGCGGCATAGGCCTGCCCCAGGGCCGGGTCCAGCGCCGCCATCGCCGCGCCCTGCTCGGCCAGCACGCGGGTGTCGCCGCGCGCGGCCGGGCCGGTGAGCGCGGCACGGGGCCCCAGGGCCGCCAGGTTGGCGGCGGCGCGGGCCATGAAGCTGGCCGACAGGGCGTCGGCGCGGTCGGCGGGCAGGCCGGCATGGCGCCACAGCGCGGCGGCGGTGGCCTGCAGCACCGGGGCGAAGTTGGAGGCGAAGACCGCGGCGCCGTGGTACAGCGGCTTGTCGGCCGCGGCCAGGGCGAAGGTGTGGGCGCCGATCGCCTGCAGGGCGTGGCGGGCGGCGTCCACCGCGGCGGCGTCGCCCTCCAGCGCGCACAGCGTGCCCGGGAACTGGGCGCAGGCCAGGTCGGGGTCGGCGAAGCTGAGCGCCGGGTGGGCACTGGCCACCGACCAGCCGGCGACCTGCAGGGGGGCGGCCTCGGCCGCGGGCAGAAAACCGCTGGCGTGCCAGGCGATGGCGGGCGGCAGCCCCGCTGCCGCCAGCGCAGCCGCCACCGGCGCGATCCAGGTGTCGGGCACGGCCAGCAGCCAGACGTCGGCGGGCGGCATCGAGGCCAGCGACGCGTGGGCCTGCCCGGCGCCAATCGCGGCCACGGCGGCCGCGGCGCTCACGGGCGAGCGGGTCAGCACCGCCTGCACCCGCAGCGTGCCCTGGCGCTGCCACAGCCGCGCCAGGGTGCGGCCGACGCGGCCGGCGCCGACCAGGTTCAGGGTCGGCGCGGCGCTCACTTCAGGGGCGGCAGCGCGGCCTGCTCGGCGGCGGTCAGCACGCGCAGGTGCCACTCGCCGTCCTGGCTGGCCAGGCCATGCAGCTCGATGGTGCGCTGGGTCTGCAGCAGGCGCGCCAGGTAGGCCACGACCGGGCGCTCGATCACCTGGCCGGGCACCAGCACCGGGATGCCCGGCGGGTAGGGGACGATCTGGTCGCAGCAGACCCGGCCGTCCAGCGCCGGGTTGGGCTGGCCGTTCTGGTCGAGCAGGGGCAGGCGCTCGCCGGCCTCGTAGAAGGCGTCGCGGGGCAGGCAGGCCAGGGCGGTGAAGTGCGGCGCCTCGGGCATGCGGGCGTAGGTCAGGGGCGCGCGGCGCTCCTTGGCCAGGCGCAGCATGGCGTCGAACAGGCGCGAGGCCTTGGAGCGCGTGGTGCCGATGGTCAGCAGCAGCGTCAGCGTGTTGTGGGTGTTCTTCTCGACCTGGATGTTGAAGCGGCCGATCAGCTCCTCGCGCAGCTCGTCGGCGCTCCAGCCGCTGGCGCTGATGTCGATGGTGAGCTTGGTCGGGTCCAGGCGGATGCCGTCGTCCTTCAGCTCCTCGGGCAGCAGCTCGTCGAGCCCCAGCACGCGGAAGGCGCCGGTGGCGCTGATCTTCTCGCGCAGCTCGTGGGCGTAGGCCAGCGAGCGGTCGAGCAGGCGGTAGCCCTCCATCACCGCCTGCTTGCGCGCCACGTCCAGGCTGGCGATCAGCGTGTACTGCGGGCTGGTGCTGGCGTGCATGTTGAAGTTCTCGCGGAACAGGTGCTCGTCGAAGCCCGGGTCGTTCACGTGGATCATGCTGGCCTGCGAGAAGGCCGACAGCACCTTGTGGGTGCTCTGGGTGGCGTAGTCGGCGCCGCACTCCAGCGCGGTCGGCCGCAGCGCCGGGTGGAAGCGGGCGTGGCCGTACCAGGCCTCGTCGACGATGACCTTGATGCCGGCGGCATGGGCCATCTCGATGATGGGCTTGAGGTCGTAGCGCAGGCCGTCGTAGGTGCAGCTGGTGAGGATCAGCACCTTGGCGTCGGGGTGCTCGGCGATGGCGCGGGCGATGGTGGCCTTGGGCACCGGGCCGAACAGGCCCCATTGGCGGTTGACCGCCGAGTCCAGGTAGACCGGCCGCGCGCCCGACAGGATCACGCCGTGGTGCACGCTCTTGTGGCAGTTGCGGTCCAGCAGCAGCTGGTCGCCCGGGGTCAGCAGGCTCTGGAAGATGACCTTGTTCGAGGTGCTGGTGCCGTTGGTGGCGAAGTAGGTCTTGCGCGCCCCGAAGGCCTGGGCCGCCAGGCGCTGGGCCTGGGCGATCACGCCGGTGGGGTGCAGCAGCGAGTCCAGCGCGGGCACGCTGCACGACAGGTCGGCGCGCAGCATCTCTTCGCCCACGAAACCGTGGAAGTCGCCCACCCAGGGGCTGCCCTTGAAGGCGTCGCCGCCGGCGTGGCCGGGGGTGTGCCAGCTGTCCTTGGCCTGGGCGACGTAGTCGCGCAGCGCGTCGTAGAACGGGGTGGCGGCCTTGCTGGCCACCTCGGCCGCGAGGATGCGGAACCAGCCGGCGCAGTCGTCCTCGCCACGGAAGAAGTAGCCGTCGACCGCGTCGCTGGCCAGCTGCTCGACCAGCAGCTTGTCGGCGTCGTCCTCCAGCACCACGTAGAGCGAGAGCTCGGGCCGTGCCTCGATCAGGCGCTGCGCCAGCACCACCGCGGCAGCCCCCTGGCCGCCGCCGGGCGGGCCGTGGTCGACCAGCACGCCGAGCACGTCGGCGCCATGGTGGGTGGACAGCGCGGCGTCGAGCGCGCTGCTGTCGCAGGGACAGGGCACGGCCTGCAGGCCGTGGGGGTTGTCGTGACGGGCGGCGGCCTGGTTCAGGCCGTCACACACCAGCTGGCGCCAGGCCGGGTCGGCACTGACGACCAGCACATGGGTGGCCGGTTTCATCGCGGGAAGCACTCCTGGTGGGAGTGCCGAGTGTAGGCGGCGCCCGACCGAATATCTGGCGGCGTTTCAGCCCGCGAAGGCCACGATCTGCGCCGCCGGCAGGGCGCCGGACTGCCGCGCCAGCTCGCGCCCGCGCTGCAGCTTGACCAGGGTGGGGATGCTGCGGATGCCCAGGGCGGCGGCGGTGCGGGGATTGGCGTCGGAATCGAGCTTGGCGAACAGGGCCCGGCCCTTCATCTGCGCCGCCGCGGCGGCGAACTGCGGCGCCATCATCCGGCACGGCCCGCACCAGGCGGCCCAGACGTCCAGCACCACCGGCAGGTCGGTCTGGCCGATCACCTGCTCGAAGTTGGCATCGGTCAGCTCGACCGGCTCGCCCGGCAACAGCGCATGGCCGCAGCGGCCGCAGACCGGGTCCTCGCCCAGGCGCGGGGCCGGGACGCGGTTGGTGGCGCCGCAGTGGCTGCAGGCGACGTGGGGGGCGTCAGGGGTGCTCATGCCGGCGCAGGTGGGTACCGGCGCCGGTATTTCAAGACCCGGCGCGGCGCAGCGTGGGAATATCCGGGGCCGCCTGCGCGTCCACTCCCCATGCACGCCCCCGAACCGTTCCGCCGCCAGCTGCTGGAAGCCCTGCCCCGGCTGCGCCGCTACGCGCGCAGCCTGGTGCACGACGCCGCCACGGCCGACGACCTGGTCCAGGGCACGGTGGAACGGGCCCTGACCCACTGGCACCAGTTCGACCAGCGGCGCGACCTGCTGGTCTGGCTGCTGTCCATCGCCCACAACGCCCACCACGACGCGCTGCGCCGCGGCCAGCGTCTGCAGCTGCTGGACCCGCAGGACCTGGCCGCCGCCCAGGACGCGCAGGCCCGCCACGGCCCGCGCGACCCGGGCCTGCGGCTGGACCTGCTTGCCGCCTTCGCCCGCCTGGCGCCCGCCCACCGCGAGGTGCTGCTGCTGGTGGGCGTGGAGCAGCTGAGCTACGCCGAATGCGCCGAGGTGCTGCATCTGCCGATCGGCACCGTGATGTCGCGCCTGTCCCGGGCGCGATCCGCCCTGCGCGACGCCCTGGACGGCACCCCCGCCGCCCGCCCCCCTGCCCTGCGACGAGTGGTCTGACCATGCCCGCCCCGACAACGCCCCCCGACGACGCCCGCCTGCACGCCTGGCTGGACGACGAACTCGATTCCGCCGCGCGCGCCGAGGTCGACGCCTGGCTGCGCACCCACCCCGACGACGCCCGGCGCGTGCAACACTGGGCCGACGACCGCGACGCCCTGCGCGCCGCGCTGGCCCCGGGCCTGGACGAGCCGCTGCCCGAGGCCTGGCGCCAGCGCCTGCAGGCGCCCGCGCCGCGGCGCGCCCCGGCCTGGGCGTTGGCCGCCGGCGTGGCCCTGTGCGCCGGCCTGGTCGGCTTCGCGGCGGGGCGATGGGGCACCGACGCCGGGCCCGCCGCCACCGCTTGGGCCCAGCGCGCCGCCGCCGCCCATGCGGTCTACGTGCCCGAGCAGCGCCACCCGGTCGAAGTCGCCGTGCGCGACGCCACCGGCCAGCGCCTGCCGGCCCAGGAGCAGCACCTGGCCGCCTGGCTGACCCGCCGCCTGGGCCTGCCGGTGCGGCTGTTCGACCTGCAGGCGCAGGGCTTCGGCCTGGTGGGCGGCCGCCTGCTGCCCGACGGCGACCGCCCCGGCGCGCAGCTGATGTACGAGGACGCGGGCGGGCGCCGCGTCACCGTCTACCTGCGCCGCCCCGACGCCCCCGGCGAGGTCGCCTTCCGCCATGAGCAGCACGGCGAGGTGGGGCAGTTCTACTGGGTCGAGGACGGCGCCGGCTACGCCCTGGCCGGGGCCCTGCCCAAGGCCGAGCTGCTGGTGCTGGCCCAGGCCATCCACGCCCAGGGCGGCGGTGGGGCGCTGGGCGACAATCCGGCGCATGGCCCTCGGTGAATTCGAGCTGATCGAACGCTTCTTCCACCGCCCGGTCCAGCGCGCCGCGCTGGGCGTGGGCGACGACTGCGCGCTGCTGCGCCCGCGCCCGGGCATGCAGCTGGCCGTCTCCACCGACCTGCTGGTCGAGGGACGGCACTTCCTGTCCACCGTCGACCCGGCGCGGCTGGGCCACAAGAGCCTGGCGGTCAACCTGAGCGACCTGGCCGCCAGCGGCGCCGAGCCGCTGGCCTTCACCCTCAGCCTGTCGCTGCCGCGCGCCGACGCGGCCTTCCTCGAGCCCTTCGCCCGCGGCCTGCTGGCCCTGGCCGACGCGCACGGCATCGAACTGGTGGGCGGCGACACCACCGCCGGCCCGCTGACCATCGGCATCACCGTGATCGGCGAAGTGCCCCCGGGCGAGGCCCTGTTGCGCAGCGGTGCCCGCGAGGGCGACGAGCTGTGGGTCAGCGGCCGCCTGGGCGATGCCCGGCTGGCACTCGAGGCCTTCCGCGGCACCGTGGCGCTCGACGCCGAGGGCTTCACCCAGGCGCGCCAGGCGATGGAGCTGCCGCAGCCGCGCGTGGCGCTGGGCCGCGCGCTGCGCGGCGTGGCCAGCGCCGCGATCGACCTGTCCGACGGCCTGCTGGGCGACCTGGGCCATGTGCTGCGGCGCTCCGGGGTCGGCGCGGTGCTGGAGCTGCCCGCCCTGCCCCGCAGCGCCCTGCTGGCCGCCCAGCCCGCCGCCGTGCAGCAGACCTGTCTGCTGGCCGGTGGCGACGACTACGAGCTGCTGTTCAGCGCCCCGGCCGTGCGCCACGCCCAGGTGCTGGCCGCCGGCGTCGCCAGCGGCACCCCGGTGCAGCGCATCGGCCACCTCACCGCCACGGCCAAGGGCCTGGTCGTGCGCGACGCCACCGGTGCCGCCCTGGACCTGCGCGCCTGGCGCGGCTTCGACCATTTCGCCGCATGAGCACCGCCCCCCGCTCCGCCCCCGAGGACGCCACGCTGGCGGGCGCACCGCGCCGCGCCAGCTGGGGCCTGATGCTGCGCTCGCCGTTGCACGTGCTGGCGCTGGGCGCCGGCAGCGGCCTGTCGCCGGTGGCCCCGGGCACCGTCGGCACCGCCGCGGCCTGGGGCGTGTTCCTGCTGCTGCAACCGCACCTGGACGACCTGCAGTGGGCCGCCCTGCTGCTGGCCGGCCTGGGCGTGGGCTGGTGGGCCTGCACCCGCACCGCGCAGGCCATGCGCAGCGCCGACCCGGGCGCCATCGTCTGGGACGAGTGGCTGGCGATGTGGCTGGTGCTGTGGGTGATCGCCCCGGCGGGCTGGGGCCTGCAGCTGGCGGCCTTCGCGCTGTTCCGGCTGCTGGATGCCGCCAAGCCCGGCCCGGTGGGCTGGGCCGACCGCCTGTTCAAGGCCCGCGAGGGCCAGGCCCCGGGCTGGCGCCAGGGCTTCGGCATCCTGTTCGACGACCTGGTGGCCGCCCTGTGCACTTTGATCCTGCTGGCCCTGTGGAGGGTGGCATGAGCGCGCCGGGCCGCTCCCAAGCGCGAATCCCGAAGTGCGCAGCACGCAGGGTCGCCTCATGAGCGCGCCGGGCCGCTCCCCAGCGCGAATCCCGAAGTGCGCAGCAGGAAGGATCACCTCATGAGCCCGCTGCTGAACGCGATGGACCAGCGCCTGCCCGAGGTCGAGGCCCTGGCCGCCGCGCTGCGCGCCGCCGGGTGGCGCATCGCCACGGCCGAGAGCTGCACCGGCGGCCTGATCGCCGCGCTGTGCACCCAGCTGGCCGGCTCCAGCGACTGGTTCGAGCGCGGCTTCGTCACCTACAGCAACGAGGCCAAGGCCGAGCTGCTGGGCGTGCCCGCGGCACTGATCGCCGCCCACGGCGCGGTGAGCGAGCCCGTGGCCCGCGCCATGGCCGAGGGCGCGCTGGTGCGCAGCCGGGCCGACCTGGCGGTGGCGGTGACCGGCGTGGCCGGACCGGGCGGTGGCAGCCCCGACAAGCCGGTGGGCACGGTGTGGCTGGCCCTGGCCCGCCGAGGCGGTCCGACCCATGCCGAGCGGCAGTCCTTTGACGGCGACCGGGTGGACGTGCGCTCGGCCACCGTGGCCCGGGCGCTGGCCCTGCTGGCGCGGGGCGTGGCCGAGGCGGCCTGACGGTTCAGCCGCCGCGGCGCACCGGCATCGGGGCTTCCAGCGGCTGCAGCAGCGGCTCGTTGGCGCCGTCGGTGCCCCAGGCCTGGGCCGGGTCGGCCGGCGGCAGCGGCCAGGCCGGCTCGGGCAGCGCCGGCTGCGGCCGGGCGAACAGAAAGCCCTGCTGCAGCGGGCAGCCCAGGGCGGACAGCGCGTCGCGCTGGGCCTCGGTCTCGACGCCCTCGGCGATCAGGGTGATGCCCAGGCTGCGGGCCAGGCCGACGATGCCCTGCACCAGGGCCCGGGCCGCGGCGTCCTCGGGCAGGTGCTGGATGAAGCCGGCATCGAGCTTGACCATGGCGGGCCGCAGCTCGCCCAGCCGGGCCAGCGAGATCGGACCGGAGCCGAAGTCATCGATCACCAGCGGCACCCCCAGTGCCCGCAGGGCGTCCAGGCGTTGGGCCGTGTCTTCGGCGGGGCCCATCAGCGCCCCCTCGGTCAGCTCGACGGCGAGTTCGCCCGCGGCGATGTGGTGGCGGCGCATGGCCCGGTCCAGCTCGTCGGCCCAGGCCGCGTGGCGGAACTCGGGTGCGGAGACGTTGATCGACATGCGGCCCGGCCGCAGGCCCATGCGCTTCCAGGCCGCCAGCTGGGCACAGGCGTGGTCCAGGGTGCGCAACTCCAGCGCATGCAACTGGCCGCTGTCCTGGGCACGCTGAATGAAGCGCGCCGGGGGCAGCAGGCCCTCGCGGGGATGACGCCAGCGCACCAGCGCCTCGGCCCCCACGGCCTGGCCGGTGTCGGTGTCGATCACCGGCTGGAAATACAGCTGCAGCTCGTCCTGGTCGAAAGCCTGTCGCAGCTCGCCATCGCTGCCGTCGCGCAACGGCTCGTCGAGCGCGGACTGGAACAGGACGAAGCCGCCGCGACCCTGCAGCTTGGCGCGGTACATGGCCTGGTCGGCATGTTCGAGCAGGGTGTCGAAGTCCTCGCCGTCCTGAGGGAAGCGTGCCACCCCGATGCTGGCCGAGACCAGGCCGTGGGCCCGCCCGCCGTCCAGCGGCACCGGGCGCTCGACCGCCTCGATCAGCCGCACCACGGTCTGGTTCAGGGCCGCCGGGTCGGGGGCGTCGGTCAACAGGGCGACGAACTCGTCACCACCCAGGCGACCCAGCAGGTCGGCGCGGCGCAGGGTCTCGTGCAGGCGGCGGCTGATGCAGCGCAACAATTCGTCACCGGCCGGGTGGCCGTGGCGGTCGTTGATCTCCTTGAAATGGTCCAGGTCGATGAACAGCAGGGCCATGGGGCGGCCCTGGCGCCGGGCCTGGGCCGCGGTGCGCTCGAACAGCTCGGTCAGCAGGCGCCGGTTGGGCAGACCGGTGAGCGGATCGTGCATGGCCATGCGGCGCATGTCCTGGTGGCGCTCGTCGAGCTCCTTCAGCAGGCCGGCCACCCGGCCCTGGGCCGCCTGCAGCAGTCCGGCGAGCTGGTCGAGCTCGCTGGCCTGGGGCCGCCAGGCCGGCATGCTGACCTGCACACCGTCCCCGCGCATGTCCGCCAGGCCCAGGGCCACGGCCCGCAGGCGGCGCAGCGGGCGCATCACCCGCGCGACCCACAAGGCGCTCAGCAGCAGCAGTGCGGCGCCGAACTGCCAGGCCAGCAGCCCGCCGACCGACCCGGCACCGGCCTGAGCCATCGCCGGGTCCAGCCACCAGAGCAGCAGCGCCGGCACCAGCAGTGCCAGGGCCAGGGCCACCACGGCCAGCAGGCGCAGCGAGACCGCCCCGCGCGGTTCGGCCCGGTGTCCGAGGCGGCCACGGGTTGGGCGGGTTGGGTTGGCGGCAGGCTGTTCCATGGCGATCGGCTGGGCTGGGCGGCCCTGGGATCAGCGGCCGCTCGCACCGATTCTGAAGCCGATGCCCCCCGGCCCGGGGGATTCGGATGTGGGGGGCTCAGCCGCGCAGGGCGAGCGGACGGACCGGGCCGTCGGACGGCTTGCGGGGCCGCGCGGTGGCCTGCACCACCATCAGCACCAGGCGGCGCAGCGCGTCCCAGGGGTCGGTGGGCCACTCAGGGTGCCGCAGGCCCTTGACCAGGCCATCGCAGACGCTGGCGGCCTGCAGCAGCGGCCCCAGCACGGCGCCGTCGAGCTGGGGCAGCAGGCGCTCGAACAGGCGCTCCTTCTCGCCCCAGACGCGGGCCTCGCGCAGGGCCATGGCGATCGGTTTGCCGCCGTCCATGGCCGCGCGCACGCGGGCCAGGGCGCGGATGTCCTCGGCCAGGGTCCAGTGCACCAGCACCGCCGCCTCGCCCTCGGCCTTCAGGCCGTCGAGCATGCGCAGGGCACGGGCGGTCTGGCCGGCCAGGGCGGCGGCGCCCAGCTGGTAGACGTCGTAGCGGGCCACGTCCAGCACCGCGGCCTCGATCTGCTCGAAGGACAGCTCACCCGCCGGGTGCAGCAGGGCCAGCTTCTGCAGCTCCTGGTGGGCGGCCAGCAGATTGCCCTCGACCTGGTCGGCGAAGAAGGCCAGGGTGCGCTCGCCGGCCTCGCCCTCGGCCACGCGCTGGCCCTGGGCCGCCAGGCGGCGGGCGATCCAGGCCGGCAGCTGGGCGCGCTCGATCGGGTCGATGCGCAGGCTGGCGCCGGCGCCATCGAGGGCAGTGAACCAGGCGCTCTGCTGCTGCTGGCGGTCCAGCCGGGGCAGGTGGACGAGGGTCAGCACGCCCTCGCCCAGGTGCTCGCAGTACTGCTGCAGCGCGGCCGAGCCCTCCTTGCCGGGCTTGCCCGAGGGGATGCGGATCTCGATCAGCTGCTTGTCGGCGAACAGGCCCATGGACTGGGCCGCGCCCAGCACGCCGCTCCAGTCGAAGTGTGCCCCGCTGACGACGAAGACCTGGCGGTCGGAATAGCCTTGTTCCCGTGCGGTGGCGCGGATCAGGTCGGCCGCCTCCTGGGCCAGCAGCGGCTCGTCGCCGTGCAGGGTGTAGACGGGCTTCAGGCCCTGGCGCTGCAGGGCCTGGGCGAGCTGGTCGGCGCGCAGCTGCATGCGGACCTCAGGGCGCGGGCTGGCCGACGGCGGCCAGGCGCTGCAGCAGCTGCCGGGCGATGTCGGCGCGCATCTCGCGCAACAGGCCCAGCTCCTCGGTTTCCTTGCCCAGCGCCGAGGTCTCGGAATAGCTCAGGTCACGCACCTGCTCCAGCTCGGCATCCGGGCCCAGCGGCTGGCCACCCGGCGTGGTGAAGCGAAAGCGCAGCCGCACCCGCAGCCGGAACTCGGTGACCTGACCGGCCGCGGTGCTGGCCACCACGGTGCGGTGCAGCTTGTCCTCGAGGGCCACCACCTGGATCTGGGCCTCGCTCGGGCGCTCGACCAGGCGGGCGGTGTCGGGCAGTTCGCGCCGGATCGCCTCGGGGAAAGGCGAGCGCGCGGCAAAGCCCGCCAGCGCGATGCGCTGCCAGGGCAGCGGCATCGGCCGACGCAGCTGGAAGCCGCAACCGGACAGCAGCCCGGCCAGGCCCAGCCCCAGGAGGGATCGCCTCGCGCGCAGGGCCATCAGACGACGATGTTGACCAGTCGGCCGGGCACGACCACGACCTTCTTGGCCGGCTTGCCCTCGCCGAACTTGGCGAACTCGGGCGAGGCCAGCGCGACGGCCTCGATCGCGGCCTTGTCGGCCCCGGCGGGGACCTTGACCGAGCCGCGCATCTTGCCGGCGATCTGCAGCACCAGCTCGACCTCGTCCTGCACCAGCGCGCACTCGTCGACCGCCGGCCAGGCGGTGTCCAGCAGGTCGCCCAGGCGGGCGGCGTAGCCCAGTTCCACCCACAGGCCGTGGGTCAGGTGCGGGCAGGCCGGGTACAGCGCGCGCAGCAAGACCGAGAAGCCCTCGCACAGCACGGCGGCGTCGCCGTCCGAACCGTCGGGCTTGTAGGCCTCGAGGGCGTTGAGCAACTTCATGCAGCCCGACACCACGGTGTTGTACTGCATGCGCTCGTAGTCGTAGCTGACCTGCTTGAGCACCAGGTGGACCTCGCGGCGCAGAGACTTGGCCTCGGCGCGCAGCGGAGCGGCGCTGAGGTCTCCCGCGGTGGCCCGCTGCAGCAGCTCGGCGTGCTTGGCACCGAAGCCCCAGACGCGCTTGAGGAAGCGGTGCGCGCCCTCGACGCCGGCGTCGTTCCACTCCAGCGTCTGCTCGGGCGGGCTGGCGAACATCACGAACAGGCGGGCGGTGTCAGCGCCGTGCTGGTCGATCAGGGCCTGCGGGTCGACGCCGTTGTTCTTCGACTTGGACATCGTGCCGATGCCCTGGTAGTCGATCGCGGTGCCCGCGGGCAGGTCGCCCTTGGCCTCTTTCAGGCGGGCGCCCACCACCTTGCCGGACTCATCGCTGACGTGCTCGACCTCGTGCGGCCAGAAGTACTCGATGCCGCCCTTGTCGGTGCGGCGGCTGTAGATGTGGTTGAGCACCATGCCCTGGGTGAGCAGGCGCTTGAAGGGCTCGGCCACGGTGACCAGGCCCAGGTCGCGCATGACCTTGGTCCAGAAGCGGGCGTACAGCAGGTGCAGGATCGCGTGCTCGATGCCGCCGATGTACTGGTCCATGCCGCCATTGGCCATCCAGTACCGGGTGCCGCCGGCCACCATCGCGTCCGGGTTGCTCGGGTCGCAATAGCGCATGTAGTACCAGGACGAATCGATGAAGGTGTCCATCGTGTCCGTCTCGCGGCGCGCGGGCTTTCCGCAACAGGGGCAGGCGACCTTCAGGAAGGATTCGCACTTGTTCAACGGGTTGCCGCTGCCGTCCGGGATCAGGTCCTCGGGCAGCACCACCGGCAGGTCCTTCTCGGGCACCGGCACGGCGCCGCAGGACTCGCAGTGGATGATCGGGATCGGCGTGCCCCAGTAGCGCTGGCGGCTGATGCCCCAGTCGCGCAGGCGCCAGGTGGTCTTCTTCTCGCCCAGGCCCTGGGCGGCCAGCAGCTCGGCGACCTTGTCGACGGCGGCCTTGTGGCCCAGGCCATCGAGCACGCCGGAGTGGACACACACGGCGCGCTGCTTGTCGCCGTACCAGTCAGCCCAGGCGGTGGCACTGAAGGTCTCGCCTTCCGCGGCGACCACCTGCTGGATCTCGATGCCGTACTTCAGCGCGAAGGCGAAGTCGCGCTCGTCGTGCGCCGGCACGCCCATCACGGCGCCGTCGCCGTAGCTCATCAGCACGTAGTTGCCCACCCACACCGGCACCTCGGCGCCGGTCAGCGGGTGGGTCACCGTCAGCGCGGTGCGCACGCCCTTCTTCTCCTGCGTGGCCAGCTCGGCTTCGGTGGTGCCGCCCTGGGCGCATTCGGCGATGAAGTCGGCCACCTCGGGCTGGCTGGCGGCGGCGTGGGCGGCCAGCGGGTGCTCCGGCGCCACGGCGCAGAAGGTCACGCCCATGATGGTGTCGGCGCGGGTGGTGAAGACGTAGAGCTTGCCGTCCTGGATCAGGGTGCCGTCGTCGCCCTTGATCTGGTGCGGGAAGGCGAAGCGTACGCCGGCGCTCTTGCCGATCCAGTTCTCCTGCATCAGGCGGACGCGCTCGGGCCAGCCCGACAGGTGGTTCGGGTCTTCAGGGTTGGCGACCGCGCTGAGCAGCTCCTCGGCGTAGCCGACGATGTTCAGGTAATAGCCGGGGATCTCGCGCTTCTCGACCAGCGCGCCCGAGCGCCAGCCGCGGCCGTCGATGACCTGCTCGTTGGCCAGCACGGTCTGGTCCACCGGGTCCCAGTTGACGACCTGGGTGCGGCGCACCGCGATGCCCTTCTCGAGCATCTTCAGGAACAGCCACTGGTTCCACTTGTAGTAGCTGGGCTGGCAGGTGGCGACCTCGCGCGACCAGTCGATCGCCAGGCCCATGGCCTGCATCTGGCCCTTCATGTGGGCGATGTTGGAATACGTCCAGGCGGCGGGCGGCACGCCGCCCTTCATGGCCGCGTTCTCGGCCGGCAGGCCGAAGGCGTCCCAGCCCATCGGCATCAGCACGTTGAAGCCGCGCATGCGCAGCTGGCGTGCCAGCATGTCGTTGATGGTGTAGTTGCGCACGTGCCCCATGTGCAGCTTGCCACTGGGGTAGGGCAGCATCGAGCAGGCGTAGAACTTCGGCTTGCTGGCGTCTTCGGTGACGCGGTAGGCATCGGCGGCGTTCCAGTGGGCCTGGGCGGCGCGCTCGACCTCGGCGGGGACGTACTTTTCGTTCATCCCCGGATTGTAGGAGGCGGCCGGGGCCGCGTGGCTCAGGGCGCGGCGGCAGTCACCGGCGTGGCGACGAAGCCGATGCGGCTCAGGCCGGCGACCTGCAGCAGACCGATCAGCTCGGCCACGCGGCCGTAGGGCACGCGGGCATCGGCGCGCAGCTGGACCTCGGTGCGGGGCTGGGCCTTGGCCGCGGCGGCGGCGCGCTCGCGCAGGGCGGACAGTTCGATGCGCTCCTCGTCCAGGAAGAGGCGGCCCTCTGCGTCCAGCGCCAGCTTGAGCGCGGGCGGGGTATCGACCGGGGCGGCCCCCTCGGCGGCAGGCAGGTCCAGGCGCAGGCTGCTGGCCATCAGGGGAGCGGTGACCATGAAGATCACCAGCAGCACCAGCATCACGTCGATCAGCGGCGTCATGTTGATGTCGCTCATCGGCGGCTTGGCGCTGGTGCGCTCGAGTCGGCCGAAGCTCATCGCGGGTCCGGGCTCAGCGGCGGGCCCGGGCCAGGCCGCGCAGGTCGTGGGCAAAGCCTTCGAGTTCGGCCTCGCAGGCGCCCAGCCACTGGTTGAAGACGTTGTAGGCCAGCACCGCCGGGATGGCCACGGCCAGGCCGGCGGCGGTCATCACCAGGGCCTCGCCGACCGGGCCGGCGATGCGCTCGATGGTCATCGTGCCGCCCTGCCCCAGCCCCAGCAGCGCGTGGTAGATGCCCCAGACGGTGCCGAACAGGCCGATGAAGGGCGCGGTGGCGCCCACCGAGGCCAGGAAGACCTGACCCGATTGCAGGTGGCGCAGACCGGCGTGCAGGGCGTCGCGCAGGCGGCGGGTCAGGCGGTCCTCGGTGGCGGCCGCGCCTTCCAGGGTGCCTTCGGTGGCCGGCTCGAACGCCGCGTCCAGCAGCGGCACCAGCACGCCCTCGCGGTCGCGCGAAGCGGCGCGTTCGCGGCCGGCGGCGCGGTCGGGCGCGGCCCAGAACAGGGCCATGGCGTCGGCCAGGTCGCGGCGCGCGCGGCGCAGCACCCAGGTCTTCCAGAGGATCAGCACCCAGGCGCCGACCGACATGCCCAGCAGCAGCGCGGCGACCGCGCGGCCGATCAGGTCGCTCTGGGCCCAGAAGCCGGCCAGGCCGTCCATCAGAGGCCCAGCACCTCGTTCATGCCGTACAGGCCGCTGGCGCGGCCGCGCAGGAAGCGCGCGGCACGCAGGCTGCCCTGGGCGTAGCCGACACGGCTGGAGGACTTGTGGCTGATCTCGATGCGCTCGCCGGTGCCGGCGAACAGCACGGTGTGGTCGCCCACGATGTCGCCGCCGCGCACGGTGGCGAAGCCGATGGCGGAGGGGTCGCGCTCGCCGGTGTGGCCCTCGCGGCCGTAGACGGCGCAGGCCTTGAGGTCACGGCCCAGGGCCTGGGCGACGACCTCGCCCATCGCCAGCGCGGTGCCGCTGGGGGCATCGACCTTGTGGCGGTGGTGGGCCTCGACGATCTCGATGTCGTAGCCCTGGTCCAGCGCGCGGGCGGCCATGTCCAGCAGGCGCAGCACGACGTTGACGCCGACGCTCATGTTGGGCGCCATGACGACCGCGGTGTCCTGGGCACCGGCGGCGATCTCGGCCTTCTGGGCCTCGGTGAAGCCGGTGGTGCCGACGACCAGCTTGACGCCCAGGCGGCGGCAGACCGCCAGGTGGGCCAGCGTGCCCTCGGGGCGGGTGAAGTCGATCAGGACCTCGGCGTCCTTCAGGCCGGCCTCGAGGTCGGCGGTGATGGCCACGCCGCTGGTGCTGCCCAGCCAGGCGGTGGCGTCCAGGCCCAGCGCGGGGCTGCCGGGGACATCGAGGGCACCGGCCAGCACGCAGTCGTCGGCGGCCTGCACGGCCTCGATCAGCATGCGGCCCATGCGGCCGGAGGCGCCGGCGATCGCGACGCGCAGCGGGGAAGCGGAGCTCATTGGGATTCCAGGGGCGGGTAGGTGCGGGCGGCGCCCAGCGGGCCGGCGGCGGCGGAGGCCGCGGCGCGCGGGGGCGGCAGCGGCAGGGCCGCGCGCTCTTCGGGGTTGAGGGCCAGCTTGACCTCGGCGGTGGACACCGGCTTGGCGCTGATCGACGC
Organism: Hydrogenophaga intermedia; assembly: GCA_943371055.1. Lineage (GTDB taxonomy): Bacteria > Pseudomonadota > Gammaproteobacteria > Burkholderiales > Burkholderiaceae_C > Ideonella > Ideonella intermedia_A. Next base: position 35,121 of record CALRTJ020000023.1, on the reverse strand, counting down.
CACGAAGGCGTTCTCGGTGGGCAGCTCGGGCGCCTCGAGGCGGTCCATGCGGTCCCCGGTGAAGAAGACGACCAGCGAGCGGCGTTGGGTCTCGACGCCTTGGCGACGGATGGTGAAGACGTAGTCCCAGCGGTCGGCGTGGAAGGGGTCGGTCAGCAGCGGCGCACCCAGGACCTGGCGGACCTGCTCGCGCGAGACGCCGGGGCGCAGGGCGTCGAGCTGTTCCTTGGTGACCACGTTGCCCTGCAGCACGTCAGCGCGGTAGGGGGTGATCAGGCCGGCGATGCGGTGCATGGAGCCGTCGAGCGTGCCGCAGGCGCTGAGCAGCAGCGTCGCCAGCAGGGCCGGCAGCAGCCGGGCGGCAGGTCGGAAGGTGGTCAGTTTCTGCATGCGCGTGGCGTCTGGCGGGAAGGGACTTGGCCGCCCGGACGGGCACGCCCGCACCCAGGATGGCTATGATGCGCGGATTCTAGCGGTGCGCCCCGGCGGGCGCCCGCGCGGGACAGCCCCATGACCAACGTCGACGAACTCAAGAACAACGGCCTGAAGGCCACGCTGCCGCGGATCCGCATCCTGGAGGTCTTCCAGAAATCGGCTCAGCGCCACATGACCGCGGAAGACGTGTTCAAGGCCTTGCTTGCCGAAGGGTCGGACATCGGCCTGGCCACGGTCTACCGGGTGCTGATGCAGTTCGAGCAGGCCGGCCTGCTGGCGCGCAGCCACTTCGAGTCGGGCAAGTCGGTGTTCGAGCTCAACGAGGGCCAGCACCACGACCACCTGGTGTGCGTGACCTGCGGCCGGGTCGAGGAGTTCTTCGACCCCGAGATCGAAGCCCGCCAGCGCGACATCGCGCAGCAGCGCGGCTTTGCGCTGCAAGAACACGCACTGTCGCTCTACGCGGTGTGCACCCGCGAGACCTGCGAGCACCGGCCCGGCAGCGGGGTCAAGAATCCCGGTTCTGCTCCATCGCGGCCTGGTGACGGGCAATGAACTCCTGATAGGTGTCGATGCCGCGCAGCTGCAGGATGGTGTTGCGCACCGCGGCCTCGACCAGCACCGCCAGGTTGCGGCCCGCGTCCACCGCGATCACCACCTTGCGCACTGCCACGCCCAGCACCTCTTCGTACAGGGGCTCGTAGGGCAGGCGCTCGAACTCGCGCTCCATGGTTTCCTTGCGGACCAGGTGCACGATGAGCTTGACCCGCATCTTGCGGCGCACCGCGGTCTCGCCAAAGATGGCCTTGATGTCGAGCAGGCCGATGCCGCGCACCTCGAGCAGGTTCTGCAGCAGCTCGGGGCAGCGCCCTTCCAGGGTGTTCTGGGCCACGCGGTAGATGTCGACCGCGTCGTCGGCCACCAGGCCGTGGCCGCGTGAGATCAGCTCCAGGCCCAGCTCGCTCTTGCCCAGGCCGGATTCACCGGTCAGCAGCACGCCCACGCCCAGGATGTCCATGAACACGCCATGGCGGGTGGTGCGCTCGGCCATCAGCTGGCTGAGGTAGGCCCGCACCACGTCGATCACGTGGCCCGCCGAGTGCTGGGTGGTGAACAGGGGGATCTCGGCGCGGTCGCACATCGCGACCAGACGGTCTGGCGCGCGCTCGCCGTCGGCGACGATGATCACCGGCGGCTCGAGCGTGACGATGCGCTGGATGCGGCGCTCCTGCACTTCGGGCGCGGCCGCGCCCTCGGCCAGGTAGGCCACCTCGCGGCGCCCCACCAGCTGCACCCGGTAGGGGTGGATGTAGTTCAGGTAGCCGACCAGGTCGGCGGCCGAACGGGCATCGCGCACCGCGGCCTCGTCGAAGCGGCGCTCGGGGTGGGCGTGACCGGCCACCCACTCCCACTTCAGTGCCGGGCGGTGCTCCTCGAAGAGCGCCTCGGCGCTGATGGAAATGGGTTTCACGCGCGGGCGCCGATCAGGCGACGGACTTCAGGGGTTCCCAGCCGTCGATCAGCCGGTGCACCTCGGCGGCGTCGGCCTCGGTCTTGAGCTTCTCGCGCAGGTCGCGGTCGGACAGCAGCTCGGCGATCTCGGAAAGGATCTCGAGGTGGCGCTGGGTGGCGGCCTCGGGCACGAGCAGGAAGATCAGCAGGCTGACCGGCTCGTCATCGGGCGCGTCGAAGGGGATGGGCTGCTGCACCCGCAGCACGGCGGCCAGCGGATTCTTCAGGCCCTTGACCCGGCCATGCGGCACGGCCACGCCGTGGCCCAGGCCAGTGGAGCCCAGGCGCTCTCGCGCGAACAGGTTGTCGGTGACGGTGGCGCGGGCAATGGCGTGCTGGTTCTCGAACAGCAGACCGGCGTGCTCGAACACGCGCTTCTTGCTGGTGGCGTCCACCCCCACCAGCACATTGGCAGCGGGCAGGATGGCGGCGAGGCGGTTCATGGGCGGCTCTCTCGAGATCGGTTCGTGGACTGCAGAACTCAGCGCGCGCGGCGCAGGCGCGAAAGGTGCGGATTATAGGAATCGGTTGCACGCGCTGTGAACTTGAACGCGCGAACCCCCGGCACGGTGCACCTTTCATGCTGCGTTGCAACAACATCCTCTCGCAAGTGCCCGCAAAAAACAAGGCGGCCACGCGGGCCGCCTCGGGGTTTCATGTGCCGGGCGTCACGGCGCCGGCATCTCCTGGCGCTTGGCCGAGGCGTGGTGATGGTCCTGGATCTTGTCCTTGTGCCGACCGACCTGGCGGTCGAGCTTGTCCATCAGCTGATCGATCGCGGCGTACAGGTCCTCGTGGAACTGCTCGACAAAGATATCCTTTCCTTTGACATGGAGAGTCACCTCCGCCTTCTGGCGACGTTCCTTCTCCTTGTTCTTCTCGACGGTGAGCAGCACGCTCACGTCCACGACCTGATCGAAGTGCCGGGTGACCCGCTCCAGCTTGGTGAGCACGTACTCACGCAGGGACGGCGTCACTTCCAGGTGATGACCGCTGATCGTCAGGTTCATCGAGGTGTCCTTTCATCCAGGTTGCTCGCGGCGGCCCTTTCTGACCGCCTGGGCGGAAGGGCTTGTCTCGACCCTTCCGTCCGGTCCAGTGTGCGCCCGCCCCGGGCCTTTGGCAAGAATGGTGAAGCGGGAAACAGCGGGGTAGACTTCACGGCTTGTCAGGCGATCAAGGACAGGGCCCGCACGGCTTAAGCGCCGACGCCGGCAGCCGATAGGGCAGGGACGAAAGGGCGATGCATCCGCCCGTCCACCATGCCCGACACCCACCGCCTCCCTCCCCTGCCCACCGCCTGGATCGGCGCCGACGGCCCGCACCGAGTGGACACCGTCGGCGATCAGCCGCTGCCCGAACGGCTGGGCGCCCGCGCCGCCGCATGGCGCCACCTGCTGGACCATGACCTGCACGACGTGCTGGCCAATGCCCGGCGCGAACTGCTCAACGCACGCGCCAGCGGCTCGCGCCGCGCCGTGGCCCAGGCGCTGGACCGCCTGGACGCCCTGCTGGCCGGCGCCGCCGCCCTGGCCGACCTGCCGCGCGCCGCAGAGGCCCTGTCCACCCTGCCCGCCGACCGCGTGGAGCCCTGGCCACTGCTGCAGTCGGCCTGGGAGGAGGTGCGTCCCCTGGCCGCCCTGCGGGGGGTGCAGGCGCGCTTCCACGCCCATGGCGACCCGCAGGCCCTCGGCGCGGTCTACGGCAGTGAATCCTGGCTGCGCCGCATGCTCATCGAGTGTCTAGAATCGGCCGTGTACCACTGCCCGGAGGGCGGCACCGTGGAGATCTCGCACTGCCAGTCCGGCCCTCACGCCATGATCTTCCTGCGCGACACCCTGGCGCTGTCCGCGGCCAGTGACACCGCCGCCACCCGGCTGGCCCAGGGCATCGCCCGGCTGCACGGCGGCTGGGTCCGCGAGGAATCTGACGACGGCCAGCGGGACCTGGTGATCGAGTTGCCGACCGGCGCCCCCCACCAGCCCCGCCAGGCCGCCCCCGACCTGGCCCAGGCCGAAGCCTTCGCCCATGAATTCAGCGCCTTGCGCGCGCGCGCCGAGCAGCGCGGCACGGCACGACACGACATTGCCCCGGGAGACCCCTCATGAAGCGAGTCCTGATCGTCGAGGACCAGGCCGACATCCGCAAGCTGATCCGCATGACCCTGGAGTTCGAGAACTACGAGATCCACGAGGCCTCGGACGGCTCCTTCGGGCTGCGGATGGCCCAGGCGATCCGGCCGGACGTGATGCTGCTGGACGTGATGATGCCGGGCGAGCTCGACGGCCTGCAGGTCTGCCAACGCATCAAGAGCGACCCGTCCATGGCCGGCACCAAGGTCGTGCTGCTGACCGCCCGCGGCCAGCAGAAGGACCGCGAAGCCGGCGAGCAGGCCGGCGCCGACGACTACCTGGTCAAGCCCTTCAGCCCGCTGCAGCTGATCGAAACCCTGGAGCAGCTGCTCGGGGCCGGGCCGAACTGACCCATAATCTTCGCTTCTCCACGACCGGAGCCACGCGCTTGGACACACCGCATTCTCGGTGACCGTCCCCTCCAGCTGAGGCCACGCCCTGCCAGGGCCATGGCCTGGACAGCGGAGCCGGACGGTCTGCCCCACCCTCCGCCCCGCCCGCGGCCGCCCGATGTCGGCAGCCGTCCCAGCTGGAAGCCCCATGCTCAACGTCTTCACGCTTGACAAAGGCCGCCTGAGCGGCCGCCTGCTGCAAGAAGAGATCGACTCCGCCGCCGACCTGGCCCAGGTCCAGCCGGTGTGGGTCGACCTGGAAGCCCCCACCGCCGAGGAGATCGGCTGGATCGCCGGCCGCTTCGGCCTGCAGATCCCCGACAACATCGTCGACGACGACCTGGAAGAGTCCGCCCGCTTCTACGAGGAGGACAACGGTGAGCTGCACATCCGCTCCGACTTCCTGATCGACGACGACGTCACCCCACGCAACGTGCGGGTGGCCTTCATCCTGTTCCACAACGTGCTGTTCTCGGTCCACGCCGAGGACCTGCCGGTGTTCCGCCTGCTGCGCCTGCGCGCGCGACGCAACCCTGCGCTGATCGAGGACGCCAAGGACGTGCTGCTCAAGCTCTACGACGCCGACGCCGAGTACTCGGCCGATGCGCTCGAGGGCATCTACGACGCGCTCGAGAAGGTCTCGGCCCGGGTGCTCAAGCAGGACGTGGACGACACCGCCGCCGGCGAGGCCCTGTCGGCGATCGCCAAGGAAGAGGACCTGAACGGCCGCATCCGCCGCAACGTCATGGACACCCGCCGCGCGGTGAGCTTCATGATGCGCAGCCGCATGCTCAATGCCGAGCAGTTCGAGGAGGCCCGGCAGATCCTGCGCGACATCGACTCGCTCGACAGCCACACCGCCTTCCTGTTCGACAAGATCAACTTCCTGATGGACGCCACCGTCGGCTTCATCAACATCAACCAGAACAAGATCATCAAGATCTTCTCGGTGGCCTCGGTGGCGCTGCTGCCGCCCACGCTGATCGCCAGCATCTACGGCATGAACTTCCAGCACATGCCCGAGCTGAGCCAGCGCTGGGGCTACCCCTTCGCGCTGACGCTGATGGTGGCCTCGGTGGCGGCGCCGCTGATCTACTTCAGGCGCAAAGGCTGGATGCGCTGAGCCGGACCCGGAGATGCGGCCTCGCGCGCTGACCCTGGACCTCGACGACACCCTGTGGCCCGTCTGGCCGGCGATCGCCCGCGCGGAGGCCGTGCTGCACGATTGGTTGCGCCAGCACGCCCCGGCCACCGCCGCCCGCCACGACACCGCCGGACTGCGCGCCCTGCGGGAACAGGTGGGCGCTGAACACCCCGAGCGCGCCCACGACCTCGGTTGGCTGCGACGGCACAGCATCGAGCGCGCACTGGCCGGCTGTGGCGAAGACCCGGCACTGGCCGCGCCCGCCTTCGACCTGTTCTTCGAGCACCGGCAGCGGGTGGAGCTCTACCCCGAGGTGCCGGCGGCCCTGGCCTGGCTCTCCGCCCGCTGGCCCATCCTGGCGCTGACCAATGGCAATGCCGATCTGGCCCGCATCGGACTGGACCGGCACATGGTGGGCACGCTGGGCGCGCGCGAGTTCGGGGTCGGCAAGCCGGACCCCCGCTTCTTCGCCGCCGCCTGCGCGCGGCTGGGCTGCGCCCCGCACGAGGTGCTGCACATCGGTGACGACTGGCGCCTGGACATCGAGGGGGCGGCCGGCGCCGGCCTGGCCAGCGTCTGGGTGCACCGCCCGGGCCACCCGGCCCGGCCGACGGACGCGCGTGCGCAGCCCTGGGCCTGCGTGGCGGACCTGTCCGAGCTGGTGCGAACGTTGGAAGCGGCGGGCTGATCCGGCGACGGCCGGAAAAAGAAATGAGCCGCGCGGCAGACGGGAGCGCGAAGAGAGGGAGGAGGAGGAGAGTGCGCTCCCGCCGGACGCCTCTCACGGGGAGAGGGGCCGCGCGGCTCCAAGAAGACGGTCCCGGGCCCCACAGCCCGGAACCGGGGTGGGCGCCCACAAGGGACGCCACAACCCAACCCACACCGTGTCAGAGGCCCCGGGGCCGCGAAAGTTCCGCGCACCCTCTGCCGAATTTGTAAATTTTTCCGATCGCGTTCAGCCGCCCGAGGCTGCACCGCGCATGCCGGCCTGGAAGGCCTTGCGGTCGGCATCCACCCGCTGGGCGCTCGGGCGGGCGCCGATCTGGCGCACATAGCCCTTCCAGTCCACCCCACCGGCCAGCAACAGGTCCTCGCCCAGCACCGCCTTGCTGGCCATGGCCACCAGCGGCAGGCTGACGTAGGCGGCGCAGTCGGCGCTGGTGAAGGCATCGCCCGCCAGGAACGGCGAGAAGCGCGCCAGGCGCCGGAAACCAGCGATGTTCTTGACCAAGGACTTTCGCACCCGGGCCTGGGTGCCCTCGCTGACGGTGCCGCCGAAGAAGGCCTGCGCGTACAGCTCGCGGGCCACCAGCTCCAGGTGCAGCTCGACGAAGGTGGTCAGCTCCCGGGCCTTGGCGCGTGCCCAGGGATCGGCCGGCAGCAACGGGTGCTGCGGGTGGGCGTCCTCCAGGTACTGCACGATCACCTCGCTCTCGCACAGCGCGCCCTGCGGCGTGCGGATGAAGGGCACCTTGGCCAGCGGCGAGGCGCCCAGCACGGCCTCGTCGGCGGAGCCGGTCATGACCTGCTCTTCAACGAAGTCGATGCCTTTCTCGAGCATGACCATCTTGACCTTGTTGTAATAGTTCGAGATCGGGAAGCCGCACAGCGTGATCATGGGAAGGTTCTCCATCAGGGGCAGGCCGCCAGTCTAGACAGGCCCGCCCGAGAACCCTGCCACGCTGGCGACAGGGCAAACCCGTGGCACGATCAAGGATGCGCCGGTCCGGCCGATAGCCGAGCAGCGGCCGCGCCGAGCGCCCGCCCCGATCCTCCGCCCATGACCCCACCCGACACGGCCCTGCCGCCGCCCTCCACCGCCATCGACGAGCACCAGCTGCAGGCCCGGGTCGACACCGAGCGCATGCGCCAGTACATGAGCCGCGAGCGGGGCACCGGTGCGTCCGGCGCGCTGCCTTCGGCCTACGTCGCGTGGCTGATGGTGGGCGGGGCGGTGGACGCCGGCTGGGTCTGGACCTGGTGGCTGGCCCTGCTGGCGGTGGACCTGAGCACCGTGCTGCACACCAGCCTGTACCTGCGCCGGCCGCGCACGGGCGGACACACCCCCTGGCTCTGGCGCCAGGTCGCGCTGCAGACCCTGGCGGGCCTGGTGTGGGGCTGCGCGGTGCCACTGGCCGAGCAATCCCCCGACCCACGTCTGGCCGGCGACGTCGGCCTGGTGCTGATGACCGTCAACGCGATCGCGGTGATCGGCCTGTTGCATTACCGCAGGGCGGTGGTCAGCTGGACGCTGGCGGTGTGGGCGGTGCCGATGGCCTTCTTCACGCTCGAGCCGACGCCACGCCACCTGCAGTTCGCACTGGGCGTGGGGGTGCTGATGGCCTCGCTCAATTTCTACCTCTGGCGGGCCTCGGGCCAGCTGGTCGACGGCCTCGAGAAGCGCCTGCGCGCCGATGCCCTGGCCGCGGCGCTGCAGCAGGCGATGGAGCGCATCCGCGAGCTGGCCACCCGGGACGAGCTCACCGGCGTGTTCAACCGCCGCCACGGCATGGAGATGCTGCGCGCCTGGGTGCCGCCGCGCCGGCGCCCGCGCGACAACGAAGGCCCGCCCGCCCTGCTGCTGCTGGACATCGACCACTTCAAGGCCGTGAACGACCAGCACGGCCACCCGGTGGGCGACGCGGTGCTGCGCGAGGTCGGCCGACGCCTGCAGGACACCCTGCGGGCCAGCGACGTGCTCTCGCGCATCGGCGGCGAGGAGTTCATGGTGGCCCTGCCCGGCGCCACCCTCGACGAGGCGCTGGGCCTGGCCGAACGCCTGAGGTCCGCCATCGCCGCCACACCGGTGCGGCACGACCCGCTGCAGCTGCCCGTCAGCGTGTCGCTGGGCGTGGCCCTGCTGGGCCCGGGCGAATCACTGGAGCAGCTGCTGGCACGGGCCGATGCGGCGCTCTACCGGGCCAAGCACGGCGGCCGCAACCGGGTCGAAGCGGCCGAGCCGCCGCCCCGGCCGCTCAGCGCGCTGGCCGGTTGACCAGCCAGATCCCCAGCGCCACCGCGGCCATCGCCACCATCAGGCGGGTGGTCAGCGGCTCGTCCAGCAGCAGCACCCCGAACAGCAGGCCGAACACCGGCGTCAGCAGGGTGAAGGCGGCCACCCGCGTGGCGGCGTAGTGGCGCACCAGCCAGAACCACAACAGGTAGCTGGCAAAGGTCACGACCACGGTCTGGAAGGCGAAGGACGACCAGGTCAGGGCGCTGGCCTGGGCCGGCCAGTGCTCGCCAGTGGCCACCCCGGCCACCACCAGCGCCAAGCCCGACACCAGCAGCTGGTACATCAGGGTGCGCTCGGGTGCGGCGCTGCCCAGGGCGCTGGCGCGGATCGTCAGCGTGGTGCCGGCCCAGCCCAGCGCGGCGGCCACGCCCAGCGCGTCGCCCCACCACTGGCGCGGCCCGGCGGCCGGCGCACTGAAGCCCTCGGCAAAGGCCCAGACCACGCCCGCGAAGGCCGCCACCAAGCCCGCCAGCTGCGCCCCGCGCAGGCGCTCGACCGGGGCCACCCAGGGCATGGCCAGCGCCACGATGAAGGGCGAGAGGTAGAGGAACACCGCCATGCGCGAGGCGGTGGTGTGCTGCAGGCCGATGAAGATGCAGCCGAACTCGGCCGCGAACAGGGCCCCGGCCAGCAGCCCCCCGCGCCAGGTGGCCGCGGTGGGCCCGACGCCGATGCCCTGGCGACGCGCCCAGGCCCACAGCAGCGCCGCCGCGCCCAGCGAACGCGCGCCGGCCTGCAGCAGTGGCGGGATCTCGCGCAGCGCCACCTTGCTGGCGACCTGGTTCAGGCCCCAGAGCGCGCAGCAGCCGACCAGACAGACGATGGCGAAGGTGTCGAGGTGCTGCTTGCGGTCGCTCATGCAGGAGATCCGGGTTCAGGGGTGGGGCGTGCGCGGCGGCACAGCGCGGCCGCGCAGGCCAGTCCGGCCAGGGTGCCGCTGAGGTGGGCCAGCGGCGCCACCGCGAAGTCGAGGTCGGGCGAGACCCGCAGCGCGCCGCGCCACGGGGCCTCCAGCCACAGCTTGACCGCCAGGCCGGCGGCCAGGCCCAGTCCCACCGCGCGCTCGCGGCCGGGTCCGCGGGTCAGCAGGCGCCACAACAGCACCGCCACGCCCGCGTGCAGCACGCCGGAGAGGCCGCCGTAGTGGCGCAGCGCCGGCTCGGTCAGCAGGCCCCATTGGGTCAGGGGCCAGGCCAGGGCCCAGGCCAGCGCCTCGCGCCGGCCGGCGCCCGCGCGCCAGCCCAGCCAGCCCAGGGCGGCGCAGCCGGCCAGGTTCATCGCCAGGTGGGTGTCGCTCCAGTGCACCAGCACTGCGGTCCAGGCGCGCCAGGGCTCTCGGGCCCACAGGCCGGGCTGCCAGTCCCAGGCCGCGGGCACGGCCCCGCGCCACGCCAGGGCCAGCAGGGCGAGCGCGGCCGCGCCCAGCGGCCAGGCCAACGGCGCCCACCACGCGGCGCGGTGCGGCGCGCTCACGCGCCGAACACCGCTTGCCACAGGGCGCGGATCGCCTCGCGCTGCGCCTGCAGCGGCTCGGGCGGGAACTGGGTGGGGCGCTCGTCCAGGCGGGCCCGGTGCTGGGCCCGGCGCAGCTCGCGGTAGGCGTCGGCCGCGGCCGTGCCCACGCCGCTGGGCAGCAGGCCGGCGGCCTCGGCGCGGCGCAGCAGCGCGATGTTGCCGGCGTTGTCCAGCAGGCTGGGCTGCTCGCCGCCGTGGCGCAGCACCAGGTACTGCACCGCGAACTCGGCATCCATCATGCCGCCGTCGCTGTGCTTGACGTCGAAGGTCTCGGCCCGGGTGGGGTGGGCCGAGCGCACCTTCTGGCGCATGCTCACCACCTCGTCGCGCAGGGCCTGGGCGTCACGCGGCGAGGTCAGCACCGCACGGCGGGTGGCCTCGAAACGCTCGGCCAGCGCCGGGGCACCGGTGACGAAACGGGCCCGGGTGATGGCCTGGTGTTCCCAGGTCCAGGCGGCATTGCTGCCGCGGCCGCGCTGGTAGTTCTCGAAGGAGTGGATCGAGGTCACCAGCAGGCCGGAGTTGCCGTTGGGGCGCAGCGCGGTGTCGATGTCGTAGAGCTCGCCCGCCGCGGTCTGCAGCGTCAGCCAGGTGATGAGCTTGCGCACGAAGGCGGCGTAGACGGTCTGGGCCTGGTCGGGGTCGGCCTCGTCGGCGTCGTCGTACAGGAAGACCAGGTCCAGGTCGCTGCCGTAGCCCAGCTCCAGCCCGCCCAGCTTGCCGTAGGCGATGACCGCGAACTGCGGCACCTCGCGGTGACGCTTGGCCAGGTGGGCCCAGGCCCAGCGCATGGCGGTGTCGAGCATCGCGTCGGCCAGGGCGGAGAGGTCGTCCGCGGCCTGCTCGACCGTGATGCGGCCCTCGACGTCGCGCACCAGGGTGCGGAAGACCTCGGCGTGGTGGGCGCGGCGCAGGGTGTCGAGCAGCTCGCCCTCGTCGGCCTCGCCGGCGCGCACCCAGGCGGCGTGGCGGTCTTCCAGGTTGGCGACGAACTCGGCGCGGTCGAAGCGCTCGGCGATCTGGCGCTCGTCGGCCAGCTCATCGATCACGCCCGGGTGGCGCATCAGGAAACGCATCGGCCAGCGTGCCAGTCCCAGCAGGCGCAGCAGGCGCTTGTGGACTTCGGTGCGCTCCTGCAGCAGGGCCAGGTAGCTCTCGCGGCGCAGCAGGGGCTCGAGCCAGTCGACGAAGCGCAGCGCCGCGTCCAGGCTGCAACCCTCGTCGGCCACGTACTGGGCGGCGCGGCGCACCAGCACGCCCAGGCGCAGCTTGCCCTCGTCGCGCATGGCCTGCACCTTGGGGCTGCGGGCGAAGGCGGCGACCCGCTGCGCCAGCTCGGGCGGCAGCTTCTCGAGCAGGGTCTCGCTGTCGATCGGCAGCGGCGCGCCGCAGGCGCGGCAGCCGCCGCTGCCGGGGCGGGCCGCCTCGGGCGAGCGGCCGTCGTGCAGCAGGGCGTCGAACTCGGTGGCCACCAGCTCGCGCACCTCGCCCAGGCGGTCGAGCAGGGCGCAGGCGTCGGCGTTGCAGGGCAGGCGCAGGCCGGCGGCGATCCAGCCCAGGTCGTGGTCGGCGGTGGGCAGCAGGTGGGTCTGCTGGTCGTCCAGGTACTGGATGCGGTGCTCGACCTGGCGCAGGAAGACATAGGCGCCGGCCAGGGCTTCGGCGTTCTCGGCCTTCATCAGGCCGCCGGCCACCAGCTTCTTGAGCGCGCTGAGGGTGGAGCGGGTGCGGATCTCGGGGAACTGCCCGCCGCGGGCCACCTGCAGCAGCTGGACGATGAACTCGATCTCGCGGATGCCGCCGCGGCTGAGCTTGACGTCGTTGGCGCGCTCGGGCCGGCCGGCGGCGCGGCGCTGGGCCTCTTCGCGGATCTTGCGGTGCAGCTGGCGCAGGCCTTCGAAGACGCCGTAGTCCAGGTAGCGGCGGTAGACGAAGGGCGTGACCAGCTGGCGCAGCTGCAGCGCGCGGCCGCTGACCACGCTCTCGCGCGGGGCCACCACCCGGCTCTTGAGCCAGGCGAAGCGCTCCCACTCGCGGCCCTGGACCAGGAAGTACTCCTCGAGCATGGCCAGGCTGACCACCGGCGGGCCGGAGTTGCCATTGGGCCGCAACGCCAGGTCGACCCGGAAGACGAAGCCGTCCTCGGTGACGTCACCGATCAGGGCGTAGAGCTTCTTGGCGATCTGCGCGAAATACTCGTGGGCGCTGATCTTCAGCGGGCCGGCGGTCTCGCCCTCTTCCTCGTAGACATAGATCAGGTCGATGTCGGACGAGACATTGAGCTCGCGCGCACCGAGCTTGCCCATGCCGACGATCCAGAAATCGATCACCCGGCCCCGCTCGTCCAGCGGGGCCCCGTGGCGCTCGTCCATCTCGGCGCGGGCCTGGACCAGGGCCAGCTCCAGCGTGGCCTCGGCCAGCGCGGTCATCGGCAGCACCACGTCGTTCAGCGGCGCCTGGCCCTCGACGTCCAGCACCACCAGCCGCTCGATCACCAACTGCCGCGCCACCCGCAGCGCCGAGGCCAGCGATCGCCCGTCGGCCTGCAGCCCCCGCACCAGGGCGGTGATCGTCGCGGCGTCGGGCGGACCGGGCGGCAGGCGGTGCAGTTCGTCGGGGTAGCGCCGACGCACGCGCTGGACAAAGCGGCTGTGGTCGGCGGAAACGGTGGGCAACGCGGTCACAGGATGTAAGGAGCCCGGTGGATCAGACAAGGCTCTGTGCTAGATTGATCCGATTATGCAGACCGCACCGCGGCGGTGCGTGCGCCCGGGGGCTCCGGGCGGCGGGCGGGCGGTGGTCTGGCGTGTCCGATGTCGCAGTCTTCCCCCGAGCCCGTCTCCACCGTCCCCGCCGCGCACCCGCCACGACCGGCCTGGCTGCGGCTGCTGCGCGTCCTACTCTACGCCGTGCTGGGCGTCTGGACGCTGCTGCTGGCGGCTTGGCTGACCCTGCACTGGGGACTCTTGCCCCGCGTGGGCGACTGGCGGCCCGACATCGAGCGCCACGCCAGCGCCGCCCTGGGGGCGCCGGTGCACATCGGCTCGATCCAGGTCAGCTCCAACCACTGGATTCCCGTGCTCGACCTGCGCGACGTGCGCCTGGACGACCCGCGCGGCCGCCCGGCCCTGCGCCTGCCGCGGGTGGTGGCCGCGCTGTCGCCGCGCTCGCTGCTGGCCTTCGAGCTGCGCCTGTCGCAGCTGTACCTGGAGGCGCCCGAACTGGTGGTGCGGCGCGACCGCGAGGGCCGCCTGCACGTGGCCGGGCAGGACCTGGACGCCGAGGGCACGGTCGGGGGCCAGGACGCCGCCGACTGGCTGCTGGCCCAGCACGAGGTGCTGGTGCAGCATGGCCGGGTGCTGTGGATCGACGAGACCCGCGAGCCGGTGCGGCCGCTGCCGCTGGAGGGCGTGCAGTTCGTGCTGCGCAACAGCCTGCGCCAGCACCAGGCCCGGCTGGACGCCACGCCCCCGCCGGCCTGGGGCGACCGCTTCAGCCTGCGCGGGCGCTTCCGCCAGCCCCTGCTCGACGCCCCCAGCCAGTGGCAGCACTGGACGGGCACCCTCTACGCCGAGTGGCCGCGGGTGGAAAGCGCCGCCCTGGCCGCCGCGCTGCAGCTGCCCCTGCGCGCCGAAGGCGGCGAGGGCGCGGTGCGGGCCTGGTTCGACCTGCGCCAGGGCCTGTGGCAGCGCGCCACCGCCGACGTCGCCTTCGGCGCCGTGGCGCTGCGACTGGACCCGCGGCTCGAGCCGCTGGCCCTGAGCCGGCTGAACAGCCGCCTGGAGGCCGAGCGCCGCGCCGACGGCTGGCGCCTGGCCGCGCGCGACCTGGCCTTCGCCACGCCCGAGGGCCACGACTGGCCGGCCAGCCGACTCGAACTGGCCTGGCAGCACGCGCCACAGCCTGCGGCCCGGCCGGCCTCCTTCGGCCTGGACACCGAAGCCGTGGCCGCCCCCGTGACCGGCGGCGAGCTCAGTGCCGACCGCCTGGACCTGGCCGTGCTGGCCGACCTGGCCGAGCGCCTGCCCCTGCCCGCCGGCTGGCGCCGCCAGCTGGCCGAGCTGGCGCCGGCCGGGCAGCTCGAGCAACTGCAAGCCCGCTGGAGCGGCCCGCCCGACGCGCCCCAGCGCTACCGCCTCAAGGGCCGCGCCCGCGACCTGTCGCTGCGGGCCCTGCCCTCGCCCGAGCCCGGCGGCATCGGCCGCCCCGGCGCCCGCGGCCTGAACCTGTCGCTGGACGCCGACGAGCGCGGCGGCCAGGCCGATGTGGAGCTGCGCGACGGCACCCTGGGTCTGCCGGGCGTGTTCGCCGAGCCCGAGGTCCCGCTCGAGTCCCTGCAAGGCCGCCTGCTGTGGACGGTGCGACCGGTGCGCGGCGACCCCGATGCGCCACCGCAGGTCGAGCTGCGGCTGCAGGACGCCCGCTTCGCCAACGCCGACGCCCGCGGCGAGATGCAGCTGCAGTGGCAGACCGGACCCGGCGCCGCCGGCAGCTTCGGCCGCGGCCAACGCCTGCCCGGCCGGCTCGAGCTCAATGGCCAACTCACCCAGGCCCGCGCCGCCGCCGTGGCCCGCTACCTGCCGCTGGGCCTGGGCCCCGCGGCCCGCGGCTACGTGGCCGAGGCGGTGCGCGAGGGCGTGGTGCCCAGGGCCACCTTCCGCGTGCACGGCGACCTGTGGGACTTTCCCTTCGCCGGCGGCCAGGAAGGCGAGTTCCGCCTCGCCGCCCAGGTCCAGCAGCTGACCCTGGACTACGTGCCCGCGCGGCTGGCTGGCGACGGCATGGTCTGGCCGCCCTTCACCCAGGTCGCGGGTGAGCTGGTGTTCGACCGCGGCTCGATGGCGATCCGCCAGGCCCGCGCCCGGCTGTGGGGGGTTGAACTGCAAGGCGTGAACGGCCGC
The DNA here is from genome assembly GCA_943371055.1 of Hydrogenophaga intermedia. Classification (GTDB taxonomy): domain Bacteria; phylum Pseudomonadota; class Gammaproteobacteria; order Burkholderiales; family Burkholderiaceae_C; genus Ideonella; species Ideonella intermedia_A. The sequence goes on along the minus strand of CALRTJ020000023.1, from coordinate 20,074 downwards.
ATCGACGACCTGGTCCACCACCCCGAGCTGCGCATCGAGGGCGCCGGCCGCGGGCCGCTGACCGACGCACTGCGCTTCGTCGCCGCCTCCCCGGTGGCGGGCTGGACCCGCCAGGCCCTGTCGGAGGCCGTGGGCACCGGCAGCGCCGACCTGAAGCTGGCCCTGCGCATCCCGCTGGACGACGCCGGCCGCAGCACGGTCAAGGGCAGCGTGCAGCTGGCCGGCAACGAGCTGCGCCTGCGCCCCGAGGTGCCCCCGCTCAGCGCTGCCCGTGCCCGCATCGACTTCAGCGAGAGCGGCTTCGCCATCGTCGGCGGCCGCGCCCGCGCGCTCGGCGGCGAGGCCCAGATCGAGGGGACCAGCCGCCCCGACGGCAGCGTCTGGGTCAAGGTGCAGGGCCAGGCCAGCGCCGAGGGCCTGCGCCAGGCCACCGAGCTGGGCGCGCTGGCCCGGCTGGGCCAGCTGGCCAGCGGCAGCACCGCCTACCAGCTGCAGCTGGGCTTTCTGCGCGGGCGCCTGGAGCTGGGCTTCCAGAGTTCGCTGCAAGGCCTGGCCGTGGACCTGCCGCCCCCCCTGCGCAAGGCCGCCGCCGAGGCCTGGCCCCTGAAGGTGCAGACCACCCTGGGCCCCGAGGGCGGCGCCCAGGCCAGCCGCGACACCCTGCGGGTGGACCTGGCCACGATCGGCCACGCCGAGTACCAGCGCGAGTACCACGGCGACCAGGCCCGCGTGCTGCGTGGCGCACTGGCCGTGGGCGACGCCCTGCCCGCCCTGCCGGCCCGCGGCGTGCTGGCCCAGCTGCGCCTGGGCAAGGTGGACGCCGCCGACTGGCTGGCCGCCGCCCAGCGCCCGGCCCCGGCCGCCACCGGGACCGGGACCGGGCACGGCAGTGCCGATGACGGCTACCTGCCCACCGACATCCAGCTCAGCGCCCAATCGCTCGTCCTGCCGCGGCTGACCCTGGGCCCGCTCACGGCCCAGGCCAGCCCGCGCGGCGCCGGCTGGCGGGTGCAGCTGCAGTCCGACCAGGCGGCCGGCCAGATCGACTGGCAGCCCGGCGCCAACGCCCAGCAGCCGGCCCAGGTCGAGGCCCGGCTGTCGCGCCTGGTGATCCCCGCCAGCCCGGCCGAGCCGCGCCCCGCGGCGGCCGCGACGCCCCCGCGCCCCAACGCCGCCAGCACCCCCATGGGCCCGCTGCCGGCACTGGACATCCAGGTGGGCGAGCTGCGCTGGGGCGAGCGCGCCCTGGGTCGGCTTGAGTTGGACACCACCGGCGCCGCAGCCGGCGCGCGCGAGTGGCGGATCCAGCGCCTGGCCCTGCTGCGCCCCGAGGCGCGCCTGCAGGCCAGCGGTGCCTGGAGCGCCGCGCCCCAGCCGCACCTGGCGCTGGACCTGGCGCTGCAGGTCAGCGACAGCGGCGAGCTGCTGTCCCAGTGGGGCCTGGGCCGGGTGCTGCGCGGCGGCAAGGGCGAGCTGCGCGGCCGCCTGGGCTGGAAGGGCAGCCCGTTGGAGCCGCCCGGCCTGCAGCTGGACGGCGACCTGCACCTGGCGCTGGGTGAAGGCCAGATCCTGAAGGTCGAGCCCGGTGGTGCCGGCCGCCTGCTGGGCGTCATGAGCCTGCAGTCGCTGCCGCGCCGGCTGACGCTGGACTTCCGCGACGTCTTCCAGGAGGGCTTCTCGTTTGACGACCTGACCGGCGACATCCGCCTGGCCGACGGCGTGGCCCGCACCACCAACCTGCGCCTGCGCGGCGTGCAGGCCGCGGTGCTGCTGGAGGGCCAGGCCGACCTGCTGCGCGAGACCCAGGACCTGCACCTGGTGGTGGTGCCCGAGATCAACGCCGGCACCGCCTCGCTGGCCTATGCGGCGATCAACCCGGTGATCGGACTGGGCACCTTCCTGGCGCAGTACCTGCTGCGCCAGCCGCTGCAGCAGGCCGGCACGCGCGAGTTCCGCGTCCACGGCCCCTGGGACAAGCCGCAGGTCGACCCGGTGGAGCGCCGCGCCGCGCCCGCCGCGGCCAGCGCCTCTGACGCCGCGGCGCGCTAAGCTGGTGGCCATGAAGATCGCCGCGCTGCAGATGGTCTCCACGCCCGACGTGGAGCGCAACCTCGAGACCGCCGCCGCCCTGCTCGCGCAGGCCGCGGCCCAGGGCGTGCGCCTGGCCGCGCTGCCCGAGTATTTCTGTCTGCTGGGCCGGCGCGACGAGGACAAGCTGGCCCTGGCCGAAGACGACGGCCACGGCCCGATCCAGGACTTCCTGGCCCGCCAGGCGCGCCAGCTGGGGCTGTGGCTCGTCGGTGGCACGCTGCCGATCCGCGCCACCACCCCGGGCCGGGTGCGCAACGCCTCCTGCGTCTGGAACCCGACGGGCGAGCGGGTGGCCCGCTACGACAAGATCCACCTGTTCGCCTTCGACAACGGCCGCGAGCGCTACGACGAGGCCCGCGTGCTGGAGGCCGGCGACACCCCGGTGGCCTTCGAGGCCGAAGGCTGGCGCGTCGGCCTGTCGATCTGCTACGACCTGCGCTTTCCCGAGCTCTACCGCCGCCTGATGCAGCCGCCTTGCGACCTGCTGGTGGTGCCGGCGGCCTTCACCCACACCACCGGCCGGGCGCACTGGGACCTGCTGCTGCGGGCCCGCGCGGTCGAGAACCAGTGCTTCGTGCTGGCGCCGGCACAAGGCGGGGTGCACGACAACGGCCGCCGCACCTGGGGCCACAGCCAGGTCATCGACCCCTGGGGCGAGGTGCTGGCGATCGAGGCCGAGGGCGAGGCCGTGGTGGCCGCCGAGGCCGACCCGGCGCGCCGCGACGCGGTGCGCCTGCAGCTGCCGGCGCTGGCGCACCGGCGCTGGTGATCACCGGGGCCTTGGGCCCCGGCGCCGCTCACTTGCTCTTGACGACGGTCAGGCCGAAGAAGCCGTTGCCGGTGGCCGGCTGCCAGCCGAAGGCGCCGAAGCCGAAGCTCTCGCGCAGCGACATCGACAGGTTGGCCGAGAACTTCTTCTTCAGGCCATCGGTGCAGTCGGTGAAGCTGCCGCCCGGGCGCTGGGCCAGGCCGGTGCGGCCGCTGTTGACGGTCCAGGTCTCGACGCGGCAGTTCTCCAGGCGCTTGCGGGTGAAGCTGCTGGTGGCGGCATCGACCGACAGCACCTTGTAGGTCGAAGAGGCCATGTCGGGGATGCTGGTGTCGCCCAGCTGCTGCACCTCCCACTGGCCCCACTTGTCGCCCGCCGCGGGCAGGGTGCGCGCGGTCTGCGGCGCCAGCACGGTCATCGCGTTCTGGCTCTGGGACAGGCTGACGCCCACCGCCACCTTGGAGCCGTCGGCCAGGGTGTTGAGGAAGAAGCGCTCGAGGTTGCCGTCCTTGGAGGTCAGGGTGTAGCCGCCGTTGGGGTCCACCGCCAGCTTGCCCACCGTGGTCGGCGTGCCGCAGCTGACGCCGCCGGCATCGCAGAAGGCCACGGCCAGCGCACCCTTGCTGTTGATGGTGGCGACGCCGTTGTAGGTGCTCGACACCCCGGCCTCGGTTTCCTGGCGCATGAAGTTCCAGGTGCCCACCAGCTTCTTGAGCGCGGCGGTCTGGACCGGCATGCCGACCGCCATGAACGGGGTGCCGTCGTTGCCTCGGGCCAGGAACAGGCCCTTCTTGGAGACCACCAGCGGGCCCCCGTTGGGCAGGTTGAAGCGGCAGTTCTCGGTGCTGGCCGTGAGCTGGGCCGAGCCCTCGCGGTCGGTGACGACCAGGGTCTCGGCATTGATGTCCAGCACGTTGACGCGCCAGGACGTGTCCGGGTCCATCGCATTCAGGGCGACGTAGGAGCCGCTCTTGAGGCCGGCACAGGTGGCGGCGGAGACCGCGTGGGCGGCCGGCAGGGTGAACGCGAGGGCCGCGGCGGCGGCGGCGTGCAGGGCGAAACGCATGAAGAACCTTTGGGTGCAGACGGGTGGACAGCCGGCCCCGCGAAGGCGGGCCCGTTATCGGCACGTCAACCGGCGACTTGAGGCCCCGGAACCGTGCAGACGTCACACGACTTTACCCGGCGAGGATCGGCCAGCCCATCCTCCGTTGGGATGGGGCCCGCCAAAGCACCCGCTTGCGCTGCAACAGGCTGGCGTCAGGCTCGGGTGACCACAATCAAGGCCCACCCCGCAGCCGGTCCGTGACGTGCCCTCCGCCTTCAACTTCAGCCTCTCGCCCTTCGATTGCCTGGGCAACGACGAGCGCCAGCTGGTGCGCGACCACCTGGACATCGCCTACTACCGCGAGGGCGACACGGTGCTGGACCCGGCCACGCCGCCCACCCACCTCCTGATCGTCATCAAGGGCTTCGTCGAGCAGCGCGACGGCGACGAGCTGGTGGCCACCTACGGCCCGGACGACAACTTCGACGGCCGGGCCCTGGTCAGCGGCAAGGTCAGCCACCGCTTCGTCGCCCGCGAGGAGGTGTTGGCCTACCAGCTGGCCCGCGAGGCCGTGGCCGAGCTGATCTCGCGCAACGCCACCTTCGGCGCCCTGCTCTTCGCCGACCTGTCCAAGAAGCTCAGCGCCCTGTCGGCCCGCGGCAGCGCCCACGAGATGCAGTCGCTGTCCCTGGCCCGCGTGGCCGAGGCCAGCGTGCGGCCGGTGCAGACCGTGGACGCGTCCACCGACATCGTCTCGGTGGTCAAGGTCTTCAGCGACAGCCGCACCGACCACGTGCTGGTGCGCGACGGGCGCTCGCAGCCGCCCCGCCTGGGCATCTTCACCACCACCGGGCTGCAGCGCGCGATCCTGCACGGCACGCCACTGGAGCGTCTGCCGGTGGGCGAGCTGGCCACCTTCCGCCTGGTCAGCGTGCCGCCCGACGCCTACCTGTTCGACGCCCAGGCGGTGATGATCCGCCACAAGGTGCGTCGGGTGGTGGTGGCCGAGCGCGACCTGGAGGGCCGCGAGACCATCCTGGGCACGCTGGACCAGCTCGACCTGCTGAGCTTCCTGTCCAACCACAGCTACCTGATCACGCGGCAGATCCTCGAGGCCACCGACCTGGAGGGCCTGAAGGCCGCGGCCGGCCAGATCACCGGCCTGATCCGCCTGCTGCACCGCGGCGGCACCCCGGTGGCCCTGATCGCCCGCCTGGTGCAGGAGCTCAACGCCCAGCTCTTCGAAGGCGCCTGGCGCCTGATCGCGCCGCCCGAGCTGGTGGCCAACAGCTGCCTGTTCGTCATGGGCAGCGAAGGCCGCGGCGAGCAGCTGCTCAAGACCGACCAGGACAACGCCCTGATCCTGCGCGACGGCTACGCCCCGCCCGCCGACCTGGCCGAGATCTGCCAGCGCTTCTCCGACACGCTGGCCGGCTTCGGCTACCCCGAGTGCCCGGGCCGCATCATGCTGAGCAACCCCGAGTGGCGGCACGGCACCACCGAGTTCGCCGAGACCGTGCGGCGCTGGCTGCTGATGCCCACGCCCGAGAGCCTGATGGCGCTGGCCATCTTCATCGACGCCCACGCGGTCTGCGGAGACGCCCACCTGCTCGAGACGGTGCGGGCCGAGGTCTTCGCCCTGGTCAACGACAACGACGCGCTGCTGGCCCGCTTCGCCGCGGCGATCAACGCCTTCGACGCCGGCCAGGGCTGGTGGAACCGCCTGCTGTCACTGGGCGAGGACTCGACACTGCTGGACCTGAAGAAGGCCGGCACCTTCCCGCTGGTGCACGGTGTGCGCGCACTGGCGCTGGCCCACCGCATCCCGGCCACCGGCACCGTGGCCCGCATCGAAGCCCTGGCGGCCGAGCACCGGTTGCCCGGCGACCTGGCCACCAGCCTGGTCGACAGCCTGCACTTCTTCATGGGCCTGAAGCTGCGCACCGGTCTGGATGCGCTGGAGCGCGGCGCAGGCGGCGGCGGCATCGCCGTGGGCCAGCTCAGCAGCCTGGACCGCGACCTGCTCAAGGACGCGCTGGGCGTGGTCAAGCGCTTCCGCACCATGCTGCACCAGCGCTTCCGCCTGGACATGATCTGATGAAGCCCCCACGCTGCCTGCCGGTCGCGCCTTGCAGGCCGCGACGGGTCTTGCGTCCCGTCTCCTCGACAGGCTGGGGTCGTCCACTGGACGTCCCCGGTCCGGTCTCGGCCCCCCAGGGGGGCTCTGGCTGCGGACCGGCGAAGCCGGATCCGCGCCAGCGGCTTGACGGGTGGCTTGCCGACGGGGGGGCGAAGCTCGCTCGCTGCCGTCGGGTCACGGCCCCCAGGGGAAGGCTCTGGCCAGCCGGAGGGCGCCGGAGCGGTGCCCATCGCCGCTGTTCAATGGCCTTCTCGGGACGCACCTTCCCGACACCATCGCCATGAGCCATTCCCCGAGCAAGGCCCTGCCGCAGCCGCCGTCGATCTGGTCGCGGCCCTGGCGCTCGCTGCAGCGCGAGTGGATGCTGTACCACCTGGGCGACCAGCGGATGCGCTTCCTCTACGACGAGCCGCCGCCGGACGAGTGGGTGTCGGTGGACTGCGAGACCACCGGGCTGAACCCGGCCAAGGACGAGATCATCTCGATCGGGGCGGTGCGCATCGTCGGCCACCGCGTGCTGACCAGCGAGCGGCTGAACCTGCTGGTCAGGCCCAGCAAGGCGGTCTCGGCCGAGGCGATCAAGGTGCATGGCCTGCGCGAGCGCGACGTGGCCGGTGGCCTGGACATCGACGAGGCCATGCGCCAGCTGCTGCACTTCATCGGCCCGCGGCCGCTGGTGGGCTACTACCTGGAGTTCGATGTCGCGCTGATCAACCGCGCGATCTTCCCGATGCTGGGGGTGCGGCTGCCGCAGCCCAAGGTCGAGATCTCGGCCATGTACTACGACTGGAAGCAGCGCACCCTGCCACCCTACCAGCACGGGGCCAGCATCGACCTGCGCCTGGCCACCCTGATGGCCGACCTGGCGCTGCCCACGCGCCACGCCCACGACGCGGTCAACGACGCCATCATGGCGGCGCTGGCCTTCGTCAAGCTGCGCCACCTGCTGCAGGGCTGAACCCGGACCTTCCCTGCTGTGGCGCCGGCGCCGCACCGGCCCACCCTGCGCCCGTCGGGGCCACGCGGGGCGGCGCTACATTCACCCCATGGTTGCCTCTGCCCTGCCCCTGCGCCGCTCGCTGCTGGCCCTGGGCCTGCTGGGCGGCCTCAAGCGGCTGCAGGCCCAGCCCCAGCCGCTCTCGCTGGACCGCCATCTGCCCCCGATCGAGGAGCGCCGCCTGGACGACGCGCGCCAGGCCGTGGCCTGGATCCGCCGCCAGGCCCGGCCGCTGAACGGACCGTCGCCCGAGCTGCTGTCCCTGGCCGCCCGGCTGGCCGAAGCCGAGGTGATCGGCCTGGGCGAGGTCACCCACGGCGCCCACGAGGACATGGCCCTGAAGGCCCTGCTGCTGCGCCTGCTGGTCGAGCACCACGGGCTGCGCCTGCTGGCCCTTGAGGCCAACCGCGCGGTGGGCCTGCGGCTGCAGCGCTTCATCGCCGCTGGCAGCGTCGAGACCGATGTGGCGGCCGCGCTGCGCGAGTCCGGCATCTTCAGCGTCTACCGCTGCGAGGCCCTGGGCGAGCTGCTGCGCTGGCTGCGCGACTGGAACGCGACCCGCCCCGAGCGCGCGGTGCGGGTGGTGGGCATCGACGTGCAGGACCCCGGCCGCGACACCCAGGCCGCCTGGCAGGCGCTGAGCGCCCTGGACGCCACCGCGGCCGCCGCGCTGGCCCAGCCCCTGGCCGAGTTGCTGGCCGAGCGCGTGCCCCACGTGGCCACGCTGTTTCCGCAGGCCCGCCGCAGCCAGTGGCAGCGCTGGACCACCGCCACCCGGACGCTGGAGGACGCGCTGCGCGAGCGCCGCGCCGACCCCGAGGCCCTGGAGGCCGCCTGGGCCGCGCGCATGTCGCTGCACACCTTCGAGTTCGACGTCGGCACCGCCGGCGCCCCGGCCGACCTGCCCCCCGAGGCCTTCACCCGGCGCGACGTGGCGATGGCCGAGCGCCTGCTGCGCGCCCGCCTGCCGCAGGAGCGCGCCGCGCTGTGGGCCCACGACACCCACGTGGCCTCCAACGGCTACGACGCCTACTCCGCCTCGGCCCCCACCGTGGGCCGGGTGCTGCGCGACCGCGTCGGCCCCGACGGCTACCTGGCCCTGAACTTCAGCTACCGGCTGGCCACCTTCCACGCCCACGGCGTGCTGCCCGACGGCAGCGTCGACCTCAAAAGCCCGTTCCGGGTCTGGCGCCTGCACGCCAGCAACGGCTCGCTGGGCCACGCCATGGCCGCCACCGGCCTGGGCAGCTTCTGGATCGATCTGACCGACCTGCCGCCCGACCGCTGGGCGGTGGCCTTCCGCCAGGAGCCCTGGCGCCGCCTGGCCTTCGGCGACGGCGTCGCGCCCGAGCAGCTGGCCGCGGCCGACGTCGGCTGGCCGCTGGGCTGGGGCACCGACCTGCTGGTCCACCTGGACACCCTGACGCCGTCCCGGCTGTACGGACCGGCCAGCGCCGTCCCGGCCTCGGCAGCCAGCGCCGCGTCCTCGCCCCGCTGAACGACACCTGGCCGGGCCCGATGCCCGCCCCCCGACAGACGAAAAAAAGCCGGGCACCTGGCCCGGCCTTCTGAACAGGACCCCGGCGAACCGGGGGCCTTGGCGGGTCAGTGACCCGAGGCGCCGGCGGCACCCAGACCGGTCTCCGAACGCACCTGCTGGGCTTCGAAGTCGGCACGCTCCTTCTTGGCCTGGTCGCTGTTGTCCAGCACGCTGAACAGCCAGACGCCGACGAAGCCGATGGTCATCGAGAACAGCGCGGGCGAGCTGTACTGGAACCAGGCCGAGCCCTTCGGGTAGCCCAGGGTGGCTTCCCAGACGGCCGGCGAGACCACGGTCAGGCCGACCGAGGAAATCAGGCCCAGGAAGCCGCCGATCACCGCACCACGGGTGGTGCAGCCCTTCCACAGCATGCTCAGGAAGAGCACCGGGAAGTTGGCCGAGGCGGCGATCGCGAAGGCCAGGGCCACCATGAAGGCGATGTTCTGCTTCTCGAAGGCGATGCCCAGCACCATGGCCAGCAGGGCCAGGGCGATGGTGGTGATGCGCGAGACGCGCAGCTCGGCCGCGCTGTCGGCCTTGCCGTTCTTGAACACCGTGGCGTACAGGTCGTGCGACACGGCCGAGGCACCCGACAGGGTCAGGCCGGCCACCACCGCCAGGATGGTCGCGAAGGCCACCGCCGAGATGAAGCCGAAGAACACGTCGCCACCGACGACCTTGGCCACCAGCACGGCCGCCATGTTGGCGCCGCCAGCCTTGATCGTGCCCTTGGCGGTGTCGGCGAACTCGGGGTTCGTCAGCACCAGGGTGATCGCGCCGAAGCCGATGATGAAGATCAGGATGTAGAAGTAGCCGATCCAGGTGGTCGCCCAGAACACGCTCTTGCGGGCTTCCTTGGCGTCGGGCACCGTGAAGAAGCGCATCAGGATGTGCGGCAGGCCGGCGGTACCGAACATCAGCGCCATGCCGAAGCTGATCGCCGAGATCGGGTCCTTGATGAAGCCACCCGGGCCCATGATCGACAGGCCGACCTTGGCCGGATCGATCGCCTCGGCCTTGCTCAGCGCGGCGGTGGCGCTGGCGGCGGCCTCGGGGCTGGACGCGGCGGCACTGGCGGCCAGCGCGGCGGCGATGGCGGCGTCCTTGCCGCTCTGGGCGATCGCGGCCTTGACGGCCACGCCCTTGGCGAACAGGGCCTCGGGCGAGAAGCCGAACTGCGCCATCACCATGAAGGCCATGAAGGTCACGCCGGCCAGCAGCATGATGGCCTTGATGATCTGCACCCAGGTGGTGGCGGTCATGCCACCGAACAGCACGTAGACCATCATCAGCACGCCGACGACGATCACCGCGATGTTGTAGTCCAGGCCGAACAGCAGCTTGATCAGCGAACCCGCGCCCACCATCTGGGCGATCAGGTAGAAGGCCACGACCACCAGCGTGCCCGAGGCGGCGAAGGCGCGGATCGGGGTCTGCTTGAAGCGGTAGCCGGCGACGTCGGCGAAGGTGAACTTGCCCAGGTTGCGCAGGCGCTCGGCCATCAGGAAGGTGATGACCGGCCAGCCGACCAGGAAGCCGATCGAGTAGATCAGGCCGTCATAGCCCGAGGCCATCACCGCGGCGGAGATGCCCAGGAAGGACGCGGCGGACATGTAGTCGCCGGCGATCGCCAGGCCGTTCTGGAAACCGGTGATGCCGCCACCGGCGGTGTAGAAGTCGGCGGCGGAGCGGGTCTTGGCGGCGGCCCACTTGGTGATCCACAGCGTGGCGACCACGAAGATGCCGAACATGACGATGGCGGTCCAGTTGGTGGCCTGCTTGGTCGTCTGACCCAGGTCACCCCCGGCGGCCACCGCGGTGCCGGCCAGCGCGGCCAGCGCGCCGAAGGCGGCGACTTGCTTGAGCGATGCGCGCATCATTTCTTGACCTCCGCGTCGAGGATCTGCTTGGTCAGGGTGTCGTACTCGCTGTTGGCGCGGCGCACGTAGATGCCGGTGATCACGATGGTGAAGATGATCACGCCCATGCCCAACGGCACGCCGAGCGTGGTCACGCCCGAGCCCAGCGGCTGCGCGAGGAAGGGCTTGTTGAAGGCGATCAGGGCGATGTAGCCGTAGTAGACGACCAGCATCAGGATGGCGAGCATCCAGCCGAAGCTGTTGCGCTTGCGCTTGAGTTCCTGGTACTTGGGATTGGCCTGGATGCGGGCCACGACGGGATCCGTCATAGGTCTCACTCCTTGTGGGTTGATGGGGGTGGGGTCATGGAACCGCACCGTCTGAAAACGAGTGTGGGCGCCGTGCCTGACCCTCCGCTGACCCTGGTCCCTGGGGCAAACCCGGGTTTGTCGCCGAGGGCGACAAAGCGCTTTGGCTATGATCCGCGCCCCGCAAGACAACGCGGCGACAGCCCGCCACCCCCATGTCCGCCACGCTCAATCCCGCCCAGATGGAAGCGGTCCACTACCTCGGTGGGCCGTGCCTGGTGCTGGCCGGTGCCGGCTCGGGCAAGACGCGCGTGATCACCACCAAGATCGCGCGCCTGCTCGAGGTCGGTCTGCACCCCAAGCGCATCGCCGCGATCACCTTCACCAACAAGGCCGCGCTGGAGATGCGCGAGCGCGCCCGCGCGCTGGTGGGGCCGCGCGCCGCCAAGGACCTGGCGATCAGCACCTTCCACTCGCTGGGCGTGCGCATGCTGCGCGAGGACGGCGCGCAGCTGGGCCTGAAGCCGCAGTTCAGCATCCTCGATTCGGACGACGTGCTGGGCGTGATGCGCGACGCCGGCAACTGCACCGACAACAAGATCGCCCGCCAGTGGCAGTGGACGATCAGCCTGTGGAAGAACCAGGGCCTGACCGCCGACATGGCGATGGCCGCGGCGCAGAACGACGACGAGCACCTGGCCGCCAAGGTGATGCGCCTGTACCAGGAGCGGCTGGCGGCGTTCCAGGCGGTGGACTTCGACGACCTGATCAGCCTGCCGCTGAAGATGCTGCAGACGCGGCCCGAGGCCCGCGCCAAATGGCAGAACCAGTTCGGCCACGTGCTGGTCGACGAGTACCAGGACACCAACGCGGTGCAGTACGAGCTGCTCAAGGCCCTGGTCGACCACCCCGACGAGCGCCGCCGCGGCCACTTCACCGCGGTGGGCGACGACGACCAGTCGATCTATGGTTGGCGCGGCGCCACCATCGAAAACCTCAAGCGCCTGCCCGAGGAGTTCCCCACCCTGAAGGTGATCCCGCTGGAGCAGAACTACCGCTCGACCAGCGCGATCCTGCGCGCGGCCAATGCGGTCATCGGCACCAACCCCAAGCTGTTCGAGAAGAAGCTCTGGTCCGACCTGGGCGATGGCGAGCCGGTGCGGGTCATCGAGTGCGACTCCGAGGAGCACGAGGCCGAGCGGGCGGTGGCCTTCATCCAGGGCATCCGCGCCGCGGGCGCCGCGGGCGGCAAGACCGACTACGCCCACTTCGCCCTGCTGTACCGCACCAACTTCCAGTCCAAGGTGCTGGAGCAGAAGCTGCGCGCCGCCCAGGTGCCCTACAAGGTCTCGGGCGGCCAGAGCTTCTTCGACAAGGCCGAGATCAAGGACCTGTGCGCCTGGCTGCGCCTGCTGGTCAACCAGGACGACGACCCGGCCTTCCTGCGCGCCGCCACCACGCCCAAGCGCGGCATCGGCCACACCACGCTGGGCAAGCTCGGCGAGTTCTCGGCGCAGTGGAAGATCAGCATGTTCGAGTCGCTGTTCGCCGAGAGCCTGGCGGCCACGCTCAGCGCCAAGGCGATCGCCTCGCTGCACGAGTTCGGCCGCTACATCAACGAGATGGAATACAAGGCCCGGCACACCGTGGGCTACGACGACGCGCGGCCGATGCTGATGGGCTGGCTGACCGACATCGGCTACGAGCAGCACCTCTACGACAGCGAGGACAGCGAGAAGGTCGCCGCGGCGCGCTGGAACAACGTGATCGACTTCGTCGACTGGGTCTGCCGCCGCTGCGGCGGCCAGATCCGCCAGGACGGCGGCATCACCGAGGAGACCGAGCGCAAGAGCGTGCTGGACGTGGCCCAGACGATCAGCGTGATCCTCAGCCTGGCCGAGCGCGAGGAGGAGCAGGACCAGGTCACGCTGACCACGCTGCACGCCTCCAAGGGTCTGGAGTGGCCGCACGTGATGCTGGTGGGCGTCAACGAGAACATCCTGCCGTTCAAGGGCGACCACGAGGAGATGACCGCCGCCCGGCTGGAGGAGGAGCGCCGGCTGATGTACGTGGGCATCACCCGCGCCCAGCGCACCCTGGTGGTCAGCACCCTGCGCCGGCGCAAGAAGGGCCGCGAGCTGATCCAGGGCATCCCCAGCCGCTTCATCGCCGAGATGAAGCTGGGCGACGAGCCCGGCCGCGAGGACCCGAAGGAGCGGCTCAAGCGCCTGCGCGCCGAGCTGGCCGCCAAGGCCGCCGCCGCCGCCGCCGCCGCGGAGGGCGGCCGGCAAGCTTGATTTCGGACAAAGCCGCCGGCGCGCCGAGGCATAGAGTGGACTCAAGGGGGCCGATCCCGCGGCCCCCCCAGAATGCGAGGAGAGTCCGACATGTTCCCCGAGTACCGCGACCTGATCACCCAGCTCAAGACCACCGACCACCATTTCGTGAACCTGTTCGACAAGCACAACCTGCTTGACCAGAAGATCAAGAACATGGAGTCGCACATCGAGCCCGGCTCGCCGGACGAGGTCGAGACCCTGAAGAAGGAGAAGCTGGTGCTGAAGGATCAGCTGTACGCGATCTTGCGCAAGGCCTCGGCCGCCGCCTGATCCCGGCCCCGCGCCCCTGAAGAACCCCGGCCATGGCCGGGGTTCGCCGTTTCAGGGCCGGCTCAGGTCCGGCCCGGGTCGGTGAGGCCGCTCAGAGCGAAACCCGCACGCCGGCCGACAGGCTGCGGCCCGGCAGCGGCGACAGCGCGCGCACGGTGCCGATCGCGCTGGCCGAGCGGGCCAGCACGTCGCCCAGGTTGCCCAGGCGCACGAACCACAGCGCCGGCCGGCCGGCCAGGGTGTCGGCCCAGGTGGCGCGCAAGTGCAGCTGGGTCCAGCCCGGGGTGGGCGTGTCGCCGTCGGCCACGCGGTCCTGGCGCGCCGCGTGCTGCACCTCGACCCGCCAGCCCCAGGCGCCCTGGCGGCCGTCCAGCGCCAGGCTGGCGCGCCAGGGCGCCAGGCGGGGCAGCGGCTCGCCGGTGTCGGTGCGCTCGCCACGCACCCAGTCGGTCTGCGCCTCCAGGGTCCACTGGCCGCCCGGCAGGACCCCGCCCAGGGGCCAGCGGGCCTCCAGCTCACCCCCCGACAGTCGCGCGGGCACGCCGATGAAGGCGTACTCGGGCACGGTGTCGCCCTCGTCGGTCGTGACCTCGCGGCCGGTGCCGGCCAGCGCGATGTAGTTGGCGAAGCGGTTGGCGAACAGGTTGAGCCGCGCGCTGCGGCCGCCCTCGGCCCAGGCCAGGCCCAGGTCCAGCTGCTGGCCGCGCTCCAGGCGCTGCGCCGGGTCGCCCTTCTCGTAGGCGGCGGTGGCGGCGTGCACGCCGTCGGCGTAGAGCTCGTACGAGGTCGGGGCGCGCCGGGTCTGGGCGGCGCCGGCGCTGACGGTCCAGCCCGGGGCCGGCGTCCACTGAGCCGACAGCGCGGCGCTCCAGGGCCGGAAGCGGCGGCTGGCCGGGTCACCGAAGCGCGGCTCGGCGCCCTCGGCGTCACCGGCCGAGTCCACCCGCACCTGCTCGGCGCGCAGACCGGCCGACAGGCTCCAGTCGGGCGCCGGGCGCCAGCGCTGCAGGCCGAACAGCGCGGCCTGCCGGGTGTGGGTGTCGGGGACGAAGGCCTCCTCGCCCAGGGCCGAGAAGCGCTGGTCCTCGGCCTGTGCGCCCCAGACCCCGTCCAGGGTGCCGCCGGCCAGCGGCCGCGCGGCCTGCACCGCCTCCAGGCGCAGTTCGTGGCCACGGGTGGCGAACACCGTGCCGACGCTGCCGTCGCCCTCGAGTTCGCGGTGCTCGTAGTCGGTCGCGCTGGCCTGGGCCCGCACGGTCTCGACGGCGCCCGGCAGCGCACGCCACTCGCCCGACAGGGCCAGGCGGTCGCGCTTCATGCGGATGGTGATGTCCGGCTCGACCACCACGCCATAGTGGTTGCGGTAGGTGTCCAGGCTGGCGCCGGCAAAGCCGTCGGCCCAGACCCGGGCGGCACCGATCGCGCCGCCCTGGGCCGCGCTGGCCGAGTTCAGCACGCGGTCCCGGCGCTGGCCATCGGCGTCAAAGCGCGGCACGTTCAGGTCGTCGGTGCGGCGGGCGAAGGCGTCGGCGTGCCAGGCCAGGCCGCCGGCCCCGCCCTCGACCAGGGCCGAGGCGCCGCGCTCGGACGCAGCGCCGCCGCCGCGCAGCTCCAGCGCCCCGGACAGGCCGTCGGCGGGCAGCCGGGGGATGCGGTTGTCGAGGGCGTTGACGACGCCGCCGATGGCGCCACCGCCGTGCAGCAGCGCCGCCGGGCCGCGCAGCACTTCCAGGCGCTCGATCACCAGCGGGTCCAGCGGCACGGCGTGGTCGAAGCTCAGCGCCGAGGCGTCCATCGACGCGCCGGCGTTGCTGAGCACGCGGATGCGGTCGCCGTCCTGGCCGCGGATCACCGGGCGGCTGGCGTTGGGGCCGAAGCCGCTGCTGGCCACGCCGGGCAGGCCGTCCAGGGTCTCGCCCAGGGTGCTGGCGCGGCGGACGACCAGGGCCTCGTCGGACAGGGTGGTGGTGGGCGCGGCCGGGTCGGCCTGGCGCAGCGGGTTGCCGGTGACGACGACGGTGGCGGTGGCAGTGGCCGCCGCGGCGGCCGGGGTGGATTGGGCCCAGGCAGGGGCGGAGCAGGTGGCGGCACAGGCCGCGGCGATGAGGGTCAGGCGCATGGAGAACTTCCGGCCGGCGCGCACGGGGGCGGCGCCGGCATGGCGAACACGGGCCCGCTGGGCACGTCAGGGTGACGGCCGGGCGGGCGGACGACAGGGAACGGGGACGTTCAGCCGCGCGGCGGGGCGCGGGCCTGGAAGGCGGCCGGGGCGCGCAGGGCCAGGCCGGGGTGCAGCGGGGCCGCGTGGCGCGGCGGCGCGGGGGGCAACGCCGCCGCCACCGGCGGGGCGCTGCACAGGACGCTGGCGTGGGCCAGCTGGTCGAAGAGTTCGCAGGCCAGCCCGCCGGCGTCGTGGCCCCAGCCGCTGGCGGGGGCCGAGGCCTCGTGGCGGGCGTGCTGCACGCCGTGCCACAGACCCGCCAGCTGCAGGCCCAGCAGCGCGCCCAGCACCAGCGCCACGAGGCGCGGGGACCAGGCACGGGGCAGGCGGGGCCAGGAACGCATGGGACGGGGCTGCGGGCGACGCGGTGGCGCGGGCGTCAGTGGGCCGCGATCACGCCGCAGGCGATGCGGGCGCCGGAGTTGCCGGTGGGCTGGGTGGTGTAGTCGTCGGGCAGGGCGTGGACGATCAGGCCGCGGCCGATGATGCTGGCCGGGCCGGCGCTGACGGTGGGGCCGTCCAGGTGCACGCGCAGCTCGGCCACGCCGTTGGCGTCGGCCTTCAGGGCCGGCAGGTCCCCGGCGTGGTGGGCGGCGCCCTGCGGGCCGTGCGGCTGGCCGGTCGGGTTGAAGTGGCCGCCGGCGCTGGTGCCGTCGGGCGCCGAGCAGTCGCCCTTCTCGTGGATGTGGAAGCCGTGCTCGGCGTTGGGCTTGAGGCCGCTGATGCGGGCGTGGACCATCAGGTGGCCGCCCATCTCGTGGAACATCACGCTGCCGGTGGCGGTGTGGCCCTGGGTGGGGGCGAGCGACGCCACCGCGGACGGCCCGTGGCCATGGCCATGGCCGGCCATCGGGCCGGCACAACCGGCCAGCACGGCCGCCGACAGGGCCAGCGGCAGGGAAAGGGTTCGGGTCAGGGCGCGCATGGGGGACTCCTCGGGTGCGGAGCCCGCACTATAGGCGCGGCACGGCGCGGGCGCAGGCCCCAGGATTTGGGCAGGCGCCGCTCAGGACCGCGGCGGCAGTTGCTCGCCGAAGGCGGCCATGGCCCGGATCACGCCCTCCAGGGCCCGACCGCGCGGGGTCAGGGTGTACTCGGTGCGCGGCGGCACCTCGGGGAAGACCTGGCGCTCCAGCAGGCCGTGCTCGGCCAGCAGGCGCAGGCGCTCGGCCAGCACCTTGGGGCTGATGCCGGGCAGGCCGTGCAGCAGCTCGGAGTAGCGCCGCGTGCCGCCCAGCAGGTCGCGCACGATCTGGGTGGTCCACTTGCCCTCGATGATCAGGGCGGTGCGGCGCACCGGGCAATCGTCGGCGCAGGGGGTCGGCAGGGCGTCCGGGCTCATCACCCGATGGTGCCATGCTTTCCAAATTGTGCCTACTTCCTTTTGGAAACTCATGACACCAGAATCCAGGCACCGCGCCCTGGTGGCGTTTGTCCAAGGAGCCCTGATGTCCCCCTCCCATCCCCTGGTCTGGCGCCACACGCTGCGCTTCATCGCCCTGGTGCAAGCCGTGCTGGGCACCGCCTTCCTGCTGGCACCCCAAACCACCGCGGCCCAGCTGGGCCTGGCCCCGGCGCCCGCCTGGACCGATTGGCTGTTCGGCATGATGGCCGCGCGCTTTCTGGCCTTCGGCTGGGGCATGTGGCGGGCGGCCACCGCACCGCAGGCGAACCTGCCCTGGGTGCAGGCCATGCTGGGCATCCAGGCGATCGACTGGCTGGTGACCCTGCTGCACCTCTGGCGCGGCGACGTCACGCTGGCCCAGGTCTCGACCGCCAGCTTCCTGCCGGTGGTCTTCATCGCCCTGCTGTGGTGGAGCTGGCCGCGCGCGGCCGTGCCCGCGGCCGCGCCAGCGGCCTGAGGCCGGCCTCAGGCCGTGCGCAGCCAGTCGGCCGCGGCGGCCCAGGCGGCGGCATCCGCCTGCACCGCCCCGGGCGCGCCGCCGGCGCCCCACAGCGGCGGCTGCCAGGCCATGCCCATGAAGCCGGCGCACAGCGCCAGGCTGTCGAACATGGGCTGCGCCTTCTCGCGGTTGCCGCTGGTGGACACCGCCCAGAAGCGCTTGCTGGCCATGCGGGCCTTGAAGTCCAGCCCCGGCACGCGCAGCAGGCCGCTCCAGTGGTCCAGCGCCAGCTTGAGCGGCGCCGGGATGCTGAACCAGTACACCGGCGACACGGCCACCAGGTCGGTGCAGTCCAGCAGCGCGTCGGCCAGGACCTTCAGGCCGCCTTCGGGCAGCGGGTACTGGCCGGTGGTGTGGCGCACGTCGACGAAGGACGGCAGGTCCAGCTCGGCCAGGCGCAGCCAGGTCTGGCGGGTGCCGGCCGGCAGCGCCGCGGCGGCGTGGCGGGCCAGGGTTTCGGTGTTGCCGGGGTGGCCGGGCTCGCGGCTGCTGGCCACCAGGAACAGGACGTGACGGTCGGACATGCTCAATCGGTGTGGGTGCGCAGCGTGACGGGGCCGCGCGGGGTGTCGAGGTCGGCCTCGAGGGCCGCGCCGGGCAGTGTCTGGCGGTTCAGCGGCCGCAGGCGCAGCACCTGGGCCGCCAGGTCGGGCATGCCGCGCACGGTGACGGCTCGCAGGGCCAGGCCGCGGTCTTCCAGGCGCTCGGCCGGGTGCGGGCCCTGCCACTGGATCAGGGTGGGCACGGCGCCGCCGGCCAACGAGCGGCCGTCGTCGGCCACCACGATCTGCCACTGCAGCAGGCCGGCCGGGGTCTCGCGGCTGGCCTTGAGGATGGGCCCGGGCTGCAAGCGGGCGTTGATCAGGCCCCAGCGGTGCATGTCCACCATGCCCGAACGCGCGACCCAGCCGACCAACTCCGGGCCACGGGTCTGCAGGCGCTGCTGCAGCGCCGGGTCGTCCAGGCCGAACCAGCGCGCCCGGCCCGGCGGCGGCGCCTCGGGGTCGGTGGCGATCAGCTCCAGGTAGGCCCGCGGGTAGGCGTCGCCACCCAGCCGCAGCAAGGCGTTGTGGGTGCCCATCAGCGGGTGCTTGCCGCCGCCCTGTGGCGCCACGCCCAGGGTGTCAAGGGCCCATTGACGGGTCTGTTCGAGTGTGGCGCCCGCCACCACGAGGTGGTCCAGCTCGGTGTGCTGCATGCCATGATTCTGCATGGCCGGCGCCTGAGACTGGCCAGGATGAGAGGAGAGCGGTATGAAATCTCCCCGCAGACTGCTGCTGGCGCTGCTGCCGGCCCTGGTCGCCGGGATGGGCCACCCCACGGCCCATGCACAAGCCCCCCAACCCGTGCGCGTCGGCTTCATCTGCCCGTTCACCGGCGGCTCGGCCGATTTCGGCCTGGCCGCCCGAATGGGCGCCGAGCTGGCCGTCAAGGAGATCAACGAGGTCGGTGGCCTCATGGGCCGGCCGCTCGAGCTGGTGGCCCGTGACGACCAGTCCAACCCCGCGGTGGGCCGCCAGGCCGCTGAGGAGCTGGTCAATGGCAAGAAGGCCGATTTCACGATCGGCTTCTGCAACACCGGTGTGGCGCTGAACGCGCTGGAGGTGTTCCAGAACGCCCGCCACCTGCTGCTGATCCCGGTGGCCACCGGCACCGCCCTGACCGCCAAGTACCCGCCCGCCAGCAGCCTGGTGTTCCGGTTGTCGGTGCGCGATGCGGTGCAGGCGTCCTTCCTGGTCGACGAGATCGTGCGCCGCGGGCTGTCGCGGGTCGCGGTGTTCGCCGACAAGACCGGCTACGGCGAGGGCGGCTTGAACGACGTCACCCGCCTGCTGGCCGAGAAGGGACTGCAGCCGGCCTACGTGGCCCGCTTCGACCTGGGCACGGCCTCGCTGTCCGCGCAGATGAAGGAGGCCAAGGCCGCCGGGGTGGACGCGGTGGTCTCGTACACCGTGGGACCTGAACAGGCGGTGGTGGCGCGGGCCCGCGCCGACGCCGGCCTGAACGCGCCTCTGCTGGGCCCCTGGACGCTGTCGCTGCGCGCGGTGGGCGAGAAGGCCGGTGGCGCCGTCGAAGGCGCCCTGATGCCGCAGACCATCATCCAGGACGTGGCGATGGAGCGGCGCACCTCCTTCATCGCCCGCCTGCGCCGGCAGGCCGGCGGCCAGTCGGTGGGCTCGCTGATGGCCGCGGCCCAGACCTACGACGCGTTCTACCTGATGCTCGGCGCGCTGTTCCAGACCCGCGGCCGCACCGACGGCGACACCCTCAAGGCCGCGCTGGAGCAACTGGATCGCCCCTACCCGGGCGTGGTCACCACCTACGAGCGGCCCTTCTCGTCCACCGACCACGACGCGATCAGCCGCAACATGGTCTGGCTGGGCACCTGGCGCAAGGGCGACATCCACTTCGCCTACCCGGAGGATGCGAAGCGGGCGGCGGTGATGCAGCGCAAGGCGCCCTGAGGCTTGGGTGAGGCGTTGACTTCTGGGCTGGAGCGGGCCCGGAGGGAGGCTTTGGCCCTTCGCTCATGTCACCCGGCCTGCGGCCTCCTTCTTGACTTCGCTCCGGGCCAAAGCCTCCCTCCG
>CALRTJ020000022.1:0-79520 GCA_943371055.1 Hydrogenophaga intermedia | reverse complement strand
CAGACGTTCCAGCCACCGCTTCCAGTCCTTCTCCTGCATCGCGCTCTCCAGGCCTTCCGGCTTGTCGCCGTACGCCTGTCACGATGCCCTGCCACTGGCTCATGGCGTGCGACCGTCACCACCTAACGGGCAAAGAGCCATGAAAAAGGGCCCCGCACGCGGGGCCCTTGTCATCGGCCGGGCCGATCAGAGGTTCACTTGACGAGCTTGAACACCCAGACCGAACCACCCTGCTCCAGGTAGTTGACCTTCTTGGCCACGTCACCACCCCACAGCGGGACGGCGCCGCCCCAGCCGGAGACGACGGCGACGTACTGCTCGCCCTTGTCTTCCCAGGTGACCGGGGGCGCGACCACGCCGGAGCCGGTCTGGAACTTCCAGACCACCTTGCCGGTCTTGGCGTCGGCGGCCTGCAGGTAGCCCTCAGGCGTGCCCCAGAACACCAGGTTGCCGCCGGTGGTCAGGACGCCACCCCACAGCGGGGCGTTGTTGGGCACTTCCCAGACGATCTTGCCGGACTTCGGGTCGATCGCGCGCAGGGCGCCGATCGGGCCGTCGTTCAGGGTCTTGATCGTGAAGCCGGCGCCCAGGTAGGCCGCGCCCTTCTTGTAGGTGATGGGCTCGTTCCAGATCTCCATGCCCCACTCGTTGGCCGGGACGTAGAACAGCTTGGTCTCGGGCGAGTACGCCATCGGCATCTGGTTCTTGCCACCCAGGAAGGACGGGGCGGCGAAGACGCTCTGGCCCTTCTTGCCGTCGGAGCCGGCGGTGGGGTCACCAGGGCGGTTCTCGGGCACGAAGTTCGGGCGGCCGGTCTTCAGGTCGATGCCGGTGGCCCAGGTCACCTTCTTGACGAAGGGGAAGGCGTTGACCAGCTTGCCGGTCTTGGCGTCGTTGACGTAGAAGAAGCCGTTGCGGTCGGCCTTGCCGCCCAGGACCTGGTTGCCCTCGTCGTAGGTCACGAACTCGTTGACGCCGTCGAAGTCCCAACCGTCGTTCGGGGTGTTCTGGTAGTGCCAGACGATCTGGCCGGTCTTCACGTCGATGGCGACGGTCGAGCACGAGAACAGGTTGTCCCCCTTGCGCAGGTGGCTGTTCCAGGGCGCCGGGTTGCCGGTGCCGAAGTAGGCCAGGCCGGTCTTGGCGTTGTAGGTGCCGCCCAGCCAGGTGGCCGCGCCGCCGGTCTTCCAGAGGTCACCCGGCCAGCTCTTGCCCTGGGTGCCCGAGACACCGTTCTCGGTCTTGTTGCCGTTGGCGTCGAACTTGTAGCCCATGTGGCCTTCGACGGTCGGGCGGACCCAGACCAGCGCGCCGGTCTTGGGGTTGCGCGCTTCCACGCGGCCGACCACGCCGAACTCGCCGCCGGAGACACCGGTCAGCAGCAGGCCCTGGGCGATGATCGGGGCGGCCGAAGCGGAGTAGCCGTCGGCGTAGTTGTCGATCTTTTCCTTCCAGACGACTTCACCGGTGTCCTGGTTCAGGGCCACGATCTGGGCGTCCAGGGTCATGAAGATGACCAGGTTGTCGTACAGGGCGGCGCCGCGGTTGATCACGTCGCAGCAGGGCATGATGCCGTCGGGCAGGCGGTGCTCGTACTTCCAGAGCTTCTGGCCGGTGGCCGCGTCCAGCGCGTAGATGCGCGAGTACGAACCGGTCACGAACATCTTGCCGTTGTGGATCACCGGCTGCGATTCCTGACCGCGCTGCTTCTCGCCGCCGAACGAGAACGACCAGGCCGGCACCAGTTTGCCGATGTTGCCGGTGTTGATCTTGTTGAGCGAGGAGAAACGCTGGCCTTGGGTGCCGATGCCCCAGGACAGGACGTCGTTGGTCGACTTGGCGTCGTTCTCGATCATCTGGTCGGTGACGACGGCGTGGGATGCCATCGACGCCATGCCGAGCGTGATGAGCAGGCCGAGCATTTTCAAGCGCATGGGTTGTCTCCTTGTTGCATGCGTGGGTGCAGAGTTGTCACACGCTCGCACTGCGGCGTGCCGACGGGAACTCTTCCCGGCAACAAGCGTGCCACCTGCATTCCCCTTCAAAACCTGCGGGTTAGTCCGGAGGGCTTGAAGACCTGCAGGGATTTGACCCGGGACAACCCCCGGTCAAGGTGCTCCATGCTTGAGCACGCCCGGCGCGTTGTGCCGCGCCGCTGTGACGCTCAGACCAGGCCGTCAAACAGCCAGACCTCGACCTCGTCGCCCACCGCGACGCTGCCCTGGTCATGGCCCAGCAGCACCAGGGCATTGGCCTCGGTCATGCTGCGCAGGATGCCGGCCCCCTGCGAGCCGGTCAGGCGAACCGACCAGCCCCCGGCCTGGGCCGGCTCGACGATGCCGCGCTGGAACTCGCTGCGGCCCGGGCGCTTGCGGATCGCCGCGGCGCTGCGCGCGCGCAGCGCCGGCAGCGGCCGCGGCGTGGCGCCCGCCAGCACCTGCAGCGCATCACGGGCGAAGACCAGGAAGGTGACCAGCGCGGCCACCGGGTTGCCCGGCAGCGCGAACAGCCAGGCCGTGCGGCCGCCGGGCCCGTCGAGCGGGCCGAAGGCGAAGGGGCGGCCCGGGCGCATCGCCACCTTCCAGAAGTCGATGCGGCCGCGCGCGGCCAGCAGGTCGCGGGTGTGGTCGGCGTCGCCCATGCTGACGCCGCCGCTGGTGAGCACCACGTCGGCCTCGGCGATCGCGCGGTCCAGCGTGGCGTGCAGCGCTGCGGGGTCGTCGGGGACCAGGCCCAGGTCCAGCACCTCCACACCCAATCGCTGCAGCGCCGCCGTCAGGGTGTAGCGGTTGCTGTCGTAGATGCAGCCTTCGGGCAGCGGTTCACCCGGGGAACGCAGCTCGTTGCCGGTGGAGAACAGCGCCACCTTCAGGCGGCGGAACACGGTGACCTCGGTCAGGCCCAGCGAGGCCACCAGGCCCAGCTCGGCCGGGCCCAGGCGGGTGCCGGCGGCCAGCGCCGGCCGGCCCTTGGCCAGGTCCTCGCCCTGGGGCCGGCGGTTGTCCCCTGGGCGCACCGCGCCGGCGGCCAGCGTGACCGAGGCGCCCTCGACCTGGCACAGCTCGATCGGCACCACGGTGTCCAGGCCGGCCGGCATGACCGCACCGGTCATGATGCGCAGACACTGGCCGCGCGCCACCGTGCCGTCGAACAGCGCCCCGGCGAACAGGGTCTGGGGCAGCGCCTGCAGGACCGTGGAACCATCGACCACCAGGTCCGCACCGTGGAAGGCATAGCCATCCATCGCCGAGTTGTCGTGGGCAGGCACGTCGATCGGCGACACCACGGGTTGGGCCAGCACGCGGCCCAGCGCCTGCCCGAGGGAGACCGCGCCTTGGTCGGTGACCGGGCGCAGCGCCGCGAAGACGCGGGCACGTGCCTCGTCGACGCTGAGTTCCTGACCGGATGCGAGCGGGGAAGGTCCGAGTTCGGGCATGGCGGGTGGGCGGTGTCTGGGGGAGGCGGGATTGTCGAATGCGGAAGAGGCGAAAGCCTTATGCATTGTCTTGCATATCGCACCGCACCCGCGGGCTGGACAGAATCGCGCGATCCCGATGAACACCCTAGCCGAGAGCCTGCAGCTGGCGCTGCACCTGATCCTGGATGCCGACGCCGCGTTGTGGCGGATCGTGGCACTGTCGTTGCAGGTCAGCGCCACCGCCTGCGCGGTCGGGGCGGTGGTCGGGCTGCTGTTGGGGGCCTGGCTGGCAGTCACCCGCGCCCCCGGTCATCGGCTGCTGGTGTGGGGCGTCAACACCCTGCTCGCCCTGCCCTCGGTGGTCGTGGGCCTGCTGGTCTACCTGCTGCTGTCGCGCAGCGGGCCGCTCGGGTCCTGGGGCCTGCTGTTCACCCCCACCGCCATGGTCATCGCCCAGTCCATCCTGGTGGTGCCCCTGATCGCCGCCCTCACCCGCCGCCTGGTGCTCGAGGCACTCGACGAGGGCGGCGAGCAGTTGCGATCGCTCGGTGCCGGGCCGATGACCAGCGCCCTGCTGATGCTGGTGCACGAGCGCCTGGGCCTGCTGACCGTGCTGCTCAGCGCCTTCGGCCGCGCCATCGCCGAGGTCGGCGCGGTGATGATCGTGGGCGGCAACATCCAGGGCGTGACCCGGGTGATGACCACCACCATCGCGCTCGAGACCAGCAAGGGGGACCTGCCCATGGCGCTGGCGCTGGGCACGGTGCTGCTGGGCGTCGTCGGTCTGCTCAACGGCCTGATCGCGCTGCTGCCAGGCCACGACGGCCGGCGCCGTGGGGTGCTGGCATGACCGAGTCCGCCCTGATCGAGCTGCGGCAGGCCAGCGTGCACCACGGTGCCGTGCAGGCGCTGCAGCCGCTGGACCTGGGCCTGTGCCGCGGCGAGCGCCTGGCCCTGGTCGGCCCCAACGGCTCGGGCAAGACCACGCTGCTGCGCCTGCTCAATGGCCAGCTCGCCCACGGCGGGCAGCGGCACGCCGCGCCCGCACTGGTGTGCGCGATGCTGTTCCAGCAGCCCTTCCTGCTGCGCCTGTCGGTGCTGCGCAACCTCACCCTGGCGCTGTGGCTGCGGGGGGTGCCGGCCGCCGAGCGCACGGCGCGTGCCCTGGGCGCGCTGGAGCGCGTGGGCCTGCGGGCCCTGGCCGCGCGGCCGGCCCGGGCCCTGTCCGGCGGCCAGCAGCAGCGCCTGGCCCTGGCCCGCGCCTGGGCGCTGGCGCCGGACGTGCTGCTGCTGGACGAACCCACCGCCAGCCTCGACCCCGGCGCCAAGCGCGAGGTCGAGGCCCTGATCGAGGCCTTTGCCGACGACGGCGTGACCGTGGTGATGAGCAGCCACAACCTGGGCCAGGTCAAGCGTCTGGCCACCCGTGTGGTCTGCCTGGACCGCGGTCGGGTGGTGGCCGACCGCCCGGTGCACGACTTCTTCCACAGCCCCGACCTGCCGCCCGAGGCGGCGCAATTCCTCCGAGGAGAACTCCCATGGACCTGATCCTCACGGGCCGACGCGCCCTGGTGCTGTCTTGGCTGGCCGGCGCCGCGCTCGGCGCAATGGCCCAGGACAAGTTCATCGTGATGGCCAGCACCACGTCCACCGAGCAGTCGGGGCTGTTCGCCCACCTGCTGCCGGCCTTCAAGTCCGCCACCGGCATCGATGTGCGGGTGGTGGCGGTGGGCACCGGCCAGGCGCTGGACACCGGCCGCCGCGGCGACGCCGACGTGGTCTTCGTGCACGACACGGCGGCCGAGGAGAAGTTCGTCGCCGAGGGCTTCGCCACCCGGCGTCAGAACGTCATGTACAACGACTTCGTGCTGGTGGGACCGGCGGCCGACCCGGCCAAGGTCAAGGGCGGCGACATCCAGGCGGCCTTCGGCAAGGTGGCCACGGCCGGGGCCTCGTTCATCTCGCGCGGCGACAAGAGCGGCACCCACGCCGCCGAGCTGCGCCTGTGGAAGGCCGGCGGCATCGAGCCCGGGGTCGGCAAGCCCGCCGGCTACAAGGAATGCGGCTGCGGCATGGGCCCGGCGCTGAACATGGCCGCCTCCACCGGCAGCTATGTGCTGACCGACCGCGGCACCTGGTTGAATTTCAAGAACCGCCAGGACCTGACGGTGCTGGTCGAGGGGGATCGCAAGCTGTTCAACCAGTACGGCGTGATGGTGGTCAACCCGGCCAAGCACCCGCACGTGAAGGCGGCGCTGGGGCAACAGTTCGCCGACTGGGTGGTCTCGCCGGCCGGACAGGCCAGCATCGCCGGCTACAAGATCGGCGGCGAGCCCCTGTTCTTCCCCAACGCCGGCCGCTGAGGCCCCCCGCCACCCTCAGGCGGCCGCGCTGGGGGCGGGGCGCGCTCCCGCCGCCCAGAAGCTGCGCAACAACCGCAAGGCGGGTGCATCGGGCTGACGGCGTTCGGCGTCGCTCAGGGCCTCGGACCAGTGGTGGTTGGCCAGTTTTTGCAGCATCGAGGCCGCCGTCTCGGCAAAACCCATCTGCCAATCCGGGAACAGGCGTTCGGCGATCGGCTCATGCATCAGCTTGACCACCTCCTGGTGGCGGTCGGAGGCGCAGATCCGTCGGTAGACGGTGTCGATGCTTTCGGCGGGGCCTTCGATGTACTGCAGGAACTGGGTCGGGTCATGCAGGAGCACCCCGGTGACCTGAACCTGGGCGTTGAAGAGACGCGCCTGCAGCAGCAGGTGCCCGAGTTCGACGGCGCCCATGGGCTGGGCAGGACGGCTGGTGTAGATCAGTGCGACGAGAGACACGACGGAGGGCTCCGATCAGGGCTTGATCGGCTATCGGCCGTCACCGCGACGAGTTGAGGGGCGGCGCGCCGATCCCCGTCATCGTGCCGCTTCCGCGGCGCCGTCGCGGTCCGACCACCGCGCCTCCAGGGCCTCAAGCCCTGCCAGCGCGCCCACGGCCAGACCCACGCCGGCGCTTCGCGGCACCGCGGTGTCGTCCGGGTTCAGCCGCACCAGGCGTGCGCCGTGGTGGATCAGCAGGCGGTGGCCGAAATGGCGCACGGTGGGGATGGTGGTGCCCGCACCGATCTCGACCACCACCGGCCGCCGCACCGGGGACAGCCAGTCGTCCAGCGCCTGCTCCTGGGCCGCGGTGCGGCCGGCCAGCCACGCGTGGTCGCCGAACATCAGGATGTTGGGCCGCGCCACCGCGCCGCAGCGCGGACAGGTGGGCAGCGGGCCGCGCCAGCGGCACAGCGCCTCGTCGATGTCGGGCTCCAGTGCGTCGGCGGGCCAGAGCTGATCGCCACAGGGCCGGCTGCACTGCAGGGTGCCGATCGCGCCGTGGCACTCGGCCACGCGGTCGGCAGGCCAGCCGCTGCGCTGGAACTGGCCATCGACGTTGCTGGTGAACACCCAGCCACCCCAGGGCATGCGGTCGGCCCAGGCCCGCAACAGGGCAAAACCCGCGTGAGGCACGGTGCGCCGGTACAGCGCCAGGCGATGGCCATGAAAGCCCCAGGCCAGCGCCGGGTCGCGGCGAAAGGTCTCGGGGCTGGCGACTTCGGTGAAGGACAGCCCCTGACGACCCAGCGCCGGGTAGGCGCGCCAGAAGCCCTGGGGGCCGCGGAAGTCCTGCAGGCCCGAGTCGATGCCCATGCCGGCGCCGGCCGTCACCACCAGGGCGTCGGCGTCCCGCAGCAGCGCCGCGGCCTCGTCAAGCGCGGCGTCGGTGGACCAGGCGCTCAGCGCGCCACCAGCGCCAGCACGGCCTGGGCCGCGCCGCGGCTGAGCTCGTCGCGCACGTCCGGGTCGTCCAGGTCGTCCTCGCCGTCCTCGTCGCGGTCGGCGTCACCGCCCAGCAGGGCGATGGGCACCAGCTGCGGGCCCAGCACCGGGTCTTCGAACAGCGGCTCCCAGGCCGCCGGGTCCAGGTCGGTGGCCTGCAGGAAGCCGGTGCACCAGTCGCCGGCATCGGCCCACTCGGTGCCCTCGTGCTCGACCACGCTGAACACCGGCTCCCAGCCCGCCGGGGCGGCGCGCAGCACGCTGGCGATGGACTGCAGGTGGCGCAGCACCAGCACCGTGGTGCGCTTGCGCTTCTGGTTGCTGGGGAACGGGGCGCCGTTGGGGCCGTCGCCGCCCCAGATGGCCGGCAGCCAGTCGGCGGTGGGCAGCTCGTCGAGCACCTTGGACGGACCGACCGCCAGCGCGGTCAGGTAGCCGTCCATGCCGTCGAGCGTCATCACGCCGTCGACGCCGGCCTCGGCCAGGCCGATCAGCCAGTCGTCGAGCTGCTGCAGCTCGGCCTCGGTCAGCGGGGTGTGGGGCGAGGAGCGGTCGAAGCGGGGGTAGTCCATGCGGGCTCCTCAGGCGGTCAGGAACTCGGCGCCGCCGAGGTAGGGGCGCAGGGCGGCCGGGATGCGGATGCGGCCATCGGCCTGCTGGTGGTTCTCCAGCACGGCCACCAGCGCGCGGCCCACCGCCAGGCCCGAGCCGTTCAGGGTGTGCACCAGCTCCATCTTGCCCTGGGCGTTCTTGACCCGGGCCTGCATGCGGCGGGCCTGGAAGGCGCCCATGCTGCTGCACGAGCTGATCTCGCGGTAGGTGTCCTGCGCCGGCAGCCAGACCTCGAGGTCGAAGGTCTTGACCGCGCCGAAGCCCATGTCGCCGCTGCACAGCAGCACCACCCGGTAGGGCAGCTCCAGCGCCTGCAGGATGGCCTCGGCGTGGCCGACCATCTCGTCCAGGGCGGCGAAGCTCTGGTCCGGGGCCACGATCTGCACCATCTCGACCTTGTCGAACTGGTGCTGGCGGATCATGCCGCGGGTGTCGCGGCCGGCCGAGCCCGCCTCCGAGCGGAAGCAAGGGGTGTGGCCGGTGAGCTTGATCGGCAGCTGCTCGGGCGACAGGATGGTGTCGGCCACGGTGTTGGTCAGCGTGACCTCCGAGGTCGGGATCAGGTACCACTTGTTGCCGGCGGCGTCGCCGTCACCCGAGGTGACGTGGAACAGGTCCTGCTCGAACTTGGGCAGCTGGCCGGTGCCGCGCATGGCGGCGGCGTTGACCATGTAGGGCGTGTAGCACTCGGTGTAGCCATGGCGCTGGGTGTGGGTGTCCAGCATGAACTGGGCGAGCGCGCGGTGCAGGCGGGCGACCGGGCCGCGCATCATCGAGAAGCGCGCGCCGGCCAGCTTGACGCCGGCTTCGAAGTCCAGGCCCAGCGGGGCACCCAGGTCGACGTGGTCCTTGACCGCGAAGTCGTGGGTGCCGGGCGTGCCCCAGCGGCGCACCTCGACGTTGCCGCTCTCGTCGGCGCCGGCGGGGACGCTGTCGTCGGGCAGGTTGGGCACCGACAGCAGCAGGCCCTGCAGCTCGGTCTGCAGGGCGTCCAGGCGGGTGGCGCCGGCGGTCATCTCGTCGGCGATGCCGGCGACCTGGGCCATCAGGGCCTCGACCTGGGCGGCGGTGTCCTCGCCCTTGGCGGCCTTGCCCTTGAGCATGCCGATCTGCTTGCTCAGCGCGTTGCGCTGGGCCTGCAGCTCCTCGGTGCGGGTCTGCAGGGTCTTGCGTTCGGCCTCGAGGGCGCTGAAGCGCGCGACGTCCAGGAAGGGCTGCGGGTTCTTGCGGGTTTCAAGCTTGGCCACGACCGCGTTCAGGTCGCGGCGCAGCTGGGTGATGTCGAGCATGGGGTTCTCTGTTCGGTGTGCGGTGCGGGGTGGGGTGGGGTCGGGCCCGTGGCCAGGGCCCCGGTCGGCGGATCAGTCGGCCGAGCCCGCGGATCGTTCGGCGGCGAAGGCCGCCATGGACTTGTCGCCCAGGCCCAGCGGCAGCGGGAAGCGGATGGTCTCCTCGACCCCGTCCATCTTGCGCACGCCGGTGGCGCCCAGGGCCTTGAGGCGGGCGATGACCTGCTGCACCAGCACGTCGGGCGCGCTGGCGCCGGCGGTCAGTCCGACGCGCGGGCGGCCTTCGAGCCACTCGGGCCGCAGGTCCTCGGCCGAGTCGACCATGTAGGCCGGCGTGCCCAGGCGCTCGGCCAGCTCGCGCAGGCGGTTGCTGTTGGAGCTGGTCGGGCTGCCGACCACGACCACCACGTCCACCGCCGGCGCCAGCACCTTGACCGCGTCCTGGCGGTTCTGGGTGGCGTAGCAGATGTCCTGCTTCTTGGGCTCGCGCACGTTGGGAAAGCGGGCCTTGACCGCGGCGTGGATGGCCGCGGCGTCGTCCACGCTGAGCGTGGTCTGGGTGACCACGGCCAACCGGTCGGGGTTCTTCACCGGCACGGTCGCCACGTCGGCTTCGTCCTCGACGAGGTAGATGCCTTCGTGCAGCTGGCCCATCGTGCCCTCGACCTCGGGGTGTCCCTTGTGGCCGACCATGATGAACTCGTAGCCCTCCTTCGAGAGCTTGGCCACCTCGACGTGGACCTTGGTCACCAGCGGGCAGGTGGCGTCAAAGACACGAAAACCGCGGGCCGCGGCCTCGGCCTGCACCGCCTTGCTCACGCCGTGGGCCGAGAAGATCAGCGTGGCGCCGGCGGGCACTTCGGCCAGCTCCTCGATGAAGATGGCCCCTTTGGCCTTGAGGTCGTTGACCACGTAGGTGTTGTGGACGATCTCGTGGCGCACGTAGATCGGCGCGCCATACAGCTGCAGCGCGCGCTCGACGATCTCGATCGCGCGGTCCACCCCGGCGCAGAAACCGCGCGGCTCGGCCAGCAGGATCTCGCCCATCACAGCACCCCGATGACCTGGACCTCGAAGGTCACGGCCTTGCCCGCCAGCGGGTGGTTGAAGTCGAACTCGATCCAGCCCTCGCCCAGGGCGCGGACGACGCCGGCGAAGCGGCCGGTGTTGTCGGGGGTGGGGAACTCGACGACCTCGCCCACGGCGTACTCGGCCTGGGGATCGCCCATCTCGTCGAGGACCTGGCGCTTCAGGCGCTGGACCATGTCGGGGTTGCGCGGCCCGAAGGCCTCGCCCTCGGCCAGGGTGAAGGCGCTGCGGCTGCCCTCGGCCAGCCCCAGCAGGCGCGCCTCGATGGCGGGCGAGAGCTGCCCGGCGCCCAGGGTGAGGGTGGCGGGCTTGCCGTCGAAGGTGCTGACGACGTCGGCGCCATCAGGCCCCGCCAGGCGGTAATGCAGGGTCAGGAAAGCCCCAGGCTGGATGGTGTTCACGGTGAGGATGCTGGTGTAGTCTGCCCGCGATTTTACGGGTGGCCCCACGCATGGGCCTCCGGACTTCAGGGAGAAGACGATGGACCTCAAGGACTTGCCGGCCGCCGCCCGGCCACGCGAGAAGCTGCTCGCCCATGGCCCGGCCGCGCTGGCCGACGCCGAACTGCTGGCCCTGCTGCTGCGCACCGGCCTCAAGGGCAAGGGCGTGCTGGCCCTGGCCACCGAGCTGCTGGACGCCTTTGGGGGCTATGCCGGGCTGCTGCGGCGCCAGCCCGAGGACTTCCGGCGGGTCAAGGGCCTGGGACCGGCCAAGCGGGCCGAGCTGGCCGCGGTGCTGGAGATGGCCCGGCGTGCCCTGGACCAGCAGCTGCAGCGCGGCCCGGTGTTCGACTCGCCGGCCAAGGTCAAGGACTATGTGGCCCTGCGCCTGGGCGGCCTGCCGCGCGAGGTCTTCGGCGTGCTGTTCCTGGATGGCCAGCACCGGCTGGTGGAGTGGCGCGAGCTGTTCCAGGGCACCCTCACCCAGACCAGCGTCTACCCCCGCGAGGTGGTGCGCCAGGCCCTGGCCCTGAACGCCGGCGCGGTGATCCTGGCCCACAACCACCCCAGCGGCCTGGCCGAGCCCTCGCGGGCCGACGAGTACCTGACCGCCACCCTCAAGACGGCCCTGGGCCTGGTGGACATCCGGGTACTGGACCACCTGGTGGTGGGCGCCGGGCAGGTGGTCAGCTTTGCCGAACGGGGCCTGATCTGAGCCTCGGCCGCCGGGTGCGGCCCGATCCCCAGCGTCCCACCGGGACTCCCCTCGTTTGGTAGCCTCCGGGCCATGAAGCGACTGGCGGCAACGGATCTGAAGGACTTGGGAGCCCTGCGCGACGAGCTGCGGCGCGCCGAGGCCGCCGCGGCCGCCGAGCGCGCGCGCCAGGCCGCCGAGGCCGCGCAGCGTCTGCGCGAGCAGCAGGCCTTTGCCCTGGCCGTGGGCCGGGTGCAGCCGGTCAAGGGGCCGCAGCGGGTGGAACATGCCCCCCGCCCCCCGCTGCCCGAGCCCCGCCAGCGGGAGCTCGACGAGCAGGCCGCGCTGGCCGAAGCCCTGTCCGACGAGGTGGATGTCGAATCCCTGCTGCTGACCGATGACGGCCTGGGCTTCCGGCGCTCCAGCATCCCGCCCGACGTGCTGACCAAGCTGCGCAAGGGCCACTGGGCGATCCAGCGTCAGCTCGATCTGCACGGCCTGCGGCGCGACGAGGCCCGCGAAAGCCTGTCCGCCTTCATCCGGGAGGCCCACCAGCACAGCCACCGTTGCGTCCGGGTGATCCACGGCAAGGGCAATGGCTCGCCGGGCAAGCAGCCGGTGCTGAAGTCCAAGGTGCAGCGCTGGCTGGCCCAGCGGCAGGAGGTGATCGCCTTCGCCCAGGCCAGCGGACCGCAGGGGGGCGCAGGGGCCCTGATCGTGCTGCTGGCGAGCCGCCAGCGCTGAACGCGGACCGGGGCCGGGTCAACCCGGCGTGTTGCGCATCCAGTCGGCCGTGTCGAAGAAGCTGCGCTCCAGGCGTTCGGCCAGCGCGCGCTCCACCCCGACCTCGGCCATGGCCTGGTACATGCAGGCCAGCCACTGGTCGCGTTCGACCGAGCCGATGGTGAAGGGCATGTGGCGGGCGCGCAGCCGCGGGTGGCCGAAGCGTTCCACGAAGTGGTTGGGACCGCCCAGCCAGCCGCACAGGAACCAGAAGAGCTTGTCGCGGGCGTCGTCCAGCGTGTTGCCGTGCACCGCGCGCAGCCGGGCGAAGGCCGGCTCCAGGTCCATCAGGTCGTAGAAGCGGTCCACCAGCGCGCGAACGCCAGGCTCGCCGCCGATGCGGTCGAAGGGCGTGGGGCCCGGGGGGACGGGGTCGTCGAGGTCTTCAGTGCTCACGTGGCGAGGCGGGTGGCCACCGCGACCACTGCCTGGGCCGCCGGGCAGCCCGGAAAGCATTCAAGCAGCAATTGTCGCCGCTTCACGGCCTGGCGCACCGACGGGTCGAGGGGCACTTCGCCGACGAACTCCAGCTTCACCGGCTCGATCAGGCCGGGCGTGACGTAGCGGTCCACCACCTGCTGCAGCTGGCCGCGGATGGTGCGGCCCTCGCCGGTCCTGCCCACCTGGTTGATCAGCAGCTGGATGTCGCGCCGCCCCTGCGTGGTGGCCAGCACCTTGATGGTGGCATAGGCGTCGGTCAACGAGGTGGGCTCGGGCGTGGCCACCACCAGCACGTCGTCGGCCAGCGAGATCGTGTAGAGCACCACGTCTGAGATGCCGGCGCCGGTGTCCAGGATGATCCGGTCGAAGCGCGGTCGGATCTGCGAGATCACGTCGGTCAGCTGCTCGCGCACTTCGGGGGTGAGGCGGGAATATTCCACCATCCCGGAGCCCGCCAGCAGCACCGAGAAGCCGCCCGGCGCGGGCAGGATGGCATCCTCAAGGCTCTGCTTGCCGGTGAACACGTCATGGAGCGTCACCTTGGGGAACAGGTTCAGCACCACGTCCAGGTTGGCCAGGCCCAGGTCGGCGTCCAGGACGAGGACCCGCTCGCCCTGGCGCGCCAGGGCGGCGGCCAGGTTGGCGGAGACGAAGGTCTTGCCGACACCGCCCTTGCCGCTGGTGATCGCGCTGATGTGGCCGCGACGGCCGCTGCCGGGGGCTTGGGATGCGAAAGTCATTCGTGATCCTCGCTCGGCGGGGTGCCGAACAGCAGGCCTTTTTCCTCGGCGCTGACGAGCGAGACCGGAGTGGGTTCGAGACAGGTGCGGTTGCGCCCCTCGGATTTGGCGCGGTAGAGCTGCAGGTCGGCGCGTTCGATCCACAGCGCCGGCGACGAGCGCACCCACTGCGGCGCGAAGGCACCGCCCACGCTGACGGTCACACCCAACTGCTGACCCAGGCCGATGGTGATCGAGCGACCCTCGATGCGCTCGCGCAGGCGCTCGGCCAC
This sequence comes from Hydrogenophaga intermedia, assembly GCA_943371055.1. Classification (GTDB taxonomy): domain Bacteria; phylum Pseudomonadota; class Gammaproteobacteria; order Burkholderiales; family Burkholderiaceae_C; genus Ideonella; species Ideonella intermedia_A. The sequence continues at coordinate 65,933 of CALRTJ020000022.1, read as the reverse complement.
GGTCTGGCCGAAGGCCGGCGGGCAGTTGGGCAGGATGATGGCGAATTCCTCGCCCCCGATGCGCGCGGTCAGGTCCATCGGCCGCACGCACTCGTTGAGGGTCTCGGCCACGGACTGGATCACGACGTCGCCGGCGTGGTGGCCATGGGTGTCGTTGACCCGCTTGAAATGGTCGATGTCCAGCAGGAGCAGCAGTGCCGGCTCGCCGGACCGGGCGACCCGGTCGATCTCGCGCCCCAGGGCCGCCTCGAAGGAGCGGCGGTTGGCCAGACCCGTCAACGCGTCGCGGCTGGACAGGTCGCACAGGGCGTCGATGACGCCTTGCAGCCAGGCCACGCTGCCCGGCGCACCCGGCAACTGCCCCTGGCCCGACTGGGCCAGCAGTTGCAGGGCCGTGTCCAGACGCAGCGCGGCCGTGTCGGACAGGCGGGTGGCGAGAGGTGGCTTCACGGGGGGAGGGAGGCTGACCAGACAGTCTCGGGGCAGTGTCAGGCCAGTCTAGCAGCGGCGGCCCACCACCGGGCCTTCGGAAATGGCCCGGAAAGGGGACTCAACTCCGGCCGCCACCACAGCCCCAGCCCCGCAAGACTAGCCCCTGTGAACCCACCCGGGCCTGCCACCCCTGACCTGCGCGCCACATGACCCAGCTTCTAGACGCCAGTCCCCGCGAAGTCGTCGACCAGGAATTCGCCTTCTCGGCCGCCGACTTCGACCGCACCCGCCAGCTGATCTACCAGCGGGCGGGGATCAGCCTGCACGAAGGCAAGCGGGCCATGGTCTACAGCCGCCTGTCGCGCCGCCTGAGAGAGACCGGCCACCGCAGCTTCGCGGACTACCTGCGCTGGCTGGAGGCCAGCGGCAGCGAACAGGAATGGCAGGAGTTCATCAACTGTCTGACCACCAACCTCACCTCCTTCTTCCGCGAGGAGCACCACTTCCACGCCCTGTCCGAGGCCCTGCGCGCCCTGCCCTCGGGCCGCGCCCCGCGGATCTGGTGCAATGCCGCCTCGACCGGCGAGGAGCCCTACTCCATCGTGATGGTGCTGGCCGAGGTGCTGGGCAGCGGCAGCGGCGCACGCCTGATGGCCAGCGACATCGACACCAAGGTGCTGTCCACCGCCCAGCGGGGCGTGTACCCGGCCGATTCCCGCGGCCTGTCGCCCGAGCGGCTCAAGCGCCACTTCATGCGCGGCACCGGCAGCAATTCCGGTCTGATCCGGGTCAAGCCCGAGCTGACCAAGATGGTCGAGTTCCGGCAGTTCAACCTGATGTCGCCCAGTTGGTCGCTGGGCGACCCCTTCGAGATGGTGTTCTGCCGCAACGTGATGATCTACTTCGACCATGCGACGCAGCGCAAGGTGCTGGAGCGCATCCACGCGGTGATGCGCCCGGGCGGCCTGCTCTACGTCGGGCACTCGGAGAACTTCACCGACTCGCGCGACCTGTTCCAGCTGCGCGGCAAGACCATCTACCAGCGCGTCTGAGTTCGACGGCGCCCCCAGAACCCCAGACCGGAGCCCCCCTCATGGCCCTGACCCCCGTTCCCCAGACTCCCCGCCCTGCGGCCCCCGCCTTCTCCGCCAGCCTGACCGGCGGTGCGGCGCGTGGCCAGCGACTGGAGCGCCTGAAAGCCGCTCCGCGCAAGCCGGGCGAGGCCTCGTTCTTCTTCTACGACGCCCACTTCAAGAACGAGGCGGTGAAGGTGCTGCCCGGCGAGTACTACGTCGACAACGAGGACCTGCTGGTGATGACCACGCTGGGCTCGTGCATCGCCGCCTGCCTGTGGGACCGCCAGGCCCACATTGGTGGCATGAACCACTTCATGCTGCCCGAGGGCAGCGGCGACAACGGCCGCTACGGCAGCTACGCGATGGAGCTGCTGATCAACGAGATGATGAAGCGGGGTGCCTCACGCCTGACGATGGAGGCCAAGATCTTCGGCGGTGGCGCCGTGATCAGCGGCATGAACTCGATCAACGTCGGCGAGCGCAACACCAAGTTCGTGATGGACTTCCTGGCGACCGAGCGGATCCCGATCGTGTCCAAGGACGTGCTGGACGTCTACCCGCGCAAGGTCTGCTTCCTGCCCGCCAGCGGCAAGGCCATGGTCAAGCGACTGGCCCCGACCAACACCGACGCCCTGGTGGCCCAGGAGAAGGCCGCCGCGCAGCGCGACCTGCCCGCCAGCACCGGTGGCGGCTCGATCGACCTGTTCTGAACCCACACCCACGAGACTCCGCGGGAGCAAGACGAGATGGCGAAGACAAGAGTGGTGGTGGTGGACGACTCGGCGCTGGTGCGCAGCCTGCTGACCGAGATCGTCAACCGCCAGAGCGACATGGAGTGCATCGGCTCCGCGGCGGACCCGTTCGCCGCGCGCGAGATGATCCGCAACCTGAACCCCGACGTCATCACGCTCGATGTCGAGATGCCGCGCATGGATGGGCTGGACTTCCTGGCCCGCCTGATGCGGCTGCGCCCGATGCCGGTGGTGATGGTGTCCACCCTGACCGAGCGGGGCGCCGAGGTGACCCTCAAAGCGCTGGAATTGGGGGCGGTGGACTTCGTCGCCAAGCCCAAGGTGGGCATCGCCGACGGGCTCAAGCAACTGTCGGAAGAGATCACCGACAAGATCCGCACCGCCTCTTGTGCACGCATCCGGCGTCTGCCACCCGCCCCGACGGCCCAGGCCGGCGCCGCCCCGGCACCGGCCGGCACGCCGCCTCCCCCGGCGGTCGCGGGGCCCAGCCTGGGCCGGGTCTCGACCGAGAAGCTGATCTTCATCGGCGCCTCCACCGGCGGAACCGAGGCGACCAAGGAGGTGCTGGTCAACCTGCCGCCCGACTCCCCAGGCGTGGTGATCACCCAGCACATGCCGCCGGGCTTCACGCGCAGCTACGCCGCCCGCCTGGACGGCCTTTGCAAGATTCGGGTGAAGGAAGCGGTGGACGGCGAGCGCATCCTGCCCGGACACGCCTACATCGCCCCCGGCGGCCTGCACCTGAGCGTGGAGCGCTCGGGTGCCAACTACATCGCCAGGGTGCGCGACGGTGAGCCGGTCAACCGCCACAAGCCGTCGGTGGAGGTGCTGTTCGAGTCCGCCGCACGGGTGGTCGGCCCCAACGCCGTCGGCATCATGCTCACCGGCATGGGTGGCGACGGCGCCCGGGCCATGAAGGCCATGCGCGACGCCGGCGCGTACAACTACTGCCAGGACGAGGCCAGCTGCGTGGTCTTCGGCATGCCCCGCGAGGCCATCCAGCAGGGCGCGGCCAACGAGGTGCTGCCCCTGCCCCAGATCGCGCCCAAGCTGATCGAGCGCCTGCGCGCCACCCACGGCGCGCTGCTGCACCGGGTCTGAACCCGCGGTCGGCGAAGGCCCGACGCCCTTCCGGCCCGGGACCTGCGGCCACTCACAGGCTGTCGCGCGCCGCCACGCCAGTGGCCGGGAAGTCGGTGAACACGCCGTCCAGGCCCAGGCGCAGGTAGTAGGCCATCTCCTTCTGCGGGTCCTTGAAGCCGTAGCCGCTGGCGTCGTTGCGGAAGGTCCAGGTGTGCACCCGCAGGCCGCGGGCATGGGCACGCTCCACCACCCCGGTCGAGCCCTCCACCCGGCGGTCGTTGATCGTCAGCGTGCCGTCGCCATCGCGGTCAACGCCGTCGTTCACGGTCTTCACCAGATAGGGCTTCCAGGGGCCGACCGCATCGGCGTAGGTCTTCACGAAGTCCAGACCCTCGGCCGTGAGCAGGTCGGCGAAGGTGCGGGCGTCACCGGCGACCACGAAGTCGTAGGGCTGGCGGTACGGTGCGACCAGCGACATCGAGCCGTCCGCGTTCACGTCGTCGGCATCGATCAGCTGCACCAGGCGGATCCTGGTCTTGGTGCGCAGGTACTGGAGGTTGGCCACCTCGAAGGACTGGATGAAGACCGGCGCGCTGGCGCTGTTGCTCCAGGCCGCGTGCAAGGCGGCCACCAGCTTGTCCTCGAACACGTGCGAGCCGAACAGGCCGGCGTGGAAGGTCGAGTGCTTGACCTCCGGGTAGATGCCCACGGTACGCCCGGTCTTCGCCGCCGCGTCCTTGGCCAGCGCGATCACCTCGGCCAGGGTGGGGATCTCGTACAGGCCGTTGTAGGCCTGCGAGCGGTTGGCGCGCGACTGCTTGGCGCGCAGGGTCTTGAGCTCGGCCAGGGTGAAGTCGCTGGCGAAGTAGGCGGTGGTGGACACGCCGTCGACCATCCGGGTGCTCATCCGGCTGGCCGGGAACCTGTCGGCCACGTCGGTGGTGCCGTCGAGCATCGGCTCGTGGCGGGCGACCATCTCGCCGTCGGCGGTCAGCACCAGGTCGGGCTCGATGAAGTCGGCGCCCTGCTCGATCGCCAGCTGGTAGCTGGCCAGGGTGTGCTCGGGCCGCTCACCCGAGGCGCCGCGGTGGCCGATCACCAGCGGGGCGCTGCCGTCCAGGGTGGCGTAGCCGTCGCTGCCGTTGCAGGCCTGCAGGGCCAAGGCGGCGGTGGCGATGGCCAGCGCGCGCCAGAGGGTCTTGTGCATGGGGTCTCTTCCTGTGGTCCGTGTCGTCACCGGGCCTGAGGGCCCGGCTGGACGCGGATGCTCGCCGCCTGCGGTGACGGCGGCGTGACGACCCCGTGGCGGCGCGGTGACGCGCCGCCAGGCCTCAGAGGAAGCGCTCCTGCAGGTCGCTGAGGAAATCGAATCCCCGTTCGGTCGGGCGCCACCAGCGGCCCTCGGGGCGCACCAGGCGCTCGATCAGGCCGTCTGCTGCAGCGGCCTCCAGGCGCGGCACGGCGGCGGACGGCGGCAGGCCGGTGCGCTCCATGAACAGCGCCTCCTCGAAGCCGTCGCGCAGACGCAGCGCGTTGAGCATGAACTCGAAGGGCAGCGCCTTGCGGCCGACCTCTTCCTCGTTCGAGGTGGCCTTGCCGGCCAGGGCCTCGCGCATGTAGGCGGCGGGCTCGCGCCACTTCACGGTGCGCAGCACCCGGTGCGGAAAGCTCAGCTTGCCGTGCGCCCCGGCGCCCAGGCCCAGGTAATCGCCGAACTGCCAGTAGTTCAGGTTGTGGGTGCAGCGGTGGCCCGGGCGGGCGTAGGCCGAGACCTCGTAGCGCTGCATCCCGGCCGCGGCGGTGCGCTCGACCAGGCGGTCCAGCATCTCGGCCCCGGTGTCGTCGTCGGGCAGCACCGGCGGGTGCAGCGCGAACACGGTGTTGGGCTCGAGGGTGAGGTGGTAAAGCGACAGGTGCGGCGGCTTGAAAGCCAGGGCCTGGTCCAGGTCGCGGTCGAGCTCGTCCAGGGTCTGGCCGGGCAACGCGTACATCAGGTCCAGGTTGAAGGTGTCGAAGACCTGCGTCGCCAACTCGGCCGCGGCCAAGGCCTGGCCCCGGTCGTGCACGCGGCCCAGGGCCTTGAGCTTGGCGTCGTCAAAGCTCTGCACCCCGATCGACAGCCGGGTCACGCCCGCGGCACGGAAGGCCCTGAACCGGCCCTGCTCGAAGGTACCGGGGTTGGCCTCGAGCGTGACCTCGCAGCCCGGCTGCAGCGGCAGCAGGCTGCGCAGGTCGGCCAGCAGGCGCTCGACCCCCTCGGGCGAGAACAGGCTGGGCGTGCCCCCGCCAATGAACACCGAATGGACGGTGCGGCCCCAGACCAGGGGCAGGCTCTGCTCGAGGTCGGCGCACAGCGCATCGAGGTAGCGGGTCTCGGGCAGTTCGTCCGGGCGCTGGTGCGAGTTGAAGTCGCAGTACGGGCACTTCTGGATGCACCAGGGCAGGTGCACATAGACCGACAGCGGCGGTGGTGCGCCCAGCTGCAGCGTGCCGGGGCGGAGGTAGCGGGCCTGCAGGTCCTCGGTCATCGCGGGCTCCGGCTCAGAGCGCCCAGGCGCCACGCATCAGCGCCACCATCTGGGCAGCGGCGAGGGCGCGGTGGCTGTGGGCGTTCTTCACCTCGGGGGCCAGCTCGGCCACGGTCCGCCCGAACGCGGGAATGAACATCAGCGGGTCGTAGCCGAAGCCGCCCTCGCCCTGGCGCACGGCCAGGACCTCGCCACCCCAGCGGCCGAAAGCGATCAGCGGCTCGGGGTCGTCGGCGGCGCGCAGCGCCACCAGGGCGCAGACGAAGCTGGCGCGTCGCTGGCTCTGGCCCTGCAGGCGGTCCAGCAGCAAGGCGTTGTTGGCCTCGTCCTGCCGGGCCCGCAGCGCCTCGCGCTCCAGGCCCTCGGGGGCGGTCAGCGGGGCGTACACGGCGCTTTGCACGCCGGGGTGCCCGCCCAGCGCGTCCACGCACAGGCCGGAGTCGTCGGCGATCGCAGGCAGGCCGGTGCAGCGCGCGGCGTGACGGGCCTTGGCCAGCGCGTTCTCGACGAAGGTCACGTGAGGCTCCTCGGCCTCGGCCACGCCCAGGCTGCCCTGCGTCACCAGCTGCAGCGGCAGCTCACCGAAGAGCGCGGACAGCTCCTTGAGCTTCTTCGCGTTGTTGGAGGCCAGCACCAGGCGCATCGCGCTCACTCCTGCGCCGGCGGCTGGGCCAGCGCGTCCTTCTGGGCCTGCACCAGATCCGCGATGCCCTGGGTGGCCAGGGCCAGCATGGCGTCCATCTCGGCACGGCTGAAGGGCACGCCCTCGGCGGTGCCCTGGACCTCGACGAAGCCGCCGGCACCGGTCATCACGACGTTCATGTCGGTGTCGCAGGCCGAGTCCTCGACGTACTCCAGGTCCAGCAGCGGCGTGCCCTGGACGATGCCCACCGAGATCGCGGCGACGTGGTCGCGGATCGGGTCGCGCGAGAGCGCGCTGCGGGCCAGCAGTCCGTTGACCGCGTCGCGGGCGGCGATGAAGGCCCCGGTGATCGCTGCGGTGCGGGTGCCACCGTCGGCCTGCAGCACGTCGCAGTCCAGGGTGATGGTGCGCTCACCCAGTGCCGACAAATCGAACACCGCGCGCAGCGAGCGGCCGATCAGGCGCTGGATCTCCTGGGTGCGGCCGGTCTGCTTGCCCTTGGCCGCCTCGCGGGCGCTGCGGGTGTGGGTGGCGCGCGGCAGCATGCCGTACTCGGCGGTGACCCAGCCCTCGCCCGAGCCCTTCTTGTGCGGCGGGACGCGTTCCTCGACCGAGGCGGTGCACAGCACGCGGGTCTGGCCGAACTCGATCAGCACCGAGCCTTCGGCGTGGCGGGTGTAGCCGCGGGTGATGCGCACGGGGCGCAAGGCGTTGGCGGCGCGGTCCTGGGTACGGGTGTAGCTCATGGTGTCCTGAAAGTGAAACGGCCTGCGGGTCGTGCGCAGGCCGGAGGGGGTGGTGGCGGTCCGGTGCTCAGGGCTTGCGGGCGGAGCGACGGATCGCCTCGTTGATTTCGCGGATCGAGCGTTCGATCTCGGCTTCGTCCAGGTCCGAGGGCAGGCCCTCGCCCATGCTGGCCTGGATGGTGGACGCGAACACGTCCTCGCCCAGGCTGCGGGTGGAGATGCCCTGGGTGCTGTCGTGGTCTTCGGCGGCTTCCCACTCCACGGCCAGCACCGTGACGTTGTCGGAGTGGCTGCCGCCGTTGCGAAGCGCCTGCTCGACCAGCTCGGGCACCGCATCCGACAGGCCGCGCTGGCTGAGGGTGTCGACGATCTCCTGGTCGTCGACCACGCTCCACAGGCCGTCGGAGCACAGCATGATCCGGTCGCCCGGCCGCAGCACCACCGGGCCGGAGGTGTCGACCACCGGCTTGCCAGGACTGCCCAGGCAGGTGAACAGCACCGAGCGGTTGAAGCGGGCGTCGATCGGCACCACCTGCGCCAGGGTCTGCTGCAGCTCGGAGTAGCTGTGGTCGCGGGTGCGGGCCTGCAGGGCCCCGGCGCGCACCAGGTACAGGCGCGAATCGCCGCAGTGGGCCCAGTAGGCCGACTGCCCCTGCAGCACGCAGGCCACGATGGTGGTGCGCGGCGTGTCCACCAGGCCCTTCTCGGTGGCGTAACGCAGCAGCTGGTGGTGACCTGCCAGCACCGCGTCCTGCAGGAACTTGACCGGGCTCTTCAGCGAGGTCTTGGCCTCGCGCTGGAAAGCCGAGGCGATGGTCTGCAGCGCCAGCTGGGCCGCCACCTCGCCCTCGGGGTGGCCGCCCATGCCGTCGGCCAGGGCGAACAGCCCCGAATCCCGCGTGTAGCAGTAGCCCATGCGGTCTTCGTTGAGCTCGCGGCCGCCCTTGCGGCTGATCTGGAAGACGGAAAACCTCATGGGCACGGAGCGGCTGGGGTGCGGTCAGGCACGGGTGCCGGACTTCAGGTTCTCGATCTGCAGCTTCAACCGTTCGGTGAAGCTCAGGGCGGTGTAGCGGCGCTCGGTCTCGCGCGAGAGTTCCTTCTGGAGCGCGAACACGCTCTGGGGCCGCGACAGCGGGTCCAGCGACATGCACCACTCGGTGACCTCGATCAGGTTGTCCGAGTAGGTGTTGCGCATGCGCGAGAGCGACAGCGGCATGCGGTCCTTCTCGATGCGCTGCGGCGCGTCATTCGGCGGGTAGCCCTGCATGCAGGCGTAGATGCAGGCACCGATGGCGTAGATGTCGGTCCAGGGACCCAGGCTGCCATCGCGGCGGTACATCTCGGGGGCGGCGAAGCCCGGCGTGTACATCGGCCGGATGAAGTTGCCTTCCTTGCTCAGCACCTCGCGGGCCGCGCCGAAGTCCAGCAGCACCGCCTTGTTGTCGTTGGTGATGAAGACGTTGGCCGGCTTGATGTCCAGGTGCAGCATCTTGTGCTGGTGCACGATGCGCAGGCCGCGCAGGATCTCATCGAAGAGGCTGCGGATGGTGGACTCGCGGAAGACCTTCTCGCGCTTGAGCTCGCGGGCGGTGACGATGAAATCCTGCAGGGTGTCGCCCTGCAGGTAGTTCATCACCATGTAGACGGTCTCGTTCTCGCGAAAGAAGTTGAGCACCGACACCACGCTGGCATGGGAGATCTGCGCCAGCGCACGGCCTTCCTCGAAGAAACTCTTCAGGCCCAGGCGGTACAGCGGCTGCTTCTCGGGGCGCACGCGGGGGATGAGCTCGCCGGCGGACCGCTCGGCCAGAGAGGCCGGCAGGTATTCCTTGAGGGCCACCGGGCGGCGCTGCTCGTCCTCGGCCAGGTACACCACGCCAAAGCCGCCGGCCGCCAGTTTCTTGATGATCTGGTAGCCGCCGACCACGGTGCCGGCAGGCAACGGGGCGGGTTTTGGCTTTGACATAATCGGGTTTTGGCTTCCTGCAAACAAGCTCCATGCCAGTCTACAGCATGACCGGGTTCGCCAGCGCCACGGCCAGCCCCGCTCAGGAGGGCGCCAGCGCGGCCCCGGGCGTCGGCATCGAGCTGCGCTCGGTCAACAGCCGGTTCCTGGACCTCAGCTTCCGCCTGCCCGACGAATTGCGCGGCGCCGAGCCCGCGCTGCGCGAGGCCCTGACCGCCGCCCTGCGCCGTGGCAAGGTCGAGGTTCGCGGCAGCGTCGGCCGCGCCACCGATGAGACCCTGCCCCAACCCAGCACCGAGCAGCTCAGCCGCCTGGCGCGCATCGAGTCCCAGGTGGCGGGCTGGCTGCCCAAGGCGGCCCCCCTGTCGGTCAACGAGGTGATGCAGTGGTGCCGCGGCGGCGGCTCTTCGGCGGCCAGCGCCGCCTGGGATGAGCTGGCCGTTCAGGCCGGCCGCCAAGCCATCGAGGCCATGAAGGACGCCCGTGCCCGCGAGGGCGAGCGCCTGGTCGCCATCCTGATGGAGCGCGTCACCGGTCTTCGCGCCCTGGCCGCGCAGGCGGCGCCGCTGATCCCCGCGGTGGTCCGCCGCCAGCAGGAGCGCTTTCTGGAACGCTGGTCCGAGGCCCTGGACAGCGCCGGTGCCGGGGCCCAGGTCAGCGCCGAGTCGGCCCGCGAACGCGCCCTGGGAGAGGCCGCGGCCTTCGCCATCCGCATCGACGTGGCCGAGGAACTCAGCCGCCTGGTCGCGCACCTGGACGAGATCACCCGCCTGCTCCAGGCCGGTGGCGAGATGGGCAAACGCCTGGACTTCCTGATCCAGGAGCTGCACCGCGAGGCCAACACCCTGGGCAGCAAGTCCGCCGCGCTCGAACTCACCGGCGTCTCGGTGGAGATGAAGGTGCTGATCGAGCAGATGCGCGAACAGGTGCAGAACATCGAGTGAGCAGGCAAGGGGCTCAGGAGCGCGACGCCCGCTCCGGCGTCAGGCCCGCGGAAGCCCGTTCCGCACGCTCCGCCCGCCCCTGTTCTCGGGCCGGGCAGGCCTGGGCGCGCCCCCAGTAGCCCCGGCAGATCCTGGCCTTGCAGGCCAGCGTCTGCTGGCGATCCCCTTGGCGACAACTGCCCACCAGCCCGGCGATGCTGTGCGAGGGGTCGGCGTGGCCGAGGTGAGCCGACGCGGGCATCCGCGACGCCTCGTGCGCGATCAGCGCGGCCACCAGGTCGACCTCGGCATCGGCGGGCGACGGTGCCGCGTGGGCGCTTGCCACCGGCCGACGGGCCGGGCGAGTTGGGCTGGGCGGGCTGGCGGGTGCGGCGCGGGAGGCGGTCCGCGTCAGCACCGATGCCGATGCCGATGCCGATGCCGATGCCGATGCCGAGTACTCGCCCGATCGGACAGTGATCGGCGGGCCGGTCGGGGGGGCCTCGGCCGCGTCGGCGACCACCTCCACGATGCGCGCAGGGTTCCCCTCTGACGGCGCGTGAACGGGCGCCGTCGGGACCGGTGCCGGGGCGGCCCGTTCCGGCAGCGGTGCCTCGCGGCCCGGTGGCGACCACGCCCACACGCCAGACACCTGGGGCGCAGGCAATGTCCAAGCCAGCGCGATCAGGACCGCGACCACGCCCACCGCCACCAGCAGCGAGGACCCGACGTCCCGGTTGAAGCGGGCCGGCGCCGGGCGCCCCTGGCGGTTGGCCGGCACATCGGACAACAACTCCAGGATGGACTCCGCCGGTTCGGCCCCGTCCGTCCCTGCACTCAGCAACGAGGGACGAGGACGCCGGGGCGGCGCAGGCAAGCGAGGCGGGTGGGCGCGGTGTGGTGGCAAGTGTCGGTCTCCCTATTCAGCGGCCCCGAGGAATGGGTCCGGTCGCGGCACCGGGCCCCTCCCTAGAAGGGGCGCCGGCAGCGGCTCATCCGGCCCCATCGGCGCCCACAATGAGTGTCCCCTCCCGGCCCCCTCATGACCGTGCTGCTCATTGGTGTCCTTGTGTATCTCCTGTTGGCATCTGCAATCCTGGGATGGGTCCTGTTGCCTTCCTGGCGGGCGGTGATTCGGCAGCGACTGGGGCTCACCGCACGAGCCACCCGCAGACCGATCGAGACCGCACGCCGGCGCATCCGCGCAATGGCGACCGCGTCGATCCGCGGCCCTCGCCCGCTGCTGTCCATGGGCGGCCTGTCCCGGCACCAGCGCCTGACCGGTGCGGCCGCGCTGCTGGTGCTGGTGCTGGCGCCCGCCACGGCGTGGTGGGCCCGACAGGGGCTGGCCTACGACGATTTCGACCACACCCACAGCCACGCGATCAACCCGCAGATTGCCGCCTTGCTTCAGGGAGAGCAGCTGGTGCCGCCCGCCCCGCTGCCGCCGGCCATCTTCCTCACCCGCGAAGTCGAGCGGCTGCGGCCGCAGACCGCCAGCGCCAGCCGCCAGTGGTCCTTGCTCGACCGCGAGTTCCGCGACCGCCTGCTCGCGGTTTACCGCCTGATGCGCGAACGGCACGGGCTCGAGATGGTCCTTCTGGAAGGCTACCGCAGCCCCGAGCGCCAGGCGGCGCTGGCGGCACTGGGGCCACAGGTGACCCAAGCCGGACCCGGGGCGAGCTACCACCAGCACGGTCTGGCCGCCGACAGCGCCTTCCTCATCGGCGGGCAATTGGTGATCAGCGAGGCCGATCCCCGAGCAGCAAACGGTTACGAGCTTTTTGGGGCGCTTGCACAATCGGCGGGCTTGGTCTGGGGCGGCAGTTGGCGCAGCCTCAAGGACCTGGGCCATGTGGAATTGCGCCGGCCGGGAACGCTCCCGGAGCGGTCATCGACAGGCGCGTCAGACGCCTCACCACGCGGCCCTTCGGCGAACGCTTCAGGGAGCAGAACACCATGACCCGACCCTTCATCCTGCCGGGCCACCGGTCCAGCCACGGGAACACCGTCATCGAAGGTGCATCGACGACCGGCGCCCGCAGCCAGCGCATCGCCCGCCTGGGCGACAAGGTCGCGCGGCCCCGCCACGGACACGGCGGCGTGACGGTCATCGTGACCGGCATTCCCTCAGGCCTGATCGACGCGCGGACGGCCGCGTGCCATGGCGAGCGCACGGCCGGCGGCGCCACGCGGCTCGCCAGCCAGTCCCTGACCACCCACTGAGCACCCGCTGCCGGTGCGGTGCAGGCCCCTCGGTGGGGGCTGGCACCGGCCTGCGCGCGCACCCATGCACGCACCCCTGAGGGCCTCGGGCCTGCTGATCCCCACCGGTCTGGTCTGGGTGGCGGTGCCTTGGCGCTGGCCGGCCACCCGCCGCAACCTGTCCAACCGGGACGCCCAGGTCCGCCTGGGGACTGGGCCCCTGACCTGTTTCACACGGTCGTGGACCGCTGTCGGGGCCTGGCTGGGCTCGCCCCGGCACAGGCCTTGGACGCCGGGCGACCCGAGGGCCTCATGGCTGCTCACCCCCCACGGCGCAGCGTTCCCCCGGCCCCGACGGCGCCCCGTCCTCACCTCCCCCCGCCTGGACCCCTGCGTCGCCTCGGTCTGCGTGTTGCGCACCCGAACGATGGGCCGGTTCGGACCGGCCCTGGCCACTCTGCCGCCACCGATCGTCGGTCTGATCAGCAGCGCCGCCTTGCAGCCCGGCCAGGCCGCAGAGGGCCGCGACACGCCGCAGGAGCACGGCGCAGACCGGGGCCCGCTGGATTCCCCCCCCGGTCCAGGGAAGCCTGCCGCGTCACCTGGGGCCCTGCAGCGGCCCACGGGTGGTGGTCCTGGCGCTGAGCCCGAGGGCGGGGCCCCCTGAAGCCCACCCGACCGCGGACCGCCCCCCTTTCCGAACGACCGAATGAACCGACTCTGGAATTTCCTTCTCGACGCCCGCGTGCTCACGGTGCTGGGGCTGGCCGCTCTGGCCGCCTTCCTGTTCCTCGGAGCCGAGCTGCTGCAACTGGCGCTGGTGTGGGCCCCGATCGCCCTGGGCACCGTGCTGCTGTGCTGGGCCCTGTGGCACGTGCTCGGGCTGTGGCGCGCCCGGCGCAAAGGCCAGGCCCTTGAGCAGGCCCTTGACCAGCAGGCCGAGCGCACGGCGACCGACGAGGCCACTCGTGGCGAGGTGCAGGCGCTGCGCGACCGGATGCGCCAGGCCATCCACACGATCAAGGGCTCCCGCCTGGGCCAGCTCTCGGGCAGTGCGGCGCTCTACGAGCTGCCCTGGTACATGGTGATCGGGAACCCGGCTGCGGGCAAGAGCACCGCCATCATCCGCTCCGGACTGACCTTTCCCCTGGCCGAGGATGGGCAGCCGGCAGGGACCGAGCACATCATCCAGGGCATCGGGGGGACCCGCAACTGCGACTGGTTCTTCACCAGCGAGGGCATCCTGCTCGACACCGCCGGACGCTACGCCATCCACCAGGAGGACCGCGGGGAGTGGCTGGGATTCCTGGACCTGTTGCGCAAGCACCGCCCCAAGGCCCCGATCAACGGCATCCTGATCGCCGCCAGCGCCGCAGAGCTCGCCAGGGGACGGCCCGAGCAGGCCATCGCCCTGGCCAAGAGCCTGCGCCAGCGGGTGCAGGAGGTGACCGAACGGCTCGAGGTCTTCGCCCCGGTGTACCTGGTCTTCACCAAGGCCGACCTGGTCGCCGGCTTTGCGGACTTCTTCGAGGACCACGACCGACACGAGCGGGAGCGGGTCTGGGGCGCCACCCTGCCCTGCGAGCAGGCCGACGGGGCCGCCCTGCTGGCCCAGTTCGACCAGCGCTTCGACGAACTCTGCGATGGACTGAAGGAGCTCTCGCTGGCCCGGCTGTCGATCGGACGGGGGCAGCCCGTGCCGCCCGGCGTGCTCGCCTTCCCGCTCGAGTTCGCCGCCCTTCGCCCGGCCCTGCGCGCCTTCGTGGCCACGCTGTTCGAGGACAACCCCTACCAGTTCCGCCCGGTCTTGCGCGGCTTCTACTTCACCAGCGCCGTGCAGCAGGGCGAGGGCAGCAGCCTGGCCAGCCTCCGGATCGCGCAACGCTTCGGCCTGCAGGGACCGGACAGCGCGCACACCACCGGTCTGGTGGTGTCGGACGTCGGTTTCTTCCTGCGGGACCTGTTCTCGAAGGTGGTGTTCGCCGACCGGGCGCTGGTGCGGCATTACGCCAGCCGTCGGAAACAGCAATGGCGGCTCGGCGCCTTCTCGGCGGGGGTGCTGCTGCTCGCGGTCGGCCTGGGGGCGTGGAGCTGGTCCTACCTGGGCAATCGGCAGTTGGTGGCGAACGTGCGGGCGGATCTGGACAAGGCGGTGCGCTTGCAGGCCGAGCGAGGCGACCTGGCCTCCCGCCTCGAGGCACTGGAGCTGCTGCAGGACCGGCTGGCCTCGCTCCAGCGCCGCCGCGTCTCGCCCCCGTGGGGCTTGTCGCTGGGTCTGTACCAGGGCGATGCCATCGAGCAGCGCCTGCGGGAGGAATACTTCGAGGGCATCCGGCAGGTCATGCTGCAACCGGTGGCCATGACCATCGAGGGCTACCTCGCCGAGGTCAACGCGCACCCCGAGCGGCTTCGCCCCATGGCTCGCCCCCCCGAGTCCGGCGCAGCCGCCGCGAGCCGGCCCGCGGCCGGCGTGCGCTTCGTCGACGCCTCGGCCGAGGACTCCGCTGACGCCTACAACGCCCTGAAGACCTACCTGATGCTGGCCGACCGCCAGCGCCTGGACCCCACGCATCTGAACGACCAGATCACCCGGTTCTGGCGCGGCTGGCTGGACGATCACCGAGGCACCTTGCCGCGAGAGCAGATGATCCGCAGCGCAGAGCGCTTGATCAGCTTCGTCACCACCCAGGTCGCCGACCCCGCCTTTCCGCAGCTGTCCAGTCAGCTCGCCCTGGTGGACCAGACGCGGGAGAACCTTCGCGAGGTCTCCCGCGGGCTCAAGGGCGTGGAGCGGGTGTATGCGGACATCAAGGCGCGCGCGGCGACCCGCTTCGCGCCCGTCACGGTGGCCTCGCTGCTGGGCGAAGGCGACCAAGGCAGCATGACCGGCAGCCACGCGGTGCCCGGCCCCTTCACCCGGCAGGCCTGGGAAGGCTTCATCGACCCGGCCTTCAAGGAAGCGGCCCACCACGAACTGCAAAGCGTCGACTGGGTGCTGAAGACCCGCGCCAGCGAGGATCTGACGCTGGAAGGCAGTCCTGAGCAGATCCGAAAGGCCCTGACCGAGCGCTACAAGACCGAGTACGTGCGCGAGTGGCAACGGTTTCTGCAGGGTGTGAACGTGGCGGGATTCGCCGATTTCGGGCAAGCGGTCGACCGCTTGAACCGCCTGGGTGACCCCCAGCAGTCGCCGATCCGCGCCGTCATGCAGGCCCTCCACGACCAGACCTCCTGGGACAACCCCGGCCTGCTCAACGAGCGTCTGGCCAGCACCCAGCAGGGCCTGGTCGAGTGGTTCAAGCAGGTGGTGCTGCGCCAGGCGCCGCCCGCGGTCAACTTGGAGGTGAAGGTGGGGCTGCCGACGCCCCAGGTGCCGCTGGGCCCCATCGGACGCGAGTTTGCGCCTTTGGCCCGCATGATGACCAGCCGCGATGGCAACCCCGCCCCGTTCACCGAGTACCTGCAGCACCTCGCCAAGGTGCGGACCCGCTTCCACCAGTTGCGCCAGCAGGGCGACCCGGGGCCGGGGGCTCGCCAACTGTTGGCCCAGACCCTGGACGAGGGCGCGTCGGAGCTGGGCGAAACCCTGCGCTTCGTCGATGAGCGGCTGCTCGTCGGCCTGAGCGACAGCGGTCGCAGCGCCCTTCGGCCCTTGCTGGTGCGGCCGTTGGTGCAAGCGTTGGCGGCCACGGTGCCGCCGGCCGAGACCGAATTGAACCGCCTCTGGACAGCCCAGGTGGTCGAGCCGTTCCAGCGCACGCTCGCGCCCAAGTTCCCCTTCGACACCCAGTCGCGGGTCGAGGCCGGACCGGCCGAGATCGCCAAGGTCTTCGGCCCCGAGGGTGCCGTGGCCCGCTTCGCCAGCGAGGCCTTGGGACCCCTGGTGCTGCGGCGTGGCGCCGCCCTCGAGGCGCGCCGCTGGGCGGAGGTCGGGGTGCACCTGAGGCCCGAACTGGCCCAAGGCTTCGGCACCTGGATCGGCCCGCTCGAGGGGCCCGCGGCGGCCGGGGTCACGGCGGGCTCCGGCACCGGTGCCCCGGCCCAGCCCGCGGCGGACCAGACCGTGTTCCAAGTCCAGCCCCAGGGCGCCCCTGGCCTCAGCGAGTACACCCTGGTCATCGACGGCCAGGCCCTTCGCTACCGCAACACCGCGCCCGACTGGGTGCAGATGGTCTGGCCCAACGCCGGCGGTGTCGCCGGGGCCCGCCTGAGTGCCGTCACGCTGGACGGCCGAGCGATCGACCTGGTCAACGAACCCGGGGCCTTCGGCCTGACCCGCCTGTTCGAGACCGCCCAGCGCCGTCGCCTGCCCGACGGCAGCCATGAACTCAGCTGGTCCAAGGACCCGCTGCGGGTGACGCTGCGACTCAAGGTGCTGCGCCAGCCCGGAGAGGCCCTGTCGCCCCAGGCCCAGGTCGCGGCGGCGCCGCCCGCCGTGGGCGGTGTGCGGCTGCGCGGCGTGCGACTGCCCGGTGCCGTCGTCGGTGAAGACCTGACCACGGGCGCCCCCTCGGCGGCCTCCGCGCCCCGGTGAGCCTGATGACCCGATCCGACCCCTTGCACTACTTCGGCAAGCTGCCTTCACGAGGCGATTTCGTGCGCAGCACCCACTCGCCCAGCCTGAACCAGGGCCTGGACCGCTGGTTCAGCGCCACCCTGGAGGCCATGGCGGTGGACCCCCGCTGGAAGGAGGTCTACGACCGCGCGGGTCCGGCGCGTCTGGCGATACTGGGGCCGCGCTCGGGCGTGGCCCTGGCGGGTCACCTGATCGCCAGCCACGACGCCTCCGGCCGGCGCTTCCCCTTCGTCACCGCCAGCCGCTGCGCGGTCGAGGCCTCCACCGCCTTCGTGGGCCAGTCGCCACTGCGGCTGCGGCGCCCGTGGCAGGTCCTGGCCCAGGCCGGCCGCCAGGCCATGGGTGGGGCCGATGCCGAGGCCTGGCTGGCCGCGATGGGCACCCTGGAAGTGCCCGCGCCCTCGACCGAGCCTGACCCGACGGCGGCCGACTTTCTGGACCGACAGACTCTGGGCAGCCTGGACGGCCTGCTCCAGGCTGCCGGACACGACATGGACCTGCGCCAGGCCCTGCTGGGCCTGGGGCTGCTGCTGCAGCCGGTGCCTGCCAGCGGTGTCCGCACCCTGGAGCGAGGTCTCTGGCTGCCGCTGCCCCGCGACCCTGCATGGCAATTGCAGGTGGCCAGTTGGTGGTTGTCGCTGGTCGCCGGGTTCCTCGACCGGGCCGAATTCGAGTTGCTGCTGCTGATGCCCGCACAGCCCTGCGAGGACCCGCCGGGGGCGGTGCTGGGCTTCGGCGGCCCGGCCCCACGGACCCTGCAGGCCTGGCTGGACCCGGCCGCCAGCCACCAGGTGCTGATCGACTTGAGGGCCTCCGACTGGGTCGAGCAACACCTGGGACATGACTATGCGGTGCACAAGCTGTCGCGCTACCTGCAACAGGTGGACCTGAGCCTGTCCCACACCTTCACCAGCTTCCAGGAATGCTTTCTCGGACGATGACCCCATCCCCCCCTCCCCTCTCGCACCGCTGCCGCGCCGCCGCCCTCTCGGGCGTCCTGCTGGGGCTGACGGTCCAGCTGGCGGCGCAAGCCCAGTCGTCCGCCCCCCCGCCGGCCACCACGGTGAACCAACCAGTTGCCCCGAGCGGTCCTTCCTCCCCGCAGCCAGGCATGGTGGTGGTGTCGGGCACCGTGCCCGACGACGCCACACGGCACGCGATCGTCACCCGGGTGAGGGCGCTGTACGGCGCGGACCGGGTCGTCGACCAGCTCGGCGTGGCGGCCCTGGCCGCACCCCCTGCCTGGAACCAGCAGGTGTTGCGGCTGCTGGAGCCGGGGCTCCGGCAAGTCAGCCGCGGGCAACTGAGCGTCCAGGGCAATGTGGTGGACCTCAAGGGCGAGGTGGCGCACGAGTCGGTGCGGCAGCAACTGGCCAGTCAGTTGTCCACGCAGCTGAACAACCCGACCTACACGGTGCGCAACGGGCTGCGGGTGGTCGGCCCCGGACAGGAACAGCTCGACGCCGCCCTGGCCCACCGGACCATCGAGTTCGAGCCTGGCAGTGCGCGGCTCACCGCAGCCGGTCAGGCGGTGCTGTCACAGCTCACGCCTCTGCTGCAACAGTTCAGGGGGCGGAGCTTCGAGGTCATCGGGCACACCGATGGAGTGGGTCCGCGGGCCGCCAATGTCGCCCTCTCCGAAGCCCGCGCCGCGAGCGTCAAGGCCTTTCTGGTCGGACAGGGCCTGCCTGAGGCGGCGTTCAGCACCTCAGGTGTCGGGCCGGACCGGCCCGTCGCAGGCAATGACCACCCGGACGGGCGCGCCCGAAACCGACGCATCGAGTTCCGGGTCGGCTCCTGACCCCTCCACGGCGACCGGTTCCGGGTTCAGGTCGCGCCGCCATCGTCGGACACGCCGAGCAACTCTTCGAGCTGCTGAAGGCCCGCCCCGTCCTTCATCACGGTCCGCAGCCATTCGTGCAGCGGCATCTCGCCCCAACGGGCCGCCCGGTCCGCCAGGTAGGCGACCGGGCTGTGGGGTTCGGTCTCTCGGAAGAAGGCCGCCACCGCGCGCAACTGGCCCAGCGCCTGGGCACGGTTGAGCATGGCGCCCGCGGCTGCCTGCTGCACGCGGTCGCCTCCGCTCTCGGCCACTGACGGGCCTGACAAGGGCTTGGCATCGGTCGGAAGCAGCGACTCCAGGCCCCGCTCCCGAGCCAGTCGCTCGACCAGTGCCACGGTGGCGGCCACCGCGTCGCGGGTCGCCGCGAAGCCAGGCCCCTCGGCCCCCAGGCAGGCGTCCACGGCCTGCTCCAGCGCCTGCACTGCGGCGGGCAGGCGATTCGCCGCCAGGCGCACCAGCCCCAGTGCCGAGGCATCGGACCGCCGCACACGGCGTGACCATTCCTCAGGCCCTGCGCCCGTCGAATCCAGCGAGCGCCGTGCGGCCTCCAGGCCGTTCTGATCCAGCCACTGATCCCCCTCGCGCAAGAGCGGCACACGGCGCAGCGCCTGTTGAACCTGGTGCAGCAGCCAGTCCAGACTGCCCAGGCGCGGCTCCATTCCGTCCTCCAGGCTTTGCGGATGCACGGTCGGCCAGTGGGCCTGGAGCAAGGCCGCGTAGCGCTCCAGGCCTTCGGCCAGCCCCTGAAAGCCCTGCAGGTGCCATGCCGCTTCGGTCCACCAGCCGGCCAGGCGCAGGTCCTTGCTGCGCTGACAAAGCAACTCGTCGCACAGCCGCAGCACCGCAGGCCAGTCGGCGCGCTTGAGGGGGCTCGACCACTCGCCTTGTGCCAGCGTCGGATCGTCCTCACGCCTGAGTTCGCGCAGCCGGTCGAAGGCCTCGGAAAAGCTGAGGTCCTCGCCGCAGGGGCTCTCCGTTGCGATCGGCACCAACCAGTTGTTCAGTTCCATGTTCTCAAGCGTGCATCCACAAAGCAGGTGTCACCCAAGGGGCAGGCTGCGCCCCCGACCGCGTCGGCCATCGGCAGCAGACCTTCGCAGAGGTCCATCCGACGGCCGACCCGCACATCGGGGCCGAGCACCGTCTCCAGACGCCGCAGCCGGGTGTCCTGCGTGACGCGGACGATCATGGGCAGGTCATCGTCCAAAGGCATCGACCGACTCGATCGCCACGATGCGCAGAAACGGCACGGTCTCGAAGCGCAACCACCAGGTCCGACCGACCACCCGCACCTGAACACCCAGGCGCGCGGACCCCACGGCAGCACCCGGCAAGGCCCGCACCTGCCATGGCTGCCGCTCCAGGGCCCTCAGCACGCGCTGTGCCGAGCCGTTCAGTGGCGGCGCCACGGCCTGCAGCAGTTTGAGCAGCTCCGCGGGCGTGGCACCTGGCCAGTGCAGGGCCATCCAGACCGCCGTCAGGCGGTTCCAGCTCTCAGGGTGGCAATGGCGCTCTGCTTGCATGAGGGTGGACTGGCTCATGACGGAGTGGCTCCGGGAGCTCAGGTGAGCTGGTAGCGGAAGTCGCCGTTGGCACGCGCGCCCACCTTCACCCGCCGCACCGGATCACCAGTGGCCATGCGCGCCAGCACCTGTTCGGCCAGCCCCGGCAGCAAGGTCGACCCCAACAGGTGGTCGACATGGCGGGCCCCGCTGTCGACCTCGTTGCAGCGCGCCAGAATGGCCTCGACCAGCCGGCCGTCGTGTTCGAAGCGGGCGCCGTGGTGCGCTCGCACGCGTTCGCCGATGTGGCGCAACTTGAGGCGGATGATGTCGGACATCACCTCGTCAGGCAAGGTCAGATAGGGCACCACCGTGGTCCGCCCCAGAAAGGCGGGCTTGAAGGCCTGGTAGAGCGCGGGTCGCACGAGGTCCATCACGGCCTCGACCGTCGGCTGTTCGGTCAGGGGCCGGTTGAGGCATGCCTTCGTGATCGGAGCGGACCCGACATTGCTGGTCAGGATGACCAGGCAGTGCCGGAAGTCGATCGAACGGCCCTCGGCATCGTCCAGGACACCCTTGTCGAAAACCTGATAGAACAGTTCCAGCACATCGGGATGGGCCTTCTCGACCTCGTCGAGCAGGACCACGCAGTATGGGTTACGCCGAACGGCCTCGGTCAGGACGCCGCCCTCGCCATAGCCCACGTAGCCCGGCGGCGAGCCCTTGAGGCCCGACACGGAGTGGGCCTCCTGGTACTCGCTCATGTTGAGCGTGACGAGCTTGCGATCACCGCCATACAGCACATCGGCCAGGGCCAGGGCGGTCTCGGTCTTGCCTACCCCGCTGGGACCGACGAAAAGGAACACCCCCTTCGGTTTGCAGGGGTCCTCAAGCTGTGCCCGGGAAGTCTGGATCCGCTGCACGATGGCGTCCAGGGCATGGTCCTGGCCCAGCACACGCGCCTGCAGCAGCCCCTTCAGGCCCAGCACGGTGCGAATCTCGTCCTTGACCATCTTGCCCAGCGGAATGCCGGTCCAGCCGGCCACCACTTCGGCCACCACGTGGCCATCCACCTGCATGGGCACCAACGATTGCTCGCCTTGAAGGGCGGACAGCACCTCCAGCTTGGCGGCCAGCTCTGCGCGGGCTTCGGGTTCGCCGCCCGGAAGCTCCTGCGTGTCGGCCTCCAGCCGGGCGCGGCACCGCTGGATGTCCTGCACGATGGCCAGCTCACGCTGGTGGCGCTGCTGCAGCGACACCAAGGACTGGGTCAGCCGCAGATGCTCGGCCTGCAAGGCCTGCAGCGCGGGCGCGTGTTCACGACCGGTGGCCGCCTCGCGATTCAACGCCGCGATCTCGGCGTCCAGGCGCTCCAGGCGGTGCCCCAGATCCTCGATCGGTGCCGGCGTCGCGGACTGGGCCAGCGCGACCTTGGCACACGCCGTGTCCAGCACGCTGACGCATTTGTCCGGCAGCTGTCGACCGTTGATGTAGCGCGCCGACAGCCGCACCGCCTCGGTCACCGCTTCGTCGTAGATGCGCACCCCGAAATGCCGCTCCATCAAGGGCACCATGGCGCGGAGCATGGCCGCCGCGGTGGCCTCGTCGGGCTCCTCGACCTTCACCACCTGGAAGCGGCGTGCCAGGGCGGCATCCTTCTCGAAGTACTTCTTGTACTCGCCCCAGGTGGTGGCGGCGACGGTCCTGAGTTCGCCGCGGGCCAGGGCAGGCTTGAGCAGGTTGGCCGCGTCGCCCTGCCCTGCCGGCCCTCCGGCGCCCACCATGGTGTGGGCCTCGTCGATGAACAGCACGATGGGGTGCGGGCTCTGGCGGACCTCATCGATCACCTGCCGCAGACGCTGCTCGAACTCGCCCTTGACGCTGGCCCCTGCCTGAAGGAGCCCGAGGTCCAGCACATGCAACTCCACGCCCTTCAGGGCCGGCGGCACATCGTCTCCCACCAGGCGCAAGGCGAGCCCCTCGACGATGGCGGTCTTGCCCACCCCGGCCTCGCCGGTCAGGATGGGGTTGTTCTGACGCCTCCGCATCAGGATGTCGATGGTCTGACGGATCTCGGCGTCGCGCCCGATCACGGGATCGAGGCCACCGTCACGCGCCTTCCGGGTCAGGTTCACGGTGAATTGCTCAAGCGCTCCGGCCCTGACGCCCGAGGACCCACCGAGTGAGGTCTGGCCCTCGGCGGGTCGATCGGCGTCGCTCATCTCGGCGGAACCCCGGGTGACCTCCTCCAGGCGATGCCTGAGGTCGTCCAACCGGAGGCGCGACCACCAGGGGCTGGCCCGGTGGGCCAGCTGAGCCAAGGAGGCCTCGGTGAGCAGGGCCAGCAGCAGATGTGCCCCCCGGATCCGCGCATCCGAGCGTTCCAGCGAGGCGATCAGCCACGCGTGCTCCAGCAGCACCTGCCAGCGGGCACTGAACACCGGTGTCCGGGTGTTGCCGGCGCGCAGGCCCTGCAGCTCGCGCTCCAGGTCCTGACGCAAGGACTGGGCTGGCACGTCATGGTGCCTCAGCACAGCCGCGAGATCGCCGTCGGGCTGCTCCAGCAGGGCCAGCAGCAGGTGCTCGACGTCCACCTCATGGTGCCCATGGGACATGCAGAGGGAGGCGGCTCTTTCGGCAGCGCGGCGGCAGGCCGGGTTGAGTTTGGTGAGCAGGGTCTTGAGTGAACTGGCCATGGTGCGGTGATGTGGAGGACGCCAATGGGGGACGCGATGGATTCGTTCAAGCCACCGCCAACAGGTCGTAGCCCACGTCGACGCGGACGTCGCGGCTGCTGCGGGTGATGAGGAAGC
Source organism: Hydrogenophaga intermedia (assembly GCA_943371055.1). Taxonomy (GTDB): domain Bacteria; phylum Pseudomonadota; class Gammaproteobacteria; order Burkholderiales; family Burkholderiaceae_C; genus Ideonella; species Ideonella intermedia_A. The sequence continues at coordinate 42,842 of CALRTJ020000022.1, read as the reverse complement.
TGTCCCAGCCCAGGCGACTGCCGTACTCCGGATGCAGGCGCGTGCAGGTGACCGCTTCCGGCAGAAGGCTCAGGCGGATCTCGAACTCGAGCCCACCGCCCGACAGCAGACGCAGCCACTCCTGGAGTGCGCGTGCGCCGGTGCCACCGGGCAGAAAGCGCTCCCAAGTGCCGGCGGCCAGCGGCCCCAGGGTCAGGCGCATGCGCAGGTCGCGCTGCCAAACCCGCTCGCCCAGCACGGCACCGGCTCCCAGCACCATGGCCGTTCGCCCGAGCAAGGTTCGATGCTCCGGTGCCAGGCTGAACCAACGCCCCACGAAGGAGTCGACCGCCACGGGAACCCCCAGGTAATGGGAGAGAAGTCGGGTGAGCGACACCGCGGAGACCGGGCGGCGCTGGAGTGTCGCGGCGAAGAAGGCGATCGCGTCATCCGAGACGCCGCCCTCCTCGGCGCCCAGGCGCCGCTGCAGCCCGGGGCCTGCAAGACCTGCCAGGGCCAACAGCGGCTGGCGCGAACGCACCAGGTCGTTGCGGTCCGCCGGGACTGCCCAACGGTGCTTGCGCCAGGCCTGGTAGAACAGCGCGGTGGACCGGTGCTGGAAGATGTCGAGAAACGCCCGGGCCGCCCCGCGATCGGCATCGCGGCTGCGGGACTCCCGCTGCTGCAGCAACTCCGTGTAGTGGATCGGCAGCGCTCCGGACGCCCCGAGCAGGCAGAAGCCCGCGGGCGTCAGGCCCCACTCGTCGGCGTCGGAGCGTGTCCGCCGTTGCTCGTCCCGCTCACCCTCACCCTCGCCCTCGCCCTCGCCCTCGCCCTCGCCCTCGCCCTCGGCCCGAGGCTGCCGACGCAGATCCGCCACCTCGCTGGGCGTGAACGCCAGGGACAAGGGGCTGAGGAAGCGCAGGTGGCGCGTCCCCAACGGATCATTGATCCCCTGGCCTCGCAGCCACGCCTCCATCAGCCGCACCGCCTGGAACAGACCGAAGCGCTGCGGTCGGGCGAGCAGGTGATCGATCAGAGGAGCGGGCGATCGCCGCTGCGCCGGTCGCATGCGAGCAGTTCCTCCTGGGTTCGGGCAGAGCGGATGCGCAACTGCGTGAAGCTGTTGGCGGCAGCGAAGAGCCCGAAGAAGTGGTCGAGCACCTGCGCGAACAGACGCAGGCCGAGGCCGGCGAAGTGGGACTCGTCGACCGTCAGGTGAATCTCGGTGCCGCGCACGAACACCGGAAAGGGCTGACCGGGCAGGCAGGCGGTCACCGCGCGGTGCTCGACCGACTGGATCGACTCGATGGCGCGACGACTGACCGGGCTTCGGGGCAGGTCATACAGGCGCAGCAGTTCCTTCAAGGCGTCCACGCCACCGCCGCTGAGGGACAGGTGGTTGACGGACAGATGCGAGATCAGACGCCACAACGCGCCTTGGCCGCGCTCGAAGCGCAGGCTGGGGCTGGGGCGACGCAGCAGCCGGATCTCGGTCACCGGACCGCCGCCGGCCAGGAACAGGTCGCCCCCCGGGGCGCCCACCTGCAGGTGCGTGGGCAGGTCACGGTTGGTGGCGGTCACCTCGAGTGACAGCGTGTCGGCACTGGCAGCGGTCGGATCGAACGCGAGGTCAACGATCGAGATCTCGGTCTCATGTCCAGGGCTGCGCTGCGCGAGGTCCTGGTCCCGGTGCAGCATCCAGTACCGTGAGCCCGCCTCGCCATCGGCACCCAGCTGGGCATGCTGAAGGGAATACAGCGGCTCGAAGCGCTCGATCTGCTCGCCCTGCGGCGTTTGGCGAATCCGATAGACCCGGTCCACCGACCAGACCTCATGGCCAAAGGCCCTTCGCGCATCCGGCAGCACCGCATGCGAAGACACCTGATGGCTGAGCCGAATGGGTTCGGCCCGCTGGACGAAGGAGTTGACCACCGGGGTGCAACCGCCGATGAGGTGTTGCTCGGAGACGGTCTGCAGAAGGCGGGCTTCGTCCCCGCCAGCGGCGATGCCCCGCAATGCCAGATGCAACGTGATGCTGGACGCGCCGCCAGACAGGCCGGCAGGAGGCAGCACCAGGTCGATGAAGTTGAACTTGTCGGGGAAGGCGAAGTACTCGCTCAACAGCCGGTAGGCCGGGTGGCTTCGGGCGTCCTGGTCCAGCAAGGCCTCTTCGTCGCGGAAGCCCACCACCCGCAGCACCTCGGAGTTCAACGGCATCCATGGACCGTCTTCACGTGCCTGCAGAAGCGCCGCCTGCGTGGCGCCGAACAGGGCCTCGCGCAAGGCGGCCACCTGTGAGGCCTCGCCATCCAGGTACAGACGCAGCGGCTCACCGGCCAAGGCGTCCCAGGTGACCCCCGACGAGCCCAGCTCGAGGGTGATGGACAGCCGGGCCGACGCCTCCGATGGCCAGGGCGTCCCCGCAGGGACCGTGGTCGCCGGGTCGAAGCGCAGCGCGACCACCCGCACAGGCAGCAGCCGGACATCCGCTGTCGTTCGGAACTTGCACACCACCCCACGCACCGCGCGGCTGCTCAGCACCGTGCCACGCGGGACGAGCACGGGAGTGGCACTCCAGCCGCCACCTTCGGGCGCGCCGAGCCGGGCGACTGCGCAACACGGAAACGGACGCAGGTAGTGGGGATACAGCACCTCGAGCAGCGACTCGGTGAAGAGCGGGAAGTCGTCGTCCAGGCGCTTGTGCACCCGGGCCGCCAGCAGCGCGAAGGATTCAATCAGCCGTTCGACATGCGGATCCTCGCCGACGTCTCCAGACACCATCAGGCGGCCGGCGATCTTGGGGTGTCGCTCCGCGAACTCACCGGCGTGCTGCCTCAGAAAGGCCAACTCGCGTTCATAGTGGGGAAGCAGGTCATCCATCGCGTCAACGGTGCTCAGTGGCCCGCCCCGAAGCGGGACTGGGTGACGGCGAATCGCGCTTGTGCCGGTTGCAACACGGCATCAAAGCTCACCGGCTCGAGCGACTGGTGCATCCGCAGAAAGGCGTGAATGGTGAAAGACAACGCGTTGACCGACGGACCGCCAGCGGAATGGAATCGGACCTCGACTCGGCTCAGGCGGGGCTCGTGGGTCTGGACCGCCTGGGACAGACTGCAGGCCACCAGACGCTGTTCCTCGGAATTGCTGAGCACGCGACCGACGAAGTCACGCACGCCGAAGGTCAGCATGGACCGGGCAACCTGAGGGCGCCCCTTCAGCCGATCCGTCGCCAGCGGCGCCCGTGCGTTCAGCAGGGCCTCGAGGTCCCTGGCCACCGAGGCTCGAAACAGGTCCGGCGACTGGGTCATCACCAGGCCATGGGACTCGTCGTCGCTGAGCAGCCGGTCCAGGACGCTTCGGCGGACTCTCAAGGAAGGGTTCATGTCCATCTCGGGCCAGGTCAAGCCGCGGGCCGGCCTTCGACAATCCAGGCGGGCAAGGTGTGTGTGGGCCCGCCTGTGGCGGGCCCACCGGCCGGCCCCCGCACAGCGGGGTCGCCTCGGCCGCACACCCGATCAGTTCGGTGCTTCGTAGACCGGCTTGTTGGTGGACAGGCTCCACATCGCCGGGGCGCCCTTCTGGGTCTTGCCGTCCATGGTCTGCTGGATGTACTCCCACTGGACCGCGGCGTATTTCAGACTGAAGGTCTCGTTAGGCAGCCCCTCACCCACCACCTCGGGCGAGACCGAGGCCACCAGCACCTTCTTGAGGCGGATGGTCAGGTACTGGACCCGTCCCTGGGTGCCATTGGCACGCATGAAGTGGATCTCGACGTCGTCGTACAGGGTGCCGGCGGAACAGGCCTCCCAAAGCTGGGGGCTGATGAGGTCAAGGTCCTTGGTGAACACCATTTCACCGTGCTCGCAGCGCTCGGCGGTGTGGCCGCCGGCGGTGGATGCGGTCGCCGACTTCGGCTGGCGGATCACGTGTGCCCAGCTGTTGACCTCGAACCAGGGCTTCTTGTGTTCCTGGTCACGCGACTCGCCCTCGATCTTCTTGCCGTTGAGCGGGTTGCCGAACTTGATGTAAATGTCTTTCATTCATTTCTCCCTGTGAAGTGCCGTTTTGGCAGTGGAACGGCGGATCACCGGGCGCCCGCGGGCATCTCGGCAACCAGCCTCAGCGAGACGGACAACTCGTCCAGCTGGAAGTGCGGCCGCACGAAAGCGACCGCCCGGTAGCGCCCAGCTTGGCCCGGGACCTCCGAGACCTCGACCTGGGCCTGGCGCAGCGGACGTTGGGCGCGCATGTCCTGCGATGCGTCGTCGGCGTCCACCACGTACTGCATCAACCAGTTGTGCAGGTAGCGCTCGACGTCCAGCGTCGTCGAGAAGCTGCCCACCTTGTCCCGCATCATGGCCTTCATGTAATGCGCGATCCGGCAGACCGCGAACATGTACTGAAGCTGTGCGGAGAGTGCTGCGTTGGCGTTCGCAGCCTCGTTGTCATAACGCTTGGCCTTCTGGGCCGACTGCGCCCCGAAGAACGCCGCGTAGTCGGTGTTCTTGCAGTGCACCAGCGGAATGAACCCCAGGTCGGAGAGCTCCTTCTCGCGGCGGTCGGTGATCGCCACCTCGGTGGGGCATTTGAGTGCGACCTCGCCGTCGTCGGTCTTGAAGGTGTGGGTGGGAAGGTCCTCGACCAGGCCACCGCCCTCCACCCCGCGAATCGCCGCGCACCAGCCATGGTCCTCGAAGGCCGAGGTCAGCCGGGCCCCGAAGGCATAGGCTGCGTTCACCCACAGATAGCGGCTGTGGTCGACGCCATCCACCTCCTCGACGAAGTTGAAACCTTCGACGGTGGTGCCATCCTTCGGGTTGTAGGGCAGTCGCCCCAGGAAGCGGGGAACCGTGAGTCCCACGTATCGGGCGTCCTCGGACTCGCGCAGGGACTTCCACTTGGCATAGTCGACGGTGTCGAAGACCTTGGAGAGATCACGCGGTCGGCCCAGCTCGGTGAAGCTGTCGAGCCCGAAAAGCTCGGGCGAGGCCGCCGAGATGAAGGGCGCATGTGCGGCAGCGGCCACATGGGACATCTGCTCGAGGAAATACAGGTCCTCGGCTTGCCGGGTGAACTCGAAGTCACCGATCAGCGTGCCGAAGGGCGCCCCGCCAAAGGTGCCGTACTCCTCCTCGTAGACTTTCTTGAACAGCGCGCTCTGGTCAAAGTCGATCGCCGTCTGGAAATCGCGGACGAGCTCCTTCTTGGTGCAGTTGAGGACCTGGATCCGCTGACTGGCCCCGGTGGAGGTGTGGGCGCACAGGTAGTGCAGGCCACGCCAACTCGATTCGAGCCGTTGGAAATCGGGGTGGTGCAGCACCTCGGAGAGCTGGGCGGAGATGAGGGCATCGAGGTCCGCGATGCGCGCGTCGAGGGTGACACTCAGGTTCTCGGAGACCACCACGGTGCCCTGCAGGACCTCGCGCACCAGTTCGGCGATCAGGTCACGGGCGCGCGCCTGTTCCACAGGGGAGCGCGCCACCTTGCTGCGCTCGACGATCTCGTCGAGCAGGCTGTCAGTGGTCACCGCCTGGGCACTGAGGGTTGCGTCTTGCAGCATGGCGCTCACTCCTTCTCGACCCGGGCTTCCTCGCCCAGTCGTTGCAGTTGCTCGGTGCTGCCCAGCACCTCGGCCAACAGGTCTTCCAGGCGGTCGTTGCCCGCCAGCTTGTTGCGCAGATCGGAGAGACGGGTGCGGGCTTCCAGCAGGCGTCGCAACGGTTCGACCTGATGGACCACGGACTCGGGTCGGAAGTCGTCGATGCCGTTGAAGGCCAGGTTGACCGCGAACTCGCCTCCGGCCCCATCGAGCTGGTTCGGGACGCGGAACGAGGCCTTGGGACCGATGCCCTGCATCACGTCGTCGAAGTTCTCGAGGTCCACGTTGACGAACTTGCGGTCCTTCAGGCGGGACCGCGGCGACTCGGTGTCGATGTGGCCGCTGAAGTCACCGATGACGCCGGTGACGAAGGGAATTTCCTTCTTCTCGATGCCGTCGCCGACCTCGACGTCGTAGCTCAGTTGCACGCGCGGCGGGCGCACCTTCTCGAGGCGACTCTGGACACTGTCTCGCTTGGCCATGGAACGTTCTCTCCTGAGGAATGGGTGGAGGGCCTGCGCAGGACTCAGCGCAGCGTGTCGAAAGGGCTGGCGCCGGGACGCTTGGCTGGGGGAGACACCGGCACCACCGAGCCGCGACCGGCACCGGCGTCGGATGACGCCGTGGCCAGCGGTGCAGAAGCCCCCGTGGCGGCAGGCGCCGCCGCGCGAGGCCGGAGCGGCGGCCGCTTGGCCGCGGACGCGGTGTCGGCGGGCTTAGCGGCCAGCAGCGGCTCACCCAGCGCTTCACGCACTTGGCGAACCACTTCTTCAGCCTGGCGACGGGTGTCCGTGCTCAGGTCCTGCTGGCCGCGCAGGGCCGCCAGCGCAGAGGCCGACACCCGAAGCCCGCTCACGGCCAGCAAGCTGCCCGCCAGGCGATCGGCCGGATCCCGCTGCAGGGCCTCCTGGGCCGAGAGGATGGCGTTGCCGTAGTCGGCAACCTCGAAGTAGCCCTCGGCCAGCTTGAGCCAAGGCTCCTTGCTGGTCGGGTAGGCCTGCGTCGCCTTGCGGTACTGCTCCCGCTCCTGTTGCCGGGCACCGGAGAGTCGGGACTGCGCCGCCTCGGACATGAATTGCTCCAGCGGCGGCGCAACCGGCTCGATGGGGGTGGGCGGTGCGGATGGCCGGGAGGCGCAGGCGGCCAGGAGGGACAGGGCGAACACGGCAGGGCCGAGCCGCGCCAAGGAGGCGAGATGACAGCGCATGACAGCTTGGAAATCGTTGTGTTCAGCGGTGGCCTGGCCTGTTCGTCCCGGAGCTTGACTCCCTGTTCCGGTGACTGCAGTCCGACCGCCTCTTGACGACCGCGGCACGGGTCCCGGCCGCTGATCGGGGGCGAATGTAGCCCAAAGGCCTCGCCCGTCCGCTCCCCCAAAGGAAGGGGACGGAATTGCCCATTCGACCGCTTGGTGGACCTAGGATTTAAGTGGCTGGAGAAGCATCCAGCGCCTTTCAAACACGCCACCGAAATGCCCGAAAACCGCCCCACCATGGTGGCTCAAACAATGAGCCTTCATCGCCTCCGATCGATGCTGGCTTTCGGTCTCTTTTCCCTCGTGGGATGCGCCAGTTCCGGCACTGGTGGCGCGGTCGACAGGACGCTCGAGGTCCTGGGGATCCGGTCGCCCGTCAGCGCCGACGAAGTGCGCACCGCAATGCCGCCGAGTGCGCGCAAAGTCGCCCTTCGCCTGCACGCCGCGGACCTTCTCAACACCGATTCCCAGAAGCGGCCCCTTTCAGTTGTCATCAGAATTTACAAACTTCGTGGCGCCGATGCATTCCTTTCCGCGCCCTATGTGGCCTTCATTGACGGCGAGTCGAACCAGCAGCCCTTTCGCAGCGACATCGTCGAGTCACGCGAACTCGTGCTGCGCCCCGGCCAGCGACACGAAGTGATCGAGCCCGTGCCCAACGCGGCCACCCACCTGGGCGTGGTCGCGCTGTTCCGATCGCCTGCCGAATCTCGTTGGCGCTTCGCCTTCCGCAGCCGCGAGGCCGAGCGCAGCGGCGTGACGCTGGGTGTGCACGGCTGTGCGCTCAGCGTGGCCGCGGGCGTGCCCGAGGCCGCCGAGCCGGACACCCTGCGGATCGCTGCGGTGCAGTGCGATTGAGCCCTCCCCGCATCCCTTCAACCACTTGCCCTCCCACTGCGTCGTGATCCCCTCATCCAAAGTCCTCTGGGGCGAAGGCCTCTTCCTGCGCCCGCAACACTTCCAGCAACAGGACAGCTTCCACGAGTGGCGACTGTCCGAGGCCGTTCGTGCGCTGCACCCCTGCGCCTGGGGCCTGCGCCGTCTGACAGTCGACCGCGCCGGCCTGGCCAGCGGCGTGCTTCGGCTGGAAGAGCTCGCGCTGGTGTTTCCCGATGGCGAGTTCTTCGCAGCCCCCGGCGAGGACCCGCTTCCCGCGCCCCTGAACCTGGCCAGCCTGCCGCCTGAGGTGACCGATCTTGAAGTGGTGGCCGCCTGCGCACCCCTGATGCGGCAAGGCGGCAACGCGCACATGGACCCTGGCAGCCCGGCCGGCGCCGCGCGCTACCTTCGCCAAGCCAGGCAGACCGATGACCTGTTCACCCAGGCGGTCACCGCCGAGGTCTCGACGCTGCAGCGCCAGGTTCGGTTGATGCCCGCCCACGAACCGCACGATGCCTGGATCACGGTGCCGGTGTGCCGACTGCGACGCAACGCCTCGGGCGTCTTCGACCTTGACGCCCGCTTCATCGGCCCCAGTCTTTCCCTGCAGGCCACACCGGCCCTGGGCGCATTGCTGCGGCGCCTGCTGGACATGCTGCAGGCCAAGGTGGATGCCTTGTACGGCTTCCACCGGGAGCCTTCGCGCCACGTGGTCGAGTTCCGCTCCGGGGACATCGCCTCGTTCTGGCTGCTGCACACGGCCTCCGCGGCCTGCGCGGCCCTGGGGCATTACCGCCAGTGGCCGGGCCTGCACCCGGAGCGACTCTTCGAGCGGCTCCTGGAACTCGCCGGCGCGCTGATGACCTTCTCGAAGTCTCACCGGCTGGTCGACCTTCCGGGCTATGACCACATCCGCCCCCAGCCGGCCTTCGAGCGGTTGGAGGGCATGCTGCGCGACCTGCTCGAGACGGTGATCTCCACCCGTTGCTTCTCGCTGGTCCTGAGCGAGACCAAGCCGTCCTTCCACCTGGCCCGACTGGACAGCGAGCAGGTCGGCCCCGACACCATGCTGATCCTGGGCGTCTCGGCGGCGACCCCGGCCTCCGAGTTGATCGACGGCGTGCCGGCGCGCTTCAAGGTGGGCGCCCCTGACGACGTCGACAAGCTGGTGCTGTCGGCCATGGGGGGGGTGCGGCTGTCCCATCTGCCTCAGGTGCCCGGTGCGGTGCCGGTCCGGCCGGGCGCCCTGTATTTCGCACTGGAGGCCCGGGGCCCGCTGTACGAACGCATGTTGCAGGCGCGGGCGCTGACCGTCTACAGCCCCGCCGGAGTCGCCGAGCCCACGCTCGAGCTGTTCGCTCTGAATCCTTGAAGCCGCTGGAGGCCACCCCATGAACACCCCCCTGCCCTCCCCTTCGCTGCTGGGACAGGCCACCCCTGCCGCCATGCCATCCGCCGCTCCCGAGGCGCGCCGGCTGCTGGACCTGCTTTATGACGGCTTCTACATGCTCCTGCTCCTGCGCGATCGGCATGCGCCGCTCGACGGGGCGACCTTCCGCGAGCGGCTGAAGGACTTCCTGCTGCAGGTCGAGCGCGGGGCCCGACGGCTGGAGGCGGATGCCGAGGACATCTACCTCGTCAAGTACGCCTTCTGCGCCTTGGTCGACGAGCGGGTCCTGGGGTCCCACCCGTCGCTGAGGCCGGACTGGGAGCGGCGGCCCCTGCAGCTGGAGCTCTTTGGCGAGCAACTCGCCGGCGAGCACTTCTTCGACAAGCTCGAGGCCTGTCGTCAGCAGGGTGCCGCGCGGCTGCAGGCCCTGGAGGTCTTCCACCTGTGCCTGTTGATGGGGTTCCAGGGCCGCTACCTGCTCGAGGGCACCGAGAAGCTGCACTACCTCACCGCACGACTGGGCGACGAGATCGCCCACCACAGAGGTCAGCGCGCCGCCTTCGCGCCGCACTGGCAGTCGCCAGACCACATCCGGCACCAGCTTCGCCACGAACTTCCGCTTTGGGTGGCAGGCGCCCTGTTCGGCCTGGCCGGTCTGGTGGCCTTCACGGCCCTGCGCTGGCACCTGGACCGCAGCACCACCCAGGCGCTCGCGGACTACCATCAGCTGGTCAGGCTCCCGGCCCAGCAGGCCCATGTCACGATCACCCTGCCCTGACCCCCGCGCGCAGCGGGTGGCAAGGCCGCTTCGCTAGAATCGCGGCTTTGCATCGGCCGGTGGCGCCTGCCCCGGCCCCACCGCGATGGAAACTCCCGGCAACCTGTTCGTCGTCGCCGCCCCCAGCGGGGCCGGCAAGTCCAGCCTGGTCAAGGCCTTGCTCGAGCTGGACTCCCACCTGGGCGTGTCGGTGTCACACACCACCCGGGCGCCGCGGGGCCAGGAACAGGATGGCCGCGAGTACCACTTCGTCGACCACCCGGCTTTCCAGGCCATGATCGACCGCGAGGAGTTCTTCGAGTGGGCCGAGGTCCATGGCAATCGGTATGGCACCTCGCGCACCGGCATCGAGGCCCGGCTGATGGCCGGCGAGGACGTGGTCCTGGAGATCGATTTCCAGGGCGCCCTGCAGATCAAGAAGATCTTCCCGCATGCGGTGCTGATCTTCATCCTGCCGCCGAGCTGGCAGGAGCTTGAGCAGCGGCTCAAGCGCCGCGGTGAGGACCAGCCCGATGTGATCGCGTTGCGCATGGCGAACGCACGCGTCGAGGTGGCCCAGGCCCAGCATTTCGACTACGTTATAATCAACGCTTTGTTCGAGACCGCTCTCTTCGACCTGAAGACCGTGGTCCACTCCCAGCGCCTGAAGTACGCGGCCCAGCGCCGCGCCAAATCCCAGGTGTTCAGCGCGCTGGATCTTGTCTGATTTCCAAGGAACCCCATGGCCCGCATCACCGTCGAAGATTGCCTGACCAAGGTCCCGAACCGCTTCCAGCTGGTGCTGGCCGCCACCTACCGCGCCCGCATGCTGAGCCAGGGCCACGCGCCCAAGGTCGAGTCCAAGAACAAGCCCAGCGTGACCGCCCTGCGCGAGATCGCCGCCGGCGAGGTCGGACTGGAGATGCTCCGCAAGGTCCCGACCTGAGTGCATTTCGCACCCTGACCTGACAACGGGCGCCAGTTTGGCGCCCGTTGCACTTTCAGGGTGCGCTTTCTCGGCTAAATTCGGAGCATGGGCATTCGATCGTTCGCTGCAGAGATCCTGCCGGCTGCGCTGGCGGGACGGCCGCGCACACCGGTCCACGGCCAGCCGTCCAGGCCGCCCGAGGTCAGCACCTTCGCCGAATTGGCGGACAAGCTGGGCTACCTGGGCAAGGCCGATCTGAAGCTGGTGCGCGATGCCTACAAGTTCGCCGACGAGGCCCATCTGGGCCAGTTCCGCGCCAGCGGTGAGCCCTACATCACCCACCCGATCGCGGTGGCCGGCCTGGTGGCCGACTGGAAGCTCGACGCCCAGGCCATCATGGCCGCGCTGATGCACGACGCCATGGAGGACTGCGGCGTCACCAAGACCGAGCTGATCGAGCGCTTCGGCGCGCCCACCGCCGAGCTGGTGGACGGCCTGACCAAGCTCGACAAGCTGCAGTTCTCGACCCGCGAAGAAGGCCAGGCAGAGTCCTTCCGCAAGATGCTGCTGGCGATGTCGCGCGATGTGCGCGTCATCCTGGTCAAGCTGGCCGACCGGCTGCACAACATGCGCACGATGGCGGCCATGGCCGTCAACAAGCGCGCCCGCATCGCCCGCGAGACGCTGGACATCTACGCGCCGATCGCCCACCGCCTGGGCCTGAACCAGACCTACCGCGAGCTGCAGGAACTGTCCTTCAGCTACATCCACCCCTGGCGCCACGGTGCGCTGGACAAGGCGGTGCTGCGCGCCCGCGGCTACCGCCGCGACATCGTCTCGAAGGTGCAGGACGACGTCGTCAAGTCCTTCGCCCATTCCAAGCTCAAGGCCGAGGTCTCGGGCCGCGAGAAGACCGTCTACTCGATCTACCGCAAGATGCGCGAGAAGCACGCCGGCTTCGCGCAGGTCAGCGACATCTTCGGCTTCCGCATCATCGTGCAGACCCTGCCCGAGTGCTACCTGGCGTTGGGCGTGCTGCACCAGCTCTACAAGCCGGTGCCGGGCCGCTTCAAGGACTACATCGCGATCCCCAAGCCCAACGGCTACCAGTCGCTGCACACCACCCTGGTCAACCCGCTGGGCACCGCAGTCGAGTTCCAGATCCGCACCGAGGAAATGCATGCGGTGGCCGAGTCCGGCATCGCGGCGCATTGGCTCTACAAGACCGGCCAGAAAGGCGCGGGCAGCCCGTCCGACGTGGCCCAGCGCCTGGGTGCGCTGTGGCTGAAGTCGCTGCTCGACATCCAGCAGGACACCCGCGATTCCAGCGAGTTTCTGGAGCACGTCAAGATCGATCTGGTGCCCGACGCGGTCTATGTCTTCACGCCCAAGAGCAAGATCCTGGCACTGCCGCGCGGGGCCACGCCGATCGACTTCGCCTACGCCATCCACTCCGATGTCGGGGACCGCACCGTGGCGGTCAAGATCAACGGCGAGGCCGCCACGCTGCGGGCCGAACTGCGCTCGGGCGACGTGATCGAGGTCATCACCGCCGCCGGCGCACGACCCAACCCGGCCTGGCTGAACTTCGTGCGCACCGGCCGCGCCCGCTCCAAGATCCGGCACTACCTGAAGAACCTGGAGCAGACCGAGTCCCAGGCCCTGGGCGAGAAAATGCTGGGCCAGGCCCTGCGCGCCGAAGGCCTGAGCCTGCCCGCCCGCGACAGCGAGGCCAGCGCCGCACTGTGGCAGCCGGTGCTGCGCTGGAGCGCCAACCGCAGCGTGGCCGAACTGCTCACCGACATCGGCCTGGGCAAGAAGATCGCCACCATCGTGGCCAAGCGCGTGGCCCAGGCCCTGCGCGAACAGGGCCAGAAGCCCGACGCGGTCACCCTCAGCCTGGGCCGCTACGGCAGCGACGACAGCGCCCCCACCCAAGGCCTGGTGGTGATCGACGGCACCGAAGGCGCCTCGATCACGCTGGCACCCTGCTGCCGTCCCATCCCGGGCGATGCCATCGTCGGGTACCTGGGACGTGGCGAGGGTCTGGTCGTGCACACCGGCGACTGCCAGGTCGGCCGACGCCTGTACGAGCGTGACCGCGAGCGCTGGATGCAGGTGGAGTGGGCCGACGAGCCCACCCGCGCTTTCGAGGTGGGCGTGCTGGTCCTGCTGCGCAACGGCAAGGGCGTGCTGGCCCAGGTGGCACAGGCCGTCAGCGCCGCCGAGGCGGACATCACCCACATCGACATGGGCGACGAGCCCCCGGGCGAGACCGCCGAGCTGCGCCTGCTGGTCAGCGTGCGCGACCGCCTGCACCTGGCCGACGTGCTGCGCACCCTCAAGCGCAACAGCACGGTGCTGAAGGTCCAGCGCATCAAGCCCTGAGGCGATACCGGCTGCGCCGGCACACCCTCGCACCCTGAGGCCTGCGGAGCAGGCCCGGTGGGGTCACATCAGCACGATGTCGTACTGCTCCGGGGTCATGGTCGGCTCGGCCGACAGCGAGATCGGCTTGCCGATGAAGGCCGACAGGTCGGCCAGGTGCGCGCTTTCCTCGTCGAGCAGCATCTCGACCACCGCGGCACTGGCCAGCACGCGGATCTCCTTGGGGTCGAACTGGCGCGCCTCGCGCAGGATCTCGCGCAGCACGTCGTAGCAGACCGTGCGGGCGGTCTTGACCTGGCCCTTGCCCTCGCAGGTGGGACAGGGCTGGCACAGCATGTGGGCCAGGCTCTCGCGGGTGCGCTTGCGCGTCATCTCGACCAGGCCCAGCTGGGTGAAACCGCTGACCGTGGTCTTGGTGCGGTCCTTGGCCAGCTGCTTGCGGAACTCGGCCAGCACCTGCTGCTGGTGCGCCTCGTGGGTCATGTCGATGAAGTCGACGATGATGATGCCGCCCAGGTTGCGCAGGCGCAGCTGGCGGGCGATGGCCAGCGCCGCCTCGAGGTTGGTCTTGAAGATCGTGTCGTCGAAGTTGCGCGCGCCGACATAGCCCCCGGTGTTGACGTCCACCGTGGTCAGGGCCTCGGTCTGGTCGATGATCAGGTAGCCGCCGGACTTCAGCTCCACGCGCCGCGCCAGCGCCCGGGCGATCTCCTCCTCGATGTTGTAGAGGTCGAAGATCGGGCGCTCGCCCTTGTAGTGCTCGAGCTTGGCCACCGAGGTGGGCGTGTAGGCCTGGCCGAAGGCGCGCAGCAGGTCGTGCTGCACCCGCGAGTCGATGCGGATGGTCTGGGTCTGCTCGCTGGCCATGTCGCGCAGCACGCGCTCGGCCAGGGACAGGTCCTGGTGCAGCAGGGTGCCGGCCGGCTGCGCCAGCGCGCGCTGCCGGATGCCGGCCCAGGTCTTGCGCAGGTAGGCGATGTCGTCGCCCAGCTCCTCGTCGCTGGCCTCTTCGGCGTTGGTGCGCAGGATGAAGCCGCCGCCACCGCCATCCTCGGGCTTGCCCACCAGCGCGGCCATGCGGGCCCGCAGCTGTTCGCGGGTCTCGGGCGAGCCGATCTTCTGGGAGATGCCGATGTGGTTGTCCTGCGGCAGGTAGACCAGCATGCGGCCGGCGATGCTGACCTGGGTGGACAGGCGGGCGCCCTTGGTGCCGATGGGATCCTTGATGACCTGCACCATCAGGGTCTGGCCCTCGAAGACCTGCTTCTCGATCGGCACCTGGGGCGCCGCGTCACGGCCATGGCTGGGGCCGCTGGTGTGCAGGTCGGCGACGTGCAGGAAGGCGGCGCGCTCCAGGCCGATGTCGATGAAGGCGCTCTGCATGCCGGGCAGCACCCGAGCGACCTTGCCCAGGTAGACGTTGCCGACGAGGCCGCGCTCGAGGGTGCGCTCGATGTGGAGCTCCTGGACCGCGCCGTTCTCGATGATGGCGACCCGCGTCTCCTGCGGGGCCCAGTTGATCAGGATGTCGTGCATGGCGGCCGGGCGCTTTCTCTTGGGCTGTTGCGGCCGGCGCGCCCCGATCCTCAGAGGCGCACGCGGGCCTGTCGCAGCAGCTGGGTGGTCTCGTACAGGGGCAAACCCATGATACCGGAGTAGCTTCCCTCGATGCTCGGGATCCACCCGGCCAGCGAGCTCTGCACCGCGTAGGCGCCCGCCTTGCCGAAGGGCTCGCCGCTGGCCACGTAGGCCTCGATGACGGCCTCAGGCAACTCGGCGAAGCGCACCCGCGAATCGCACAGCGCGAACAGGGTCCGGCGGCCGTCCCACAGGGCCACGGCGGTGAACACGTGGTGCAAGCGGCCGGACAGCGCCCGCAGCGTGGCCGCGGCCTCGGCCGCATCGGCCGGCTTGCCCAGGATGCGGCGGCCCAGCGCCACCGTGGTGTCCGAACACAGGATCGGTGCCGGCGGCAGGCCACGCGCGGCCAGGCGCTGGCGTGCGGCCTTGAGCTTGGCACGTGTGGCGCGCTCCACGTAGTCGCGCGGGGCTTCGCCGGCGCGCGTGGCCTCCAGCGCCTCCGCGTCTTCGTCGGGCCCGGGCAGCAGCAGCTCGTGGCGCACGCCGAGTTGGTCCAGCAATTGGCGGCGGCGCGGGCTCTGGGACGCCAGGTAAATCAGTTCATGGGTCACGGCAGGGGACTCTGTTCAAGGGCTCTCAGGACCTGGGTCAGGCGTTGTGGCACGCTGTCATGGCCGTCGAGCACCTGCACCGGGCACCGACGCGAGGCCAGCCAGGCCCGGTGGCGCGACAGGCTGCGTCCGGCCTCGGTCCCGGCATCATAGGCCGCGGCCCACCGCAGGAAGGCCGGGTCGACGCGCCCGAAACGGGCGCGCTCCCGCTGCACCAGGCGCTGCAGACGCGTGGCCGTGTCCACGAGCAGGAAGACGATCCGGTCGAAGCCCAGCTCGATGTCATCCCCCCAGCCCATCACCGAACCGGACACCACCACGCCAGGCGCCGTGCGCATGGCCTCGTCCATCGATCGGCGCAGGGCAGCGGCCCGCGGCCCCGGCGACCGCTTCTCGCGATACGGTGGCTCGCTCGGCAGCCAATAGCAGTCGTCCGCATCGACATGGCCAAAACCCAGAACTTGAGCCATCGACGCCGCCAGCGTGGTGGTGCCGGACCCGGCCGCCCCGGTCACCAGGATGGACCGGGCAGGCATGGCGACGAGGTCAGGCCGCGGCGTGCCGGACACCCCTCACTCCCGGTGGTACGGGTGGCCGTTGCGCAGCGACCAGGCGCGGTAGAGGGCCTCGGCCAGGAAGACACGGACGAAGGCGTGCGGCAGGGTCAGGTCGGACAGGCGAAGGCTCTCGTCGGCGGTGGCCTTGAGCTGCGGGTCCAGGCCATCGGGGCCGCCGATGAAGAAGGCCACGTCGCGCCCGTCGCCCAGCCAGAACTCCAGCCGCTTGGCCAGGTCGACCGTGGTCATGCGGGTGCCGCGCTCGTCGAGCAGCACGCGCCGGGCCCCCTTGGGGATGGCCTCTTCCAGGCGACGGGCCTCGGCGGCCATCAGCTGTTCGGCCGACTTGCCGCCACGGGGCTCGGCCTTCACGGCCTTGAGGTCCAGCCGCAGGTCGGGCGGGAAGCGCTTGGCGAAGTCCTCGTAGGCCGCGTCGGCCCAGGCCGGCTGGCGCTGGCCGACGGCGGCGATCAGGAGCTTCATGCCCGGATCAGCGGGCCTTCTTGGGCGCCGCCGACTTCTTGGCGGCGGTCTTCTTGGCCGCGGGCTTGACCACGATGACCTGGACCGGGGCCTTCTTGGCCGGTGCCTTCTTGACCGCCACGGTGCCGGTGGTCTTGATGGCGGCCTTCTTGGCCACGGTCTTGGTGGCGGCCTTGGCCGGGGCCTTCTGGGCACCCGCCAGCGTGCCGGCGGTCACCTTGCGGGCGGCCGGGGCCTTGGGCGCGGCGCCTTCCAGGGCGGCCTTGCCGGCGGCGGTGGACGCCGTCTTCGAGGCGGTCTTGCCGGTCGTCTTGGCGGCGGCCTTCTTGGCCGGGGCCTTCTTGCGCGCCGCGGCCTCTTCGGCCTCGGCGCCTTCTGAGGCCTTGACCAGACCGGTCTTGGCCGCGCCCAGCTTCATCTTGACCGGCTTGCCACCCCAGATTTCCTCGAGGCGGTAGTAGTCGCGGATGGCGGGCTGCATGATGTGGCAGACGGCCTGGCCGCAGTCGACGATGATCCACTCGCCGTTGTCCTCGCCCTCGGTGCGGGGCACCGGAAAACCGGCGGCCTTGACCTCCTCGCGCACGCTGCTGGCCAGCGCCTTGGTCTGGCGGTTGCTGGAACCGGCGGCGATGATGACGCGCTCGAACAGCGGCGACAGGTGCTCGGTGTTGAGGACCAGGATGTCCTGGGCCTTGACGTCCTCGAGGCCATCGACGATGGCGCGTTGCAGTTTGCGGATGTCCATGCGGGGTGCCGGACGGTCAGGCCCGGTAAAGACGGTGTTGGTCAATATAGCGCGCCACCTCCGGGCCGACCAGCGAGGAAACCGGTTGGCCGGCGGCGATCATCTGGCGGATGCGGGTGGCGCTGATGGGGTGCTCGGGCAGCGGCAGCACCACGCGCTGGTGGTTGCTGGCGTCCCAGCCGGTCGGCGGCCGGGGCGGCTGGCCGTCGCGCGCGGCAACGGCAAATCGCACCAAAGCCCTCCATTGTGCCGCATCCCGCCAAGTGGCGAGGTTGGCGTACTGGTCCTGGCCGATCACCAGCCACAGATCAGCCCCGGGCTGCTCCTGCCGCAGCTCGGCCACGGTGTCCCGGGTGTAGCTGGGGCCGCCCCGGTGCAGCTCGCGTTCATCGAGCAGCATGCCGGGCTCGTCGGCCAGCAGCAGGCGGACCATGGCGGCCCGGTCGTGGGCCGGCGCCAAGCCCTGCGCGGGCTTCTGCCACGGGGCACCGGCGGGCAGCCAACGCAACTCGTCCAGGCCCAGGGTGTCGCGGGCCACGCGGGCCAGCGCGCGGTGGGCCAGGTGCGGCGGGTTGAAGCTGCCGCCGAACAAGCCGACCTGGCGGGCCGCGCCGGCGCCCATCAGGCCTCGGCCGCCCAGTCGCGCGGGCGCAGGAAGTCGGTGTAGAGACGCGCCTCGGGCGTGCCCGGCTCGGGCGCCCATTGGTAGCGCCAGTTCACCACCGGCGGCATCGACATCAGGATGGCCTCGGTGCGACCGCCCGATTGCAGGCCGAACAGGGTGCCGCGGTCGAAGACCAGGTTGAACTCGACGTAGCGGCCACGCCGGTAGGCCTGGAAATCGCGCTCCCGCTCGCCGTACGGCGTGTCGCGCCGCTTGGCCACGAGGGGCGCGTAGGCGGCGATGAAGGCATCGCCCACCGCGCGGGTCATCGCGAAGCTCTGCTCGAAGCCCAGCTCGTTGAAGTCGTCGAAGAAGATGCCGCCGATGCCGCGCGGCTCGTTGCGGTGCTTGAGGAAGAAGTACTCGTCGCACCAGGGCTTGAAGCGCTCGTGCAGGCCGGCCCAGGGCGACAGGGCATGGCGGCAGACCCGGTGGAAGTGCACCGCATCCTCTTCCACGCCATAGTAGGGCGTGAGGTCCATGCCCCCGCCGAACCACACCACCGGCTCGCGCCCCTCGGGCATGGCGGCAAAGCAGCGCACGTTCATGTGCACCGTGGGCACGTACGGGTTGCGGGGGTGAAAGACCAGTGACACGCCCATGGCCTCGAAGGGCGCGCCGGCCAGCTCGGGGCGGTGCGCGGTGGCCGAGGGCGGCAGGGTCTTGCCCTTGACGTGGCTGAAGTTGCAGCCGCCGCGCTCGAGCACGCCGCCGTTCTCGATCAGGCGGGTGACGCCGTCGCCCTCGAGGCGGCCGCCGGGCTCTCGGGTCCAGGCGTCGGTCAGGAAGGGTTGGCCGTCAAAGGCTTCGGCCTCGGCGACGATGCGCCGTTGCAGGTCCAGAAAATAGGCACGCAGGGCCTGGGTGTCCATCGCGGTCTCCTCGCGCTCATTTCAGGCGCACCGGGCCGGCCAGCTCGGGCCGGGCACCGTGCGCCGCGTCTTGGTAATAGGCCGCCAGCACGGCCATGTCAGCGGCGCGGTCGCCGCTCAGCTGCAGGAAGCGGTCCACACCCACACGCTTGCGGCGGTAGTCGAAGAAGACCAGGCCCAGCGGGACCCCGGCCTCGAAGGCGACCGGGTAGAAGCCGCTCTTCCAGTGCGTGACCAGGCTGCGGGTGCCCTCGGGCGCCAGCGCCAGCCACAGGAACTCGTCGCTCGCCCGCGCCGCCTGGAAGCGCCGCGTCATGTCCGCCGCGATGCCCTGGGCACCGCTGCGGTCCACCGGGATGCCGCCGATCCAGCGGAACCACGCACCCAGCACCGGGATGCGGAACAGGCTGTCCTTGCCCCAGAAGCGCGCCGGCAGGCCCAGCGCCCACTTGGCCAGCACGCCGAAGACGAAGTCCCAGTTGGAGGTGTGCGGGTAGGCGATCAGCACGCCCTGGCGCGCCGGCAGCCCTTCCCACACCAGGGTCCAACCCAGCGCCTTCAGGACGCCGCGGGCCAGCCGCGAGCCCTTGAGCTGCACCGGCCGCTCCGTCACCCAACGCACATCGCTCATGCGCTTCCTTCTGCTTTCGTCTCCGGCCGCCTCGGTTCGCCCGTTTCTGCAGACGCCCGAGGGCGTCGCAGGGGACAAGAGGCGGTGGATCCGTGGTCCACGTCAGCCGAGCCGCACCGCCCCGCGCATCGCTTCCATCCAGCCGCATGCGCGGATCCGGCTTGGCCGGTCCGCTGCATGAGCCCCCTCGGGGGGCAGCGACCGGCTGGGCGCGTGGGGGCTCAACGCTTGATCGCCCGGTGGCCGATGTCGGTGCGCCACTGGGCGCCCTCGAAGGCGATCGGGCGCAGCACCTCGTAGGCGCGCTGCTGGGCCGCCTTGGCCGAATCGCCCAGCGCGGTCACGCACAGCACGCGGCCGCCGCTGGTGCGGACCTGGCCGTCGGTCATCTCGGTGCCGGCATGGAAGACCATGGCGTCCTCGGTGCCCGCCGGGTCGGCCGGCAGGCCGCCGATGACATCGCCCTTGCGCGGTGTGCCCGGGTAGTTCTGGGCCGCCATCACCACGCCCAGGGCGAAGCGGCGGTCCCAGTCGAGCTCGACCTTGTCCAGCGTGCCGTCGGTGGCGGCCAGCAGCACGTCCACCAGGTCGCTCTTCAGGCGCATCATGATGGGCTGGGTCTCGGGGTCGCCCATGCGGGTGTTGAACTCCAGCGTCTTGACCGCACCCTCGGGCGAGATCATCAGGCCGGCGTACAGGAAGCCGGTGAACGGCACGCCGTCCTTGGCCATGCCCTGGATGGTCGGCAGGATGATCTCCTGCATGGCACGGGCGTGGACATTGGGCGTGACCACCGGGGCCGGCGAGTACGCGCCCATGCCGCCGGTGTTGGGGCCGGTGTCGGCGTCGCCGATGCGCTTGTGGTCCTGGCTGGTGGCCAGCGGCAGCACCTGCTGGCCGTCGCACAGCACGATGAAGCTGGCCTCCTCGCCCTGCAGGAACTCCTCGATCACCACGCGGGCGCCCCCGGCGTTGTGGACCACGCCCAGGGTGTTGTCCTCAAGCATGAAGCGCACCGCCTCGTGGGCCTCTTCGAGGCTCATGGCCACGACCACGCCCTTGCCGGCGGCCAGGCCGTCGGCCTTGACCACGATGGGGGCGCCGATGCGGTCGATGTAGGCGTGGGCCTCGGCCGGGTCGCTGAAGGTGCCGTAGGCGGCGGTGGGGATGCCGTGGCGCTCCATGAAGGCCTTGGCGAAGGCCTTGGAGCTCTCCAGCTGGGCCGCGGCCTTGGTGGGGCCGAAGATGCGCAGGCCGCGGGCGCGGAAGATGTCGACCACGCCTTGGGACAGCGGGGCCTCGGGGCCGACCACGGTCAGGCCGATCTTCTCGGCCTGGGCGAAGTCGGCCAGGGCGGTGGGGTCGGTGATCGCGAGGTTGGTCAGGCGCTTGTCGAGCGCGGTGCCGCCGTTGCCCGGGGCCACGTAGACACGCTGGACCTTGGCGCTCTGCGCCAGCTTCCAGGCCAGGGCGTGCTCACGGCCGCCCGAGCCGATGACGAGGACATTCATGCCAGCGCCTTCTTATTCGCCGATCTCGGCGTTGTGATAGACCTCCTGGACATCGTCCAGGTCCTCGAGCGCGTCGAGCAACTTCTGCATGCGCACGGCGTCGTCGCCGGTGACGGCCACGTTGTTTTCGGCCCGCATGGTGACTTCGGCCACCTCGGGGTTCAGGCCCGCGGCCTGCAGGGCGTCGCGCACGGCCTCGAAGTCGGCCGGGGCGGTCAGCACCTCGATGGCGCCGTCGTCGTCGGTGATCACGTCCTCGGCACCGGCTTCCAGCGCCAACTCCATCACGCGGTCCTCGGAGGTGCCGGGCGCGAAGACCAGCTGGCCGCAGTGCTTGAACTGGAAGGCCACCGAGCCCTCGGTGCCCATGTTGCCGCCGTGCTTGCTGAAGGCGTGGCGCACGTCGGCCACGGTGCGCACGCGGTTGTCGGTCATGCAGTCGACGATGATGGCGGCGCCGCCCAGGCCGTAGCCTTCGTAGCGGATTTCCTCATAGTTGACGCCTTCGAGGTTGCCCGTGGCCTTGTCGATGTTGCGCTTGACGGTGTCGGCCGGCAGGTTCACCGCCTTGGCCTTGTCGATGGCCAGGCGCAGGCGCGGGTTGGCCGAGGCGTCACCGCCGCCGGTGCGGGCAGCCACCATGATTTCGCGGATGACCCGTGTCCAGGCCTTGCCCCGCTTTTCGTCCTGGCGACCCTTGCGGTGTTGGATATTGGCCCATTTCGAATGACCAGCCATGGCGTTGTTCTCCTGCCCGTTGCGCAGGCCGTGCAGGCCTGGGGGGCGTCAGTGTTTTCTGGATAGACTGCGATTTTACCGGGGCGGCGGCCCCGCCCCCGCCCCCTCTTGCCCCGCACGGAGTTTCCATGGCCGAACCCATCCTGGTCGCCCAGCACGGCGCCACCGAATGCTTTCTGCTGCCCCAGCTGGCCAACCGCCACGGGCTGATCACCGGGGCCACCGGCACCGGCAAGACGATCACGCTGCAGACACTGGCCGAGAGCTTCTCGCGCCTGGGCGTCCCGGTCTTCATGGCCGACGTCAAGGGCGACCTGACCGGCATCAGCCAGCCGGGCCGCATCGGCGAGAAGCTGGCCGCCGTGCTGAAGGAGCGCGGCCTGCAGGCCCCCGAGGCCCTCGCCTGCCCGACCACGCTGTGGGACGTCTTCGGCGAGCAGGGCCACCCGGTGCGCGCCACCGTCTCCGACCTCGGCCCGCTGCTGCTGGCACGGATGCTGGCGCTCAACGAGACCCAGTCCGGCGTGCTCAACCTGGTCTTCAAGATCGCCGACGACCACGGGCTGGCCCTGCTGGACCTGAAGGACCTGCGGGCGATGCTGCAGCACGTGGGCGACAACGCCAGCCAGTACCAGACC
The DNA here is from genome assembly GCA_943371055.1 of Hydrogenophaga intermedia. Taxonomy (GTDB): domain Bacteria; phylum Pseudomonadota; class Gammaproteobacteria; order Burkholderiales; family Burkholderiaceae_C; genus Ideonella; species Ideonella intermedia_A. The sequence continues at coordinate 20,630 of CALRTJ020000022.1, read as the reverse complement.
GAGTACGGCAACGTCAGCCCGGCCAGCATCGGCGCGATCCAGCGCGGCCTGCTGCAGATCGAGCAACAGGGCGGCGACACCTTCTTCGGCGAGCCCATGCTGGACATCGCCGACTTCATGCAGACCGTCGACGGCCAGGGGGTGGTCAACGTGCTGGCGGCCGACCAGCTGATGAACGCGCCTCGGCTGTACGCCACCTTCCTGCTGTGGATGCTGTCCGAGCTGTTCGAGAACCTGCCCGAGGTGGGGGACCTGGACAAGCCCAAGCTGGTGTTCTTCTTCGACGAGGCCCACCTGCTGTTCAAGGACGCGCCGGCGGCCCTGGTCGAGCGCATCGAGCTGGTGGTGCGCCTGGTGCGCTCCAAGGGGGTGGGGGTCTATTTCGTCACCCAGAACCCGCTGGACATCCCTGACGCGGTGCTGGGGCAGCTGGGCAACCGCGTGCAGCACGCGCTGCGCGCCTTCACCCCGCGCGACCAGAAGGCCGTCAAGAGTGCCGCCGAGACCATGCGCGCCAACCCTGGCCTGGACATCGCCAGCGCGATCACCGAGCTGGGCGTGGGCGAGGCGCTGGTCAGCTTCCTCGATGCCAAGGGCCGCCCGGCGGTGACCGAACGCGTCTTCGTGCTGCCCCCGGGCAGCCAGATCGGCCCGATCACCCCCGAGCAGCGCCAGGCCCTGCGCCAGAGCTCGCTGGTGGCCGGCGTCTACGAGAAGCAGGTGGACCGCGAGTCGGCCTATGAAAAGCTCAAGGGTCGGGCCGCCGGCACTGCCGAGCAGGCCGAGTCGATGGCCGCCGAGGCCACCCGCGCCACCCGGGGCGGCATGGCCGATGCCGCCCAGCAGGCGGCCGAGGACGCCAGCGGCGGCCTGATGGGCGGCTTGTCCGACCTGCTGTTCGGCAGCACCGGCCCGCGCGGCGGCCGCCGCGAGGGCCTGGCCCAGGTCGCGGCCAAGTCGGCGATCCGCACCGTGGGCTCCGCCGTCGGTCGCGAGATCGTCCGCGGCGTGCTGGGCAGCCTGCTCGGCGGCGGCAGCAGCCGACGCCGCTGAGGCACCGCTGACGACCCGGCGCCCGCCACTGGCGCCGGCGCCGCCCCCGTTCGCGCCCCCGCGCTGCCGTTCGTCGCGGGCGCCTGGGCGCGCCTCCTGGCGATGGGAACACTGCGTCCCATCAACCACCCCAGGAGGACCCCATGAACCCCGTGCACCGCCGCCAGGCCCTGGCCCTGCTGCTGGCCATGGCCTGCGCCACCCCCGGGTTGGCCCGGGCCGACGACGCCCTGGCAGCCGCCCACCAGGCCTTTGCCCGCGCCACCGCCGGTGACGCCTCGCAGATCGAGCCCGCCGCCAGCGCCTTCGACCGCCTGAGCCAGGCCCAGCCCGGCGACCCGGTGCTGCTGGCCTATGCCGGCGCCGCCGAGGCGATGCGCGCCACCACCACCTGGCTGCCCTGGCGCAAGCTGCGCCACGCCGACGACGGCCTGGCCCGCCTGGACAAGGCCCTGGCCCTGGTGCAGGGCGGGTCCGGCGCCGCCGCCAACCCCGGCCCCGCCGGCGTGCCGGCGGCACTGGAGACCCGCTTCATCGCCGCCAGCACCTTCCTGGCCCTGCCGTCGATGTTCAACCGCCATGCCCGGGGCGAGGCGCTGCTGGCCCAGGTCCAGGCCGATCCCCGGTTCGCCTCGGCGCCCGCCGACTTCCGCGAGCAGGTACGGCAACGCGCCGGGGCCGCGCGATGAGCACGCCCGTGCTGAGCGCCCGCGGTCTGCACAAGACCTACCGGCTGGGTGCCCACGTGGTGCCCGCGCTGCGCGGCGTGGACCTGGACGTGGCGCCGGGCGAGATGCTGGCCCTGACCGGCCCCAGCGGCAGCGGCAAGAGCACCCTGCTCAACCTGGCCGGCCTGATCGACCGCGCCGATGCCGGCTCGCTGCGCCTGATGGGCGACGAGGTGGCCGAGCTGGACACCCGCGCCGCCACCCTGCGCCGGCGCGAGCAGCTGGGCTTCGTGTTCCAGGGCTTCAACCTGGTGCCGGTGATGACCGTGGCGGACAACGTCGACTACCCGCTGTTCCTGGCCGGCGTGCCGGCGCCCGAGCGCCGCCGCCTCGTGGCCGCGGCGCTGGAGGCGGTGGGCCTTCAGGACCATGCCGCCCACCGCCCCGACGCCCTGTCCGGCGGCCAGCGCCAGCGCGTGGCGATCGCCCGCGCCCTGGTCAAGCGCCCGCCCCTGCTGATCGCCGACGAACCCACCGCCAGCCTGGACTCGGCCACCGCCGAGCAGGTGCTGGCGCTGGTGCGCGAACGCTGCCGCGCCGACGGCGTGGCCTGCGTGGTCGCCACCCACGACGCCCGGGTCGTCCACCGCTGCGACCGGGTGGTGGCGCTGCAGGACGGCCTGATCGTCGCCCACACCGCGGAGGACTTCCAATGAAATGGCTCCAATTCGCCTGGCGCAACGCGCTGCGCAACCGCCGGCGCTCCGGCGTGACCGTGCTGATCGCGATGCTGGGCACCGCCGCCATCCTGCTGGCGGGCGGCTTCGCGCTGTCCACCTACGAGGCGCTGGCCGAGGCCTCGGCCCGCAGCACCGGCCACCTGGTGCTGGCCCGCGCCCAGCAGTTCGAGGGCGACGAGGACACCCCGCTGCAGCACGGACTGGACGACTGGCCCGCGCTGCGCCAGACCCTGCTGGCCGACCCCTCGGTGCGCCAGGTGCTGCCGCGGGTGGAGTTCAGTGGCCTGGTGGGCAACGGCGACAAGTCCACGGTGATGATGGCCGTGGGCATCTCGCCGGACGAGGAGTTCGCGATCAAGGGCCCGTTCCTGACCCTGCGCGCCGGCCGCGTCCTGGCGGGCGAGGACCGCGCCACCGTGATGCTGGGCGAGGGCCTGGCGCGCAGCCTGAAGGCCGTGCCGGGCCAATCGCTCACCGTGCTGGCCAGCACCGCCGAGGGCGCGCTCAACGCACTGGACGTGACCGTGGCCGGCGTCTTCTCGACCGGCGTGCCCGAAATGGACCAGCGCCTGCTCTACACCGACGTGGGCACCGCGCAGCGCCTGCTGGTCAGCCCGCGGGTGTCGTCGATCGGCGTGTTCCTGGACCGCATGGACGCCACCGACGTCACCCGCCAGCGCCTGGCGGGTGCCCTGCCCGGCTTGGCGCTGCGCAGCTGGATCGAGCAGGCGCCGTTCTACCGCGGCGTGCGCGACCTCTACAACCGCATCTTCGGCGCGCTGGGCCTGATCATCGGCGTGATCGTGGTCTTCGTGGTCGCCAACGCCATGGCGATGGCGGTGATCGAGCGCACCCGCGAGATCGGCACCCTGCGCGCCCTGGGCACCCTGCCCGGCCAGCTGATCGGCAGTTTCGCGCTGGAGGGCCTGGTGCTGGGCGGCGCCGGTGCGCTGCTGGGGGCGGCCCTGGCCGCGGCCACCGCCGTGGGCCTGCTGCTGTTCCCGGTGCAGATGCCGCCCCCGCCCGGCCGCTCGGTGGGCTACCCCCTGCTGGTTGCCCTGGATCCTGCCCTGTACGCGGGCACTGTCGGCGCCATGGTCGCGCTGGCGGTGCTGGCCGCCGCACTCGTCGCCCGGCGCACGGTGCACACCCCCGTCGTCGATGCCCTGGCCCATGTCTGATCCCCGGGAGCCCCTCATGAAGACCCGCACCCTCGCCTGGCTGGCCTTGGCCGCCGGCCTGAAGACCGTCCTGCTCGCGGCCCTGCTGCAAGGCCACGCCGCCCACGCGGCCGAGCCGCCCTCGCCCGCCACGCTGCTGCAGGCCGCCGACCGTTTCCGCACCGACGGCGGCAAGCTCCAGGTCGACACCCTGGTCACCACCGTGCGCCGCGACGGCAGCGTGGACAAGGAGCGCCGCTACACCGTGTTCGTGCAGGACCCGCGCCGCTCGCTGGTGCTGATGCGCTCGCCTGCCGACGCGGGCCAGAAGGTGCTGATGCTGGGCGACGACTTCTGGCTGCTGATGCCCGGCAGCCAGCGGCCCATGCGCATCACGCCGAGCCAGAAGCTGCTGGGCGACGCCTCCACCGGCGACATCGCCACCCTGTCCTGGGCCGACGATTACGAAGGCCAATGGGTGGGCGAGGAGCGCTGCGAGGCCGACGGCCCCGTCCGCCCCTGCGTGCACCTGAGCCTGCAGGCGAGGCGCAAGGGCGTGAGCTACCAGCGCATCGAACTCTGGCTGGGCCAGTCCCGCCACGAGCCGGTGCGTGCCGAGCTTTATGTGCAGTCGGACAAGCTGGCCAAGCAGGCCCGCTTCGTGATGGACAAGGCCGGCCGGCAGGTGGACGAGATGTGGCTGCAGGACCGCCTGGGCAACCAGTCCACCACCCGGGTCCAGTACCTGTCGCGCCAGGCCCGCGCGGTGCCCGAGAACTGGTTGAACCCGATGTTCCTGGCCCGCAACCCCGGACTGGAGTGACGATGCGCCCGCCCCTCCCGCGCCAGCGGCCGCCCGCGCGGCGGGCCCTGGCCGCAGCAGTCTTGACCGCGCTGGGTGCCACCTCACTCCCGGCGCAGACCCTCCAGGGCCAGTGGCGCCTGGACACCCAGGCCCGCGCCGCCGCCACCCAGGGCCCGCTGGCCGCGGCCGAGCGGCTGGCCCCGGGCACCGTCGCGCTGCCGGGCGACGACACCGGAGCCGAGGCCACGTTGGGCGCGCGTGCCGCAGGCATCGAGGCCCAGGTCCGGCTGTCCTCCCGCTGGCGCCCCGACGGGCACCGCGACGACGAGGTCCGGCTGCTGCAGCTGGCCGCCTCCGGCCACCTGGACGACTGGCAATGGAGCGCCGGCAAGCTCCGCCTGGGTTGGGACGTGGGCCAGGGCTTCCGGCCCAACGACCTGGTGGCCCAGGACCCCCGCCGCAGCCTGCTGCCCACCGACACCGAGGGCCGCGGCCTGCTGCAGCTCGAGCGCTTCTGGGGCGCCGACCAGGCGATGAGCGTGGTCTGGGTGCGTCCGGACCATGCCCGCGGCGAGTACCGGCTGGGTGCGGAGGAATCGGCTCTGGCCCTGCGCGGCTACCAGCGCCTGGGCGCCTGGGACCTGCACGCCTTCGGCCGCTGGGGTCGCCACAGCCGCGGCAGCCTGGGCGCGGCGCTGTCCTGGGTCGCGTCCGATGCGCTGGAGGTTCACGCCTCGGTCCGCACGCTGCAGGCCCGCGACGGCTGGGCCGCGCCCCAGCTGGCCGGCAGCTCCCTGGCGACGGCCAATCCCTGGCATCTGGCGACCCTGGGCCCGGCCAGTCAGGCCCTGCTGGGCGTGGGCTGGACCGGCGAGCAGCGCCAGGGCCTGCTGCTGGAGGCCTGGCACGACGGCTCCGCGCCGGACGACGCCACCTGGCGCCGCTGGGGCGAGCGCAACCAGGCGCTGCAGGTCTGGGCCCGCCAACCCGGGCTGCCCGCCGCGGCCCTGGGCGCGGCCGCCGGCAACCTGGCCTGGCAGGCCAGCCCGCTCGCCAGCGCCAACCTGCGCCAGGACAATGTCTTCGCACGCGCCAGCTGGCAACCCGAGCCCTGGTCCTTGACGCTGGACCTGCTGTGGCACCCCGCCGACGGCGGCCGGCTGTGGACCGCCGGGGCCCAGTGGCAGGGCGACCGCTGGCGGGTCGACCTGGCCTGGCGCGCGGCCGCCGGCCCGCGGGATGCCCTGCTGCGACAGTTGCCGACCCGGCGCACGGCCGCCGCCGCGGCCAGCTGGCGCTTCTGAGCGCCCACCAAGCCCCCTGCCCCGCGCAGACTTCCGCCCGCAGCGGGGCCGCAGCTCACGCCGCGTGGTGGCGCCTGGCGCCCTGTCCCGGCGCTTCGTCGCAGGACCGCGGCGCCACCGACCCGCCCCCTGCACGATAAAGGCCTCCCCACCTCACCGGAGCCTCCCCATGCACGACGCCGCCCTGACCACCCTGCCGCCCGCCACCGTGGTGCACCTGGTGTGCGCGGCCTCGGCCCTGCTGCTCGGCCCGCTGGCCTTGTACAGCCGCAAAGGCAGCCGGGTGCACCGTGGCGCCGGCTACGCCTGGATGACCCTGATCGTGGGCGCCGCCCTGTCCAGCTTCTTCATGCGCGGCACCGGCAGCCTGCGGCTGTGGGGCTTCTCGCCGATCCACCTGCTGTCGCTGCTGGCGCTGTGGGGTCTCGTCGGCGGCATCTGGCATGTGGTGAACGGCCGCATCGAGGCCCACCGGCAGACCCTGAAGGGCCTGTACTGGGGCGCCTGCGTCGGCGCCGGCGCGTTCACCCTGCTGCCGGGGCGTTACCTGGGCGATCTGCTGTGGCACCATGCCCTCGGCCTGATCTGAGCGACCGATGACCCCCTCCCCGACCTCCGCGCCCTACCCTCCGCTCGAGACCTTCTGGCGATCCTTCCTGGCCACCCAGGTGGCCTGCCTGCTGATCGCCGGCGGCCTGTGGCTGGTGGGCGGCGCCTTCGGCCCCTCGCTGCTGTATTCGCTGCTGATCGGCAACCTGTGCAACCTTTTCGTCCACCTTGGCCGCCACGTGGCCGCCCGCTGGGCGATGCGCCGCGGCCACTCCGGGGTACACCCCGGCTGGCCGGGCTGGGGCCTGATGGCGGTGGTCATCGCGCTGACCGTGCCGCTGGCCTACCTGATCGGTGCGTCGGCAGCCTCGGCGCTGCTGGGGCTGCACCAGCCCTGGCCCGGCGCCCACCAGTGGCGGGCCTGGAGCGTGCTGCTGGGCATCTCGCTGGTGCCCACGGTGCTGGGCACGTACCACTTCTACAACCGCTCGCGCCTGGCCCTGGCCGAAGCCCGGGCGGAGCAGGCCGCACGCCAGGCCACCCAGGTCCAGCTCAAGCTGCTGGAGAGCCAGCTCGAACCCCACATGCTCTTCAACACCCTGGCCAATCTGCGGGCCCTGATCGGCATCGACCCGCCTGCAGCCCAGGCCATGCTCGACCACATGATCGCCTGGCTGCGCTCCACCTTGAGCGCCAGCCGTCGCGAGCAACACCCGCTGCGCGACGAGTTCCGCCATGCGGAGGACTACCTGGCCTTGATGCGCGTGCGCATGGGCGAGCGCCTGCAAGCCTCGCTCGAGCTCCCGGCCGCGCTGGCCGAGACCCCGGTGCCACCGCTGCTGCTGCAGCCGCTGGTCGAGAACGCCATCCGTCACGGCCTGGAGCCTCTGCGTGGCCCGGCCCGGCTGTCCCTGCGCGCCACCCGGGCCGGCGACCGGCTGTGCCTGGAGGTGATCGACAACGGCGTCGGCCCATCGCCCGCGCCCGCCACCGCCGGCACCGGCTTCGGCATGACCCAGGTGCGTGAGCGCCTGGCCACGCTGCACGGCGACGCCGCCTCCCTTGAACTGTTGCCTTGCCCTGCAGGCGGCACGGTGGCGCGCGTGCGCCTGCCCCTGACCCATCCCGCCGCATGAACACCGCCGCCACCGCCCTGATCGCCGAAGACGAACCCCTGCTCGCCCGCGCCCTGCAGACCGACCTGGCCGCGGTCTGGCCCGAGCTGAAGGTGCTGGCCCACGCGGTCGACGGCGAGCAGGCCGTCGAGGACGCGCTGTCGCTGCGCCCCGACATCGTCTTCATGGACATCCGCATGCCTGGCCGCACCGGCCTGGAGGCGGCGCAGGCCGTGGTCGAGGACTGGCCGGCCGACGCACGGCTGCCGCTGATCGTCTTCGTCACCGCCTACGACCAGTACGCGCTGCAGGCCTTCGAGCTGGCCGCGGTCGACTACCTGCTCAAGCCCACCCCGCGCGATCGCCTGGCCGCGGCCTGCGAGCGCCTGCGCTCCCGCCTGTCCCAGCGCCAAGCAGGCCCCGCCACCAGCGTTGCCGATGACGGCGCGCTGCTGGAGCGCCTGCGCACCCTGCTGGCCCCGGCCGCCGCCCCGCCGGTGGAGCCCCTGACCGTGGTCCAGGCCTCGGCAGGCGCTGCCATCCACCTGGTGCCGATCGAGGAGGTCGTCTACTTCGAGGCCGCCGACAAGTACATCCGGGTCCTGACCGCCACGCGCGAGCACCTGATCCGCACCTCGCTGCGCGAGCTGCTGCCCCAGCTCGACCCGGCGCGCTTCTGGCAGGTTCACCGCAGCCTGGTGGTGCAGGCCCGCGAGATCGAGCAGGCCCACCGCGACGACACCGGCAAGGTCACCCTGCGGCTGCGCCACCGGCCGGAGACCCTGCCGGTCAGCCGGCTCTACGCCTCGCGATTCAAGGGCATGTGAGCCCCTTCATCGGCAAGGGGCGCTGGCTACAATCGGGGGTAATCCCCGAAGCGCCCCGCTTCGAACACCGAACCCCCTTCGCATGAGCGACAAGACCCCTGCCGTGACCGCCACTGAGCCGGTCAAGCCGAGCAATTTCCTGCGCGGCATCATCGAACGCGACCTGGACGCCGGCACCTACGCCGGCCGCGCCTTCGGGGGCAGTCCGGGCGACGCCGCGCACCACGCCGCCGGCCAGCCCGACCCGGCCCGCGTGCGCCTGCGCTTTCCGCCCGAACCCAACGGCTACCTGCACGTCGGCCACGCCAAGAGCATCTGCCTGAACTTCGGACTGGCGCGCGACTACGGTGGCGTCTGCCACCTGCGCTTCGACGACACCAACCCCGAGAAGGAAGAGCAGGAGTACGTCGACGCCATCTCCGAGATGGTGCAGTGGCTGGGCTGGGACTGGAACGCCTACGGCACCAGCCACCAGTTCTATGCCAGCGACTACTTCGACTTCATGTACCAGGCGGCCGAGCACCTGATCGCCCGCGGCCTGGCCTACGTCGACGAGCAGACGCCCGAGCAGATGCGCGCCAACCGCGGCGACTTCACCACGCCCGGCACCGACAGCCCGTTCCGCAGCCGCACGCCTGACGAAAACCTGGCGCGCTTTCGCGAGATGCGCGATGGCCTGCACGCCGATGGCGCGATGGTGCTGCGCGCCAAGATCGACATGGCGTCGCCCAACATCAACCTGCGCGACCCGGCGATCTACCGCATCCGCCGCGCCACCCACCACAACACCGGCGACAAGTGGTGCATCTACCCGATGTACACCTTCGCCCACCCGATCGAGGACGCGCTCGAGCGCATCACCCACTCGATCTGCACGCTGGAGTTCGAAGACCAGCGCCCCTTCTACGACTGGCTGCTCGAGCACCTGGCCGAAGGCGGCCTGCTGGCCCACCCGCTGCCCAAGCAGTACGAGTTCGGCCGCCTGAACCTCAGCTACGTCATCACCAGCAAGCGCAAGCTCAAGCAGCTGGTCGACGAGCGGCACGTCAGCGGCTGGGATGACCCGCGCATGCCCACCCTGGCCGGCATGCGCCGGCGCGGCTACACGCCCGCCAGCATCCGCAAGGTGGCCGACGACTCGGGCGCCAGCAAGAGCAACATCTGGCTGGACTACTCGGTGCTGGACATCGCCCTGCGCGCCGACCTGGAGAACCAGGCCAAGCGCGCCATGGCCGTGATCGACCCGGTCGAGCTCAAGCTCACCAACTACGCCGAGGTCTTCGGCAGCGACGCCCACCGCGAGCCCTGCGAAGCCCCCTTCCACCCGCACCACCCCGAGTGGGGCCAGCGCGCCTTCAGCCTGGGCCCCTCGCTGTGGATCGAGCGCGAGGACTTCGCCGAGGTGCCGCCCAAGGGCTACTTCCGCCTGTTTCCCGGCAACAAGGTGCGCCTGAAGTACGGCGTCATCGTCGAGTGCACCGGCTGCGAGAAGGACGCCGATGGCCGCATCACCGCGGTCACCGCCCAGGTCATCCCCGACACCAAGAGCGGCACCCCCGGCGCCGACAAGGTCAAGGTCAAGGGCACCATCACCTGGGTGGGGGCCCACGAGGGCGTGTCCTGCGAGATGCGCCTGTTCGACCGCCTGTTCACCGAAGCCCAGCCCGATGCCGGCGGCCGTGACTTCCTCACCGTGCTGAACCCGGCCAGCAAGCAGGTCGTGCGCTCCGTGCTCGAGCCCGCGCTGGCCGCCGCGCAGCCGGATGACAAGTTCCAGTTCGAGCGCCACGGCTACTTCGTGGCCGACCGCCTGGACCACCGCACCGACGCCCCGGTCTTCAACCGCATCACCGGTCTGAAGGACAGCTGGGCCAAGTAAGGGCGCCGCGCGCGCCCCGCCCTGGCGGCCGCTTCGTGCGGCCGCCTGCTCTTTTCATCGCCATGAACGCCGTTTCCCGCCCCGCGCCTGTGCCCCTGGTCGACTGGATCAAGGGCCTGGCCTCGCAACTGATCATGTGGCACCACTTCCTGTGGTACGGCCCATTGGGCGTCGCCGCGGCCACCCTGTGGCCCGAATGGGCCGACTGGCTGCGTCAGCACGGTCGGGTGGCGGTGCAGTGCTTCCTGGTGGTGGGCGGCTTTCTCTCGGCCCGCAGCCTGGCGCCGCGGCCCTGGCATGTGCAAGGCCCGGAGCCGCGCGAGTGGTTCGGTCTGGTGTGGCGCCGCTACTGGCGGCTGGCGCGCCCCTATGGTGCGGCGCTGCTGCTGGCGCTGGCCTGTGCCTGGCTGGCGCGCCAGCTGGGCCAGGACCCGGACACCCCCGCCGCCCCCACCGAATGGGGCCTGATGGCCAACCTGCTGTTCATCCACGACCTGGTCGGCGAGCCCGCGCTCAGCGCCGGCTTCTGGTACGTGGCGATCGACCTGCAACTGTTCGCCCTGTTCGCCGCCCTGGTGGTGCTGCGCCGCCACGGCGCGCGCGGCACCCGGCTCAACCGCATCTGCCGCCTGGTCAGCCTGCTGGGCACGGTCAGCCTGTGCATCGCCTCGCTGCTGTGGCTGAACCTGGACCCGTCGATCGACCACCTCGCGCCCTACTTCTTCGGGGCCTACGGCCTGGGCGTGCTGGCCCACTGGATCCACGTGCAGCCGCGCCGCGGCGGCCTGCTGCTGGCGCTGGCCGCGTTGGTGGCCGTGGCGATGTTCGAGGACTGGCGCAGCCGCATCGGCGTGGCCGGTGCGGTGGCGCTGCTGCTGGCCGGCCAACCGGGCGCGGCCTGGCTGTCCGGCCTGCGGCTGCACCGGGTGGTGCAGTGGCTGTCGAAGGTGTCCTACGGCAGCTTCCTGCTGCACTACCCGCTGCTGCTGCTCGTCGGCACGCTGCTGGACCTGGCCTGGCCCGACAGCCCTTGGCTGGCCCTGGCCGGCCTGTGCCTGACCTGGGGCCTGAGCTTGGCCGCCGGCTGGGCCCTGCACCACTGGATCGAGCAAGCCCCCGCCCGCACCCCTCCCAGTGCCACGCGCGCAGCCCGTATGGCGGGTCAAAGCAGCTGAGGATGGACTGAGGCCTGCACCGCAACGGGGATGTTGCAGTGCACAATAGACGCATCGAGCCCGGCGCCCCAGGCGCCGTCCCTGCAGCCAGTCCCGGAGCCCAGGCCATGCGTCGCGTCGTGTTCAACCAGAAGGGTGGTGTCGGCAAGTCGACCATCACCAGCAACTTGGCGGCCATCAGCGCCGCGCAGGGCCTCAGAACCCTGGTGGTCGACCTGGATCCCCAGGGCAACACCACGCGCTACCTGCTGGGCGAGCTGGCCGACGAAGAGCCCGCGGGCGCCGCACCGTTCTTCGAGCAGCAGCTGAAGTTCAGCATGCGCACCCCGGCCACCTCGGAGTTCATCACCGCCAGCCCCTACGAGCACTTGGACGTGATGGCCTCGCACCCGTCGCTTGACGAGATGCATGGCAAGCTCGAGAGCCGCTACAAGATCTACAAGCTGCGTGACGCGCTGGCCGAGCTCTCGGGCGACTACGACGCGGTCTGGATCGACACCCCGCCAGCCCTCAACTTCTACACCCGCTCGGCCCTGATCGCCGCCGACGGTTGCCTGATCCCCTTCGACTGCGACGACTTCTCCCGCCGCGCGCTGTACGCGCTGCTGGAGAACGTGCAGGAGATCCAGGCCGACCACAACCCTGACCTCAAGGTCGAGGGCATCGTGGTCAACCAGTTCCAGCCCCGCGCCCGTCTGCCGCAGCGCCTGGTCGAGGAACTCACGGCCGAGGGCCTCCCGGTCCTCAAGCCCTACCTGGGCAGCAGCGTGAAGGTCAAGGAATCGCACGAGGCCTCGACCCCGCTGATCCACCTCGAGCCGCGCCACAAGCTGACGCTGGATTTCGTGGCCCTGCACGACCTGCTGAACCAGGCCGCGCCGATCCCGAAGAAGCCGGCCAGCCGCAAGCGCGGCTGAATCGCCCGCGCAGGCTGGACGAATCCCTCGCGGCCCCGGCATGGTCAGCGAGCGCCCGGCGCCGCCTCGTGGGCCGCCGCCGGCAGGGCCTGGCCGACCGCCGCATAGGCCTGCTCCAGCGTCGGCTCCAGGGTGGCTTCGGGCATCGGCGCACCGGCCAGGGCGGCCTCCAGTTGTTGCTGATCCAGCTGACCGCACCAGCGGGCGACCACCAGGGTGGCGACGCCGTTGCCGATCAGGTTGGTCAGCGCGCGCGCCTCGCTCATGAAGCGGTCGATGCCCAGGATCAGGGCCAGGCCCGCCACCGGCACGCCGCCCACCGCGCTCAGCGTGGCCGCCAGCACGATGAAGCCCGAGCCGGTCACGCCGGCGGCGCCCTTGCTGGTCAGCAGCAGCACGGCCAGCAGCGTCAGCTGCTGCATCAGCGTCATCGGGGTGTCGGTGGCCTGGGCGATGAACACCGCCGCCATCGTCAGGTAGATCGAGGTGCCGTCCAGGTTGAACGAGTAGCCGGTCGGGATCACCAGGCCCACCACGCTCTTCTCGGCGCCGGCGTGCTCCATCTTGCGCATCATGCGCGGCAACACCGACTCCGACGACGAGGTGCCCAGCACGATCAGCAGCTCTTCCTTGATGAAGCGGATGAACTTCAGGATCGAGAAGCCGTGGACGCGGGCGATCAGGCCCAGCACGCCCAGGATGAACAGCAGGCAGGTCGCGTAGAAGGTGCCCATCAGCTGCGCCAGCTGCAGCAACGTGCCCACACCGTACTTGCCGATGGTGAAGGCCATGGCGCCGAAGGCACCGATCGGGGCCACCTTCATGATCGAGCCCACCACCGCGAACAGCACGTGCGAGAGCTTGTCGATGAAGGTGTAGACCATGTTGTGCTTGCCGCCGAACTTCTGCAGCGCAAAGCCGAACAGCACCGAGAACAGCAGCACCTGCAGGATCTCGCCCTTGGCGAAGGCGTCCACCACGCTGGTGGGGATGACGTCGAGCAGGAAGTCGACCGTGCCCTTCATCTTGCCGGGCTCGGTGTACTTGGCGATGGACTTGGTGTCCAGGCTGGCCGGGTCGATGTGCATGCCCGCGCCGGGCTGCGCCAGGTTGACCACCAGCAGGCCGATCAGCAGCGCCACGGTGGACACCACCTCGAAGTACAGCAGGGCCATGCCGCCGGTCTTGCCGACCTTCTTCATGTTCTCCATGCCGGCGATGCCCAGCACCACGGTGCAGAAGATGATCGGCGCGATGATCATCTTGATCAGCTTGATGAAGCCCTCGCCCAGGGGCTTCATCTGTTCGCCCAGGCCCGGCATGAAGTGGCCCAGCAGCACGCCGGCGGCGATCGCCACCAGGACCTGGACGTAGAGGATTCGGTAGAACGGGGTCTTCGGCGCCGGCGCGTTCACCGGGGCGGTGGGGGTCACCATCTGCAGGTCCTTGAAATTCAGGGAAAACCCTAGTCTAGAAAACCCTGGGTCAATCCCCGCTGTGGACAACGCGTAGGCGGCCAGTCGAATCACTCTTGACTTGCGCGGCAGCAATTCTCGGCAGTTCGGGCCGGATACTGGGAACACTTTTCACATTCCGACATTTGCACCGACCATGAAGCACAAGCCCTGCCTCGAGCACGCCGATGTCCTCGCCATCCTGGCCGCGGCCAAGGACGAGGCCCAGCGCCACCAGTGGGCCGTCACCATCGCCGTCGTCGACGACGGCGGCCACCTGCTGGGCCACTACCGTCTGGACGGCGCCTCGCCGATGAGCGCCGCCATGGCCCCGGCCAAGGCCCGCACCGCGGCGCTGGGCCGCCGTGACAGCGCGGGCTTCGAAACCATGATCAACGACGGCCGCACCGCCTTCCTGAGCGCCCCGGGGCTGGAGGGCATGCTCGAAGGCGGCGTGCCGGTGCTGGTCGAGGGGCAGGTGGTGGGGGCGGTGGGCGTCAGCGGCGTCAAGTCGTCCGAGGACGCCCAGATCGCCCGCGCCGGCATCGCGGCGCTGTCCAGGGTCTGACCGACCGGAAAAGCGGACCGGCAGGCCCGGTTTTCGGTGGGCCGCGCCAGGCCGTCCTGGCGTACCTTGTCGGGCATGAGCTCTGTCGCCTCCGTTGACACCTCCCGGCGCCACGGCGTGCGGGCGATCCAAGCCGAAGTGGACCAGGCCCGCGACGGCGGTCCGCTGAAGAGCATCGTCATCCCGCCCTGCCCGGACCTGCTGGCCCGCATGCGGGACGCCATGAACCAGCCGGAGCCCGACCTCAACGAGGTCGCGCGCATCGCCGGCTCCGACGTGGCCATGTCCGCGGCGCTGATCCGACTGGCCAACTCACCGGCCTTCCTCACCGGCCAGCCGGTGCAGACCATCGGCCAGGCCTTGAACCGGCTGGGACTGGATCAGGCCGCGGCCGAGATGGCGGACTTCCTCGTCCGCCGCGCGCTGCCGGTGCGCAATGCACAGCTGCAGCGCTTCTGGGAACGCGCCAGCAAGCGCGCACGCGCGATGGGCTTCATCGCGCGCAAGCTGCCGGGCATGTCGACCGACCTGGCCCACACCTACGGCCTGTTCTGCCATGTCGGCACGCCGGTCATGCTGCAAAGCCTCAAGGGCTATGCCAGCACCATGGTCGAGGCCGGGGCCCGGATCGACCGGCCCTACGTGGCCACCGAAAACGCCAACCACCGCACCGACCACGCGGTCGTGGGAGCCCTGGTGGCCCGGGTCTGGCGCCTGGCGCCCGAGGTGATGGCCGCCATACGGCGCCACCACGACCTGGACATGCTGGGCTCGGAAGATGCCGAACCCGAGGTGCACACCCTGGTCGCGGCCGGACTGGTGGCCGAGTGGCTGATGCGCCGACACGAGGGACTGGACCCGGACGCGGACTGGAACGCCCACCACGAGGCCGCACTGGCCTGGCTGCACCTGTCGGGCGACGAGGTGCTGTGCTGGGAAGACGAGCTGCGCCCGCTGCTGGACGACGCCGCCTGAACGCGGCGCGCCCACCGGACGCAGGGGCTCAGGCGCCCCGGCCGGTCTCCGGCAGCTCGATCTTCACCTCGAGCACTTCCAGGTTGTCCTGGCGCTCGAGCTGGACCTTGATGTCGTCCGGATTGATCTGGATGTACTTCGAGATCACGGCCACCAGCTCGCGCTGCAGCGCGGGCAGGTAATCGGGCGCGGCGGCACTTCGGCCGCTGCGCTCATGCGCCAGGATGATCTGCAGCCGCTCCTTGGCGACGTTGGCGGTGGTCTTCTTCTCGCCCAGCAGGAAGGACAGGAAGGACATGGCTCACCTCCCGCCGAAGATGCGCTTGAAGAAGCCCGGCTTGACCGCCTCGATGAAGCGCATCGGACGCTCCTCGCCCAGGAAGCGCGCCACCACGTCGGCGTAGGCCTCGGACACCTCGGTGCCCTTGAGGTGAATCGCCGGCAGGCCCTGGTTGGAAGCGTCGAGCACGCTCTCGCTCTCGGGGATCACGCCGATCAGCTCGATGCGCAGGATCTCGCGGATGTCGTCCAGCGACAGCATCTGGCCGCTGTCCACCCGGTTCGGGTTGTAGCGGGTGATCAGCAGGTGTTCCTTGACCGGCTCGCGGCCCTCGATGGCTCGGCGCGTCTTGCTGGCCAGGATGCCCAGGATGCGGTCGGAATCGCGCACCGAGGAGACCTCGGGGTTGGTGACCACCAGCGCCTCGTCGGCGAAGTGCATGGCCATCAGCGCACCGGTCTCGATGCCGGCGGGCGAGTCGCAGACGATGTAGTCGAAGCCCATGCCGGAGAGGTCTTGCAGGACCTTCTCCACGCCTTCCACGGTCAGCGCGTCCTTGTCACGCGTCTGCGAGGCGGCCAGCACGAACAGGTTGTCGCACTGCTTGTCCTTGATCAGGGCCTGATTCAGGTTGGCCTCGCCGTGGATCACGTTGATCAGGTCATACACCACGCGCCGCTCGCACCCCATGATGAGGTCCAGGTTGCGCAGGCCGACGTCGAAGTCGATCACGGCGGTCTTGTGGCCGCGCAAGGCCAGGCCCGAGGCAAAGCTGGCACTGGTGGTCGTCTTGCCGACGCCACCCTTGCCCGAGGTCACCACGACGATCTTGGTCATCGAACGCTGTCCTTTCGAGGAGATGCGGGAATGGGGGTTCAGAACTTGAGCGGCTCGATGCGCAGGGAGTCACCCTCCAGACGCACCTGGGCCGGCTTGCCGGCCACCTCGGGAGGCAGACCGGACTCGATGTTGCGCCAGGTGCCGGCGATCGACACCAGCTGCGGCTCCATCACGGCCGCGAAGATGCGGGCCTCGGTGTCGCCCTGAGCGCCGGCGATGGCGCGGCCGCGCAGCGGCGCGTAGACGTGGATGCTGCCGTCGGCGATGACCTCGGCGCCGTAGCTGACCACGGCCATCACGATCAGGTCCGCGCCGCGGGCATAGACCTGCTGGCCGGAGCGCAGCGGCTTGTCGATGATGACCGTGCGGGACGCGGCCGCCACGGGCACGGCGGGTGCCGGATCAGGGACGGGTTCGGGCGCAGGAGCCGCCGGCGTCTCCGAAGCGGCGGGAGCAGACTCGGCGGCGGCCGCGGGTGCAGCGGCGCCCTCGGTCCGGGCCGGGCCGGCCAGGTCGGCCTCGACCAGGCCGGCCGCGCGGGCCGCGTCCATCTGCGCCGGGCTGCCGCCGCGTGCGGCCAGCAGCTTCAGGCCATGGCGGGCCAGCAGCGCGGCCAGGGCCGCCAGGTCCGGCGCGGCATCGGTCGCCGGCAACGCGCTGAAGTCCACGCACACCGGCTCCTGGTCGAACAGGCCGTCCGAATCCCCGAAGCGCGACTGCATCGCCTGGGCCAGCTCGGCCAGATCGGGGGTCTTCAGGTGCAGCGCCAGCAGGTTCAGTGAGGCGCTCTTGAGCTCGAACGCCTGCGGGGCACCGGCCCGGGAGGAAACGGCCATGGACAGGATCGCGGGGTGGCCCCGCCACGCTTGAAAGCGCCGATTCTATCGGCGTGGCGAACCCGCCCGGCTCAGGCCGCCGCCACGGTCTCGGGCTGAGGGAAGAGCTGCTGCAGCGCCGCGCCGAACCGGCGCGGGTCGTTGTCGGTGCGCAACTGCTGGAACGCCTGTTCCGCCACCGGGTAGCGGCGGCGCAGCAGGTTGAGCCACTGCTTGAGTCGCCCGGCGCGGTGCCGCGGCTCCACATGGGTGGCCACGTTGCCCCAATAGCGGTGCAGCAGGCGGCCCAGGTCGGCATCCGCCAGCATCGGCGCGGTGTCGGGGTCCGCCGATCGCAGGCGACGGGCCAGCGAAGGATCCGCCACCATGCCGCGACCCAGCATGATCGCGTCACAGCCCGACTCGGCGCGGCAGCGGCGGGCGTCGTCCACGCTCCAGATCTCGCCGTTGGCCACCACCGGCGGCCGCACCGCGGCCCGGATGTCGGCGATGCGGTCCCAGAAGGCCGGCGGCCGGTAGCCCTGCGCCCTGGTGCGGGCGTGCACCACCAGCTCGTCGGCGCCGCCATCCGCCAAGGCCTGCGCACAGGCCACCGCCAGCCGGTCGTCCTCGGTGCCCAGCCGCATCTTGGCCGACACCGGCACGCCTGCGGGCACCGCGGCGCGCACGGCGCTGACGATGCGGTGCAGGCGCTCCGGATCGTCCAGCAGCATCGCACCGCCGCCGTGGCGGTTGACCACCTTGGCCGGGCAGCCGAAATTCAGGTCGATGCCCGGTGCCCGCAGCCCGGCCAGCGCCGCGGCGTTGTCGGCCACACAGGCCGGATCGGAGCCCAGCAGCTGCGGGCGCACCGGCACACCGGCGGCGGTGCGCCCGCCCCGCGCCAGCTCGGGACAGATGCGCAGGAACACCCGGTCCGGCAGCAGTTGCCCGGTGACCCGGATGAACTCGCTGACGCAGCGGTCGATGCCACCCACCTGGGTGAGCACGTCGCGCAGCGAGTGGTCAAGCATGCCCTCCATCGGGGCCAGCAGAATCGTCATGGGGCGCCACGATACCGGAGCGCCCGGTGCGCCGCCGCCTCAGTGCAGGTCGACCAGTCGCAGCGCCAGGTCACACAGACGGCCACGCGGGTTGGCCAGGTCGTGCAGGATGTCGAGGTGGTGGTGGCCCGAAAGCGTCTCGCACACCGGCACGGCCGTGGGGCCCCACTGCGCCCGGATCAGCAGGTTCTGACGCAGGAATTCCTCGCTCTCGTCGCCGCCGGCGACGGCGTAGAACGGGCGGCGTGGGCGGGGATAGAACGCGGGGCTGAGGCGGTGGGCCTCGCGCTCGCTGAGGTGCAGGTCGGCCGCCAGGAAGGGCGTGTGGCGCAGCGGCTCCAACTCGTAGAGCCCCGAGACCCCGAGCGCCCCGCGCAGGGGCTGGACCGGCAGGTCGGCCGCCACCTGCGACCAACGGCAGCACAGCAGCATGGCCGCCAGGTGCGCCCCGGCCGAATGGCCGATCAGCGCGATCCGCGAGGGATCGCCGCCCCATGTCGGGGCATGGCGCCACACCCAGGCGACCACCTGCACCATCTCGAGCGCGATGTCGGCAATCCCCACCGCCGGACACAGGCTGTAGTTCGGGATCACCACCGACGCGCCGGCCGACACCAGCGCCGGCGCCAGGAAACTGTGGTCGGACTTGTCCAGCGAGCGCCAGTAGCCACCGTGCACGAACACCAGCACCGGCGCCCCCGGCCGCGGCGCCGGAAACACATCCAGTCGCTGGCTAGCCGCCTCGCCGTAGGGTTGATCAAGGCGGCTGTCCAGCCCCGCCCGTGCGGCCGCCGAGGCCTGGCGCCAACGCTCGAACAACTGCGGGTGCTCGGGAATGCGGGCCCGGTTGTTGTATTGCGACTCAAGCCAGGCGGGGTCGATCGGATGCACGCGCAGCACTCCTGTGGGTGGGTGGAGCGGCGGTGCCACCAGGCACCGGCCGAAGTCCCGACGCTAACCCAGGCACCCGGACTGGAACCCACAAGAAACGGTGCTATAGTCGCAGGCTTTCGTGGGGACGTAGCTCAGCTGGGAGAGCGTCGCGTTCGCAATGCGAAGGTCGGGAGTTCGATCCTCCTCGTCTCCACCACCCCTCTTTGAAAAGGGCCTTGCCATGCAAGGCCCTTTTTTCTTGCCCATCCGGTCCACGCCGACCCAGCCGAACAGGCGCTACCCCCCTGGGGGCAACCCGCATACGCAGCAGTGGCCACCTGAAGTAGTATTGCTACATCTTCAAGGCCAATAGCCGTGTAGTTTCACTCCATCGTCCACGTTACCTGCCGAAAACACCTCGGCGCTCAGGCAGGTACGCAACGTGCTTCGGTGGTCAGGTGCTGTCTTGGGCGGATTTCCTTAGGGTCAAGCCCCCTGATGACAGAGTGATGCGGGGGGATATAGTGAACCCCGCCGAGGCTCATGAGGCCTCTTTCCAGGACAAGTACAGCGCCCGACAGGGCGACTGGAGGAATCGAGTGGATTTCGCTGAATCGCAACGCAGCCCGACCAAGCATCCGGTCGGGCTGATTGTGGTGGCGCTGATGCACGTGGCCTTGGGCTATGCCCTGGTCAACGGCTTGGCGCGCAAGATCGTCGAGGTCGTCAAGGCCCCGATCGAGACCAAGATCATCGAGGAGGTCAAGCCGCCGCCGCCGCCGCCCCCCGAGAACCTGCCGCCACCGCCCAAGAACCTGCCGCCGCCGCCGTCCTTCGTGCCCCCGCCCGAAGTGAACGTGGCGCCGCAGCCGACGAACGCGCCGACGATCACGACCACCTCGGTCGCGCCGCCGCCGCAGCCGGTGGCGCCCGCCGCGCCGCCGGCACCGCCGGCGCCGCCCGCACCCAAGCCCCAGGCCCGCCCGGCCCAGATCGACGTCAGCACCTGTGCCAAGCCCGAGTACCCGGCCGCCGCCGCGCGTGCCGAGGCCACCGGCACCACGCGCATCCGCTTCACGGTGGATGCCGACGGCAAGGTGTCGAAGGCCGAGATCACCGGCCCTTCGGGCTCGAGCCGCGAGCACCGCCTGCTCGACCGCAGCGCGGTCGACGCCCTGGGCGGCTGCAAGTTCAAACCCGGCGTCGATGAAAGCGGCAAGCCCGTCGGCGCCTTCGCCAACGTCGAATACGTCTGGAAGCTCGACTGAGCGCCGGCGTTTCGCACCCATACCCCTGAACCCGGGCGCGCCTGACGGCACCACCGACAGCCCCGCGCCCCCGTCACCTTTGCATCCCGGAGGAAACATGTCCCTGACCAAACTCGTGCGCGCCGTCCTGCTGGCCGCCAGCGTCGCCGTGATCGGCGCCACCGCCACCCCGGCCTTCGCCCAGGCCTCGGCCCCTGCCGCCGAAGCCGCCGCCCCGGCCGCCGTGCCCACGCCCGAGGTCAAGAAGGAAGCCATCGACAACCCCTACGGCCTCGAGGCCCTGTGGAGCCAGGGTGACTTC
>CALRTJ020000021.1:0-93718 GCA_943371055.1 Hydrogenophaga intermedia | reverse complement strand
CGCCCCCGCCCGGGCCGTCGAGCGCCATGGCGGGCACCTCGCGCGGCAGGACGGCGGGCGGATCGGCCGAGGCCACGGGCGGGGCCTCGGCCAGCCGCGGGGCCTCGGCTGCGGCCTGCGGCGCGCTGGCAGCGGCCTGGGCCGGCTGCGGCAGGGCCCGCGGGCGGGCGCGTGGGGGCGGCGTGCTCAGGCGCGGCGGGGCCTGCAGGGGCAGCTCCTGGACGAAGCGCACCTCGATGGCGGTCGGGGGCGCATCGGGGCCGCTGGACAGCCCCTCCCCCAGTTCCCGGCCCAGCCAGCCATGCGCCAGCGCGACGGCCAGCACCAGTCCGCCCAGCGCCAGGCGGCGCCGGAGCCGGGGGACTGCCCGGAACGGAGGGCTCACTCGCCCAGCCAACCCTTGCGCAGGTCGGCGGCGCGCGCACCGGGCTGGGCCGCCAGGGACAGGGTCCAGGACTGGACCACGCCGGCCTCGCCGCCGGGCAGCACGCGGGCGGTGCGCAGGCGCTGCTGGCGCACGAAGGTCAGCTCGAAGGCCTGGCCTTCGGTCAGCCACTGGGCAGCGTCTTCCAGGCGGCGGATGCGCCAGCCGTCGACCGCCAGCAACTCGTCGTGGGCGCTCAGGCCGGCCCGGCTGGCCGCGCTGCCCTCGAGCACCGACTTGACCACGCTGCCGGTGACCGGACCTTCGGAGAGCTTGAGGCCCAGCGATGCGGCAAAGCCGGTGCTCTCATGGCCGATCTGGACACCGGCGGCCTGCAGCGCGGCGTCCAGCGGAAGGTCACCCAGGCCGTGGACCCAGTCGGCCAGCTCGCGGGCCAGCTCGGGGCCGCCGGCGGCCTCGACCGCCGCCAGGATGTCGGCCTCGGTCAGACCGGTGGCGGCATGGGCCTTGAACAGCGCCCGCATGACCTCGTCCAGGCTGCCGCTGCCCGAGCCGGCGCGCAGGCGCAGGTCCAGCAGCAGCGCCACCAGCGCCCCCTTGGTGTAGTAGCTGATGGTGGCGTTGGGGGTGTTCTCGTCGCTGCGGTAGTACTTGTTCCAGGCGTCGAAGCTGGCCTGCGCCACGCTTTGCACCCGCCGGCCCGGGGTGGCCCGCACGCCGTTGATGGTGCGCGACAGCAGCTTGAGGTAGCGGCCGGCGTCGATCAGGCCGGCGCGCTGCAGCAGCAGGTCGTCGTAGTACGAGGTGAAGCCCTCGAAGAACCACAGCAGCTCGGTGTAGTTCTCGCGGTCGTAGTCGTAGCGCAGGAACTCGCGCGGCTTCAGGCGCTTGACGTTCCAGGTGTGGAAGTACTCGTGGCTGATCAGTCCCAGCAGGGTGACATAGCCCTCGGACTGGGCCGGCTGGCCGATGCGCGGCAGGTCGCGGCGCTTGGCGATCAGCGCGGTGCTGGCGCGGTGTTCCAGGCCGCCGTAGCCGTCCTCGACCACCCACAGCATGAAGACGTAGCGGTTGAAGGCGGGTTTGCGCCGGCCATGCCAGAAGGCCAGCTGGGTGGCGCAGATGCGGCGGGTGTCGGCCAGCAGACGCTCGCCGTCGAAGCCCGGCCAGGCCCCGGCCACCACGAACTCGTGCTCGACGCCGGCGACCTCGAAGCGGCCGCGCCAGAAGGCGCCCAGCTCGAAGGGGTGGTCCGACAGCTCGTCATGGTCGGCACTGACCCAGGTGCGGGGGCGGTCGGGGGCGGCGGCCATGGCGGTGGCCACGTCCCAGCCCTTGGGCAGGCTGCCCAGCGAGAGCTCGTGCGGCTCGGCCTCGCGGCCGTGCACCCGCAGGCACAGGCAGGTGGTGTTGAAGAAGCCCCGGCTGTCGTCCAGCCAGGCGGTGCGCACCGAGGCGTCGAAGGCGTAGACCTCGTAGCTGAGCACCAGGGCCGAGCGGCCGCTGCAATCGGCCTCCCAGGTCGTCTTGTCCAGCTGCCGCAGCGGCACCGCCTGGCGGCCTTGGCGGGCGCTCAGGCCGCTGAGGTGGCGCGCGAACTCGCGCACCATGTAGCTGCCCGGGATCCAGACCGGCAGGCTCAGCCGCTGGCAGGCCGCCGGCGACGGCACCGTCAGCGTGACGCGGTAGCGGTGGCTGGCGGGGTCGGCCAGGTCGACGCGGTAGGCGATGGCCATCGGGCAGGGGTCCTCAGGTCAGGTGGCGGCGGCCGCCATGAAACAGCTCAGCGACGAGGCCACGGTCAGGCGGAAACGCAGGGTCAGCCAATGGCCCAGGCCGGCCAGCGGGTAGAGCCGGCGGTCGACCAGGTAGCAGACGATCAGCATCATGCCCACCAGCGGCAGGCCGGCGTGCGGGGGCATCACCACGGCCAAGGTGCCGACCAGGGCCGGCACCACCGACCACAGGCGGGCGCGCGGCGGCTCGCCGTGGGTGTCCATGGTCAGGCCCCAGTGGATGCCCCCCAGGAAGGCCAGCACCGTGGCGCCATAGGCCACCTGGGCCAGGGCCAGGAAGGCCAGGGCCTCGGGGTGGTTGATCAGCCACAGCAGGAAGGCACCCATCACGAAGGGCAGCAGGCCCAGCCAGGCCAGCCGGGCCGCCTGTTCGGGCGGCGCAAGGGGGTGCGGAACGGGGAGGTGGGCACTGCTCATGGGCGCGGATTGTCGCCGCAGCGGGCAGGCCGTGAAGCGGGAGCCTCCCGGAGTCCCTGATTCGAGGGAGCCCGGGGCCCGTTCAGCCCTTCTTGAGGGCGGCCAGGCGTTGCTCGATCTGGGCGGCGGGGATCGCGCCCGGGGCGCGGCTGCCGTCCTCGAAAACCACCGCCGGCGTGCCCTGCACGCGGTACTTGCGCCCCATGGCGCTGTTGCGGTCGATCGCGCCGGTGTCGCAGCCGCCCAGGGTCTTGGGCGGGGTGGTGCCGTCGATCATCCAGGCGCGCCAGGCCTTCTGGGCATCCTTGGCGCACCAGATGTCGCGCGACTTGGCCAGGCTGTCCGGGCCCAGCACCGGGTACAGGAAGGTGTAGATGGTGACGTCCTTGAGCGTCAGCAGGTCGCGCTCGAGGCGCTTGCAGTAGCCGCAGTTGGGATCGGCGAAAACCACCAGGCGGCGGGCGCCGGTGCCCTGCTTCTGCACCATCGCGTCCTTCAGGGGCAGGCTGGCGAAATCGATCGCGCTGAGCTTGTCCAGACGCTGCTTGGTCAGGTTGGTGCGGGTGCGGGTCTCGTAGACCTCGCCCTCGATCACGAAGCTGCCGCTCTCATCGGTGTAGATCACCTCGGCGCCCATGCGCACCTCCCACAGCCCCGCCATGGGCGTGCGGCTGACCTCGTCGATGGCGGGCAGACCGGGCATGCGCTCGGCCAGGGCCTTGCGGATGGCGGCCTCGTCGGCGTGCGCCGCCAGCGGCAACAGGAGGGCGGCGGCCAGGGCGGCCAGCGGGCGCGGGTTCAGGGTCATCGGGCGGTCCGGTCGGGGGTGGATCAGGCGTCGAGCGCGCGGCCGACGAGCCAGCGCTTGAGCGGCGCCAGCTGATCGACCAGAGTCAGGCCGTGGTTGCGAAGTTCCCTCAGCACCGGGCTGGGGTGCCCGAACAGATGCCACAGGCCATCGGTGGCTTGGGCCATCAGGCGGTTGGGGCCGGCGCGGCGGCGGGCGTAGCGGCGCAGCAGGTCGGCGTCGCCCAGGCCGCGCCAGGACTCGCGCCCGGCCAGCACCTCGGCCAGCGCGGCCACGTCGGCCAGGCCCAGGTTCAGGCCCTGGCCCGCCAGCGGGTGGACCACATGGGCGGCGTCGCCCAGCAGCGCCCAGCCCGGGCCGCTGA
Organism: Hydrogenophaga intermedia; assembly: GCA_943371055.1. Classification (GTDB taxonomy): domain Bacteria; phylum Pseudomonadota; class Gammaproteobacteria; order Burkholderiales; family Burkholderiaceae_C; genus Ideonella; species Ideonella intermedia_A. The sequence continues at coordinate 89,948 of CALRTJ020000021.1, read as the reverse complement.
CGGCACTGGCGTGGCCCAGGGCCAGCGGCCAGGTGGCGCGCTCGCTGGCCAGGCGCAGGGTGCCGGCCTGGCCGGCGCTGGCCTCGTTCAGGGCGGCCTCGAGCTCGGCCGCCGGGGCGTCGCGCCAGCGGGTGGCTTCGGCCTCGGGCAGCGACCACACCAGGGCGTAGGCGCGGCCGGGCTCGGGGCGGTCCAGCGGCAGCAGGGCCAGGATGTCGGGCGAGCGGAACCACTGGCGGGCCACGCCCAGGTGGGGCGTGTCGGCCACCAGCCGGGCGGCCAGGGCCGCGTGGCCGTAGGGGTGGCGCACGAAACGCACCCCCAGGGCCTCGCGGGCGGCCGAGGCCTTGCCCTCGGCCACCAGGGTCAGCGCCGCGGCGGCGGGCTCGTCCTGCAGGGTGACGCGGGGGGTGAAGCGCACCGCCGCCTCGAGCGTGTCCTCGAGGGCGGCGGCGTCGACGATCCAGGCCAGGGCGGGCACCGACTGGCTCCAGGACGAGAAGGCGATCGAGGCCGCCTGGTCGCCGTGCACCCGCATGTCGTGCACGGTGGTGCGGGCGTCCTCGGGCAGGGCCTCCCAGACCTTCAGGCGCTGCAGCAGCGCCACCGAAGCGGGGTTGAGCGCATAGGCCCGCAGGTCGGGGGCGCCGGCGGCGGCGGGCCGGCGCTGCAGGGCGACCGCGTGGCCGTCGTGGGCCAGGGCCAGCGCGGCGGTGCGGCTGACGATGCCGGAGCCCAGGATGCGGACGTCGGGAGATTGCATGGCCGGCATTGTAGGCAGCGCCCTAAAATAGAGCGTTTGGCCCCGCCAGTGCCTGTGCACCCGCCGTGGCCACCCTCTTTCCAGAACGCAGAACGGAACCCCTTCCATGAGCCTCAAGTGCGGCATCGTCGGCCTGCCCAACGTCGGCAAGTCCACCCTGTTCAATGCCCTGACCAAGGCCGGCATCGCCGCCGAGAACTACCCGTTCTGCACGATCGAGCCCAACGTCGGGGTGGTCGAGGTGCCGGACCCGCGCCTGAGCGCGCTGGCCGAGATCGTCAAACCCGAGCGCATCCTGCCGGCCATCGTCGAGTTCGTGGACATCGCCGGCCTGGTGGCGGGCGCCTCCAAGGGCGAAGGCCTGGGCAACCAGTTCCTCAGCCACATCCGGGAGACCGACGCCATCGTCAACGTGGTGCGCTGCTTCGAGGACGACAACGTCATCCACGTGGCCGGCAAGGTCGACCCGATCGCCGACATCGAGGTCATCCAGACCGAGCTGTGCCTGGCCGACCTGGGCACGGTCGAGAAGAGCCTGCAGCGCTACACCAAGGCCGCCAAGAGCGGCAACGACAAGGACGCCGCGGCCCTGGTCAAGGTGCTCGAGAAGTGCCGCGCCGCCCTGGACGAGGCCAAGCCGGTGCGATCGGTCGACTTCAGCAAGGAAGAACTGGCCATCCTCAAGCCGCTGTGCCTGATCACCGCCAAGCCGGCGATGTTCGTGGGCAACGTTTCCGAGACCGGCTTCGAGAACAACCCCTTCCTCGACCGCCTGCGCGAGTACGCCGCGGCCCAGAAGGGTGAAGTCGTCGCGATCTGCGCCAAGACGGAGTCCGAGCTCTCCGAGATGGAGGACGAGGACCGCGCCATGTTCCTGGCCGAAATGGGCCAGGACGAGCCGGGCCTGAACCGCCTGATCCGCGCCGGCTTCAAGCTGCTGGGCCTGCAGACCTACTTCACCGCCGGTGTCAAGGAAGTGCGCGCCTGGACCATCCGCATCGGGGACACCGCCCCGCAGGCCGCCGGCGTGATCCACGGCGACTTCGAACGCGGCTTCATCCGCGCGCAGACCATCGCCTTCGAGGATTTTGTCCAGTTCAAGGGCGAACAGGGGGCCAAGGATGCTGGCAAGATGCGGGCCGAAGGCAAGGAATACGTCGTCAAGGATGGCGACGTGATGAACTTCCTCTTCAACGTCTGACGCCCGGTCCGCCCCCGCGGACCGGTCGATCCCGGGCCAGCCGCTGAAGGCTGGCCTGCACAGGAGCTCGATGGAGCGATCGCACCGCCTGCTTCGGCACATGGGCCTCGCGGTCCAGGTCCTGCTGACCGCGCTGGCCTATGTGCTGGTGGCGCAGTGGGCGCTGTGGCTGGCCGCGCCCCCGGCCTATGCGGCGCCGCTCTACCCCTCCGCCGGCATCGCCCTGGCGGCGGTGCTCAGCCTGGGCCGCCTGGGGCTGCTCGCCACCTGGCTCGGCGCCTTCGCCGTCAACCTGCTGCTGGGCGAGCCCCGGGGCCTGGGCGACTGGCAGATGATCCTGTCCGGGGCCCTGATCGCCAGCGGATCCACCGCCCAGGCGGGGCTGGGGGCCTGGCTGGTGCGCCGACGGCTGCCTGAACCCCGTGACCTGGCCGAGCCCCGCGAGGCGCTGCTGCTGTTCGCCCTGGGCGGCGGCCTGGCCTGTCTGTGCAGTGCCTCGGTCGCCGTGAGCACCCTGTTCCTGAACGGCAGCCTGCCCGCCGGCGAGGTGGTCGGCACTTTTCTGAGCTGGTGGCTGGGCGATGGCCTGGGCGTGGTGCTGGGCACCCCGGTGGCCCTGACGCTGCTGGGACAACCGCGCCACCTCTGGGTCCCGAGACGCCTGACCGTGGCGCTGCCCATGGTGGTGCTGACCCTGGCGGTGGCCCTGGCGACGACCATGGTCGGCCGCAGCGACGACCTGCGCGGCCAGGGCCTGTTCGAGCGCGATGCCTCCCGCGCGGCCGATGTGCTGACCTGGGGCCTGCGCACCCCGCTGCACGCCCTGCAAGCCTTGCACGGCCTCTACCAGGCTTCCGATGACGTGACCCGCCAGGAGTTCGATGAGGCTGCCGAGCCCTGGCTGCGCGAGGCGCCTTACATCGCGGCCCTGGGCTTCCACGAGCGCCTTCCACGCGCCGGACTGGACGCCAAGGCCCAGGCGATCAGCGCCGCCGACGACATGCCCTGGCGACCGTTCGATCGGGCCGACGCCCCGGTCGGCCTCACCGAGGGCGACGCCGAGGTCATCGCGATGCGGCGTGTGGCCCCGATGGCCGGCAACCGCAAGGCCCTGGGCGTCAACGTGCTGTCCATTCCCCAGGCCCGCCCGGCGATCGAGGCGGCCATCGCGTCCGAACTGCCAAGCGCCACCGCCGCCTTCAAGCTGACCCAGTCGGCCGCGGATGAAACCGGGGTGGTGGTGTACCAGGCCGTGGTACCGCCGGGCCCCAGCGCCCCGGAGAGCCGCCGCGCGCGCACCCGGGGCGTGGCCTTCGTCACCCTGCGCACCGCCGAAGCCGCCCACCGGCTGCTGGGCTCGGCGCCCGGCTACCTGCACTGGTGCCTGGTCGACCTGGAGGCCCCGGCCGACGCCCCCCGGCGCGTGCTGGCATCCAGCGACGGCTGCAGCACGCCCGGCGCCAACCACCTGGTCCACCGGCAGCCGGTTCGCATGGGGGGACGGGTCTGGGAGCTACGGCTGCACGCCTCGCCGTCGGACCTGCCGGTCGAGGGCCGCTGGAACATCCCCTTGTTCGCGCTCTCGGGCATGGCCTTCACCGCCTTGCTGGGCACCCTGCTGCTGACGATCACCGGCCGCAGCCGTCGGATCGAGCAGATCGTCGCCGACCGCACCTCTGACCTGCGCCACGAGATCCAGGAACGGCGCCGCGCCGAGGCCGCGCTGCGCGAGAGCGAGCTGCGCTGGCGCACCATCGTCGACCACCTGCCGGTGGGCGTGGTCTACGCCGACCTGGATGGACGCATCCGCGAGGCCAACCCGCGCCTGTGCCGCATGCTCGGGACCGACGCCGACATGTTGTGCCAGCGCACCCTGGACCAGCTGGCCATCGCCGGGGCCCACGGCGGCGTGCGGGCACTGGCCTCGCAGCTCGGCCCGCAGCGGGAGCTGGTGCAGCAACGCCTGCAGCTGCGCCACGCCCATGGCCACCCGGTCGAGGTCGAGCTGGTGCTGGGGCTGCTGCGCGACGCCCAGGGCCATCCCCGACGCCTGCTGGGCGTGGTCGAGGACATCACCGAGCACCTGCGCCTGGCACAGGCCGAGCGGGCCCGCGAAGCCGCCGAAGCCGCCAGCCGGGCCAAGAGCGAGTTCCTGTCGCGCGTCAGCCACGAGCTGCGCACACCGCTCAACGCCATTCTGGGCTTTGGCCAACTGTTGTCGCTGGACCGGGAGCCCGGCTTGAGCGAGCGCCAGCAGGGCTGGAACGAGCAGGTGCAGCAGTCGGGCTGGCACCTGCTGAGCCTGATCAACGAGATGCTGGACCTGGCCCGGATCGAGTCCGGTGACCTCCGCCTGACCCTGGCGCCGCAGTCCGCACAGGACTCGCTGAAGGAATGCCTGGCCATGGTGCAGCCGGCGGCCCAGGCGCGCGGACTGGAACTGATCACCCGCCACACCGAGGGGGCCCGCCCCGTGCTGGCCGACCCGACGCGACTGCGACAGGTGCTGACCAACCTGCTGTCCAACGCGGTCAAGTACAACCGCGAAGGCGGCCGGGTGCACGGCCGGGTGGTCGACGACGGCGGCCCGCTGATCCGCATCGAGGTACAGGACGAAGGCGAGGGACTCAGCCCTGAGCAGATCAGCCACCTCTTCGAGCCTTTCAACCGCCTGGGGCGGGAGGGTTCGGCGATCGAAGGCACCGGCCTGGGCCTGGTGATCAGCCTTCGCCTGGCCGAGGCCATGGGCGGCAGCCTGCGGGCACTCAGCACCCCGGGCCAGGGCGCCTGCTTCGAGCTGTGCCTGCCCGCGGCGCCCCACGCCGCCGCCGAGGACCTCGGCCCGCCCCCCGTCGAGGCCGTGGCGCCCCCGCCCCACCCGCCGTGCCGCGTGCTCTACATCGAGGACAACGAGACCAACGCCGAGGTCATGCGGGGCGTGCTGGCCCAACGCCCCTGGCTGGACCTGGAGGTGGCCGCCACCGGCGCGGCCGGCCTGGCCTGCGCCCGCCGACAGCGGCCCGACCTGCTGCTGCTGGACATGCACCTGCCGGACATGGACGGCCTGGACGTGCTGGCCGCGCTGCGGGCCGACCCGACCCTCGCCGATGTGCCGGTGCTGGCGGTGTCGGCGGACGCCACCGCCGAGCGCATCGGCCGGGCGCAGGCCGCGGGCGTCCAGGGCTACGTGACCAAGCCGATCGACGTCTCCCTGTTGCTGGCCCGGATCGAGGCATTGGTCTGAGAACGCCGCACCGGCTTGAGCCCACGCTTAGCACTCCTTTGGCTGGAGTGCTAATATTTTGGGAACCAATCGGGACTGCCAAGGACCAACCTGCCATGAACCAGCCCCTCACCCCCGTCTCCTCGGCCGTCGTCCTGCGCGACCCCTGGTCGATGGTGCCCTCGATCGGCAACCTGGACGCCTACATCACGGCCGTCAACCAGCTGCCGCTGCTGAGCGCCGAGGAGGAACTCCGATGCGCGCGCGCCCTGCGCGACGAGGACGACCTGCAGGCCGCCAGCCGTCTGGTCATGTCCCACCTGCGCCTGGTGGTGTCGGTGTCGCGCCAGTACCTGGGCTACGGGCTGCCGCAAGGCGACCTGATCCAGGAAGGCAACGTCGGCCTGATGAAGGCGGTCAAGCGCTTCGACCCTGAGCAGGGCGTGCGCCTGGTCAGCTACGCGCTGCACTGGATCAAGGCCGAGATCCACGAATACATCCTGAAGAACTGGCGCATGGTGAAGGTGGCCACCACCAAGGCCCAGCGCAAGCTGTTCTTCAACCTGCGCTCGATCAAGCAGGGCCTCAAGAGCAGCGCCGCGGACGGGGACACCCACCGCCACAGCCTGTCCACCGACGAAATCGCCCGCGTCGCCGCCGACCTCAACGTCAAGCCCGAGGAAGTGGTCGAGATGGAGGCCCGCATGGCCGGCGCCGACGTCGCCCTGGAGCCCCAGGACGACGACGGTGACGAGGTCGTGGCCCCGATCGCCTATCTGGCCGACGACCGGCTGGAGCCCACCCGCGTGCTCGAGGCCCGCGGCCGCGAGGCCCTGTCCACCGACGGCATCGGTCGCGCCCTCGAAGTGCTGGACCCGCGCAGCCGCCGCATCGTCGAAGAGCGCTGGCTGAAGGTCAACGACGATGCCTCGGGCGGCATGACCCTGCACGAGCTGGCCGCCGAGTACGGTGTCAGCGCCGAACGCATTCGCCAGATCGAAGTGGCCGCGCTGAAGAAGATGCGCAAGGCCCTGGAAGCGGCCTGAACGCCGCCGCCCCAGGAACAGCGGCTCCCGACGGGAGCCGTTTTCACGTCCGGGCGGCGGCACCTCGGCGTGCCGCCCCGCCCATCAACCCTGGGCGAGCAAGGCCTTCAGGTCGTGGACCAGGGCATCGGCGCCCGCGCCGTAACGGCTGAAGACCCGCACACGGCCCTGCGCGTCGAACAGGTAGGCGCCGGCGGTGTGGTCCACCGTGTAACTCTGATCGGTCTTGCCCGGGACCTTGGCATAGAAGACCTTGAACTCCTGCGCCGCGGCCTTGGTCTGTTCCGGCGTGCCGCGCAGCGCGACGAATCCGGACTTGAAGCTGTCGACATACGGGCCCAGCACCTCGGGCGTGTCGCGCTCGGGGTCGATCGAGACGAACAGGCCCTGGACCCGCTCGCCCTCGGCACCCAACTGCTGCCGCGCCGCCGCCAACTCGGCCAACGTCGTGGGACAGACGTCGGGGCACTGGGTGTAGCCGAAGAAGACCACCAGGACCTTGCCTCGGAACTCCTCAAGGTGGCGCTCGCGGCCAGAGGGGTCGCTGAGGTCCAGCCGACGCGCGTATTCGGCGCCGGTGATGTCGATGCCCTTGAAGGCGCTGGCCGTGGCGCCACCGGGGAGTTCACCCGGACGGCAGGCCATGAGGGCCAGCACGGCGGGCAGGGTCAGCAGGAGTCGACGAGACAGCATGGCGGGCGCGGCGGGGGGCGACGCGCCGCCAATGCTCAGACCAGGTAGTGGTCGATCAGCAGCGCGGCGAACAAGGCCGCGAGGTAGAGGATGGAGTACTTGAAGGTGCCACGGGCCCAGGCGTCGGAGTAGCGGCGGAGCATGACCACCGCACGCCACAGGAAGACGCCGCCCAGCCCCAGGGCACAGACCAGATAGGGTACCCCATTCATGCCGATGGCGAAGGGCATGACCGTGACCGCGATCAAGGCCACCGTGTAGGCCACGATGGACCAGCGGGTGTAGAGCGAGCCGTGGGTGACCGGCAGCATCGGCAGGCCGGCGCGCTCGTAGTCCTTGGTGCGGTAGAGCGCCAGCGACCAGAAATGCGGCGGCGTCCACATGAAGATGATCAGGAACAGCAGCCAGGCCTCGGGCGGCACGGTGCCGGTGACCGCCGACCAGCCCAGCACCGGCGGCATCGCCCCCGAGGCCCCGCCGATGACGATGTTCTGGGGCGTGGCCGGCTTGAGCCACAGGGTGTAGATGAAGGCGTAGCCCACGAAGGTGGCGAAGGTCAGCCACATCGTCAGCGGGTTGACGAACTGGTGCAGCAGCACCAGGCCCAGCCCGCCCACGAAGAAGGCGAAGGTGACCGTCTGGCGCGAGTTGATCGTGCCCGAGGGCAGCGGCCGGCCCCGGGTGCGGGCCATCTGCGCGTCGATGTGCTGTTCCAGCAGGCAGTTGACCGCCGCCGCCGAGCCGGCCGTCAGCGCGATGCCGATGGTGCCGAACAGCACCACCTGCGCAGGCGGCAGGCCCGGCGTGGCCAAGAACATGCCGATGACGGCACAGAAGACGATCAGCGAAACCACGCGCGGCTTGGCCAGCGCAAGGAACTGGCCGATCGCCGGCTTGCCGCGAAGTGCCTGGGTGCTCATGCGGATCGTCCGGTGGGTGAGGCTCAGCGGGCCAGGGTGGCGGCGTATTCGGCCACCGCGGCGATGTCGGCGTCGTCCAGGCGGCCGGCGATGTCGCGCATCACGCGGCCGACGTCGTTGGCCCGCTCGCCGCTCTTGTAGGCCGCGAGCTGCCGGGCGATGTAGGCGGCGTGCTGGCCGCCGATGGCCGGCGCCAGCGTGGTGGGGGGCGCCTTCATCTTCAGGTCGGCCCAATCGGCCTTGCCCTGGCCGGCCGGCGAATGGCAGCCGATGCAGGCGGGTACCACCGCCGGGCGGCCCTTGCCGCGGGTGTAGACCTTCTGGCCGGCGGCCACCAGCTCGGGCTTGCCGGCCGCGGCCGGCGACACCTTCTGGGAGGCGAAGAACGCAGCCAGGTCTTCCATGTCCTGGTCGGACAGCGGCGTGGCCATCGGGCTCATCTGCTCGTTCTTGCGCCGACCATCCTTGAAGTCATGCAGCTGCTTGACGAGGTACGGTTGCAGCTGGCCCGCGATCTTCGGCCACATGTCCGCCGGACTGTTGCCATCCGGGCCGTGGCAGCCCATGCAGACCGCGGCCTTGGTCTTGCCGGCCTCGGCGCTGCCCGCGGCCTGCGCGGCAGGGGCCGACAGCAGGGCGGCAAGGACAAGCAGCGACGGGGTCATTCGAATGCGCATGGCGATGTGCTCCTGAGGTGAGGACACTCTATGGGGGCCGCGGGTCGCGCACCATGCGCTCTAACCCGAAGACCGTGGAGGCGCTGCCACGGGGGTGTCCCCGGATCAGCTGCGGGAGGGCGCTGTGGTCTACTGCCCGCCCTGTGGAAACTGCAGAACCGAGCCGCGACATGCACGAGCCGAGCTGGAACCTGGACACGCCCTCCCCCGCGGCCACCCGGCTGGCGCGGGCCCAGTTGTGGCTGGGCGTGGCGGCGCTGATCGGCTCTGGACTGCTGGCGGTGGTGCTGGTGCTCTCGCGCACCCCGGGCGTGGCGGCGGTGTTCCCGCTGCGCGACATCTTCCGGGCAGCCCTGGTGGTGCACGTGGACCTGTCGGTCCTGATCTGGTTCATGGCCTTCGCGGCCTTGACCTGGGGCCTGGTGACGCCGGCCCGCGGCCTGGCCATGGGCTGGCTGGGCTGGGGCCTGGCGGCGCTGGGCACGCTGGGGTTGATGGTGTCCCCCTTCCTGGGAGGAGCCACGCCCCTGCTCAACAACTACATCCCGGTGCTGGAGCAACCGGCCTTTCTGGGTGCCCTGGGCCTGTGCGGCCTGGGCTTTGGCGTGGCCTGGCTGCGGGCCCTGCTGTGGGCCCGTCCCGGCGCGCAGGCCGACGATGGCGCGGCCGCGCTGGGCCTGGGCATCCGCCTGGCGGCGACGGCCGGCGCACTGGCCTGGCTGGCCCTGGCCTGGACCCTGTGGCAGCTGCCGGCTGGCGAGGGTCAGGGCCACTATGAGCGCCTCTTCTGGGGCGCCGGCCACACCCTGCAGTTCCAGCACGCCCTGCTGGCCGGCGTGGCTTGGCTGTGGTTGGCCCGGGCACAGGGCGTGGTGCCCGCCGTGTGGAGCCCGCTGCGTGTGCGCGCGGCCTTCGCCCTGAGCGCCCTGCCCCTGCTGCTCGTGCCGGTGCTGCTGGCGCTGCACCCCGCCGGCAGCGGCGCGCAAATGGAGGGCTTTGCCCACCTGATGCGCTGGGGCCACCTGCTGATGCTGCCGCTGGGCGGACTGGCGCTGGCCGCCCTGCCCGGCGTCTGGCGCAGCCCGGCCAGCCCGCAACGCTCGGCCTTCCTGGCCTCGCTGCTGCTGTTCGCCACCGGCGGCGTGCTGGCCTTCCTCATCCGCGGCGTGAACGTCGTGGTGCCAGCCCACTACCACGGCTCGATCGTCGGCGTGACGCTGGCCTTCATGGGCCTGGCCTACACCCTGCTGCCGGTGCTGGGCTTCCGGCCGGTGACCGCGCGTTTCGCGCGCTGGCAACCGCTGGTCTACGGCGGGGGTCAGCTGATGCACGTGCTGGGCCTGGCCTGGTCGGGCGGGTACGGCGTGCAGCGCAAGGTGGCCGGCGCCGAACAGGTGCTGCACACGCTGGGCGAGCGCATCGGCATGGGCATGATGGGGCTGGGCGGTCTGATCGCGGTCGTCGGGGGCGTCATGTTCGTGGTCGCCTGCCTGGAGTCGATGTGGCCCGCCCGCAGGCTCAGCCGATGAGCCGCCCCAGCGAGGCGGCCACCCCGGCGGCGTCGTGCGGTGGCGAGAACAGCGCCTTGAGCCGCACCCCGGGGTCGATCAGGAAGACCGACGCCGTGTGGTCCACGGTGTATTGCCCGGCAGCGCCGGGTGAATGCCGCTCGTAGTGCACACCCAGGTGGCGCACCAGCGCCGCCAGGTCCTCGTCCTGCCCTGCCGCGCCGCGGAACGCCGGGTCGAATGAAGGCACGTACTGCGCCAGCAGCTCGGGCGTGTCCCGATCGGGGTCCACCGAGATGAACAGCACCTGCGGCCGCTGCCCGGCCGGCAGCCCGCGCAGGGCCTCGGCCAACATGCCCAGGGTGCCGGGGCACACGTCGGGGCATTGGGTGTAGCCGAAGAACACCAGGCTCCAGTGGCCGCGCAGCCACTGGCGGTCCAGCGGACCCGTCGGCGACTGCAGCCGGAAGTCCGGCAGTTCCTGGGTGTCGTTGAGCACCGTCGCCGCCCCCACGCGGGCCGGTGCCACCGCATCGGGTGCGGACGGCGCCGCAGGAACCCGGCGCAGGCTTCGCCAGGCCAGCCACCCCCCCAGCGTGGCCAGACCGGCACCCAGCAGCAGCGTGCGCCGCGGCAGCAGCGGCGGTTCGGGGTGCGCGTCCGCCAGCGGCTTGGCTTCTGGAGAGGATTCGGACATGTCAGGGGCGCCCCGGATGGACGCAGGGGCAGCCTGGGCTGCCCCTGCACCACCCGGATCAGGCGGTATCAGGACTTGGCGTAGTCGTAGGGCGTCCACTCGGGGTCGACGCTGGGCGGGGTCGGCCAGTTGCCATGCGGCGGCGGCGACACGGTGGTCCACTCGAGGGACTTCGAACCCCAGGGGTTGTCACCGGCCGGCTTGCCGTTGATCGCACCGACGATCCAGTTGAGCACGGCGATCAGGAAACCGATGCCCAGGATGGCGGCCCCGAGGGTCATCATCTGGTGGGCGCCCTCGAACTGCGGGAAGTGCTGGTAGTCGTAGTAGCGCCGGGGCATGCCCTTGACGCCCACCGTCATCATGATCCAGAAGACGATGTTGACACCCACGAAGGTGAGCCAGAAGCCGATCTTGCCCCACAGCTCGTTGTACATCTTGCCCGTCATCTTCGGGAACCAGTAGTACACGCCACCGAAGATCGCGAAGGTACCCGCCACCGCCATCACGTAGTGGAAATGGCCCACGACGTAATAGGTTTCACCCAGGTGCAGGGTCAGGGAGGTGAGCGCCAGCGGGATGCCGGTGAGACCGCCGATCAGGAACAGGAACAGCACGCCCAGGGCGTAGAGCATCGGGGTCTCGAAGGTGATCGAGCCCTTGTACAGCGTGCCGGCCAGGCTGATCACCAGCAGGCCCACCGGGACCGAGATCATCAGCGTGGTCACCATCTGGCCGATGCGGATCCAGTCGGCCATGCCCGACACGTACAGGTGGTGCACCCACACCGTGCCCGACAGCACGACGATGCCGCCGATGCCGCCCCACAGCGCGACCTTCAGGTTGAACACGCGGTTGCGGGCGAAGGTGGCGATGATCTCGAACACCACGCCGAAGAAGGGCATGAAGATCACGTACACCGCCGGGTGCGAATAGAACCAGAACAGGTTCTGGTAGGTCAGCACGTCACCGCCCGCGGTCGGGTCGAAGAAGTGCGTGCCCAGGTACTTGTCGAAGCTCAGCAGCGTCACCGCGGTGCCCAGCACCGGCACGAAGATCAGCTGCAGCACGAAGGCGCCCAGGGTGCACCACACGAAGACGTTGAGGTTGCTCCACTTCAGGCCCGGGGCCCGCATGTAGGCCACCGTGGTCAGGAAGTTGACGCCACCGATGATCGAGGCGAAGCCCAGGATCAGCACCGTGAAGGTGTAGAGCGCGGTGTTGCCGGTGGTGATGGTGGAGTACGGGGGGTAGCCGGTCCACATCACATCGGGCGGGTCCGGCACCACGAAGGTCAGCAGCGCCAGCAGCAGGCCGATGTAGAACAGCCAGACCGACAGCGCGTTGACGCGCGGGAAGGCCACGTCCTTGGCGCCGATCATCAGCGGGATGCAGTAGTTCGCGAAGAAGCCGGTCAGCGCCGGGATCTGGAAGCCCAGGATCATCACCGCGCCGTGGGTGTAGAGCCAGACGTTGTACTGCGAGGGGTTGCTGGTCAGCGTCGGGCCGAGCTGCGAGAGCTCGATGCGCATGAGCATCGCCGCGATGCCCGCGACGCCGAAGGCCAGGATCGAGCCGATCAGGTACAGGATGCCGACCCGCTTGTGGTCGGTCGTGAAGAGCCATTCCTTCAAGTTCACGTTCGTGACTCCTTCTTCTTCAGGCCGGCTTGGCGGCGGCGGGCTGCTTGGCGGCTTCCGCATCCATCCAGGCCTTGTAGTCGGCTTCGGGCAGCACGATGAGCTTGCCGGCCATGTAGCCGTGCATCACGCCGCAATACTCCGCGCAGGTGACGATGTGTTCCCCGGGGGCCTTGGGGTAGAACCACAGGTAGGTGATCCGGCCCGGCATCGAGTCTTCCTTGACCCGGAAATCGGGAATGAAGTGGCTGTGCAGGGTGTCGCGGCTGGTCATGCGCAGCATCACCGGCTTGCCCACCGGCACCCGCAGCACGTTCTGCGACTGCACCCCGTTGGGGTAGGTGTAGTCCCAGCTGTACATGCCCGACTCGAGCTTGACCTCGAGGCGGTCGGCGGGCACGTCGCGGTAGTCGTTCCAGAGCTTCCAGCCATTGGCCGCCAGGAACAGGTCATCCGAGAGGAACAGGAAGATCGGGATCACCGCCCAGCCGACCATGGCGGCGGTGCTGAGCTTGGGCGCGGTGCCCACGTCCCCCGGCTTCTTCTGGCGGTACTTGACCAGGAACCAGGCCATCACCAGCGCGAAGGCGACGCCGATGACGGTGATGTCGATCAGGACCTCGTGCCAGAGCTTGTCATAGCCGACCGCCGGGTCGTTGATCACGCCCGGTGCGGCCGTCTTGGCCTCGTAGGCCAGCGCGGGCGCCGCCAGCAGCGCGCAGGCCAGGCCCGCGGCCAAGGCTCGGCCACGGCGCCACGCCGGGGTGGGGTGGGTCTCAGGGTGCATGCACAGGTCTCCTGGCTGGTTTTCTTCGGTAGGCCCAAAAGCCCAGGCCCATCAGGCTCAGGCCAAGGAGGAGCGACCCCACGCCGGCCAGCAGCGCGTAGTTGGGCTGGTAGCGCCCCTCTGAGTAGTTGTAGGAAAAGCAGGCGCCGGTGACCATGTCGAAGATGGCCTGGCCCGACTCGCTGATGCGGCCCCAGTCGGCATCGATCAGCGCCAGCTGCAGGGTTTGCGGGTCCATCCGGGTTCCGTAGATGTAGCGGGCCACCCGACCATCCGGCGTCAGGAAGACCAGCACGTTGGGGTGCAGGAAGGTCTTGTCGGCTCGAGACCAGAAGAAGCGGAAGCCGACCTGCGCCGCGAAGCGCTCGGTGGCGTCGGGCGCCGGGTCGGCCAGCACGGCGAAGCGCCAGCCCTCGCCGGCTCCGGGGACCTCGGTGCGCAGCTGCTGCACGAAGGCGGCCGCGCGCGCCGGGTCGTCCTGCCGGTCGAACGACACCGTCAGCACCTGGTAGTCACGGCCCGGCCGGAATCGCGGGACCTCGGGCAGCGCCTGCGCCAGGTTGCGGTTGATCGTCGGGCAACTGCCATCGCAGCCGTAGTAGGACAGCACCAGGATGGTGGGCTTGCCCAGTTGTTCACCCAGCGTGAAGCGGCGCCCCTGCTCGTCCAGCAGCGCCACCCCGCGGTCCATCGGACGCCCCAGGTGCGTCACCTCGTCGATCCGGGTGACCGCCGGGTCGATCTGGGTGCGCTCAGGGTCGGGCGGACGGCCGACCGCCAGCGACGCACCGGTCGCCAGCGCCAGCAGCCAGAACACCAGGCTTCGCATCGTCATCGCTCCCGCGCCGGGGCGTCCTGCCTCACCAGAGGTAGATCTGCGAGACGACGAAGAACCAGATGATGTCGACGAAGTGCCAGTACAGGCCGGCCGTGCGCAGGAAGCCCAGATCGGCCTGGCCGCGGAAGGCCGCCGGCAGACCGGCCAGGAAGATCGACAGGCCGACGATCACGTGGCCGCCGTGGAAGCCGGTGATCGAGAAGAAGGCGGTGCTGAAGATGTTGGTTCCCGGCACGAATCCGCCATGGATCAGGTGGTTCCATTCCCAGGCCGACATGCCCAGGAAGGTGGCGCCCAGGACCACGGTGATCAGCACCCACAGACGCGAGCCGGCCTGGTCGCCATGGTGCAGCAGCGCCTCGGCATGGTGGATGGTGAACGACGACGCGACCAGCACCACGGTCATGACCATCGGCAGAACGGTGTCGATGTGGGGCGTGTTCTCGGGCGGCCAACTCGGCATGTTGAGCCGCGCGAACCAGTACATGGCGAAGAACGAGACGAAGATCATCGCCTCGGCCACGATGAACCAGCCCATCGCGCCGTAGGACAGGCCCTCGCCGTGGCCCATGGCCTCGTAGGTCCAACCCACGATGCCCGCCAACACCAGCACCACCCCCACACCCAGCGCCAGCGCGGCCAACAGACTGCTGTGATAGACGAAGTGGAAGCTGAAGGCCAGCGCCAGCGCGAAGATGCCGACGCTCGCCAGGAACGGATACACGCTCCACTCCCAGTGACCTCCGTGGTGGTCATCGTGGTGGCCTTCGTGGTGGCCGTGGACGGCGCCGACGTCGTGCGACATGTGGTCTCCTGTGGTGCGCCAGCCCTCTGTGGGGCCGGTCCGGTGGGTGGGGTCGCGGCGTGGCTGCCGGATTGCGGAAAGTCAACCAGCAGCCTGTCGGCCGATGCTAGCGGTCAAGCCCCTCGCTGACAAACGCACGCGCCTCAGCATTTGTCCTGATGGAGCGGACCTCTTGCACGCTTCTCACCGGGGAGACAATCGCCGCCGCCTCCACCCCGCGCGTCCGTGCCCAGGGCATACCCTGCCCCCCCGGGCGTCTGACCCGCACCACAGCTTGCACGATGGCGACCGATCCCGCCGCGCTCCTCCGCCTGGCCCTCCTGGCCACGGCCCTGGCCGCCCTGCCGCTGGGCGGTTGGTTGCTGCGTTCGCGGGGCGCACCGCCGCGGCACCGGCTGGCGATGCTCACCGGCCTGACGCTGTTCCTGACTTTCGACCTGATCGTGTTCGGCGTGTTCACGCGGCTCAGCGACGCCGGTCTGGGCTGCCCCGACTGGCCCGGCTGCTACGGCGAAGCCAGCCCGCTGGCGGCCCGCGCCGAGATCCACGCCGAGCAGGCGCTGCGGCCCGACGGCCCGGTCACCTGGGGCAAGGCGTGGATCGAGATGGTGCATCGCTACCTGGCGATGGTGGTCGGCCTGCTGATCGCGGTGGGGGCCGCGGCCGCCTGGCGCCATCGCCGCGTGCTGCCGCACTCGCCCGCCTGGGCGGCACTGACCCTGTGCTGGGTGGTGCTGCAAGGGCTGTTCGGTCGCTACACCGTCACCCTCAAGCTCTACCCGGCCATCGTCACGCTGCACCTGCTCGGCGCCATGGTGCTGCTGGCCCTGCTGGCCTGGCAGCGGGCCAGCTTCGATGCCGGCCGCGCCCGACGCCTGAGGCCCGGCCGACCGGGGCTGGCCATCGCCACCCTGGCCGCCTTGACGGTCCAGGTGGCGTTGGGCGGCTGGGTCAGCACCAACTACGCGGTCCTGGCCTGCCAGGGTTTCCCGACCTGCAACGGGCAGTGGTGGCCTCAGGGCGACTGGTCGCAGGGCTTCACGCTGCTGCGCGAGCTCGGCCGCGCCGGTCATGGCGGCTTCCTGAGCCACGAGGCGCTGGTGGCGATCCACTGGACCCACCGCCTGTTCGCCCTGGTGGCCGCCAGTCTGTCGGGCCTGCTGGCCTGGCGCCTGTGGCCCGAGGCCGCCTGGCGGCGCCACGGCGTGCTGCTGGCGCTGCTGTTGCTGGCCCAACTGGCCACCGGGCTGTCCAACGTGGTTCTGCAGTGGCCCTTGCTGGGCGCGCTGCTGCACAGCGCCGGGGCGGCGCTGATGGTGGCGGTGGTGGTGGACGTGCTGGCCCGCCATCGGGTTGCGCGCTGGGGCTGACGGGTCAGCCCTCGGGGCCCAGGCTCAACGCGCCGGTCGGCGCTTGAGCATCGCGCTCATCTCGTCCAGTCCGACACGGGTCTCGGCGCTCACCGCCGGTCCGCGGTCGGCACCGCGCACGGCGTGGCCATAGACGATCTCGAAGGACAGCGCCACCCGGCCCGCGGCATCGACCTGCGCCCCCAGGGCCTGCAACAGGCGCTGGCGCCAGCGCGGCGTGCGCAGGCCGGCGAAGCGGGCCGGGTCGGCGTTGGCGCCCAGATCGCGCAGTTCGGCCAGGGCCGCCTCGGGGCTGGACCAGCTCAGGGTCAACGTTTCCTGGTCCATCACCGGGCCTTCATAGCCGGCGGCCACCAGCATGTCGCCCAGGTCGTGCATGTCCACCAAGGGAGCCATCGGCGAGCCCCAGCCCGCCGCCTGGTAGAGCGCGCGCAAGCCCGTGAGCGTGCCCGGGCCCAAGGTGGTGAACAGCAGCGAGCCCTCGGGCGCCAGCAGCTGGCGCCAGTCGCGCAGGGCCTGCGGCGGGTCCGGCGCCCAGTGCAGCATCATCACCGACCACACCAGATCGGCCTGTCCGTCCTCGAAGCGCACCGGCTGCGCCGAACGCACCAGGCGCTGCCACCAGGGGCGTGTGGCGGCCTGCCCGGAGCGCTCGACCCGGGCGCCCGGGCAGGCCTTGGCCAGCAGTTCGGCCGGGCCGCCACTGGCGCCGGAGAGGTCGGCGATGCGGCGCGGCGGCTGGCGGAACACCGCGAGGCGGTCGGCCATGCGCCGGGCGGATTCGGCGTGCAGCCAGGGCGCCTCGGGGGTGGCGGCAAGCCGCGCGGCGATGCGCCCTGCGGCCCTGGGGTCCAGGGCCCGCTCGGGCGTGGGGGGGGTGGCGCTCATGGCGCGGCAGTATATTGAGCCGATGCCGCCATCCGCCCCCGCAGGGCTGTTGCGCGCCCTGCCCTGGCGTTCACCGCGCTGGCCTTCCAGCTGCGCCGTCTGCGGCCAGTGGAGCGACGAGCGCCCCTGCACCGCCTGCCGGGCAAGGTTCGCCCCCCTCGTCCACCGCTGCGTCACCTGCGCCTTGCCGCTGCCCGACGGCGCGCGGCGTTGCGGCGCCTGCCTGGTGCGTCCGCCGCCTTTCGATGCGGCCGTGGCGGCGCTGGACTACCGCTTTCCCTGGTCCGGTCTGATCTCGCGCTGGAAGTATGCCGGCGACCTGTCGCTCACACCGGCCCTGGCCGGTCTGCTGCGCGCACGCCTGGACCCCGGCGGGGTGGAGCTGGTGCTGTCGATGCCGGCCAGCGCTGCGCGCCTGCGAGAGCGTGGCTTCGACCACGCGGCCCTGCTGGCCCGGACCGTGGACCGCCGCGCGCGGAGCGATCTGCTGCTGCGCTGGCGTGACACACCGCACCAGGCCGGGCTGGACCGCGAGGCCCGGCTGGCCAACCTGCGCGGGGCCTTCGCTCCGGCGCCGGGCGCGGCACGCCTGCTGGCCGGGCGCCAGGTGGCGCTGGTGGACGACGTGATGACCACCGGGGCCAGCGCCGCGGCCGCCAGCCAGGCATTGCGCGAGGCCGGGGTGTCCGGCATCACGCTGTGGCTGCTGGCGCGCACGCCGGAATGAGAACGGCTGGGGCGGCGACAATCGCGCGATGTTCCGCATCGTCCTCGTGCACCCCGAGATCCCGCCCAACACGGGCAACGTGATCCGCCTGGCCGCCAACACCGGCTGCGCCTTGCACCTGATCGAGCCCCTGGGCTTCTCGATGGACGACAAGCTGCTGCGGCGCGCCGGCCTGGATTACCACGAGTACGCGCCGGTACGACGCCACGCCAGCTGGGACGCCTTCGTCGAGGCCGAGCGCCCCGACCCCACGCGCTGCTTCGCCTTCACCACCCGCGGCTCGCGCCCCCTGGGCGAGGGCCGCTGGCAGCCGGGCGACGTGTTCGTGTTCGGGGCCGAGAGCGCCGGCCTGCCGCCGGCGCTGCGGGAGCGCTTTCCCGAGGCGCAACGCGTGCGCTTGCCGATGCGCCCCGACCAGCGCAGCCTCAACCTGAGCAACGCGGTGGCGGTGACGGTGTTCGAGGCCTGGCGGCAGAACGGCTACGCTGGCGGCGCCTGAGGCGCCCCGGACCACGGCGCGGCTCAGCGGTTCTCGGGCTTGGCCTCGCGACGCAGCAGCGCCTCGACCACTTCGCGGGCGCTGGCGCGGCCCGACAGCAGGGTGGTCACGGCGCGGGTCAGCGGCATCTCCACACCCAGCTCGGTGGCCTTGGCATCCACCGTGGCCGCGCTGTAGACGCCTTCGGCCACATGGCCCAGGCGCTGCAGCACATCCGGCAGGGCCAGGCCCTCGGCCAGCAGCAGGCCGACGCGGCGGTTGCGGGAGAGGTCGCCGGTGGCGGTGAGCACCAGGTCACCCAGGCCGGTCAGTCCGGTGAAGGTGTCGGGCTGCGCGCCCATGGCCACCCCCAGGCGGCTCATCTCGGCCAGGCCGCGGGTGATCAGGGCGGCGCGGGCATTCAGGCCCAGGCCGAGGCCGTCGCACACCCCGGTGGCGATGGCCAGCACGTTCTTGACCGCACCGCCCACCTCGACGCCGACCGGGTCGGCGGAGGTGTAGACGCGCAGCGCACCACCGTGGAAGGCCTGCACCGCGCGCTCGGGCACGGCCGGGTCGGTGCTGGCCGCCACCAGGGCGGTGGGCAGCCCGGCGGCCACTTCCTGGGCAAAGCTGGGGCCTGACAGCACGCCGGCATGCAGCGCCGGCGCGACCTCGGCCGCGATCTGGTGACCCAGGCGACCGGAGCCGGCCTCGAAGCCCTTGCAGAGCCACAGCACCGGCGCGCCGGCGGGCAGCCGTGCGAGCATGCCGCGCAGGCCCGCCATCGGGGTGGCGATGACCAGCAGGTCCTGGCCGTGCGCGATCACCGCGTCCAGGTCGGCACTGGCGTGGAGCTCGTCGGGCCAGGCCGAATCGGGCAGGTAGCGCGCATTGCGGCGAGCAGCCTGCATCTCGGCGGCCTGGGACGCGTCACGCGCCCACAGCCGCACCTCGTGCCGCCTCGCGGCGGCGATGGCCAGCGCCGTGCCCCAGGCACCGGCGCCCAGGATGCCCAGGCGCATGGTCAGGTCAGTTGACCGACAGGTCGGCGCCCTGGCCGGCCGCGGCCTGCTGCTGGGCCTCGAACATGGCCTGGAAGTTCACTTCGGCCAGCAGGATCGGCGGGAAGCCGGCCCGGGTGCAGACATCCGACACGATGGCGCGCAGGTAGGGGTAGATCATCTGCGGGCAGACCACGCCGACGATGCCCTGGACCTGCTCGTCCGGGATGTTGCGGATCTCGAAGATGCCGGCCTGCTTGGCCTCGACCAGGAACAGGGTGCGCTCGCCGATCTTGGTGGTGACGGTGGCGGTCACGGTGACCTCGATCACGCCGTCGGCGATCGGCTCGGCGCCCATGCCCAGCTGGATGTCGACCTGGGGCTGCTGCTGCTCCAGGAGGATCTGGGGCGAGTTGGGCTGCTCCAGCGACAGGTCCTTCAGGTACATGCGCTGCAGCTGGAACACGGGGGTCTGGTCTTGCTCGGCCATGGTGGGGCTTTCAGAAACGAAAAAGGCCCGCGCGCCGGGATGGCGGCGGGCCAAACGTCGAGTTTAGCCTGCGCGGGAGACGGTTCCCGTGCGGATCAGGCGCCCTGCAGCAGCGGCATCAGGCCGCCGCGCTGGTCCAGCGCCATCAGGTCGTCGCAGCCACCGACATGGGTCTCGCCGATGAAGATCTGCGGCACGGTGCGGCGGCCGGTCACGGCCATCATGTGCTCGCGCTGCGCCGGGTCCAGGTCCACCCGGACCTCGTCGATCTGGGTCACCCCGCGCTGCTGCAGCAGGGACTTGGCCCGGATGCAGTAGGGGCAGACCTGGGTGGTGTACATCGTGACCTTGTTCATGGCGCGCGCGTCAGAGGCTGTGGATCCGGAGTTCATTGTGGGCGCAGGCCAAAGACGCTGCGCCCGGGCGGGTCATCGCGGCATCAGGCCTTCGCGCCGGTCTCGACCGGCAGGCTGGCCTCGCGCCAGGCGCGCATGCCGCCGGCCAGGACCTTGACGTCCTCGTAGCCGAGCTTCTGCAGCACGCCCGCGGCGCGCTGGGCCCGGACACCCGCGGCGCAGACGACCACCAGCGGCAGCGCCTTGTTGCTCGGCAGGCCCTTGGCCTCGGCCAGGCCACCCAGCGGCACGCTGCGGGCGCCACCGATGTGGCCGGCGGCAAACTCGGCCGGCTCGCAGACATCGATCACCACCGCCTTGGCGTGGTTCATGAGGCGCACCGCCTCGGCGGGGGAGATGCCGCTGCCGCCGCCACGCAGCGACGGCCACAGCAGCAGGCCGCCAGACACCAGGGCCGCGAGGATGAGCAGCCAGTTCTCGATCACGAATTGCACGTTGGGCGCCTTCAGCAAAAGGTTTCAGTCAGGGCGCGGATTATAGAATTTGAGGTTTCACCCAGCAGCGATCGGCCTTCGCGGCCGCGGCCCGTCACCATGTACAAGCTCGTCCTGATCCGCCACGGCGAATCGACCTGGAACCTGGAAAACCGTTTCACCGGCTGGACCGACGTGGAGCTCACCCCCACCGGCGTCTCGCAGGCCCTGTCGGCCGGCCAACTGCTGAAGGCCGAAGGCTACGAGTTCGACGTGGCCTACACCTCGGTGCTCAAGCGCGCGATCCACACCCTGAACCACGTGCTCGACGCGATGGACCGCAGCTGGCTGCCGGTGGTCAAGGACTGGCGCCTGAACGAGCGCCACTACGGCGGCCTGCAGGGCCTGAACAAGGCCGACATGGCCAAGCAGTACGGCGACGAGCAGGTGCTGGTGTGGCGCCGCAGCTATGACACCCCGCCGCCCGCCCTGGAGGCCGACGACCCCCGCGGCCAGCGCCAGGACCCGCGCTACGCCAAGCTGCCCGCCGACGCCGTGCCCCTGACCGAGTGCCTGAAGGACACCGTGGCCCGCGTGCTGCCGTGCTGGAACGAGGTGCTCGCCCCGGCGATCCAGTCGGGCCAGCGCATCGTGCTCGCCGCCCACGGCAACTCGATCCGCGCCCTGGTCAAGTACCTGGACAACATCGGCGACAACGACATCGTCGGCGTCAACATCCCCAACGGCATCCCGCTGGTCTACGAGCTGGACGCCGACCTCAAGCCGATCAAGAGCTACTACCTGGGCGACGCGGCCGCTGCAGCCGCCGCTGCCGCCGCGGTGGCCGCCCAGGGCAAGAAGGCCTGATGGGCGACGGCTGACGGCCATCGCGGCCGTCAGCCTTTCCCGGCCCGGGCCGCTCAGCCAGTCTGCTGGTCCAGCGCCGCCTGGATCTCGGCCTGCAGGTGCGCCGCCAGTGCGCGGCGGTCGGCGTGGGCACTGCCCTGCGGGGGCAGGAAACGCACGTCCACCCTCAGGCCGCGCGCGCTGAGCACGCGCCAGATCGACTGGATCAGCGTGGTGTCGCCGATGTACTGGGCAGCCCAAGAGAAGCGCTGACCCGGCTCCGAGAAGCGGATCACCACCGGCTGGATCGGCGCCTCGACCGCGATCGCCGCCTGCAGCAGGTTGGCATGGAAGGGCAGCACCTGCGGACCGGCGCCGGTGGTGCCTTCGGGGAACACCGCCACCGTCTCGTGGCGCTGCAGGGCGGCGGCCATCTCGTGCACCATGCGCATCGCGTCGCGCTTGCGTTCACGCTCGATGAACAGGGTTCCTGCGCCGGCGATGAGCCAGCCCAGCAGCGGCCAACGCTTGACATCGGCCTTGGAGACGAAACGCGCCTGCGGGCAGGCGGCGTGGATGGCGGCGATGTCCAGCCAGCTCACGTGGTTGGCCACCACCAGCGCGCCACCGGGGCGCGGCTGGCCGTGCACCGCCACCGCCAAGCCGGCACGGCGCAGCAGCTTGCCACTCCACCACCGGATGCGGGCCTGACGACCGGCCTCGTCCAGGCGCGGCCACAGCCAGGCCATCATCAGCAGCCCATGCACCAGGTGCAGCGCCAGGCCGCCGATGCGGCCCAACGCACGCAGTGCACCCATCAGCCGGCCTGATAGGCCACGGTGCCGGCCACGAGGGTGGCGCGCACGCGGCCCGGCAGCGCGGTGCCGCTGGTGGCGAAGTCGAAGGGCGTGTGCTTGCCCTGGCTCTTGAGCGCGCCGGGCTCGACCTGCCACACGGTGGACGGATCGAAGACGCACAGGTCGGCCACGCCGCCTTCGGTCAGGCGACCGGCACTGCCCGACAGCGAGCCCAGGGCGTCGCCCAGCACCGCCACCGGGCGGCTGGTGATGCGCTCCAGGGTCTGGGGCAGTCCCAGGCCTTCGTCCTGGCCCCACTTGAGCGCCAGGCTGAGCAGCAACTCCAGCCCGGTGGCGCCGGGGTCGGCCTCGCCGAAGGGCAGGTTCTTGGCGTCGGCGTCCACCGGGTTGTGGTCGGACACCAGCGCGTCGATCGTTCCATCGGCCAGCGCGGCGCGCAGCGCGGCGCGGTCGGCCTGCTGGCGCAGCGGCGGGGTCAGGCGCATGGCCGGGTTGAAGAAGCCGATGTCCATGTCGGTCAGGTGCAGCGAGTTGACACTGACGTCGGCGGTCACCTTCAGGCCCTCGGCCTTGGCGCGGCGCACCAGTTCGACCCCGGCGGCGCTGGACAGGCGGCACAGGTGAACCCGCGCGCCGGTGCTGCGCATGAGCTCGAAAATGGTGTGCAGGGCGATGGTCTCGGCGGCCACCGGCACGCCCGACAGGCCCAGGCGGGTGGCGATGGCGCCACTGGCGGCCACGCCCTTGCCCAGCCAGCCGTCCTGCGGGCGCAGCCACACGGTGTAGCCGTAGGTGGCGGCGTACTGCAGCGCGCGCTGCAGCACCAGGGTGTCCTTGACCGGCACCTCGGCCTGCGAGAAGCCGACGCAGCCGCTCTCGGTGAGCTCGGCCATCTCGGTCAGGGACTCGCCCTTCAGGCCGCGGGTCAGCGCGCCCAGCGGGAACAGGCGGCACAGCGACAGCTTGCGGGCCCGGAACTTGAGCATGTCCACCAGGCCCGGCTCGTCCAACGCCGGGTCGGTGTCCGGCGGGCAGACCAGGCTGGTCACGCCGCCGGCGGCCGCGGCGTTGAGCTCGCTCTCGAGCATGCCCTCGTGCTCGTGCCCCGGCTCGCGCAGGCGCGCGGCCAGGTCCACCAGGCCCGGCGCAACCACGCAGCCGGCGGCGTCGATGGTGCGGGCAGGCTCGAAGCCGGCGGGCACCTGGCCGATGGCGGTGATGCGGCCGGCGGCCACGGTGATGTCGGCCACCTCGTCGCGGCCGGTGGCGGGGTCGATCACGCGACCGCCCTGGATCAGGATCTTCATGCTTCGTTCCCTGCGATGATCGACATCACGGCCATGCGCACGGCGATGCCGAAGGTGACCTGCGGCAGGATCACGCTGTGGCTGCCGTCGGCGACGTGCGAGTCGATCTCGACGCCGCGGTTGATCGGGCCCGGGTGCATCACGATGCAGTCGGGCTTGGCCAGCGCCAGCTTCTCGGGCGTCAGGCCGTAGTGCTTGAAGTACTCGCCGGCGCTGGGCAGCATGCCGCCGCTCATGCGCTCGTTCTGCAGGCGCAGCATGATGATGACGTCGGCACCGCGGATGCCGTCGGCCATGTCGTGGCAGACCCGCACGCCCATCTGGGCCAGGTCGCCCGGCACCAGGGTCTTGGGGCCGACGGCCCGGATGTCGGGCACACCCAGGGTGGTCAGCGCGTGGATGTCCGATCGGGCGACGCGGCTGTGCACGATGTCGCCGACGATGGCCACGCTGAGCTGCGTGAAGTCCTTCTTGAAGTGCCGGATCGTGTACATGTCCAGCAGGCCCTGCGTCGGGTGCGCGTGGCGGCCGTCGCCGGCGTTGACCACGTGCACGTGCGGGGCGCAGTGCTGGGCGATCAGGTAGGGCGCGCCGGACTCGGAGTGGCGCACCACGAACATGTCGGCGTGCATCGCGCTGAGGTTGGCGATGGTGTCGAGCAGGCTCTCGCCCTTGGAGGCGCTGGACTTGGCGATGTCCAGGTTGATCACGTCGGCCGACAGGCGCTTGGCGGCGATCTCGAAGGTGGTGCGGGTGCGGGTGCTGTTCTCGAAGAACAGGTTGAACACGCTCTTGCCGCGCAGCAGGGGCACCTTCTTGACCTCGCGGTCGTTGACCGACAGGAAGGTGCCGGCGGTGTCCAGGATGTGCGTCAGCACGGCCTTGGGCAGGCCCTCGATCGAGAGCAGGTGGATCAGCTCGCCATGGGCGTTGAGCTGCGGGTTGCGCTTGGAGAGCATGGGCGTCACTGCTCCTTGTTCTTGAGGGTGAAGGTCAGCTCGCCGGCCTCGGTGCGGGCCAGGCGCAGGCTCTGGCTGGCCGGCAGGGCCACGCGCGCGGCGGCGAAGGCCGGCTGGATCGGGAGCTCGCGCCCGCCGCGGTCCACCAGCACCGCCAGGGTGACGCTGGCCGGGCGGCCGAAGTCGAACAGCTCGTTGATGACGGCGCGGATGGTGCGGCCGGTGTAGAGCACGTCGTCGAGCAGCAGGATGTGGCGGCCGTCGATCGAGAAGGGCAGCTGGGTGGCGTCGGTGGTGGCGGACAGGCCGCGGGCGCCGAAGTCGTCGCGGTGCAGCGCGCTGCTGATCACGCCGTGCTTGCCGGCCAGACCGAGGTCGGCCTGCAGGCGCTCGGCCAGCCAGGCGCCCCCCGACCAGACCCCGACCAGCGAGGTGTCGGGCCGCAGCAGCGGGCGCACGCCGGCCAGCAGCTCGGCGTAGAGCGCGGCGGCGTCGAGGGTGATGGTGCTCATGGCAGGTGTTCCCGGAAGAATTGTTCGAGGATGATCGCGGCCGAAGCGGCGTCCGCATCGGCCGCCCCGGCGGCCAGGGCCTCGGTGGTGGTGTAGCGCTCGTCCACCTCGTGCACCGTCAGCCGGAATCGGCCGTGCAACTGGCGGGCGAAGCGGCGCGCGCGGCGGGTATTGTCGTGTTCGGCCCCATCCGGGTGGAAGGGCACGCCCACCACCAGCGCATCGGGCCGCCACTCCTGGATCAGGGCGGCGATGGCGGCGAAGCGGGCGTCGCCATCGGCGGCGATGGTGCGCAGCGGCTGGCCTTGGCGCAGCCAAGTGCTGCCGGTGGCCACGCCGACCCGCTTCAGGCCGAAATCGAAAGCGAGAAAGCTGGAGCCGGTGACCGCGGGAGAGGAAGCGCTGCTGGCGCTCACGCGTGCCCCGCTTCCTGGGAGAGCATGCGCGGGTCGATGCCCAGCAGCGCCAGGGCGCGCAGGTAGCGCTGCTCCACCGGGGTGTCGAAGACCACCGACGGGTCGGCGGCGACGGTCAGCCAGCCGTTGCGGCCGATCTCGTCCTCGAGCTGGCCGGCGCTCCAGCCGCTGTAGCCCAGGGTGACCAGCAGCCGCTGCGGGCCGCGGCCGTCGGCCAGGGCCTCGAGCACGTCCTTGCTGGTGGTCATGGCCAGGCCCCCGGGCACGCGCAGGGTGGACGACCAGACCGGGCCCCCGGCGTCGGCGGGCTCGTGCAGGACGAAACCACGCTCGGTCTGCACCGGGCCGCCGAAGAACACCGGCTGGGCCGCCAGGGGGGATTCACCCAGACTGAGGTCGATCTTGTCGAAGAGCTCGCCCAGCGTCAGGTCGGTGGGCTTGTTGATCACCAGACCGAGCGCGCCCTGGGCGTTGTGCTCGCACAGGTAGACGACCGAACCCGCGAAGTGGTGGTCGAGCATGCCCGGCATGGCGATCAGAAACTGGTGGGTGAGGTCGATGCCATCCGCGGACATGCGCCATTCTATTTCAGGGCGTCCGCCGGGGTGGCCTGCCAACTGCGACACTTGCCCCATGGACAAGCCACTGGACCACGCACTGGTCTGGTTCCGGCGCGACCTGCGCGCCGAGGACCATGCCGCCCTGTACGCCGCCTGCCGCGCCGCCCGGCGGGTGCACTGCGTGTTCGTGTTCGACACCGACATCCTGGCCGCCTTGCCGCGTGCCGACCGCCGGGTCGCCTTCATTCGGGAGAGCCTGGTCGACCTCGACGCCCGACTGCAGGCCCTGGGCCAGCAGCACGGCACCGACCACGTTCGCCTGGTCGTGCGGCACGGCCGGGCCGTGGACGAGGTGCCCCGGCTGGCGGACCAGCTGCGGGTGCAGGCGGTCTACGCCAGCCACGACGACGAGCCCGCCGCCCTGGCCCGCGATGCCGCGGTGCTGGGCCGGCTGGCCGACCACGGCGTGGTGCTGCACACCGTCAAGGACCATGTGGTGTTCGAGCGCGCCGAGGTGATGACGGGGTCCGGCACCGCCTACAGCGTCTTCACGCCCTACAAGAACGCCTGGTTGCGAAAGGTCGACGAGTTCTACCTGCGGGCCTGGCCGGTGGAGCGCCATGCCGGCGCGCTGGCCCCTTGGCCCGACGCGCTGGGCGAGCCTGGCGTGCCGCCGCTGGAGGCGATCGGCTTCGAGGCCATGGACCTGGCGGCGATGAAGCTGCCGCCGGGCAGCGCCGGGGCGCAGGCCCTGCTGGACGACTTCCTGGCCCGGATCGACCGCTATGACCACGCCCGCGACTTCCCGGCCGTCAAGGGACCGAGCTACCTCAGCCCTCACCTGCGTTTCGGCACGGTGTCGGTGCGACGACTGGCCCGGGAGGCCTGGCACCGGATGCAGGGCGGCTCACGCGGCGCCGAGGTCTGGCTGTCCGAGCTGATCTGGCGCGACTTCTATCACCAGATCCTGCACCACCACCCGCGGGTGGTTGGCCACGCCTTCCGGGCCGAGTACGACGCCATCCATTGGGACCACGGCAGGCACGCCGACGCGCTGTTCGCCGCCTGGTGCGAGGGCCGCACCGGCTACCCGCTGGTCGACGCGGCCATGCTGCAGCTCGCCCGCACCGGCTACATGCACAACCGCCTGCGCATGGTCACGGCCAGCTTCCTGGTCAAGGACCTGGGGCTGGACTGGCGCCGCGGCGAGGCCTGGTTCGCGCTCCACCTGAATGATTTCGACCTGGCGGCCAACAACGGCGGCTGGCAATGGGCCGCCAGCACGGGCTGCGATGCCCAGCCCTACTTCCGGATCTTCAACCCGGTCAGCCAGAGCGAGAAGTTCGACGCCGAAGGCAAGTTCATCAAGCGCTACCTGCCGCAGCTGGCCAGGCTGGGCCCCAAGGCCGTCCATGCGCCCTGGCAGGCCAAGCCGCTGGAGCTGGTCGAGGCCGGGGTGCGGCTGGGGGTGGACTACCCCATGCCGGTGGTGGACCACGACGAAGCGCGGCAACGCACGCTGGCGCGCTATGCCACCGCAAGAGGCAGCAGGTCCCCTTGAGCCGCTGACACCGCGCCCGGAGGACGGGGCGGGGTCAGAAGAACTCGACGTCGCTGGTCTGCGTCACGTCGACCAAGGCGCCCTCACGCAGCAAGGCGGCGTGCGAGCGGACCTGGTTGCGGCCATGGTGCTTGGCGTAGTAGACCGCCAGGTCGGCGCGCTCGACCGCGGCGGGCGGTGTGTCACCCGAGCGAACGTCGGTGAAACCGATGCTCACGGTCACGTGGTTCACCCGGGGAAAGGCGTACGACTCCACCCGTTGCCGAAAGCGCTCCATCGCCGCCATCGCGCCCTCTTCGTCCGGGCAGCGCAACATCACCACGAACTCCTCGCCACCGAAGCGGTAGAGCCGGTCGAGCAGGCGGAAGGTCTGGCGCATCACCCGAGCCAGCAGCAGCAGGACCTCGTCGCCGATCAGGTGGCCGTGCTGGTCATTGACCTGCTTGAAGTGGTCGATGTCGATCACGCCCAGCCAGTAGCGCTGTGCGGCCCGCTGGCGCCGCTCCTGGTCTTCGCCCACCTGACTCAGCGGCAGTGCGGAGGCCCGGTAGAAGGAGTCGTCGAAGCTCTTGCGGTTGAGCAGACCGGTCAGGGTGTCGCTCTCGGTGTAGTCGAGCATGCACACCTGGTTGTGGAAGATCTCCACCAGACCCCGCACATCGGCGCGCGCGTCCTCGCCGGGCGGCTGCGGCGACACCAGACGGAGCAGCCCGTCGATGCCCGCACTGCCCCGGATGGGGATCAGGGTGGTGGTGTCCGCCGCCGCGGCCGCACCCTCGGTGGGCCGCGCCAGTTCCTGCCCCTTCCGCACGCACTCCAGCCAATCCGGCTGGGTGGCCACCAGCGGGAGGTCGCCCTGGTCGATCCAGGAGACATCGGCCACATGGACCTGGCCGGCCGGGTCGATCCGGCAGGGCGTCAGCCAGCGCTCATCTCCGGGATCGCCCAGCAACCGGATCAGCTGGGCCTCGGTGGCGCCGACCCGCTCCATGCCGGCCTGGACGAGGCACAGGTCCATCTCCTCGCGCTGGCGCAGCGAGGTGAGGCGGATGATGCGGTCGATCAGTCGGGGCATTGGCAAGGGCGAGCGCCGCGTCAGGCCGGCGACACCCCTTCGGGGCTCGTCATCTGGCGCAACAGGTCCAGCAACACATCCTCATCGTAGGGCTTGCCGAGGTAATGGTCTACTCCCAGCTCACGCGCATGGTCACGGTGCTTCTCGGCGATGCGGGAGGTGATCATGACCACCGGCAGGTCGGCCCAGCGGGGCTCGGCGCGGACGTTGCGCAGAAGGTCGAAGCCGTCCATGCGCGGCATCTCGATGTCGCTGAGCATCAGGGCGGGCCGCTCGGCCGCCAGGGCCTCGAGGGCTTCCAGGCCGTCGCGGGCCAGGGCCACGCGGTAGCCCTCGCGCTGCAGCAGGCGCTGGGTGACCCGGCGCACGGTCAGCGAATCGTCGACGACCAGGATCAGCGGGGCCTGTGGCTGGGCAGCGGCCGCGGGCTGCTGCGGCTCGGGCGTGACCATGCTCTCGGCGGCGGACGCCAGCAGGCGCTCGCGGGCTGCCTCGCCGTACACCGCCGCCAGGGCCACCGGGTTGTAGATCAGCACGGTCTGACCGCCGGCCAGCAAGGACATGCCGGTCAGGCCCGGCAGGCGTGACAGCTGCGGGCCCAGGTGCTTGACCACCACTTCCTGGTTGCCCAGGACTTCGCCCACGTGCACGGCCACGCGCTGCGAGGCCGAGCGCACCACCAGCACCTGAGCCGTGCGGCCCTCGACCACCCCGCGGGCGGTCTGCTCCAGCAGGCCGCCCAACCAGAAGAACGGCAGGTCGCGGTCGCCCTGGCGCAGCACGCCGCTGGCATAGGCCGACCGGACCTCGGCCGCCGGCACGCGACGGACCTGTTCGACCAGCACCGACGGCACCGCGCTGACGAAGCCGGCGCAATCCACCGCCACCACCTGGGTGACCGCGGTGGTCAACGGCAACACCAGGCGGAAGGCGGTGCCTTGGCCGCTGGCGCTGGAGGTCTCGACCCGGCCGCCCATGGCGGTAACTTCGGAACGGACCACGTCCATGCCGATGCCGCGCCCGGCCAGCTCGGTGACCTGGTCCGCGGTGGAGAAGCCGGGACGGAAGATCAGCTGGGCCAGGTCGGCCTCGGTCGGGCGGTCTTCTTCGGCCAGCAGGCCGGCGACCCGGGCGCGCTCGGCGATCCGGACCAGGTCCAGACCGGCGCCATCGTCGCGCACCTCGACGCGCACCTCGTTGCCGGAGGGGCGCAGCTGGATCTCGATGGTGCCAGCGGCCGGCTTGCCGGTGGCCTCGCGCAGGGCCGGTGCCTCGATGCCGTGCACCACCGCATTGCGCAGCAGGTGCTCGAACGAGGGCGTCATGCGGTCCAGCACGCTGCGGTCGAGCTCGACCTGGCCGCCGGTGATGTTCAGGCGGACCTGCTTGCCGGACTCCTTGGCCGCCTGGCGAACCACGCGGTAGAGACGGTCCGACACGGTGTCGAACTCGACCATGCGGGCGCGCAGCAGGTCGTCCTGCAGGTCGCGCGTCAGGCGCGACTGGGCCGCCAGCTGGTCTTCAGCGGCCGCCAGGGACTGCTGCAGGCCGCGCTGCACCGTGCCCACGTCACCGACCGACTCGGTCAGCATCCGGGTCAGTTCCTGGACCCGCGTGAAGCGGTCCATCTCGAGCGGATCGAAGGATTGCTGCGACTGGCGGGCGGCTTCCAGGCGGGAAGCCATCTGGGTTTCGGCCTGCAGCTCAAGGTCGCGCAGTTGGCGACGCAGGCGCTCCAGGTTGTCCGTCAGCTCGCGCAGCTGGGTGCGCATCTGGCCGACTTCGGCGTCGATGCGGCCCCGTGCCGTCCCCACCTCACCGGCGTGGCTGACCAGGCGGTCCAGCACCTGCGCCCGCACCCGCACCATGCCGCTGGAAGCGGCCAGGCTGTCGATGGCGGCGGCCTCGACACGTTCCGTCGCCGGTACCGCTGCGGAGAAGGCCGCCCAATCGACCGCGGGCTGGTGCTCGTCCCAGGTCGGGGCCGCGGCATCCACGGCCCGGCGCGACACTGGCGCGGCCTCGGCGGCTGGCACTGCCTCAGCGGCTGGCGCAGCATCGGGCACCGGCGCCAGCGCGACTTCCAGCGGCATCGGGGGCGCGGCATCCGGGGCAGGCGGCTCGTCGGCCGCCGGGCCGCTGACCAGGCGCTGCAGTTCCTCGTCCAGCGTGTCCACGCTGGATTCGAGGGCGGCAAAGCTGGCGCCATCGGGCTGGCCGATCGCGGCCAGCCGCTCCACCGCGGTCTCCAAGCGGTGGGCCATCTCGCCCAGGCGCATCGCGCCAGCCAGGCGAGCGCCACCCTTGAGGGTGTGCAGCGCCCGCATCGCGGCAATGCCACGCCCGGGCTCCTGGGGCTCGGCCGCCCACAGGCGCACCTGATCCGCCAGCTCGGGCAGCAGCTGCCGGGCCTCCTCGAGGAAGATCTCGAGCAGCTCGGGATCGACGGCATCGATGGCGTCGACGTCGGCCACCGACAGGCCCTCCAGGCCACCGGAGCGGACCGCCGAGCTGCGCGTCAGGGGCCGCTCCTCGTCCTCAGGGGACTGGCCCAGCGGTGTGAAGTGCACCGTGCCCAGCACCGTGTCGCCCGCGTCGGCCGGCGCCACCTCGTCCAGGTCAACGGGTCCCGAGGCCATCGCATGCACCTGCTGCGCGACGAGCGCGTGTTCCTGCTGCTCATGGGCCGCCAGGCGGGCCTCCAACTCCTCGGGGACCGGCTTGAGGATGCCGGCGGCGAACTGGTGCAGCAGGCGACGGATCTCCTCGGCCACGTCCTGGAACAGCTGCGCCTCGGCCGCTTGGCCACGGCCGCGGGCATGGGCGTGCTCGAGTTGGTGTTCCAGACGCCTGGCCAGGCCGGACAGCTCGGCATAACCCACCGTGGCGGAGTTGCCCGCCATGGAGTGGGCCAGCGCGACAGCGGCCTCGCCCACCGGACGGTCGAGCTCCAGCTGCCACTCGGCCAGCTCGGTGCACAGGCGGCGGGATTGCTCGTCCGCCTCGTTGAGGTAGATGTTGAACAGGGCGATGGGCACCCGCAGCGCGCCCACGACCTTGTAACGGTCGGCCTCGTCGTCGGGCTCCAGCGGCGCCGGCGGCGGCGCGCTGTGGACCAGGGTGAGGGTGCGCGCCGGCGGCGCCGGCAGCTGCTCGATCAGGTCCAGGTCCACATCCAGCGCCACGGGCTGGAGCTCGGGCGGGGCCTCGCTGCGGGTCTCATCCCAGGAGGGCGGCTCCACCGGATCGGTCGCCGGGGCTTCCGCAGGGGCGGCAACCGCTTCCGCGGCCTCTGGCAGGATCGGGGACGGGGCCAGGGGCTCGTCCAGCGGCAGGTCGAGCAAGCCGAGGCCGGTGTCCGAGGCGCTGGGCGCCGGCTCGTCGTCCAGGTCCAGGTCCAGTTCGAAGTCCAGCGCGGGCAGGTCGGCCCGGGCGTCCGTGGACGCCTCCGTCGCCGGGTTCAGGCGAGGCAGGTCCAGCGGTGCGGTGGCTTCTGCGGCGGGCACGGGGTCGGCCGGCAACGCCAGGTCGGGCAGCTCCAGGTCCGGCAACGCCAGGTCCGGAAGCTCGAGGTCAGGCAGGTCCGCAGCGGACAGGGCGGGGGCGACGGGCTCCGGTGTCGGCTCACCGACATCGCTCGCCACGGCTTCCGCCAGCGCGGGCTCGGGCTGGGCGAGGGGCTCCGGTTCGCGGCTGGCGGTCGAGGCCGGCACCAAGGCCGCCTCGGGCTCGGACACCGGGGCCTGAACCAGCGGTGACACGGGCCCGGACGTCAGCGCGGTCGCCTCGCCCAGACGCAGGGCATCCGCACGGGCGATCAGCGACAGCCCATCGTGCGGGCCATCATCGCCCTGCCGGGCCAGCGTGGCGGTCCAGTCCTGCAGTTCATCCAGGACCGAGCGGGAAAAGGCCTGCAGGTCGGCATCGACCTCGGCTTCCGCCAGCGCCAGACGGGTGTTGTAGAGGCGTTCACAGGCCCAGGCGGCTTCGCCAAAGGCCTTGAGGTGCACCATGCGCGAGCTGCCCTTGAGGGTGTGGAACGCCCGCCGCACCGCGGTCATGGCGCCCAGGTCCTTCGGGTCCTGGCGCAGCGCATCGAGTGACTCGCGGGCCTGCTCCATGACCTCGGCGGCCTCCTCGAAGAAGACCTCACGCATGTCCTCGTCGTCGTCCAGCGGCGCGGGCGACGGCGCAGCCGCCGGGGCCAGGGGCGCCGGCTCGGCCGCGACGGCTTCGAGGGCCTGGGCCAGGTCGGCGCGGGCGTCGGCATCGTCCGCACTGCGCTCCAGTGCAGCCAGGGCCTCGCTCGCGGCCCGGGCCAGCCCGGCCTCGTCGGCGGCGGTGGCGTGGTGCGAGAGCACGGCCAGCTCGCGGCCCAGCTCGGCGGTGTCGATGGTCTCGGCGTGCAGGCCCTCGACCACGGCCTGGGTGCGCTCGCGCAGCGGGTCCGGGGCGGAGCGGGTTTCGGTTCCCGGCATGCCACGGCCCATCACCGCGGTGAAGCGTCCCGTGTCGGCATCGAAATGGAACAGCGACTTCGCCAGGTGGGGTTGGACGCCCAGCATGTCGATCAGGAACGACATGACGCCCAGGTTGTCCGCCAGGCGAGCGATCACCTCGTCGTCGGACGCGTCGCCGGCGATCACCCGGTCGACGTCCTGGCGCATGCGCTGCACCGCCTGGGCGGCCGGGCCCAGGCCCAGCACGCTCAGCACGCCGCGCATGGTGGCCAGCTGCGCCGGCACGGGGATCAGCAGTTCACGCTCTTCGCGGTGGCGGTGGAAGCGGTCCAGCTGCTGCTCGACCTCGGCCAGGGCCGCGCGCAGCTCCTGGACCACGCTGCCCATCGTCTGTCGATCGGAGACCTCTCGGTAGAGGCTCTCCATCCAGGGCTCGATCGGCGGCGAGGGTTGGCCGGCCAGTGAGGCCTGCAACCGCTCGGTGAGGCGGGCGATGCGGCTGGCCAGATCCGGCCGGTCCAGCTCATCCAGCGTGGCATCCAGGCACAACAGCGTGGTGGCCATCTCCATCGACAGCTCGGGCTCGGGGGCCTGACCACTGGCGGCACAACGCTGCACCGCCTGCACCAGCGCCAACCCCAGGGCGTCGCCGCCCGGGTACAGCTGGCCAGTGGACTCGGCCACCAGCGCCACCTGTTCGGCGCAGGCCGACAGCACCGCGACATCACCGGCAGCGGCCACCGCCCAGATGTCCTTGAACGCCCCCAGGCGGCGGCGTGCCTGCGGCACCAGCGAGGGGTCGAAACGGCCCAGCGGGCTGTCCTCGTAGTCCTCGTCCGCCAGCACCGGCAGCGCCAGGGCCTGGCGGAGCTGGCTCAGGCGGGGAGCGACACCCGGCCCGTCCACTCGGCGGGCGCGGGCACAGAAGAAGCTGAGGTCCTGCAGCAGGCGCTGCGGCACCTCCTGGACGCCGTGGGCGCTGGCACGCAGCTGCGCCAGCAGGCGAGAACCCAGGCGCTGGGCATAGACATCGGGCTGCAGCACGCGCCAGGACTGGGCCTCGTAGAAGGCACTGGCGAGTTGCCACAGCGGGGCGTGGGACGGCGGCGCGCCCGCGGCCAGGCCAGCGAAAAGCCGGCTCAGACGGGCCTGGGCATCGACCTGGCCTCGCATCGCATCGAGCAGCGACGCCTCGACCGCGGCCGGCAGGCGCGGATCACTGACCGCCAGCGGGGCGGCCTCGACCGGCAGGTCGGCCAGGGGCGCGGGGTCCGGCGCCGACCACAGGTCAGCCGGGTGGACGCGTTCGGCCCCGGCGAGTCGCAGGGTCTCACGGTAGGCCGGGAACAGCGCCAGCGGCGACACCGCCTGACCCGCCAGCAGGCGGCCCAGGTAGTCGAGCACCGCGAAGGACATGCGCTCGACAGCCGCCACCAGCGCCGGATCGATCGCCGACGGGCCCGCGGACAAGCGCTGCAACAGCCGCTCGCTGGCGCCCAGACCGCGCGCGGGCGCGTCCAGGCCGATCATCTCCAGCACGCCCACGCTCTGGTGCACCAAGGTGCGGGCCTGGTGCACGGCGGGGCTGCTGCCCCCCTCCATCAGCGCCGCGCCGGACCGCTGCTCCACCTCGCGCAGGAGACGGCGCAGGGACTTGTGGGCGGTGTCGAGGCTGCGCCGCAGCTCTTCGTGCACCCAGGCCAGGGCGGTCAGGTCGCCGTCGCCGGAAGGCTCGGTGCCGAGGGAGTCGCGGTGCTGTTCCATGAAGGTCGGGTCGCCCCCGTTCAGGCGATCTTGAATCGATCCACCGACTGGCGCAGTTCGCGCGCGGTGCGGGAGAGCTCGTGAACCATCTGGGCGGTAGAGCGCGTGCCCTCACCGGTCTGCTCGGTCACGGCGAAGATGTGCTGGATGTTCACGGCCACCACGTTCGCCTGTTCGGCCTCCGAGCGGGCCTGCGAGGAGATGTGGGCGATCAGCGAGGACAGTTCGCGCGTCACGCGGTCGATGTCACCCAGCGCGGAACCCGCCGCGTCGGACAGCGTGGCGCCGCGCACCACGTCCTGGGTCGAGTGCTCCATGGCCGCCACCGCGTCCTGGGTGTCGGTCTGAATGGTCTTCACCAGCGCCGCGATCTGGCGCGTCGCGTCGGCGGAGCGTTCGGCCAGCCGCTGCACTTCTTCCGCCACCACCGAGAAGCCGCGGCCGGCCTCGCCAGCCGAGGCGGCCTGGATGGCCGCGTTCAGCGCCAGCACGTTGGTCTGTTCGGTAATGTCCGAAATCAGTTCGGTGATTTCGCCAATCTCCTGCGACGACTCACCCAGCCGCTTGATCCGCTTGGAGGTCTCCTGGATCTGCTCGCGGATGGCGTTCATGCCGCCGATCGCGTCCTGCACCGCCTGACGACCGTTGAGCGCGGCCTCCAGCGACTGGCGTGCCACGTCAGCGGTCTTCTGGGCTTCCGCGGACACTTCGTTGATTCGGGTCGCCATCTGCAGCACCGACTCGCCGGTCTCGCGGATCTCGCGCAGCTGTTCGGACGAGGCCGCCAGCAGTTCGGTCGAGGTGGACTCGACCTGCTGCGTGGTCTGCGTCACCCGCTCGGTGGTGCCCTGCACCTGGGCCACCAGGGTTCGCAGCTCTTCCACCGTGTAGTTCACCGAGTCGGCGATCGCGCCGGTGATGTCCTCGGTCACCGTGGCCTGCTGGGTCAGGTCACCTTCAGCGACCGACTGCAGTTCGTTCATCAGCCGCAGAATCGCCGCCTGGTTGGCGTCGTTCACCCGCTTGGCTTCGCGTTCCTGATCTTCCGCCGCCAGACGCTGCTGCTCGGCCTGCGCCGCCCGCAAGGCCTGCGATTGCACATACAGCCGCAGAATGCCCAGGCCGCCCACGACCATGGCCACCGCCGAGACGACGAGCAGGACCACGTGCAGGCCACCCAGACCGCCCTGGCCTTCCAGGGTGGTCTGGACGTTTTCCAGGCCGGTGCGGAGCTTTTCGGACTCGCCCACGATCGAGGCCTGGGCCTCGCGAGCGGACACCAGGCCCTGCAGGTTGCCCAGGATCGAGCCGGCCTGCGCGCGGGTCTGCTCGTACTGCTTGATCAGTTGCTCCAGGCGCTCGCGGGTGGCGGCATCCTTGGTCCCCGGCAGACGCAGGTCAGGGTTGCCCTGCAGCAGGCCGTCGGCGATCTCGCGGAAGGTGTTCAGGTCCTTGCCCAGCAGAAACACCGCCTCGGGGCTCACGCCTTCGAGGGTCAGGAACTCGTTGGCCGACTTGCCGATGCGCTGGGTCAGCATCACCAGCTGGCCCACCGCGGACAGCTCCGAGGGCGAGGCGCCGGACTGCAGCTTGAGCGAGGACACGGTCTCGGCCATCTCCAACAGCTCGGAGGACTGGCGGTTGATCACGCGCAGCGCCTGACCGACCTGGGTCAGCGTCGTCTGCTGACCCAGCACGACCGCAGCGTTCTTCTCGGCGCGCTCGACCATGGGCATGACGGCAGTGACGCCTTCGGCCGCGTCACCGCCAGCGGCATCGACCTCGTCGTTGCCCGAGGCCAGGCCGCGCACGCCGTTGGCCAGCACCTGGCTGCTCTCGCGCACCTCCGGGAAGGCCGCGGCACTGCCCACCAGGGCCTGCGAAACCGACTTCGCCAGCCGTTGCGACTGCATCAGAACCTGGCCCGAGGTCGCGATCTGCTTGGCCTGCTTGCCCGCCGAAGTCAGCGCCAGGGTGGCGGTGACGGCGAAGACCAGGGCGCCCACGCCGATCAGGCCCAGCAGCAAGCGCTGCTGACTGGCGACCGGCTGGTGGCCGATCAGTGGCAAGGTGCTGGTGACCTCGGGACCGAAGGATGAGGGCTCGGCCAGGCGCGAGGCGCCCGGGTCCAGCGGCATCGCGGCGCTGGCGCCCACGTCGGCCACCGGCGTCTCGTCGGTGGTCTGCCCCTGCGCCGCCAGGCGCTGGTCGATCTCGCTCAGCAGTGCCTCGACATCGTCGTCGCTGGCCTGCGGCGTCGCGACGGCATCAGGGCTCCCACGCCGCTGCAGGCGGCTCTTCAGCTGGTCGAGCAGACTCATCTCATCCTCTTGGGTACTTCGCCGCGGCAGCGGCTGCAATCATGTCGTCGCGGCCTCGGCCACGTCGAGGAAGCGGGGATCGGCCGCCAGGGCCGCCAGGTCCAGGCCCTGCCAGACCCGACCGGCCGCATCACGCCAGCGGGTGCCCGCGAAACCGGGTCGGTCCGCCCCGTCTTCGGGCTGGGGCTGCAACTGGGCCGTGTCGCGCAGGCCCAGCAGGCGGTCCACCCGCAAGGCCGCGTTCACGCGCAGCCCGGCATTGAGGACCACCAACTGGGCACCCGGCACCGCCGCCGGCTGTTCCCGCAGACGCAGGAAACAGGCCAGGTCCACGACGGAGTGCAGCGCACCCCGAAGATTGGCCACGCCGACCAGCCAGGGCCGCGCATGCGGCACGGCCAGCACCTGGCGGGCGGTGTGGATCTCGCCGGCCTGCGCCAGCGGCAGGAGCAGGCCCAGGCCGGCGGTCTCGACGGCCAGCCAGCCGGCCTCGCGAGGCTGCTCGCGCACGGCCTGCAGACGCTGGGCCAGCCGGACCTGGAGTTCGCGCAGGGCGTCCTTGTTGGCCATGGTTCAGCGGGAGCGCAGCGCGCTCAGGCCAGGGCCTCGATCTTGGACACCAGCTCGGCCGCATCGACCGGCTTGACGATGTAGTCGCGTGCGCCCTGGCGCAGACCCCACACGCGGTCGGTTTCCTGGTTCTTGCTGGTGCACATGATCACCGGGATGCTCGAATAGCGGGCGTCGCGGGTGATGGAGCGGGTGAGCTGGAAGCCATTGGTGCCCGGCATGACCACATCCATCAGGATCAGGTCAGGCTTTCGCTCCTCCAGGCGGCGCATGGCTTCGTCACCGCTCTCGGCAGTGGCCACGCTGTAGCCGCGCTTGGTCAGCAGTTCGGACAGGTAATGCAGTTCGGTCTTCGAGTCGTCGACCAGGAGAATGTGCTGGATGGGCATGAGCTGCGTCCTCGGCCAGGGTTCGGCCGCTTGGGTGTCCTGGAAGGACTGGGTATCGTCCCACGACATGTTGGCTTACCCCCGGGATGGGCAGAACTGCGCGACCGCGCGCAGCAGCTGCTCCTTGGTGAAGGGCTTGGTGAGGTATTCGTCCGAGCCGACCATGCGGCCACGGGCCTTGTCGAAGACGCCGTCACGCGAGGACAGCATCACCACCGGCACGGAGGAGAAGCGCGGGTTGCGCTTGATGATGGCGCAGGTCTGGTAGCCATCCAGGCGCGGCATCAGGATGTCGCAGAAGACCAGGTCGGGCTGGGTGTCGTTGACCTTGGCCAGGGCATCGAAGCCGTCCTCGGCCAACACGACCTCGTAGCCGCCCTGCCTCAGGAAGATCTCCGCGCTGCGGCGAATGGTGTTGCTGTCGTCGATGACCAGCACCCGGGTGACCGGGGACACGCCCGACGCTGCCTGATCGTCACTCAACTCGCACCCCCCCAACGACTGCGTTAGCAGACCGACTCGGTCCTTGGAAGCCCGTCCATCCTGGCCGACCCCTGACGGGCCGGTCCGGATCAGATCTGGACCATCTCGAAATCTTCCTTGCGAGCGCCGCACTCCGGACAGGTCCAGTTCATCGGAACCTCGGCCCAGGCCGTGCCCGGGGCAATGCCATGCTCGGGGTCACCCTGGGCTTCGTCGTAGATCCAGCCGCAGATCAGGCACATCCAAGTCTTGGTATCACTCACGGTGGCGGTGTCACTCACTACAATCGTCCGGAGTATAGCGACGGCCCTGTGGCAAAACACCAGGGTTTGTCGGCACATACGCAACACAGCTCAAACCCTCTTCAAGTTGCCCGCGGCCCTGGGTGCCACCGGCCCCAACAGCCCGCGGACGGCCCTGCGCATGACCACCGATTCCCCCACCGACGCCGACCCGTCCTCGGCCCAGGCCGAGGTGCCGCCTCCCGCCTGCGTGCTGAGCTTCAACGCCAACGACCCCAGCGGGGCCGGCGGCACCGGCGGTGACGTCGCCACCATCGCCGCCATGGGGGCCCACCCGCTGCCCGTGGTCACCTCGCTGCTGCTGCGCGACACCGCCGAGGTCTTCGACCAGCACGCCATCGACGGCGACGCGATCGTGGACCAGGCCCGCCACGTGCTGGAAGACGCCGGCGTCCACGCCTTCAAGGTCGGCTTCCTGGGCAACGCCGAGAACGTCAGCGCGGTGGCCGAGATCCTCTCGGACTACCCCGAGGCGCCGCTGGTGGCCTACCTGCCCAACCTCAGCTGGATGGACGACGAGGAGCAGCGCGGCAGCTACCTCGACGCCTTCCGGGAGCTGATCCTGCCCGCCACCGCGGTGCTGGTGGGCGGCCAGCAGGTCCTGGCCGACTTCCTGTTGCCCGACTGGGACAACGAGCGCCGGCCCTCGGCCCGCGAGCTGGCCGTGGCCGCCGCCGAACACGGCGCCGAGCACGTCCTGGTCACCGGCATCCTGCTGCCCACCGCCAAGGGCCAGCCGCAGTTCATGGACAACGTGCTGGCCTCGGCCCAGGGCGCGATCACCGGCGAGAAGTTCGAGCTCTTCGAGGTCTCCTTCGTCGGCGCCGGTGACACCTTGTCGGCCGCGCTGGCCTCGCTGCTGGCGGTCGGCTCCGACCTGCCGGCCGCGGTGGGCGAAGCCTTGCAGTTCCTGGACCAGAGCCTGGACGCCGGCTTCCGCCCCGGCATGGGCCATGTCGTGCCGGACCGCTTCTTCTGGGCCCTGCCGCCCGAGGACGAGGAAGGCGCCGAGCCCGGCCCCGAGGGCGGCGGCCCCGCCCCCGACGATTTCAACTCCCCTGATCAGACCATTCCCCCTGGAGGCTCGCGCCGTGTCCACTAATGCCCAGCTCTTCGAACGCGCCCAGGCCTCGATCCCCGGTGGCGTCAACTCGCCGGTGCGCGCCTTCCGCGCCGTCGGCGGTACCCCCCGCTTCATCGCCCGCGCCCAGGGCGCCTACATGTGGGACGCCGAGGGGCAGCGCTACATCGACTACATCGGCTCCTGGGGCCCGATGATCCTGGGCCACGGCCACCCCGCCGTCCTGGACGCGGTGCTGAAGGCGGCCCACGACGGCTTCAGCTTCGGCGCCCCCACCGAGCGCGAGGTGGAACTGGCCGAGGAGATCATCAAGCACGTGCCCAGCATCGAGCAGGTGCGCCTGGTCAGCTCCGGCACCGAGGCCGGCATGAGCGCCATCCGCCTGGCGCGTGGCGCCACCGGCCGCAGCAAGATCATCAAGTTCGAGGGCTGCTACCACGGCCATGCCGACGCCCTGCTGGTCAAGGCCGGCTCGGGCCTGGCCACCTTCGGCCACCCCACCAGCGCCGGCGTGCCGGCCGAGGTGGTGCAGCACACCCTGGTGCTCGAGTACAACAACCTCGAGCAGATCGAGGAAGCCTTCCGCACCCAGGGCGACGAGATCGCCTGCGTCATGATCGAGCCGATCGCCGGCAACATGAACTTCGTGCGCGCCCAGGTGCCCTTCGTCAAGCGCATCCGCGAGCTGTGCGACCAGCACGGCGCGCTGTTCGTCTTCGACGAGGTGATGACCGGCTTCCGCGTCGCGCTGGGCTCGGCGCAGAGCGTCTACGCCAAGGCCATCCCCGGCTTCAAGCCCGACATCTCGGTCTTCGGCAAGGTCATCGGCGGCGGCATGCCGCTGGCGGCCTTCGGCACCACCCGCAAGATCATGCAGCAGCTGGCCCCGCTGGGCCCGGTCTACCAGGCCGGCACGCTCAGCGGCAACCCGGTGGCCACCGCCTGCGGCCTGGCCACGTTGCGTGAGATCTCCAAGCCCGGCTTCCACGAGGCCCTGGGCGCCAAGACCCGCGCCCTGGTCGACGGCCTGGCCGGCGCCGCCCGCGCCGCCGGCGTGCCCTTCGTCACCGACAGCGAAGGCGGCATGTTCGGCTTCTTCTTCGCGTCCGAGCTGCCGCAGAACTACAACGTCGTGATGGCCACCGACAAGGAGCGCTTCAACCGCTTCTTCCACGGACTGCTGCAACGCGGCGTGTACCTGGCGCCCGCGCTGTACGAAGCCGGCTTCGTCAGCGCCGCCCACACCGACGCCGACATCGCCGCCACCGTGGCCGCCGCCGCCGAAGTCCTGAACGCCGAATGAGCGACATCAGCCTGACCGAGTTCCAGGGCCAGCCGGCCCTGCGCCTGCGCGCGCCCGACGGCGCCCAGGCCACCGTGCTGCTGCACGGTGCCCACCTGGTGAGCTGGATCCCCGCCGGGGGCGAGGAGCAGCTCTACCTGTCGCCCACCGCCCAGTACGGCCTGGGCGCCGCGGTGCGCGGCGGCATCCCGGTGGTGTTCCCGCAGTTCAACGTGCGCGGCCCGTTGCCCAAGCACGGCCTGGTGCGCAGCCGCAGCTGGACCGCCACCGAGTCCACCGTGCGCGGCGGCCTGGCGATCGGGGTGCTGCGCATCACCGACGACATCGCCACCCGCGTGCACTGGCCGCACGGCTTCGAGGCCGAGCTGACCGTGGTGGTGGGCGGGGCCTCGCTCGAGGTCGAGCTGGCCGTGGTCAACACCGGCGAGACCGCCTTCGACTTCACCGCCGCGCTGCACACCTACCTGCGCTGCAACGAGGTGCTGAAGGTCCAGCTCGAGGGCCTGCAGGAGCGTTCCTACGAGGACTTCCTGAACAAGACCGAGGGCCAGCAGTGGGGCGACGTGCTGACCTTCGTCGGCGCGATCGACCGCATCTACCACGGCGCCACCGCCCCGCTGACCCTGCGCGAGCTGGGCCGGCGCACCCGCATCACCATGAGCGGCTTCGAGGACGTGGTGGTCTGGAACCCGGGCGACGACGGCGTGCAGCAGCTCGCCGACATGCCCGACGCCGACTGGCGCCGCATGCTCTGCGTCGAGGCCGCCCGCATCGGCGAGCCGGTCCACCTCGCCCCCGGCGAGGAATGGGCCGGCATGCAAACCCTCTCCGTCTGACCTGACCCTGCACGCGCCACCAAGGTGTGGCGCCGAGGCTTCCATGCACATCCACATCCTGGGCATCTGCGGCACCTTCATGGGCGGCGTGGCCGCGCTGGCCCGCGAGGCCGGCCACCGCGTCACCGGTTGCGACGCCAACGTCTACCCGCCGATGAGCGACCAGCTTCGCGCCCTCGGCATCGAGCTGATCGAGGGCTACGGCGCCGACCAGCTGGGCCTGGCGCCCGACCTGTACGTGATCGGCAACGTGGTCACCCGCGGCAACCCGCTGATGGAGGCCATCCTCGAGGCCGGCGCGCCCTACACCAGCGGGCCCCAGTGGCTGGCCGAGCACGTGCTGCAGGGCCGCCACGTGCTGGCGGTGGCCGGCACCCACGGCAAGACCACCACCACCTCGATGCTGGCCTGGGTGCTGGAGCAGGCCGGCCTGCAACCGGGCTTCCTGGTGGGCGGCGTGCCGCAGAACTTCGGCATCAGCGCCCGGCTGGGCGGGGGGCGGTACTTCGTCATCGAGGCCGACGAGTACGACACCGCCTTCTTCGACAAGCGCAGCAAGTTCGTGCACTACCGGCCCCGCACCGCGGTGCTGAACAACCTCGAGCACGACCACGCCGACATCTTCCCGGACCTGGCCGCCATCGAGACCCAGTTCCACCACCTGGTGCGCACCGTGCCCGGCAGCGGCCGCCTGGTGGTCAATGCCCGCGAGGCCTCGCTGCAGCGGGTGCTGGCGCGCGGCTGCTGGAGCGAGGTGGTGCGCTTTGGCGCGATGAAGGAAGAGCCCGGCACCCTGCGCGCCCGCGGCGAGCCGCACGCTTTCGACGTGCTGCGCGGCGCGATGAAGATCGCCCGGGTCGACTGGTCGCTGCTGGGCGAACACAACCAGCTCAACGCGCTGGCCACCATCAGTGCCGCCGAACACGTGGGCGTGGCCCCCGAGGTTGCCGCGGCCGCGCTGGCCAGCTTCCAGAACGTCAAGCGCCGGCTGGAGAAGCGTGGCGAAGCCGCCGGCGTGACCGTCTACGACGACTTCGCCCACCACCCCACCGCGATCCACACCACCGTCAACGGCCTGCGCCGCAAGGTCGGCGCGGCGCGCATCCTGGCCGCCTTCGAGCCGCGCAGCAACACCATGAAGCTGGGCACCATGAAGGCCCAACTGCCCTGGGCCCTGGAAGAAGCCGACCTGGCCTTCTGCCACAGCGGCAACCTGGGTTGGGACGCGGCGGAGGCCCTGGCACCGATGGGCGAGCAGGCCGTGGTCTGCGACTCGATCGACAAGATGGTGGCGGCCATCGTGAAGGCCGCCCGCCCCGGCGACCAGATCCTGTGCATGAGCAATGGCGGCTTCGGCGGCATCCACGCCAAGCTCCTGGAAGCCCTGGCCGCCCGAGGCTGAGCATGGGACCGGACGGTCGCGCCCCCGGGGCCCCGATCACCCACCTGCTCTACCTGCACGGTTTCCGCTCGTCGCCGAGGTCCACCAAGAGCCGGATGACGCACGCCTGGGTGCAGGCCCACCGGCCCGACCTGCACTGGTGGTGCCCGCAGCTGCCCGCCTCGCCGCGCGAGGCGCTGCGCCTGGTGATGGACGGCATCGCCGACTGGCCCCACGAGCGCATGGCGGTGGTGGGCAGCTCGCTGGGCGGCTACTACGCCACCGCGGTGGCCGAGCGCACCGGCTGCCGCGCGGTGCTGCTCAACCCCGCCATCTTTCCGGCCCGAGACCTGGTCAAGTACCTGGGCCAGCAGCCCGCCTGGCACGACCCGGCCACCACGATCGAGGTGAGGCTGGAGCACATGGACGAGCTGCAGGACTGGGCCGTGCCGGCCATCACCCGGCCCGAACGCTGCTTCGCCATCATCGCCAAGGGCGACGAGGTGCTGGACTGGCGCGAGATGCACGCCCGCTACGCCGCCTGCCCGATGCGCCTGCTCGAGGGCAGCGACCACGCGCTGAGCGGCTTCGAGCAGGACTTGCCCCACCTCACCCGATTCCTGTCACTCTGAAGGTTCCGCCATGCGTTTGAAGGACAAGGTCAGCATCATCACCGGCGCCGCCCAGGGCATCGGCCTGGCCACCGCGCTGAAGTTCGCCCAGGAGGGCGCCACCGTCATCGTCTGCGACCTGAAGGCCGACGCGGTGGACGCTGCGGTCGCCCAGT
This sequence comes from Hydrogenophaga intermedia, assembly GCA_943371055.1. GTDB lineage: Bacteria > Pseudomonadota > Gammaproteobacteria > Burkholderiales > Burkholderiaceae_C > Ideonella > Ideonella intermedia_A. Next base: position 45,633 of record CALRTJ020000021.1, on the reverse strand, counting down.
GCCGTGCCGCGGGCGCCACCGCCGAGGGCTTCGCGGTCAACGTGACCGACCGGACCCAGGTCGACGCGATGGTGGCGGCGGTCAAGACCCGCTTCGGCCGCATCGACGTGCTGGTCAACAACGCCGGCATCACCCAGGACGCGCGGCTGCAGAAGATGACCCTGGAGCAGTTCGACCGGGTCGTCGACGTCAACCTGCGCGGCGTCTTCCACTGCGCCCAGGCCGTGGTGGACACCATGGTCGCCCAGGGCTCGGGCGCGATCCTCAACGCCTCCAGCGTGGTCGGCATCTACGGCAATTTCGGCCAGACCAACTACGCCGCCACCAAGTTCGGCGTGATCGGCTTCACCAAGACCTGGAGCCGCGAACTGGGCCCCAAGGGCGTGCGGGTCAACGCGGTGGCCCCGGGCTTCATCGAGACGCCGATCCTGGCCAGCATGCCCGACAAGGTGCTGGACCACATGCGCGAGCAGGTGCCGCTCAAGCGCCTGGGCCGCGCCGAGGAAATCGCCAACGTGTACGCCTTCCTGGCCAGTGAGGAGGCCAGCTACGTCAACGGCGCCGTGCTGGAGGTCTCGGGCGGCATGACCGTCTGAGCCCCTTGCTCATGGGGGGTGGCCGCACAACTGTGCAGCCTGCCCATACGATGAAGCCGTCGCGTGCGGGCAGGGTGCGTGACGTCCTCACAACCCCAGTGGAGCTCCTCATGACCCGACGCCCCGTCATCGCCCCCGCCCGTGCCCTGGTCGCGCTCGCTTGCGCCCTGGCGACACTCCCGGTCACTGCCCAGACCCTTGCCCTCGACTGGGTGGACAGTGCGGCCGGCGGCACCGACCTCAACGCCAGCGGCCACGTGCTGGGGACCAAGGCCATCTGGCCCTGTGGCGATGTGCACGCCTGCGCGCCGGTGTACCAGCCCTCGGTCTGGCGTGGCGGCACCCGCCACGTCCTGCCGGGCGCGGCCGGCCGCTACGTGGCCCCGTCGGCCCTGGGCGCCGACGGCTCGGTGGTGGGCACGCTCACCGACCACACCAGCCAGAACGGGGCCAGCCGCTGGGTCTTCGACGGCAGCGCCTTCCAGCGCCAGGACCTGGGCCTGCTGCCCGGCACCAGCCAGTCCTTCGCCACCGGCATCGACGCCCAGGGCCGGGTGGTCGGGTACGCGATGACGCCGTTCGTGAGCCAGAAGCCCTTCGTCTGGACCGCGGCGTCCGGCTTGGTGGATCTGGCTGCGCTCGGTTTTCCCGACGACCGCCCGATGGGCGTGAGCCCGCTGGGCCGGGTGATCGCCGATGGCCACACGTATCAACTGGACGACCTGGCCTCGGTGCAGGCCTTGCCGGCGCCCCCGGCGGGCTTCCGGGCCGCGCAAGGCCTGTCCCTTCGGGTGAACGACCGCGGTGACCTGGCGGGTTTCCTCGCCGACACCAGCGGCGCGGCCAACCGCTACCTGCACCGCTACCAGGTGGCCCTGGGCCGCTGGGAGCGGCTGTCCGACCAGGCCAACAGCCCCAACCAGTCCTACTGGGGCATGGGCACGCTGGACGCCAAAGGCGCGCTCAGCGCCACCGTGCTGGGGGCCGGCGTGACGGCCAAGGCGGCCGACCCCGGTGTCCAGGCCCTGCAGGGCCGGCTCTCGGCGGCCTACCCCGACACCCTGGTGCTGCGGGCCCAGGCCCATGTGGGCAGCACCGTGCTGGCCCATGCCGGCCTGGGGCGGGCCACCCGCCTGGTCAAGCTGGTGCCGGCCAAGCCCTGCGCCAGCGCCTGCCTGCGGGTGTCCAGCCTGTCCCTGGTGGGGACCTTCGTCAACGACCCGAATGCCCCGGGCAGTTGCACCGACCGCGCCCGCAACAAGGTGCGCGCCACCCTGACCGTGGTGGACGAGGCCGGTCTGCCGCAGGCCAATGCCCTGGTCAAGGCCCGCTACCTGGACGAGTACGCGTTGAGCCAGCCGGTGCAGGGACGCACCGACGCCACCGGCCGCCTGGTGCTCAAGCACGGCGGCCCCGCCTGCGTCGGCGCGGTCAGCCTGCTGGTGGAATCGGTGAAGCTGACGGGCCGCACGCTGGACCGCACGACCGGCACGCTGGCCGGCTGGGTGATCCCGCTGCCTTGAAGGCGCCCGGACGCGGACGAGGGCCTCAGTAGGGCCCGCCGCACCCGGCGGCGGCGGCGGCGCCCTTGAAGCGGGCCGCCGCATCGCTGGCCGCCTTGACCAGCAGCGAGGTGTCCACCGCCACCGCCACGAACAGCGCGCCCGCGTCCAGGTAGCGCTGCGCCAGTGCCGGATCGGTGGCCAGGATGCCGGGGGCCTTGCCCGCCGCGCGCACGGTGGCGATGCCTTCCAGGATCACCCGCTGCACCTCGGGGTGCCCGGCCTGACCGGGGTAGCCCATGCTGGCGGACAGGTCGGCCGGGCCGAAGAACACGCCGTCCACGCCGTCCACCGCGGCGATCGCCGCCAGATGGGACACGGCTTCGACGGTCTCGGCCTGCACCAGCAGGCACATCTCGTCGTTGGCGCGGTGCACGTACTGCTCGACCTGGTTCCAGCGCGAGGCCCGGGCCAGCGCCGCACCCATGCCCCGGATGCCCTGGGGCGGGTAGCGCATCGCGCGCACCATCTGGGCGGCCTGCTCGGCGGTGTCCACCATCGGCACCAGCAGGGTCTGCGCGCCCACGTCCAGGTACTGCTTGATCAGGGCCACATCACCGATCACCGGCCGCACCACGCCGTGCACCGGGTAGGGCGCGATCGCGCGCAGCTGCGACAGCACGCTGCGCGGGTCGTTGGGGGCATGCTCGCCGTCCAGCAGCAGCCAGTCGTAGCCGCAGGTCGCCAGCAGCTCGGCGGCGTTGGCGTCGGCCAGGCCGACCCAGCAACCGATCTGCGGCCGGCCGGCACGCAGCGCGTCGCGGAAGGTGTTGGCGGGGATCTGCATCGTCATTCCTTGGGGTAGAGCCCGCGCTCGCGGGCCATCAGCCGGGTCAGGCCCAGCAGCGCGTCGATGTTGGGCGTGGCCAGGCCCAGGTGCTGGCCGATCTCGCGCACGCTGGCCACCAACGCATCGAGCTCGACCGGCCGGCCGGCCTCGACATCCTGCAGCATCGAGGTCTTGAACGAGCCCAGGCTGCGGGTGATGGCGTGGCGGTCCTCGGGCTGCTGGTCGATGCCGCAGCCGATGCGCTGACCGATGGCCTGGGCCTCGAGCATGACCGCGCTGCAGAAGCCGCGCACCAGCGGATCGTCGAGGATGCGGTCGCAGGGCGCGCCGGTGATCGCCGACACCGGGTTCATGGTCATGTTGCCCCAGAGCTTGAACCAGATCTCCTGCTGGATGCAGGCGGCCTGCTTGACCGCGAAGCCGGCGCCCTCGAGCAGCGCGGCCACGGCCTGCAGGCGCGGGCTGTCGCCGCCGGCGGGCTCGCCGATGATCAGCGCGTTGTGCTTGATGCGCTCGATGCGACCCGGCCGCGGCGACGCCGCGCTGACATGCACCACGCAGCCCAGCACGTGCCGCGTGGGCAGGGCCGCAGCGGTGCGGCCGCCCGGGTCCACCGCCTGCAACTGCAGGCCGGCGCAGGCGCCGCCCAGGCCGTCGAAGAACCACCAGGGCACACCGTTCATGGCCACCAGCACCACCGTGTCGGGGCCCAGCAGCGGGCGGATCTGCTCGGCCACCGCCGGCATGGCCGGGCCCTTGACCGAGACGATCACCAGGTCCTGCACGCCCAGCGCGTCGGCATCGCCCGAAGCGGCCAGCGGCTGGCGGTGCTCGGTGCCGTCGGCGTCCACCCAGCTCAGGCCCTCGGCCTGCAGGGTGCGCAGCGTCTCGCCACGCGCCAGCGCGCTGAGCGCGAGACGGCCGGCGGGCAGGCGTGAGCCCAGCCAGGCGGCGAACACGCCGCCGATGGCGCCGACACCGACGACGCAGACCTTGTGCAGGGAAGTGCTCATGCGCGGTAGCCCGGGTCGATGCGGTCGATCAGGCGCTGCATGGCCGCGAATGAATCCTCACCGGCCCCGAAGTTCGGGTTGAAGTTGAGCGAGTCTCGCACGCATTTTTCCAGCACCGGCACCGGGATCGGGCGCAGCGGCCCCAGGGCCTGCGACGCCACCTGGACCTCGCAGGCGCGCTGCACCAGCCACATCAGGTTGAAGGCCTGGGCCAGCGAGCGGCCGATGACCACCGGGCCGTGGTGGCGCAGCAGCAGCACCGGCTTGCCGCCCGAACTGGCCAGGATGCGCGAGCCCTCGTCGGCGTGGACGGTGATGCCCTCGAACTCGTGGTACGCCACCTGGCCGTAGAGCTGGGCGGCGTAGAAGTTGGTGAAGGACAGGCCCTCTTCGGTGCAGCACACCGCCAGCGTGGGCGTGGTGTGCACGTGCATCACGCAGTGGGCCTCGGGCAGGGTGGCGTGGATCGCGCCGTGGAAGGTGAAGCCGGCCGGGTTGATCGGCCAGTCGCTGTGGCCGACGGTGCGGCCCTGGATGTCCACCTTCACCAGGTTGCTGGCGGTGACCTCGCTGTAGTGCAGGCCGAAGGGGTTGATCAGGAAGTGTCCCTCGGCGTCGGGGACACGCAGCGAGATGTGGTTGTAGATCAGCTCCGCCCAGCCCTGGTGGGCGAAGATGCGGTAGCAGGCGGCCAGTTGCACCCGGGCGGCCCATTCGGGCTCGCTGAACCGGGCAGGACGGACGAAGGCAGTCATCACGGCTCCCTCAGATGAAGCGGAAATTCAGGCGGCCCAGCGGGCCGTAGTCGGCCTCGAACCGGTCACCGGCCTTCGCGGCGACCGGCCGCGTGAACGAGCCGGCCAGCACGACGTGGCCGGGCTGCAGCGTCTCGCCCCAGGGCGCCAGCTTGTTGGCCAGCCAGGCGATGCCGATGGCCGGGTCGCCCTGCACGCCGGCGGCCAGGCCGGTTTCCTCGACCACGCCGTTCTGGCGCAGGATGGCGCCGCACCAGGCGCGGTCCACGGCGCGCGGCCCGACGCGCTGCCCGCCCAGCACGATGCCGGCATTGGCCGCGTTGTCGCTGATGGTGTCGAAGACCTTGCGCATCACCTTGGTGTGGCGGTCGAACTGCTCGATGCGAGCGTCGATGATCTCGATCGCGGGGGTGATGTAGTCGGTCGCGTCCAGCACCTGCTCCACCGTCACGTCCGGGCCGGTCAACGGCGCCTTCAGGATGAAGGCCAGCTCCACCTCCACCCGCGGCGCGATGAAGGCCGACACCGGGATGTCGAGCACCGCCTCGCCCTCGCAGCGGTAGAGCATGTGGTCCAGCAGGGTGCCGTAGTCGGGCTCGGTGATCTGGCTGCTGATCTGCATCGCCCGGCTGGTCAGGCCGATCTTGTGGCCGATGACCTGGGCACCGTCGGCGATCTGCCGCTGCACCCAGGCGCGGCTGACGCGGTAGCCGTCCTCGATGGTCATGCCGGGGAAGCGCTTGGAGAAGTGCTCGACCGGCTCGCGGCGGTCCTGCGAGGCCTGCAGCTCGGCGGCGAGCGCGGCGATGGTGGTGTCGTCCAGCATGGGGTCAGGCCTTCTTGAACAAGGGGTGCAGGGAGCTGTTCTTGGCGTCGAAGACCTCAGGGCCTTCGTCGATCTGCAGGGTCACGCCGATGGGGCGCTGGCTGAGCTGGGGCGCGAAGTGGGCCTGGGCGGTGGCCTCGAGCGCCGCGCCCACCGACGCATGCACCGCCGCGCTGCGACCGCGGCCCATGCGCAGGTTCAGGTACACGAAGGCGTAGTCGCCACCCTGCCCGGCCGCCTGCCCGGCGGCGCCACCGTCGGACACCGCCCAGTGCGCCGCCGGGTAGGCCAGCACGCGCACGCCGCCAGGCGGAAAGACGGCGCGGCCGTCCTCGTCGCGGGCGGCCAGCATGGTGTCGGCCAGGGCGCGGCACAACGCGCCCAGGTCGCTGCCACCCTCGGCCACCGGGCGGTCGAGGTTGGCGGTGTAGAGGATCACCAGGTGGGGCATCGCGGGCTCCTCAGAGGCGGGTGGCGATCGCGGTGTAGCCGTCGGCCGCCGAGGCCTGGGCCGCCGGGATGGCGCGGCCGCTGACCGGCGTGACCGGGAAGACGGCGTTGATCTGGCCGGTGCCGCTGGCACCGAAGTACGGGGTGACGATCTCGGCCGGCGCGGCGTATTCGCTCCAGCCGAGTGCGCCCAGCATCATGGCGGTGTCGTGCATGAAGCCTTCGCCGTGGCCCTTGCTGGCGTACTCGGGCAGCATGGCGCAGAAGTCGTCCCACTGGCCCGTTTCCCACATCTCGACGACCCGGCGGTCGAGCTGCTCGAGGAAGGGGCTCCAGATCTTGAAGGCGTACTCGGGCGCCAGGCCGTTCTGGGCGAAGCGGTGGCTGAGCGAGCCGCTGGCCAGGAAGGCGACGGTGCCGTCGTAATGGTCCTCGACGGCCTTGCGCAGCGCCCAGCCCAGGCGGGCCGAGTCGTTGAGGTAGTGGACGGTGCACAGCGCCGACACCGACACGACCTTGAAGTGCCGGTCGGGGTTCATGTAGCGCAGCGGCACCAGGGTGCCGTATTCGGGGTCGAGGGTGGTCTCGTGGTGGGCCAGGGTCTCGACCCCCATCTCGGTGGCCACGCGCGCCATCAGCTGCCCCAGCGCGGGGTTGCCGTGGCACTCGAAGGGCATGTTCTTGATGAAGTGCGGCAGCTCGTTGCTGGTGTAGGTGCCCTTGAAGTGCGGCGCGCAGTTGAGGTGGTAGTTGGCGTTGACCAGCCAGTGGGTGTCGAACACCACCAGGGTGTCCACGCCCAGCTCGCGGCAACGCCGGCCGATCTCGATGTGCCCGTCGATGGCGTCCTGGCGGGTGCCCTTGCGCGGGCCGTCGAGCTCCGAGAGGTACATCGACGGGACGTGGGTGATCTTTCCGACGAGAGCGAGCTTGCCCATGGTGTGTCTCCTGATGGATCCGTGTCTCTTGACTTCAACGGGCGGCGCGATCGGCAGCGGCAGGTGGCCGCTTGCGCTCATGTCCCCCGGGCTGGTCTTCGACCAGCCCTCCTCCTTTGCTTCGCTCCAGCGGCCACCTGCCGCTGCCTGTGCCGTCGTGGTCTGACTGCCCCGCAGGGCACCGCGGTGGATGGGCAGGGGGCCGGGGCGCTTGGCGGAGCGAAGCAAAGGAGGAGGGCCCGGCGGAGCCGGGTCCGGGGGACATGAGCGCAGCCAAGCGCCCCGGCCCCCTGCCCTGCTCCGCCTGCTGCAGTGGCGGCCTTCAGACGCCCCAGTGCGGAATGTGGTGCGAGCCCATCGACACCGCCACGTTCTTCGGCTCCAGGAAGACCTCGTAGCTCCAGGTGCCGCCCTCGCGGCCGGTGCCGCTGGCCTTGGTGCCGCCGAAGGGCTGGCGCAGGTCGCGCACGTTCTGGCTGTTGACGAAGCACATGCCCGCCTCGATGGCCGCGGCCACGCGGTGGGCCTTGCCGATGTTCTCGGTCCAGACGTAGCTGGACAGGCCGTAGGCGGTGTCGTTGGCGATGCGGATCGCGTCGGCCTCGTCCTCGAAGGGGATCAGGCAGGCCACCGGGCCGAAGATCTCGTCCTGGGCGATCTTCATGCGGTTGTCGACGTCGGCGAAGACGGTGGGGCGCACGAAGTTGCCCTTGCTCAGGTGCGCCGGCAGGTCGGGGGCGTCCAGGCCGCCGCACAGCAGGGTGGCGCCTTCCTTCGAGCCCAGCTCGATGTAGTGGCGCACCTTGGCCAGGTGGCCCTGGCTGATCATCGGGCCGATGATGGTCGTGTCAAGCAGCGGATCGCCCACGGTGATGCGCCTGGCGCGCTCGGCGAACTTCGCCGCGAAGTCGGCGTAGATGCTCTTTTGCACCAGGATGCGGCTGCCCGCCGTGCAGCGCTCGCCGTTGTTGCTGAAGATCATGAAGACCGCGGCGTCCAGGGCGCGGTCCAGGTCGGCGTCGGCAAAGACCACGAAGGGGCTCTTGCCGCCCAGCTCCATGCTGAACTTCTTCAGGCCGGCGCTTTGCACGATGCGGTTGCCGGTGGCGGTGGAGCCGGTGAAGCTGATGGCGCGCACGTCCGGGTGGGCGCACAGCGGCTGGCCCGCGTCCTGGCCGTAGCCGTGGACCACGTTGAGCACGCCGGCCGGGAGGCCGGCCTCGAGCGCCAGCTCGCCCAGGCGGGCGGCGGTCAGGGGCGAGAGCTCGCTCATCTTCAGCACCGCCGTGTTGCCGAAGGCCAGGCAGGGCGCGACCTTCCAGGTGGCGGTCATGAAGGGCACGTTCCACGGGCTGATCAGCGCGCACACGCCCACCGGGTGGAACAGGGTGTAGTTCAGGTGCGTGGGCGTGGGGTAGGTGTGGCCGTCCACCCGGGTGCACATCTCGGCGAAATAGTGGAAGTTGTCGGCCGCGCGCGGCACCAGCTGCTTGCCGGTCTGGCTGATGGTCTGGCCGGTGTCCTTCGTCTCCGTCTGGGCGATCTCGGGCACGTGCCGGGCGATCAGCTCGCCGAGCTTGCGCATCAGCGCGGCGCGCTCGGTGGCGGGTCGGCCGGCCCAGGCCGGGAAGGCGTCCTTGGCGGCCTGGACCGCGGCGTTCACTTCGGCGGCGCCGCCGGCCGCCACCTCGGCCAGCACCTCCTGGGTGGCGGGGTTGACGGTCTCGAAGTACCGGGTGCCGGCAACGCGCTTGCCGTGGATCAGGTGGTCGATGCGCATGGGTGCGTTTCCTTGGGGAGGCTCAGCGGCCGAAGACGGCGTCGCCGACGATGTGGTTGACGAGGCGGCCGATGCCGTCGATCTCGCAGACGACCTCGTCGCCCTCGTTCACGTTGACCACGCCCTCGGGCGTGCCGGTGAGGATGACGTCGCCCGCCTGCAGGGTCATGAAGCTGGAGAGGTACTCGATCAGCGCCGGGATGTCGTTGACCATGTGGGCCGTCGTGCCCTGCTGGGTGCGCTGGCCGTTGACCCAGGTGCGCAGCGCCAGGGCGTGCGGGTCGGCCACGTCGGCCGCCGGCACGAACCACGGGCCCAGCGCGGTGGCGCCGTCACGGTTCTTGACGCGCAGGTTGGGCCGGTACCAGTTCTCGAGGTGGTCACGGATCGCGTAGTCGTTGCAGACGGTGTAGCCGGCCACATGGGCCATCGCGTCGCGGGCGGCGACGTGCTTCGCCGTCTTGCCGATGACCACCGCCAGCTCGCACTCGTAGTGCATGAAGGCCACGCCGGCCGGGCGGCGGGTGTGGCCGCGGTGGCCCACCAGGGCGCCGGGGCCCTTCAGGAACACCAGCGGCTCGTCCTGGGTGGTGATGGTGAGCTCCTTGCTGAGCTCCTTGAGGTGGTCGGCGTAGTTCAGACCCAGGGCCAGGATGGTGCCCACCTCGAAGGGCGGCAGCCACTGCACCTGGTCCTCGCGCAGCACGCGGCCGTCGGCCAGGCGCAGGCCCTGGGGGTGGGGCGTGGCTTCGTGGACCGCGCCGCCATAGGCGACCCGGGCGCGCGGACCGCGGGGGTGCAGTTCGGTGCCGTCGTCGGCGCGCAGCTCGCCCGCGGCCGGGACGGCGGGCACGGCCTCGGGCGCCAGCGAGAAGGACAGCGCGCCCAGGCCTTCCAGGCCCAGGGTGATCCGGTCGCCGGACTGGGCCTGCGGGGCGGGGCTCTCGGCGCCCAGCAGCAGCACGTCGCCGGGCGACAGGGTCATGAACTCGGTGACGTCGGCGATCAGCCGGGCCACGCCGCGCACCCGGTCGCCGGTGCAGCCCTGCAAGCGCGTCTGGCCGTTGACCACCAGCTGCAGCGCCAAGGCGTCGGGATCGTCGACCTCGGCGGCGGGCACCACCGGCCCCAGCACCGTGAAGCCGTCGCGTGCCTTCAGGCGCACGGCGGGGCGGTAGTGGCTGTCGCTGGGCAGCGAGAGCTCGGCGGCGACCAGGTAGCCGGCAACCACGCCCTCGGCCTCGTCGGCCGTGACGCGGCAGGCGGTGCGGCCGATGACGATGCCCAGGGAGGCGCCGACCTCGACCGCGCCCGGCACGCCCACCACCGAGCCCGGCCCGCACAGGGTGTTGCGCGGGCGGACCTGCAGCACCGGCGCCCGCGGGGCCCCTTTGTAGGGCGCTTGCTCGGCCGCGGCGCCCAGCGCGGCCAGCTGTGGCGCGTGGTTGAGCAGGGCGCCATAGACCACGCCGGACAGGCGCCAGGGGGCGACCTCGAAGCCGGTGGACACGGGGTGCAGCAGGGGTTGCGACATGCCGGGGACGCCAACGCAGTGGCATTATTCACTCACACATGAGCAATGTATTCGCTAAGATGTGAGCATGTCAACCAAGGGTCAACCCCCGAAGCCCGGCGATCCGGCGGCCCGCCAGGCGGGCTTTCGGCACCGCAACCTGCCGCTGCTGCTGCTGCACGCCCGCGAGGGGATCATTGGCCAGTTCCGGCCGATCCTCAACGCCCACGGCGTGACCGAGCAGCAGTGGCGCATCGTGCGGGCGCTGCTGGAGCGCGGGCCGATGGAGCCGCGCCAGATCGGCGCGGTGTGCCGCTTCTCCAGCCCGGCGGTGGCGGGCATGCTGGCGCGCATGGACGACCTGGGCCTGGTCACGCGGGAGCGGCAGGCCCAGGACGCGCGCCGCGTCACCGTCAAGCTGACGCCCAGGAGCCGCGCGCTGGCGGCCGAGCTGGCGCCGCAGATCGAGGCGGTCTACCAGCGCATCGAGGACCACATCGGCCCCGAGTTCACCGAGCGTTTCTACGCCACCCTGGACGAGGTGATCGGCCTGCTGGGCGAGCTGCCACCGGTGGACGGCGCCGACTGAGCGCGGGTGCCGCCAGGGCATGGCGGCTACCATCCGCGCCATGCCCGCCCACGCCCCGCCCTGCCCCCGCCGCCGCGCCCTGCTGCGGCCCCTGGCCGCCGGCACGCTGCTGGCCGCCCTGCCCCCGCTGGCCCAGGCGCACGGCAGCCGCCAGGGCGGCCTGGTGATCGACCACGCCTACGCCCTGCCCACGCCACCGGGCGCGCGCACCGCGGCGGTGTACCTGCGCCGGCTGGCCAACCAGGGCCCGGCGGCCGACCGCCTGCTGGGCGCCGAGACCCCGGTCGCCAGCCGCGCCGCCTGGCACCACAGCACGCTCGACGAGCGGCAGGTGATGCGCATGCAGGAGGTGCCGGTGATGGAGCTGCCCGCCGGCTTCGACCGGGCGCTGCGCCACGGCGGCGAGTGGCACCTGATGCTCGAGGGTCTGCGCGCCCCGCTGCGCGACGGCGACCGCTTCGAGCTGACCCTGCGCTTCGAGCGCGCCGGGGCGGTGAAGGTGCAGGTCTGGGTGCAGCAGCCTCGCGTGCGCGACGCCGGACACGCCGAGGCCCACGAACACTGACCCCGCCGACACGTTTCAACCCATGACGCCGACGGCGCCTGGTTCAGACCGGGCCGCAGGCAGGCCCCGGCAGGTCAGAAGGGCACCGCCAGTGTCAGGCGCACGCTGCGCGGCTCGGCCGGGTGGACGACGCGGTCGGCCACCGGCGCCGCCTCGCCGGGCAGCTGCGACTCGTAGAAGTACTGGATGTCGTCCACCTGGCGGTTCGTGAGGTTGAAGACCTCCATCGTCAGCGTGGCCGGGCGGCCCAGTCCATCGCGCAGGTCGCGCGAGGCGCGCAGGTTCAGCGTCGACGCCGACCGCGAGCGCTGGCTGTTGTCCTCGACCAGCGCGCCGCTGCCCAGGTGGCGCCACTGCAGGCTGGCCGACCAGGGACCCCAGGCCTTCAGCGTGGCCGCCACCGAGGCCACCCGGTCCACCGCGTTGGGAATGCGGTCGCCGTTGTCGAAGCGGGCGTGGGTCCAGGCCAGGTCGGCGTCGATCAGCCAATGGCGGCTGGGCATCCAGCGGTTGTTGAACTCGATGCCGCGGCGCGTGCTGGCGCCGCTGGCCTCGGTGGCGCCGGCATCGCCCACATAGACCAGCTCCGAGGCCGAGCGCAGCCGCCACAGCGCCAGCGAGCTCTGCAGTCCCGGCATGGCCTCGGTGCGCAGGCCCAGCTCCCAGCCGCGCTGAGGCACCAGGCCGGGCACCGGGTCGACCGGGTCGCCGGTCTTGGGGTCGCGGTGCGCCGTGGTGCCGCGCGCGTCGTTGCTGTGCAGGCCGCGGCCGGCGTTGACGAAGAACTCGGTCTTCGCCCAGGGGCCCAGCACCAGGCTCAGCTCGGGCGAGAGCTGCTCATCACTGGCGCGGCCCGAGTTGGCGGCGGCGATGGCGTCGCCCTTGAGGCTGTCGACCCGGAAGCGCGCGCTGTCGGCACGCAGGCCGGCGATGGCCTTCAGCCAGGGCGCAGCTTGCCACGCCGCCTGCGCATGCAGCGCGGCCTGGGTCTGCACCACATCGTCCTCGCGGGTGGTGGCCAGGATGCGCCGCGCCTGGGTGTCGAACAGGCCGACGCGGATGCGGTCATGGCGCAGCTGGGCGCCGACCTCGGTGCGCAGGCCATCACCCATTTGCCAGGCCCGCGAGGCGTTCAGGCCGTAGACGCTGCGCGCATCCTGCTGCGAGAACTGGTCGCCGGTGGCCGGCCGCTCCAGCGCATAGGTGAAGTTGGAGAACAGCTTCAGGCGGTAGCGCAGCGCATAGGCCGCCAAGCGGGTCTCGCCGTCGTCGTCGGCGCGGCGCCACTCGCCCGACAGGCTGGCGCGCGCGGTGCTGCCGCCGTCGCTGGGGTCCAGCGAGTCGAAGCGGCCAAAGGGCTTGCCTTGGTATGTGCCGGCGTCGATCAGCCGCTGCGGCACCTGATCGGTGCTGGTCCAGCGGGCGTCATAGGCCATGGCGCTGGCCGACCAGCCGCGCTCGCGCGTGCCCTGGCTGAGCGTCAGCACGCCGTTGCGGCGCTGCAGGCCTTCAGGCACGGTCCAGGGGCCATCGTTGCCCATCCATTCCACGGCGGCCAGCAGCGTGGTGTCGGGGTCCACCTCGGTGGAGCCGGCGGCCAGCGCGCGGCGGTAGGCGCGCTCGCCCAGCGTGAGCTGCGCCAACGGCGCGTCCAGCCGCGTGCGGTAGGCGATGTCGGCCGCGCCGGCCGAGGCGAAGTCGCCGTGGGTGGCGAAATATGGCCCCTTGCGGTAGGTGATGCGGTCCACCAGCTCGGGGATCAGGAAGTTCAGGTCCGAATAGCCCTGGCCATGACCGTGGGTGGGCATGTTGACCGGCAGGCCGGCCACGGTGGTGGCGAAGTCGGTGCCATGGTCCAGGTTGAAGCCGCGCAGGAAGTACTGGTTGGCCTTGCCGTCGCCCGAGTGCTGGGTGACGATGACGCCGGGCACGAACTCCAGCACCTCGCCGGGGCGCAGCGCCGGACGGCTCTTCAGCAGCTCGGCGCGGATCACGCCCTGCGAGGCGGCCTCGCTGCTGCCCACCGCGTTGTCGTAGTGGCGGCCGCTGACCTCGACGGTCTGCGGGGCGTCCTCGGCGTGGGCCAGGCCGGCGCAGACGGCGAAAGCCGCCCCTGCCAGCGCATTCAAGCGCCGCATGTGCATGGGATCGCCCCCGTTCAGTGCTGGGTCAGGGGCGTGGCGCGGCGGGCCAGCCAGAGCGCCAGGCCATAGCCCAGCGCGATCACCGCCAGCACCGTGGTGCCGAAGGCGAGTTCACGGCCCTCGGTCCAGGCCTCGAAGGCCGGCGAGGTCCAGCGGGCGATGCCCAGCGCGGCGACCAGCAGGCTCACGCCGGCCACGGCCGCGCCCATCACCCGCGAGGCGACCACGGCGATCTGGTCGGCGCGGGCGATCAGCCGGGCGATCCACCAGCCGTTCAGTCCGTCGGTCACCAGCATGCCCGCCACGAAGAGGCCACCCAACACCAGCGCGCGGCCGACGCCACCGAACTGCGTGGCGGTGGCCGCGAACAGCACCGACTGGCTGAGGGTGTCAAAGGACAGCGCGAACAGCGCGCCCACCCCGGCCACGCCCAGCGGGCTGCGGGCCTGTGCCAAGCGGCCCAGCCAGCGGCCTTTCAGGCCCACCGGCGCCACCAGATCGCCCGGCGCCGCCGCCAGCACCGCCCGCAGGTTGACCACGCCCAGCCCCAGCAGGAAGGCGATCGACACCGCGCTGCCGAAGCCGTCCACCCAGTCCGGAGGCGTCCACTGCGCACTGGCCGAGCCCACCAGCGCGGCGATCGCCAGCACCACGCCGCCGTGACCCAGCGAGAAAAGCGCGCCGCAAGCACCGGCGAAGTGGGCGCCGCGGCGGCGGCTCAGGCGGGTCAGGCCATCGATCGTGGCGAGATGGTCGGCGTCGAAGCCGTGGCGCATCCCCAGCAGAAAGACCAGGGCGCAGAGCGCGGTCCAGTCGGTGGGCAGGTCGTGCATGGCGGGCGATGTATGAAGTTCTTTGAAATCCTCATACAAGTTGCGTGCCACCCCGGATCAGACGCCCCCACCCGGCGCCGGGTGACCCGGGCTCGGGGTCAACCCCTGGTCAGTCCGGTTTCGAACCGCACCTGCCGCTGGTCAGGCGCTGATCAGCGGTGCGCGCGGCCACTGGCCGGCACCAGGTGGGCATGGCCGTGGCCGTGCTGCTCCACCATCGGGACCAGGTGCAACTGGCCATGGCTGACGCCGGGCTGGGCGATCACCGCGTCGGCAAAGGACTGCACCGCCCGTGCCGGGCCGCGCAGGATCACCACCTCGACGCAATGCTCATGGTCGAGATGCGCGTGGGTGGTGGAGACCGTCAGCTCGTGGTGGTCGTGCTGCAGGTCGGTCAGGCGTGCCGCCAGCTGCCGCTGGTGGTGGTTGTAGACATAGCTCAGCGTGGCGATGCAGGGACCGTCGGGGTGCGCCGCCTGGTGCGTGCGACCCAGTTCGGTGCGCAGCAGGTCGCGGAAGGCCTCGCTGCGGTTGGCGTAGCCGCGCTCGCGCATCACCGCCTCGAAGGCCTGCGCCAGCTCGTCGTCGACCGAGATCGTCAGGCGTTGCATGAACGCTCAGCCGATGCGGTCCAGCGCCGCCGACAGCGACGCCACGGTGCGCTCGACGTGGGCCAGCTTGTCCAGCCCGAACAGGCCCAGGCGGAAGGTCTTGAACGAGGCCGCTTCGCCGCACTGCAGCGGCACGCCGGCGGCGGTCTGCAGGCCCTGGGCGAGGAAGGCGCTGCCGTTCTGGATGGCCGGGTTGTCGGTGTGGCTGACGACCACGCCGGGGGCCTGGAAGCCGGGGGCCGCCACCGGGCGGATGCCGCGGCCCTCGAGCATGGCGCGCACCGCGCGGCCCAGCGCCCACTGCTGCGCCTTCAGGGTGTCGAAGCCGGTGCGCTCCATCTCGGCCATGGCGTCGCGCAGCCGGGTCAGGGCGCCGGTGGGCATGGTGGTGTGGTACGCGTGGCCACCGGCCAGGAAGGCCTGCATGATCTGGTGCCACTTCTTCAGGTCGGCGGCGAAGCTGGTGCTGGTGGTCTCGTCCAGGCGCTGCAGGCCGCGCTCGGACAGCATCACCAGGGCACAGCCGGGCTCGGCGCTCCAGCCCTTCTGGGGCGCGCTGACCAGCACGTCGATGCCCAGCACCGCCATGTCCACCCAGACCGTGCCGCTGGCGATGCAGTCCAGCACGAACAGGCCGCCGACCGCGTGCACCGCGTCGGCCACGGCCTTCAGGTAGTCGTCGGGCAGGATCATGCCGCTGGCGGTCTCGACGTGGGGCGCGAACACCACGCGCGGTCGCTGCTCGGCGATCGCCGCCAGCACCTCGTCCAGCGGGGCCGGCGCCCAGGGCGCCTGCGGGTCGTCGGACAGCGGTCGGGCCTGCAGCACGCGCTGCGAGGCCGGGATCGCGCCCATGTCCAGGATCTGGGTCCAGCGGAAGCTGAACCAGCCGTTGCGCAGCACCAGCACGTCCTGGCCGGTGGCGAACTGACGCGCCACCGCCTCCATGCCGAAGGTGCCGCTGCCGGGGATGACCACCGCCGCCTGCGCGCCGTAGACCTGGCGCAGGGTGCGCGAGAGGTCGTGCATCACGCCCTGGAACTTCTTCGACATGTGGTTGAGGGCACGGTCGGTGTAGACCACCGAGTACTCGAGCAGGCCATCGGGATCGATGTCGGGCAGCAGGCCGGGCATGGGACGTCTCCAGGGTTCTTGAACGGGATCAACGGCCCAGCTTAGCACCGCCACGGGGCCCCTCGCGGCAGTAGCATCGAGGCATCCCTGACGACACAAGGAGTGCCCATGCGATACCTGCTGCCGGTGGATGGAAGCGCCGCCTCGATCGCCGCGGTGCGCCACGCGATCGCCCTGCGTCTGGCCGGCCTGCCGATCGACGTCGTGCTGGCCAACGCCCAGGAGGCTCCCCACCTGTACGAGGTGGTGCTGGCCCCCGACCCCGAGTTGCTGGACCGCGCCAGCGAAAGCGCCGGCCACCACGCGCTCGAGACCGCCGGCCAGATGCTGCGCGGCGCCCACCTGCCCTTCACCGAAGTGGTGGTGCACGGCGAGCCGGCGCGCGTGCTGCCGGACCTGGTCGAGGCGCACGGCTGCCAGGGCGTGATCGTGGGCGCGGGCGAGCCCGGCCTGATCGATGCCGGCCGCCTGGGCAGCGTGGCCCAGTCCCTGCTGCACCGCACCGGCGTGCCGGTGACCGTGGTGCACGCGCCCGACACGGCCGACTGACACGGCCGACTGACACGAAGGGCTGGCGTCGGCGCGGGCTGTCCGGCGCCGGTGCCCCGGCGTTCAGTCCAGGGCGACCACCCGGTCGCCTGGCGCGGGCTCGCAACGCTCGCCCATCGGGGCGCCGTCGCGGCGCACCACCACGCGCTGGCCGTCGTGGCACAGCTCGACCCGGCGGGTCTCGGGCCACAGGCGCATCACCAGCGCCTCGAGCGTGGCCGGCAGGCTGACCTGCCACTGGCCCTGCTGGTAGGTCTCGGGCGGCTGGCCGCGGCCGTCCACCCAGGGGATGAACAGTGCCAGACCGCGCCAGGCGCCGGTGTCGATCAGGGTGGGCTGATAGCCCTGCGCCTGCAACCAGCGCTGCGCGGCGGCGCGGTCGGTCACCCCGTGGCCCCAGGCGGCGGCCAGCAGCTCGGCCACCCACTGGTTGCAGTTCTGGTCGCGCAGGTCGAAGGGGTAGCTGGCGGCGTTGTAGCGCGGCTCGAGCAGCGCCAGCGCGCCGCGGTCGTCGGCGGCGGCACGGGCCAGCGCGGCCGCGGCCTCGGGCGGTGGCAGCAGCACCAGGGCATGGCCCTGGTGCGGGTCGGCGAAGTCCAGCACGAAGGCCGGCAGGCCCTGGTCGTACAGGCGCGAGCGGGATTCGTCGCAGGCGTAGTACAGCTGCCGCACCGACCAGGGCGCCAGCGGGCCGTCGCGCAGGCTGATGCCGGCGTGCGAATAGCGCTGGCCCAGACGGTCGAGGTTGGTGCCACTGCGGGCCACCAGCGCGGCCGGGCGGCCGGCGGCCTGCAGTTCCTCGCGCAGCGCGGCGCCGAAGCGCAGCAGGCGGTCGTGCTGCGTCGCGTCGGGCTGCAGGGGCTGGCTGCAGAAGGTGGGCAGGCCAGCGCGGGCCAGGGGCGCCAGCGCCAGCAGGGCCGCGGCCAGCAGGAGGCGGCCGCGGCGGGGGCCGGGCATCAGACCGGGCGGGTCTGCAGGCCTTGCTGCCACTCGTCGGCGACGACCAGGAAGAAGGCCTGGGCGGTGGCGGCGCTGCGGAACTCCAGGCCGTAGGGGCGCTCCAGTGCCTGCACGGTGCCACCCGCGGCCAGCTGGCCGGCCTCGGCCGCGGCGGCGGGCAGCAGCAGGGCGAAGGTCTCGGCGGCACCGGCCTGCGGGGCGGTGGCCTGCAGCGTGACCTTCAGGCGGCCGGCGGCGTCGCCCGCGGCGGCGATCTCGACGATGCGGTACTCGCCCTGGGCAACCTGGGTGGCCTGGCTGGAGCTGTTGCTGGAGCCCTGGATCGAATCGGACAGGCTGCCCACCGAGGCCGAACCGGCCGACGAGGCCGACGAGGCGGAGGACGCGGCGCCGGCGGGCTGGGACAGCAGGGCCAGCAGGGCGGCGGCGGCAAGGCAGGTGCGGGACAGGGACATCGGGGGCTCCGGGAATCGGGACAGGGGATGGACAGCGCGAGGATACCCGCGATCCGCGGCCCCTCCGTGACCGACCGTACCATCGGGTCACGATGATGCTCGACCACGATTGCAAGGGCTTTCCGGCCCACCTGCCGCCGATGCGGCCCGAGGACGCCGGCGCCGCCGGCTGGGCGCTGCTGCGCGGCGACCTGGCGCTGCCGCTGGCGGTGCTGCGCGACGACGCGCTGGCCCACAACCTGGCCTGGATGGCCGATTTCTGCGCCGCGCGCGGCCTGTCGCTGGCGCCCCACGGCAAGACCACGATGTCACCCGAGCTGTGGGCGCTGCAGCTGCACGCCGGCGCCTGGGGCATCAGCTTCGCCACCGTCTGGCAGGCCGCCCAGGGCGCGCGAGCCGGTGTGCCCCGGCTGCTGATCGCCAACCAGGTGGTGCAGGCCGCCGAGCTGGACGCCCTGGACCATGCGCTGCGCCAGCACCCCGGCGCCCGCGCCTGGTTCCTGGTCGACTCGGTGGCCCAGGTCGAGGCGATCGAGGCCTGGCGCGCCGCCCGTGGCCAGGACCGGGTGTTCGACGTGCTGCTCGAGCTGGGCCTGGCCGGCCAGCGCACCGGCGCCCGCGGCCACGACGAGGCCCTGGCCCTGGGCCGGCGCATCGCCACCAGCCCGGCCCTGCGCCTGGCCGGCCTGGAGTGCTACGAGGGCGCACTGGCCACCTGCGACGACGCCCGCGACCGGCCTGCCGTGCAGGCCCTGATGAACCGGGTGGACGCGCTGGCGCACGCCCTGCTGGCGGCGCGGGCCTTCGACACCGCGGGCGAGGCCCTGATCCTGAGCGCCGGCGGCTCCTCGGTCTTCGACCTGGTGGCCGAGCGGCTGCAGCCCGACCTGGGCGTGCCGGTGCGCGGCGTGCTGCGCTCGGGCTGCTACCTGGTGCACGACCATGTGCACTACCACCGCCACCTGCGCTGCATGGGCCTGCGCCTGCGCCAGGCCACCACCCTGCAGCCGGCGCTGGAGCTGCTGGCCGCGGTGCAGTCGGTGCCCGAGCCCGGCCTGGCCCTGCTGGGCGCGGGCAAGCGTGACCTGGGCATCGACATGGACCTGCCGGTGCCGCTGTGGCGTGCCTACCCCGGCGCCGAAGCGACCACGCCGGCGCCCGAAGGCTGGTCCATCACCCTGCTCAACGACCAGCACGCCTACCTGCGTTTCGATCCCGCCCTGCCCCAGCCGCCGGCGGTGGGCGAGGTCGTCGGCCTGGGCATCTCGCACCCCTGCACCACCTTCGACAAGTGGCGCTGGCTGCCACGGGTGGACGCGGGCTACCGGGTCACCGGCGCCGTCACCACGCGGTTCTGAGCGGCCACGGGCTCAGTCGGCCGCCACGACCCGGTTGCGGCCCTCGCGCTTGGCGCGGTAGAGCGCGGCGTCGGCCGCCCGCATCAGGCCATCGGCGTCCATGCCCGGGCGCCAGGTGGCCACGCCGGCGCTGACCGTGAGCTGGCCCGTCCACCCGCGGTGGGACAAGGACAGACCCGCCAGCCGCGCCGCCAGCCGCTCCAGACCGGCCACGCCCTGGACCAGGTCGGTTGCCGGCATCAGCACGACGAACTCCTCGCCGCCGACGCGGGCCGCCACGTCACCGCGGCGCTGTCCTTGGCGCAAGGCCTCGGCAACCGCCGACAGCACCCGGTCACCGCCCTCGTGGCCCGCCTCGTCGTTGATCCGCTTGAAGTGGTCCAGGTCCAGCACCGCCAGCGCCAGCGATCCGCTGCCCCGCGCCGAACGGGCCAGTTCGGTGTCCAGCACCCGGTACAGCGCGCGCCGGTTGGGCAGGCCGGTCAGGACGTCGGTCTCGGCGAGTTGGGCCAGGCGCTGCTCGTTGTGGTCGGCCGCCCATTCGCTGACCGCGGTCAGCACGATGGCGACCAGCAGGCAGCCGGCCACGAAGGAGCGGGACAAGACCTCCAGCGTCGACGTCGGCAGCGCATGCAAGGCCGGGTGAGGATCCCAGCCGATGTGCTCGAGCGCCAGGTAGACCGCGCCGTTGACCACGGCCAGCAGCAGGGCCAGGCGCCAGTCCTGCAGCGGAAAGAAGGACAGCGTGAGCACCGCGAAGAGCAGGAAATAGACATGGGCCCCTGCGACCGTGCCCAGGCCCGCCACGATCGCGGCCAGGGTGCCGCCCATGGCCGTGAAGAAGACCAGCCAGCGTGCCGCCTGGGTGCGGCCGCGGCGGTTCAGGTGCCAGACCAGGGGCGACAGGGCCGCGAACGGCAGCTGGGCCCAGCCGGCGCGCAGCAAGGCCTCGTTGCCCAGCCATTGGTAGACCCCGAAATACAGGCCGACGGTCAGCAGGATGCCGAAGGCGCCCAGGTTGACCTGGACGATCTTGCGACCCAGCGTGACGCTGCCGCTGCCGGTGGTGCCGGCCCACAGCCAGGCAGGACGAAGCGCCGAAGCATCAGGGCCCGGCGGCGGGGGGACATGGGGAACTGCTTCCATGGGCCGCGAAGGATCGGGACCCCCTGATTGTGCGCCGCTGGCGGACGGGCCGCACGGGCCCGGGTGTGGCAAATGCCCGCCGCGACCCCTCAGCCGCGGTCGGCGCGCCAGGCGTCCACCCGGGCGGGCAACTCGGCCATGCGCTCGATCAGCACCACGCCGGGCACCGGCTGGCGGCCCAACAGCGCGCGCACCGGCCCGCCCAGCCACAGCTCGGTGGTCTCGGGCAAGCCCAGGCGCAGGCGCTGCAGGTCGGCGCGCAGGGCCCGGGCCTGGGCGTTGGCGCTGGTGCCCAGGGCCACCACGTCCACTTCCAGCCGGCGGGCGGCCGCGCTGATCTCGGCGATCGGGGTGCTGGGGCCCAGGGGCAGTCGCTCGCAGCCCTGCAGGGCCAGCGCGCCCTCGGCCATCAGCAGGCCCAGGGTGTGCTGCTCGCCCGGCAGCGTGGTCAGCAGCACCCGGGGCCGCCGCCGTTCACCCCCGGCGTGGGCCAGGGAGGCGATGGTCTCGCGCAGCACCGCCTCGACCACCTCGCTGAACAGGTGCTCCTGCACCACCGTCAGCTCACCCGCCGCCCAGGCCGCGCCGACCTGGGCCGCGAGCGGGCCGATCGCCTGGTCGAGCGTGGCCAGCAGACCGTGCTGCAGCAGGTGGTGCTGCAAGCCCCGGCGCAGGTCATCGACCCGGTGGTGACGCACGGCCTCCAGCCAGGCCGGGTCGGGCGCGGTGGCCGGGGCTTGGCGCTGCGCCGCCTGCTGGGCCGCGCGGCGGCGCCGGCTGGGCGGGGCCTGGCCGCTCAGGGCCTGCAGCGCCTCCAGGTCCAGCGGCAGGACCTGCGCCGGGCGGTGCCCGGCATCCAGCAGCCGCCGCACCAGGCGCAGGCGCTCCAGTTGCGGCGGGTCGTAGCGGCGCTCGCCCTGGCCGTCGCGCTCGGGGCAAGGAAAGCCGTAGCGGCGCTCCCACACCCGCAAGGTGTCCTTGCCGATGCCGGTGTCGCGCTCGATGTCGGCGATGCTCAGCCAGTCCGGGTTCATCGGGTCGAGCGGCGGCCGGCCGCTGCGTGGGGTGAAGGGGCCATGACGCATTGTCCAGCCATTTGGTGGAAAGACTCCAGCGAATAACCACTTTGTCCTAGACATTTTGGTATTTCGTCGCACAATGCCCACGACCGCGGCCTGGTGCCGCCCCGCCCTGGAGGTGCCCATGTCCCACAAGATCGCCATCGTCGGCTCCGGCATCGCCGGCCTGTCCGTGGCCCACGCCCTGCGCGGCAAGGCCGAGATCACGCTGTACGAAGCCGGCACCCATTTCGGTGGCCACGCCCACACCGTCGAGGTGACCCTGCCCACCCCCGAAGGCCCGGTGCGCCACGGCGTGGACACCGGCTTCCTGGTGTTCAACGAGCGCACCTACCCCCGGCTGATCCGACTTTTCGAGGAGCTGGGCGTGCGCACCGCCGCGTCGGACATGTCGTTCTCGGTCCAGGCCGGACTGGGGGACCAGGCGCTGGAGTGGAGCGGCTCCTCGCTGGCCACCGTGTTCGCCCAGCGCCGCAACCTGCTGCGCCCCCGCTTCTGGCAGATGCTGGCCGATCTGCTGCGCTTCAACCGCCAGTGCACCCGCCTCGCCCGGACCGGCGACGAGGCCGCGCTGCGCGAGCCCTTGGGCGACTTCTTGCGGGCCAACGGCTACAGCGAGGCCTTCCGCGACTGGTACCTGCTGCCGATGCTGGGCTGCATCTGGAGCTGCCCGACCGAGCAGATGCTGCGCTTCCCGGTGGCGACGATGATCCGCTTCTGCCACAACCACGGCCTGCTGCAGGTGAACCAGCGACCGCAGTGGTTCACCGTGGCCGGCGGCTCGCGCCAGTACGTCGAGCGCATCGTCGATGGGGTCGACCACGCCCGGCTGTGCACCCCGGTGCTGGGCGTGCAGCGCCAGCCCGGCGGGGTGAGGGTGCTGACCGCGGCCGGCAGCGAGCGCTTCGACGAGGTGGTGCTGGCCTGTCACGCCCAGCAGTCGCTGCAGCTGCTGGGCGCCAGCGCCAGCGCCGAGGAGCGCGCGGTGCTGGGCGCGGTGCGCACCCAACCCAACGTGGCGGTGCTGCACACCGACGAGCGCGTCCTGCCGCGCCGGCGCGCGGCCTGGGCGGCCTGGAACTTCGAGGGCCAGGCCGACGGCCGCGAGCGGGTCTGCCTGCACTACCTGATCAACCGCCTGCAGCCCCTGCCCTGGCGCCAGCCGGTGATCGTCTCGCTCAACCCGGTGGGCGAGATCGACCCGGCCAAGGTGCTGGGCCGCTACGACTACGCCCACCCGGTGTTCGACCAGGCCGCGATCGATGCCCAGGCCCGGCTGCCCGCCCTGCAGGGCCGCCTGCACACCTGGTTCAGCGGCGCCTGGACCGGCTACGGCTTCCACGAGGACGGCCTGGCCGCCGGCCAGCGCGTCGCCGAGGCCCTGCTGCCGCGCCTGTCCCGCACCCCGCTGAAGCTGGTGGAGGCCGCGTGAACCCCGGCCCGGTGGCCCGACCGCTGATCGGCTTCGGAAGCGTCCGCCACGCCCGGCTGCGGCCACGACGGCTGGCCTTCGCCTACCCCACCAGCTTCCTGATGCTGCCGCTGCGTGCGATGCGTGGCCAGGACCACGCCCTGCCCTGCAACCGATGGGCGCCGATCGCCTTCTGGGACCGGGACCACGGCGACGGCCGCGGTCCCGAGGCCGGCGGGGCGCTGGCCTGGCTCGAGGCGCTGCTGGATCACGAAGGCATCACCGACGCCGACGGCGAGGTCTGGCTGCAGTGCTACCCGCGGGTGCTGGGCCACACCTTCAAGCCGGTCAGCTTCTGGTGGATCCACCGCCGCGACGGCTCGCTGCGCGCGGTGCTGGCCGAGGTCAACAACACCTTCGGCGAACGCCACTGCTACCTGCTCGACCGCCCGCGCGAGGGCGCCGAGCTGCGCGCCGACAAGGTCTTCCATGTCTCGCCCTTCTGCGACGTCGCCGGTGCGTACCGCTTCCGCTTTCTGCGCGCCCAGCGCCCGGACGAGCCGCCCCGCGTGGTGGTGCGGGTCGACCATGACGACGCGCTGGGCCCGCTGATCCAGACCAGCTGGAGCGGCGTGCTCCAGCCCCTGGACCCCGCCACCCTGCGCCGGGCCTGGCTGGCCCACCCGCTGCTGACGCTGGGCGTGGTCTGGCGCATCCACTGGCAGGCGCTGCGCCTGTGGTGGCGCGGCACCGGCGTGCGCCGCAAACCCTCGCCCCCGGCCGACTTCGTCACCCGACAGACCCCTCCCGTCCACGGAGAACCCGCCCGATGAACACCCGCTCCATCGCTTCCGCCCTGCCCCTGGGCCTGCCCGCCGACGCCCCGGCGGCGGCCCGCACCGTGCTGGCCCTGCTGGCCGGTCTGCGCCACGGCCAGCTCACCGTCCAGCTGCCCGGTGGCGCGGTCCAGCACTTCGGCGACCCTTCCGCCCAGCCGCACGGCCAGTTGCAGCTGCACGACTGGGGCGCCCTCTCGGCCGCGCTGAAATCCGGGGACATCGGCTTTGCCGAGGCCTGGATCGAGGGCCGATGGAGCACCCCCGACCTGCCCGCGCTGCTCAAGGTGCTGGCCGCCAACCGCGGCGCGCTCGACGACGCGATCTTCGGCCGCTGGTGGGGCCGTCTGGCCTACCGCCTGCGCCACCTGCTGCGCCGCAACACCCGCGCCAACAGCCGGCGCAACATCCACGCCCACTACGACCTGGGCAACGACTTCTACCGCCTGTGGCTGGACGAGACGATGAACTACTCGTCGGCCTGGTTCAACGGCCAGCCCGATCTGCCCCTGCCCGAGGCCCAGCGCGCCAAGGTCGAGCGGGTGCTGCAGCAGGCCGGCGTGCAGGCCGGCAGCCGGGTGCTGGAGATCGGCTGCGGCTGGGGGGCGCTGGCCGAGGCCGCCACCCGCCGCGGCGCCCGCCTGACCGGCGTCACCCTGTCGACCGAGCAGCTGCAGTGGGCGCAGCAGCGCCTGGACGGTCTGGGCCTGCAGGACCTGGCCGACCTGCGCCTGCAGGACTACCGCGACATCGACGACGGTCCCTACGACGCGATCTGCTCGGTCGAGATGATCGAGGCGGTCGGGCGCGAGTACTGGCCGACCTACTTCCAGGCCCTCAGCCGCCTGCTGGCCCCGGGCGGCCGGGTCTGCCTGCAGTCCATCGTCATCCGCGACGACTTGTTCGAGCGCTACCTGCAGGGCACCGACTTCATCCAGCAGTTCATCTTCCCTGGCGGCTGCCTGCCCAGCCCGGGCGAGCTGCGGCGCCAGGCCGCCGCCGCCGGCCTGCGGGTGCGCGACACCCTGTCCTTCGGTCCCGACTACGGCCGCACCTGCGCCCTGTGGCGAGAGCGGTTCATGGCGGTGCTGCCGCAGGTGCGGGCCCTGGGCTTCGACGAGCGCTTCATCCGGACCTGGGAGTTCTATCTGGCCTATTGCGAGGCCGGCTTCGACCAGGGCGACATCGACGTCCTGCACGTCACGCTGGAACACGCCTGAGCGCGCGATGGCCTGCACCCGACGCCGACTGCTGGTCTCGGCGGCCGTGTCGCCGCTGACCGCTCTCGCCCACGAGCCTTCGGCCCGCTCGGCCGGCCTGGCGGCCGCCGGCGAAGCGCTGCTGACCGTCTGGGGCTTCGAGGTCTACCAGGCCCGTCTGTGGGT
Source organism: Hydrogenophaga intermedia (assembly GCA_943371055.1). GTDB lineage: Bacteria > Pseudomonadota > Gammaproteobacteria > Burkholderiales > Burkholderiaceae_C > Ideonella > Ideonella intermedia_A. The sequence continues at coordinate 20,355 of CALRTJ020000021.1, read as the reverse complement.
CGCCCCGGCCTTCCGCGCCCGCGACTACGCCGCCGCGCCCCTGCTGCTGGAGCTGGCCTACCGGCGCGACTTCCGCGGCGCCGACATCGCCCGCCGCTCGCTGCAGGAGATGCAGCGCCTGGCCCCGCTGGAGCCCGAGCGTGCCGCGCGTTGGGAGCGCGAGCTGGCCGCCCTGCTGCCTGATGTGCGCGCCGGCGACCGCCTGAGCGGCTGGCACCGGCCCGGCCAGGGGGCCCGATTCCTGCGCGGCGACGGCGGGCTGCTGGGCGACCTGGACGACCCGGCCTTCTCGCGCCTGTTCTTCGGCATCTGGCTGGACCCGCGCAGCCCCGAGCCGGCCCTGCGCCAGCGCCTGCTGGGCCCCTTCGCCGAGCCCCGCGCATGAGCGACACCGCCCCCAGCCCCGCAGCCGCCGCCAGTGGCTGGCGCTACGGCCTGCTGGGCGCGCCGGTGGCCTTTGCCAGCGTGCCGCTGTACGTCCACCTGCCGCACCACTACGCCGGGGCGCTGGGCTGGCCGCTGGCGGCGGTGGGGACGCTGTTGCTGGCCTCGCGCCTGGCCGATGCCGCGATCGACCCCCTGCTGGGCCGCTGGGTTGACCGCCTGCACGCCCGCGGCCCGCGGGCGGTGCAGGCCTTCGGCGCCACCGCCGGGGCGGTGATGCTGGCGCTGCTGGTGCTGCTGTTCTTCCCGCCCTGGGACGCGGCCTGGCGTTGGCCGGCCACCACCCTGGCCCTGCTGGGCGCCTGTGCTGCGGCCAGCGCGCTGGCCGTGGCCCACCAGAGCTGGGGCACCCGCCTGGGCGGCACCGCCGCCCAGCGCGGCCGGGTGGTGGCCTGGCGCGAGGGCCTGGGCCTGGCGGGCGTGCTGGCCGCCTCGGTGCTGCCCGAGGCCGGCGGCCTGGGCGCGATGGTGGCGGGCTGCGGCGCCCTGCTGCTGACCGGCCTGTGGGGCTGGTGGGCCTCGCCCCGGCCGCCCGCCACCACCGTGGCGGCGGACACCCCGGCCGGCGACTGGCGCGCCCCCTGGCGGCAGCCCGCCTTCCGCCGCCTGCTGGCGGTGTTCGCGCTCAACGGCATCGCCAGTGCCATCCCCGCCACCCTGGTGCTGTTCTTCATCGCCGACCGCCTGCAGGCCACCGCCCCCTGGCCGGGCCTGCTGCTGGCGGCCTACTTCGGCGCCGCCGCCCTGGGGCTGCCGCTGTGGCTGCGCGCGGTGGCGCGCTGGGGACTGGCCCGCGCCTGGCTGGCCGGCATGGGGCTGTCGATCGCCGCCTTCGCGGGCGCGGTCACGCTGCACGCGGGCGATGCGCCGGGCTTCCTGGCCGTCTGCCTGGGCGCCGGGATCGCCCTGGGGGCCGACCTGGCCTTGCCCGGCGCACTGCTGACCGGCGTGATCGACCGCGCGGGCGACCGCGGCCGCCACGACGGCGCCTACCTGGGCTGGTGGCAGGTGGCCACCAAGCTCAACCTCGCCCTGGCGGCCGGCGCGGTGCTGCCGCTGCTGGCCTGGCTGGGCTACCAACCCGGCCAGACCGACCCCGAGGGCCTGCGCTGGCTGGGCCTGGCCTATGCCGCCCTGCCCTGCGCGCTCAAGACCCTGGCCGCCGCCCTGCTGGCCTGGCACTGGCACCAACGACCCGAGGACCTGTCATGAACCGACGCCGCACCCTGCTCGCCGCCGCCGCCCTGCCCGCCATGGGCCTGCTGGGCGGCTGCGCCACCCCCCGCCCCGAGGACTACGCCGCCGAGCGGCCGGTGCTGGACCTGGCGCGCTACTTCGACGGCCGCGTCACCGCCCACGGCGTGTTCCAGGACCGCAACGGCCGGGTGGTCAAGCGCTTCACGGTGCAGATCGACGGCCAGTGGCAGGGCGACCGCGGCACCCTGGACGAGCGCTTCCTGTACAGCGATGGCAGCACCCAGCGCCGGGTCTGGCGCCTGCAGCGCGGGGCCGACGGCGCCTGGCGCGGCGAGGCGGACGACGTGGTCGGCACCGCCGAGGGCCGCGCGGTGGGCAACGCCCTGAACTGGCGCTACACCCTGCGCCTGCCGGTGGACGGCCGCGAGTGGGAGGTGCAGTTCGACGACTGGATGTTCCTGGTCGACGAACGCGTGATGCTCAACCGCGCCCGCATGAGCAAGTTCGGCATCACGCTGGGCGAGGTGCTGCTGAGTTTCACCAAGGGCTGAGCACGATGGCCCTGAACCCCCCGATCACCGACTGGCGCGGCCGCCGCGTCTGGATCGTCGGCGCCAGCAGCGGCATCGGCGCCGCGCTGGCCGACGCCCTGCACGCCGCCGGCGCGCAGGTCATCGCCTCGGCCCGCAGCGCCGACGCGCTGCAGGCCTGGGCCGCCGCCCACCCTGGCGCGCAGGCCCTGCCGCTGGACGCCAGCGACCTGCCGGCCCTGGACCGCGCCGCCACCGACCTGCTGGCCCGGGGGCCGCTGGACCTGGTGGTGCACTGCGCCGGCTGGTACCGCCCCACCGACGCCGACCTGGACTGGGCCGCCTGGGAGCGACACCGCACCATCAACCTGGACGCCGGCCTGCGGCTGGCCCAGGCCGTGCTGCCGGCCATGCGTGCACGCGGCCAGGGCCACCTCAGCCTGGTCAGCAGCGTGGCGGGCTACCGCGGCCTGCCGCACAGCGTGGCCTATGGCACCACCAAGGCCGCGCTGACCCACCTGGGCGAGGCCCTGCACCTGGAGCTGGCGCCTCAGGGGGTGGGCGTGAGCGTGGTCGCGCCCGGCTTCGTCCAGACCCCGATGACCGCGCAGAACCGCTTCCGCATGCCCGGCCTGATCACGCCCGAGGTGGCCGCCGCGGCCATCGTGCGCGGCTGGGCCCTCGGCCGCTTCCTGATCGCGCCGCCGCGCGGCTTCACGGCCTGGATGGGCCTGCTGCGCTGTCTGCCCTACAGTCTCTACTTTCCGCTGGTGCGACGCGCCACGATGCGATGAGCCCCGCCCCCTCCCCGATCCTCGAGCGCCTGGTCCGCTTCTACGAGCGGCTGCAGCCGGCCGACCTGGACCGGCTGGACCAGCTCTACGCCGACGACGCCCGCTTCAAGGACCCGTTCAACGAGGTGCAGGGCGTCGACGCGATCCGCGAGGTCTTCGAGCACATGTTCCGCCGCCTGGACGCGCCGCGCTTCGTCGTGGCCCAGCGCATCGCCCAGGGCGACCAGGCCTTCCTGACCTGGGACTTCGTGTTCCGCTTCAAGGGCGAGGCCACCGAGCGCCACATCCGCGGCGCCACCCACCTCGTCTTCGGCCCGGACGGCCGCGCCACGCTGCACCGCGACTACTGGGACGCGGCCGAGGAGCTGTACGAGCAGCTGCCCCTGGTGGGCGGTCTGATGCGCTGGCTCAAGGCCCGCGCCCGCCGTGGCTGAGCCCGCCGACCTGCTGTCCCAGGCCCGCGCGCTGCCCCAGGCCCCGGGCGTCTACCTGTTCTGGGGCCAGGGCTCGACCTTGCCGCTGTACATCGGCAAGAGCATCTCGCTGCGCGACCGGGTGCTGAGCCACCTGCGCGACCCCGAGTCCTCGCGCTGGGTGCCGCAGAGCCTGCGCATCGAGCACCGCCGCACCGCCGGCGAGATCGGCGCGCTGCTGCTCGAGGCCGCCCTGGTCAAGCAGCTGCAGCCGCTGCACAACCAGCGCCTGCGCCGGGTCCGCCACCTGCACGCCTGGCGCCTGCCCGACGCCGGCCCGGCGCGACCCGAACTGGTCGACACCGCGCAGCTGGACTTCGCCACCACGCCGCGGTTGCACGGCCTGTTCGCCAGCCGCCACGCCGCCCAGCAGGCCCTGTCGGCCCTGGCCGACGAACAGCGCCTGTGTCTGCACCGCCTGGGGCTGGAGCGGCCCTGGCGCGGCGGCGCCTGCTTCCGCGCCAGCATCGGCCGCTGCGCCGGCGTGTGCGCCGACCGCGAGCCCCCCGAGGCCCACGACGCCCGCCTGCGCGAGGCCCTGTCCCACCTGCGGCTGCTGGTCTGGCCCTACCCCGGCGCCGTGGCCCTGGTCGAGCGCGCCGAGGACGGCCTGCAACAGGTCCACGTGCTGCGCCACTGGTGCTACCTGGGCAGCGCCCCCGACCTGGACAGTGCCCGCGCCCTGGACCGCAGCGCCCCGGGCTTCGACATCGACAGCTACCGCATCCTCAGCGGCGGAGTCTTGCGGGCGGGGCTGCCGTTGCAGGTGCTTTGAGCCGGCGTTGCGGTCCATCGCGACCGCGGGACTGCCGAGCATGTCACCCGGCGCGGAGGTGGGCTTCGGCCCTTCTCCCATGCCAGGGACAAAGGCCCTGGCCGTCGCCAGGCACAAACAGTCCTCAGGACTGTTTGAGTCCGGGCTCCGTCCCCCGCCCTTCGAGCTCCTGCTTGACTTCGTGCAGGGCCAAAGCCCACCTCCCCACCCGCCACCCTGCGTTGACTGCTGACGCGAGCGGTGCACACCGGCTTGAACTGGCGCCGGCCGCGGGGCAGCGGGCCGGGCGCGATTCGAGAGGCGCTGAGGAGCGCAGCCGCCTGGGGGGCCTGACCGCAGGTCAGGCTTCGTGAACATGCTTGGGCTCGGCTGTTCGACCACAGCGAGCCGCAGGCGAGCGGCGGGAGTTCCGAGCCCACCCCAGGCGGCGGGCACCGCAAGGGAGTCGGCGCGCCAGCGCCGACCGCCCCTCGTGCGCCCGGCCCGCTGCCCCGCGGCCGGCGCCACGTGCTGACCTCCCCTTCGCGTCACATGCGAGGCCAAGCGGACCGCACGACACCACCCCCCCGCTCAACGCGACGGCCCGTCCCGCTCCTGCATCGGATAGGCATCGGCCACGTAGGCCGGGCCCTTCATCAGGCGGACGATCCAGCAGCCGATGCCCACGGTCAGCAGCAGCGTCCAGTGCAGCACCACGACGCCGATCAGCACATAGGCCAGCCACAGCGCCTGGTGGGTGCCGAGCCAGGCCTCGGGCCAGGCGATGAGCCAGCCGGCCAGGGCCAGCGGCGGCACGGTGCCCCACAGGGCCAGCGCGGGCAGCCGGCGCCACAGGCGCCACTCCCACCCGGGCGGGCTGCGGGGATGGCCCTCCAGGCGGCGAAGCCAGGCGGGCGTTGGGGGGTCGTCGTGCGAAGGGGACATGGTTCGACGCGGTGGCATGGACCGGAGCGGTCGCCGCTCAGCCGATGCAGGTGCGGTTCTTGCCGGTGCGCTTGGCCTCGTAGAGAGCCTCGTCGGCGCGCTCCAGGGCCAGCTCCAGCGCCTCGCCCGGCTGGTAGGCGGTGACGCCGGCCGAGAAGGTGACGAAGACCTCGCGTCCCTCGTGCATGAAGAGCGAGGCGCTCAGCTCGCGCTGCAGGCGGGTCAGCACCTTCTGGGCCTCGTCCACCGGGGTGGAGGGCAGCAGCACCACGAACTCCTCGCCGCCGAAACGCGCCACGCCGTCGACCGGGCGCAGCGACTGGCGCACATGGCGCGCCAGGGCCACCAGGGCCTGGTCGCCCGCGGCGTGGCCCAGGCTGTCATTCAGGCGCTTGAAGTTGTCGATGTCCAGCAGGCCGATGGCCAGCTCGCCGCCCTCGCGCGACTGGCGCGCGCGCTCGGTCTCGAACTGCGCCAGCATGCCGCGGCGGTTGGCGACCTGGGTCAGCTGGTCGGTGGCGACCTCGTCGGACAGGCGGCGCAGCTCCTGCTCGAGCTCGCGCACCTGGGCCTCGAGCTCGACCGCGCGGCTGTGCTCCTCGTGCAGGCGGCCGCGCGTGCTGCTGACCAGGCTGTGCACGCTACGGCTCTCGTCGACCATCTCGCGCACGACACCGGCCAGGCTCTCCAGCGAATCGGCGCGCTCGATGGTCTCGGCGTAGCGCAGCATGCCCTCGCTGAAGCGGCCGGTGTGCTCGTCGAGTTGGCCCAGCTCGGACAACATGCGCTGGATCAGGTCCTTCAGGGCCTGGCGGGCCTGGTCGCGCTCGGTGCGCAGGTCGCGTTGGCGCAGCCGGGTCTGGGCCAGCACCGTGGCGGCGGCCTGCACGGCGCGGGCGCTCGGCGCCTCGTCCAGGCTGGCGCGCAGGGTGTGCATCTGCCCCTGGACCCAGCTGTCGTCCTCGGACAGCTCGGACAGGCTGTCGGCCAGTTCGCGGCTCAGGCGGTGGACCTGGTCCAGCAGGTGGTGGCGGTGCGAAAGCAGTCGCCGGGCGCGCTGGCAGGCGTCGGCCACCGCCTCGGCCAGCGGCAGGCTGGCGCCCTCGGCGGCGATGCGGTCGGCCAGCGCGGCCAGCTCGTCGGCCAGCTCACGGGCGCGCGGCGAGTCCTCGGGCAGCACCGAGCGCAGCGTGTGGTGCAACGGCTCGATGACGCGGTTCCAGGCGGCCAGGTCCACCGGTGCGGCCGCGGGCCCGGTCGGCGCCAGGTCAGCCGGGGCCTCGGCCGGCTCGGACGCCGCGACCGGCGCGGCCTCCGCGTCGACGGGCAAGGGCTCCTCGCTGTCCCAGGCGCCGGACAGTTGCCGCAGGCGGTGCAGCAGGCGGCCCATGTCGCTGCGCGAGGCGTCCAGCACCCGCTGCAGGCTGTCCTTCTTGCGCGCCAGGGTCCAGTGGGCGCCGCCCCGCTCCAGCCCGCGGGCCAGGCGCTCGATCAGCTCGGCCCAGGCCTGGGACTGGCCTTGCGACTGGGCGGCCGCGCGCTCGATCAGGCGCAGGGCCTCGTCCCAGCCCCCCTGGGCCAGGGCGCGCTGCAGTTCGGTGCGCAGCGTGGCGTCGTCGGTGGCGCGCAGGGCCAGACGCTCGAGCACCGTGCGGGCCCGGGGGGGCAGCAATGGCGGGGTGCCGGACTGTCCGCACTCGTCGGCCCAGGCCTGGGCGTAGTTCTCGGGTGTGGGCTCGAGCTTGGACATCGCCAGCCGCCGCAGCGCTGCCTTGGCGATCTGGGCCGGGGTGGGGGCGGCAGCGGGGGTGGTCATCAGACGGGAAGGGCCATGCCCTCGTCATCCTCGGGCAGGACCGAGGGTTCGATGTGCAGCTGGGCCAGCCAGGCCTGCAGTTGGTCACCGGGCATCGGCCGTCCATACAGGAAGCCCTGCATGGTGGTGCAGCCCTGCTGGTGCAATATGGCCTGCTGCGCCGGGGTCTCGACGCCCTCGGCGATCACGCTCAGGCCCAGCGCCCGAGACAGCGCCACGATGGTGGTGATCACCGCGGTGCTCTTGGCGGTCACGCCCAGGTTGTGGACGAAGGACTTGTCGATCTTGAGTTCGGAGATCGGCAGCGTCGTCAGGTAGGCCAGCGAGGAGTAGCCGGTGCCGAAGTCGTCCACCGAGATGCGCACGCCGATGTCGTTGAGCTGGTGCAGCGTGGGCAGGATGTGCTGCAGGTTCATCATCAGGGTGCTCTCGGTGAGCTCGAGCTGCAGGCGCCGTGGCGGCTGGCCATGCTCCTGCAGCGCACCCAGGATGAGCTCGATGAAATCGCTGCGCTGGAACATGCGCGCCGGCATGTTGACGGCGATCGAGCCGTCGAAACCGAAGGCCTGCTGCCACAGCCTGCCCTGACGAGCCGCTTCGCGCAGCGCCCACTCGGACATCGGCAGGATCAGGCCGGTCTCTTCGGCCAGCGGGATGAAGTCAGCGGGCGAGACCAGCTTGTCACCGCGCTTCCAGCGCATCAGGGCCTCGACCCCGAGCATGCGGCCGGTGGCCACGTCGACCTTGGGCTGGTAGTACAGGTGCAGTTCGTGGCGCTCGAGGGCCTTGTGCAGGGCGGTCTCGAGCTCGAGCATCTCGGGCCCGCGCGCGGCCAGCGCCGGGCTGTAGGCGACGCAGGCGTTTCGGCCGGCGGTCTTGGCGCCGTACATCGCCACGTCGGCGTTGCGCATCAGGTCGGTGACGGTCTCGCCGTCGCGCGGGTACACCGCGATGCCCACGCTGGCGGTGGCGAAGCACTCCTGTCCGGACACGTAGATCGGCTCGCGCAGGGCGTCGAGGATGCGTCGGGCGACCCGCTCGGCGTCGTTGACATCGTGGATCTCGGGCAGCAGCGCCACGAACTCGTCGCCGCCCAGGCGGGCGACGCCCTCGAGCTGGCGGTGGCTGCGGCCGGTCGCGCTCTCGCCGAACATCAGGTCCTGGAACTGGTCGCTGTGGCGAACGCAGGCGCGCAGACGGGCCGAGACTTCAATCAGCAGCTCGTCGCCGGCGAAGTGGCCCAGGGTGTCGTTGATGTTCTTGAACCGGTCGAGGTCGATCATCAGCATCGCGACCAGGTGGCCGCGGTCACGGGCGGCGTCCAGGGCGCGCTCGGCGCGCAGCATCAGCTGGCGCCGGTTGGGCAGCGTGGTCAGTGCGTCGGTGCTGGCCAGGCGGCGGATGCTGTCCTCGGCGTGGCGGCGATCGGTCACGTCCTGCACGATGCCGCGGTAACCGATGCACTGGCCGTGCTCGCCGAATTCGGGCTCGGCCTCGAAGTGCAGCACCCGCTCGCGCGCATCGGCGAGACGCACCGGCAGGTCCTGAGCGATCGGGTTCACCCCCCGCAGCACCAGGCGCAGCGCGCGGAACAGCGCCACCCGGTCCGCGGTGGACATCATGTGCAGGATCTGACGCAGCGACACCTGCTCGTTCGGCCCGTACCCGAACACCCGCAGGGCCTGCTCGGACAGCTCCAGGCCGCTGCCCAGCGGCAGGCTGGGGCTGTACCACCAGTCGAAGCTGCCCATGCGGGCCAGGTCCTGCGCGCGGGCCAGGTTGGTCTTGCTGCGCTCGAGTTCCCGGTTGGTGCGGGCGGCGCGCAGCATGTAGTGCAGGCGCTGGGCCAGCAGCGACCACTGGTTGGTGCGGACGAAGAAGTCGGTGGCCCCGGCCTGGAAGGCGCGCTGGATCGAGGCGTCATCGTCCAGCCCGGTCAGCATCAGCACCGGCACGTTCTCGAAACCGTAGTAGCCGCGCAGCCGGCGACAGACCTCGAAGCCATCCAGGCCGGGCATGAGGGCGTCGAGGATCACCAGGTCGGGCATGGTGCCCACGAGCTGGTTCAGGGCCTCCTCCCCCGAGGTGTACATGTCCACCACGAATTCGTGCTGTCGCATCGCGGCGGCGGTCAGCATCAGGTTGACCTCGTCGTCGTCGACGAGCATCAGGCGCGGCCGATCGGGCGTGTGGATGCCGGGGATCTGGTGGCGAGCGCTCATGCCGCGCCCTCCCCTTCGGCCGCGGCCCGCTCCACCGCCCGGACCACCGCAGGCGCGGCGGCCAGCAGCGCCGCGGCCACGACGGCCACCGGGACGCCGGGGTCACGCGGACGGCCGGCGGCGGCGAACTCCAGCGCCGCGCATCGGTCCGAGAACTCAAGGGCGCCGATCTGGGCGGAAGAGGACTTCAGCGAGTGGGCCGACAGGCGCACCACCGACAGGTCGCCGCAGGCCAGTCCGCGCTCGATGTCGGCCAGGTAGCGGTCCAGCGATTGCCGGTAGGTCTTGAGCACCCGACGCATGAAGTCCCCCTCTTGACCGGGAGAGAGCGACCGCAGCACCTGCAACGCCTCGGGTGCAAGGGTGACGGTGTCCATGGCCAGGGCCGCGGGCAGTTGGGGCTCGTTGGTCGGCATCGTTTGGCAATATAAGCCAAGGTCGGTGACCTGCCCCGCCTTCAGACGCCGCAATTGCGCCGCTTCCACCCGGGTTTTCGTGCGCTGGGCTTGATGGCGGTGGTGGCAACACCGCTCCTTACAATGGGCCCATGCCGATGCCCCCCGCCCCGCAAGACGCCCGAGGCCCCGGCCGTTGGCGTGCCTGGGCGTTCGGCGCGGCCGCGCTCGCCGGTGGCGGGCTGCTCTGGCGGGTGGCCGCGGGGCCGATCGGCAGCGGTGACCCCACCGGTCCCTGGGCCTGGCTGCCGATGCTGAGCTTCGGGGCCGCCAGCGGACTGGCCGGCGTGGCCTGGGGCCGCCTGCGCCTGGAACGCGCCCTGCGGGAAGAGCGCCAGGCCCGCCAGGGCCTGGCGCACCTGATCGACACCTGGTACTGGGAGACCGACGCCGACCACCGCCTGCTGAGCTGGCGCCCGCCCGCCGACGCGCCCGCGGCCGACTGGTCGCCCGCGGACGACCAGGGTCAGCACCTGTGGCAGCGCTTCGAGCTCGACGGCGCGGCCGCAGGCGCGCTGCGGGCGCGGCTGGACAGCCCCGGCGGCCCGATGGAGCTGCGGGTGCTGCGCCAGAACGCCGACCGGACCGAGCCCTGGGCCCTGCGCGCGGTGCCGCGGCAGGACGCCGACGGCCGCTTCCTGGGCCATGTCGGCACCGCCCGTTGCCTGGCGGACGACGAGGCCCGGCACGCCGACCAGGCCGCCCTGGCCGCGCTGCTGCCCGGGCTGGGCGAGGCGGTGGTGTTGCTGGACCGCCGTGGTGACGGCTGGTCGCTGCGCGCGGCCAGCCCTCCGGCCCTGGCCGCGCTCGGCCTGGAGCGGGTGGATCCGCACCAGGACTGGGCGCCGCTGCACCTGCAGCTGCCCTCCGATCTGGCCACCGCGCTGGCGGCACTCGAGCCCGGCCGCGAGGTCGAGGCCGGCGACTGGCGCCTGACCCTGCAACCCTACGCCGACGGCCAGGGCCGGCTGCTGCGCTGGCAGGGCCGCCACGACGCTGGCGCGACCCAGGTCAGCACCGCCGAGCACGAATCCTTCACCTACTCGGTCTCGCACGACCTGCGCGCCCCGATCCGCGTCGTCGACGGCTTCGCCCGCATCCTGAAAGAGGACTACGGTCGCTTCCTGGACCGCATCGGCAACGACCACCTGGACCGGGTCCTGGCCGCGGCCTCGCGCATGAACAGCATGATCGACGCGCTGCTGGCCCTGTCGCGCCTGCAGTCGCAGCCACTGCAGCGGCGCCCGGTCGACCTGTCGCAGCTGGCCACCTACATCGTCGACGACCTGCGCCGCGAAAGCCCCGAGCGCGCCGCCGAGGTCCGGATCGAGCCCGGCATCGTGGTCGAAGGCGACCCGACCCTGCTGCGCATCGCGATGGACAACCTGATCGGCAACGCCTGGAAGTACAGCGGCCAGTGCGCGGTCACCCACATCGGCTTCCGGCGCGAGCTGCAGGACGGTCGCCCGGTGATGGTGGTGTCCGACCAGGGTGCAGGCTTCGACATGCGCTTCGCCGACCGGCTGTTCGGCGTGTTCCAGCGGCTGCACAGCCCCAAGGACTTCCAGGGCACGGGCGTGGGCCTGGCCTCGGTGCGGCGCATCCTGCGCCGCCATGGCGGCGACATCTGGGCCGAGTCCGAGGTCGGCAAGGGCGCCCGCTTCTACTTCACGATCGACGGCTGATCGCCGCCGGGCCCGCGGCCTCAGCCGTGGCGGGCCAGCAGCTCGATCGCGTCGACCAGCGCTGCGGCCTGCTGGGCCACCGGCTTGCCATCGGCCTGGGCCAGGCGCTGCAGGCGCTCGAGGGCCTGGGACCGGGTGAGCGAGTAGCGGTGCATCAGCACGCCCACGGCCAGCGGCAGGGCGTCGTTCAAGGGATCGGCGACGGGCGGGGTTGGCGGGGCCTCCGCGACCACAGGGGCGGTCGGGGCCGGCGCGCGGCCGACGCCCTGCTTGCGCACGTTGGCCACGGCGGCCTCGACGGTGGGCACGATCTGCGCGATGTCGAGCGGCTTGACCAGGTAGGCCACCGCGCCCAGCTCGCGCACCCGCTGAACCGTGGCGTTGTCGGCGAAGGCCGAGAGGAACATGAAGGGGGTGCCCAGGGACTCGCGCAGGTAGTCGGCGACATCGAAGCCGGTCTTGCCCTCCATGCGGATGTCGAGCAGCGCCAGGTCGGGGCGGTGTTCACGGGCCAGCAGGATCGCATCATCGCCGTTGTCGGCGTCGATGACCTCGAATCCGGCCTGGCTCAACCCGTGGGTGACGGTGGCCAGCACCAGCCGGTCGTCGTCGACGACCAGGATCTTGCCCTTGTGGCTGGGGTTGCTGTCGCTCATGGCGGGATTCTCGCCCAATCCGCGGCGACGCCGCTCAGAGCGGCCCGAGCAGGGTGACGGCCGGCGGCAGCAGCCGCAGCCCCGCCACCACCCGGTCGCCGCGCTGCTCCAGCGACATCGAGGCCCCCTTGCGCGGCAGCAGCGCCCGCACCAGGCCCAGCCCCGAGATGCCGGTCGGCACCGAGGCCAGCGTGAAGCCCGGCGGCAGGCGGCTGTCGCTGGCGATCTCGATGACCACCTCGGCTTCACCGAACCGCAGGCAGCAGGCGAGCTCGCCCCGGCCGTGCTTGATCGCGTTGGTGAGGAGTTCGTTGACGGTCAGCGCGATCGGGATCGAGTCGGCCTCGGTCAGGGCGAATCGGTGCGGCGACGCGCCCACCACCTCGACCGTGATGGTGCGACCGAACATGCGCTGCACCGACTGGCAGATCGCCTCGGCCACGTTGCGCACCCGCAGCGGCCCGCTGATGCCCACCTGCAGGCCATGCACCTGGGCGATGGCGTGCACATGGCCCACCGCCTCGGCGATGGCCGCGGCGGCCTCGGGGTGGCGCTGGGCGTTCTGCTGCAGCAGCCCGGCCACGCCCTGCAGGTTGTTCTTGATGCGGTGGTGCACTTCCTTGACCAGCATCTCGCGCTGGGCGATGGCGGCGTCCAGCCGGGCCTGGTCGGCCGCGCGCTGCTCGGTGACGTCGGCGGCCACCAGCAGCAGCTGGGGCTCGGGTGCGTCGGCGCTGGCGTCCAGCGCCACGATGCGCACGTCCCAGGTGCCCGGGCCCAGCACCAGCTCGCGGTGCACCGGCTGGTGCGAGCGCGCCGCCTGGTCGAGGTCGGCCTCGAGCTGGCTGGCGGCGGCGGGCGCCAGCCAGCGCGACGGCGGCTGCCCCATCAGCGGGTCGGCCGGCTGCTGGGCGAAGGCGGCCATCATCTGGTTGAGCTGCAGCACGCGCTGGCTGCCGGCGTCGAACAGGGCGATGGCCAGCGGCGCGGTCTCGATGATGCGCTGCAGGCGGGCACGACCGCGGGCGATCTGGGCCTCGGCCTCGCGCCGGCTGTCGATGTCCATCAGCGCGAAGGTCAGCTGACGCTGGCTGGAGTCCAGCCCGGTGACCACCACGTTGCCGACGACCCAGAAGGCGCGGCCGTCGCGCGCGGTGATGCGGCACTCGAAGGTTTCGGCCTGGCCCTCTTCCAGCCGGTCCAGCCAGTCGGTGCGACGCAGCGGGTGCTCGGGGTCGTCGGTGGCCACCACGTCGATGCCCTGGCCGACGAAATCGGCCAGCTCGCCGCCGAACATCCGGCGGGCCGAGCGGTTCATCCACTCGATGCCCTGCTCGTCCACGCTGACGATGCCCACCAGCACCGAGTCGAGGATGGCGCGGGTGCGGTCGGCCTGTTGCAGCACCTGCTCGCGGGCGCGCCGGCGCTCGTCCACGCTGACGAAGGAGCAGATGCTGCCGGCCGCCGGCTGCCGCGGATCGACCAGGCGCTGACTGAACAGCACCCAGATCGTGCCGCCGTCGGCGCGGCGCAGCGGGCGCTCGCTGCTGCTGCGGCCATGAGCGGCCAGCGCACGGCGCTCGTTGGCCACCAGGCCCGGGCCGGCGGGGTCGTCGGCGAAGAGCTCGGCCAGCGGGCGGTCGCGCAGGGCCGCGCCGTCCAGGCCGGTGAGCTGCTGCATCGCCTCGTTGGCACGCTCGATGCGGCCCTCGCGCAGGTAGGCGATGCCCACCTCGGAGAGGCTGAACATCAGCTCGCGTTCGTGGGCCAGCGCCGCCAGTTCGGCCTCGCGGTGGCGCAGCTCGGTGACGTCGGTGAGCACGGCCACGGTGTCCTCGGCACCCTGCCCGGTCTCGCCGGTGTGGCGCAGCGCCAGGGACAGCCATCGGGCCGGCGCGCCATCGGCCGCGGCCAGGCGGAACTCGCCTTCGCAGCGGTCCTGCCGCGCCAGCGTGTCCAGCACCTGCTGCACCGAAGGCCCGTCCAGCCCCCCGCGCAGCAGCAGGTCGCCCAGCCCGGCGCCGCGGCAGCTGTCGGCCGGCTGGCCCAGCAGGGCCTCGAAGCGGCTGTTGCAGCGCAGCAGCGCCTGGCCCCGGAAGTAGGCGATCCCGGCGGGATTCTCGTCCAGGATGGCGCTGAGTTCGCGCAGCAGCTGCTCGTTGCGGCGGCGCGCCTTCTCCTCCTGGCTCACGTCCAGGGTCATCACGCTGAAGGCCGCGCGGCCGTCACCGAGCTGCCCGGGCTCGACCCGCGACATCAGCCAGCGCTGACCGGCCTCGGGGTGACGCACCTCGTAGCGCACCTCGACGCGCTCGCGTTGGCGCAGGGCCTGCTGCAGGCGCTCGTACTCGCCCAGGGAGGCGGGATCGACCAGGTCCTTGCTGACCGAGGTCAGGGCCGCGCGGGGCGCCCCGGACGAAGACGCTGCCGCCGAACCCTCCCGCGGGGGAGCGGGACGCGCGGTCAGCGACGGCGGCACCCAGCCGCGCGCGGCGTCCCAGGAGGCCAGGCCGACCTCGGCATCACCCATCAGCGCGGCGATCTCCAGCCGCGCGACGTCGCGCTCGTCCTCGGCACTGCGGTCCTCGATCTGCATCAGCCAGCGCTGGCGGCCATCGGCCGGCACCAGCCCGCGCACCCGCGCGCGCAGATGGCGGCCGGGCGCGGCGCCGACCCAGGCTTCGCGCTCGCGGGTCTGGTGGATCGCCGGCAGCTCCTCGGGCCAGCCCAGCAGCACGCGCAGGCCCTCGGGCAGGCGGGCCATCTGCTGGACCGGGGCCCCGACCAGGCGCTGCAGCGCGGCGTTGGCGCGCAGGATCTGGCCATCCGGGTCACACATCAGCAGGGCCTGGGGCGAGATCTGGAACAGGTCGTCCAGGTCGCTGGGCGCGGGGGCGGAGCGCTGGCCGCCAGAGGGGTGGACGATGGACCGGGTAGGAGGCGTCATGGCGGGCGGAAGGCGCGCCCTTCGGGGGCGCCGTCCGAGTGTACGCGCCGCACCCGGCCGCGCGCACGCCCGCCCCGCGGCCTCAGCGGGTCTGCAGTTGGCGGGTCGCGGCCAGGGCCTGCAACGCGGCCTGGTTGTACTCGCCCGGGCCCAGCATCAGCGGCTCCATGGCCGCCTCGATGTCATAGGGCAGCCCCGCCTCGGCGGCCTGCGCCAGGGCCAGGCCGGGCGCGTGGGCGCCCGCGCCGTCGAGCAGCGCCAGCGCCACGCGTTCGGGCACCGGCACGCTGGCCAGCAACTGCGTGAAGGGCTGGCGCAGCATGCGGTCGAGCAGGGAGAAGACGCCGCAGATGAAGGCCTCGTTGCGCAGGGTGTCGTCGCCCTGCTGGCGTGCCAGCTCCTCCATCAGCAGACCGCGGCGCAGCGCCAGGAACATCATCGGCCGCAGGTCGGGGCTGTCGATGGTGCTGGTCAGGAGCAGTGCCAGCCAGCGCTTGAGGCGCTGGTAGCCCAGCACCATGATCGCGTGCTGGAAGGACGTGACCTCGACCGACAGGCCGAAGCCGGGCGAGTTGATGTAGCGCAGCAGGCGGAAGGCCAGTGCCGGGTCGCGCCGCAACACCTCGTCCAGGCGGGCGACGGGCTCCTCGCGGTCCAGGCGCTGCATCAGCTCGGCCACGGTGCTGATCGCCCCGGGCAGTTCGCGCCGCGACATCCCGGTCTCGGGCGGATCGCCCAGGGGCCAGCCCAGCACCCCGATCGCCCCGCGGGCGAAACTGGCCGATGCCTCGGCCGGGGTGTGCACCCCGGTCTGGACGAAGGGCAGCTGACGGGCCTTGGGGTCGGGGGCCGGCTGGCCAGGCAGGCGACGCTCCTCGTCGACGTCGATGATGGCGCAGCGGAAGCAGGCCAGGACTTCAGGGGGCAAGGGCTGCAGCGGGCGGCCCTTGAGCACGAAGGCGTGGCCTTGGCCATGCAGGGCCAGCAAACGGGTCTGCTCGGCGGGGTCGGCCAGCAGGAAGGCCGGCACCTCGACCCGCCAGTGCGGCTGCGGCCCGTGCATCTGCAGGTGCTGTAACAGCGCGCGCAGCCAGGGCTCGCTGGTCAGGTTGAGCGACACCGCACCGCCCTCGGCGGGCCAGGCGCGGTCGAGCACCGCGGCCAGTCCGGCGATGTCGGGGGCCGGCCCACCGGGCAGCGGGTGCACGGTCAGGCGGGCGGTGGAGGGTTGTCGTTGGGCGTCGAACTGCGCGCCACTGGCAATGAGCAGGTGGTCCAGGACGGCGTCGGGCATGGGCGGTGGAGGCCTCTCAGATCAGGTGTTGATGTACTGGAACAGCGACATCTTCTGCAGTGTGGCATAGGTCTGCAGCGCCACCTGATACCCCGTCTGCTGGTTCTGGAATTCGGAGATGGCCTGGGTCATGTCCAGGTCCACCGCGTCGGATTCGGTGGTCTGCGCGAACAGCTTGAGGTCGGTGACGCGCGACTGCACGCCCTCGATGCGGTTGAGCGTCTCGCCCGCCAGGCTGCGCGAGGACTGCACCTGGCCCAGGCTCTGGTCCAGGTCGCGCAGGCCGGTCTGCACCGCCTGGGTCACCTTGGCCGTGCCCTGGTTGGGCGTCTTCAGCGCCGCCACCACCTGGTCCAGCGCGTCGAACACCGACAGGCTGGGCTCGGAGGGCGTGATCGAGAAGGCGTCGCCATCGGCCGGGTTGCCGGTGATGTTGAAGGACATGCCGTCGATCTCGATCGCCTTGCCCGAGCTGTAGGTGGCGCCGGTGACCGCGGTCGGGTTGCCGTCCTGCAGCACCGAGTAGGTGGTGACGCCGCCGGACACGCTGAACTCCACGCTGTAGTTCGAGCCGGTGATCTGTCCCGGGTCGGTCACCCGGCCGGCGTCGATCCAGGCGCCCTGGCTCTGGGTCACGCCGGTGACGAACACGCCGTTGCCGGTGCGGGCGCCCATCCAGACCTGGCGGCCGTCGAAGGTCAGCGGCAGCGGCTCGTCCGACGAGACCTCGACCTGCCCCCCGGTACCGGTGTAGGTGACACCACCGGGCGCGTCGATGAAGGGCGGCTGGCTGGTGCCCTGCCCCGAGAAGACGAAGCCCCCCGCGCCGTTGCCGCGGTTGGCCACGCTCAGCAGCTGCTTGCGGATCTGGGCGATCTGGTTGGCCACGTCATTGCGCTGGGCGTCGCTGTAGCTGGCGTTGCCCGAGGCGACGATCAGCTCTCGGGCCTGCTGCATCAGGTCACCCGCGGCACCCAGGGCCGACTCGGTCAGGGTCATCGAGTTCTTGCTGGCGTCGATCGAGCGCTGGTTGGCGTCGGCCCGCTGCTGCAGCGAGCGGGCGCGCTCGGCCCGGGCGGCCGCCACCGGGTCGTCGCTGGCATGCAGCACCCGCTTGCCGCTGGTCAGCTGCTGCTGCGACTCGACCAGCTGCTGCTGGCGGCCCTGCAGGGTGTCGACCACGCCGTTGAAGGCGGTGTAGGTGGCGATGCGGAACATGGCGAAGGCCCTTTCTGGTCGCGCTCAGGTCATCACTGGGCCAGCTGCAGCATGGTGTCGAACACCTGCTGCGCCACCTGCAGGACCTTGGCCGCGGCCTGGTAGCTCTGCTGGAACTGCAGGAGGCGAGCCGCCTCCTCGTCGAGGTTGACCCCGACCTTGGACGTCATCGCGGTCTCGGCCTGGGTGGACGCCGCGGTCGAGATCTGCGACGCGGTCTTGGCGCTCTGCACCCGCACACCGATGTCGGCCATCGTGTTGGCGTAGGCGTCGGTCAGGGTGGCCCCCTCGGCGATGCTGCCGCCCGACAGCACGGTGCGGCCGACGAAGCGCTCGTCGCGCAAGGCCGCCATCTGCAAGGCGTTGCCGTTGTTGGTGGCGGGGTACTGCGTCTTGACCATGGCGATGGTGTCGCCGGCCTTGGGCACGCCGTTGAGGTTGATCTCGGCGTCGTTCAGCGCGATGGGCTGCCCCGGCGTCCAGGTGCCGCTGCCGGTCTCCACCACGTTGCCGGAGGCGTCGGTGATCGCGTAGTCGTAGTCGCCGGAGTCGGTGCTGAAGGTGATCGAGACGCTGTTGGACGGGTCGATCGACGGGCTGGTGACCTTCAGGCTGCCGATGGTGGCGGTGCCGGTGTTGGACGCGCCCACGGTGGCGGTGACCGGCGCCGCCGCGGCGATGCCGTTGGGGTCGTCCAGCGCGCGGCTCATGTTCGAGGCGGCGTGACCGACCGGCTGCAGCAGGAAGCGGTCGCCCGTCTGCAGACCGGGCGGCGGCACCGACACCGTGAAGCCGTCCACCGAGTCGCCATCCGAGATGGTGCGCGACAGGCCGTCGGACAACCGGGTCAGCAGGTACTGGCCGGGGTTGGCGGTGTCGTTGACCAGCTCGTAGTCGCTGGCCTGCAGCAGGGTGGCGTCGTCGATCGAGAGCGAGACGCTGGCGATCAGGGCACCCGAGCCGTCGCGGGCGTTGTTGCGGTTGGGCAGGGCCACCGGGTCGGTGACCGTGAACAGGGCCGAGCCGGCACCGGGCGGATCGCCCAGGTCCAGGCCCATGGCCTGCTGGGTGTTGACCTTGTTGGCGAAGGCCATCGCCATCTGGCCGAGCTGGTTGCGGGCGTCGACCAGGTCCTCGTTCTGGAAGCGGATCAGGCCGGCCATGGAGCCGCCGCTGATCAGGCCGTCGCCCAGGGGCAACACGTCGCCGGCGGTCTCCAGCGACAGCGCGGCGCGCGTCGGGTCGGCCGGGTCCGGGCCCACGGTCAGCTCCGAGGCCTGGGTGCCCAGCACCAGGCGCTGGCCGCCGGCGATGAACACCCCCACGCTGCCGTCACTGGCCTGGATGGTCGAGACCTTCATGTACTGGCTGAGCTGGGAGATCAGCTGGTCGCGCTGGTCCAGCAGGTCGTTCGGCTTCTGGTCCAGCGCCCAGACCGAGGCGATGGCCTGGTTGAGCTGGGCGATGTCGTCGGCCAGGCCGTTGACCGTCTTGGCCGAGCTCTCCAGGTCGGCGCGCACGCCAGCCTGCAGGACCTCGATGCGCTCGGCGGCGGTGGAGAAGCGGGCGGCCACGTCCGAGGCGCGTGCCAGCACCACCTGGCGGGCCGAGCCGTCGGCCGGCGCGTTGCCCAGGTCCGACATCGAGTTCAGGAAGTCGCCCAGCGCGGCGCCGATGCCGCCACTGCCGCCGGGGAACACGTCCTCGAGCTGGGTCAGCTGGGTGGCACGCGCGGCGTCCATCGAGGACAGCGCGCGCGCGGCCTGCACCTGGGCGGTCAGGAACTCGTCGTGGGCCCGGCGCACATCCACCACGCTGGAGCCCTTGCCGAAGAAGCCCGCACCGGTGAACTGGCCGGTGTTGGTGGCCAGCACCACGCCCTGGCGCGAGTAGCCCTCGACGTTGGAGTTGGCGATGTTGTGGCCGGTGACCTGCAGCGCCGCGCTGTTGGCGATCATGGCGCGCAGGCCGATGTTCATCAGACCGGAGGACATGGTGAGTGCTCCCGGTGGTTCAGGCGCTCAGCTCACGCTGCAGGCGCTGGGTGGTGGCGATCACCTTCGTCAGCTTGCTGGCGTAGGCGGGGTCGGTGGCGTAGCCGGCCTTCTGCAGGCCCTGCGCGAAGCCCTGGGCGTCGGCACCGGCCGAGACCACGCCGGCGTAGCGCGGGTTGTTCTTCATCAGGTTGGCGTAGTCGGCGAAGGACTCGGCGTGGCTGCCGTAGGCGCGGAACTTCTGCACCACCTTGCGCGCCACGCCGCCGATGTACTCGGTGGTGGTGACGTCGGCGGTGGCGCCCTTCCAGTTCGGGCCGGCCTTGATGCCGAAGAGGTTGAAGGTGTTGCTGCCGTCGGCCGCCTTCATCTCCTTCTTGCCCCAGCCGCTCTCGTGGGCGGCCTGGGCGACCATGAAGGTGGCGGGGATGCCGGTGGCGGCCTCGGCGGCCTTGGCCGAAGCGGTGTGGCGCTGCACGAAGTCGGCCGCCGAGCGGGTCGGGATGCCGGTCTTCTCGGGCGTGGCCTGGACCACCGGGGTGCGGGTGTCCGGGCGCGGGATCGGGCCCGGGCTCATGCCCATCTGGCGCTCGAGCTGGCGGGCGATCACGTCGCTCAGGCCGCCCGGGCGGCCGGCCACCCGGGTGGCCCACTGCGAGTCCAGCAGCTCGGTGCCGAGCTTGCTGCCCTCGTTGTCGAAGGCGCCATCGCGCTGGCTCTCGCCGGCCTGGCGCATGGTCTTGAGCAGCTCCTGCATGAACAGGGACTCGAACTGCTTGGCGGCCTCGCGCACGGCCGCCTTCGGGTCGGCGGCGGCCTGCTGGCGCAGCGACTCGACGCCACGGGCGTCACCGAAGCCGGTGCGCGAGGCGTTCAGCGGGGAGCTCGGGAGGGCGGCCATGGGAACCTCAGATCACCTCGAGGTCGGCCT
>CALRTJ020000020.1:0-101173 GCA_943371055.1 Hydrogenophaga intermedia | reverse complement strand
CAGCCAGCGCCGCCTGCGCCGCCGCCGCGAAGCGGGCCCGCACGGCGGCTTCGTCGGGCGTGCCGAAGGCGGCGGCCCAGGTCTCGGTGTAGAGCTCGACGCGGTCGGCACCCACGGCGCGGGCGTGCTCCATGGCCTCGGGCAGCGGGTCCATGAACAGGCTCACCCGCACCCCCAGGGCGTGGCATTCCTCGATCAGCGGTCGCAGCGTGTCGGCATCGGCGGGCAGGTTCCAGCCGTGGTCCGAAGTGAACTGGCCGACGCTGTCGGGCACGAAGGTGGCCTGGTGGGGCCGCACCGCGCGCACGAACGCCATCAGGTTGTGCAGCGGGTTGCCCTCGATGTTGTATTCGATGTGCGGCCACTCGCGACGGAGCAGATCGGCCAGTTCGTGGACGTCGCTGCCTCGGATGTGGCGCTCGTCCGGGCGCGGGTGGACGGTGATGCCGTCGGCGCCCGCCTCCAGCACCAGGCGCGCGGCCCGGGTGACGCTGGGGATGCCCAGGTGGCGGGTGTTGCGCAGCAGCGCGACCTTGTTCAGGTTGACCGACAGCGCGGTGCCGTGGCCGGCACGGCCGCCGGCCTCGGGGGCGACGAGCGGGTTCATTCGGAGGGGTCCTCGGGTTCGGGCGGCCGCTCGGCCAACTGCTGCGAGGCCATCATCACCTCGCGCGTGTGCAGGCGCGCCGCGCCCAGATGGTAGTGCAGCCACTGGCGCAGGGTGAGCTTGAGCGCCGGCAGGCTGTGGGCGCAGGTCAGCTGCAGCGCCTGCAGGTCCCCGCCATCGAGTGCGGCCTGCAGGGCCTGAAGCACCTGCCCGGGCAACGCCACGTCGCCGTGGCTGTGGGGCAGCACCCCGCGCTCGGGGCGAAGCATGTAGGCCCCGTCGGGGCACAAGGGCAAGCCGCCCAGCGCCTCGGCATCGAGCTGCGGCAGCAGACCGGTCTCCCTCAGCAGCACCAGCTCGAACGCCCTCAGCGCGGCTTGGGTCAGGGTGTCGTCGCCGGCCCCCAGGGCCGGCAAGGTGTGGCTGTAGGCGTCGAAGAGCACCGGGTGGGCATCGCCACGCGGCAACAGCTTCATCAGCAGCTCGTTCAAGTAGAAGCCGGTGAACAGCGAGGCACCCGAGAGCATGGGCGGACCGCCGGCCCATTCGGCGCTCCGCAGCGTGTGCACCTCTGACGAGGCGGCCCTTGCCGGCGTGCTCAGCGCCAGTTGCAGCCGCTGGAAGGGCAGCAGCACCGGCCGGAGCTGCGAGTAGGGGCGCTTGGCCCCCTTGGCCACGGCCGTCACGCGGCCGCGGTCACGGGTGAACAGCTCCAGGATCAGGCTGGTCTCGCTCCAGTCCCAGCGGTGGAGCAGGTAGCCAGGGGCGGGCGTCGCCCGTGGCTTCATTCGTAGCCGTAGGAGCGCAGGTGCTCCTCGGTGTCGGCCCAGCCCGAGCGCACCTTGACCCACAGTTCGAGGAAGACTCGGGCCTCCATCAGTCGCTCGAGCTCCTGGCGGGCATCCGAGCCGATGCGCTTGAGGCGCTCGCCACCGGCGCCGATGATCATGCCCTTGTGGGCGTCACGCTCGACCACGATGGAGGCGCTGATGCGCACCCGGGGCACGGCCGGAGCCGCCGGCATCGCCACGCCACCGACCATCTTGACCGGCTGCTCGGCCGACGGGTCGGGCTGCTCCTCCTCCCACTTGTCGATGACGACGGTGGAGGTGTAGGGCAGCTCGTCACCGGTCAGGCGGAACAGCTTCTCGCGGATGATCTCGCTGGCCAGGAACTTCTCGCTGCGGTCGGTCAGCGCATCCTCCTCGTAGAACCAACCCTGCTCGGGCAGGTAGGGCTTGAGGATGCCGAACAGGCGGTCGACGTCGGCCTTCTTCTGCGCCGACATCGGCACGAACTCGGCGAAGGCGTGGCGCTGCTGCATCTTCTGCAGCCACGGCAGGAGGTCGGCGCGCCGCTGGACTTCGTCGAGCTTGTTGGCCACCAGCACGCAGGGCTTGCCCGGAGGAATCAGGGCCAGCACCTTCTCATCGGCGCCCTGGAACCTGCCGGCCTCGACCAGGAACAGCACCAGGTCCACGTCGGACAGGGTGGACTGCACCGTGCGGTTGAGGGTGCGGTTGAGCGCCGTGGCGTGCTTCATCTGGAAGCCCGGCGTGTCCACGAAGACGAACTGCGCCTCGTCCACGGTGCGCACGCCGGTGATGCGGTGGCGGGTGGTCTGGGCCTTCTTGGAGGTGATGCTGATCTTCTGGCCGACCAGGGCGTTCATCAGCGTGGACTTGCCCACATTGGGCCGTCCCACGATGGCGATCAGGCCGCAGCGCTGGCCCTCGGCGTCGGCGCCTGGCGCGGACGGGATCGGGGGCAGCTCGTGTTCAGGGGTGTCGTCGGTGTTCAATCGGTTCTTTCAAGGGCTGGCCGGGTCCTGCAAACCCGCCAGCATGGCGCGCGCGGCTTCCTGTTCGGCCGCGCGGCGCGAGCGGCCTTCGCCGCAGGCGCTGCGCGACAACGCGGGAACCAGGCATTCGACCTCGAAGGTCTGAGCGTGCGCCTGGCCACGGGTGGCGGTGATGCGGTACTCCGGCACCGGCAGCTTGCGCGCCTGCAGCCATTCCTGCAACTCGGTCTTCGGGTCCTTGCGCCAGTTGTCGGGCTGGGTGCTTCCGATGACCTCGCCAAACAGCGACCTGACCAGTGCGCAGGCGGCGTCAAAGCCGCCGTCGAGGTAGACCGCGCCGATCAGCGCCTCCATCGCATCCGCCAGGATGGAGGCCCGCTGCGCGCCACCGCCGCGGGCTTCGCCCTCGGACAGGCGAAGCGCCTCCGGCAGGCGCAGCACCAGGGCGGCCTTGTGCAGACTGTCTTCGCGCACCAGGTGCGCGCGCACGCGGGTCAGGTCGCCTTCGTCTGAAGCGCCGAAGCGGTCAAACAGCAGGTGCGAGATCGACAGGTTCAGCACCGCGTCGCCCAGGAACTCCAGGCGCTCGTTGTGGGTGGCCCCGAAGCTGCGGTGCGTCATCGCACGCTGCAGCAGCGCCGGGTCGCGGAACCGGTGTTCGAGCCGCGCCTGCAGGCGCACCAGGGGGCTGTCCATGGGCCTCAGTTGCTTTGGCTGCCCTTGTACTTGATCAGCAGGTAGACCGGCTCGATGAGCCCGATCTCCTTGTCATAGGCGAAGCTGACCGTGAAACGGTCGCCCTGCTGCGTGACCTCGAGGTCAGACCCCGAGATCGCGCTGATCGAGTACTCGATGTCCCTCTGGCGGTCGAAGGCGGTTCGGATGGCGGGGATCGAGCCCGGGTGGTCCTGCAGCACCTTGCGGATCGAGCGCTCGATGGTCCAGTACTCGTTCAGCGTGGGCAAGGCCTTGACCGCCACCAAGCCGCAGAAGGCCACCACCATGGCCCAGAAGACCAGACCGAACAGGCCCATGCCGCGCTGCTGCCGGCGGGAGGTGGACAGGGGTGCGCTCATCATGAAGTCAACGCTCCGCTCAGTGGAAGGCGCCGATGCGCCGGGGGTTGGAGAAGTTCATCCAGACGAAAAAGGCGCGGCCCACCAGGTTCTGGTCCGGTACGAAACCCCAGTAGCGGGAGTCCTCGGAGTTGTCGCGGTTGTCGCCCATCACGAAGTAGTGGCCGGCCGGCACCTTGCAGACGAAACCCTCGACGCTGTAGCGGCAGCCATCCTTGCCGGCGAAGTCGCGCACCTGCATCGGGTTGAACGGCAGCACCTGCTTGAAGCGCTGGATGCGGTGCTCGACCTCGCCCAGCTTCTCGGAGAAGCGGGCCATGTAACGCATGGACTCCTCGTCATAGGCGTCGTCCTGCGGGGCGCTGGCGACCGGCTGCCCGTTCACGCGCAGTTCGGCGTTCAGGTAGGACACCTCGTCACCGGGCAGACCGACGATGCGCTTGATGAAGTCCACCCGCGGGTCCACCGGGTAGCGGAAGACCACCACATCGCCACGCGCCGCCGGGGTGCCGTCGGTCAGCTTGCGGTTGAGCACCGGCAGGCGCACGCCATAGTGGAACTTGTTCACCAGGATCAGGTCACCGACCTCGAGCGTCGGGATCATCGAGCCCGACGGGATCTTGAACGGCTCGAACAGGAAGGAGCGCAGCACGAAGACGACCACGATCACCGGAAACAGTCCGGCGGTCCAGTCCAGCCACCAGGGCTGCATCAGCAGCTTCTCGCGGGCCTGCTCGATGTCGCCGTCGACCTTGTCGATGCCCAGGCGGGAGAGCTCGCTGCGGCGCTGGGCGTCCTGCCGCTCCAGCTCGGCCGCGGCGGCCTGGCGGGCGGGCTGGAAGCGCAGGCGCTCGGCCACCCAGTAGACGCCGGTGACGACGGTGAGGATGAACAGCAGCAGCGAGAAGTTGCCGTGCCAGGCGTCGAAGTACCAGCCCGCCAGGTAGGCGGCCAGGGCGGCGAAAAGCGCGGCGGTGAGTTGGCTCATGTGGGGAGGTTCGGGTCCGATCAGTCTTCGACCTGGAGGATGGCGAGGAAGGCTTCCTGCGGCACCTCGACGGAGCCGATCTGCTTCATGCGCTTCTTGCCGGCCTTCTGCTTCTCGAGCAGCTTGCGCTTGCGGGTGATGTCACCGCCATAGCATTTTGCCAGCACGTTCTTGCGCAAGGCCTTCACGTCCTCGCGGGCGATGATGTTGGCACCGATGGACGCCTGGATGGCCACGTCGTACATCTGGCGCGGAATCAGGGTGCGCATCTTGGCCGCCACCGCGCGGCCGCGGAACTGGCTTTGCGAGCGGTGGACGATCATGGCCAGCGGGTCGACGCGGTCGCCGTTGATCATGATGTCGACCTTGACCACGTCGGCCGCGCGGTACTCCTTGAACTCGTAATCCATCGAGGCGTAGCCGCGCGAGACCGACTTGAGCTTGTCGAAGAAGTCCAGCACGATCTCGGCCAGCGGCAGCTCGTAGGTCAGCATGACCTGCTTGCCGTGGTAGGCCATGTTGAGCTGCACGCCGCGCTTCTGGTTGGCCAGGGTCATCACCACGCCCACATAGTCCTGCGGCATGTACAGGTGCACGGTGACGATGGGTTCGCGGATCTCGCGGATGCGGCCCTGGTCGGGCATCTTGCTGGGGTTCTCGACCTCCAGCACGGTGCCGTCGTTCAATTCCACCTCGTAGACCACACTGGGCGCGGTGGTGACCAGGTCCTGGTTGAACTCACGCTCCAGGCGCTCCTGCACGATCTCCATGTGCAGCAGGCCCAGGAAGCCGCAGCGGAAGCCGAAGCCCAACGCCTGCGAGACCTCGGGCTCGAAGCGCAGCGAGCTGTCGTTGAGCTTGAGCTTTTCCAGCGCGTCGCGCAGCTGGTCGTACTCGGAGGCCTCGGTCGGGTACAGGCCAGCGAAGACCTGCGGCTGGATTTCCTTGAAGCCGGGCAGCGCCTCGGTGGCCGGGCCGGCGTTGTTGGGGAGCTTCTTCTCGACGGTGACGGTGTCGCCCACCTTGGCCGCGGCCAGTTCCTTGATGCCGCAGATCAGGAAGCCCACCTCGCCCGCCTTGAGCGCGTCGCGGTTCTCGCTCTTGGGCGTGAACACGCCCAGGTGCTCGATCGGGTAGACGGCGTTGGTGGCCATCAGACGGATGCGTTCGCCCTTGTTGAGCCGGCCATCGATCATGCGCACCAGCATCACCACGCCCACGTAGTTGTCGAACCACGCGTCGATGATCATGGCCCGCGGCGAACCCGCCGGATCGCCCTTGGGGGGCGGCATGCGGGTGATGACGGCTTCCAGGATCTCGTCGATGCCGATGCCCATCTTGGCCGAGCAGGGGATGGCGTCGGTGGCGTCGATGCCGATCACGTCCTCGACCTCGGCACGCGCGTTGTCGGGGTCGGCCGCCGGCAGGTCGATCTTGTTCAGGACCGGCACCACCTCGACGCCCAGATCGAGCGCGGTGTAGCAGTTGGCCACCGTCTGGGCCTCGACGCCCTGCGAAGCGTCCACCACCAGCAGCGCCCCTTCGCAGGCGGACAGCGAGCGGCTGACCTCGTACGAGAAGTCGACGTGCCCGGGGGTGTCGATCAGGTTCAGGTTGTAGACCTTGCCGTCCTTGGCCTTGTATTGCAGCGCCGCGGTCTGGGCCTTGATCGTGATGCCCCGCTCCCGCTCGATGTCCATGGAGTCGAGCACCTGGGCTTCCATCTCGCGGTCGGACAGGCCGCCACAGCGCTGGATGAGGCGGTCGGCCAGGGTGCTCTTGCCGTGGTCGATGTGGGCGATGATGGAGAAATTGCGGATGTGATCCATGCTCGGAGATGCGTGTCGCGCTCGGTGGGGGCCGGCGCTGCCTGGTCGTGGCGCCAACGGGATCGGACGTTGCCGGAAGGCGGGGCCTGCGGCCCGCGCGCGGGCCAAAAAAAAGGCACGTCCAAAGGAGAGACGCGCCTTCCAACAAAAACGTATGGCAACTGCTTGTTGGGCTTTCATTGTAGCGAAAAGCCCCTTGGCGCAAGCCTCGAAATTGCTGGGGGCGGGGTCGTTGCGGTCGGCCAACAGGCATTTACCCACAACTTATCCACAAGCGATGACCATCGCTTGCCGGAAGCCTCCCCGGCGCCGCATTGCTGACTTCAGATGTCGACAACACGCGCCAAAACCATCGGATTTTATCCCGACCGGACCACTTCGGGGCGGCCGTTCCGTCGGTTGGCGCTCACACACATGAGCAGCGCCCGCCACCGGGGTCGGGCTGCCCTTCCATGAAGTGAAAAGACCCATCACCCGACTTGGGTGATGGGGCTGC
Organism: Hydrogenophaga intermedia; assembly: GCA_943371055.1. Lineage (GTDB taxonomy): Bacteria > Pseudomonadota > Gammaproteobacteria > Burkholderiales > Burkholderiaceae_C > Ideonella > Ideonella intermedia_A. The sequence continues at coordinate 94,376 of CALRTJ020000020.1, read as the reverse complement.
CCGCCTCACTTCTGGGGACGGATCACGTAGTAGCTGACCCAGTCGCCGCGGCGTGCCAGCACGCTCACCGCCCGCGATTTGTCCAGCTTGCCCACCAGGGCGACGAACTGGCGCGCGTCGGTGATGTCGGTGTTGTCGATCTGCTGGAGGATGTCCCCCTCGCGCAGACCGGCACGGGCAGCGGCCCCATCCACCGACTCGACCTTCACCCCACCTTTGAGCTTCAGCTCGCGACGCTGGGCCTCGGTCAGATCGGACACCGACAGCCCCAGCGCCGACTTCACGGGCGACGGCGTCGGTTCGGCCGCGGGCTTGGCCGCCGCCTTGCTGTCCGCCTCGAGCTCCGCAACCGTGACGGCCAGTTCCTTGGTGGTACCGCGGCGGAACACCGTCAGCGGCACGCGGGTGCCCGGCTTGGTGCCCCCAATGATGCGCGGCAGGTCGGCCGAGCGCTCCACCGGCTTGCCGTCCACCTTGGTGATGATGTCGCCCGCCTCCAGCCCGGCCTTCTCGGCCGGGGTGCCCGGCTCGACCCCCTGCACGAGGGCGCCTTGCGCCTTGCCCAGGCCCAGGGACTCGGCCACGTCCTTCGTCACCGGGGCGATCCGCACCCCGATCCGCCCGCGAATCACGCGCCCGCTGGCGCGCAGCTGGTCGGCCACGCGCATGGCCTCGTCGATCGGAATCGCGAAGGAGATGCCGGCATAGCCACCCGAGGGGCTGTAGATCTGCGAGTTGATGCCCACGACCTCGCCCCGCATGTTGATCAGCGGGCCGCCGGAGTTGCCGGGGTTGATCGCGACGTCGGTCTGGATGAAGGGCAGGTAATCGCCGGTGTCGCGCTGCTTCGCACTGACGATGCCGGCCGTGACCGTGTTCTCCAGGCCGAAGGGCGAACCGATCGCCATCACCCATTCACCCACCTTCAGGCGGCTGACGTCGCCGATGCGAACCGCGGGCAGGCCCGCGGCGTCGATCTTGACCACCGCCACATCGGTGCGGGCATCCGCGCCCACCACGCGGGCCTTGAACTCGCGCTTGTCGGTCAGGGTGACGATCAGCTCATCGGCGCCGTCGACCACGTGCGCGTTGGTCATGACGAAACCGTCGGCGGACAGGATGAAGCCGGAACCGACCCCCCGGCGCTGCGGTGAATCGTCCTCGCCCTGCCCACCGCGCGGCCCGCGGCCATTGGGCACCGGCACGCCGAATCGACGCAGGAACTCCTCGAAGCCGGGGTCCATCTGGCCACGGTTGCCGGAGCCCGCGCGCGCCTTCTCGGCGGTGCGGATGTTGACCACCGACGGACTGCTCTGCTCGACGAGCTCGGTGAAATCCGGGCCAGGCCGGGTCTGGGCCAGCGCCGGGGCCGGCACCAGGGTCAGGCCGGCGAACGTCGACAGGGCCGCGGCGGCCACCGCCTGGCGGGCGACGCGGCGCAGCGGATGGGCATGAAACGACATGCGTTCTCCTTCGGGGGACGGGTGGAACGTGAACGGCCAGAGGCCGGGCTCAAGGGGATGCCCGAGCTCAACGCCGGCGGGTCAGCGCCTCTGCGAATCGCTGCAGGGTCTCCTCGGGGACATCGCCGACGAGGGTGATCCAGTGGCTGTCGCGGCGCAGCGTCAACGTGCGGGTCGCACCGGTCGGCGCGCGGGCACGGACCTGGTGCCGCTCGGCCCGGAAAGGCTCGATGAACAGCGAGACATGGGTCAGTCCGTCGGTGTAGATGCTCTGCAACACCACGGGGGCCTGGGGATCGGCAGCGGGGCCCAGCACCCGACGCCCGCACTGGAGCTCCCGGAACCCCGACGGCAGGGCCGCCATCTGCCAGCCCTCGGCATCCAGTGACACCGGCAACAGCACTGGCCGGGCCACGCGGTAGCCTTCGAGGCGCCGGACCTGGGACTGCAGGGCCTCGATCTGCGGGCGGATGCCGAGCTGGAGCTCGGAAAAGCCGACCGACTCCAGCACCTGGCCATTCGCTGCCAGCACCTCGGCCCGCAGCAGCAGGCCGGTCTGGCGCTCGGACCACAGGCGTTGGCTGAAACGCCAGGCGTCCCGGGCCCGCAACAAGGCCACCTCGGCGTCCAGGCCGGCCACACGGTCGCGCCCCAGAAGACGCCACTCGTAGCTCTCCAGCACGCGTCGATCCGGGGCACTGAGCAGCTGCGGGAAGCTGGCGCGCGGGTCACGACCTTCGACCACCGCCAAGCGGGACTTGGGCCACAGGGTGTGAACCGTTTCGTTCAATCGCACCAGAGTCCGCGACTCGCCGTCCAGCCACTCGATGCGCTCGGCCTGCAACGCGCCTTCGGTGAAGTGGGCCAGTCGCGAGGCGCTGACCTGACCGCCGGCCGTGACGACCAATGTGCCCTGGTAGTTGCGACGAACCGCCGCTTCCTGGGCCCGCACCAGCCAGACGTGGGCGTCGTGGGGGGCCTCACTGACCGGAGGCCAAGCCGGCTGCGCCCAAAGGGCCGCAGGGCGCAACAGGCAACAAAGGCCCAGACCGAAACCCAGGCGCCGCGCGTGCTGCACGCGGGAGGACGAATGCAAGGCAGCCATCGTCTGCGGTCAGCGGCCCGCCACCCCCACCTGACGCAGCGAGTCGTCGTCCACGACCAAGGTGGGCGCCTGACGGCTGCGCTGGCGGTGCGCCTCGAGGTAGCGGTCGAGTTGAGCGTCACGCACGAGCACACCCTCGGTGGCCAACGCCGGCGCGCTGGTTCTGGCCCCAGCCACGGACACCGCCTGCACGGCGGAGAGCCCGGGGCCCGCAGCCATCGGACCGGATTCCGGACCCGGCTCGGAGCCGCGCATCATCACCGCCACGCCGGCCACGGCGAACACACCCGCGGCCATGGCCACGGGCGCGCTCCAACGGCGCCAGGCCCGACGGGCTGCCTGGGTCGGCAGGGCCACCACGGGCGCCCCCACCGAAGGCAGCGGCGCCAGGATGGCAGGCTCCTCGGCCAACCGATGACGCAGGCGGTCAAGGAAGGCCGCGTCGTGAGCGGCCGGCTGCGCCAGCTCGTCCGAGCGCAGCACATCGCCGATCAGGGTGTAAGCGTGCCAGCGCTCCCGGGTCTTGGGATCCCGGCGCCATGCCGCCAGCACCGCATCGAGTGCCGCGGCATCGGCATCGCCGTCAAGCATCGCCGACAGGCGCTCACGGGCGTCGTCGTGGTCGGGATCGGGCGTCGCGGCAGAGGCATCCATGGGTACTGACCTGGTTGGTGCCCGCTCACCAGCGCTCGCCGCTGCGCGTGTCGAGCAGCGGTCGAAGGCGTTCGGCGATGGCTTCCCGGGCGCGGTAGATCCGCGAACGCACGGTGCCGATGGGGCAATTCATGACTTCGGAAATCTCTTCGTAGCTCAGGCCCTCGATCTCGCGCAGCGTGATGGCCTGGCGCAGATCCTCGGACAAGGCCTCGATCGCCGCGTTCACGGTGGCGGCGATCTCCTTGCTCGCGAGCACGGCCTCGGGCGTGGCCATGTCGATTGGTTCCGATTTCGGCGAAGAAGTTTCATCGTCGTCGGCGGGGGCCAGCGCAGCCTCGGTCAGGACCGGGTCGCGGCGCAGCTCGACGAGGGCCTTCTTGGCGGTGTTCACCGCGATGCGGTAGAGCCAGGTGTAGAAGGCGCTTTCGCCGCGGAACTGCGGCAGGGCCCGGTACGCCCGGATGAAGGTCTCCTGGGCCAGGTCCTGGACAAGGTCGGTGTCCCGCACCATGCGGGCGATCAGGCGCTCGATCCGGCGCTGGTACTTGACGACCAGCAGTTCGAAGGCCTTCGCGTCACCACGCTTGACCCGGTCCACCAGCAGGGCGTCCGCATCGGCTTGATCGGCGCTCACGCCAGAGGCTCCTGCAGGCGCCCATGCTGCTGCAGCGCAGTGCGCAGGCCATGCCACTGCACCGGCAAGGCCGACCGGGCCACCGGCAGCCAGAGGCGTCGCCGCACGCGCTCGCCCGGCAAAGGCTCGGACTCCCACCGCAACAGCATGGCGTCACCCATGTCGATCACGGTGTCGATCGATCCAGGCAAGCCTTCGCCGCCCGCCTCTTCCCAGTCGCCCGGCACCGTGCAGCGCCAGGCGGCGCCATCCCAGCGCAGCCTGGCGGGGTGCTGGTGCGCGTGCCAGAGGCCGGCCGCCGAGGCCGACAGGACACCCACCCCCGCGAGGGCCAGCAGCAACCAGGGCAGCAGATCGGACGAGGCCTGACGAACCTCGTCGGCGCGGGCATGGGACCAGAGGCTGAAACCCCAGGCCAGCAGAGCGAGCGCCCACAACATGCAGGCGGCCCACCACCAGCCGCCTCGCCAGGCGGTCTGGACCTCGACGCTCGGGGCAGCCTGCATCAAGCGCGGCCCACGGAAGTTGGCAGGGGCTTCAGATGCGTCCGAACACCAGCGTGCCGTTGGTGCCGCCGAAGCCGAAGTTGTTCTTCACCGCGTAGTCGATCTTCATCTCCCGCGCCGCGTTGGCGCAGTAGTCCAGGTCGCACTCGGGGTCCTGATTGAAGATGTTGATCGTCGGCGGCGAAATCTGGTGGTGCACGGCCAGCACCGAGAAGATCGACTCCACCCCGCCGGCGCCGCCCAGCAAGTGGCCAGTCATCGACTTGGTCGAGTTGACCACCAGGCGCTTGGCGTGGTCACCGAAAGCGAGCTTGATCGCGTTCGTCTCGTTCAGATCGCCCAAGGGCGTGGAGGTGCCATGGGCGTTCAGGTACTGCACCTGGTCGGCATTGAGGCCGGCATTGCGCAGCGCCGCCTTCATCGAGCGCTTGGGGCCGTCGACGTTGGGAGCGGTCATGTGATAGGCGTCGGCACCCATGCCGAAGCCCTTGAGCTCGGCATAGATCTTGGCGCCGCGCTTCTTGGCGTGCTCGTATTCCTCGAGCACCAGCACCCCGGCGCCCTCTCCGAGCACGAAGCCGTCGCGGTCCTTGTCCCAGGGGCGGGACGCGGTCTCGGGGGACTCGTTGCGGGTGGACAGGGCACGGGCCGAGGCGAAACCGCCGACGCCGAGCATCGAGACGGTGGACTCGGAACCGCCGGCGACCATCACGTCGGCATCGCCGTACTCGATCATCCTGCCGGCCTCACCGATGCAGTGCAGGCCGGTGGTGCAGGCGGTCACGATGGCCAGGTTGGGACCGGTGAAGCCGAAGCGGATCGAGACGTGGCCGCTGATCATGTTGATGATCGAGGCGGGCACGAAGAAAGGGGAGATGCGGCGGGGACCGCGGTCCACCACCATGCGGGCGGTGGCCTCGATCTCCGGCAGACCGCCGATGCCCGAGCCGATCATGCAGCCGATGCGCTCGGCCGTCTCTTCGGTCAGGGCGTCGCCCGTGGGCAGACCCGCATCCTGCACGGCCTGGACCGCAGCGGCCACGCCGAAGTGGATGAACGTGTCCATCGCCTTGGCTTCCTTGCCGGGGATGTAATCCTCGACCTTGAAGCCCTTGACCTCGCCGGCGAACTGGCAGGTGATGCCAGAGGCGTCGAACTTGGTGATGGGGGCGATGCCAGAGCGGCCGGCCAACAGGTTGGTCCAGCCCTCGGCCACGGTGTTGCCGACGGGGCTGATCAGCCCCAGGCCGGTGACGACGACGCGACGACGGGTCATGCGATCTCTAGGTCAGTGTCAGGACAGGCGCACGTGGCGCCCGGGTGGCACTCAGGCCTTGGCGTGGTTCTTGGCGTAGTCGATCGCCAGCTGAACCGTGGTGATCTTCTCGGCTTCTTCGTCGGGGATCTCGATGCCGAACTCGTCTTCGAGGGCCATCACCAGCTCGACGGTGTCCAGGGAATCGGCGCCCAGATCGGCCACGAAGGCCTTTTCGTTGGTGACGTCGGCTTCCGGAACGCCCAGTTGCTCGGCAATGATCTTCTTGACGCGTGCTTCGATATCGCTCATGACTCCTCCAGGAGGTTGGTGCAAAACGGCCCGGATTCTACCCGGGCGGATTCAGGGACCCGTGACGGGGTTTCAGCTCATGAACATGCCGCCGTTGACGTGCAGCTCTGTTCCGGTGATGTAGCCGGCCTGCGGAGAGGCCAGGAAGGTGACCGCGTGCGCGATCTCGGCGGGTTGGCCGAGGCGTTGCAGCGGGATCTGGGCCATCAGCGCGGCCTTCTGGGCCTCTGGCAGCTCATCGGTCATGTCGGTGGCGATGAAGCCCGGCGCGACGCAATTGACGGTGATGTTGCGGCTGCCCAGCTCGCGGGCCAGCGCGCGGGTCATGCCAGCCACACCGGCCTTGGCGGCGGCGTAGTTGGCCTGGCCCGGGTTGCCCGAGGCGCCGACGACCGAGGTGATGCTGATGATGCGGCCGTAGCGCTGCTTCATCATCGGGCGGATGACGGCGCGCGAGAGGCGGAACACAGCCTTCAGGTTGGTGTCGAGGACGGCATCCCAGTCCTCGTCCTTCATGCGCATGGCCAGGGTGTCGCGGGTGATGCCGGCGTTGTTGACCAGCACGTGCAGCGCGCCGTGCTCCTTGACGATGGCGTCGATCAGGGCCTCGGCGGCGGCGGCGTCGTTCACGTTGAGCGCGACGCCCTTGCAGCCCGGGTGGGCGGACAGGGCCTCGGTGATGCCGGCAGCACCGGACTCGGTGGTGGCGGTGCCGATGACCTTCAGGCCCTGGGCCGCCAGGGTGGCGGCGATGGCGCGGCCGATGCCGCGCGAGGCGCCGGTGACGAGGGCCACCTGGCCGACGAATGCAGTGGTATCGCTCATGGAGACTCTCGGAACAGGGGTTCAGCCCAGCAGGGCGCGGGCATCGGCCAGCGAGGCCGGGTCGAGCACCGTGGCGCTGACGGCCTCGGCGTCGATGCGCTTGACCATGCCGGCCAGCACCTTGCCCGGACCGCACTCGAGGACGTGCGTCAGGCCGCGGGCACGCAGGGCCTGCACCACCTCGACCCAGCGCACCGGGCCGAAGGCCTGGCGGTACAGGGCGTCGCGGATGGCATCGGCCTCGGACACCACGGCGACGTCAATGTTGTTGACGACCGGGATCTGCGGAGCCGCCAGGGCCACCTCGGCCAAGCGGGCCTTCAGGCGCTCGGCCGCGGGCTTCATCAGGCTGGAGTGGAAGGGAGCGGACACGGGCAGCGGCAAGGCGCGCTTGGCGCCCTTGGCTTTCAGGACCTCGCAACCCTTCTCGACGCCAACCTTGCTGCCGGCGATCACGGTCTGCTTCGGGTCGTTGAAGTTGACCGCCTCGACCACCTCGCCCGGCACGGCGGCCGCGGCTTCGGCGCAGCCGGCGCGCACGGCGTCGGCGTCCAGCCCCAGGATCGCCGCCATGGCGCCCAGTCCCACGGGGACGGCTTCCTGCATGGCCCGGGCGCGCAGACGCACCAGCGGCAGCGCGTCCGCCAGGGTGAGGACACCGGACGCCACCAGCGCGGTGTACTCGCCCAGCGAGTGGCCGGCCACGGCGGCGGGCACCAGACCCGTGTCGGCGATCCAGGCGCGGTAGCAGGCGATGCCGGCGGTCAGCATCACCGGCTGGGTGTTGGTGGTCAGGTCCAGTTGTTCCTTGGGACCGGACTTGATCAGCGCGCCGATGTCCTCGCCCAGCGCGGCCGAGGCCTCGGCCAGGGTGGCGGCGACGGCGGGGTGGTCACCCCAGGCATCGAGCATGCCGACGGCCTGGGAGCCCTGACCGGGGAAGACGAACGCGAATGCAGTGCTCATGCGGATCAATTGCGTGTGTGAGGAATCCGTGCCGCGCGGCCAGGATCAGAAATCGAGCAGGACGGCACCCCAGGTGAAGCCACCACCCACGCCCTCGAGCAGCAGGGTCTCACCCTTCTTCACCTGGCCGCTGCGCACCCCATGGTCCAAGGCCAGGGGGATCGACGCGGCCGAGGTGTTGCCGTGGTCCTGCACGGTGACCACCACCCGCTCGAGCGGGAGCTTCAGTTTGCGGGCCGTGCCCTGCATGATGCGGATGTTGGCCTGGTGCGGGATCAACCAGTCGATGTCGGCGGCCGTGCGCCCCGCAGCCTCGAGGACCTCGCGGGCCACGCCATCGAGCACGCCGACGGCGAGCTTGAACACGGCCTGCCCATCCATCTTCAGCAATGGGTCACCCATCACCGCGCCACCACAGACGGTGCCCGGCACCTGCAGGATCTCCCGGTGGCTGCCGTCCGCATGCAGCTTGCAGGCCAGCAGGCCCGGCTCGGCCGAGGACTCCAGCACCACCGCGCCAGCACCGTCGCCGAACAGCACGCAGGTGGTGCGGTCATTGAAGTCCAGCAGGCGGGAAAACACCTCGGCGCCGATGACCAGTGCGCAATTGGCGGTACCGGTGCGCACCATGGCGTCCGCCACGGTCAGGGCATACACGAAACCCGAGCAGACTGCCTGGACGTCGAAGGCCGGACAACCGGCCACACCCAGCTTGTGTTGGACGATGGTGGCGGTCGAAGGGAAGACCATGTCCGGAGTGGACGTGGCGACGATGATCAGGTCGACATCCTCGGGCGCGCGGCCCGCGGCCTCCAGGGCATGGCGGGCCGCCGAAACGGCCAGGTCGCTGGCCGACTGATCCGGGGCAGCGAAATGGCGTGCCCGGATGCCGGTGCGCTCGACGATCCAGTCGTCCGAGGTCTCGATGCCGCGCTCGGCCAGTTGGGCCGCCAGGTCGGCGTTGGTGACGCGGCGGGCGGGCAGCGCGCTGCCGGTGCCGGTGATGCGTGCGAAGCGTTGCGGATCCAAGGCGGTTCTGTGGTGTCTCAGGCGGCAGGCGCGTCGGCCACGGGGGCCGGCATGGCCTGAAGGGTCTCGATGATGCGGTCATGCACCTGATCGAGCAGGCGGTTACGGGCCGCATCATAAGCGCGGGACAGCGCATTGCCGAATGCGTAGGCGTCGGCCGAGCCGTGGCTCTTGAAGACCAAACCCCGCAGACCCAGCAGCGCGGCGCCGTTGAACCCTCGAGGATCGACCCGTGCCTTGAAGCGCCGCAGCACCGGAATGGCCATCAGCGCGACGAGCTTGGTCCACCAGGTGCGCGTGAACTCTTCCTTGATGAACTGGCCCAGCGTGTGGGCCAGGCCCTCGGTCGTCTTGAGGGCCACGTTGCCGACGAAGCCGTCGCAGACGACCAGGTCACTCGTGCCCTTGAAGATGTCGTTGCCCTCGACGTTGCCGATGTAGTTCAGGTGGCCATCGGCACCCGCGGCGCGCAGCAGATCGCCGGCCCGCTTGATCACCTCGGAACCCTTGATGACCTCGGAGCCGATGTTGAGCAGGCCCACGGTGGGATCGGGCTTGCCTTCGACGGCCGCGACCAGGGCACTGCCCATGATCGCGAACTGCAGCAGGTGCTCCGGCGTGCAGTCGACGTTGGCACCCAGGTCGAGCATCGTGGTGTAGCCACCGGTCTCATTGGGCAGCACCGAGGCGATCGCCGGGCGGTCGATGCCGTCCAGCGTCTTGAGGATGTAGCGCGCCAGCGCCATCAGTGCACCGGTGTTGCCCGCGGACACGCAGGCATCGGCACGGGTGCGCCCCTGGTCGTCCGGCTTGAGCTGGCTGATCGCCACGCGCATGGACGAGTCCTTCTTGCGGCGCAAGGCCACCTCGACCGGGTCGTCCATCGCCACGATCTCGGTGGCGGTGACGAAGGTGCAACGGGGCCACTGGGCGGCTTCGCGCAGCGCGTCTGCGCTGCCCACGAGCACCAGTTCGGCGTCGGGGTGGCGTTCAAGGAACTCGCGACAGGCCGGCAGCGTGATCGACGGACCGTGGTCGCCGCCCATGCAGTCGACGGCCAGGCGCACGCGCTCCAGGGGGCTCGGCTTCAGGGGGTGGGGCACGGCAGGGTCCGGTACGGCGGAGGACTCAGCACTGCGCAAACGACAGACGAACAAGATCCGCACGCCCCATGCGAGGCGCGCGGATCAGGCGCTGATGCGACAGGCCGACAAACCCGAAACGCATTTCAGGCATGGCGGAAACGGGCAGAGAGAGGTCCGGCACGTGCCGACCCGCTCAACCCGAAAGGGATCAGGCCTCGGCCTTGCCCTTCAGGACCTTGCGGCCACGGTAGAAGCCGGTCGGGCTGATGTGGTGACGCAGGTGCACCTCGCCGGTGGTCGGCTCGATGGCGGTGCCCGGCGTGCCCAGCGCATTGTGCGAGCGGTGCATGCCACGCTTGGAGGGCGACTTCTTGTTCTGCTGAACGGCCATGGAATTCTCCTGGTGCGCCTTGCCGCACCGCCCGACATAGGGCTGTGCGACCGAAGGGCGCGCTGCCGGGGTCCGCGGCTTTCCGGTTCAAGGAAGGCCTGACGCCGCCGGCGGGTCAAAGGGGTTGGACATCTCCCGCGCCCCGAAGGTCACGAACCCGCCCTGGAAACACCCAAAGCAAAGCCCACGCAGGAAAGCCCGAAAGTATAGCATGAGACCGGCGGATCAGCCAGCCTCGCCGCCATCCTTCTTCTTGAGGGCCGCCAGAGCCGCGAAGGGATTGGGGCGCTCCTCGACGACCTCCTCCGGCAGATCATCCACCGGGACCGGCAAGGGCTGCGGGCATTCGGCATGGCGCGGCACCAGGGGCAGCGCCAGCAACAGCTCATCCTCGACCAGCTCGCGCAGGTCGGTGACGCGCTCCAGCGAGAGGACATCATCCTCCAGCTCGGCGTCCAGGGCAGCGGCCTGCTGCTCGTCGGCCACGAAGCGCAGCGAGCGCTCCAGCGCCACGGTGTCCTGCACCGGCCCCAGGCAGCGCTGACAGCACAGGGACAGGCGTGCATCGGCGCGCAGGTGCAGCCAGACCTCGGCCGTGCCGCCGGACAACTCGCGCAGCTCGCCCTGGACCCGCCAGTGGACCGGCGCCGGGGGCACCCCGTCTTCGACGGTGGATTCCTGGAGACGGGGCATGTTGGCCAGCGGCCATTCGCCAGCCAGTTCGGCATGGTCGGCCGCGAAGGCGGCGACGTCGAGCTTGAGGGGGTCGTGCGACCGGGACTTGGGCTTCATGGCGCCAGTGTACGGGCGGCTGCACGCACACCGCCCGATGGGACAATCGCCCCATGTCCACACCCCTGCCCCGCCTGATCCTGGGCTCGACCTCGCGTTACCGCCGCGAGCTGCTCGAACGCCTGCGCCTGCCTTTCGAGTGCGTCTCGCCGCAGGTCGATGAAACGCCTCTGCCCGCGGAAGCGCCCGCCACCCTCGCCCAGCGTCTGGCCCTGGCCAAGGCCCGTGCGGTGGCCGCCCTCCACCCCGACGCCGTGGTGATCGGCTCCGACCAGGTGGCCGATGTCGATGGCGAACCGATCGGCAAGCCCGGTACCCACGAGCGCGCCGTGGCGCAACTGCAGCGCATGAGCGGCCGCGCGATCGTGTTCCAGACCGCCGTGGCCGTGGTCCGACCCGCCACCGGTTTCGAGCAGGTGCTGCTGGCCCCGGTGACGGTTCGCTTTCGCGAACTGGACCTGGCCGAGATCGACCACTACCTGCGACTGGAGCAACCCTACGACTGCGCCGGCAGCGCCAAGTGCGAGACGCTGGGCATCGCGCTGCTGGGGGCGATCGAATCCGACGACCCCACCGCACTGATCGGGCTGCCGCTGATCCGCACCTGCGAGCTGCTGCGAGCCGCCGGCCTGGACCCCCTTCGCGCCGCCCGATGAACGCATCCACCCCACAAGGCCGCCTGGTCCTGGTGCCTTGCACCCTGGACCTGGGCACCTCCCCCACCCCGATCACCGAAGTGCTGGGCCACGGCGTGCTGCTGCGGGCCGCAGGCCTGAGCCACTGGGTGGTCGAGAACGCCAAGGCGGCACGCGCCTTCCTCAAGCGGGTGGGCGAGGTCACGCCCCTTGCCCAGCCGCTGCAGGCGATGCAGGTGCAGGAGTTGCCCCGCGCCCGCAAAGGCGCCCCCGCGGACACCAGCACCGAGCGCGAATGGACCGCCCTGCTGGCGCCCGCACTGACGGGGCACGACATCGGCTTGCTGTCGGACGCCGGCCTGCCGGCGGTGGCCGATCCGGGAGCCCGACTGGTGGCGGCAGCGCATGCCGCAGGCCTGGTCGTGGAGCCGCTGCCCGGCGCCTCCTCCCTGACCCTGGCCCTCGCGGCCAGCGGCCTGAACGGCCAGCGCTTCGCCTTTGAAGGCTATCTGCCACAGGACGCGGAAGAACGCGGCCGCCGGGTGCGCGCGCTGGAGCAGCGCTCGCGCCAGGAAGGCCAGACCCAGCTGGTGATCGAGACGCCCTACCGCAACCCGGCACTGCTCGACGCGCTGCTGCGCACCCTGCAGCCCGGCACCCGCCTGTCGGTGGCCTGCGGCCTCACCTCGCCGGGCGGCTTCTGCCGCACCGCCACCGTCGCGCAGTGGCGACTGGCACCCATGGCCCTGCCCACCGAGCTGCCCGCCGTGTTCCTCTGGCTGGCCTGATCAGCCGCGGACCGGCTTGCGCCGGTCCACGAAGGCCCCGACCGCGATGCCGACCGCGTCGGCCAGCACATCGGCCGCCGAGGGCTCGCGGTTCGGGGTGAAGCCCTGCAGGACCTCGATCAGCACGCCGTAGGCCAGCAATCCAGCCATCAGCAGGCCCGAGGCCGCGCCACTGGAGCGGCGCGACAGGGCCCACAGCACCAGGAACGCCCCGGCGTGCCGCAGCTTGTCGGCGTGCTCGAACCAGTCGGCACCGCCCGGCTGCGGACGCAGCGCCAGCCACAGGATGCCGGCCAAGGCCAGCACCAGCGCGGCGCGCCAGAGGCTTCGGGGAATGGCCCGCCCGAAGGCGGACAGGCGCATCAGGCCTTGCCGCCGCCCAGCAGGGCCGCGACCTTGCGCTTCGGTCGGATGCTGGGCGACACCCGGCCCGCCGAAGGCGAGGCGGCAGAGCCCTTTTCCCAGACCGCCGGCTCGTCGCGCTCGTTGGCCTCGTAGGGCTTGTCGAAGAACGGGTCGCGCGAGGCGCGCGGGGCCGGCGCCTCGCGGCGCGGCGCGGGAGCAGCCGCACGGGGCGACTCGTCGTCCTCGTCGCGGCGGCGCGGCGGACGGCGGGGGCGGTCGTCCTCGCCGTCCGGCGCCTCGAGCTCGATCTTTTTCTTGATCAGCTTCTCGATCTCGGCCATCTGGCGAGCGTCGTCGCGGGTGACCAGGGTGATGGCCACGCCCGAGGCGCCGGCGCGGCCGGTGCGGCCGATGCGGTGGACGTAGTCCTCGGCGTGGAAGGGCACGTCGAAGTTGAAGACCGCCGGCAGATCGGCGATGTCCAGGCCCCGCGCCGCCACGTCGGTGGCGACCAGCAGGTCGACCTCGCCCGCCTTGAACGCGGCCAGCGATTTCAGGCGCTCGTCCTGGCTCTTGTCACCGTGCAGCGCGGCCGTGCGCAGGCCGTCGCGCTCGAAGGAGCGCGCCAGGCGGGCGCAACCGAGCTTGCTGTTGACGAACACGATCGCCTGCTTGAGCTCGCGCTGGCGCAGCTGGCGACGGATCACGTGGCGCTTGTCGTCGTCGGTCACGCTGTAGAAGCGTTGCTCGACGGTGGACGCCGTGGCGTTGGCACGGGCCACCTCGACCAACACCGGGTCGTGCAGGTAGCTGTTGGCCAGCTTCTTGATCTCGGGGCTGAAGGTGGCCGAGAACAGCAGGGTCTGGCGGTTGCCCTTGGGCAGGTAGCTCAGGATGCGCTGCAGATCGGGCAGGAAGCCGATGTCCAGCATGCGGTCGGCCTCGTCGAGCACCACGTACTCGACCTGATTGAGCACGCAGTTCTTGCCTTCGATGTGGTCCAGCAGGCGGCCCGGCGTGGCGATCAGGATCTCGACGCCGCGCTTGAGCTCGGCCGTCTGGGGCTTCATGTCGACCCCGCCGAACACCACCGCGGCACGCAGGTTGGTGTGCTTGGCATAGGCCTTGACGTTGTTCGCGACCTGGTCGGCCAGCTCCCGGGTGGGCGCCAGCACCAGCGCACGGACCGGGTGACGGGCCGGCGAGGCGCTGCTGTTCTCGTGCCGCATCATCTTCTGCAGCAGCGGGATCGAGAAAGCCGCCGTCTTGCCCGTGCCGGTCTGGGCCGCGCCCATCACGTCGCGCCCGGACAGGACGACCGGAATCGCCTGCGCCTGGATCGGCGTCATGGTGGCATAGCCCTGGTCATCCACCGCGCGCAGAAGCTTGGCATCCAGCGGCAGGGTGTCGAAACGGGCGGGGGGCGCGGGCTCGGCCGCGGAGGCCGAAGCGGCCTGGGTGTCAACGTTCATCACCCCCCATTATCGCCTGCCCGGGCTTGGATACACTTCACGGAAGAAAGCGGCCCTCCGGCCGCAGTTCAGGACATCACGGGAGTACCGCCATGACGCAGCCGCGCAAAGGCATCATCCTGGCCGGCGGATCGGGCACCCGACTGCACCCGGCCACCCTGGCGATCAGCAAGCAGCTGATCCCGGTGTACGACAAGCCGATGATCTATTACCCGCTGTCGGTCCTGTTGCTGGCCGGCATCCGCGAGATCCTGATCATCAGCACGCCACAGGACACGCCGCGGTTCCAGCAATTGCTGGGCGACGGTTCGCGCTGGGGCGTGTCGCTGGAGTACGCGGTACAACCCAGCCCGGACGGCCTGGCCCAGGCCTTCCTGATCGGCGAGGCCTTCCTGGCCGGTGCGCCCAGCGCCCTGGTGCTGGGGGACAACATCTTCTTCGGCCACGACCTGGGGCATCGGCTCGCCGCCGCCCAGGCACGCACCGAGGGCGCCACGGTCTTCGCCTACCCGGTGACCGACCCCGAGCGCTACGGCGTCGTCGAGTTCGACCGTGAAGGCCGCGCGATCAGCCTCGAGGAAAAGCCCACCCAACCCAAGAGCCGCTTCGCCGTCACCGGCCTGTACTTCTACGACCGGCAGGTGGTGGAGCTGGCGCGCTCACTCGAGCCCAGCCCGCGCGGCGAGCTGGAGATCACCGACCTGAACCGCCTGTACCTGGAGGCCGGCACGCTGGACGTGCAGCGTTTCGGCCGCGGCGATGCCTGGCTGGACACCGGCACCCACGACAGCCTGCTCGAGGCCAGCGCCTTCGTGCAGACCCTGGAGAAGCGCCAGGGCCTGAAGGTCTGCTGCCCTGAGGAGATCTGCTGGCGACAGGGCTGGATCAGCGACGACCAATTGACGGCCCTGGCCGCGCCGCTGGCCAAGAGCGGGTACGGGCAGTACCTTCAACAGATTCTCAAGGAAAGAGTGTACTGATGCGCATCGAGAAGACCCGCCTGGACGGCGTGCTCATCCTCGAGCCCAAGGTGTTCGGTGACGCCCGCGGCTTCTTCATGGAAAGCTTCAACCAGCAAGCCTTTGACGAGGCCGCTGGCGGTCCGGTGCACTTCGTGCAGGACAACCACTCGCGCTCGGCCAAGGGCGTGCTGCGGGGTCTTCACTTCCAGAACGCGCCCCATGCCCAAGGCAAGCTGGTGCGGGTGACCGCCGGCGCGGTGTTCGACGTGGCCGTCGACATCCGCCCGGGCAGCGCCACCTATGGCCAGTGGGTCGGGGTGGAACTGAGCGCCGACAACCACCGCCAGCTCTGGATCCCGGCCGGGCTCGCGCACGGTTTCCTGGTGCTCAGCGACAGCGCCGACTTCCTCTACAAGACCACCGACTACTACGCGCCGCAGGCCGAAGGCGCGGTGCGCTGGGACGACCCCGATCTGGCCATCGCCTGGCCGGACATCGGCATGGCACCACAGCTGTCCGGCAAGGATGCCGCCGCCGGCTCACTGCGCGAGTTGCGCGCCCTGCAGGAGACCCGGGCATGATCCTCGTCACCGGCGGCGCCGGCTTCATCGGCAGCAACTTCGTCCTCGACTGGCTGGCGCAATGCGACGAGCCGGTCGTCAACCTCGACGCCCTCACCTACGCGGGCAACCGGGCCAACCTGGCCTCGCTCGAAGGCGACTCGCGCCACGTCTTCGTCCACGGCGACATCTGCGACCGGGCCTTGGTCGACCAGCTGCTGGCCACCCACCGCCCGCGCGCCATCGTGCATTTCGCGGCCGAAAGCCACGTCGACCGCAGCATCCACGGCCCCGGCGCCTTCATGCGCACCAACGTCGACGGCACCTTCACGCTGCTCGAGGCCGCCCGCGCCCACTGGGGCACGCTGCAGGGCGACGAGAAGGCCGCCTTCCGCTTCCACCACGTCTCCACCGACGAGGTCTACGGCTCGCTCAAGCCCAGCGATCCGCCCTTCACCGAGACCAACCCCTACGAGCCCAACAGCCCGTACAGCGCCAGCAAGGCCGCCAGCGACCACCTGGTGCGCGCCTGGCACCACACCTACGGCCTGCCGGTGGTCACGACCAACTGCAGCAACAACTACGGGCCCTACCACTTCCCCGAGAAGCTGATCCCGCTGATGATCGTCAACGCGCTGGCCGGCAAGCCGCTGCCGGTCTATGGCGACGGCCAGCAGATCCGCGACTGGCTCTACGTGAAGGACCACTGCAGCGGCATCCGCGCGGTGCTGGCCGGCGGCCGACTGGGCGAGACCTACAACATCGGCGGCTGGAACGAGCAGGCCAACATCGACATCGTCAAGATCGTCTGCGCCCTGCTGGATGAGCTTCGCCCCGACCCGGCCGGCCCCTACAGCCGCCTGATCACCTACGTCACCGACCGCCCCGGACACGACCGCCGCTACGCGATCGACGCCCGCAAGATCGAGCGCGAGCTGGGCTGGCGCCCGGCCGAGACCTTCGAGACCGGCATCCGCAAGACGGTGCAGTGGTACCTGGAGAACGCCCAGTGGGTGGCCAACGTCCAGAGCGGCGCCTACAAGGACTGGGTCGCGACCCAGTACGAGGCCCGCTGACATGAGGATCCTCGTTTTCGGGCCGACCGGACAGGTGGGCTGGGAACTGCAACGGGCCCTGGCGCCGCTGGGCGAACTGGTGCTGGCCGACCGGCACCAGGCCGGCGGCTTGGCCGCCGACTTCAGCCAGCCCGACAGCCTGGCGGCCACCGTGCGGACGGTGCGCCCCGACGTGATCGTCAATGCCGCCGCCCACACCGCGGTGGACAAGGCCGAGTCCGAACCGGCGCTGGCCCAGGCCCTGAACGCCGACGCCCCGGGCGTGCTGGCGCGCGAGGCCGCTGCACTGGGCGCGACGCTGCTGCACTACAGCACCGACTACGTGTTCGACGGCAGCGGCGACCAGGCCCGCGGCGAGGACGCCGCCACCGCCCCCTTGAGCGTGTACGGCCGCACCAAGCTCGACGGTGAACGCCAGATCCAGTCCAGCGGCTGCCGCCACCTGATCCTGCGCACCAGCTGGGTCTACGCCGCGCGGGGCGGGAACTTCGCCAAGACCATGCTGCGCCTGGCGGCCGAGCGGGACGCACTGAACGTGATCGACGACCAGGTCGGTGCGCCGACCGGGGCCGAGCTGATCGCCGACGTCAGCGCCCACGCGCTGCGCGGCCTGTCGGAACACCCGGAGCTCTCGGGCCTTTACCACTTGGTGGCCAGCGGCGAAACCAGCTGGCACGGCTATGCCCGCCACGTCATCGAGTGGGCCCGCGCCAACGGCCGCCCGGTGAAGGTCGCGGCCGACGCGGTGCGCCCCATCCCCACCAGCCAGTACCCCACGCCAGCCACCCGCCCCCTGAACTCCCGACTCGACACCCGTCGGCTGCAACAGGCCTTCGGTCTGACCCTGCCGCACTGGCGGCAAGGCGTGGACCGGATGCTGCGGGAACTGCCTGCAGCCTGATGTGAAAGGGCCCGCCGATGGCGGGCCCTTTGGTTTTCAGCGCCGGAACACCAACCAGCGCGGGGTTCGGAAGCGCACGATGCGCGAATACAGCGCCACGTAGACCACCGCGAACGCCAGCACGAAGCCCAGGAGCCATGAGGTGCGCTGCCAGAACAACATCGCGGGCACCACCGAGAACGAGCACAACAGCCACAGGTAGGGCGAGGTCATCGAGTTGCGGCGGGTGCGCGAACGGGCGTCGTCGCTGCCCACGGCCCAGCGCATCAGGCGCTTGAAGACCAGCGAATGCAGGTGGATGCCATCGGGCATGCTGGCCTTGCGCCCCCGCACCACGACCCGACGATAGATCGAGAAGATCGTCTCGAACACCGGGTAGATGCACACCAGCAGCGGGAACATCGGCGAAACCTGCGGGTTGCGGTCGAGCAGCAGGATGCCGAGCTCGGCCACATAGAAGCCCAGGAAGTAGGCGCCACCGTCGCCCAGGAAGATGTAGCCGGCGGGGAAGTTCCAGAGGAAGAAGCCCAGCACCGCACCGATGCCGGCCAGGGCCATCACCATCAGCGCCTGGTCACCGACCTGGAAGGCGACATAGGCGATGGCGGCCATCATGATCACCGAGCACATCGAGGCCAGGCCATTGAAACCATCGATGATGTTGATCGAGTTGGCGATGCCCGCCACGGCCAGCACGGTCAGCACGCCCGCGCCGACCGAGGTCGACATCAGCCAATCCAGACCGGGCACGTCGGCCCGGCGCAACACCGCGTCGAGCATGCCCATGGCCAGCAGTGCCGAAACGGCCGTGGCCAAGAGGCGTCCACCCGGGCTGACCTTCTTGGTCAGGTCCTCGATGAAGCCGACCACGAAGGCCGGCATCGCCGCCAGCAGCAGCCAGGAGCCCCACCACACGCCCTCACCGCTGCGGATGTCGTAGACCAGCACGGCCAGCGCCGCGCCGCCGACGATCCCGACCCCGCCGATGCGGGGCACCGGCACGGCGTGGATCTTCTGCGGACCACTGAGGTCATGGTCGTGGGCGAAATGTTCGATGTACCGCGACAGGCGGATGGCAGCGAGCGTCAGCAACCATCCCGCCAGAAAGGCGGTCAGCAAGGTTTCCATCCGGTCATCTTACAGGGCGTCACCATGGCACCCGTCGCTAGAATCGGCGACTTCCCGGGCCTCGGCACCAGCCAGGGCCTGTTCGCCCGCGCCGGGCTCCCCGCCGTCGGCGGGGGGCAGCGGCCGTTGCTCCACTACGGATTCGCCGATGCGTCGCACCGCTTCCCACCTGTTGTCCCTGGCGGCCTCCGCCACGCTGCTCGCGCTGGCCGCGCCCCTGGCGGCGCAGACGAGCTCCTCGCTGAACAGCGCCATCGGACTGCCCTCGGTCACGGCCTATGGCAGCGCCACCGGCACCAGCGCGACCGGCACCAGCAGCTACGGCAGCGGCCAGGGCATGGGCCAGACGGGCAGTGGCGCCACCATCGGCGCCCCCACCGGCCAGGGTTACGGCGCCAGCACCCAGCCGCTGGATCCGCGCCAGTTGCTGGGCCGCACCAGCGGCCTGCGCACCCTGCAGGGCACCCCCAACGGCCGACCGGGCCAGCCGGGCGCGGGCCAGCCCGGCCAGGACGCCGCGCTGCTCAATGCCGTCCCGTATGTGCCGGGCGAGTTCGAACAGTATGTGCAAGGCCTGGCCTTCCCGGTGCCGGTGCGCCGCTTGGGCGCCGAGCTGATGCAGCCCGATCTGCAGGGCGGCGACCCCTCGCCGATGGTGCCGGCCGACTACCTGGTGGTGCCCGGCGACGAGCTGGCGGTGACGGTCTGGGGCTCGGTGGACGTGGACACCCGGGTCGTGGTGGACCGCAGCGGCCGCATCACGCTGCCGCGCGCGGGCAGCGTGATGGTCGCGGGTACCCGCTTCAGCGAACTGCCGGAGCTGCTCAACCGGCAGCTGGGCAAGGTGCTGCGCAATTTCAATGTCCATGTGGCCATGGGCCAGCTGCGCGGCATTCGGGTCTACCTCACCGGCTTCGTCACGCGCCCCGGCAGCTACGTGGTCAGCAGCCTGTCGACCGTCTCCTCGGCCCTGATCCAGGCCGGTGGCCCCACCGCATCGGGCAGCTACCGCCAGATCGAGGTGCGCCGCCGCGGCCAGGCCCCGGTCACCTTCGACCTGTACGACCTGCTGGTCAGCGGCGACCGCCGCGCCGACCTGGCACTGCAACCCGATGACGTCGTGCACGTGCGGCCGGTGGGCGCCCAGGTGGCCGTCATCGGCAGCGTGAACCAGCCGGCCGTGGTCGAACTCAAGGCCGGTGAAACCCTGGACGCCGCCCTGAAGATGGTCGGCGGCCTGTCGTCGGTGGCCGATGCGCGCCGCCTGTCGATCGAGCCGCTGGGCGACCGCGGTGGCGCCCGGGTGTTCGAGCTCTCGCTGGCCGACGCGGCGCAGCGCACGCTGGACCGTGGCGACATCGTCACCGTGCACAGCGCCATCGACCCGCGCCAGCCGACGGTGCGCCAGAACAAGCGCGTCGTGATCGAGGGCGAAGTCGCCAAGCCGGGCGTCTACGTGCTGCCTGCGGACAGCAGCGTTCAGGACCTGCTGCGCGTGGCCGGCGGCTTCACCGGCGGTGCCTACGTCTTCGGCACCCAGTTCACCCGCGAATCGGTGCGCCAGACGCAAATGGTGAACTACGAGCGCGTGCTGCGCGACCTCGAGCTCGACATCACCCGCTCCAGCTCCACCCAGCGCATCAGCAACGCAGACGAGGTCAAGGCCCAGGAAGCCCGCGCCGACGCCTCGGCCCGACTGGTCGAGAAAATGCGCAACGTGCGCCCCGACGGCCGCCTGGTGCTGCAGATCACCCCGGACGCGGCCACCCTGCCAGCCATGGCCCTGGAAGACGGCGACCGCCTCTACGTGCCCGCCCGCCCGACCTCGGTGGGCGTGTTCGGCAGCGTCTACAACACCGGCAACTTCGTCTTCGACGGCGGCCGC
This sequence comes from Hydrogenophaga intermedia, assembly GCA_943371055.1. Classification (GTDB taxonomy): domain Bacteria; phylum Pseudomonadota; class Gammaproteobacteria; order Burkholderiales; family Burkholderiaceae_C; genus Ideonella; species Ideonella intermedia_A. The sequence goes on along the minus strand of CALRTJ020000020.1, from coordinate 73,604 downwards.
AAGGTGGGCGACTACCTGCAGCTGGCCGGCGGCCCCTCGCGCGGCGCCGACCAGGACGCCACCTTCGTGCTGAGGGCCAACGGCAGCGTCGTGAGCAACCTGCAGGGCTCGGGCTGGTTCAGCAACGGCCCGCTGGCTTCGCTCGACGCGCTGCCCGGCGACACCGTGTTCGTCCCCGAGGAGATGAACAAGACCACCCGCAACCAGGTGGCCAAGGACTGGACGCAGATCCTCTACCAGCTGGGCCTGGGCCTGGCCGGTCTGCGCACCGCCACCAACTGACCGTCGCTCGCCTCAGGCGATCCGCAAGGCAGCGACCTGCACGCTGCCTTGCACCGACAGGGGCACTGGCCCCGCGTTGACCAGACGCAGCCGGGCCTGCGCCCCGTCCCAGAACACGTTCCAGCACAGGCCTGGCGGCGGCACGAACTGCGGCGTGGCCAGCCACTGGCAGCGGCCGTCCGCCCCGGCCACCGCGACCGGCAGGTCCAGGGTGGCTCCGGGGGCCAGGCGCTCGACGGAGACCGGCACGTTGGCCCGGGCGCGCAGGTCGCGCAGCGCCGCGCTGTGGGTGTCGTTGGCGAAACGCAACCCGCTGGAGCCGGCGCCGTCCGAGCGCAGCAGCAGGTCTGCGCCCTGCCCGGTCGCGGTCAGCTCCACCGCCAGCTGGCGCGAGCCCGGCAGCTTGTGCAGCCGCCACACCCCGCTGCCGCCACGGTCCAGGATGTCCAGGGCCTCGAAGGCTTCCGGGGCCTCGTGCAACGGCGTGCCACGCACCGAGCCGTAGCGCCCCCACACCACGTTCTCGGTGCCCTCGTTGACCACGCCGCTGTTGATCAAGCCGCTGCGCACGCCGAGCACCAGGTTGCGGTCGGCCCCGACGGCCAGCCGGATGTCCCCGCCGCGGTTCGCTTCGCAGTACGGCGACAGCAGCAGGTGCCCGAGCGCCAGCGCATCCAGCATCACCCCGACCCCGCCGTTGGACTGCGCCGCCACGCCGATGAGCTGGTTGTCCACCGACTCCGACAAGCGCACTCCATCGCCACCGTTGTGGCTGGCATCGATGCCCTGCAACAGGCCGGCGTTGGCATCGGGCTTGCGGCCGGAACCTTCGTGGGCGATGAACAGGCCATGGCGGCCGTTCTGGCGGCAGATCAGGTTGCCCAACCGCCACAGGTTGGTGTTGACCTTGCCGCCCCCGGTGTCGCCCACCTTGATGCCGTCACGGCCCTGGTTGAACACGCTGACGTCCTGCACCACGCTGCGGCCACCCAGCACCAGGATGCCGTCGCCCTGGTTGCCGGGCTGGCCCTCCACGCTGAGCTGGCGCACCTGCGCCGCCCCCTGCACCACCAGGCCAGGGCCGTGGCCCGACTTCAGCAGCACCGTGCTGCCCATGCCGGGCAACAGCCCGTAGCCCTGCCCCACCAGGCTGACATGGGCCGGCACGACCAAGCCCGCCAGGACCGGAAAGCGTCCGGCAGGCACCGACACCACCGCTGCGCCAGAGCCCAGCGCGCCCCGGAAGGCCGCGGTGCAATCGCCCGGCGAGCCCCCGTCCTGCCATCGGCGCCGCTGCTCAGGCGCCATGAAATCGGTCAGCAAGGCCACCGCACCTGCGGCAGCCGAGGCGGCCGGGGCCGCGGCTTGGGCCTGGGCCTCGCCCGCCAGCCAGGCGGCGCCGGCCAGCAGGCCCCAGGCGGCGCGCCGGCCGGCGCGCCAATCGTCATCGGTGTGCATGAGTCCTCCTCTCAGGCGACATCTTCGCCGGGATCACGGCGGACGCGGCTGGCTAGAATCGTGGGTTGCCCTGCGCCGTCCCTGGCGGCCAGGCCCCTGAACGAACCCTTGCGATGTCCATGACCATTCTGCTGACCGGTGCCGCGGGTTTCGTCGGCATGCACACCTGCGAAAAGCTGCTGGCCAGCGGCCACCAGGTGCTGGGCCTGGACAACCTGAACGACTACTACGACCCGCAGCTCAAGCGCGACCGCCTGGCCCAGCTGGCCCGCCACCCGGGCTTCACCTTCGTCGAGGCCGACATCGCCGACGAGGCCGCGCTGCGCAGCGCCTTCGACGCCGCCCGGCCCGACCGCGTGATCCACCTGGCCGCCCAGGCCGGCGTGCGCTACTCGATCCAGAACCCGCAGGCCTATGGCCAGAGCAACCTGGTCGGCTTCCTGAACATCCTCGAGGCCTGCCGCCACCGCCAGATCGCACACCTGGTCTACGCCAGCAGCTCCAGCGTCTACGGTGGCAACCGCAAGATGCCCTTCTCGGAGGACGATCCGGTCGACCACCCGGTCAGCCTGTACGCCGCCACCAAGAAGGCCAACGAGCTGATGGCGCACAGCTACAGCCACCTCTACCGCCTCCCCACCACCGGCCTGCGCTTCTTCACGGTCTACGGCCCGTGGGGCCGGCCGGACATGGCCTACTTCCTGTTCACCAAGGCCATCCTCGAGGGCCGCCCCATCGACGTGTTCAACCACGGCCAGATGCTGCGTGACTTCACCTACATCGACGACATCACCGAAGGCATCGTCCGCGTGATGGACCTGCCGCCCGGTCCGGCGGCCGACTACGACCGCCTGCAGCCGCGCTCGTCGGTCAGCGATGCCCCCTACCGCGTGGTCAACATCGGCAACCACGAGCCGGTGCCGCTGCTGGACTTCATCCGCACCCTGGAGGGCGCGCTGGGCGTGCAGGCCACGCTGCAGATGAAGCCGATGCAGGCCGGCGACGTCGAGGCCACCTACGCCGACACCGCCTGGCTGCGCGAGCACACCGGCTTCGCCCCGTCGACACCGCTGGCCACCGGCCTGCAGCGCTTCGTCGATTGGTACCGCGCGTACTACCGCGCGGGCTGACCGGCACCGCATCGCACCGGCATGTCGAGCGCACGCCCGCAGTTGCTGCGCAACGCCACCCTCACGGCCGCCCAGGTCGTGGTGACGGCGGTCTCGATGTTCGTCGTCTACCGGTACCTGCTGGATCGCCTGGGCGCCGCGCGGCTGGGGACCTGGTCGATCGTGATGGCGGCGTCCTCGGTGGCCCGGATCACCGACCTGGGATTCGCGGGTGGCCTGACCCGGTATGTCGCGCGCTACCGCAGCGAATCGGACGACGAGGCCGTGTCCGAAGTCGTGGGCACTGGCGTCACCAGCCTCATGCTGGCCACCGCCTTCCTGCTGGCACTGGCCTACCCGCTGCTGCAGCACTTCATTCCCCGCCTGATCCCGAGCGGCGCATCGGATGCGCTGCTGCTGTTGCCGTTCTCGGTGGCATCACTCGGGCTGCTGACGGTGGCCGGGGGCTACCTGTCTTCGATCGATGGCCTCCTGCGTACCGACCTGCGCAACCTGATCATGATGGGCAGCACGCTGCTCTATCTGGTCCTGGTCATCGGCTTCGTGGCGCAATGGGGCTTCGTCGGGCTGGGATGGGCACAGCTTTGCCAATCGCTGACCGTGCTGGTGGCGGCCATCGTGGTGCTGCGCCGCCAGTTGCCGGCAGGCGGCCTGCGGCTGCGCTGGCGCCTCGCCCGGTTCCGGGAAATGATCGGCTACAACGCCCATCTGCAGCTGGGCACACTGGCGTCGCTGCTGGGTGACCCTGCAGCCAAGATGATGCTGGGGCGCTTCGGCGACCTGGCGACCGTGGGCTACTTCGAGATGGCGACCAAGCTCGTGTCGCAGTTTCGCTCCATCGTCGTCAACGTGAACCAGGTGCTGGTTCCGGTGATCGCGCAGTTCAAGGCCGGACAGCAGGACGCCGTGAGGGCCCTCTACGAGCGCACCCACGGGCTGATCCTGTTCGTTTCCTGCGCCTTCTTCGCCGCACTGCTGGCCGCCGTGCCCCTGGTGTCCACGGTCTGGCTGGGGACGTATCAGCCGACCTTCATCCTGGTCTGCCTGGTCATGCTGCCCACCATGGCCCTGAACACCCTGGCCGGCGCCGCGTTCTTCTCCAACCTGGGCACGGGCGACGCCTCGAGCAACTCGGCAGTGCAGACCGGGATGGGACTGGCCAACCTGGCGCTGGGCTGCGCCCTGGGCTACGTGCTGGGAGGCACGGGGGTGATCCTCGGCCATGCGCTGGCGATCACCGGAGGCAGCCTCTACCTGATGCTGAGCTTCCGCCGCCAGCACGGCCTGTCCCTCGGCACCGTGTTGCCGCCGGGTCAGCGGGCCCACGTGGCCATCACCTGGCTGACCGCCGTCGCCTGCCTCGCCGCCCGACCGCTTCTAGATGGTGTCACCCCGCACTTGTGGTCGGTGTTGCTGGGCGCCGCCCTGTGCCTGATCCTGGCCGTCACCCTGCGCCACCCGATCGCGCGCGCCGGCTGGGCGCAGCTCCGATCCCGAAGAGGCCAACGATGATCCGCACCCTCAAGACCTGGGCCCGACGGCTGATGTACCGACCGCCAGGGGTCGACCTGGGGCCCGGCGCCCTGGTGCGCCGCCCCTGGACCATCAGCCACCCGCAGCATGTGCGCATCGGCCGCGACAGCACCGTCGGGCGCCGCGTGATCCTGAACGCCCTGCGCCAGGACGGCGGGCGGCCGTTGGCCGGGCAGATCGACATCGGTGAGGATGTCTACCTAGGCCATGACTGCCAGATCCACGCGATGCAGACGCTTCGAATCGGCCGTGGTTGCGTGCTGAGCGATCGGGTCTATCTGAACGATGCCTCCCACGGCATGGATCCCGGGGCCGGTCTGATCATGCGCCAGCCCATCCACTCCAAGGGCCCCATCACGATCGAGGAGCACAGCTTCCTCGGCCTCGGGGCCGTGGTGATGCCGGGCGTGGTGATCGGCCACCACAGCGTCATCGGCGCGATGTCGGTCGTCACCCGCAGCGTTCCGCCCGGTTCGATGCTGGCAGGCAATCCCGCCCGGGTGATCAAGACCCTGGACTTCGAAACCGGGCGCTGGTGCGACGTCCCGGACCGCGCGCGCCCGGCCGGAGCCCTCCGATGAAGCGCATGATCCGGCTCTGGCAAGCCCTGCTGGCGCTTTGCTGGTGGCGGCCGCGCTTTGCGGCCTTCGGGCTGCGCAGCTTCATCGTGCAACCGCAGCAGATCGTCAACCCGCGCTACATCCGCATTGGCGACCGGGTCCGGGTGCGCCACCACGTGCGAATGGAGGCACTGGACACGCTGCGCCGGCCCAGCCTGACCATTGGCGACAATTGCAACATCGAGCAGAACGTCCACATCATCTGCAGCCACCGGGTGCAGATCGGCAGCCACTGCTCCATCACCGCCCGATGTTCCATCGTGGACACCTGGCATCCGTTCACCCACATCGGCGCCGGCAGCAAGATCGGCGAGCAATTGAATCCTGAGCCCGCGACGGTCGTGATCGGAGACCACTGCTTCATCGGCATCGGCGCGGTCATCCAGCCCAACGTCCACTTGGGGCGCCGGACCGTCGTGGGGGCCAACGCCGTGGTGCGAGCCGGCCACTACCCGGACGGAGCCGTCCTGGCCGGCGTACCCGCCCGGGTCATCCGGGTCATTCCGCCGGAAGACTATTGAAGCGCTTTGAACCGACAACTCCCATGAACATCCTCATCACCGGCGGCGCCGGCTTCATCGGCTCCCACCTGGCGGAGCGCCTGGCCGCGGACGGCCACCGCGTCACCGTCCTCGACAGCCTGTCGCCCCAGATCCACGGCCCGGATTGCCCCCTGGTGGCCAAGGTGCGTGCCTGTGCCACCCTGGTCCAGGGCGACGTGCGCGAGCGCGACGACTGGCTGAAGGTGCTGGACGGCCAGGAGGCCATCGTCCACTACGCCGCCGAGACCGGCACCGGCCAGTCGATGTACGAGATCGACCGCTACGTCGACGTCAACGTCCGCGGCACCGGCCTGATGCTGGACCTGCTGGCCAACCGGCCGCACCAGGTGCGCAAGCTGGTGGTCGCCTCGTCGCGCTCGATCTACGGGGAGGGCAAGGCCCTGTGCCCGAGTTGCGGCCCGGTCTACCCGCGCGAGCGGGCCGACGCCGACATGCGCCGAGGCGACTTCGCCGTGAAGTGCCCGCAGTGCGGCACCGACACCGCGCTGTGCGGCACCGACGAAGGCAGCCGCCTGCACCCCAGCTCGATCTACGGCATCACCAAGCTGACCCAGGAACAGCTGGTGCTGACCGCCGGCCGCTCGCTGGGCATCCCCGCCACCGCGCTGCGCTACCAGAACGTGTACGGTCCCGGCCAGTCGCTCTCCAACCCGTACACCGGCATCCTGTCGATCTTCTCCACCCGCATCCGCAACGGCAACGGCATCAACGTGTTCGAGGACGGCCTGGAAAGCCGTGACTTCGTCTACATCGACGACGTGGTCGAGGCCACCCGGCTGGCGCTGCTGTCGCCGGCGGCCGATCACCAGGTGTTCAACGTCGGCGCCGGCGTGGCCACCGACGTGATCACCGTGGCCCGCACCCTGCGCGACGCCTACGGCATCGAGGTGCCGATCGAGGTCAGCGGCAACTACCGCCTGGGCGACATCCGCCACAACGTCGCCGACCTGACCCTGATCCGCGAGAAGCTGGGCTTCGAGCCCCAGGTCGACTTCACCGAGGGCGTGCGCCGCTTCACCGACTGGGTGCTGCAGCAGGCCAAGGCCGAGGACACCTACCAGCGCAGCATCGACGAGATGCGTGCGCGCGGCCTGTTCAACTGAGCGGTGACGCCTGCCCCATGCGCATCCTGCTGATCGCCCCGGCGTTCTACGACTACCACCACCACATCGTCCGCGAGTTCGAGCGCCGCGGCCACGAGGTGCGCTTCTTCGCCGAGCGGCCCGAGCGCTGGGTCTACAGCCCCGCCAAGAAGCTGCCCGCCCATTGGCGCCGGGCGGTCTTCGACCGCTACCTGCGCGGGGTTCTGCAGCAGATCGAGGGCGAGGTCTTCGACCGGGTGCTGCTGATCCGCGGCGAGATCGTCGCGCCCTGGTTCGTGCAGGCGCTGCGCCAGCGCCAGCCGCAGGCCCGCTTCGTGATGTACCAGTGGGACTCGTACCGCGTCACCGATTTCCGGCCCCTGGTGCCGCTGTTCGACGCGGTGTCCACCTTCGACTCGGTGGACGCGCGCGAGCTGGGCATCGGCTACCTGCCGCTGTTCCACATCCCCAGCTACCGGCTGCAGGACGCCCCCGAGCAGCCCGACTGGGACCTGGTCTTCGTGGGCTCCTTCCACGACGCCCGCTACCGCGCGCTGCTCGACATCCGCGAGCACTGTCGCCAGCGCGGCATCCGCCTGCGACACTACCTGTACCTGGCGCCGGTGGACTACTGGAAACTCCGCCTGTCGGGCCGCGCCCCGGCGCGCGAGGACGTCGAGTTCGCCAAGCTCGACCAGGCCACCGTGGTCGGCCTGTACCGCAACGCGTCCGGCATTCTCGACATCGAGAACAACAAGCAGACCGGCCTGACCATGCGCAGCTTCGAGGCGCTGGCCACCGGCCGGCTGCTGGTCACCACCAACCCGCTGGCGGGTGAGCTGCTGCCGGAACTGGCCCGCCGCATCGTCACCATCGACCGACAACACCTGGACCTGCCCGCCGAGCGCCTGCGCCAGGCCCCGGGCTGGGACGACGAGCTGATGGCCTGGTCGATCGAGTCCTGGGCCGGCCACCTGCTGGACATGTGAGCCGATGGACGCGCTGTACTTCCTGTCGCTGCCCTTCGTCAGCGCCTTCAACATCAGCCAGATCTTCGTGATCCCGCTGGTGGTGGGCCTGCTGGCCATGGTCTGGGCCGTGGGCACGGGTCAAGTGAAGCGCCTGCCCTGGATCCAGCTCGACCGTCTGGTGCTGCTGTTCCTGGGCTGCATGCTGGTGTCGGTGGTGGTGAACCTGCCCACCATGGCCACCAAGAGCCTGAACCACGTGTTCGCGATCCTCGCCGGCTACGGCCTGTTCTATTTCGGAGCGGAGCGCTTTTCCCAGCACCTGAGCATCGAGCGCATCCTGCACCTGCTGTTCATCGGCTACCTGGTCACGCTGGTGTTCGGCGCCTTCGAGTTCCTGGTCGTCAACTTCACCTCGTTCAACATCAACGCCCTCGTCCCCCGGCCCGCGATCGAGGACTACACCCCAGGCTTCCTGGACATCATCCTGATCCGCGCCCGCAGCACCTTCGAGGAATCCGGCTACTTCGCGGCGTACATGGGCATGATGGCGCCCCTGATGGTGCACTACCTGTGGCACATGCGGCAGGAGCGCTGGCCCCGGGTGGTGTTCATCGTTGGCAGCGCACTGGCCTACTTCATGGCCTTCAGCGTCTCGCTCTTCATCTTCCTGCCCTTCGCGATCGCCATCACCACCCTGCTGCGCACGCTGACGGAGCGGCGCATGACCAAGGGCGTGGTGGCCGCTTATGCACTGCTGATCCTGCTGGTGGTGGTGGTGGTGAGCTTCCCGGGCCTGCTGGAGGTGCTGATCCTGCGCAAGTTCGAGGGCAACTCCTTCCAGGACCGCAACCAGCGCTTCGCGGCGACGATCGATCTGGTCGCCGCCGCCCCCTGGCTGAAGATCCTGTTCGGGCACGGCCCGGGCTCGTATTTCAGCCTGGGCATCCAGCCGGCGGTCAGCGTGTACTTGAATTTCCTGCGCGACCTGGGCGTGGTGGGCCTGCTGGCCTACCTGCTTCTGGCAGGCTACGCGCTGCTCAATCTGTTCGTCGCCCGTGACGGTCTGGGCCGGGCACTCTTCCTGTCCTACCTGGTCATCCTGCTGTTCTTCGTCTCGACACCCATCTATTTCCTGCCGCACTACTTCCTGCCGCTGCTGCTGTACCGGATGCGCATGGTGCGGGGGGGCGACATGACCCTGGCGGCCCGGATGGAGGCCCGATGAGCGGTCGCCGCCAGGACCTCGACACCGCCAAGGGCCTGGGCATGGTGCTGGTGATCATCGGCCACACCCAGCCGCCGGAGGGTCTGCAGACCGTGGTCTACGGCCTGCACATGCCGCTGTTCTTTCTGATCTCGGGCCTGTTGTGGCGCGGACAGGTGCGCCTGGCGCACAGCGCGCGCACCCTGTGGGTGCCCTTCCTGCTCGCGTCGCTGGCCAGTTGGGCGCTGTGGCTGCTCAAGCAGGGCGTGCACGCGGGCGCCGACGCACCGCCCTGGTGGGGGCCCCTGCTGGTGACGGCCTGGGGCGGCAACGTGAACGGCTGGTTGGTGCACAACACGCCGCTGTGGTTCCTGCCGGCCATGCTCTCGCTGCTGGCCGTGTTGTGGCTGCTGACGCGGCTGCTGCCGGCCGCGGCTGCACTGGCGGTGCTGGCCGGACTGGGCCTGGGCCTGGTCTGCCTGCCGATCGGCGCGCAGGCGGGCCAGTGGCCGATGTCCCTCGGCCAGGGTCTGGTGGGTGGCGTGTTCTTCGCACTCGGACACGCCAGCGGGCGATTCCAGCCGCCGCGCCCCGTGCTGGCCGGAGGACTTGCGCTGCTGGTGTCGGCCGGACTGGCCACGCTCAACGGTCGGGTCGATCTGTTTTCCATGCAGTTCCAGCAGCCTTGGCTGTACCTGGCGGCCGGTGCCACCGGAGCCTGGGGTCTGGTCGCGCTGTGCCGTGCCCCGTGCCTGCAGCGTCCCGCGTGGCAACTGCTGGGCCGACACTCGCTGCTGATCCTGGCCGTTCACATGCCGCTGCTGTGGCTGCTGCGGGGGGCGCTGCGTGCGGCCCACGGGCCGGAGCCCTGGTGGCTGCTGGCCCTGTCCTGCACCGTGCTCATGGGTCTGCTGTCGTGGTGGCGCGACCGCGTGGACCTTTCCCGCCCCCCTGCGCCCTGACCCATGTCCATCGTCTTCTTCAACCCCTACGCCGACCCGGACGTCAAGGGCGCCGCCCGGCGGATCGAGTTCCTGCGCCACCTGCTCGACCTGCAGGGCGTGCCCAATCGGGCCGTGCTGGCCCAGGATTACCAGGCCGCGCCCAAGAGTCCGGTCGAGGCGCTGGCGCTGCGCCTGAAGCTGCGGCGCCTGGCCTACTTCCTGCACGCCTGGCGCCTGTGCCGGCAAGGCGACACCGTGGTGTCCGAGGTCATCTTCACGCCCACCTGGCACCCGCGCATGGTGCTCACCGTGCACGACCTGAAGGCCTATGACGCGCGCGCCACCCGCGGCGGCCTGGTGCGGCGCTGGGCCTATGGCGTGTTCACCCGGCTGGCCAGGCGGGTGGTGGTGGTGTCCGAGTCGGTGCGCCAGGACATGCAGCGCCTGTGCGGCGTGGCGCCCGAGCGGATCCACGTCGTGCCCAACGGCATCTCGCGCGAACGCCTGGCCCTGGCCGGCTCCGCCATGGGCCAAGCCGCCAGATACGACTTCATCTACGTGTCCAGCTTTGCCAAGCACAAGCGCCACACCCTGCTGCTGCGGGCGGCTCCGGTCGGCAGCCGCATTGCCCTGATCGGTCGGGACATGGGTTCTCTGCCCGAGATCCGGGCCGAGGCCGCCCGGCGCGCCCACGAGATCCAGGTCGACATCCTGGAGAACGTGGACACCGATGCCCAGCTGTTCGACCTGCTGGGACAGTCCCGCTGCGGGGTGTTCCCCTCGGTCTTCGAAGGCTTCGGCATCCCGCTGCTGGAGTACGGCGCGGCGGGCCTGCACGTGGTCGCCACCGAGATCCCGCCGTTCCGCGAACTGGCCACCTTCGTGGACCGTTTCGTGCCGCCCGACGATGCCCAGGCCCTGCACCAGGCCCTGGCCGAGGCCCTGACCCTGCCCGAGGGCCCGCGCCGCGAGGCCGCCGCCCGCGTCGCCGCCAGCCCCTACACCGAGGGCGCGATCGCCCGCCAGCTGGCCCGCCTGCTGCAGATCGATGCCCCCGCCCCCGACACCTTGCCGCCCCCTGCCCGCCCGTGAAGATCGCCATCCTCTACAACACCTCGGACTACCTGCTGCGCTTTCGCACCGAGCTGATCCGCTCGCTGCAGGCCGGCGGCGCCGAGGTCATCGCCATCACCCCGCGCGACGACGCCACCCCTCGGTTGGCCCCGCTGGGCGTGCGCTGGTGCGAATGGAAGCTCGAGGGCCAGGCCCTCAACCCCTTCCAGGACTTCGCCTCGATGCTGGACCTGCGGCGCATCCTGGCCGCCGAGCGGCCCGACGCGGTGCTGAACTTCACGATCAAGCCGGTGCTCTACGGCTCGCTGGTGGCGGGCTGGCTGGGCGTGCCGCGGGTGGTGTCGATGATCACCGGCATGGGCTCGATCTTCCTGCCCGGCAGCTGGAAGAAGCGCCTGCTGCTGTCCGCCGTCAAGGTGGTCTACCGACTGGCGATGCGGCGCAACCACCGCGTGCTGTTCCAGAACGACGAGGACCTGGACTACTTCGTCGAGCAGCGCTTTCTGCCGCGCGAGAAGGCGGTGCGCATCAACGGCTCGGGCGTCAACCTGTCGCTGTTCAGCCCGCGCCCGGGCGAGGCCGTGCCGGGCTCCTTCCTGCTGATCTCGCGCATGATCAAGGAAAAGGGCCTGCACGAGTTCGTCGCGGCCGCGCGGGCGGTCAAGGCCCGCCACCCGCAGGCGGTCTTCACCCTGGTCGGCCCGATCGACAACAACCCCGGTGCCATCACCCGCGAGGAGATCGCCGGCTGGGAGCGCGAGGGCATCGTCCGCTACGAAGGCGTGCAGTCCGATGTGCGGCCCTTCCTGGCCCGCACCGCGGTCTACGTGCTGCCCACCTATTACCTCGAGGGCATCCCGCGCTCGATCCTCGAAGCCCTGGCCATGGCCAAGCCGGTGATCACCACCGACTGGCGCGGCTGTCGCGACACCGTGCGCAGCGGCCACAACGGCTTCCTGGTGCCGCCCAAGGACGCCGCCGCCCTGGAGCAGGCGATGGAGCGCTTCTTCACCGATCCAGCCCTGGCCGAGCGCCTGGGCCAGGCCTCGCGCCAGCGCGCCGAGACCGAATTCGACGTCGAGGTCGTCAATGCCCAGGTGATGCGGGCACTGACCGGTCGCGACTGAACCCCATTGTCTTGCGGAGCTTGAGCAACATGATCCACGTCGTCGGCGGGTCCGGCTTCATCGGCACGCGCCTGTGCCAACTGCTGCAGCGCGATGCGCAGCCCTTCGTCATCGTCGACAAGCGCGTCAGCGGCGACTTCCCTGATCAGACCCGCGTGGCGGACGTGCGTGAGCCCGCCGCCCTTTCCGGCGCGATCGATGCCGGTGCGGTACTGATCAACCTGGCCGCCGAGCACCGGGACGACGTGCGGCCGATCAGCCTGTACTACGACGTCAACGTGCAGGGGGCCGCCAACCTGTGCGAGGTGGCTGAGGCCAAAGGGGTGCGCCAGATCGTCTTCACGAGCACGGTGGCGGTGTACGGCTTCGCGCCGGTGGGCACCGACGAGGGCGGCAAGATCCAGCCCTTCAACGACTACGGTCGCTCCAAGGCGCAGGCCGAGGACGTGCTGCGGGCCTGGCAGGCCAAGGCCCCGAACGAGCGCAGCCTGGTCATCATCCGCCCGACGGTGGTGTTCGGCGAGCGCAACCGCGGCAACGTCTACAACCTGCTGCGGCAGGTGGCGTCGGGCCGCTTCATGATGGTGGGCAGCGGCACCAACCGCAAGTCGATGGCCTATGTCGAGAACGTGGCGGCCTTCATCCGGCACGCCACCGGGATGGGCGCCGGCGTGCACACCTACAACTACATCGACAAGCCCGACTTCACGATGAACCACCTGGTGTCGGTCATCGACGAGGCCCTGGGCCAGGCCGGCAAGCGGCGCCCGCGCCTGCCCTTCGGGGTCGGCCTGGCGATCGGCCACGTGTTCGACGCGGTGGCCCGGTTGACCGGCCGCCAGTTCCCGATCAGCGCGATCCGGGTGCGCAAGTTCTGCGCCGACTCGTCCTACGGCACCGCGGTGGGCAGCACCGGCTACCAGCCGCCGGTGCCCTTGGACCAGGCCCTGGCCCGCACCATCCGCCACGAGTTCATCGAGCCCCAGAAGGAGCAGGCCCTGTTCTACAGCGAGTGAGCCCTGCGGCAGGCCGGGCCAGGGGCCCGGCAGAGGCTCAGGCCACCATCAGGCGGCGGCGCGCCCGCAGCAGCACCACGAAGGCACTCAGCACAAAGGCCACGCCGGTGGAGACCACGCCGATCAGCGCGCGCTTGGGCGTGGCCTTGCGCTCGGCCGGCACGGCCTCGTCCACCACCTGGATCAGGGCGCCGTCACGGGCCTCGTCGGCACGGGCCAGCTCGTACTGCCGGGCCATGATCTCGAACAGGGTCTCGTAGTACTTCACGTTGCGCACGGCGTTGATGTAGGCCTCGGCCTGGCCGGACGCGGCCTTGGCCGGGTCGGTCTTCTCGAGACGCGCCACCTGGGCCCGCAGCTCGGCCTGCTCGCGCAACGCGGCCTGCAGCTCGGGGCTGCGGTCGGCCAGCATGGTGCGCATCACCGAGATCCGCACCTCCAGCGCCGAGGCGCGCGCCCGCAGCTCGGCCAGCGCCGCCACCGTGGCTTCGGGCACCGACTTGATCACGCCCTCGACCACGCCGACGCCCTGCAGCTCGCGGTCGGCCTTGACCATGCCCTCGCGCGCCAGCTTGAGCTGCTGCTCGAAAAAGACGCGGCGCTGCTGGGCCTCGGTCACGGCCATGTCCTTGGTGAGCTTGCGCAGCTCTTCCACGTAGCCGTTGGCCAGCTCGGCCGCCAACTTGGGGTCTTCGTCCAGCACCATGATCTGGATCAGGCCATCCTTGCCCGCCAACACCACGGTGCGGTCGTCGAGTTCATCACGCGTCTCGTACTGGAACTCGAGGCCGTAGCGCTCGCGCAGCTTGAAGCGTTCGATCATGGCGTCGGCGATGGAGCGGCCCTGCAGGATGCCGATCCACTGGTCCGCCGGATTCTTCAGACCGGCCAGCGCGCCGGCGGCACCGCCGCCGGCCAGCCCGGCCAGCCCGCCCAGCGAGCCCAGCAGCGCCGACGCGGTGCTTTGGGACTGTTGGGGCGGCATCATGCGCACCTCGCCCAGGAACTTGGGCTTGAACAGGAAGCTGCCGCCCACCGCCAGCGCACCCACGACCAACGGGATCGTGACCAGGCGCAGGCGCTGCTCCCACAGGACCGACAGCATGGCCCCCAGGTCGACTTCGGAGGGGGTGGTGTGGGCAGGCGTGTGGGTGGACATGGGTCGCAAGAGTGCAGCGCCCGGTGGGCGCGGTCAGGTCTGGCCGGATTCTACTGAGCGGGGCTGCGGTATTCGGGCAGCAGTGCGTGCAGCAACTGGCGCACCGACGCATCGGACAGCGGCCCGCCCGCAGCGGCGCCGTCCAGCAGAATCGCCAGCCCGGCCGGGGCCTGGCCGGCGGGCAGGCCGGCCCGACGCAGCCGCGGGTTGACGGTCGGCAGCGTGGTGTCCGCATCCGCCAGCAGCTCCTCGAACAGCTTCTCCCCCGGCCGCAGCCCGCTGAAGACGATCGGCACCTCGGCCTCGGTGCGGCCGGCCAGGCGGATCATGGTGCGGGCCAGGTCGACGATCTTCACCGGCTCGCCCATGTCCAGCACCAGGACCTGGCCGGTCTCGCCGATGGCGGCGGCCTGCAGCACCAGGCGGCAGGCCTCGGGGATGGTCATGAAGTAGCGGATGATCTCCGGGTGGGTCACGGTGACCGGGCCGCCGCGGGCGATCTGGTCCTTGAAGCGCGGGATCACGCTGCCGCTGCTGCCCAGCACGTTGCCGAAGCGCACCGCCATGAAGCGGGTGCCGGGATGGGCCGCCGCCAGCGCAGACACCGCCAGCTCGGCCGCCCGCTTGGTCGCGCCCATCACGTTGGTCGGATTGACCGCCTTGTCGGTGCTGATCAGCACGAAGCGCTCGGCCCCGACCTCGGCGGCGCACAGGGCCGCGTGGTGGGTGCCCAGGGTGTTGTTGCGCAGCGCGACGGCGGCGTTGTCCACCTCCATCAGCGGCACATGCTTGTAGGCCGCGGCATGGAACACCACCTCGGGCCGCTCGCGGGCGAACAGGGCACGCAGCGCGTCCAGGTCCTTGACGTCGGCGATCAGCGGGCGCACCGGCAGGCCGGGGAAGCGCTCGGCCAGGTCCTGCGCCACGGTGTACAGGTTGAACTCGGAGAGCTCCACCACCACCAGCCGCGCCGGGCCGAAGCGGGCGATCTGGCGGCACAGCTCGCTGCCGATGCTGCCGCCGCCGCCGGTCACCAGCACGGTCTTGCCGTGCAGCACCGCACCGATGCCGGCCTCGTCGAGCTGCACCGGCTCGCGGCCCAGCAGGTCTTCGGGCTCGATGTCGCGCACGCGGTCCACGGCGGCCCCACCGGCACGCAGTTCCTCGGCCGAGGGCACGGTCAGCACCGGCAGACCGGTCTCGCCGGCCAGTTCCACCGCACGGCGGCGCTGCGCCGCGGTGGCGGCCGGCAGCGCGATCAGCAGGTGGGTGGCGCCGCGGCGCACGCCGCGGTCGCGCACCGCCTCGAGCGGGCCCAGCACCGGCAGGCCGGCGATGCGCGCGCCCTGCTTGGCGGGGTCGTCATCCAGCAGGCCCAGCACCACCCAGCCCTGCTGGTGGATGCCGGCGATCAGCCGCCGCGCGGCCTCGCCCGCGCCCAGCACCAGGGCGCGGCGGACCTCGGCGTCGCCGCCGCTGATGCGGGCCCGGGCGTGCTCGTAAAGCATGCGGTAGCCGATGCGCACCCCGCACACCGCCATCAGGGTGGCCAGCGGGTGCAGGGCCAGCACCGCGCGCGGCACCTGCACCAGCTGCAGGCCCAGCACCGCCAGCGCCGACACCGTGCCGGCCGCGGCGCAGGCCAGGGTCAGGCGCTTGACCTCGCCGAAGCCCGAGAAGCGCCACATGCTCTGCGGCACCTTGAGACCCCAGAAGGCCAGCAGGTAGACGGCGACGATGCCCGCCAGCACCAGGGCATCGTAGTGCGGCCGGGCACCGAGCCAGCGCTCGAAGCCCAGGCGGAACAGGTAGGTGGCGTTCCAGGCCAGCACCACCATCAGCGCGTCGATCAGCAGCGACAGGGGCTCGCGCCGCGGCCGCAGCCGGGTGAGCCCGCGGTCCAGCCGGTGCCAGAGGGTGGCGTGGGGATCGGTCATCGGTTCAGCAGCACCTGGAGCGAGCGCACGAGGACGCCCAGATCGGTCCACAGCGAGGCGCGGGCGGCGTAGTCGGCGGCCAGGGCCAGCTTGGCCGGCAGGATCACCTCGACGTACTCGCGCTCGGGGTCGGCGGCGCGGGCGAGCTGCTCGGCCTCGCCGCGAAACGCCAGCGAGGCCGGGTCGGTGATGCCCGGGCGCACCGACAGCACCCGCTCGCGCAGACCGGCCGGGTACAGGGCGACGTAGCGCGGCACCTCGGGGCGCGGGCCGACCAGGCTCATCGTGCCCTGCAGCACGTCGATCAGCTGGGGCAGCTCGTCCAGGCGGCGGTCGCGCAGCCAGGCGCCGACGCGGGTGATGCGCGGGTCGCGGCCCACGGTCAGCTGGCCACCCAGGCGCTCGGCGTCCACCCGCATGGTGCGGAACTTGTGGATGCGGAAGGGCCGGCCATGGCGCCCCACCCGCTCCTGGCGGAAGAACACCGGCCCGGGCGAGTCCAGGCGGATCCACAAGGCCACCAGCAGACCGGGCACGAGCAGCAGCGCCAGGCCCGCCAGGGCCCCCACCAGGTCGAACAGCCGCTTGAGCACGCGTGCCGCCCCGGCCTCAAGCGCCCAGCGCGCGGCGCAGGCTGGCGGCCACGCGGTCGACGTCGGCGTCGGTCATGCGGGTGTACAGCGGCAGGCTGAGCATGCGCTCGTAGGCGCGCTGGCTGGCCGGGAAGTCCTCGGCGCGCAGGCCGTAGCGCTCGCGCCAGTACGGGTGCAGGTGCAGCGGGATGTAGTGCACGCTGCAGCCGATGCCGTCGGCGAACAGGGCCTCGATCAGGGCGTCGCGGCCGATCGGCGCGGCGTCGGCCAGGCGCAGCACGTACAGGTGCCAGGCGTGGGTGTCGCCGGCCAGGGCCTCGGGCGGCAGGACCAGCGGCAGGCCCTGCAGCGCCAGGGCGTAGCGTGCGGCCAGCTCGGCCCGGCGCTGCTGGAAGCCCCGCGCCCGGCCCAGCTGGTGCAGGCCCAGCGCGGCGGCGATGTCGGTCAGGTTGTACTTGAAGCCCGGCGCGACGATCTCGTAGTACCAGCTGGGCACCTTGGCGGTGAAGCGGTCGAAGGCGTCGCGGTTGATGCCGTGCAGGCGCATCACGCGGGCCCGATCGGCCAGGGCCGGGTCGCGCGTGACCAGCATGCCGCCCTCGCCGGTGGTGATGGTCTTGTTGGCGTAGAAGCTGAACACGGTGGCGTCACTGCCCAGGGTGCCCACCAGCGCGCCGCGGTGGGTGGTGGGCAGCGCGTGGGCGGCGTCCTCGACCACCTTCAGGCCGTGGCGGCGGGCGATGTCCAGCAGCCGGTCCATGTCGGCGGCACGGCCGGCGTAGTGCACCGGGATCACGCAGCGGGTGCGCGGGGTGATCGCGGCCTCGACCGCGTCGGGGTCGATGCACAGCGTGGCCGGGTCGATGTCCACCAGCTTCACGTCGGCGCCCAGGTAGCGCACCACCTCGGCGGTGGCGGTGAAGGTGTGGGTGGTGGTGATGACCTCGTCGCCGGGGCCGATGCCCAGGGCCTCGAGCGCCAGGTGCAGGCCGGCGGTGGCCGAGTTCACGGCCACCGACTGCAGCGACGGATCCCCCAGGAACTCGGTGAAGGCCTGCTCGAAGCGGCGCGCCTTGGGGCCGGTGGTGACCCAGCCCGAGCGCAGGGTGTCCACCACCTCGGCGATCTCGGCCTCACCGATCTCGGGCAGCGCGAAAGGCAGGAAGGACGGCGGCGGGACGGGGCTCATGCTTTGGTGATCCAGACCAGGCGGTGGCTGCGCAGCCACGGCACGGCATTGAAGGCGGTGTAGAGCGACGGGTGCAGCGCGCAGACCCGGCGCGCGATCGGCGGCGCCAGCGTGACCCGGCGGGCGTCGACCAGGCCCTGGGGGAACAGCTGGCGCACCCGGGACAGCGGCACGCCGCGCACGTCGCGGTTGGCCGGATTGTCCACCGCGAAGTCGTACCAGAGCACCGCGCCGCCCGGGCGCAGCCAGCGCCACATGGCGTCGGCCAGGTGCTGCTGCACCGCGTCGTCCAGCAGGGACGAGAACACGGTGGACTGCATCACCAGGTCCTGGCTGCCCGGGGCGATGTCCAGCGCCGCGGCGTCGCCGGCCACCAGGCGCACGCCGGACGGCAGCACCGCGCGGGCCGCCGCCAGGCGCTCGGGCAGCAGCTCGGAGCCGGTGATCTGCGCCGCCGGCACGCCCAGGCGCAGCCACTCCAGCAGGTTGCCGCCACCGCCGCAGCCCACCTCGACCAGGCGCAGGTCGGCGGGCTGCCAGCCGCGCACCGCCAGGCCGCGGCAGATCCAGCGCTGGCGCTCCTGAACCAGTTGCCAGACGTCGGGGCGCAGCAGGCTGTAGCGGTCGGTGTTGGCGCGACGGGCGTAGCGCGCGGCGACCTGTTCGAGTTCCTGGCGGTGACGCTCGTCCATGTCAGGCCTGCGGCGGTGCGGTGCGGCAGGCCTGCGCGGCGGCCACGGCATCGAGGAAGCGTTGCGCCAGCACCGGGTAGGTGTGCTCGGACAGCACGAAGTCGCGGCCGCGCCGGCCCATGGCCTCGCGCTCGTCGCGCGGGGTGGTCAGCAGCTGCTGCAGGCCCTCGGTCAGGGCCACCGGGTCCTCGGGCGCCACGGTCACGCCGCAGCCGGCCTCGGCCACCGGGTCGTTGCCGGCCTCGACCGCGTGCAGCACCGGGCGCGCGGCCATCATGTAGTCCATCAGCTTGTTGGGCGCGATGCCGAAGCGGTAGATCGGCACCTTCTGCCAACCGATCAGGGCGATGTCCACCGCCGCCAGGAAGGCCGGCACCTGGGCCTTGGGGATCGGCGGCAGCCACTGCACCTGCAGCGCCAGGCCCTCGTCGGCGATGCGGCGCACCAGGCGCTCGCGCTCGTGGCCATCCCCCACCATCACCAGCGCCACCGGCAGCGATTTCCAGGCGTGCGCGGCGTCCAGCACGTGGTCCAGCGCGTTGGGCAGGCCCATCGAGCCGGCGTAGCCCAGCACCGCACGGCCGGCGTGGCGGTGCGCCTGCAGCACGGTGACCAGATCGGCCCGCAGCGGCTCGGGCGGGACCAGCCAGTCGTCGGGCGAGATGCCGTTGGGCACGATGGCCAGGCGCTCCAGGTCCAGCCCGCGCGAGGCCATGTGCTCGTGCACCTTGGGCAGCATCGAGACCACCAGGTCGGCGTCGCGGTAGCCGGCCTTCTCGGCCGCGCCGCACAGCAGCGCGAACGGGTGCCAGGGCGACATGCCCGAGAGCTCGATCGGCGACAGCGGCCACAGGTCGTGCACCTCGTAGACCAGGACCGCGCCGGCGCGGCGGGCGATGCGCCGCGCCACCCAGACGTCCATCGGGTAGGTGCTGGAGGCGATCACCACGTCCGGGCGCTGGCGCGCGATCTCGGCGTCGCCCGCGGCGCGCACCTGGCGCAGGAAGGACCAGATGTTCTTCACCCGCCCCAGGCCGTTGCCCTGGTAGGCCGGCGTGGGGAAGAAGCGGTAACGGATGCCGTCCAGGTCCTGCTCGCCGGCGGGCGGCCGGGTGGCCCGGACATGGGAATGGTCGGCGGCCCACACCGTCACCTGGTGCCCGGCCCGCACCCATTCGCGCGCCAGGTGGTAGGGCCGGTACTCCATGCCCAAGGACGGGCTGCCGGCGTAGTGGTTGATCAGCAGGATGTTCATGCGGCGGCCTCCCGGCCGGCCAGCCAGGCGCGGGTGCTGGCCACCAGGCGCGCCTCCTCGCGGGGCCAGTGGTAGCGGTCCTGCACCGCGCGGCGGCCGGCCTGGCCCAGGGCCTCGCAGCGGGCCGGGTCGGCCAGCAGGGCGGACAGGGCGGTGGCGATGGCAGCGGGGTCGGTCGGGTCCACACAGGCGCCGGCGCCGGTGTCCTCGACGATGCCGCGCCACAGCGGGAAATCGGAAGCCAGCACCGGCAGGCCCGCCGACATGTACTCGAACATCTTGATCGGCCAGGCGTCCTGGTAGCTGGGCAGGGGCTGCAGCGTGACCAGGCCCACGCGCGAGCGCGCCAGCACCCGACGCACCCCGGCGCGGTCAACCTGGCCCAGGTACTCGACCTGGGCCCAGCCGGGCAGCGCCTGCAGCTCCGCCCGCAGGGCCTCGTCCTCGATGCGGCCGCACAGCAGCAGCCGGATGCCGGGCAGCCGGGCGATGGCCTGCACCATCTCGCGCGCGCCGCGGGTGCGGGTGATGCCGCCGACATAGCAGACCGCGGCCTCGCGGGCCACGCCGGGCTCGTCGGCGCCGGAGAGTTCGTGCGGGAAGGGGTAGTTGGCGATGGTCAGGGCTGGCACGCCCAGTCGGGCGAAGCGGGCCTCGATGTGCGGCGTGGCCGCCACCACCGCGCGCAGGCGGCGGGCCTGGCGGTCCTCGTAGCGCTCGAACAGCGCCGACACCAGCGGCCGCAGCGGGGCCGGGATCCACTGCTTGGTCAGGATCTGGCGCGGCACGTCTTCGTGGGCGTCGTAGACGCAGGGGATGCCCTCCCGCTGCAGGCGCACGCCCAGCGGCAGCAGCTCGGGGTCGTGGAAGTGCACCAAGGCCGGCCGCAGCGCCCGCACCCGCGCCAGTGCGCGCCGGGGGTGCGACCACATGCGGCGCAGCCGGCCCGCGGGCCGCGGGCCGATGTCGAGGATGCGCACGCCGTCGCGCTGCGCGTCGCCCAGTCCGTCGCCAACGACCAGCACCACCTCCAGGCCGGCGGCGGCGAGGGAGCGGCATTCCTTGTGGAAGATGCGGATGTCGTCGCGCGGGTGGACCGTGCTCAGGTGGACGACGGGGCCAGGGGTGGGGTTCATCAGTTCGGGGTCATCGAAGCCAGCACGCCGCGCCCCAGCGGGCGGCCCGGTCGGCCGGCTTCCTCGAAGAACAGGCGGTGCCAGACCGCCAGGTTGAGCTGCCGAAGCCGCGCGGCCAGGCCCGGGCGAGCACCGGCGCGGGCGGCCTGTTCGGCGGCCCAGGGCGAGGCCGCGAGCTGGCTGGACAGCCAGTCGGCCAGCGGCCCGGAGAACCACTGCGCCTCGGGGATCGGCCAGCCCAGCTTGTCGCGGCGCCAGCACACGGCCTTGGGCAGCACCGGCGCCATCGCGGCACGGGCCAGCCATTTGGTCCAGCCGCCGTGCAGCTTGTAGACCGACGGCACCGAGGCCAGGAACTCGACCAGTCGCACGTCCATGAAGGGCATGCGCGACTCGACCGACCAGGCCATCGCCGACTTGTCGGCGTAGTGCAGCAGGGTGGCCAGGGCGTGGTCGAAGTCGCCGCGAAGCGCCTCGTCCACGCCGCGCAGCGGCTGCGAACCCATGCGCAGGCCGCGCACCAGGGCCGCCGTGCCGCCATCGCCCAGCAGGCCGTGCGCGGCCTTCAGGGCCAGCGAGCGGCCGAGCTCGGCGCCGAAGCCGGGCATCTGGCGCCGCGCCTCGCGGGCGTCGGCCAGGGCTTGCGGCCAGGGCGAGCGCATCAGGTGGTTGCGCCAGTAGCGCACGTAGCCGGCCAGCTGCTCGTCGGCGCCCTGCCCGTCCAGCGTGACGGTGACCCGCCGCTCGGCCACCAGGCGGTAGGTGTGCCAGCTGGCCATCAGGGTGTTGGCCGGCGGGGTGTCCAGGGCCCAGACCATGCGCTCGTGTTCGGTGGGCAGGTGCTGCCAGCGGGCCTCGATGCGGTGGCTGTCCACGTCCAGGGCGCCGGCGACCCGGTCAATCCAGGCGCTCTCGTCGAGCGCCCGGTGCTCGGGGTCTGGCCAGACGCTGGAGAAGACCTGCTGATGCCCCGCGGCGCCCTGCCCACGCAGCTGCTGATTGACCAGCCAGGCGACGCTGGAACTGTCCAGGCCGCCCGACAGCGCGGTACCCACCGGCACGTCCGCGCGCAGGCGCAGGCGCACCGCGTCGTCCAGCAGCTCGACATAGCGCTGCTGCAGGCGGTCGGCCTCGGCGGCGTCGAAGCGAGCCTTCGGGTCGGTGGTCGCCGGCCAGTGCCAGAAGCGCTGCGGCGCCCAGTCGGGCGCGTCCAGGCGGACACGCGCGAAGTGGCCGGCCGGGAAGCGCTCGATGCCGGCGAACAGCGTGCCGGCGGCGGATTCGTCGGGGCCCTCGCGCAGGAAAGCCTGGCAAGCGGCCTCGTCGGGCCGCGCCGGCACCAGCGGGTGGGCCAGCAGGGCCTTGATTTCGGAGGCCAGCAGCAGCGCGCCGCCCTGGCGCCAGACGTACAGCGGCTTGACGCCGAAGCGGTCGCGCGCGATCAGCAGCTCGCGCCGCTCAGTGTCCAGCAGCACCAGCGCCCACATGCCGTTGAAGCGCTGCATAGCCGCATCGCCCCATTGCTCGAAGGCGGCCAGCAGCACCTCGGTGTCGCTGTGGCCGCGGAAGCGGTGGCCCAGCGCCTCGAGCTCGGCGCGCAGCTCCACGTGGTTGTAGACCTCGCCGTTGTAGACCAGCCAGCGGCTGCTTCGGCGCATCGGCTGGTGGCCTGCGGGCGACAGGTCGACGATGGACAGGCGGCGCTGGGCCATGGCCAGCTCGACCGGGCGGTCGAGGTGCGGATCGATCGGGCCATCCGGGATGGCCCGGGGGTCGGAGCGGACCTCGTCGGAGGTGTCCGGCCCGGACACCGACCACCACTGGCCGCCCTGCCCCAGCAGGTAGCCCTCGCCGTCCGGCCCGCGGTGGCGCAGGGTGTGGGCCATCGCCAGCGCATGGCGGGCCGGGGAGCCGGTGGGAACGTGGCAGACGACGATGCCGCACATGGTCAGGGGGTGGGCGCGCAGCGCCGCTGCAGGCGGCGCCAGACCTCAAGGTTGTAGAGCAGGATCAGCAGCGCTTCGAGCGCCAGCCAGGCCATCAGGGCGCGGTGCAGGTCGGCGCTGGCGGCTGCCCACCAGAAGGCGGCCGGCCGGCCCAGCAGCATCGCCACCCCGAACAGCGGCGCCAGCGCCTGCCCGCCCAGCACCAGCAGGGCCGAGGAAGTGGCCGAGCTGAGCGCCATCAGGCAGACCAGGGGCGCCAACGCGGCCGCCATCGTACCCGCGGCGGCCCAGCCCGCGCCGAAGACCGGCTCGGCTAGGCGCGGCGCCGCCAGCGCCAGCAGCGCGGCCAGGGCCAGCGCGGCCAGCGCACCGCGCCGCCACAGCCCCAGCAGCAGGGCCCGGGCGGCCCGCGGGTCCTGCTCGACGCCCCGCGCGAAGCGCTGGTAGAACACCGCGCCCAGCGCAGCCGACACCATGAACAGCGGCACCGCCAGGCTGCGCCAGGCCAGGGTGAAGGCGCCGGCCGCCTCGTGGCCGTACCACTGCGCGGCCAGCACGAAGGGCCACTGCTGGGTGAAGCTGTCGAGCAGCGCGGCCGGCCACAGGTAGCGCGGGGCGTCGGCGTGGCGGTGCGCCAGCGCGCCCCAGCCGCCGGTCGGCGCCGCGGCCGGACCCAGCGAGCGCCGCAGCGCCGGCCACACCGCCAGGGCCCCCAGCAAGGCCCCCAGGCCCTGCCCCAGGTAAAGGCCGGGGGCCCAGCCGGCCACACCGGCCGCGCTGACCAGCACGACCCCGGCCAAGGCCCCACCCACCCGCAGGCGGTTGATCGCGCCCCAGTCGCGGCCGCGGTTGAGCCAGGCCTGCGCCAACCCGGCCCAGGCGGCCGCGCCCCCGGTCAGCACGGCGACCGGGGCCCAGGGGCCCAGCGGCCCCAGGCCCAGGGCCTGCAGCGCGGTGGCCGGCAACAGGGCCGCGCCCAGCGCGCCGGTCCCGGTGGCTGCGGCCACCACGCGGACGGCGAGCCGCCACAGCGCGGCCGCCTCTGCGTCCTCGGCCGGCAGCATCAGCACCGCCTCGTAACGCAGCGTGACCAGCACCGACACCAGGGCCACCACCGCAGACCACACGCCCAGCGCGGCGAAGGCGCCGGCGTCGAACTGGCGCGACCACAGCGGCAGCGCCAGCAGGCCAATGGCCTGGGCCGCGGCCAGGCCGCCGCCCAGGCGCAGGCCGTCACGCCAGAAGCCGCCGCTCACGCCCGACCTCCGCCCGACAGCACCTCTTGGTACAGCGCCGCCAAGGCGCCGCCCACGGCCTGCAGGCCCCAGCGGGCCTGGGCGCGCGTGCGCAGTGCCGGAGCCTGGCGGGCCGGCTGCTCGCCGGCAAAGGACGGCAGCGCGTCCAGGCCGGCGGCCAGCGCGTCCACATCCTCCACCGGTACCAGCAGGCCGTCGTCCCGACCGACCACCGTTTCGGGGCCGCCGCAGCGGGTGGCCAGCACCGGGCGGCCGGCCATCAGGGCCTCGGCCAGCACCACGCCAAAGGTCTCGTGGCGCGAGGGCAGGACCAGCGCGTGGGCCTCGGCCAGGGCCCGCGGCACCTGCTCGGGGTGCAGGCCGCCCAACCACTCGACGCTGTCCGACACGCCCAGCCCGCGGGCCAGGGACTGCAGCGGGGCGCGCTCGGGGCCATCACCAGCGATGCGCAGGCGTGCCGCGGCCAGCGCCGGGCCGCGGCGGGCCCAGGCCCGCAGCAGCAGATCCAGGCCCTTCTGGGGCTTGAGCGCGGCCACCGACAGCAGGGTCCAGGGCACCGGTGGCACCGGGGCCGGCACGAAGCGGCGCTCATCGACCACGTTGGGCAGCACGCGGTCGCAGCGCAGGCCCTCGGCGCGCACCGACTGCGCCAGCGACGAGCTGACCGCCAGCACCGCGGCGGCTTCGGCGAACACCGGGGCCAGCGCCGGGTGCAGAGCCCCGTCGGGCTGGCGCAGGGCGTCGAAGGGAAAGGGGCTCATGTGCTCGGTCAGCACATAGGGCATGCCGAACTCGCGCGACAGGCGGCGGGCGATCACGCCGGCAGGCAGGCTGACATGGGCGTGGATCAGGTCGACGCTGCCCCAGCGCTCGCGGGCCAGCAGGAAGGCCCGGCGGCAGGCCCGGTACTGGCCCTCGAGGTGGCCATCGCGCCAGTTCAGGGTCCAGGACAGCGCCGGGGCCCAGGCCCGCGGCACCTCGCCGTCCTCCCAGCGTGGGCCCCGCCCGGTGCGCACGCGCCAAGCCAGCGCCGCCAGGCTCTGGCCGGCGTCTCGCAGCGACAGGGCTCCGTCCAGGTGGCCCCAGCCCAGCACGGCCAGCTGCATCTCGGGCCGCGCCACGCGCAGCGCCACGGCCTGGTCATGGACGAAGCGGCCAGCCATCGGTGCCCGCTCGCTCGGGTACCAGGACGGCAGGATCAGCAGCCTCATCCGACGTCGGAGTCGGGCGGGCAGGCGGCGGCCAGGGCAGGCGGCACCGCCACGATCAGGTCGTGGAAGCGGTGCGGCAGGCGACGGCAGGCGCGCACCCGGTAGCCCTCGCCGCCCCACAGACGGGCTGCCAGGTTCAGCCAGCGGCTGCCGTGTTCGGGCCAGCGCTCGAAGGTGAGGAACACGCCATAGCCCAGGGCGCGCAGCTCGTCCAAGGCCTCGGTGCTGCCATCGCGGAAGGCCTCGGCGGCCTGCTCCAGCACCACCACCGGCTGGTCGCGGCGCAGGCGCTCGCGGCCGCCGCGGATCACCGCGGCCTCGTGGCCCTCGACATCGATCTTCAGCAGGTCCAGCGGCAGCGGGCAGGCGGCCAGTTGCGCGTCCAAGGTATCCAGGCGACAGGCCATGCGCCCCTGCCCGGCCTGGGTGCTGACGCGGGCCATGCCGGCGTTGCCGGCCGGCAGGTCGATCCAGGCCTCGCCCGGGGCATCGGACAGGCCCAGCGGCAGCGCCTGCACGCGGGCGTCGAGCTGGGCATTGAGCGCCAGCAGCGCAAAGGTACGCGGGTGCGGCTCGAAGGCGATCACGCGCTCGTGGCCGGCGGCGAAGAACAGCGCGTGGTTGCCGATGTTGGCACCGGCGTCCACGCACAGGCGGCCCGGGCCGGGGCGCAGCGACTGCAGCACCTGCTGCACCGCGTCCAGCAGCTCGCGCTCATAGCGCCCCTCGAGCAGCACCTGCTGGCCGACCCAGTCGTGGCTCCAGGTGGCCAGCGGCGGGCAACCCTGGGCCTGCAGCGCGCCGCTGCGGCGGCGCAGCCAGCGCGCCAGCACGGCACGGGCCATCGCGCCCAGCACGGGCGCACCGCCGGCGCGGCTGCGCAGCGATCGGGGCAGGTTCGGCGCGGGCATCGCGGCGTCCGGTCTCAGGCCGCCAGCGCCTGCCGCAGCGCGGCGATCACGCGGTCCTGGTCGGCCTCGGTGAGGTCGGGGCTCATGGGCAGGCTCATGACCTCGTCGGCCAGGCGCTCGGCCACCGGGCAGCCCCCGGCGGGTGCGAAGCGCTCGTAGGCCGCCTGGCGGTGCAGCGGCCGCGGGTAGTGGACCGCGGTGGGGATGCCGGCGGCCTGCAGCGCGGCCTGCAGCGCGGGGCGATCGGCCACGCGCACGGTGTACTGGCCCCAGACGCTGTCGCGGTCGGGGCGCACGGCGATGGTCTGCAGCGGCAGGTCGGCCAGCAGCGCGTGGTAGCGCGCACCCAGCGCGCGGCGGCGCTGCAGTTCCCAGTCCAGGCGCGGCAGCTTGGCCAGGATCACCGCGCACTGCAGGGTGTCCATGCGGCCGCCGACGCCGACGCGGGTGTGGGTGTAGCGGGCGCTCTGGCCGTGCACCCGGATCTCGCGGGCGGCCTGGGCCAGGCGGGCGTCGTCGGTGAACAGCGCCCCGCCGTCGCCATAGCAGCCCAGCGGCTTGCTGGGGAAGAAGCTGGTCGCGCCGAAGGTGGACAGGCCGCAGGAGGCCCGGCCCCGGTAGGTGGCGCCGAAGCTCTGCGCCGCGTCCTCGATCACCGGCAGGCCGTGGCGGGCGGCGATGGCGTTGAGCTCGGCCATGTCGGCCACCTGGCCGTACAGGCTGACCGGCATGATGGCCCGGGTGCGCGGGGTGATCGCGGCCTCGACCTTCGAGGCGTCCAGGTTGGCGGTGTCGGCCTCGACGTCGACGAACACCGGCACG
The DNA here is from genome assembly GCA_943371055.1 of Hydrogenophaga intermedia. Classification (GTDB taxonomy): domain Bacteria; phylum Pseudomonadota; class Gammaproteobacteria; order Burkholderiales; family Burkholderiaceae_C; genus Ideonella; species Ideonella intermedia_A. The sequence continues at coordinate 46,493 of CALRTJ020000020.1, read as the reverse complement.
CCGCCGAGCAGGGCGATGACCTCGCCGGTGGCGGCGAAGGTGAAGGGGCTGGTGATGACCTCGTCGCCGGGCTGCAGGTCCAGCGCCATCAGCGCGATCAGCAGGGCCTCGGTACCGCTGGCCACGCTGATGCAGTGGGCCACGCCCACCCGCGCCGCCAAGGCCTGCTCCATCTGCGCCACCTCGGGGCCCATGATGTACTGGCCGTGGTCGAGCACGCGCTGGATCGCGGCGTCGATGTCGGTCTTGAGCGCGCCGTACTGCGCCTTGAGGTCGATGAACTGCATGGGCGGGCCCTTCACTCGATCACGCGCAGTCGGCCACCGTCCAGGCGGTAGCGTTCGCCGCCCGAGGGGCAGACCGCCTCGGCGCCATCGACCCCGCGCACGGGCAGGTCAAGCTTTTCGCCACGCCGGCTCATCCAGCCGCTCTGGCGGGCCGGCACGCCGGTCACCAGGGCGAAGTCGGGCACGTCGCGGGTGACCACCGCACCGGCACCGATGAAGGCGTACTCGCCCACCGTGGCGCCGCAGACGATGGTGCAGTTGGCCCCCAGCGTGGCCCCGCGCCGGACCACGGTGCGGCGGTACTCGTGCTTGCGCACCACCGCCGCGCGCGGGTTGTGGACGTTGGTGAAGACCGCGCTGGGGCCGACGAAGACCTCGTCCTCCAGCGTGACCGCGTCGTAGACCGAGACGTTGTTCTGGATCTTCACGCTGTGGCCGATCACCACATCGTTGGCGATGAAGACGTTCTGGCCCAGCGAGCAGCGCGGGCCGATGCGGGCGCCGGCGCAGACGTGGCTGAAGTGCCAGACCTTGGTGTCTTCGCCGATCTGCGCGCCGTCGTCGACGACCGCGGTGTCGTGGGCCCAGGCCTGCATGCTCAGCGCCCCCGCAGGAAGGGGTGGGCCAGCTCGCCCAGCGGGCTCAGGTCCATCTGGCGGATCGCCTCGACCGTCTCCACGCAGTGGCGGGCGTCGGCCAGGCCGTAGCCGCGGCCGGCCAGGATCTCCCGGTAGCTGACGGTGTGCAGGTCGGTGAAGCCCTCCGAGAACTCGAGCTGCTCGCCCGAGATGTCGATGTTGCGGAAGGTGGTCTTCTTGCCCTGCACCGCGGCGGGCAGGTCGTGGGCGTCGATCGACAGGAACCAGCGCACCCGGGCGCGCTCGTACTCGAGGTAGCCGGCGGCCTGGGCCTCGCCGCGCAGGTGGACGCGGCTGTCCTTCAGGGCGCCGAAGACGAAGTGCAGCATGTCGAAGAAGTGCACGCCGATGTTGGTGGCCACGCCGAAGCTCTTGCGGGGGTCGCCTTTCCAGCTCTCGGCGTACCACTTGCCGCGCGAGGTGATGTAGGTGAGCTCGACGTCGAAGACCTGGTCGGCCGGCGCCGCCGCGACCTTCTGGCGCAGGGCCAGGATGGCGTCGTGGTGGCGCAGCTGCAGGATGTTGAAGACGCGCCGGCCGGTCTCGGCCTCGACGCGCAGCAGTTCGTCCAGGTGGGCCCCGGTGGGCACCAGCGGCTTCTCGCAGATGACGTCGGCGCCCAGACGCAGGCCGGCGGCGATGTGCGGGTGGTGCAGGTGGTTGGGCGAGCAGACGCTGACCACGCCCAGCGCGGTGGCCGGGTCGCGGCGCAGCACCTGGGCATGCTCCTGGAAGCGCTCGAACTCGGTGAAGAACTCGGCCTGCGGGTGCAGGCTGTCGATGATGCCGACCGAGTCGTTGATGTCGTAGGCCACGGCCAGCTCGTGGCCCAGGTCCTTGATGGCGCGCATGTGGCGCGGCGCGATGTAGCCGGCGGCGCCGATCAGGGCAAAACGGGTCATGGCGGGATCAGAGGCGGAAGACGGTGAAGCCCGCCTCGCCCAGGGCGGCCGGGTCGTAGAGGGACTTGACGTCGGCGATCACGGGGCGCTCGCCGCGCACCAGGGCGCGCAGCGCGGTGGCGTCCAGGGCGCGGTACTCGCGGTGGGCCACGGCCACCACCAGGGCGTCGAACGGGGCTTGCACGGACAGGTCGGCCAGCTCCAGGCCGAACTCGTGGCGCACCTCGTCGGCGTCGGCCTGCGGGTCGGCCACCACCACGGTGGTGCCGTGGTCCTGCAGCTCGTGCACCAGGTCGGCGACCTTGGAGTTGCGGATGTCCGGGCAGTTCTCCTTGAAGGTGATGCCCAGCACGCCGACGCGGCAGCGCGGCACGTCCAGGCCGTTCTGCAGCATGCGCTTGATGGTGTTGCGGGCCACGTAGCGGCCCATGTTGTCGTTGATGCGCCGGCCCGCCAGGATGACCTGCGGGATGTAGCCCAGCTGCTCGGCCTTGTGGGTCAGGTAGTACGGGTCCACGCCGATGCAGTGGCCGCCCACCAGGCCCGGCCGGAAAGGCAGGAAGTTCCACTTGCTGCCGGCCGCCGCCAGCACCTCGGCGGTGTCGATGCCCATGCGGGCGAAGATCACCGAGAGCTCGTTCATCAGCGCGATGTTGAGGTCGCGCTGGGTGTTCTCGATCACCTTGGCGGCCTCGGCCACCTTGATGCTGCTGGCCCGGTGCACGCCGGCGGTGACCACCCGGGCGTACACCTGGGCCACGGTGTCCAGGGTGGCGGCGTCGCAGCCCGAGACCACCTTGCGGATGGTCTCGAAGCGGTGCTCGCGGTCGCCCGGGTTGATGCGCTCGGGGCTGTAGCCGCAGAAGAAGTCCACCCCGTGGGTCAGGCCCGAGACGCGCTCCAGCACCGGCACGCAGTCTTCCTCGGTGGCGCCGGGGTAGACGGTGGACTCGAAGACCACGATGTCGCCGCGCTTGAGCGCCTGGCCCACGGTGCGCGAGGCGGCGACCAGGGGCGACAGGTCGGGCTTGTTGGCCCGGTCCACCGGGGTCGGCACCGCGACGATGAAGAAGTCGGCGGCCCGCAGCTCGTCGATCCGGTCGGTGTAGCGGACCTGGCTGGCGGCCAACTCGGCGTCGTCCACCTCGCCGGTGCGGTCGTGGCCGCGCTGCAGTTCGGCGATGCGCTGGGCATTGATGTCGAAGCCGATGATCGGCCCCTGCCGACCGAAGGCCACGGCCACCGGGAGCCCCACGTAACCCAGACCGACGACGGCGATGTGGCGATTGAGCATGGTCAGGCGGCGGGCGGGGCAAGCATTCAAAACCGCGGATTCTAGGCGTTTCCCCTCGGTCAGAACGTAAAATGGCGGGCTTCGCCCGGGCTGCAGTCCTGCCCCGGCCCCTCCGACGCAACGCGCCCCAGGCGCCCGCCCACCATGAGCCACGACACCGCCGTTTCCCTGACGCCCGACGACGACAACCAGCTGATCGCCGAGCGCCGCGAGAAACTGGCCGCGATGCGCGAAGCGGCCAAGGCCGCCGGCACGGCGGTGTTCCCGAACGATTTCAAGCCGCAGCACCGCGCCCTCGCCCTGCACCAGGCGCACGGCGAAAAGGACAACGAGGCCCTCGAAGGCGCCCCGGTCCAGGTCAGCGTGGCCGGCCGCATGATGCTCAAGCGCATCATGGGCAAGGCCTGCTTCGCCACCCTGCAGGACGCCACCGGCCGCATCCAGCTCTACATCACCCAGGACGCGGTGGGCCCCGAGGCCCTGGCCGATTTCAAGCGCTGGGACCTGGGCGACATCGTGGCCTGCGAGGGCACCCTGTTCAAGACCAAGACCGGTGAGCTCTCGGTCAAGGCCGCCAGCATCCGCCTGCTGACCAAGAGCCTGCGCCCGCTGCCGGACAAGTTCCACGGCATGACCGACCAGGAGCAGAAGTACCGCCAGCGCTACGTCGACCTGATGACCGACGACGACGCCCGCACCCGCTTCATCGCCCGCAGCAAGGGCGTGGCCTCGATCCGCAACTTCATGGTCGAGCACGGCTTCCTCGAGGTCGAGACGCCGATGCTGCACCCGATCCCGGGCGGCGCCAACGCCAAGCCCTTCGTCACCCACCACAACGCGCTGGACCAGGAGATGTTCCTGCGCATCGCGCCCGAGCTCTACCTCAAGCGCCTGGTGGTCGGCGGCTTCGAGCGCGTGTTCGAGATCAACCGCAACTTCCGCAACGAAGGCGTCTCGGTTCGGCACAACCCCGAATTCACGATGATGGAGTTCTACGCGGCGTACTGGAACCACCACGACCTGATGGACTTCACCGAGGCCCTGCTGCGCCACGCGGCGCGCGCGGCCACCGGCACCGCCCGCCTGACCTACGCCGACAAGGAAGTCCGCCTGGACGAGCCCTTCACCCGCCTGTCGGTGCGCGACTCGCTGGTGGTGCACGCCGGCCTGACCGAGGCCGAGGCCGACGACGCCCAGGTCATCCACGCCAAGCTGACCGCGCTGGGCGAGGAGCCGCCCAAGCACTGGAAGCTGGCCCAGCTGCAGTTCGGCCTGTTCGAGGCAGTGGTCGAGGAAAAGCTGTGGCAGCCGACCTTCATCATCGACTACCCGGTCGAGGTCTCGCCGCTGGCCCGCGCCAGCGACAGCAACCCGGCGATCACCGAGCGTTTCGAGCTCTTCATCACCGGCCGCGAATTCGGCAACGGCTTCTCGGAGCTCAACGACGCCGAGGACCAGGCCGCGCGCTTCCACGCGCAGGTGGCCAACAAGGAAGCCGGTGACGACGAGGCGATGTACTACGACGCCGACTTCATCCGCGCCCTGGAATACGGCATGCCCCCGACCGGTGGCTGCGGCATCGGCATCGACCGCCTGATGATGCTGCTGACCAACTCGCCCGCCATCCGTGACGTGATCCTGTTCCCGGCGCTGCGCCGCGAGGCCTGATCCCCCAGGGCGGTCCGTCCGCCACGCCGACACGGGGCCCCGCGGGGCCCCGTGTTCTTTTCAGCGCCGGGGTCAGCGGTAGGACTGCCAGACCCGCGCGCGGCCGTCGCGCGCCACCAGCAGCACGTCGTAGGGCTGGTGGCGGCCGGCGTACCCGGGGCCATCCATCCCGGGCGAGCCCAGCGGCATCGCCGGCACCGCCAGGCCCAGCGCCTCGGGCCGCTCGCGCAGCAGGCGCCGCACCTCGCGGGCGGGCACATGGCCCTCGAGCAGGTAGCCGTCGACCCGGGCGGTGTGGCAGCTGCCGTAGGCGTCGGGCATGCCCAGGCGCTTGCGGGCGGCGTCGTTGCCGGTGGCGAAGGTGCGGGTGCTGAAGCCCTCACGTTCCAGGTGGGCGATCCAGTCGGCGCAGCAGCCGCACTGGGGCGACTTCCAGACCTCGACCAGCGGCCCGGCGGGGGTGGCGGCGCGGGCCGTGCCCACGGCGGCCAGGGCCAGCGCCCCCAGCAGCCCGCGGCGACGGGACAGGTTCTCAATGGGCATGGTGTGCTCCTGAAGCGGTGGGCGGGGATTCGGCCGGCGGCAGGGGCCGGCCGTCGCGGGGCCGCACGGTCAGCTCGCCCACCATGCCGGCCTGGTAGTGGCCGCTGATCAGGCAGGCGAAGCGGAAGCGGCCGGGGCGGTTGAAGTGCCAGCGGATCTCGCCGCGGGCGCCGGGGTCCACGTGGGCCATCCAGGGCTCGTCGTGGGCCATGTCCGGGAAGCGCTGCATCAGCGCCGCGTGCTCGTCCAGCGCCGCCGCGGTGCCCAGCACGAACTCGTGGCGCAGGCGGCCGCGGTTGTGCACCACCAGGCGCAGGTGCTCGCCCTCGCGCACGGCCAGCGTGGCGGGGGTGAAGCGCATGCGGTCGTCCATCACCACCTGAACCACGCGCGGCCGCGCGGCGGTCGAAGCGATGCCCCAGTCGGTCTGCTCGGGCCGCGCGCTGCGGGGCGTGGCGTCGGCGTGGCCGGTGCCATGGGCCCGCGCCGCGGGCCCCGCGGCCCAGAGTGCCCAGGCGCCGCACAGGCGCCACCAGTCTCGTCTTTGCATGACGGGTCTCCGGGGTCAGTGGGCGTGGCCGCCGGGCTTGCGGACCTGCACGGCGGCGGGCGCCGGTGCGGCCGGGGCGCGGGCCGGGGTGGCCGGCGGGGCCTGGACCTCGTGGGCCACGGTGCCCGGCGGGTGGCGGAACCAGCCCGGGTCGCTGTAGTCGCCCGGCTTCTGGTCGGGGCGCACCTTGAGCACGCTGAACATGCCGCCCATGCCCAGGCCGCCGAAGGGGCCGGTGCCGGTCATCATGGGCAAGGTGTTGTCGGGCAGCGGCATCTCCATCTCGGCCATCTCGTGCATGCCCTCGGAGCCCATGGCCATGTAGCCGGGGATCACCGCGTTGATGCGCCTGGCCAGGTCGCGCTGCTCGACGCCGATCAGGGTGGGCACGCCATGGCCCATCGCGTTCATCGTGTGGTGGCTCTTGTGGCAGTGGATCGACCAGTCGCCGGGCTCGTCGGCGATGAACTCGATCTGCCGCATCTGCCCCACCGCGACGTCGGTGGTGACCTCGGGCCAGCGGGCGGTGGGCGGCACCGGTCCGCCATCGGTGCCGGTGACCTCGAACTCGTGGCCGTGCAGGTGGATCGGGTGGTTGGTCATGGTGAGGTTGCCCACCCGGATCCGCACCCGGTCCCCCTGGCGCACGTTCAGGCTGTCGATGCCGGGGAAGACCCGGCTGTTCCAGCACCACAGGTTGAAGTCCAGCATCGTCATCACCTTGGGCGTGGCGGCGCCGGGCTCGATGTCGAAGGCGTTGAGCAGGAAGCAGAAGTCGCGGTCCACCTCGCGGATCAGCGGGTGGCGGGCCTTGGGGTGGGTGATCCACATGCCGTGCAGGCCCATCGCCATCTGCACCATCTCATCGGCGTGCGGGTGGTACATGAAGGTGCCGGGCCGGCGGGCCACGAACTCGTAGACGAAGGTCTTGCCCGGCGCGATCACCGGCTGGGTCAGGCCGGCCACGCCGTCCATGCCGTTGGGCAGGCGCTGGCCGTGCCAGTGCACCGCGGTGGCCTCGGGCAGGCGGTTGGTGACGTAGAGGCGCACCCGGTCGCCCTCGACCACCTCGATCGTCGGGCCCGGGCTCTGGCCGTTGTAGCCCCACAGGTTGGCCACCATGCCGGGGGCCAGCTCGCGGCGCACCGGCTCGGCCACCAGGTGGAACTCCTTGACGCCCTCGCGCATCCGCCACGGCAGGGTCCAGCCGTTGAGGGTGAGCACCGGGCGGTAGGGCCGGCCGTCGGGCGGCAGCAGCGGGGCCTGGGTGCTGGCGTCGCCGCGCGACACCGGCTCCGGCAGCGCGGCCATCGCCACGCGGCCGACCCCGGCGGCGGCCACAGCGCCACCGGCCAGACCGGCGGCCTTGAAGAACTCTCGGCGTGCGTTCATCGCAAGCGCTCCTGACATCAATGCCCGGCGTCGCGCGCGGGCGCGGCGGCGGACGGAAGGGGGGACAGCGGGGCGGCGGCGGGACGGCCCAGCAGGCCCATCTGCAGCGCCACGTCGGCCTGCCAGAAGCCGGCCTCGGACTCGATCGCGGCGCGCACCGCCTGGGCCTGCTCGCGGGCGTCGGCCAGCAGCTCGAAGACGCCGATCAGCATGCCGTTGTAGGCCAGCAGGGTCTGCTCGGCCATTTCCTGGCGCAGCGGCAGCCAGTCGTCACGGTGCTGGCGCGCCGTCGTCCAGGCGGCCTGCCAGGCGCCGTGGGCCTCGCGCAGCTGCGAGGCCGCCTGCCGGCGCGCGGCTTCGCGGCGCCACCAGGCCGCCTCGGTGCGGGCGTCCAGGGCCTCGCGGGCCCGGGCACCGCCGTCCGCCAGGGGCAGCCGCAGCGACAGCTCGGCACCCCGGCTGCGCTGCAGCGCGCCGTCGGCGCTGACGCGCTCCTGGCGAAGCCCGAGCTCGACATCGCCCAGCGAGGCGATGCGCCCCAGGCCGCGGGCCTCGGTGGCGGCGTCCAGCTCGGCCTGGGCCAGGCGCAGGTCCAGCCGGGTGCGGGCGGCCTCGGGTCCCAGGTCCTGCGCGGCCACGGCCTGCGCCGGCAGCGGCGGCAGGCGGTCGGGCAGGCGCAGGCGGGCGGCCTCGTCGGTGTCCAGGCCGACGGCGCGGACCAGGGCCTCGCGGCGGGACTGGGCCAGCCGGGTGTCGGCCAGCAGCGCGGTGCGGGCCTCGACCTCGAACAGCTGCTGGCGGGCCCGCTGCAGCGGGCTGAAGTTGCCGGCGGCCTGCATCCGGCGGGCCAGCTCAGCGCCGGCCTCGGCGGCGTCGAGCACGCGGCGGGACTGGGCCTGCTGCTGGGCGGTGGCCACCGCCTGCACCCAGGCGGTCTGGACCTGGGCGACCTGGTCGAGCAGCTCGCCGGCCAGGCGCAGGCGGGCGGCCTCGGCCTCGCGGCCGGACTGCGCCTGGCGCTGGGGCCAGGTCAGCAGCTCCAGCAGGCCCAGCGACAGGGCGCGGGTGATCGCCAGCTCGCCGCCACCGGCCATGCGCTCGATGCTGAGGACCGGGTCGGGCAGGCCGGCGGCGCGGGCACGGCCGGCCTCGTCGGCGCGGGCGCCGGCCCGCAGCGCGGCCAGTGCGGGGCTGTGGCGCAGGGCCAGCTCGACCGCGCCGTCGCGTGTCAGGGGGGCCCCCAGCAGGGCCTGGGCGCGGGTCGGGTCGGCCTGGCCCAGCGCGGCGGCGGGGACCTCGGGGACCAGACGGGCCAGCAGGGCCTGGCCTTCGGCCTCGGGTGGGCCGGGGGGCAGGCTGGCGCAACCGGCCAGCCACAGCAGGGCGCAGCCGGCCAGGGCCGGGCGGTGCCAACGGATTCGGGACATGGAAGGACCTTCAGGGGTCGGATCGACGGGGCGGCCTGCCCTGAGGGCGTGCCGCGCGGACAGCGCAGGGGCGCGACCGGGCGGCCGCGCTCACCGTGTCTCAGGCCCTGGGCGGGCGCTCCCAGCCGGGCAGCTCGGCCGAGCGGAAGCGCAGGGCCTGGGCCGGGGGCGGGGCCTCCGCCGCCGCACCGGGCCCGGCCACGTCCGGCAGCGCCAAGGGCACCGCCGGGTGGACGCAGCAGGGCGCCCCGTGGTCGGCCACGCCACCCTCCTCGCCGGGGGTCGACCCATCGGCATGGTGGCCGTTGCCGGCGTGTTCGCACGGCGCGGCGATCCCGACCGGGTCGCCGTGGGCGCAGGCCGGCAACGCGCCCACCCCGGCCAGCGCGCGCAGCGGCAGCGCCAGCAGCAGGGCGAACAGGGCGATGAAGCGCCAGCGAGCGGACCGTGACCCGGACATGGCGCCGTTATAGCACCGGCCGGCGCGGCAGGCCTTGATCTCGGGGGGCTTACACTGCCGGCCGGTTTCATCCCGTCACGCTGCGGCGCCTGCCATGTCCGTCCTGTCCACCCTCGCCGCGGTCGTCGCGGCCTACCTGATCGGCTCCCTGTCCTTCGCCGTCATCATCAGCCGCGTGATGGGCCTGTCCGACCCGCGCAGCTACGGCTCGGGCAACCCCGGCGCCACCAACGTGCTGCGCTCGGGCAACAAGAAGGCCGCCATCCTGACCCTGCTGTTCGACGCGCTCAAGGGCACGGTGTCGGTGCTGCTGGCGGCCTGGCTGGCGCCGCGCTTCGGTTGGGGCGAAGGCACCTTGGCCCTGGTCGGCCTGGGGGCCTTCGTCGGTCACCTCTGGCCGGTGTTCTTCCGCTTCGAGGGCGGCAAGGGCGTGGCCACCGCCATCGGCGTGCTGCTGGCCCTGGTGCCCACCACCGCGCTGGCGGTGATCGGCCTGTGGCTGCTGGTGGCCTACACCACCCGCTACTCCTCGCTGGCGGCCATCCTGGCCGCCGTGGCGGCGCCGGTGATCGAGTTGGTGGTCGGCGGCGTGTCGTCCGCCGTGGCGCCGATGGCCGTCATGAGCGCCCTGCTGGTGTGGCGCCACGAGGGCAACATCCGCAAGCTGCTCACCGGCACCGAGTCCAGGATCGGCCAGAAGGCCGCCGCCCCCGCCGCGGCCCCGCACGAACCCCATCCCTCCCATCACACGCGCCACACGCGCAAGCAACCCCCTCAAGGAAAGCACTGAGCATGAGCACCATCCAACGCTTCGACGTCGGCCCCCGCATGTCCGAGATGGCCGTCCACAACGGCACCGTGTACCTGGCCGGCCAGGTCGCCGGTGACGGCAGCCAGGACATCAGCGGCCAGACCCGCCAGGTGCTGGACGCCATCGACGCCCTGCTGGCCCGCGCCGGCAGCGACAAGTCCAAGATCCTGCGCGCCCAGATCTTCCTGGCCGACCTGGCCGACTTCCCCGCCATGAACGCCGTCTGGGAAGCCTGGGTCGTCCCCGGCAACACCCCGCCGCGCGCCACCGTGCAGGCCCTGCTGGCCAACCCGCAGTGGAAGGTCGAGATCGTCGTCACCGCCGCGGTCTGATCCCCCTGCCCTACCCCCGATGCCGCTGGACCGCCGCGACCGCCGCGCGCTGCTCGCCATCGGGGTGCTGGGGCTGATCGCCTGGCCCGCCTGGCAGGCCTGGCGCGCCGGCAGCACCACCGAGCGACTCGCCCGGCTGGTGCGCCCCGGCGACCTGCAGATGGTCTCCAGCGAGACCTGCGTCTTCTGCACCGCCGCGCGCCAGCACCTGACGCGCGCCGGCATCCCCTTCGACGAGTGCTTCATCGAGCGCGACGGCGCCTGCATGGCCCGCTACCAGGCGCAAGGCGCGCCCGGCACGCCGCTGCTGTTCGTGCGCGGCCGACCGCAGCGAGGCTTCAGCCCCGAGGCGGTGCTGGCCGCGCTGGAGCCCCCGGCGCGCTGAGGCGCCGGACCCGGTGGCTCAGCGCGGGCCGGTCTGCAGGTGCGGCGGCAGCGCCGTGGCAGGCTGCACCGGCGCGGTCGGTGTGACCGGCTCCAGCTGGCGCCAGCCCCCCACCACCAGACAGGCCAGCAGGCCCAGCAGCGCCAGGGCCTGCCCCGCCCCGCGGCGCCCGCCATCGGACCAGGCGGTCCACAGCAGGGACAGGGCCACCCCGTCGAAGACGAGCAGCAGCAGCGCCGACCCCACCCCGGGGCTCTGGAGCCAGAACACCGCGGTGATCGGCAGGCTCAGCGAGCCCCAGCCCAGGGCCACGACCCAGCGCCCGGCCGCACCGGCCCCGGGCGACCAGTCCTCGGCGGTCGCGTTCGGCGGCAGCCGCCACAGCCACCAGGCCAGGGCGCACAGCCCGCCCCCCACACTGGTGAAGCCCAGCGCGAAGGGCAGCGTCAGCAGCAGTTGGAACGGGTCCGGCCGGCGCTGCAGCAGCGCGCGGTGCGGGGCGGCCGGGTCGACCCAGGCACTGACGGTGACGCCGTCGCGCCGGGCCAGATCGAGGCGTTCGGACCAGCGCTGGACCTGCTCGCCGCCCTGCGCGCGGCCGTCGGGCTCGGGGCCCAGGCGCTCGGCCAGGTAGAAGCGCCCGGCCCACTCGTAGCGGTAGACCACGTGCAGCGCCACGCTGCGGCGGTGGCGCACCACCGCGTGGTCGACCACGCTGGCGGCCACCGGCGCCCAGTGGCGGGCCTGCCAGGTGGTGGACAGGGTGCGGACCAGGGGCTGCAGGCCGGTGAGCAGGCCCAGCAGCAGCAGGATCGGCCCGAGCAGGCCCGCGACCACCACGGCCACGCCACGCCCGGGCAGCGAGGCCGCTGCGCGGCGGCGGCTCACAGCCCCAGCAGCGCCGGGTCGCCGCGGCCGCGGCGCAGGACCTCGGGCTCGTCACCCGAGAGGTCGACGATGGTGGTGGGCTCGAGCGCGCAGGCGCCGGCATCGACCACCGCCTGAAGCTGCTTCTCGAAGCGCTCGCGGATCTCCTGCGGGTCGTTCAGCGCGTCGGTCTCGCCGGGCGGGATCAGGGTGGTGGCCAGCAGCGGCTGGCCCAGCTCCTCGAGCAGCGCGCTGAGCACCCGGTGCTCGGGCACCCGCAGGCCGATGGTGCGGCGCGAGGGGTGCGACAGCCGCCGCGGCACTTCCTTGGTGGCCTCGAGGATGAAAGTGAAGGGCCCCGGCGTGCCGAGCTTGAGCAGCCGGTACTGGCGGTTGTCCACCCGGGCGTAGCTGGCAAGCTCGGAGAGGTCGCGGCACAGCAGGGTCAGGTGGTGCTTGTCGTCGACCTGGCGGATCTTGCGCAGGCGCTCGGCGGCCCCCTTGTCGTCGAGGTGGCAGACCAGGGCGTAGCTGGAGTCGGTGGGCACGGCGACGACGCCGCCGGCGTGCAGCATCTGGGCCGCCTGCCGCAGCAGGCGGACCTGCGGGTTGTCCGGGTGGACGTCGAAGTACTGGGCCATGCCGCCATTGTCGTCCCTGCGTCCGGCTTCATCGGGCCTTCAGGCGCGGCTGTCACACTGTGGGCTGCGCGGCCCCCCGGCCGCGGTCTCCGACCGACCCATGAATCCGAATCCGCTGATCAATCCCGAAGACGACACCGAGGACCCTCGACACACGCCCGCCGAGCGCGCCGCGGCCGCCAGCCGCAGCACCTGGGTCAGCGTGGCGGTCAACCTGGTCCTGACCACGGTACAGATCGCGGCGGGCCTGCTGACCCGCTCGCAGGGCCTGGTGGCCGACGGCATCCACTCGTTGTCGGACCTGGTGGCCGACTTCGTGGTGCTGCTGGCCACCCGCCACAGCCGCAAGGACGCCGACGAGGACCACCCCTACGGCCACCAGCGCTTCGAGACCGCCGCCTCGCTGGCGCTGGGCCTTCTGCTGCTGGCGGTGGGCGTGGGCATGCTGTGGTCGGCCATCGTCAAGCTGGAGCAGCCCGAGTCCGTGGCGCCGGTGCACGGCGCCGCGCTGTGGGTGGCGGTGGGCGCGCTGGTGGCCAAGGAAGGCCTGTTCCGCTACATGCTGGCGGTGGCCAAGCGGGTCAAGTCGAGCATGCTGGTGGCCAACGCCTGGCATGCGCGCTCGGACGCCGCGTCATCGCTGGTGGTGGGCCTGGGCATCCTGGGCAACCTGGCGGGCTACCCGATCCTGGACCCGATCGCCGCGGCCATCGTCGGCTTCATGGTCGGCAAGATGGGCTGGGACTTCGCCTGGGATGCGCTGCACGACCTGATGGACCGTGCCGCCAACGAGGAGGAGGTGGCCGCCATCCGCGTCACCCTCGAGTCCACGCCCGGCGTGGCCGGCGTGCACGACGTGCGCACCCGCAAGCTGGGCGACATGCTGGCGGTCGATGCCCACCTCGAGGTCGAGTCCACCCTCAGCGTGGAACAGGGCCACGACATCGCCGTGGCCGCGCGCGATCGCCTGATGGCGCGCCACCGCGTGATCCACCTGATGACCCATGTGGACCCCTGGCGCCGCCCCGACGGCGACCACCGGCCGCCTCGGGCCTGACGCGGCGCCGGACACCCGGCCCGCACACCGGCAGGGTCAGAAGCTGGTCCAGTCGTCGTCGCCCGCGGTGGCCGTGGCCGGCGCGGCGGGCTGGGCCGCGGCCGGACGGCTGGCCGGCGCCGGAACCGGGGTGGGCGCGGCTGCGGCGCGCGGCACCGGGGCCGGCGCCACGGCCGCCGTGCGGGGCGCGGCGCCGTGGGCATCACCCGGCAGCCGGAACACCGCCACCGCCTGCACAAGCTGCTGGGCCTGCTGACGCAGGCTCTCGGCCGCGGCGGCGGACTCCTCGACCAGCGCGGCGTTCTGCTGCGTGGTGTGGTCCATCTGGCTGACGGCCTGCCCCACCTGGCCCACGCCCGCCGACTGCTCGCGCGAGGCCGAGCTGATCTCGGCCACGATGTCGTTGACGCGCTGGATCGAGGACACGACCTCGCGCATGGTGTCGCCGGCCTGGGTGACCAGCACATTGCCCTGCTCGACCCGCTCGACGCTGCTGCCGATCAGGCTCTTGATCTCGCGCGCGGCGTCGGCGCTGCGCTGCGCCAGCGTGCGCACCTCGCCCGCCACCACCGCGAAGCCGCGGCCCTGCTCACCCGCCCGGGCGGCCTCGACCGCGGCGTTCAGGGCCAGGATGTTGGTCTGGAAGGCGATGCCGTCGATCACGCCGATGATGTCGGCGATCCGACGCGACGAGTCCTGGATGTGCTTCATGGTGTCGACCACCTGGCCCATGACGTCACCGCCGCGCACCGCCACGTCGGAGGCGGTTCGCGCCAGCTGACTGGCCTGCTGCGCGTTGTCGGCGTTGTGGCGCACGGTGCTGCCCAGCTCGTCCATGGCGGCGGCGGTCTGCTCCAGGGCCGAGGCCTGTTCCTCGGTGCGCTGGCTCAGGTCCTGGTTGCCCTGGGCGATCTGCGCGCTGGCGGTGGCCACGCTCTCGGCGTTGTGGCGCACCCCGCCGACCACGTCGGTGAGCGCACGCTGCATCGCCTGCATGGCACGCAGCAGCTCGGCCAGCTCGTCGCCGCCTTCGGCCTGGACCGGGCGGTCCAGGCGGCCCTGGGCGATGGCATCGGCGGCGTCGCGGGCCATGACGACCCGGCGGGCGATCTGGCGGCTCAGCGTCCAGCCCAACACCAGGCCGAGCACGCTCATCGCCACCAGGGCAAGACCGGCGGTCCACAGGGCCCGGTGGTACAGCGCCTCGCTGGCCTGGGTCGCGTCCTCGCTGCCTTTGCGGTTCAGGGCCACCAGCTCGTCGGCGGTCTTGCTGGCCAGGAGGTACTGGTCTCGGGCCGGGCCGTTGAGCAGCGCCTGGGCCTTCTCGGTCTCCATGGCCCGTGACAGCTTGAGCAACTCGGGCTGGATGCCCATGTACGCGGTCCAGGCCTTGTCCAGCCGCTCGTACATCGCCCGCTCTTCGGGGCTGCTGATCAAGGCCACGTAGGTCTTGCGGTCGGTGTCCAGCGAGGCCAGGGTGGCGGTCATCTCCCGCTCATGGCCGTCCATCTCTGCCGCGCCGCTGGCCAGCACGTGCTGCAGCTGCAGGTTGCGAAAGTCGGCCAGGTCCGAGTTGATGGCCCCGACCGACACCACGCTGGGCAGCCAATTGCCGCTGATGTCCTCGGATTTGGCGTTGACCTCGGACAGCAGCCAGGTGCCCCCCAGGCCCTGGGCCAGCGCGATGAGCAGCACCAGGGCAAAGCCCCCCAGGAGCTTGGTACCGAGCCGGAGACGAGAAAGATTCATGACGATGCACCCACGGAACTGTGGCGTGCTATCGGCCGCATCGCCGCGCACTTGAGTGACCCACGCCGCACAGGGGCTGCGGCGTGGCGTCCGTCACGCCACGGCGGCCCGGGGCTGCAGCTGGGCCAGGCGCTCGGCCCACAGGGTCCAGACCGCGGTGCAACGGCCCGGCAGGTCGGGCAGCGTGCCCGGCTCGACCCGGCTCTCGCCCGGGGCATGGAAATCGCTGCCGCGCGAGGCCAGCAGGCCGAACTCGGCGGCGGTGGCGGCGTAGCGGGTGACCTCGTCCGGGAAATGCGCCCCGCAGGTGACCTCGACGCCGCGTCCGCCATGGCCGGTGAACTCGTGGAACAGCGCCCATTCCTCGTTCGGCGTGAAGCGGTAGCGCGCCGGGTGGGCCAGCACGGCCACGCCGCCGGCGTCGCGGATCCAGCCCAGGGCCTCGCCCAGGCCGGCCCAGCGGTGCGGCACGAAGCCGGGCAGGCCCTCTTTCAGGAAGCGCTGGAAGACCTCGTGCACGCTGGCGCAATGGCCCTGCTCGACCAGGAAGCGGGCGAAATGGGTGCGCGAGACCAGGTCGGGGTTGGCGGCGTAGGCGCGGGCACCCTCGTAGGCGCCGGGGATGCCGGCGCGGGCCAGGCCCTCGCCCATCTCGCGGGCGCGCTGTTCGCGGCCGGCGCGCAGGCCCGCCAGTCCGGCATTCAGGCCGGGGTGGTCGGGGTCCACGTCCAGGCCCAGCACGTGCACGGTCTCGCCCAGAAAGCTGACCGACACCTCGACCCCGGCCACGTAGACCATGCCCAGGGCCTCGGCCGCGCGGCGGGCGGCGTGCTGGCCCGAGAGTTCGTCGTGGTCGGTCAGCGACCACAGCTGCACCCCGCCGTCGTGGGCGCGGCGGGCGAGTTCTTCGGGGGTCAGACTGCCATCCGAGTGGATCGAGTGGCAGTGCAGGTCGGCGTTGAGCAGGTGCACATCGCCATTTTATGAAGCCCGGGCCCACCGCCGCCGCCTCAGGGTCAAGCCGCCAGGCCGCGCGCCTATGATGACGGGCTTTGCATTGCCCGTGGCCCGCCTGATGTCCGTGATCCGCCCCCTGCCCCTGCCCACCTCGGAGGCCCTGCTCGCCGCCCTGGCCCGCCACGAGGCCACCACCCCGGTGCGCCGGATCGAGTGCGCGGTGGCCGATTTCAGCTCGGTGGCCCGCGGCAAGCTGGTCGGCCGCGCCGACTGGCTGGGCGGGGCCGGCTGCAAGCTGCCCTCGGTGGTCCTGGGCCTGACCCTGACCGGGGGCGAGCCCGAGGCGGTGTTCGGCCCGGTGCTGCCCGAGAACTACGCCGACGTGCACCTGGTGCCCGACCTGTCCACCCTGGCGCCGCGCCCCGGCCGCCCGGGCGAGCTCACCGTGGTCTGCGAGCCCGCCGGCGCGCTGGGTGCCACGCTGGACGCCAGCGCCCTGTCGCCGCGTGGCGCGCTGCGCTCGGTGCTGGGCCGCCTGCAGGGTGCCGGCCTGCGCGCCACGGTGGCCCCCGAACTCGAGCTCTTCCTGCTCGAGCGCCACCCGCAGCAGGGCCTGGGCGCCGCCCGCGGCCGTCCCGAGTCGCCGGCCCGCGAACTCGCGGTCGAGGCCTTCTCGCTGGAGCGCGCCAGCCACTTCGAGGCCTATTTCGACGAGCTCTACGCCGCCTGCGAGGCCCTGGGCATCCCGGTCTGCGGCCATGCCCACGAATCGGCGCTGTCGCAGTACGAGGTGAACTTCCAGCCCGGCGAGCCGCTGGCCCAGGCCGACGCGGTGTGGCGCTTCAAGCGCTTGGCGCGCGAGCTGGCGGCCCGCCACGGCTTCCTGGCCAGCTTCGCGGCCAAGCCCTTCCTGGACCAGCCCGGCACCGGCATGCACTGGCACGTGAGCCTGCAGCACACCGACGGCCGCGCCTGGCCCCACGTCTTCGGCCTGCCCGACGGCGCCAGCGCGCCGGCCCTGTCGCACTTCGTCGCCGGCCTGCAGGCCGAAGCGGCGGCGACCATGGCCTTCCTGGCGCCGTTCGACATGTCCTACGACCGCATCCGGCTGAGCGATGCAGCCCCGTCGCACGCCAGCTGGGGCGAGGAAAGCCGCTCGCTGGCCTTCCGGATCCCGGCCTCCGGCCCGGCATCGCGCCGGGTCGAGAACCGCCTGCCCGGCGGCGACGCCAACCCCTATCTGGTGATGGCCACCACCCTGGGCCTGGGCCTGCTGGGCCTGCTGGCCCGCCAGGCCCCGGGCGAGGGCCAGGCGCTGCCCGCGACGCTGAACGACGCGCTGGACGCGCTGCAGGCCAGCGAGCCGCTGCGGGTGCTGCTGGGCGATCCGCTGGTCAGCGCCTGGGTCGGCATCAAGCGCCACGAGAGCGCCGAGCGCCACGGCCACGCCGACCCGCGGCAGGATTGGGACCTGCGCCACCTGGTCGAGCTGGCCTGAGGCCCCCCGCCCCACCCGGGGCCTCAGGCCTCAGGTGGGCACGCGCGGGCGCACCCAGGCCCAGGCGCACAGGCCGATGCACAGCAGGCCCAGCGAGGTGATCGCCAGGGCCAGCGGCGAGTGCATCACCAGCGGCGCGATCAGACCGGCCACCAGGGCGTTGGCGACGCTGCCCAGGCAGGCCTGCAGCGAGCTGGCCATGCCGCGCCGGTCGGGCGCCTGGTCCAGCACCATCAGCGTGACCACCGGCACCATCAAAGCCCAGCCGAAGGCGAACAGCGCGATCAGGGGCAGCGCCCACCAGGCCTGCGGCGCGAACACCGCGTTGAGCGCGACGTTCAGCAGCGAGACCCCGACCATGATGCGAAAACCGCGGCGGATCTGGCGGGCCCGGGTGATCCGGCCGGCCAGACGACCCGACCACCAGGCGCCACCCATGATGCCGCCGATGGTCAGCAGGAAGAACCAGAAGAACTCGGTCGGGCCCAGGTGCAGCACCTCGCCCAGGAACACCGGGGCGCTCAGCACGTACAGGAACATGCCGTTGAAGGGCACGCCCGAGGCGAAGGCCAGGGCCAGGAAGACCGGGCTGCCGGCCATGGCCGCGTAGCCCTTCAGGAGCGAGCGGGGGTGGAAGGGCTGGCGCTGGCTGGGGTGCAGGGACTCCGGCAGCATGCGGGCCATGGTGGTGAACAGCAGCACGCCCACCCCCACCAGGAACCAGAAGATCGAGTGCCAGCCCAGGTGCACGTAGAGCCAGCCGCCGATGATCGGCGCCACCGCCGGGGCGACCCCGAAGTAGATGGTGACCTGCGACATCACCTTCTGGGCCTGGTCCGGGTGGAACAGGTCGCGGATGATGGCCCGCGAGACCACCATGCCGGCCCCGGCCGACATGCCCTGCAGCGCCCGGAACAGCACCAGCTGCCCGATGTGCTGGGCCAGCGCACAGCCCAGCGAGGCCAGCGTGAACACCGCCAGGCCCGCCAGCACCACCGGGCGGCGGCCCCAGCTGTCGGCCAGCGCGCCGTGGAACAGGTTCATCAGGGCGAAGCCCATCAGGTAGGCCGACAGCGTCTGCTGCATCTCGACCGGGGTGGCGCCCAGGCTTTGCGCGATGCCGGTGAAGGCCGGCAGGTAGGTGTCGATCGAGAACGGGCCCAGCATGCCCAGGCCGGCCAGCAGCGCCGCCAGCAGCCAACGGGGGCCGGTCCAGACGCGCGAGGCTTCGGGGTTCATGCGGGGGATCCGAGGGGAAGGAAAAGGTGTGAAGTCGACCGATAGGCCGGATTCTGTGCGGTGGGTCGCCCCACCGTGACCGCCATTCATCTGGGCCGGGATGTTGCCACCCTGGCTCGGTGCCACCTACCCGCCAGCTCAGCGAGCCGCTTCAATGCTGGCCTATTTGGTGTTGCTGCGCGTAGAGATTGCCGCGTTTCACTCCGGACTGAACCGGCTCGTCTCTGTGGCTCTGATCCGCACCTCGCGGTGGACGGGCGTTACCCGCTACGCTGCTCTATGCAGTCCGGACCTTCCTCCAGTGCGGCCTTTCGGCCCGGTGCTTGCGCACCGCCCTTTCGGGTAGCACCAGCGGCGGTCTGGTCGACTTCACGGGTCCGATTGTCCCACGCCCCGGGGATGCCCCGTGGCGCCTCATGAGAAATGGTTGGAACCTTATGGGCGACAGGGCCCCACGCCCTGGGGCATCATCGCCCGCTACCCAAGCTGGAGTTCTTGCATGAAAGCCGCCAACGTCCTGGCCACCATCGGCCGCACGCCCCACATCCGCATCAACCGCCTGTTCGGTGCCGGCCACGAGGTCTGGATCAAGTCCGAGCGCAGCAATCCCGGCGGCTCGATCAAGGACCGCATCGCGCTGGCCATGGTCGAGGCGGCCGAGGCCAGCGGCCAGCTCCAGCCCGGCGGCACCATCATCGAGCCGACCTCGGGCAACACCGGCGTGGGCCTGGCCATGGTGGCCGCGGTCAAGGGCTACCAACTGATCCTGGTGATGCCCGACAGCATGAGCGTCGAGCGCCGCCGCCTGATGCTGGCCTACGGCGCCCGCTTCGAGCTCACCCCGCGCGAGAAGGGCATGAAGGGCGCGATCGCCAAGGCCGAGGAACTGGCCGCCAGCATCCCCGGCGCCTGGATCCCGCAGCAGTTCGAGAACCCGGCCAACATCGACGTCCACGTGCGCACCACCGCCCAGGAGATCCTCGAGGACTTCCCCGAGGGCCTGGACGCGATCGTCACCGGCGTCGGCACCGGCGGCCACCTCTCGGGCGTGGCCACCGTGCTCAAGGCCGCCTGGCCGCGGCTCCAGGTCTTCGCGGTCGAACCCAGCCAGTCGCCGGTGATCTCCGGCGGCGCCCCCAGCCCGCACCCGATCCAGGGCATCGGCGCCGGCTTCGTGCCCAAGAACCTCAAGACCGAACTGCTCGACGGCGTGGTCCAGGTCGAGGCCGAGGAAGCCCGCGAGTACGCCCGCCGCAGCGCGACCCAGGAAGGCCTGTTGGTGGGCATCTCCAGCGGCGCCACGCTGGCCGCCATCGCCAAGAAGCTGACCGAGCTGCCGGCCGGCGCCCGGGTGCTGGGCTTCAACTACGACACCGGCGAGCGCTACCTGTCGGTCGAGGGATTCCTGCCGGCGCCCTGAGCACTTCGATCTAGGGGGGATCGGTCGAAGAGCCGAGGCCTGACAAGGACGCCCTGGGGACAATCCCTGGACGACGGGCCTCCAGACGGCAGGCCCGGACCACCCGCCCAGGAGTCCCCATGAAGTACCGCCCCCTCGCCCTGCTGGCCACCGGCCTGATCGCCTTCACCCAAGCCCAGGCTGCCGCCGTCCTGTACGACGATTTCGGCTCCACCACCGGGCTGGACCGCAGCAAGTGGGGCGAGGCGGAAGCCGGTCGCTACATCGACGGCAAGGGCAAGCTGAACCTGCTGCGCTACCTGTACTCGAGCACCGCCAGCGATGCGGGGCTGACCATGGAGTCGTTCAACAACAGCCTGCCGTTGACCACCCCGGTCAAGTCGCTCAAGGCCACGGTGGCCGTCCAGACGGTCAAGCAGGACGAGCCGTGTGCCGCCAACCCGGCCGTGGGCCAGTCCGGCGCGCGCCTGATCGGGTCGCACTTCAACATCCGCGCCGGGGGTCCGGTGGCGGGCGACCGCACCGGTGACGTGCTCGCCCAGGTTCGCGTCCGCCGCACCAGCAGCAGCGCCGACCCGGTGGGCGTGCTCCAGGTCCAGGCCGTGCTCTCGCAGTGCGCCAACGCCGATTGCAGCGCCAGCGCCCTGATCACCCCGGCCAATGGCGGCAGCAACCCCGTGCTGCTCACCACGGTCACCACCGGCACCGCCATCAAGGTCGGCTACAGCTGGGACAAGACCACCAAGACCTTCAACTACGTCGCCGGGGCCAACGCCGCGTCGATCACCTACGCCGAGTCCCACAAGACGGCCCCGGTGCAGCTGTTCGGCAACCTGTCGCTGCGCAACGAGGTCCCCAACTGCACCGCGCAGCGCACCAAGGGCGGCATCGCGGCCACCTTCGACAACGTCTACCTGGACACCTATTGAGCGGCCGGTGCGCACCCTGTGGTGCGCCGGACGTGACAAGGGGCGCCGAGGCGCCCCTTTTTCATGCCGAGCCGGTCCCCGGCTCAGTCCTGCTGCCGCCAGGCCAGGGTCTCGCCGCCCCGCAGCGGCTTGAGCTGCGCATCGCCGAAGGGGATGGATTCGGGCAGGGTCATGGCCTCGCGGCGCAGCGTGACGGTGCCGGTGTTGACCGGCAGGCCGTAGAAGGCCGGGCCGTGCAGGCTGGCGAAGCCTTCAAGCTTGTCGAGCGCGCCGGCGGCGTCGAAGGCCTCGGCGTACAGCTCCAGGGCCGACATCGCGGTGAAGCAGCCCGCGCCGCAGACCGAGGCCTCCTTCATGACCGAGGCGTGCGGCGCGCTGTCGGTGCCGAGGAAGAAGCGGTCGGAGCCGCTGGTGGCCGCGGCCACCAGGGCCTGGCGGTGCACCTCGCGCTTGAGCACGGGCAGGCAGTAGTAGTGGGGCCGCAGGCCGCCCTGGAAGATGACGTTGCGGTTGTACAGCAGGTGGTGGGCCGTCAGGGTGGCCGCGGTGTGGGTGCCGGCCGTGGCCACGTACTGCGCGGCCTCCCGGGTGGTGATGTGCTCGAACACCACCTTCAGCTCCGGGAAGTCCTTGCGCAGCGGCTGCATCACCTGGTCGATGAACACGGCCTCGCGGTCGAACAGGTCGACCGACGGGTCGGTGACCTCGCCGTGCACCAGCAGCAGCAGGCCTTCGCGTTGCATCGCCTCCAGCGTCGCGCAGGTCTTGCGGATGTCGGTGACGCCGGCATCGCTGTTGGTGGTGGCGCCCGCCGGGTAGAGCTTGAGCGCGACCACGCCGGCATCCTTGGCCCGGCGGATCTCGTCGGGCGCGGTGTTGTCGGTCAGGTACAGCGTCATCAGCGGCGTGAAGTCCACGCCGGCCGGCACCGCGGCCTGGATGCGCTCGCGGTAGGCCACCGCCTGCGCCGCGGTGGTCACCGGGGGCCGCAGGTTGGGCATGATGATGGCGCGGCCGAACTGGCGCGCGGTGTGGGGCACGACGGCCTGCATCGCAGCGCCATCGCGCACGTGCAGGTGCCAGTCGTCGGGACGGATCAGGGTCAGCGTGTCGCTCATGGGGCGATTGTCCCACCGACCGCTGAGGGGTGCTCTGCACATCCGCCTGCAGCCATGGAGCGGTCGCCTTGCGGAGGGTGCGTGGCGTGGCGCCGTCCGCTGCCCCGCGGCCGGCGCCAGTTCAACCCGGTGCGCACGGCTCGCGTGGGCAGTCGACGGCCGATGGCAGGCGCGGAGGGGGGCTTTGGCCCCGAACGAAGTAGAGAAGGAGGCCGCAGGCCGGGTGACATGAGAGAGGGGCCAAAGCCCCCCTCCGCAGCCCGCTCCCTCCGCAGCCCGCCGCCACCGAGGCACGCCGAAACGCCACCCTCCCGGGGCGGGCGCCGCCTTTCAGAAACCCGGAATCAGTGCTGCAGGATCTTCGACAGGAAGTCCTTGGCGCGGGGCGAGCGGGCCTCGGGGTTGCCGAAGAACTCGTCGCGCTTGCAGTCCTCGATGATCTTGCCGGCGTCCATGAAGATCACCCGGTTGCTGACCTTCTTGGCAAAGCCCATCTCGTGCGTCACGCACATCATGGTCATCCCCTCGTTGGCCAGCTGCACCATCACGTCCAGCACCTCGCCGACCATCTCGGGGTCGAGGGCCGAGGTGGGCTCGTCGAACAGCATCACGATCGGGTCCATCGACAGGGCACGGGCGATCGCCACGCGCTGCTGCTGGCCGCCCGAGAGCTGGCCCGGGAACTTGTCCTTGTGGGCCGACAGGCCGACGCGGTCCAGCATCTTCAGGCCACGGGTCTTGGCCTCGTCGGGGTTGCGACCCAGCACCTTGATCTGCGCCAGCGTCAGGTTCTCGGTCACCGACAGGTGCGGGAACAGCTCGAAGTGCTGGAACACCATGCCGACGTGGCTGCGCAGCTTGGGCAGGTCGGTCTTGGGGTCGGTGATGCTGGTGCCGTTGACGATGATGTCGCCCTTCTGGATCGGCTCCAGGGCGTTCACCGTCTTGATCAGCGTGGACTTGCCCGAGCCCGACGGGCCGCAGACCACCACCACCTCACCCTTCTGGATGCTGGTGGTGCAGTCGGTCAGCACCTGGAAGCTGCCGTACCACTTGCTGACGTTCTTGATTTCAATCATGGGGTTTTCCTGGCTTGGGCCGAGCCCGTCAAGGCCCGGCGTGGATCCGGCTTTGCAGGTCCGCTGCCGGAGCCCCCTCGGGGGGCAGCGACCGGCAGGGAGCGTGGGGGCTCAACGAATGATCGCGATTTTCTTCTGCAGACGACGCACCAGCATCGACAGCGAGAAGCAGATGACGAAGTACAGCACGGCGGCGACCAGGTAGGTCTCGACCGGGCGGTTGAAGTTCTTGCCGGCGACCTCGAAGCCCTTGAGCAGGTCGTAGGCGCCGATGGCGTAGACCAGCGAGGTGTCCTGGAACAGGATGATGGTCTGGGTCATCAGCACCGGCAGCATGTTGCGGAAGGCCTGCGGCAGCACCACCAGCTGCATGGTCTGGCGGTAGTTCATGCCCATGGCGTAGCCGGCATGGACCTGGCCCTTGGGCACGCTCTGGATGCCGGCGCGCATGATCTCGGAGTAGTAGGCCGCCTCGAACACCGTGAAGGTGATGATGGCCGACAGCTCGGCGCCCATGGGCTGGCCGATCAGCAGCGGGATCAGCAGGAAGAACCACAGGATCACCATCACCAGCGGCACCGAGCGCAGCAGGTTGACGTAGGCGCTGGCCGGCAGCTCCAGCCATTTCTTGCCCGACAGGCGCATCAGCGCCAGCAGCGTGCCCAGCACGATGCCGCCGACCATGGCCACCAGGGTCAGCTGGACCGAGAAGAGCAGGCCCTTGGAGACGAAGTTGACCAGGGTCTCCCAGGTCATGAAGGAGAAATCGAGGTTCATCTCACTTGCCTCCCAGCATGCCCGGCACCTGCACGCGTTGCTCGATGAACAGGGCGATGCGGTTGATGGCGAAGGCCGACACGAAATACAGCGCCGACACGGCCAGGTAGATCTCGATGCCGCGCGAGGTCTCTTCCTGCGCCTGCATCGCGAACTGCGTCAGCTCGGCCACGCTCACCGCGAAGGCCACCGACGAGTTCTTGATGATGTTCATGCTCTCGCTGGTCAGCGGCGGGATCACCACCCGCAGCGCCCGCGGCAGCAGCACGTAGCGGTAGGTCTGCGCCAGCGTCAGGCCCATCGCCAGGCCGGCGTAGCGCTGGCCCTTGGGGATGCTCTCGATGCCGGCCTTGACCTGCTCGGACACCCGCGCCGAGGTGAAGAAGCCCAGCCCCAGCACCACCAGCACGAAGGGCGGCACGTCCTTGAGCGGCGGGACCAGTGCCGGCACCACGTGGTACCACAGGAAGATCTGCACCAGCAGCGGCACGTTGCGGAACAGCTCGGTCCACGCGTTGCCGAAGCCCGACAGCCACTTGCTGGGCGTGGTGCGGAGGATGCCCACCAGGGCCCCCACCAAGAGCGCCACCACCAGCGCCAGCAGGGCGACGGACAGCGTCCAGCCCCAGGCCGACAGCAGCCAGTCCAGATAGGTGATGTCGCCATTGCTGCCGAAGCAGCGCTCGCCGACCTCACCGTCGATGGTGTTCCTGCAGAACACCTGCCAATCCCAGGTCGCCACGGGGGCCTCCTCCACGGGTCTTCCATACAAGGGGGCGCGGCGGTCAGCCGCCACGCCCCTCACGCCAGCCGGGCGGGTCCGCGGGCCTGTTCAGGCCCGCGGCCGGACCTCACTTCTTGGCGTAGGCTTCCATCGGCTTGTCGTTCGGGTGGGCCCAGGCGTCCTTGGTGGCCTCGGACAGCGGCAGGCCGACGGCGACGTTGGCCGGCGCGATCGGCTGCATGAACCACTTGTCGTACATCTTGGCCAGGTCGCCGTTCTTCATCATGGCGACGATCGCGTCGTCGACGGCCTTCTTGAAGCCGGCGTCGTCCTTGCGCAGCATGCAGGCGATCGGCTCGACCGACAGCACCTCGCCGACGATCTTGAAGTCCTTCGGCGCCTTGGACTTGCTGATGTTGCCGGCCAGGATCTGGCCGTCCATCACGAAGGCGTCAGCGCGGCCGGACTCGAGCAGCAGGAAGCTGTCGGCGTGGTCCTTGCCGAAGACTTCCTTGAAGTCGACGCCATTGGCCTTCTCGTGCTTGCGCAGGGTCTGGACCGAGGTGGTGCCGGTGGTGGTGGCCACCGTCTTGCCGTTGAGCTGGTTGATCGAGTTGATGCCCGAGTTGGCCTTGACGGCGATGCGGACTTCCTCGACGTAGGTGGTCACCGCGAAGGACACGTCCTTCTGGCGGGCGCTGTTGTTGGTGGTGGAGCCGCACTCCAGGTCCACGGTGCCGTTCTGCACCAGCGGGATGCGGTTCTGCGAGGTGACCGGCTGGTACTTGACCGAGATCTCGCTCATGCCCAGCTGGCGGCGCAGGGCCTGGGCCACGCGCTCGGCCATCTCGGTGTGGAAGCCGACGTACTTGCCGTTGCCCAGGGTGTAGGCCAGCGCGCCCGAGGACTCGCGCACGCCCAGCGTGATCGTGCCGGAGTCCTTGATCTTCTTGAGCGTGTCGCTGCTCTGGGCCTGGGCGCCGGTGGCCAGCACGGTCAGGGCGGCGGCGGCCAGCACGGCGCGGCGCAGGGAGGTACGGTTCTGGGACATCAGGACTCCAACGTGGTTGAGGGGAGGAAGGAAAAGCCGGCGCCATTCACAGGGGCTGGTCGCTCGGCTGGCGGAAAAGCTGAAGCAGGGCCTCGGAGGGCGGGAAGTTCAGGTTCAGGCCCCGCGGCGGGATCGGCCGCAGGAACCACCGGTGGTAGATCTTGAGCGCCTCGCCGCCGGTGAGCAAGCGGCGCAACGCACGGTCGACCACGCCTTTGAAGGCCTCGTCACCCAGCCGCATCATGCAGCCGTAGGCCTCCTGGGACATCGGCGTGCCGGTGACCACCCAGTCCTCGGGCCGCTGGGCCTTGGCGCGCTCGCCCATCAGCAGCGCATCGTCCAGGAACACCGCGTCGACCCGGCCGGATTCCAGGGCCCGGAAGGCGTCGTCGTGGTCACGGGCGGTCAGCAGCTGGACGCGGCTGCGGTGCTGCTCGGTCCAGGTGCGCAGCAGGCGCTCCGAGGTGGTGCCGGCGGTGACCACCACCTTGCGGCCGGCCAGGTCGGCGAAGTCCTTCACGCCCGAGGCGCGGTGCACCAGCAGCCGGGTGCCGACGACGAAGATCGAGGTCGAGAACGCCACCTGGCGCGCGCGCTCGGCGGTGTTCGAGGTGGAGCCGCACTCCAGGTCCACGGTGCCGTTCTGCACCAGCGGGATGCGGTTCTGCGAGGTCACCGGCACCAGGCGCAGGGTCAGCGCGGGCAGCTTGAGCTCTGCCTTGATCTCCTCGGCCACCTGCAGCATCAGCTCGTGCGAGTAGCCCACCACCTGGCGCTTGCCGTCGTAGAACGAGAACGGCACCGAAGACTCGCGGTGGCCCAGGTTGATGGTGCCGGTCTCGGCGATGCGCGCCAGCGTGCCGGTGCGCGCCGGGGCGGCCGGTGCGGCGCCGGCGGGCGCCAGCACGCCGGCCAGGGCGGCGATCAGCAGGGAGCGGGTCCAGCGCAGGAGGGGCATCGTGCCCATCCCTTTGCGAAAGCCGTGCCAGGGCTGGCCGGCGCGCGCAAGTGCTTGTCAGGAAACGGCTTCGGGTCTGACCGTCAGGCGCAGGCCCTCAGGAAGAACGGATTTCCGTTCAGGCCGCCGCCGGACAGGAACGGAAATCCGTTCAGGCGAGCGGATCGTCGGCGCCCGCCGCGGCACCCAGGCCGTGCTTGCGGACCTTGTCGGCCAGCGTGGTCTTGGGCAGCTTCAGGGCGGTGGCGGTGCGGGCGATGTGGCCGCCGTGGCGGCGCAGGGCCTCGCGGATCAGGCCGCGCTCGAACTCGTCGACCGCCTGCGCCAGTGACAGGCCGGCGCCCTCCCCGTCCGCGGCGTCGCCCAGGACCGGGCTGGGCACGCCCAGCACCAGGCTGTCGGCGGCGTTGCGCAGCTCGCGCACGGTGCCGGGCCAGTCGTGGGCCATCAGGGCCCGCAGCCGGGCCGGGGTCAGCTCGGGCAGCGGCAGGCCGTAGCGGCTGGCGGCCAGCAGCAGGAAGTGCTCGAGCAGCAGCGGGATGTCCTCGCGTCGCTCGCGCAGCGGCGGCAGCTCGATCGTGACCACGTTCAGGCGGTAGACCAGGTCGGCGCGGAAGCTGCCCTCGCGCGAGCGCGCCAGCAGGTCGTCCTTGGTCGCGGCCACCACCCGGCAGTTCACCTGCACCCGCTCGTTCGAGCCCAGGCGCTCGATCACCCGGTCCTGCAGCACCCGCAGCAGCTTGACCTGCACCGGCATCGGCATGGACTCGACCTCGTCCAGGAACAGGGTGCCGCGGTCGGCGTGCTCGATCTTTCCGATGCGGCGCTTGGCCGCCCCGGTGAAGGCGCCGGGCTCGTGGCCGAACAGCTCGCTGTCGATCAGGGTGTCGGGCAGGCCGCCGCAGTTCAGCGCCACCAGCGGGCCCTGGGCCCGGCCCGAGAGCTCGTGCAGTGCCTGGGCGACCAGCTCCTTGCCGGTGCCGGTCTCGCCGCGCACCAGCACGTCCACGTCCGAGCCGGCCACCCGCTCGATCAGCGCGCGCACCGCGCGCATCTGCGGCGAGCGCCCCACCAGCCGGGTGGCGCCGCCGGCCTGGCGGGCCAGCGCCTGCTTGAGCGCGGCCACCTCCAGCGTCAGGGCGCGCTTGTCCAGGGCGCGGCGCACCACCTCGACCAGGGCCTCGGGCGAGAAGGGCTTGGGGATGAAGTCGTAGGCGCCGCTGCGCATGGCCTCGACCGCCAGGCTCACGTCGCCATGGCCGGTGATCATGATGACCGGCAGCGCCGGCTCCATCTCGTGACAGGCGCGCACCAGGCTCAGGCCGTCGGCGCCGGGCAGGCGCATGTCGGTCACCACCACGCCGGGGTAGCCCGCCGCCAGCCGGCGCAGGGCCAGTTCGGCGCGGTCCACCGCCTCCACGCGCAGGCCAGCCAGCTGCAGCGCCTGCTGGCAGCCCAGTTGCATCGGGAGGTCGTCTTCAACCAGCAGGACAGTGAGGTCGTGGCTCATGACTGCCCCTCGCGGCCGGAGTACCGGCCTCGATCCCCCAAGGGGATGGCGGGCCGGTTTGGGAGCGGCCCGGCGCTCGGCCCGCGGGGGGCTTGACCCTCGCGGGTGGAAGGCACGCTGCGGGTTCGCGTGACGGAGGTGGAGCGAAGGGCAGCGGAAGGGGTCATGGTGCGGGCGGCAGGGGCAGGCGCAGGGTGAAGCAGGCGCCGCCGTCGGGGTGATTGTCGGCCCAGAGTTCGCCGCCGGCCTCGCGGGCGATGTCGCGCGAGATCGCCAGGCCCAGGCCCAGGCCGGCGCCGGCCTCCTTGGTGCTGAAGAAGGGCTCGAAGAGGCGCTCGCGCACGCCCTCGGGCAGGCCGGCGCCGTGGTCCAGCACCCGCAGCTGCAGCGCGCGGTCGTGCACCGCGGCGTCGATGCGCAGGCGCGGGGCCGGGTCGTCGGCCATCGCGTCCAGGGCGTTGCCGATCAGGTTGACCAGCACCTGCTCCAGGCGGTTGGGGTCGCACCAGGCCTGCAGGGTGCCGCCGGCGGTGGCGTCGTCCACCACCGCGCCAGCCTTGCGCAGGCGCTGGTCGTACAGGAACAGCGCGTGGCGCACCGCCCGGTCCACCGGGCAGGCCTGCGGCCGCGCCTGGGACTTGCGGGCGAAGCCCTTGAGGGGCTCGATGATGGCGCCCATCTGGTCGGCCAGGCGGGCCATGATGGTCAGGTTGTCGGCGGCCACGCCGTGTTCGCCGCGGCGCATGAACTCGACCGCGTTGGCCGACAGGGTGCGGACCGCGCCCAGCGGCTGGGTCAGCTCGTGGGTGATGCCGGTGGCCAGCTGCCCCAGCACCGCCATCTTGCCGGCGTGCACCAGCTCGTCCTGGGCCTGGCGCAGGGTCTGCTCGGCCTGCTCGCGCTCGGCCACCTCGCGGCGCAGGTGCTCGTTGGCCTCGGACAGGGCCTGGGTGCGCAGCGCGACCTGGGTCTCGAGCTCGCGGTGGGCCTGCAGCTTCTGGCGCGTGATGCGGCGGCGCTGGTTGACCACCAGCACCAGGGCCAGGCCGAAGGCGGTGCTGACCGCCGCCAGCAGGCCGGCCTGCAGCGCCTCCTGGCGCACGCCGCGCAGGTCGGTGAACATCAGCAGCCGCCAGTCCATGCCGTCGAGCAGCCGGCCCAGCACCAGCATCTCGCGCGAGAGGCCGCGCTCGCCGTTGCTGGCGCCCTGGCCGCGCAGACCCTCGGGCAGCACGCCCTCGACGATCTGGCTGTCCTCGTCCACCCGCAGGGCCACCTGCAGCGGCAGGCGCTCGATCGGGCGCTCGCCGTACAGGCGGGTGGTCTGCAGGTCGACCCGCCGCTCCAGCGGCAGCTCGGCCAGCGCGGTGTAGCGCCACTCGGGACGCGAGGACAGCACCACCACCTGGTTGGAGTCGGCCAGCAGCGCCGGCGCGTCCAGCAGCGACCAGGCCTGGTCCACCGGCTCGAGCCCGATCTTGAGCACCGCCACCCCGACGATGCGGGCACCGTCGTGCACCGGGTGCGAGACGTAGTAGCCCGGCACGCCGTCGCGCACGCCGATCGCGAAGTGGCGCCCCACCCGGCCCGACAGGGCCTCGAGGAAGTAGGGCCGGAAGGACAGGTCCTCGCCGACCAGGGCGGCGTCGCTGGAGGCGATCACCACCCCGCGCGGGCTCATCACGTGCAGGGCCGCGCTGCCCAGGTGGGCATTCAGGCGGCGCAGGTAGGCGGTGGCGGCGCGCTGGCGCTCGGCGTCCTCGGGCTGGCGCAGCAGGGCCAGCACCTCGCCGCTGAGCTGCAGCGTGGCGGGCACATACTCCAGGCGCCGCACCAGGCCCTGCACCACCGAGGCGAACAGGTCGAGCTGGTGGTTGGCCTCGGCGCGCAGGGCGTCGGTGCCGCGGCGCGCGCTGGCGGTGTAGCCGGTCCAGCCGGCCGCCGCGACCAGGGCCGCGGCCACGGCCAGCACCGCCAGCCAGGCGCCGGACGGCCGCCGGCCCCAGCTCTGGCTGACCTCAGTCCAGGGCCTCACCGCGCGCCTTCAGGAAGGCCCAGAGCTCCTCGGCCACCGGCTTGGGCTTGCGCGCGCCGGTGGGGCGCTCGCGGTAGATGCGGACCTCCATGGTCAGCTCGTACTCGGCCGGGCCGGCGGCCACCAGGCGGCGGGCCCGCAGCTCCTTGCGCACCGAGCTGGCCGGCAGGAAGGCCAGGCCGTGGCCCTCCAGCGCCATGGCCTTCAGGCCCTCGGCCATGTCGGTCTCGTAGATCGGGTCCAGGTGCAGGGGCGCGGGCGCGTGCTTGATGATCTGCTCGACGATGCGCGCCATGTAGGCGCCCTGCGCGTAGCTGAGGAAGGGCACCGGCGCGCCCGGGCGGCCTGGCAGGCGGAACAGCGGCTGGCCGCCGCCATCGGACTTGGCGTAGGGCGCCAGGGTCTCGTGGCCCAGGCTGAGCATCTCGTAGCGATCGGAACTGAGTTGCAGCGGCTGCGTGGGGTGGTGGTAGGCGATCAGCAGGTCGCAGCTGCCCTCGGTCAGGCGCATCACCGCGTCGTGCACGTTCATCGCCGACAGGCGGCTCTTGATCGCCCCGAAGCGCTGGCGCAGGTCCATCAGCCAGTGCGGGAAGAAGGTGAAGGCCATGGTGTGCGGCACCGCGAACTCGACCATGTCCTGGTCGGCCGCCTGGTGGCTGCGCATCATGCTGCGGGTGGCCTGCAGGGCGCTGAGGATCTCCAGCGCCTGGGCGTGGAAGGTCTCTCCCGCCGGGGTCAGCCGGGTGGGGTAGGACGAGCGGTCGACCAGGTCGATGCCGGCCCAGGCCTCGAGCGCCTGGATGCGGCGCGAGAAGGCCGGCTGCGTCACGTGCCGCTGCTGGGCCGAGCGCGAGAAGCTGCGCGTCTCGGCCAGGCTGACGAAATCCTCAAGCCACTTGGTGTCCATCGGCGGGTGCTTGTGTGGTGTCGGTGTCCCCGGCGCCGCGGTGCTGCAGCGCCCACATCCGAGCATAGCGCCCGGCCCGGGCCAGCAGCGCCTCGTGGGTGCCGCGCTCGACGATGCGGCCGGCCTCCATCACCAGGATCTCGTGCGCGCCCACCACGGTGGACAGGCGGTGCGCGATGACCAGGGTGGTCTTGCCGCGCGAGGCGCTCTCGAGCTCGGTCTGGATCGCCCGCTCGTTGGCCGAGTCCAGCGCCGAGGTGGCCTCGTCGAAGACCAGGATCGGCGGGTCCTTCAGCAGCGTGCGGGCGATCGCCACGCGCTGTTTCTCGCCGCCCGAGAGCTTCAGGCCGCGCTCGCCCACCACGGTGTCGTAGCCCTGGGGCTGCGCGACGATGAAGTCGTGGATGCGGGCGGCGCGGGCGGCGGCCTCGATCTGTTCACGGCTGGCTCCGGGGCGGCCGTAGCCGATGTTGTAGGCGATGGTGTCGTTGAACAGCACCGTGTCCTGCGGCACGATGCCGATGGCGCGGCGCAGGCTGTCCTGAGTCACCGCGCGCAGGTCCTGGCCGTCGATGGTGATGCGCCCCGCCCCCACGTCGTAGAAGCGGTAGAGCAGGCGCGACAGCGTGCTCTTGCCGGCCCCGCTGGCCCCCACCACCGCCACCGTGCGGCCGGCCGGGACCTCGAAGCTCACCCCGTGCAGGATGGTGCGGGCCGGGTCGTAACCGAACACCACGTCCTCGAAACGCACCGCCGCGCCCTGCACCTGCAGCGCCGCGGCACCGGGGGCGTCGGGAACCTCGCGCTCGCGCGCCAGCAGGGTGAACATCTTGTCCAGGTCGGCCAGGCTCTGCTTGACCTCGCGGTACAGCACGCCCAGGAAGTTCATCGGGATGTAGAGCTGGATCAGCAGCGCGTTGATCAGCACCAGGTCGCCCAGGGTCAGGCGGCCCGAGACCACGCCGTCGGTGGCGCGCCAGAGCATGGCCAGCAGCGAGCCGGCGATGATGAGCTGCTGGCCGGTGTTGAGGAAGGACAGCGAGGTCTGCGAGCGGATCTGGGCGCGGCGGTACTCGTCCAGGCCCTGGTCATAGCGCGCGGCCTCGAAGGCCTCGTTGTTGAAGTACTTGACGGTCTCGTAGTTCAGCAGCGCGTCGATGGCCCGGGTGTGGGCGCGGCTGTCGAGCTCGTTCATGCGGCGGCGGAACTGGGTGCGCCACTCGGTCACGGTGATGGTGAAGGCCACGTAGGCCGCCAGCGCCGCCAGCGTGATCCAGACGAAACCGGCGTCGAACTGCGTGCCCAGCAGCACCAGGGCCAGGCCCAGCTCGACCGCGGTGGGCACGATGGTGTAGAGCGAGTACGACACCAGGGACTGCAGCGCCCGGGTGCCGCGCTCGATGTCGCGCGTCAGGCCGCCGGTCTGGCGCTCGAGGTGAAAGCGCAGGCTCAGCGCGTGCAGGTGCTCGAAGACTTCAAGGGCGATGCGCTTGCTCGCGCCATGGGTGGCCTTGGCGAAGACCAGCTCGCGCAGCTCGGTGAAGACGCTGGTGGACAGGCGCAGCAGCGCATAGGCCACCAGCAGCCCGGCGGGCACCACCAGCAGCGCGCGCGCGTCCACCGGGCCCGGGCTGAGGGTGTCGACGACCTGCTTGAGCAGCACCGGCACGCCCAGGTTGGCGACCTTGGCGGCGATCAGGAACAGCAGCGCCGCGGCGACCCGGCCACGGTAGGTCCACAGGTAGGGCAGCAGCCGGCGCAGGGTGGCCCAGTCGGAACGCGGCGCGCCGTTGGGGGCGCTTTCAGTCGGGGGGGCGGCGGAGCGGCGCATCAGGGAAAATGCCGAGCGATCGACAGAACAATCCACAAAACCGAGGACGTCATGAACGAAACCCCCGAAACCAGCAGTGTGCCCCAGCCGCAGCGGACCGCGCTGCCCACCGACCGTGAACTGGTGCTGCGGGTGATGCCGATGCCCGCCGACGCCAACGGCAACGGCGACATCTTCGGCGGCTGGATCATGGCCCAGGTCGACCTGGCCGGCTCGGTGCTGCCGGCACGCATCACCAAGGGCCGCATCGCCACCGTGGCGGTCAACGAGTTCATCTTCAAGCAGGCGGTGTCGGTGGGGGACCTGCTGAGCTTCTACGCCCAGGTGCGCCGCGTGGGCAACACCTCGGTGACGGTGCACGTCGAGGTCTACGCCGAACGCAACCCCGCCGACCTGCACGTGGTCAAGGTGACCGAGGCCACGCTGACCTACGTCGCCATCGACCGCGAAGGTCGCCCCCGCCCGATCCCCAAGGCCTGAGCCCATGTTCAAGGCCCTGAGCGCACCCGAGCGCCTGTTCTCGGCGGGGATGTGGGCGGTGTCGGTGGTGTTCGCCGGCTTCCTGGTCGGGCTGGGCGGTCAGCTGATCGGCGACCTGCCGAAGGTCGAGGCGCCACTGGGCGTGGAGCAGTTCGCCCCGCCGGGCGCGCTCGAGGCCGAGGCCGCGCAGCTGCAGGACCTGGACCGGCATGCCGACGAGCTGGAGCAGCGCCTGGAGCAGGCCCAGCTGGCCCGGACCGCCGCCACCAATGCCAACCGCAACGCCCGCGAGGCGTATGCCAACTGGCTGGCGGGCCGACAGGTCAGCGGCGACCCCACCCACGACCCCGAGGTGCTGCGCCGCACCCGCGAGCTCGACGCCCTGCTGGCCGGCGCGCGCCAGGCCGAGCAGGCGGTCGAGTCGCTGCAGCGCGGCCTGCTCGAGACCCGGCAGGCCCGCCAGGCCCACCAGGCGCTGCGCGCACGCCTGCTGTCGGACGCGCAGGGTGCCTACGACGCTGCCCGGCGCCGCCAGGAGCTGCGCGTGTTCGGCCTGCGCCTGGCCCTGACCCTGCCGCTGCTGGCGCTGGCCGGCTGGCTCTGGAAGACCCGCCGCGGCAGCGACCACTGGCCGCTGATGCGCGGCTTCGTGCTGTTCGCCGCCTTCACCTTCTTCGTCGAACTGGTGCCCTACCTGCCCAGCTACGGCGGCTATGTGCGCCACGGCGTCGGGATCGTGCTGACCGCCGCGGTGGGCCACCAGGTGGTCAAGGCGATGCGCCGCTACCTGGCGCGCCGCGCCGAGGTGGAGCGCCAGACCGAATCGGAGCGCCGCCAGACCCTGTCCCATGAGGCCGCGCTCAAGAAGATGGGCGCCAACGTCTGCCCGGGCTGCGAACGCGCCCTGCTGGGCACCGGCGACGTCAAGCCGGACTTCTGCGTGCACTGCGGGCTGCGCCTGTTCGACCGCTGCGGCGGCTGCCAGACCCGCAAGAACGTGTTCTTCCGCTACTGCCCGTCCTGCGGCAGCGCGGCCGAGACCGAGGCCAAGCGCTGATCGGCCAGCGCCTCGGCACAGGCCGTGGCCAGCACCCGGGCCCAGACCGGATAACCCTGCGGGCCGGGGTGGAAGCCGTCCTCGGCCACCCAACCCTCGGCCTGCGCGTCGGGCGGTGCCGCCGGCAGGGGCACGTGCAGGCGGTCCGGCCGGGCCTGCACATGGCGGCGCAGCGCCGCGTCCAGGCGGGCGGCGTCACGCCCCATCACCCAGCGCAGCGGCTGGGGCAGCAGCGGAAAGCGACCCATGGGCGGCAGCGCGCTGTGCAACGTGCAGCGCACGCCGGCCCGCGCCACGGCCTCGGCGTGGAGCGCGTCCAGGGTCTTCAGGAAGCGCGTCGGCGCGGTCTGCGCCACCACGTCGTTCACGCCCAGGGCGGTGACCAGCAGGTCGGCCGGCTGCAGCCGCGCCTCGCGCAGCGCGGCCAGTGCATCGGCGGCGGTGTGGCCGCTGGTGGCCACCAGCTGCCAACCCACGGGAGCGCCCAGGAATCGAGACAGCTCGTGGGCCAGCGGCGCGGCCAGGGCCTCGGACTGGTGGGCGACCCCCACCCCGGCGGCCGAAGAGTCGCCCAGCACCAGCACCCGCCAGTGCGCCGCACGGCCGCCGGCCACGCCAGCGCGGGGGCCGGTGGCCTCGGGCAGGCGCAGCGCCTGGCGCCGCACCTGGCGGCCCTGCGCCAGCAGCAGCGGGCCCAGGGCGAGCTTCAGCCACATCGGCTCAGCTGAACTTCGAGAAGTCCGGGGCGCGCTTCTCGAAGAAGGCCTGGAAGGCCTCGCGGGCCTCGGGGCTGCGCAGGCGCTCGCCGAAGACCTCGCCCTCGGTGGCGATCACCGCCAGGGTCTGTTCGCGCTGCGGCGCGCGCATCAGGCGCTTGCTCTCGCGCACCGCGGCCGGGGCCAGGGTGTTGAAGCGCTCGGCCACGCGGCGGGCGTGGGCCACCACCTCGGTGGCCGGCAGCACCGCGTTGGCGATGCCGCACTCCACCGCCTCGGGGCCGGTGAAGGGGTCGCCCAGCAGCAGCTTCTCGGCGGCCTTGACGTGGCCCATGCGCTGCGGCACGACCAGGCTGGAGGCGAACTCGGGCACCAGGCCCAGGCCGACGAAGGGCATGGCCAGGCGGGCCTCGTCGCTGACGTAGACGAAGTCGCAGTGCAGCAGCAGCGTGGTGCCGATGCCGATGGCCGCGCCGGTGACCGCGGCCACCACCGGCTTGTCGCATTCCAGCAGCGCGCGCATGAAACGGAACACCGGCGAGTCCGGGCCCTGGGGCGGGCGCTGCATGAAGTCCTCGAGGTCGTTGCCCGAGGTGAAGATGCCGGGCTGACCAGTGATCAGCACCGCGCGCACGGCCGGGTCGGCCTGGGCGGCGGTCAGCGCGTCGGCCATGGCCTGGTACATGGCCTGGGTCAGCGCGTTCTTCTTCTCGGGGCGGGCGATCTCGATCGTCGCCACACCGTTGATCGTCGCGGTCTTGATGCTCATGGGGTCTCCTCGTCGGTGGCCCGGCGGTGCCGGCGTGCCAAGCAAAACGGGCGGCATGGTAGCCGCCCGTCGTTCTTCAGGGGATCAAAGGGCCTCGAAGATGCCTGCGGCGCCCTGGCCGGTGCCCACGCACATCGTCACCATGCCGTACTTCTGGCCACGGCGGCGCAGGCCGTGGATGGTGGTGGCGGCACGGATGGCGCCGGTGGCGCCCAGCGGGTGGCCCAGGGCGATCGCGCCGCCCAGCGGGTTGATCACCTCGGGGTTCAGGCCCAGGTCGCGGATCACCGCCAGCGACTGCGCGGCGAAGGCCTCGTTGAGCTCGATCCAGCCCAGGTCTTCCTGCTTCAGGCCGGCGTAGCCCAGCGCGGCGGGGATGGCGGCGATCGGGCCGATGCCCATGATCTCGGGCGGCACGCCGCGGCTGGCGAAGCTGACGAAGCGGGCCAGCGGCTTGAGGCCGAACTGCTTGACCGCCTTCTCGGAGGCCAGGATCAGCGCGCCGGCGCCATCGCTGGTCTGCGAGCTGTTGCCGGCGGTGACGCTGCCCAGGCCGGTGGCCTTGCCCGTCGAATCCTTCGGGGTGGCGAACACCGGGCGCAGCCGGGCCAGGCCCTCCAGGGTGGTGTCGGGGCGGGCGCCCTCGTCCAGGGTCACGGTGCGGGTCTTGAGCGTGATCTCGCCGGTGGCCAGGTTGGGCACGCGCTCGATCACCTCGACCGGGCAGATCTCGTCAGTGAACTCGCCGGCCAGCTGCGCCTGGATGGCCTTCTGGTGCGAGGCCAGCGCGAAGGCGTCCTGGTCCTCTCGGCTGACCTTCCACTGCTGGGCCACCTTCTCGGCGGTCATGCCCATGCCGTAGGCGATGCCGACGTTCTCGTCCTTGGCGAAGACCTCGGGGTTGAACGAAGGCTTGTTGCCGCCCATCGGCACCAGCGACATCGACTCGGCACCGCCGGCGATCATCACGTCGGCCTCGCCGATGCGGATGCGGTCGGCGGCCATCTGGATGGCGGTCAGGCCCGAGGCGCAGAAGCGGTTGACGGTGACGCCACCGACGCCGTTGGGCAGGCCGGCCAGGGCCACGGCGATGCGGGCCATGTTCATGCCCTGCTCGCCTTCGGGGAAGCTGCAGCCGATGACGGCATCCTCGATCGCCGCAGGGTCCAGCGTCGGCACCTGGGCCAGCGCCGAGCGCAGTGCCGCGATCAGCAGGTCGTCCGAGCGGGTGTTCTTGAAGTAGCCGCGACCGGACTTGCCGATCGGGGTGCGGCTGGCCGCGACGATGTAGGCCTCTTGCACTTGCTTGCTCATCTGTTTCTCCTTGTCCGCCACCCTGGGTCAGGGTGCGGACCTTGTCTTAACCAGGCGGACGCCGCGGAACCGGCCGGGCCGGGCCGCTGGCGTCGCCCCCTTGAGGGGGAGCGGCGTCAGCCGCAACGGGGGTGGGTCAGTTGCGCACCGGCTTGCCGGTCTGCAGCATGCCCATGATGCGTTCCTGGGTCTTGGGGTGGTCCAGCAGACCGCAGAAGTGCTTGCGCTCCAGGGCCAGCAGGTACTCCTCGGTCACCAGGGTGCCGGCGTCGAGCTCACCACCGCACACCACGTCGGCGATCAGGCTGGCGATGTGGAAGTCGTGCTTGCTGATGAAGCCGCCGTCGCGCATGCCCACCAGCTGGGCCTTGATCGTGGCGATCGCGTTGCGGCCGGCCACCGGGAAGGCGACCTTGGCCGGGGCGCGGTAGCCGGCATCGAACAGGGCCTTGGCCTGGTTGACGGCGACATACAGCAGCTCGTCCTTGTGCGGCACGACGATGTCGCTGTCCAGCACGTAGCCCAGCTTGCGGGATTCCAGCGCGCTGGTGCCCACGGTGGCCATGGCCGCGGCCTGGAAGCCGTCCTTCAGGAAGGGCAGCAGGTCGGCACCGGCGGGCGCGCGCTCGGCGGCGCGGCGGGCGATGTAGGTCAGGCCACCGCCGCCCGGGATCAGGCCGACGCCCACTTCCACCAGGCCGACATAGCTTTCCATGGCGACGACGCGCTGGCTGCAGTGGACCGCCAGCTCGCAGCCGCCGCCCAGGGCGATGCCGCGCACCGCGGCCACGGTCGGCACGCTGGCGTAGCGCAGGCGCAGCATCATGTCCTGCAGCTTCTTCTCCTCGGGGGCGATGCCCTTGCCGCCGTGCTTCATGAACACGGGCATCAAGGCCTCGAGGTTGGCGCCGGCCGAGAAGACGTCATCGGGCGACCAGACCACCAGGCCCTTGTAGCCGGCCTCGGCGATCTCGACGGCCTTGAGCAGGCCTTCGGTGACGGTGGGGCTGATCAGGTGCAGCTTGGCGGTGATCGAGGCGATCACCACCTCGCCGTCCAGCGTCCAGACCCGCACTTCGTCGTTCTTGAACAGCTCGGTGCCGCTCTTGAGCGGTTCGGCGGCGCCGGCGCCCAGCACGCTCTCGGGGAAGTGCTGACGGGCATAGACCGGCAGCGCCGAGCGGCCGACGTAGGTGCCCTGGGCGGCGCTCCAGCTGCCCTCGGCGGTGTGCACGCCGGTGCGGCCGTCGAACACCCAGGCAGGCAGCGGGGCCTTGCACAGGGCCTTGCCGGCCTCGATGTCTTCCTGCACCCACTGGGCGACCTGCTGCCAGCCGGCGTCCTGCCACAGCTCGAACGGGCCCTGCTTCATGCCGAAGCCCCAGCGCATCGCGAAGTCCACCTCGCGGGCCGAGTCGGCGATGTCGGCCAGGTGCACGGCGACGTAGTGGAAGGAGTCGCGCAGGATGGCCCACAGGAACTGGGCCTGCGGGTTGCCCGATTCGCGCAGCAGCTTCAGGCGCTCGGCCGCGGGCTTCTTCAGGATGCGCTCGACCATCGGGTCGGCCTTGGCACCCGCGGGCACGTACTCGCCCTTGGCGGCGTCCAGGCGCAGGATGGCCTTGCCGTCCTTCTTGTAGAAGCCGGCGCCGACCTTCTGGCCCAGCGCACCCTTCTCGATCAGGCCCGCCAGTACCTTGGGCGTGGCGTAGCTGGGGAAGAACGGGTCTTCGGCCAGGTTGTCCTGCAGCGTCTTGATGACGTGGGCCATGGTGTCCAGGCCCACCACGTCGGCGGTGCGGAAGGTGCCCGAGCTGGCGCGGCCGAGTTTCTTGCCGGTCAGGTCGTCCACCACGTCATAGGACAGGCCGAACTGCTCGGCCTCGTGGATGGTGGCCAGCATGCCGGCGATGCCGACTCGGTTGGCGATGAAGTTGGGCGTGTCCTTGGCCCGCACCACGCCCTTGCCCAGGGTGGTGGTGACGAAGGACTCGAGCTGGTCCAGGTAGGCGGCCTCGGTGGTCGGGGTCGGGATCAGCTCCACCAGCTGCATGTAGCGCGGCGGGTTGAAGAAGTGGATGCCGCAGAAGCGCGGCTGGATCGACTCGGGCAGCGCGGCGGCCAGCTTGGTGATCGACAGGCCCGAGGTGTTGGACGCGACGATGGCGTGCGGCGCGACGAAGGGCGCGATCTTGGTGTAGAGGTCCAGCTTCCAGTCCATGCGCTCGGCGATCGCCTCGATCACCAGGTCACAGTCCTTCAGCAGGTCCAGGTGCTCTTCGTAGTTGGCGGCCTCGATGCGGCTGGCCAGCTCGGCGGTGCCCAGGGGCGCCGGCTTGAGCTTCTTCAGGTTCTCGATCGCCCGCAGCGCGATGCCGCTCTTGGGGCCTTCCTTGGCAGGCAGGTCGAACAGGACCACCGGCACGCGGACGTTGACCAGGTGGGCGGCGATCTGCGCGCCCATCACGCCGGCGCCGAGGACGGCGACCTTGCGAACATTGAATCGGCTCAATTGATTCTCCTTGGGGAAATGGCGGTGCCGAGCGTCACTCGACACGGATCCAGGTCTGGGTGCGGCCCAGCAGCGGGGCACCGATGTAGCCGCGAACGTCAAGCTTCTTGCCGCCGTCGGCGGGCTTCAGGCGGACCTTGTAGACCTTGCCGTTGTTGGGGTCGAGGATCTCGCCACCGTCGAACAGGTCCTTGTCGTCCGCGCTCTGCTTGACGCCCTTGATGAGGGTCATGCCGGCGACGGGCTGGTTCTTGCGGTCGTCGCTGCACTTCTCGCACACCGCGTTGGCCTTGGACGGCTCGAGCAGCTTCTCGATCTTGCCGGTGTAGACGCCGCCGGCCTCGTTGATGCGGACCAGGGACTTCTCGGCCTTGGTCTCGTCGTCGATGGTCTTCCACAGGCCGACGGGGTTGGCCTGGGCGAAGGCGGCGCTGGCGGTCAGCAGGGCCAGGGTGCAGAGGGTGCGCTTCATCGGGTGTCTCCGGGGTTCGGGGGCCCGGCGGCCGGTCCGCAGGGACCGCCGCGCGGGCGAGGGGCGGTGCCGGTCTGCGCCGGCTGGCCGCGGATGGGGATCAGAACAGGGCTTCGTCCATCGCCATCAGGGGCTGCAGGCCGGCGCGCGCGGTGCGGATCAGGGTCGCGGTCTCGGGCAGCAGCTTGGCGAAGTAGAAGCGTGCGGTGTGCAGCTTGGCGGTGTAGAACGGGTCACCCGAGCCTTGCTTGTCCAGCGCGACCTTGGCCATGCGGGCGAACATGAAGGCGAAGGTCAGGTGGCCGACCACGCGCAGGTAGTCCACCGCGGCGGCACCAACCTCGTCGGCGTTGCCCATGGCCTTCATGCCCACTTCCATGGTCAGCTTGGTGACCTTGTCGCCCAGGTCGGCCAGCGGGTTGATGAATTCCTGCATGTCCTCGCGCACGCCCTCTTCCTCGACGAAGGCGGCGATCTTCTTGCCCAGGGCCTTGAGCTTCTTGCCGTTGTCGCCCAGCACCTTGCGGCCCAGCAGGTCCAGCGACTGCACGGTGTTCGTGCCTTCGTAGATCATGTTGATGCGCGCGTCACGGACGAACTGCTCCATGCCCCACTCGTGGATGAAGCCGTGGCCGCCGTAGACCTGCATGCAGTGCGAGGTGGCGATCCAGCCGTTGTCGGTGATGAAGGCCTTGATGATCGGGGTCAGCAGGGCCAGCTCGTCGGCGGCCTCCTTGCGGACGTCCTCGTCGGGGTGGCTCAGTTCCTTGTCCAGCTGCAGCGCCGTGTAGCAGGCCAGGGCACGGGCGCCTTCGGCGTAGGCACGGGCGGTCAGCAGCATCTTGCGCACGTCGGGGTGCACGATGATCGGGTCGGCGGCCTTCTCGGGCGCCTTCGGGCCCGACAGGGCACGCATCTGCAGCCGGTCCTTGGCGTAGGCCACGGCGTTCTGGTAGGCCACCTCGGTCAGGCCCAGCGACTGGTTGCCCACGCCCAGGCGGGCGGCGTTCATCATCACGAACATGGCGTTCAGGCCCTTGTGGGGCTCGCCCACCAGGGTGCCCACCGCCTCTTCCAGCACCATCTGGCAGGTGGCGTTGGCGTGGATGCCCATCTTGTGTTCGAGGCCGGCGCAGTGGATCGGGTTGCGGGCACCCAGCGAGCCGTCGTCGTTGACCAGGAATTTGGGCACCACGAACAGCGAGATGCCCTTGGAGCCGGCCGGGGCGTCCGGCAGGCGCGCCAGCACCAGGTGGACGATGTTGTCGACCATGTCGTGCTCGCCGGCCGAGATGAAGATCTTGGCGCCGGTGATCTTGTAGGTGCCGTCGGCCTGGGGCTCGGCCTTGGTGCGCAGCAGGCCCAGGTCGGTGCCGCAGTGCGGCTCGGTCAGGCACATGGTGCCGGTCCACTCGCCGCTGACCAGCTTGGGCAGGTAGGTGGCCTTCTGCTCGGGGGTGCCGTGGGCGTGCAGGGCCTCATAGGCGCCGTGCGACAGGCCCGGGTACATGGTCCAGGCCTGGTTGGCGCTGTTGAGCATCTCGTAGAAGCACTGGTTGACCGTGTGCGGCAGGCCCTGACCACCGAACTCGGGGTCGCAGCTCAGCGCGGGCCAGCCGCCCTCGACGTACTGTGCGTAGGCTTCCTTGAAGCCCTTGGGCGGGGTGACCTCGTGGGTGGTCTTGTCGAGCTTGCAGCCCTCGGCGTCGCCGCTGAGGTTGATCGGGGCGATCACCTGGCTGGCGAACTTGCCGCCCTCTTCCAGCACCGCGTTGATGGTGTCGGCGTCCACCTCGGCGAAGGCGGGCATCTCCTTCAGCTGCGAGGTGATGTCGAGCACCTCGTGCAGCACGAACTGCATGTCGCGCAGGGGCGGGTTGTACTGAGGCATGTCGGTCTCCTGGTGGCTGGCCGGGTCGGCCTGAATAAACGGGCGGTGGGCTCAGCGCCGGCTGGCGCTGGTCGGGGGGAAATCGGCCGGCAGCGTGACGCCGTCGGCCAGGTAATCGGTGACGGTGCGGACGAAGCCGCGGCGGGCGCGCTCGAGCGAGCCGGGCGTGCGCAGGAAACGGGC
Organism: Hydrogenophaga intermedia; assembly: GCA_943371055.1. GTDB lineage: Bacteria > Pseudomonadota > Gammaproteobacteria > Burkholderiales > Burkholderiaceae_C > Ideonella > Ideonella intermedia_A. The sequence goes on along the minus strand of CALRTJ020000020.1, from coordinate 4,060 downwards.
GTCGTGGTGCAGGGCCAGGATCAGGCCGTGGACCTCGAACTGCATCTGGGCCGGGTCGGTGTCTGGGCCCAGGTGGCCCTCGTCCATGGCGATGCGGATGGCGCGCTCCATCGCCAGGTGCCAGGCCTTGACCATGCTGGCCAGGGCGTCACGCACCGGACCGGGTCGGTCATCGAACTCGACCGCGCCGCTGATGTAGATGCAGCCCGAGTCGATCTCGACCGAAACGCGGCGCACCCAGTTGCCGAACAGCGCACCCAGGCGCGGCAGACCGCGCGGCTCGCGGATGGCCGGGAAGAACACCTCTTCCTCGAACTTGGTGTGGTACTCGCGGATCACCGAGATCTGCAGCTCCTCTCGGGAGCCGAAGTGGGCGAACACGCCCGACTTGCTCATGCCGGTGACCTCGGCCAGCGCACCGATGGACAGGCCTTCCAAGCCCACCGACGAGGCCAGGCCCAGCGCGGCCTCGAGGATGGCGGCGCGGGTCTGCTGGCCCTTTTGCAGGCCGCGGCTGCTGCTGCGGCGGGCGGTGGTGTTGGCGATCGTGTTCACGGCGGGAGGGGTTCGAGGATGGTGAGGGATCCGATTATCGAACGGTCGTTCTATTTTCCAGATTTCGCACGGTCGTGCCAGTCCGGAAAGCCCGATTTTTTAGGGTTCCAGCCCTAGATGCGCAGAATTGCCGAGCGACTGCGGGTTATCCCTGAACGAGGGGGAGACCGGTGCCGGGACTTGAGCCTGTCATGGGCCTGGGACTATGCTCACGGGCGGAAGGAGTGCGCATGGTCACCAATGTGCTGCAGCTCGATGTGTCCGGCCGGCCGCAGGCCTGGCTGTCCCTCCAGGAGGCCGCCACGCTGTACGCGGCCGGAGCCGTCGCCTGGACCCTGGGCGACGCCTTCCATGTGATGCGCGGCGGCGTGCAGCGGGCCACCGGTCACCCCTCGCGGATCGAGGTGCATCCGATCGTCGCGGTGCGTGGCACCATCCCCCCGCGGGCCTGGCGGGTGGTGCCGGCGCTGAGCAACCCCAAGCTGTTCGCCCGGGACCGCCACCTGTGCGCCTACTGCGGCCAGCGCTTCGGCTTTGCCGACCTGACCCGCGAGCACATCGTGCCGGTGTCGCGTGGCGGCCAGGACGTCTGGATGAACTGCATCACCGCCTGCCGCGCCTGCAACGGCCGCAAGGGCAGCCGCCTGCCCGAAGAGGCCCGCATGGCCCTGCTCTACGCGCCCTACGTGCCCAGCCTGCACGAGGACATGATCCTGCGCGGGCGGCGCATCGTGGCCGACCAGATGGAGTTCCTGCTGGCCAGCGTGCCGCGCGGCTCGCGCCTGCACGGCGCCTGAGCCCGACCGGGGCCGGCTTTACATCCGGCAGCACGCCGGCCACGGGCGCGCCACCGCGGGCGGCGCACAATCGCGCCCACGTCATCCCCTGCGCCCTCTGCGGCGTTGAGCCCGAATGAAGCGTCCTCACCTTGCCCTGGGCCTGGCCCTGGCCGCCGCCCTGGGCGGCTGCGTCACCGCCAACCCCGATGTCGTCCAGCCCCACCAGACCCAGCGCCTGAACACCGTGCAGGAGGCCACCGTCGTCGCGGTGCGCGCCGTCGCCATCGACGGCAGCCAGAGCGGCGGCGGGGCCATCGTCGGCGCCGCCGCCGGCACCGTGCTGGGCAGCCAGGGCGGCCCGCGCGAGAGCTTCATCGGCAGCGTGGTCGGCATGGTCGCCGGCGCGATGCTGGGCAACGCGATCGAGCGCAGCGCCACCCGCGAGGGCGGCCTCGAGCTGACCCTGCAGATGAAGAACGGCGGCACCCGCATGATCGTCCAGGGCCAGGGCGCCGAGGCCTTCCGCCCCGGCGACGCGGTCATCGTGGTCAGCGACGGCCAGCGCGCCCGCGTCAGCCGAGCCCCGGCCGGCACGGTGGCACCCGCGGCCCCGGCCACGCCGGCCCTGCCCGCGCCGGTCTACACCCCCTCGGGCAGTGGCTCCAGCGGCGACACCGGCGCTCGCCAGGCGCCGGTCTACACGCCGCGCTGAGCGACCCGCCGGCGGCTCCGACCGCAGTCCTCAGCCGGCGGCGGCCAGGCCCCGATGGCGAGCCTGCAACGCCTGCAACTGGCGCAGGTCGGGCAGGGTCAGCCCATCCTCCCAGAGGGTCCCCGCCGCGCCCTCGGGCAGCGTGGCCGACGCGAAGTACGCGCTGGGCCGCAGCAGCACCGGCACGCCGACCGCCGCCGCGGCGGCGGCCCCGGGGGCCGAGTCCTCCAGGGCCAGGGCGTCGCACGCCGCCACCCGCAGCCGCGCCAGCGCGAGCCGGTAGGCCTCGGGGTCTGGCTTCTTGCGCGCCACGTCCTCGCCGCAGACCCAGCACTCGAAGGCGCCCTCCAGCGCGCGGCCGAACAGGCGCGCCAGCAGCACCTCGGCGTTGGCCCGGCTGGTGGTGGTCACGATGGCCTGGCGCCAGCCGGCGTCCCGGGCCGCGCGCAGCAGGCGGCCCACCCCCGGCCGCGCTTGCAACCTCCCCTCCTCCACCAGCGACGCGTACCGCCGGTTCTTCAAGGCGTGCAGCCGGGCGGCCAGTGCGGCGCGCGCGGCCGGGTCGGTCGGCGCGTCGTGCCGGGTCGCCATGTCGGCCAGCAGACGCTCGCGGCCGCCGGTCACCTGCAGCAGCTCGCCGTAGCGGCGCTCGTCCCAGCCCCAGGGCAGACCCAGCTCGGCGAAGGCCAGGTTGAAGGCCACCCGGTGGCCGTCGCGCTCGGTCTCGGCCAGGGTGCCGTCCACGTCCCACAGCAAGGTCAGGGCCATGGCGAACCTCAGCGGTAGCGCGCGACCATCGCGTCCAGCGGCAGCGGGCGCAGCCGGCTGGCCTGGCCGGCGCAGCCGAAGGCCTCGAAGCGCGCCTGGCAGATCCCCTGCGCCGCCCGGGTGGCGGCGGCCAAGGCCTTGCGCGGGTCGAACTCGGCGGGCTGGGTGGCCATCAGCTGGCGCATCGCGCCGAACATGGCCAGGCGGATGTCGGTGTCGATGTTGACCTTGCGCACCCCGTGGCGGATGCCGCGCACGATCTCCTCGACCGGCACGCCGTAGGTCTCCTTGAGCTCGCCCCCGTGCTCGCGGATGATGGCCAGCCACTCCTGCGGCACGCTGCTCGAGCCGTGCATGACCAGGTGGGTGTCGGGCACCGCCGCGTGGATCCGGGCGATGCGGTCGATGGCCAGCACCTCGCCGGTCGGCGGGCGGGTGAACTTGTAGGCGCCGTGGCTGGTGCCGATGGCGATGGCCAGCGCGTCCACCCCGGTGCGGGCGACGAAGTCCTTCGCCTCCGCCGGGTCGGTCAGCATCTGCTCGTGGCTGAGCTTGCCCACCGCGCCCACGCCATCCTCCTCGCCCGCGTCGCCGGTCTCCAGCGAGCCCAGGCAGCCCAGCTCCCCCTCCACGCTCACGCCCACCGCGTGGGCCATCTGGCAGACCTGGGCGGTGACGGCCACGTTGTAGTCGTAGGACGCCGGGGTCTTGGCGTCCTCGCGCAAGGAGCCGTCCATCATCACGCTGGAGAAGCCCGAGCGGATGGCCTGGAGGCACACCGCCGGCGAAGCCCCATGGTCCTGGTGCAGGCAGACCGGGAGGTCGGGGTGGGTCTCGATCGCGGCCAGCACCAGGTGGCGCAGGTAGGCCTCGCCGGCGTAGCTGCGCGCCCCCGCGCTGGCCTGCAGGATCACCGGGCTGTCGGTGGCCTGGGCCGCGCGCATGATGGCGTGGATCTGTTCCATGTTGTTGACGTTGAAGGCGGGCACGCCATAGCCGTGTTCGGCGGCGTGGTCCAGCAGCTGGCGCAGGGAAATCAGGGCCATGGGGGCCTCCTCGTGTCGTGGTGTCAGGCCAAGGCCCGTCGTTGCAGGATCTCGAAGGCCGGCAGGGTCTTGCCCTCCAGCACCTCCAGGAAGGCGCCGCCGCCGGTGGAGATGTAGCCCACGTCCTGCTCGATGCCGTACTTGGCGATGGCCGCCAGGGTGTCGCCACCGCCGGCGATGCTGAAGGCCTCGCTCTCGGC
>CALRTJ020000019.1:0-103161 GCA_943371055.1 Hydrogenophaga intermedia | reverse complement strand
CGAACTTGACCTTCTTGCCGCCGATGGTCACGCCCTTGGCGTTGAGCTCATCGATGGCCATGCGGGCGCCGTTCTCGTTGTCCTTGCCCAGGTGCGCGATCGCGCCGCTGGTCGGACCCACGTGACCGATCTTGACCACGTCCTGGGCCATCGCCAGGCTCACCGAGGCCATCAGCAGCGCACCGGCGCTCAGCTTCCATTGCGTCTTCATCAGCTGTCTTCTCCTGTACACAACACCACCTCTCCTGGCCGGGTCCTGTCCGCGGCGCTGACCTCGCAAGTCATCGCGCCGCGCGCAGGGCCAAGCCCGGGGTGCGCGGGCATGCACCCCGGAAAGGCCGGCTGGAAAAACCCGCGTTGTCGGTCACCCCGCGGGACGGGGGCTCACTCGCCCAGGTACGCCTCGCGCACGCGCGGGTCATCGAGCAGCGACTTGGCTTCGCCGCTCATGGTCACCAGGCCCGAGTCCATCACGTAGCCGCGGTCGGCCAGGGACAGGGCGCGGCTGGCGTTCTGCTCCACCAGCAGCATGGTCACGCCCTGCTTGTGGATGGTCTCGACCACCTCGAAGATCTTGTCGACCATGATGGGCGACAGGCCCATGCTGGGCTCGTCGAGCAGCAGGACCTTGGGGCGCGCCATCAGGGCGCGGCCCATGGCCAGCATCTGCTGTTCGCCGCCGGACATGGTGCCGGCGAGCTGCTGCGCGCGCTCCTTCAGGCGCGGGAAGATCCCGAAGACCTTCTCGATGTCGGCGTCGATCTCCGCGTCGTCGCGGTTGTACGCGCCCATCTGCAGGTTCTCGACGATGGTCATGCGGGTGAAGGTGCCACGGCCCTCGGGGATCATCACCAGGCCCTGGCGCGCCAGGTCCCAGGCGCCCTGGCCCTTGATGCTCTTGCCCAGGTACTGGACATCGCCGGCGGCGATCGGCTGCAGGCCGGTGACGGCCTTCAGGGTGGTGGTCTTGCCGGCGCCGTTGGCACCGATCAGGCTGACCAGCTCGCCCTCGTGGACCTCGAAGTCCACGCCCTTGACCGCCTGGATGCCACCGTAGGCCACCTTCAGGCCGGTGACCTTGAGCAGGGTTTGTGCTGCCATGTGTGTTCTCTTCCGCTCAGTGGTGACCGGCGCCGAGGTAGGCCTCGATCACCTTTTCGTTCTTCTGGACCTCGGACGGCGTGCCTTCGGCGATCTGCTTGCCGTAGTCCAGCACGGTCACGCGGTCGCACAGGCCCATCACCAGCTTCACGTCGTGCTCGATCAGCAGGATGGTGCGGCCGTCCTTGCGGATGCGGTCGATCAGCTCGCGCAGCACCACCTTCTCGGTGGCGTTCATGCCGGCGGCCGGCTCGTCCAGCGCGATCAGCTTGGGGTCGGTGGCCAGGGCGCGGGCGATCTCCAGGCGGCGCTGGTCGCCGTAGGACAGGGTGCGCGCCTTGAACTCGGCGTACTTGCCGATGCCCACGTAGTCCAGCAGCTGCTGGGCGCGCTCGCGGATCTCGGCCTCTTCCTTGCGGAAGCCGGCGCTGCGGAAGACCGCGCCGAGCAGGCCCGAGCCGGTGCGCACATGGCGGCCGACCATCACGTTCTCGATCGCCGTCATCTCGGCGAACAGGCGGATGTTCTGGAAGGTGCGGGCGATGCCCTGCTTGGCCACCTCGTGCACCGAGCTCGGGCTGTAGGGCGTGCCGCCCAGCTCGAAGGTGCCGCCATCGGGCACGTACAGGCCGGTGATGACGTTGAAGAAGGTGGTCTTGCCGGCGCCGTTCGGGCCGATCAGGCCGTAGACCTGACCCGACTCGATCTGCATGTGGACATCCGAGAGCGCCTGCAGGCCGCCGAAGCGCTTGGAGGCCCCCTGGACCTTGAGTACCGTCGTCATGGGGTGTTCTCTCCTCATTTCACCGCTTGGGGGGCGGCCTTGCCGTGTTCCGGGCTGGGCCACAGGCCGCGCGGACGCATCAGCATGATCACGATCATCGCCAGCGCCACCAGCAGCTGGCGCAGGATGGCGGCGTCCAGGCGGCCGTCGGTCATCTGCTGCAGCGGGCCGGCGACGTAGCGCAGGACCTCGGGCAGCGCGGCCAGCAGCAGGGCGCCCAGGATCACGCCGGGGATGTGGCCCAGGCCACCCAGCACGATCATGGCGACGATCATCACCGACTCCATCAGCGTGAAGGACTCGGGCGAGACGAAGCCCTGGAAGGACGCGAACATCGCGCCCGACACGCCGCCGAAGGTGGCGCCCATGCCGAAAGCCAGCAGCTTCAGGTTGCGGGTGTTCAGGCCCATTGCCTTGGCGGCGATCTCGTCTTCACGGATGGCCATCCAGGCGCGGCCGATGCGCGAGTCGGCCAGGCGCAGGCAGACCACCACCGAGCCGACCACCAGGGCCAGGAACAGCCAGTAGTACAGCGTCACCGAGGGCACCATCGTGCCGAACAGCTCGAAGGGCTTGCCGAAATCGACCGGACCGATCTTGATCGGGTCGATCTGGCTGATGCCGCGCGGGCCGTTGGTGATGTTGATCGGGTGCTCCATGTTGTTCATGAAGACGCGGATGATCTCGCCGAAGCCCAGCGTGACGATGGCCAGGTAGTCGCCGCGCAGCTTGAGCGTCGGGGCACCCAGCAGCACGCCGGCCAGACCGGCCAGCAGCGCCGCCAGCGGGATCACCAGCCAGATCGGGGTGTGCAGGCCGTTCGGGAAGGCGTTGCGGAACCACTCGAAGTTCTCGCCCAGGTGCGGGCTGGCCATCAGCGCATACAGGTAGGCGCCCACCGCGTAGAACGCGACGTAGCCCAGGTCCAGCAGGCCGGCATAGCCCACCACGATGTTCAGGCCCAGGGACAGCAGCACGTACAGCAGGGCCAGCGCCATGATGCGCACCCAGCCCTGGCCGAACGGGGCCACGAACAGGGGCAGCGCCACCAGCAGCGCCCCGGCCAGCACGAAGAGCACCAGCTTGGTCTGCTTGCTCATGTCTTCAAACATGTGTCGATCCTTTTCTCGTTATGCGCGGTCGGCCACACGCTCGCCCATCAGGCCGGAGGGGCGCAGGGTCAGCACCAGGATCAGCACCAGGAAGGCGAAGATCTCGACATAGTGGCTGCCGAAGACGCCGCCGGTCAGGTCGCCGAGGTAGCCGGCGCCCAGGGCTTCGATGATGCCCAGCAGCACGCCGCCGACCATCGCGCCGGTCAGGTTGCCGATGCCGCCGAAGACCGCCGCCGTGAAGGCCTTCAGGCCCGGCAGGAAGCCCATCGAGTGCTGGACGGTGCCGTAGTTGAGCGCCCACATGATGCCGGCCAGGGCCGCCAGGGCGGCGCCGATCACGAAGGTGGCGGAGATCACCACGTCAGGCTTGACGCCCATCAGGCTGGCGACCTTGGGGTTCTCGGCGGTGGCGCGCATCGCGCGGCCCAGCTTGGTCTTGTTGACCAGCCACAGCAGGCCGGCCAGCACCACCACGGTGGTCACCAGGATCAGGATCTGGGTGATCGTGATCACCGGACCGTCGGCCCAGAGGAAGAAGACCTCGGTGGGCAGCAGCGGCGGGAAGGGCTTGGGGTTCGGCTTCCAGACGATCATCGCCAGGGTCTGCAGCAGCAGGCTCATGCCCATGGCGGTGATCAGCGGGGCCAGGCGCGGCGCACTGCGCAGCGGCCGGTACGCGACCTTCTCGATCACGAAGTTGAGCGCGGCGGCGGCGGCGATCGCGCAGGGCAGCGAGATCAGCAGCAGCGCCCAGCCCGGCAGGCCGGAGTCGGCCAGCAGCGTCACGACGGTGTAGGAAACCATCGCGCCGACCATCAGGATTTCGCCGTGGGCGAAGTTGATGAGCGAGATGATGCCGTACACCATGGTGTACCCCAACGCGACCAGGGCATACATGCTGCCCAGCACCAGTCCGTTGATCAGCTGTTGAACGAATATGTCCATCGGAACCCTTGTGTATGGCGCGCAGGGCGCCCGACTGAGATGACGGATTCATTGCACGGCCCGTGCCAGGGCGGCGACGCACCATGCTGGCTCAGGGTAAGCCCCGGTGTTTACGAGGCGAAACCGGCCTGAAACCAGCCCTCGGGCCCCCTCCCGGTGCGGCCAGGCCCCCTCGGGGTGCAGCCGGAGTGCGGAAAACCGCACTCGACTTTTCAGCCCCAGTGCGGACATCCGCACCCCGGGCCGCCGCCGCCCCCGAAATCCGCCGTCGCGTGGGCGCGCGGCCCGGCGGCGCACCGGGCGGACGGGGCACACTACGCCCCGTATGTCCGTGCTGACCGACCTTCCGCCACCCGCCGTCCAGCGCTGGCTGCGCCCGCTGACCTGGGTGGTGCTGGCGGCCGCCCCCATGGGCCTGGGCAGCGTGATCGGCTTCAACCTGGGCGAACGCAGCGGCATGGCCCAGCTGGCGGCGCTGGGGGTCGAGCGGCTGGAGCTGTACGCCGCCACCCTGGACGCCGAGCTGCGCCGCTGCGCCTTCGTGCCCGGCCTGGTGGCGGGCGACCCCCAGGTGCGCACCCTGCTGGCCAACCCCGAGGCCGAGGGCGCCGCCGAGCGCGCCACCCAGGCCCTGACTCGCCTGGGCGTGCGCGCCGGCGCCAGCCTGGTGGTGGTGGCCGACGCCCAGGGCCACCCGCTGGCCAGCAGTCGCGGCCACCTGAACGACCTGCCCCGCAGCGCGCTCAAGGCGCTGCAGGACGAGGCCAGCGACTATTTCGTGGCCCACGCGGCCGACGGCTCCACCGATTTCCATTTCGTGCAGCCGGTGCTGATGGGCGGCGCCCTGCGCGGGCGGGTGCTGGTGGTGCTGAACCTGGCGCCACTGGAAGCCACCTGGGTCGACCTGGGCCTGCGCTCCCAAAGCGAGCGCCTGCTGGTGGTGGACGAGAACGGCGTGGTGGTGCTGTCCTCGGTGCCCGGCTGGAAGTTCCGCCGCGTCGGCGACGAGGCCATCGACGACCCGACCCGCTACGGCCCGGCCGCCCTGGCCGCGCTGCGCCTGCCCACCCAGCGCGAGGTGGCCGCCGGCGCGACCCTGGTGCGCGCCCCCGACCCCGAGGGCCGGCGCGCCGACAAGCCCTATGTGGCGCAGGAGCGGGCCATCGTGCCGCTGGCGGCCCGGCTGGTCACGCTGTCGGACCCGTCCGAGATCTGGCGCCAGTCGCGCTACAACGGCTGGGCCGGTGCCGCCCTGGGCGCGCTGGTGGGCGGCCTGGGCCTGTACCTGCTGCAGCGCCGCAAGGCCATGCGCCAGCTGCTGCAGGCCCGCAACGCGCTGCAGCAGGCCCACGACCAGCTCGAGCGCCAGGTCGACGAGCGCACCCGCGCGCTGCGCCACGCCAACCAGGAACTGAAAGAGCAGATCGCCCAGCGCGTGCTGGCCGAGGACGAGCTGATGCAGGCCGGCAAGATGGCGGTGCTGGGCCAGATGTCGGCCGGCATCTCGCACGAGATCAACCAGCCCCTGACCGCCCTGCGCGCGCTCTCGCGCAACGCGCTGCGCCTGCTCGAGGTCGGCCGCCAGGCCGACGTGGCCGGCAACCTGCGCACCATCGACGAGATGGCCGAGCGCATGGGCCGCATCGTCAACCAGCTCAAGTCCTTCGCCCGCAAGGAACGCCTGCACACCCACGAGGTCGGCCTGGAAACCGCCGTGCGCGCGGTGCTGCTGATGCTGGAGCACCGGCTGAATGTCGAGCCGGTGGACGTGCGGGTGGAGATCCCCGAGGGCCTGGTGCTGCGCGCCGACGCCACCCGCCTGGAGCAGGTGCTGCTGAACCTGTGCGGCAACGCGCTCGACGCCCTGGCCGGCCGTGCCCGGCCCACGCTGTGGGTGCGCGGCCAGCGGCTGCAGGACCGGGTGCTGGTGCAGGTGGTGGACAACGGCCCGGGCGTGGAGCCCGCCGAGATGGCCCGCCTGTTCGAGCCCTTTCGCACCACCAAGCCCGCGGGCGAGGGCCTGGGCCTGGGCCTGGTGATCTCGTCGAAAATCGTGGGCGAGATGGGCGGCTCCCTGCGCGCCCGCCGTGCCCCCGAGGGGGGCATGCTGTTCGAGTTCGACCTGCCGGCGATGGACGATGACGAGTTTTGACGGTTTCAAGGTCCTCTTCGTCGAGGACGATCCCCCCGTGCGGGCCAGCCTGGTGCAGACGCTGGAGCTCTCCGGCATCGAGGTCCAGGCCTTCGGCAGCGCCGAGCAGCTGCTGCCCCACCTGAGCCAGGACATGCCGGCCATCGTCATCACCGACGTGCGCCTGCCCGGCATGGACGGCCTGACCCTGCTCGAGAAGATCAAGGCGGTGGACGCCGAGGTGCCGGTGGTGGTGGTGACCGCCCACGGCGACATCTCGATGGCGGTGCGGGCGATGCGCCTGGGCGCCTACGACTTCATCGAGAAGCCCTTCGCCCCCGAGCGCTTCGTCGAGACCGCCGAGCGCGCCCTGGAAAAACGCATGATGCGCGTGGCCCTGGACGAGCTGCGCGAGCAGCTGGCGCAGCGCAGCGGCATCGAGTCCGTGCTGCTGGGCCAGTCCGGCGTGATGCAGGACGTGCGGCGCATGATCCTGCGCCTGGCCGCCACCTCGGCCGACGTGATGATCCACGGCGAGACCGGCACCGGCAAGGAGCTGGTGGCGCGCTGCCTGCACGACCACAGCCCCCGGCGCGACCGCCACTTCGTCGCCCTGAACTGCGGCGGCCTGCCCGACACCCTGCTCGACAGCGAGCTCTTCGGCCACGAGGCCGGCGCCTTCACCTCGGCCGCCAAGCGCCGCATCGGCAAGATCGAGCACGCCAACGGCGGCACCCTGATGCTCGACGAGATCGAGTCGATGCCGATGCCCATGCAGATCAAGCTGCTGCGCATCCTGCAGGAACGCAAGATCGAGCGCCTGGGCTCGAACGAGGAGCTGCCGGTCAACCTGCGGGTGGTCGCCGCCACCAAGTTCGACCTGCTGGCCCTGTCCGAGGAAGGGCGCTTTCGCGCCGACCTGTACTACCGCCTGAACGTCGCGGTGCTGCGCCTGCCGCCGCTGCGCGAGCGGCGCGAGGACATCCCGCTGCTGTTCGAGCACTTCGTGCGCAACGCCGCCGAGCGCTACGGCCTGCCCGCCCCCGACGCCAGCGCCGAGCGCCTGCGCGAGCTGATGGCCCACGACTGGCCCGGCAATGTGCGCGAGGTGCGCAACGCCGCCGACCGCTTCGTGCTCGAGGGCGGCGACTCGCCCATGCCCGGCGACGACGGCAGCACCCCGGTGGTGCCCCTGGCCCAGCAGATGGAGCGGGTGGAAAAGGCCCTGATCGAGCAGGCCCTGCGCCGCTGCCAGGGACGGATGCAGGACGTGATGCAGCAGCTGGGCACGCCCAAGAAGACGCTCTACGACAAGCTGCACCGCCACGGCATCGACCCCGAGCGTTTCCGCTGAGGCCGGGCGGTGCCGCGCCGGATCAGACCGCGCGCACCGCCAGGGCCCGCGCCCCGAAGGCGCCGCTGCACAGGCCCAGCAGGCTGGCGCAGCCCAGGCCGAACCAGGCGGTGTCCAGCAGCGGCGAGTGCACGCCGTGGGCCCAGCCCAGCGCGAAGCGCACGCTGAAGACCGTCAGGATCAGGCCCATCGGCCACCAGCTGCCCGGCATCCGCACCTGCTCGCCCACCTTCTGCAGGTCCTGCAGGCCCATCAGGCGGCCGCCGACCGCCAGGGCGGCCAGCAGGCCCGACAGCCACAGCACGACGGTGGCCGGCTCGGTGCCCAGGCTGCTGCGCAGCCCGGTCCAGGACAGCACGCCCATGCCCAGGGCCACCAGGGTCAGGGTGCGGGCGCGCACCAGGCGCTCGCGGGACTGGCGCCAGCCGATGGCCAGCAGGCCGAGGAACAGCACGGGCACCCAGACGGGGATGCTGGCGGCGGCGGTGGTGACGGCGGTGGTGGCGGTGGTCATCGAAGGCTCCCTGGTGTGTGTGGTCGATGGGTGCACTGTGCCCAGGGCGCCTCGCAGAGGCACGCCGGCCGCGACGAACGGCGCGGCGGCGGCGCGAACGGTGGCGCTGGCGGCGTGAAGGGGTCGCGCCCGGCGGCCCTGCCCTGCGTACACTGCGCAGCCCTGCCGCCCTGCTCCCTTCCCACGCCATGCAAGCCCTGCTCGACACCATCGCCCGGATGCCCCTGCCCACCGACGGCGCGCAGCGGGTGTTCCATGGCCGCGGCGGCCTGCACCCCGGCGAGGAATCGTGGACGCTGGACTGGTTCGCCCCGGTCTGGCTGCTGACCCGCTTCGAGCCCGCCAGCGACGAGGAACTGGCCGCGGTGGGCCAGGCCCTGGCGGCGCGCTGGGCCGAGCTGGCCCCGGGGCAGGCGCTGAACTGGGTGTTTCAGCAGCGCGACGAGGTGCGCGCCACCAACCGGCTGATGGCCGGCGCGGTGCCCGAGCCGCATGTCGTGCAGGAGGCCGGCGCGCGCTACCAGCTGCACCTGCTGCGCGGCCAGAACCACGGCCTGTTCCTGGACATGGCCGAGGGCCGGCGCTGGGTGCGCGAGTGGGCCGCCGCCGCGCCCGGCGGCCGGGTGCTCAACCTGTTCGCCTACACCTGCGCGTTTTCGGTGGCGGCCCGCCTGGGCGGCGCGGCGCGGGTGGACAACTACGACATGGCGCGCGGCGCGCTGGCCATCGGCAAGGCCAACCACGCGCTCAACGGCCTCGAGGACGGCGTGGGCTACCTGCCGCACGACATCTTCAACTCCTGGGGCCGCATCGCCCGCCACGGCCCCTACGAGCTGGTGGTGATGGACCCGCCCAGCTACCAGAAGGGCAGCTTCGTGGCGACCAAGGACTACGCCCGCCTGGTGCGCCGCCTGCCCGACCTGCTGGTGCCCGGCGGCCATGCGCTGCTGTGCCTGAACTCGCCCAAGCTGGGCGAGGCCTTCCTGCGCGAGGTGGTGGCCGCCGAGGTGCCCGGCTACCAGGTGCTGGGCCGCCTGCCCAACCCGCCCGCCTTCGCCGACGCCGACCCCGACCGCGCGCTCAAGGTGCTGCTGCTGCGCCGCCCCGGCTGATCAGCCGTCCACCGGCTGGGCCGGCGTGTCCAGCTGCAGCTGCAGCAGCGCCAGGTTCAGCCAGCGCCCGAACTTGAAACCCACCTGCGGCATCAGCCCGGTCTGCACGAAGCCCAGCGCCGCGTGCAGGCGCAGGCTGGCGACGTTGTCGGCGTCGATCGCGCCGACCATCACGTGCACGTCCTGCGAGCGGGCCCGCTCGATCAGCGCCTGCATCACCACCCGGCCCAGGCCCTGGCCGCGGCCATCCGGGTGCACATAGACCGAGTGCTCCACCGTGTACTTGAAGGCCGGAAAGGGCCGGAACGGGCCGTAGCTGCCGAAGGCCAGCAGGCGGCCGTCGGCGTCCTCCACGCACACCACCGGGTGGCCGCCCTGGCGCTTGGCCTCGAACCAGGCGGTCATGCGCTCCATCGTGCGCGGCTGGTACTCGTACAGCGCGGTGGTGTGGGCGATGGCGTCGTTGAAGATCTCGAGGATGGCGGCGGCGTGGCGCTCGAACCGGCCGTCCACCAGGGTGTGGGTGCTCATCAGGGTCTCCGGGGGCTGGGGGGGACATCGGCCAGCGCCAGCAGGTAGCGGGCGGTCTGGCGGCCGGGGTTGTGGAAGACGGTGGCGCGGCCGGTGGGCATGGCCAGGCAGTCGCCCGCCTGCAGCCGCCAGGGCTGGCCATCGACCGTGACCTGCAGCCGGCCGGCCAGCAGCCACAGCTGCTGCTGGCCCGGCGCGGTGCCGGGGGTGGGGTCGAAGGCCACGGTCTGGCCGGCCGGGAACTCGACCTCGACCAGGCCGAGCGCCGCGCCCGCCGCGGGCGGCGACAACTGCCGGCGGCGGTAGCCCGAGGCCGGGTCCTGCCACAGCGGCTGCTCGGCGCGGCGGGCCAGCGGCGACGGGTCGGCGCGGTCCTCGGGCTCGCGGAACAGCTCGGACAGGCTCTGGCCCAGCGCCTGCGCCAGCTTGTGCAGCACGGCGGCAGTGGGGCTGGTCTCCTGGCGCTCGATCAGCGAGACCATCGAGCGGCTGACCCCGCTGCGCGCGGCCAGCTGCTCCAGCGTCAGGCCCTGGGCCAGGCGCAGCGCGCGCAGCCGTGAAGCCAGCAGGTCGTCCAGGTCCATCTCTCCATCATACTGGAGCACTCATCCAGCATGATGGATGCGTCGCCGGGTCCTCAGGGCACGATGAAGGTGCTGCGGGTGCGGGCCTGCTCGCCGGGCCCCTGGCCCTCGGCCTGCACCGCCTGGGCCTGCAGCCACACCGGCAGCACCTGGCGACCGCCCGCCACCGCCCCGGCCGGCAGGCGCAGGCGCACCGCCACCAGGCGGGTGTGGGCCGGCTCCAGCAGCACCTCGTCGGCGCCCAGCAGGGCCAGGCCGGGCAGCGCCGGGCCGTCGGGGTCGGCCACGGCCGACAGGCGCAGCCGGCGCGGCTGGGCCGAGGCGTTGATCAGCAGCAGCTGGTAGACGTTCTCGACCGCGCCGTCCTCGACCTCGCGCGCCAGCACGCTGCGGTCACGCACCGCGTCCACGCGCAGCGTGGGCCGGGTGGCCAGGCCGGCCACCAGGGCCGCCAGGCTCAGCGCCAGCAGCCCGGCGTACAGCGCCACGCGCGGCCGGCCCGACAGGTCCCGCGCGCGGCGCCACAGCGGCGCGGCCGGGGCGGTGGCCGCCACGGTGCCGGCCGGCAGCGGCTGCGCCAGCTCCTGCAGCGACGCGAAGCGGATCAGCCCGCGCGGCTGGGCCAGCCGGTCCATCACCCCGTCGCAGGCGTCGATGCACAGGCCGCAGTTGATGCAGCCGCTCTGCAGGCCCTGGCGGATGTCCACGCCGGTGGGGCAGACCTGCACGCACAGGGTGCAGTCCACGCACGAGCCCAGGCCCAGGGCAGCGGCTTCGTCCCCGCGGGCGCGGTGGCCGCGCGGCTCGCCGCGGCGGGCGTCGTACGACACGTTCAGGGTGCGGGTGTCCAGCATCGAGCCCTGGAAGCGGCCGTAGGGGCACATGTGCTGGCAGACCTTCTCGCGCAGCACGCCGGCATGGGCCCAGGTGGCCAGCGCGTAGCCGCCGGCGCAAAAGGTCTCCCAGGGGCCCAGGCCGGCGGGCAGCGCGGCCAGCAGCTGGCGGATCGGCGTGAACCAGCCCACCAGGGTCAGGCCAGTCCACACGCTGAACGCCACCCACAGCAGCTGCTTGCCGCCGCGGCGCAGCAGCTTGCGCGGGCCCCAGGGCGCGGCGTCCAGGCGCTGGCGCGCCAGGCGGTCGCCCTCGCAACGCTGCTCGATCCAGACGAACAGCGCGGTGTAGACCGTCTGCGGGCAGGCAAAGCCGCACCACACCCGGCCGGCCACCGCCGTGGCCAGGAACAGCGCCAGCGCGCTGGCCACCAGCAGCACGCTCAGCCAGACCAGGTCCTGCGGGAACAGCACCGCACCGAACAGGAAGAAGCGCCGCCCCTCCAGGTCCAGCCAGACCGCCGGCTGGCCGTCCAGCGTCAGCCAGGGCAGGCCGTAGAAGAACAGCTGGGTCAGCGCCACCACCGCCCAGCGCCAGCGGGCGTGGCGGCCGTTGACGGCGCGGGGGTGGATGGTGTGGGCGGGCTCGGTCTCGAGCAGGCCGCCGGGGGCGAACAGCGGGTTCATCAGGGGCTCCGGTGGGCGGGCGACAGCAGGGCCCGCAGGGGTTCGAGCAGGTCCGCGGCACTGGACAGGCCCAGGGCCTCGTCCTCGCGGAAGAAGACGCCGCGGCAGCGCAGCTCGCCGGCCATGGCGGCGCGCGACCAGGGCCATTGCTGGTCCGGCGCGGGCGGCAGCCGGTCCAGGCCGTCCTCCTCGCTGCGCAGCGCGACCCAGGCAGTGCCCCCGTCCAGGCCCACCGGGGCCAGCAGGGTGAAGCCGTCGGGGTCGGCGTTGGCGCAGCCGGGCAGCCGCCCGTTCAGGCGCCAGCCGCGGCCGGTGTCATGGGCCTGCAGCGGCGGGGCGTCCAGGGGCAGCGGCAGGGTGGCGGCGCGTTCACCGGCGCACAGCGCGGGCAGCCAGTGCCCGGCCAGCGCCGGGTTGCGGGCGTGGTGCAGCAGCGCGATGGCCAGGCGCTGGCTGCGCCAGCGCGCCGCCAGCGCGGGCGCCCGGGCCCACAGGGCCGTGGCCGCCGCGGCCAGCGCGGCCGGGTCGGTGGCGGGGTCCAGCAGGCCGGCGCGGGCCAGGCCGGGCAGGCCGTCGGCCAGGGCGGGCAGGCCGTCGGCCAGGGCGGGAAACGGGGTGGAAGGCATGAGGGGCATCGTGCCCGCCGGCCATCTGAACCGTAAGATCCAGGATTCAGGCAAACCGACCGTATCAGTTGACCCCCACCCCCGAACGGCTTTACGAGCGCCTGGCCGCCCAGCTGGCCCAGGCCATCGCCGACGGCGCGATGCCCGCCGGGGCGCGCCTGCCCTCGGTGCGCCAGGCCTGCGCCACCTGGGGCGTCAGCCCGGCCACCGTGTTCCAGGCCTACAGCGTGCTGGAGACGCGCGGCCTGGTCGAGACCCGCGCCCGCTCGGGCCATTACGTGGCGGCGGCCGGCCGGCGCCACCCCCTGCCCGCCGCCGCCGCGCCCGACGACCACCAGCCCCGGCCGGTGGCCGTCAGCGAGCTGGTGGTCGAGCTGCTGGGCAGCACCCGCGACGCCGACGTCGTGCCCCTGGGCTCGGCCTTCCCCGCCCCCGCGCTGTTCCCCTTCGACGCCCTGGCCCGCGCCGGCGCCCGCGCCATGCGCCGCCTGTCCCCAGCCCAGATCACCGGTGCCCTGACCGCCGGTGACGAAGGCCTGCGCGCCGCGCTGGGCGAGCGCCTGCTGCGCCAGGGCCTGCCCCTGCACGCCGACGAGCTGGTCATCACCAACGGCGCCCTCGAAGCCCTGAACCTGTGCCTGCAGGCCGTCACCCGCCCCGGCGACGTGGTGGTGGTGGAGTCGCCCACCTTCTACGCCGCGCTGCAGGCCATCGAGCGCCTGCACCTGCGCGCCATCGAGGTGGCCACCGACCCGGTCGAGGGCGTGGACCTGGCCGCGCTCGAGGCCCTGCTGCAGCGCGAGCGCGTGGCCGCCTGCTGGTTCATGCCCAGCTTCCAGAACCCGCTGGGCGCCCTGATGCCCACGCCGCGCAAGCAGGCCCTGGTGGCCCTGCTGGCGCGCCACGGCATCCCGCTGATCGAAGACGACGTCTACGGCGAGCTGCACGGCGGCGCCCAGCGCCCGCCCCCCGCCAAGGCCTTCGACCGCGACGGCCTGGTGCTGCACTGCAGCTCCTTCTCCAAGTGCCTGGCCCCCGGCTACCGCGTGGGCTGGGCCGCCGCCGGCCGCTACGCCGCCGACGTGCGGCGGCTGAAGATGATGGGCTCGCTGGCCACCTCATTGCCGGCCCAGCGCGCGATCGCCGAATACCTGGACCAGGGCGGCATCGACCGCCACCTGCGCCAGCTGCGCGCCGCGCTGGCCACCCAGCAGCACCACGCCCAGCAGCTGCTGGCCCGCGCCTTTCCGCCCGGCACCCGCATCACCCGGCCGCAGGGCGGCTACTTCCTGTGGCTGGAGCTGCCCCCGGCGGTGGACGCCCTGGCCCTGCACCACCGCGCCCTGGCCGCCGGCATCAGCACCGCCCCCGGCGTGCTGTTCTCGGCCGACGCCCGCTTCACCCACCACCTGCGCCTGAACGTCGGCCACCCCGGCGACCGCCGCGTGGCCGGCGCGCTGCACCAGCTGGGCGCCTGGGCCACCGAGGCCCTGCGGCGCTGAGGCCTGCACGCGTGCACGCCTGCAAACGTGCCGCCGCGGCCACCCCGCGCGCCCCACAATCGGCCGCATGACCCTGCCGCTGACCACCCCCGACGCCCTGCGCCAGCTCGCCGCCGCCGCCCAGGCGACCCCCTGCCCCGCCTGCGAACGCCTGCGCTGCCCCGGCTGGGAATCCCTCTCCGGCGCCAGCGACGCCAGCCACCTGCAGCCGGTGGCCACCCTGCGCGACGAGGCCATCGAAGCGCCCACGCTGGACGAACACCACCCCGCCGGCACCCACCTCTGGTCCCCCGACGCCCCCATCGCCCCGCGCTGGCACCCGTACAACCTGTGCACCGTCTGGCAATGCCCCACCTGCGCCCGCGCGTTCCTGCGCTACACGGAGCATGGGGGGTATTACGTGGATGAGCGGATTCGGGCGGTGGCGGTGGGGTTGGTGGTGGACGAGAGGGCGGGCGGCTGACGAGGCCCGCACGGCCAAGGCGGCTCGACCGTTCACCTCGACGTGAGACCGCGACGCAGCGACTCCGGTCCGTCGAGCCACGCGAGACAACGGCCTGCTGTCGGCCAGGAGCAATCCTGCGACACCGGTCGCAAGGCCCGGCATCGCCGTGGCCATGACAGGCATGGTTCAAGGAAACGCGTTGCAGCCCCTCGACACTGCACGTCCCCGATGGGCGGTTGGGTGGCGTCGCTACAAGACCGGCGTCAAAGGCTTCTACTGAAAGGCGGCCGCGGCCGGTGCAATGGCCCCGTCACCTGCTGGAGCCCCGATCGGCAGTGTCTCCATCTGTTGCTCCGAATCCTTCAGGTAGTTCTGCACCAACGCCTTCTCGAGGAACCCGGTGTGGTCAAACACCACGTCGCGCAGCACCGACAGCGGCCAGGGCGTGCGATGGAACAGGGTGCCCATGCGCCGCGCCAGGATCGCATTCTGGTTGGTGAAGTGCACGCGCTGGGCGTCGTAGCGTGACAGCCCCGCAGCCAGCGCCTGCGGGTCCGCCAGGTCCGCGCCCTCCAACTGCTTGGCCATCCACCAGCCGTCCTCGATGGCCATGCCCATGCCATACGCCGCGTACGGTGACACCGGGTGCACCGCATCGCCAACGAACGAGACCCTGCCGCGTGACCAACTGGGCAGTGGCGGTCGGTTGTAGACCTCCCAACGGAAGCAGTTGTGCCGGAAGTCCGTTGCCGCAGCCAGCCGGGGCAGCGGATCGGCCCAGTCCTTCAAGTGGCGCTTGAGGTGCGCCTCGGGGTCGCCGTCGAAGACCTGGCCTTCGTTCCAGGGCTCCACCACCCACCACTCGTGCGCCGGTCGCCCCTCGTGCAGGATCGGGAAAAAGCTGGCCTGCACGTTGCGCGAATGCGAGATCCAGCCGACGTCCTTCGGCATGTCGGGGCAGTGACACCACGCCAGCCACACCGTGATGCCGCAGTGGAACAAGCCCAGGTCTCCGAACACCTGTTGCGCGACCTGAGAGCGGATGCCGTCCGCGCCGACCAGGAGATCCGCTTCCCACTGGCTGCCGTCGGCGAAGTGCGCGGTGACGCTGGAGGCCGATTCCTCGAAACGGGTGAACTGCGCGTTCGGGTGCAGCAACTCGGGCGGCAGCACGGCCAGCATGCGCTCGATCGCCGCCGAGCGCAGCATGCCGTAGTGCCAGCCGGGAATGCCCGCCTTGGCCTCGGCGCGCGCATTGAACGGCAAGCGCGTGCGCAGCCGTCCCCGGTGGTTGCGGAACTCGGTCACGCCGTAGGCACCCAGGCCGTCGATGTCGACGCCCATGTCGCGCAGCACCGACAGCACCGGCAGCGACAACAGCACCGCACCGCCGAGCGGTTGCACCTGCGGGCTGCGCTCGAAAAGACGCACCTCGTGGCCGGCGCGGTGAAAGGCCAGGGCAGTGGACAGGCCTCCCGGGCCGGCGCCGATCACGGCGACGCGGCGGCGCGGAGTGGAGGGGCGGTTGCGAGGGATGTTCATCGGCGGAGGGGTAGGTGGTTCATTCAGGAGGAGGTGCCAGCCGCCGGCGCGGGGCGGCCACCTGGGCGCCTGTTCATCAGCCCGAGCACCAGGGCCAGGGAGGCGCACACCGCGCCCAGCAGCGCCAGGGCGTCCAGGAAGCTGCCGGCCGCACCGGTGGCCAGCGTCACCACCGGGGGGCTGAGGAAGGTGCCGGCAAAGAAGGCTCCGCCCCACAGGCCCATGCCGCGCCCGCGGTGGGCATCGCCGAAGCGCCCGAGCGACCAGCCGATCAGCGCCGGGATGGCCAGCCCGTTGCCGAACTGGGCCACCCACGACGCCACCAGCGCCGTCTTGGGCGATGGGGCATAGGCCATGCCGGACCAGCCGACGGCCCAGCACGCCAGGATCAGCGCCAGCATGCGCGGCAGGGCCAGCGTTGGCAGCCGGGTGAAGACCCATCCGCCAAGCATCACGCCCAGGCTGGCCACGGTGACGTACACGCCGATCTCGGCCGGTGAGCCGACGCCGTGATCGCCGAAGGCCCGGCCGAGTTGCAGCGCCTGCACGAAGTACAGCACCGAGACGGCGATCGTGACGGCCACCACCTGCGTGCCCGCAGCCCAGGGAAAGGCTCCTGCGGGCCTCGCACCATCCGTCGGCACGGCGGCCGCTGTTCGGCCTTCGCGTTGAGGCTCGGGCAAACTGACCACCGCCCACAGCAGCACCGGAACGCCCAACAGGTACAGCACGAAGGGCCACTGCCAACCCACGTTGCCCAGGGCACCGCCGGCCAACACCATCGCCGCCGCGAGCACCGGGCTGACGATGCTTTGCCAGCCCAGCCAGCGCTGGCGTTCGCTGCCTTCGAAGTAGTCTCCGAGCAAGGCGTTCTGGCAGGTCAGGATGCCGGCCTCGGCGATGCCGACGACCAGCCGCGTCAGCAGCACGGCATGCAGTTCCTGCACGGCCATGGGCAGCACGCCGATGCCGGTGAACAGCACCAGCGAGAGCAGCAGCACCGGCCGCCGCCCCCAGCGATCCGCACACCAACCGGCCACCGGCGACAGCAGGGCGATGCACAGCGAGGGCAGCGTCAGGATCATCGGCACCCACAGCCCGGCGTTGGCCACGCCGCCGAAGTGCTGGAACAACTGCGGCAGGTTGGGCACCAGCGACACGATGGCCATGGTGGGCAGGGCAGCCAGCGCGATCAGCGCGGCGCCGCTGCTGCGGGTGACACGGCGTGGTGGGGGCGGCATCCGGCGCTCCCGTTCAGGCCGACGGCGTGTCGAGCTCACGCTCGATGCGCCGCATCAGCGCGTGCTGTCGCCGCACCTGCTCCAGAGAGCGCCACGGAGCGCGATCGCCCTCGTACTCACTGGACAGGAAGCCGCGGTAGCCGGCCTGCTTCAGCACCGGCAGCACGCGCTGCCACGGGATGTGCTCGTCCTCCAGCGCATCGGTGATCGAATGGAACTTGGCCTGGATGAAGACCACGTGGGGCGCGATCAGCAGAAAGTCCTGCGGATCAACCGCGATGCCGTTGAGGAAGTCGCGCCGCATCTCCGGCGTCTCCCAGGGCACGGTGGGCAGCGGCCGGTCTTGGAAAATGCCGGTGTCCAGCAACAGGCCGAAGTGCTTCGTGCCGGTGCGCTGGATGAAGGCCAGGTAGGCGTCGACGACCGGATGCCGGATCGGCGTCGGCGCGTGGATCTCGGGGCAGATCACGATGTCGTTCTGCGCGGCCAGGTCCAGGCAGCGCTCGATCGCCTCCTCCCAGATCGGATCGGGCATCAGGTCGAACGAGACCACGCCGATTTTCGGGCGCACGAACTTGAAACCCAACAGCTTGGCCAGTCGGATGTCGCGTGCCAGGTCCTCGGCGCCCTCCAGCGCCGTCATCGGACGCGAGAGGCGCAGTCGGGTGTCGATCCACGAGCCGTAGTTCGTGGGCTGCAGGCGGTGCTTCTCCAGCAGCGCGAACCAGTGGTCGATCCACGCCGTGGTCGGCGCAGGATAGTTCGGCACGTGGCCTTCGCCGAGGATCTCGATGCCGGTGGCGCCCAGGTCGGCGATCGCCTCGAAGGCGTCCTCCAGGCCGATCACGGTGCCCAGGTCGTCGGTGAAGCTGTACAGCGACACGCCGTACTGGAATCCGGTGGATAGGTTGCTCATGTCGGGTGTGTCCGGTGCGGGAATCGCTGCCTCAGGGCAGCACCACGGTGGCCGTGCGGCGGTCCATGACGACCGAAGGCTGGAATTCGATGGGGATGTACGACTGGCGCACCCGCACGCCCACGACGATGTCGTGAACGCCAGGGCTCAGCCCGCCTGGCCGGTGCACGCGGACGACTGCGACCTCGTCCATCGGCCAGCGCAGGTCGGACGCTTCGCGCAGCGCCGCGAGATCCAACTCACGCCCCGCAATCACCAAGCGGTTGTGCGCATGGTCGAAGTGTTCGCCGTCGATCGTCACATCGACGCCGTCGATCAGGCTGGCCCGCAGGCCGCGGTACGACGGCAGCCGAAGACGGAACTCGAAGCCGGTGCGGGCCCCTTCGGGCCCGGCGTTCCTGAAGCCGACGGACTGCACGAGGTGTCGTTCGAGCATGGCACTTTCCTGTTGAGATCTTGAGACTGCTGCACGCTTCCGCGATAATGTGAAGCATGTTCACTTTAGAGCGGGAAAGCGGTTTCCAGTGGCAGGGATTCCCCCTATGAGCAAGCGCGCCTCCCGCGCAGGAGGCCAGGAGCCCGGCCCCCAGCGCCGCGGCTATCACCACGGTGGCATTCCCGAGGCCGCCCTGGCGGTGGCACGTGACCTCGTCGAGAGGCACGGGCACGCCGCCGTCACGATGCGCGACGTCGCTTCCGCGCTGGGCGTGGCGCCAAGTGCGCTCTATCGGCACTTCGAGAACCGGGTCGACCTGCTGGTGGCCTTGGCCGATCAACTCCACGCCGAGTTGCGCGACGGCCTGCGCGACATGCGTGCGACGGCCATCGATCCCCGCGCCGCGATGGAGTCGGCCGGTCTGCACTTCCTGGGCTTCGCGGAAGTGAATCCGCGGCTGTTCCTGATGATGTACGACGCCGCGGTGACCGGGGCACCTGAAGCCGCAGCGCGGCTGCCCGCACTGCAGGGCACCTACGCCTCGCTCTCTGAGCTGGCCATGGCAGGCTGGCCGACGCTCGATGAGACTGGTGTGCAGGAACGCATGATCGGCTTCTGGTCGACGCTCTTCGGCTACGCCTGGCTGAGAGCGCAAGGCCTGCTGCTGCCCTACATGCTGCAGGGACTTGACCATCACGAACTCGCGCGAGGTGCGGCGCAGACAGCGCTGCTCTCGTTCGCGAGGCCGTGAGCAAGCCGTGCTGGACCGAAACCAGGCCTCGGCGCGGCGGCCCTGGTGCCCACGAAGGCTCTTTGCCGGATCTTGCGGCTGCGAATGGCGGCTCCCTGGCTGGCCACAGGTGCCGATGGCAATGCCGCGCTGCTGAA
Organism: Hydrogenophaga intermedia; assembly: GCA_943371055.1. Classification (GTDB taxonomy): domain Bacteria; phylum Pseudomonadota; class Gammaproteobacteria; order Burkholderiales; family Burkholderiaceae_C; genus Ideonella; species Ideonella intermedia_A. The sequence continues at coordinate 83,874 of CALRTJ020000019.1, read as the reverse complement.
CAGCTCAAGCGCCGGTCGACTGACTCCTCAGTCTGAAGCCGCCACCGCCCACAAGCAAACCCAACCAACCGCCTCAGCCCCCGCCCCGCCCCAACCAGGCCCCCACCACCCCCAGCAACACCACCCCCCCCACCGCCCGGGTCCAGCCGCGTCCGGCGGCCAGCAGCAGCAGGCCGCCCCAGACGGCGATGCTGCTGGCCATCAGGCCCAGCAGGCCAAGGCCAGAGCCTGGCATGGTGTGGATCGCCCAGGCGATGAAGGCAGCGAGGTCCACCAGGGCCCAGGCCAGGGCCAGCAGCAGCCACCGGCCCAGGGGGTGGGTGCGGGCGGGCACCGAGCCAGGGCGTGGCGGGCGGCGCGCCGGGATGGGGGGCTCAAGGGCTTCGGGGGTGGTGGCGGTGAGCAGGCGCTGCAGGCCGAACCAGACGCCGAGCAGGCAGGCCACACCCAGGCCCAGCAGCACCAACTCGTTGAGCAGGAACAGACCGGGGGCGTGGCGCCAGGGCACGGGCGGCGCGCCGCGGCGGCACACCAGGCAGAAGACCTGACCGACGAACAGGCCCTTGAGGGCGCTGAACACCGCGCCGCCGCCCAGCAGCGCGCCGAACAGGCACGCCACGGCGGTCTTCAGCCGCAGCCATTCCATCCGCATCTCCAGCACTCCCTGGCCGCGTCGGGGGCGCGGCTCGTGGGCGGCAGTCTAGGCGGCGGGGTGTGCGCGGGCGGGGGCCTCAGCGCGGCAGCGTGGCCATGGCCTGCACCGCGATCTCCAGCGCCCGCCAGCGCAGCTCGGGCTCGTAGACGTCGCAGACCAGCATCAGCTCGTCGGCGCCGGTGGCTTCGATCAGGTGGGCGAAGCCTTGGGCCACGGTGGTGGGGCCGCCGACCACGGCGCAGCCGAGGAAGTCGGCGATGGCGGCGCGTTCGGCGGGGCTGAGCGAGGCGAGGAAGCCGTCGACCGGCGGGCCCAGGCGGCGGCGGTCGTTGCGCAGGATGCCCAGCACGCGCTGGTAGACGCTGCTGGCCAGGAACTGGGCCTCGTCGTCGGTGGGGGCGGCGACCAGGGGCACGCCGATGATGACCCGGGGCTTGGCCAGGGTGGCCGAGGGGCGGAAGGCGCTGCGGTAGACCTGCAGGGCCTGCATCAGCAGGCGCGGCGCGAAGTGCGAGGCGAAGGCATAGGGCAGGCCGCGCTCGGCCGCCAGCTGGGCCGAGAACAGGCTGGAGCCCAGCAGCCAGATCGGCACGCGGGTGCCGGCGCCGGGCATGGCGATGACGCGCTGGCCGTCGGCGGGCTCGTCCAGGTAGCGCTGCAGCTGGGCGACCTCGCGCGGGAAGTCGTCCTCGGTCTCGACGCGGTCGCGGCGCAGGGCGCGCATGGTGTCGCGGTCGGTGCCGGGGGCGCGGCCCAGGCCCAGGTCGATGCGGCCGGGGTAGAGCTCGGCCAGGGTGCCGAAGGCCTCGGCCACGACCAGGGGCGCGTGGTTGGGCAGCATGACGCCGCCCGAGCCGACGCGGATGCGCTGGGTGGCGCCGGCGATGTGGCCCACCAGCACGGCGGTGGCCGAGCTGGCGATGCCGGCCATGTTGTGGTGCTCGGCCAGCCAGTAGCGCTCGAAGCCCAGGCGCTCGGCCTGCTGGGCGGTCTGGCGGGCCACGGCCAGCGCGTCGGCCACCGAGCGGCCCTCGCGCACGGCCACCAGGTCCAGCATGGAAAGGGGGACGGATCGGCTCATCCGGTGATCATCCCACCGGCGCCGCCGGTCCGCCCAGGGGCCGGTGCAAGCCCCTGCGGCGCGGCCCGGCGGGCTCAGGGCTCGACGATGTCGCGGTGCATCGGGGCCAGCCGGGCCAGCATGCGGTTTTGCGCCGCGAAGGGGACGCCCTTGGCGGCCATGCTCTGCTGCAGCAGCTCGACCAGGGTGTTGAAGTCGGCGCGGCGCACGCCCATGTCCTCGTGGGCCGTGGCCATGGACGGGCCCTGGTAGCGGCAGGGGCCGCCGGCCTGCTCGCAGAGCTGGTCGGTGAGCTGGCGGGCCAGGTGCTCGCGGTCGGTCTTCTGGAAGAAGTGGGCGATGCGGGCGTCGGTGGTGGCGCGGCCGAGCAGGTCGTCGACGACGGCGCGGATGCCGTCCTGGCGGCCCCAGGCCTGGTACAGGCTGTCGTCGGCGTGGGCGCTGCTGGCGCCCAGGGCGGCCAGGCCCAGCGCCAGCGAGGCGGCGGCGGTGCGGAAGGGTCGGTTCATCGAGGGGCTCCGGTGGATGCGGTGAAGGCGGCGGTGAGGCGGTGGCGGCGGGTCAGAACGCGACCTGGGCCGAGAGGTAGGTGCCGGTCTGGCGGCGCGGCTGCACCGCGGGCGCGATCCGGCCCAGGTCGACATAGGCCAGGGTGAGCGAGAGGTGCTTGCTGGGCGCCCAGGCGACGAACAGGTCCCACCAGTCGTCCTCTTTCAGCGCGCCGGTGCCCAGCACCGAGCGGCGGAGGTGGTCGGGCTTGGCGCGGTACTCGGCGCCGATGGCCAGGCTGGGCGACAGCAGCTTGGCCACCGAGACCTCGGGCTGCAGCCGGGCGCCGCCGCCCTGCGCACCGCCAAAGCCCAGCAGCCCGTTCTGGTTGGCCTGGGTCAGGCGCAGCGTGCCGTTGAGCAGCAGGCCGTGCTCGAGCAGCAGCTTGGTGGCCGAGACATAGGCGTCCACGCCCGAGTCCTTGGCGCCCAGCGGGCCGTAGAGGGTGGGGCCGAGCGCACCCGCGTGGGTGCGCTTGAGTTCCAGGCCCAGCGCCACCTGGGGCATCCAGCGGTCGCTGTCGAGCACCGCGTCGCCGGCCACCCGCCACTTGGCGCCCAGGATGTCCTGCTTGAGGTGCAGGCCGGCCAGGCCCAGCGGCGCCAGGTTGCGGCCGGTGTCGAAGTCCTGCCGCGCCAGCGACAGCTCGACCCGGTCGCCCACCGACACCGCCACGCCTGCCGTGCGCAGCGCGTAGTCCTGGGTCTTCACGCCGGTCAGGAAGGCGCTGGCGCCGACCTCGCCGGCGGTGGCGTAGGTGCCGGTGACGGCCCAGGGGGTCAGGCCGCCGCCGGCGGCGCCGTCGATGCTGCTGACGCCACCGGTCAGCAGCAGCTTGCCGGTGTCGGCCTGGGCCGGGGCCAGGGGGGCCAGCAGGGGCAGCGCCAGGGCGGCGCCGGCCAGGCGGCGGGAAAGGGATCGGTTCATCGCGGGGGGCTCCTCGTGGGGGGGAATGGATCGGGGGCGGGGTCAGGCGCGCGGGCTCAGGTGCGCGGGCTCAGGTGCGCGGGCTCAGGTGCGCAGGCTCAGGTGCGGCGGGCGCGCCGCGGCGGCGGCGGGGTGAAGTTCAGGCGCAGCGGCTGCGCCACCTCGCCGGCGGCCTGGGTGCTGGCCGGCGGCTGGTCGAGCAGCTGCTCGGGGTGCCACAGGCGCAGCTCGAGCCGGCCCTCGGGCACGTCGGGCAGGCGGGCGCGGCCCTCGGCGTCGGTGACGGCCAGGTGGGCGGAGCGGCCGATGTAGAGGTGGCCACGCATCGAGCCGTGCAGGTGGCAGCCCAGCGCGACCACGCCCGGCTGCTCGAACACCAGCTCGGCGGCGGTGGGCTGGGCGGGCGAGCCCGGCGCCATGCGCAGCTCGAAGCTGCGGGCCGGTGGCACCGTGCCCAGCGGCCCCGAGGGCAGCGAGCGCAGGTGGTGGTCAAAGCCGTCCTGGTTCAGGAAGCGCACGGTGGCGCCCGCCGGCAGCGCGGTGACGAAGGGCACGAAGCGCACGTCGCGCTGCGACACCTGCACCGGGGCGGTGGGCAGCGGGCGCGGCGGGGCCGGCGAGACCAGCTCGACCACGGTGTGGGCCGCGGGCTGGCCGTCGGCGCCCAGCACCTGGACGGTGAGGGTGGCGGCCGTGGCGGCCGGGGCCGTGGCCAGGGCGGCCAGGGCAAGGGCAAGAAGGGGGGCGAGGCGTCTCATGCCCCCTGTTACGGACGCCGGCGCCGATCGGATGCGCCGGGGGGCTCAAGACCCCAAGCTCGGCATGGGCTTCGGCCGCCCGGCGCGGGCGGGCCGCGCCCGGCTCAGAGCTCGAGCGCGCCGACCGAGACGATGGGCCCGGTGGGCGCTCCGGTGGGCGAGCCGCCCGCGGGCTCCAGGCTGACCGCGAAGGCCGCGGTGTCGCGCAGCAGGTGGGCGCGGCGCAGCAGGGTCGGGCCGCCGGGGCGCACCAGGCCCAGCGAGCGCGGCGCGCCCGAGGGCGGCACCGCCCACAGCTCCAGCGCCTGGGCCGCGTCCAGCGCGGGCGCGTCGATCGCGCGCAGCACCAGGGCCCGGCCGTCGGGGCTGACGCTGGCGACGAAGCGCGCGGCCACGGCCTGCGGCGCCTGGGCCGGCGCGGCCATCACGATGACCAGCGGCGGCTGGGCCTCGCCGGCGGGCGGGCCGACCAGCACCACCGCCAGCAGGGCCGCCAGCGCCAGGCCGGTGGAGGCGCGCCACAGCAGCAGGCGGCGCCACCAGGGCTCGGGCGCGGCGGCGGCGCCGAACAGGCGGGCCTGCAGGCGCTGCCAGACGGCCTCGGGCACCTCTTGCGGGGCGATGCTGGCCCCCAGGGGCGCCAGCCGCGCCTCCCAGTCGGCCAGGGCCTGGCGCAGGCCGGGGTGGGCGGGCAGCAGGGTCTCGAAGCGGCGGCGGGCGGGGCCGCGCAGCGTGCCCATCGCGTACTCGGCGGCCAGGCGCTGGGCCCGTTCGGGTCGGCTGTAGTCCATCTCAGGCCACCCCCGCGGCGCGGCCCAGGCAGGCCTTGAGCGATTGGAGGGCCCGGCGCAGCCAGCCCTTGACGGTGCCCAGCGGCTGGGCCAGGTGCTCGGCCAGTTCGCTGTGCGACAGGCCCTGGTAGTAGGCCAGCGCCACGCACTGCTGCTGCTCGGCGCTGAGCTCGCCGACGCAGTGGCGCACCTGGCGCTGCTCGGCCGCGTCCTGCAGCAGCGCCAGCGGCCCCGGGGCGGGGTCGGGCTGGCGCGCCAGCAGGTCGGGCGCGTCGTCCTCGTCGTCGGCCACGGGGGTGCTGACGGTCTGCACGCGGGCGCGGGCCCGGCGCAGGCTGTCGATCGCCGCGTGGCGGGCGATGCTGGCCAGCCAGGCCATGGGCTGGGCGCGGCCGGTCTCGAAGGCCCCGGCGTGGTGCCAGACCTTGATGTAGACGTCCTGCAAGAGTTCCTCCGCTTGTGTCCGGTCCGGCTGTATACGCAGGATCGCGCCGAACAGATGCCGGCTGCTGGCGCGGTACAGGGCCTCGAAGGCGGCGCGGTCGCCCAGCGCGGTGCGGGCGAGCAGGGGCGAGAGGTCGGCGGGGTCGGACACGGCGGTGGGGATCAGGCGGCGGCGCGGGCGGTGACGTGGCGGGCGAAGCTGTCCAGGATGGCCTGCCAGCCTTGGCGCTGCGCCTCTTCGGGGTAGACGTTCTCGGGGTCGAAGCGCACCTGCACCGCCACGCCCTGCGGGCCGGGGGTGAAGGTGACCTCTCCGGTCCGCTCGCCAAAGGTGTAGGCGATGCGCTGCATCGGCTCGACCACGGTGTACTCGCCGGCGAAGTCGAAGCCCATGGAGCCGTCCTTGGCCTCCATGCGCGAGCTGAAGGCGCCGCCCGGGCGCAGGTCGACGCTGGCGCGGGTGGTGTGCCAGTCGGGCGAGGCGGTGTTCCAGACGCAGATGTCGGCCGGGGTGGTGTAGGCCTGCCAGACGGCCTCGAGCGGGGCGGCGACGGTGGTGGAGACGGTGATCATGGGGTGGGCTCCGCAGTGGGTGGTGGGGGGGTCAGGCGGCGACCGGCGTGCACAGCTCGACGACCAGGCCGTCGGGGCCGCGCAGCCAGGACACGGTCTGGCCCCAGGGCATGGCCTGGGGCGCGGCCAGCTGCTGCGCGCCGGCCTGCAGCGCGCGCTGGTGGGCGGCGGGCACGTCGTCGGTGACCAGGGCCACTTCAAAGCCCAGGGGCTGGGCCGAGCGGTCGGCGCGCACATGGCCCTGCGGGAAATGCTGCTCGGCCAGCGCGTGGTCGGCGAAGGCCAGGGTGGTGGCGCCGGTGTCCAGCTCGCCGTACTGGCCGCTCTCGTGCAGAAAGCGCCGCGGCAGGCCGTAGGCGCGCTCGAAGAAGTCCAGCGAGTCGGCGACCCGTGGCACGTAGACGATGGTGTAGCCCAGCCGCATCGCGTGGTTCCCGCGGGCCTGGGGCGGCCCGCCGCGGCGCATTGTGGCGCGCCGGGCGCCGCGCGCCCAGCCAGCGCCCCGCGGCCCTGGCGGGGCCAGGGTCAGGCGCCCCGGCCCACCGCGGTTCAGTCCGCCGGCAACCAGCCCTTGAGGTGGTCGGCCAGGTGCAGGGTGTGGGCGCGTTCGTGGCCGGCCCGGTCCAGGTGGCCATAGGTGAAGTGCGGCGCCCACGGCCCGGTCCAGGCGCCGAAGGCGGTGATCGCGCCGCGCAGGCGCTGCAGCGCGGCGGCGGGGTCTTCGGCCGGGTCGTGCGGGCGCTCGCCGGGGATGGGCGCGGCCAGGTCGTGCGACATGCGGCCCTTCAGGCGGAACAGGGCGAACACCAGCGGACCCACGCTGGCGCGGAACCAGGCCGGGCGCGGCCGCGGAAAGCCGCTCATCGAGAAGCCGATGCCCTGGGCGCAGTGGTCCAGCGCCCGCGCCAGCGCGCGGGCCTCGTCCGGCGGGGCCTGCAGCGGCAGGCCCGGCAGGGCCGCCAGCACGTCGTCAAAGCCGTGCCAGCGCGGCGCCGGGGCGGCGCTCATGCCTGGCCGGCCAGCGGGGTGCCGGCGTGGGGGTTGCGGCGCACCGGGCCGGCGGCCTCGGTGATGGCGGCCTGCACCTCCGGGCGCAGGCCCAACCCGAAGCCGGCCTCGGCCACCACGAACAGCGGGCCGATGACCAGGCCGATCAGGTCGTCGACGAAGGCGGGCTTGCGGCCCTCCCACCAGTGGCCGATGAACTGGATCACCCAGCCCAGCACGAACAGGCCGACGCCGGTGCCGGCCCAGGCGGTGGTGCCCCAGGCCGCGGCCTGGGCGCCAAAGGCCACGCCCGCGGCCAGGCCCGCGCCCATCACCAGGCCGTAGCGCCCGTCCAGGCGCAGGTAGTAGAGCGTGGTCAGCACCGCCACCGCCACCGCGGGGCTGGCCCAGGGGCCCAGCGCGGGCCGGCTCAGCAGCACGCACACGGCCAGCACGATCATCGGGATGCCGACGAAGTGGGTGGCGATGTTGCGCGGGTCGCGGTGGTAGCGGGCGTACTGGATCAGCTGCTGGTTCAGGGTCTTCATGGGGCCTCCAACGGTCGGGTGGGGCGCAGTATTCGCAGCCGGGGCCGCGCTGACTGTCGGGCACCCGACAATGCCCGTGATGCCCACCCCCGGACCTTCCCTGACCCGCACCTGGCACGACGCCCTGTGCGCCGGCCGCTGGTTTGCCAGCCTGGACGCCGACGACCGGCTGGCGCTGCTGGCCGGCGCGCGCGAGCGCCGCCTGGCCCCCGGTGCACCGCTGTTCCGCCGTGGCGACCCGGGCGACGGCCTGTTCGCGGTGCTCGAGGGCTCTCTGAGCGTGGGGGCGGTGGATGTGCAGGGCCGCGATCTGCTGCTGCAGGTGCTGGGCGCCCCCCACTGGTTTGGCGAGATCACGCTGTTCGACGGCGGCCCGCGCACCCACGACGTGACGGCGCGCAGCGAGGCGCGGCTGCTGCAGGTGCCGCAGGCGGCGCTGCAGGCGCTGCTGGACGCCGACCCGCGCTGGTGGCGCCACCTCGGGCGGCTGCTGGCCGAGAAGTCGCGCGCGCTGATGCTGGGGCTGGAACAGCTGGCCGCGCTGCCGGCGCCGCAGCGGGTGGCCACGCGGCTGCTGGCGCTGTCCGAGGGCCACGGCATGCTGGCCGAAGGACAGGCCCAGCGCCGGCTGGCGCTGAACCAGGAGCAGCTGGGCGCGATGCTGGCGCTGTCGCGCCAGACGGTCAGCGAGGTGCTGCGCGACTTTGAAGCGCGCGGCTGGCTGCGCCGCGGCTACGGCCAGATCGAGCTGCTGGACCCGCAGGCGCTGCGGACGCTGGCCGGGCCGTGAGCGGGCAGGTCAGTCGCCGAAGTCCAGCGGCAGGCCGACGTAGTTCTCGGCGATGGTGCGCAGGCCGTTGGGCGAGTGGATCAGGTAGTCCAGCTCGGCGCTCTTGAGCTTGGCCTCGATCGGGCCTTCGTCGGGGAAGCGGTGCATCAGCTGGGTGAACCACCAGCTGAAGCGCTCGGCGCGCCAGATGCGGCGCAGGCAGCGCTGCGAGTAGCTGTCGATGCCGGCGTCGCTGCGCTCAGCGTAGTGCTCGATGATCGCGCTGCTGAGGTACTTGACGTCGGTGGCGGCCAGGTTCAGGCCCTTGGCGCCGGTGGGCGGCACGATGTGGCCGGCGTCACCGGCCAGGAACATGCGGCCGAAGCGCAGCGGCTCGGTGACGAAGCTGCGCAGCGGGGCGATGCTCTTCTCGATCGACGGGCCGGTCACCAGGCGAGCGGCGGCGGCCGGGTCCAGGCGCAGGCGCATCTCCTGCCAGAAGGCCTCGTCGGTCCATTCCTCGATCTTGTCGGTCAGCGGCACCTGCAGGTAGTAGCGGCTGCGGGTGGTGCTGCGCTGCGAGCACAGCGCGAAGCCGCGCGGGCTGGAGACGTAGATCAGTTCCTCGTGCACCGGCGGGGTGTCGGACAGCAGGCCCAGCCAGCCGAAGGGGTAGACCTTCTCGTATTCGCGGATCGCGCTGCGCGGGGCGCTGGCGCGGCACACGCCGTGGAAGCCGTCGCAGCCGGCGATGAAGTCGCAGTGGACCTCGTGGGCCACGCCGTCCTTGGTGTAGGTGACGCGGGGGCGGTCGGTGTCGAAGTCGTGCACCGCCACGTCCCGGGCCTCGTACACGGTGCTCAGGCCGGCGGCGGCGCGCGCGTCCATCAGGTCGCGGGTCAGCTCGGTCTGGCCGTAGACCATCACGTGCTGGCCGCCGGTCAGCTCGGACAGGTCCACCCGGTGGCGCTGGCCGTCGAACAGCAGGTCGAAGCCGTGGTGGACCAGGCCCTCGCGGTGCATGCGGGTGCCCACGCCGGCCTCGTCCATCAGGTCGATCGTGACCTGCTCGAGGATGCCGGCGCGGATGCGGCCCAGTACGTAGTCGCCGGTCTGGCGCTCGAGGATGAGGGCGTCGATGCCGGCCTTGTGCAGCAGTTGGCCGAGCAGCAGGCCGGAGGGGCCGGCGCCGATGATCGCGACCTGGACGCGCTGGGTGCTCATGGGATGTCTCCTGGGGTTCGGGCCACCCGGGCGCGGCAAGGCGCCACGCCGGCAGCGGTGTGCGGCCGATTGTGGAAAGCGGGTGCCGCCCCGGCCAGCGCCCCCCGGCCGCTAGCAGCTATGCGGCGGCGGCATGGCCCGATCCCGAGGACGGGTGATCACAGGCAGATCGGGGCCTCGGGCCACTGCACCGCCAGCGGCGCGGCCTGCGGGCCCAGCAGCCAGTCGCGCAGGCGCCGGGCGCAGTCGGGCGCCAGGCCGGGCTCGGGCGCGTCGCCCGCCAGCCGGTGGCGCACCTTGCGGGTGACGCCGAAGCGCGCAGGTCCGTTGTCGTGCGGGCGGCGCACCGACAGCAGGTACAGCCGGTCGCCCTGCCAGGCCCAGGTCGCGACATAGCCGCGCCAGCAGTCGGGTCCGGGCGCTTGGGCGTCGTGCAGCACCTCCAGGCCGAGGTCGGCCAGCGCGCGCTCGAGCGGGAAGTTGCGCAGCGCGTAGGAGACGCCCTGGATGAAGCAGATGTCGGGTCGTTGCTGGGTCATGGCGGCGTGCGGCGCCGATTGTGGGCAGGCGCCGGGGCCGACCCGGGCGCCAACGCCCGCCGGCCGTGAGATATGTCGCGCCCGACCCGCCTGGCGGGGCGGCTCACTCCAGCAGCGCGACCGACTTGACTTGCACCCACAGCGCCTGACCGGGCGCCACCGCCATCTGGTCGATGGCGCGGCGGGTCAGACGCGCCAGCAGCAGGGCCGAGCCGACCCGCACCCGCACCAGGGCCAGGCCAGGGTGGGTGTCGTCGGCCACCGCGTCGACTTCCCCGCGCAGCACGTTCTGGATGCTGCTGCGGCCCGGGTCCAGCGCCAGGCTCACGTCGCGGGCCAGCACCCGCACCCGCACCGTGCGCCCGACCGGCACCGCGGGGTCGCGCACCCAGAGCTGCCCACCGCCCACATCGACCCGGGCCAGCTGCCAATGCGGATCGACCTCGGCGACCTGCCCGCTCAGCACCGCCCCGGTGTCGTCGCCCAGACGCAGGGGCAGGTCCAGCCGGGTCAGCACCTCGGCCAGGGGGCCGTGGCCCAGCACCCGTCCGGCGTCCATCACCACCAGGTGGTCGGCCAGGCGCGCGACCTCGTCGGGCGCGTGGCTGACGTACAGCACCGGCAGGGCCAGCGACTGCTGGACCCGCTCGAGGTAGGGCAGGATCTCGCCCTTGCGCGACGGGTCCAGCGCGGCCAGCGGCTCGTCCATCAGCAGCAGGCGCGGCCGCACGGCCAGGGCCCGGGCGATCGCCACCCGCTGGCGCTCGCCACCCGAGAGGTGCTCGGGCCGGCGCGCCAGCAGCGGGCCGATGCCCAGCAGCTCGACCACCGGCTCCAGGTCCTCGGCCGGCCCCGGTCCCGCGCGCCGCTGGCCGTAGCGCAGGTTGTCGAGCACCGACAGGTGCGGAAAGAGGCTGGCCTCCTGGAAGACATAGCCGATCGGGCGGCGGTGCGGCGGGCGCCAGAGGCCCTCGTCCTGCCAGACCTCGCCATCGACCTCGAGCCGGCCGCGGCCGGCCCGTTCGAGCCCGGCGATGCAGCGCAGCAGCGTGGTCTTGCCCGAGCCCGAGGGCCCGAACAGCGCGCTCACGCCCTGCCCGGGCAGCCGCAGGTCCACGTCGAGCGAGAAGCCCGGCCGCTCCAGCGTGAAGCGCGCGTGCAACGGCTGCACCTCAGCCCCCCCGGCGCGGCTGCGGCCGGCACAGGTGCAGCACCAGCAGCACCGCGAACGAGAACACCAGCAGCAGGGCCGCCAGGCGCTGGGCCTGGGGATAGGCCAGGGCCTCGACATGGTCGTACAGCTGCACCGACACCACCCGGGTCTGGCCCGGCAGGCTGCCACCGATCATCAGCACCACGCCGAACTCCCCGACGGTGTGGGCGAAGGTCATCACCGAGGCACTGAGAAAGCCCGGCGCGGCCATCGGCACGACCACGCTGAAGAAGGCGTCCAGCGGCGAGGCGCGCAGCGTGGCCGCCACCTCCAGAGGGCGCTCGCCGATGGCCTCGAAGGCGTTCTGCAGCGGCTGCACCATGAACGGCATCGAATACAGCACCGAGGCCAGCACCAGGCCGCTGAAGCTGAACGGCAACAAGCCCCAACCGAGCGCCTGGGTGAGCTGGCCCAGCGGCCCTTGGGGCCCCATCGCCAGCAGCAGGTAGAAGCCCAGCACCGATGGCGGCAGCACCAGCGGCAGGGCCACCACCGCGGCCACCGGCGCCTTCCAGCGGCTGCGGGTGCGCGCCAGCCACCACGCCAGCGGCGTGCCCAGCAGCAGCAGCAGCACGGTCACCACGGTGGCCAGGCGCAGGGTCAGCCAGAGCGCCTCGAGGTCGGCGGGGGACAGCATGGGCGGCGACGGGCTCACTCGGTCGGCGGGGCGAAGCCGTGCCGGGCCAGCACGGCCTGGCCGGCCGGGCCGGCCACGTGGTCGGCGAAGCGCCGGGCCAGCGCACTGCCGGCCGCGCGCCGGGTGATGACGAAGGCCTGGGTCAGCGGCTGGTGCAGCGTGGCGGGCACCAGCACATGGCCGCCGCGCGAGGCCAGCTCGGGTCGGATCGCCAGCGACAGCGCGATCAGGCCCGCCTGCGCACTGCCCGACTGCACGAACTGCGCGGCCTGGGCCACATTCTCGGCCAGCACCAGCTTGGGCTCGACCGCCGCCCAGACCCCGGCGGCACGCAGCGCCTCCTCGGCCCGACGGCCATAAGGCGCATGGCGCGGGTTGGCGATCGCCACCCGCGCGAAGCGGGGCTCGGCCAGGCTGGCGAGGGTCAGCGGGCGGGCGTCGCTGGCAGCGCTCCACAAGGCCAGGCGGCCGACCGCATACGGCCGCACGGGCGACGCGGCCAGACCGGCGCGGGCCAGGTCACGGGCGTACTCGATGTCCGCCGAGAAGAACAGGTCGTACGGGGCCCCCTGCCGGATCTGGGCATGGAAGCGGCCCGAGGAACCGTAGACCACCTCGACCTCGTCGCCCGGCGCAGTGCGCAAGAAGCCCGCCACCACCTCGTCCATCGCGAATTTCAGGTCGGCGGCAGCGGCCACGGTGATGCCCTCGGCGCGGGCGGACGAGCACCCGCCGCCCAGCAGCAGGCCCAGGACGAGCAGACAGCGGAACACCAGGGATCGGGGAACGGGCATCGGGACCGGTCGGGGCAAGGGCCGGCGCGGCCGCGCCGGGCTGGCCCGCATGTTACCGACGCCCCGGCGACGCGTCCCGGTTCACAAGGCTTCACCTCCGGGCCACCGGCGCGCAAGGCGGCCCGCCCAGACTGGGGCCATGAGCAGCGCACACCCCCACCCCGGCGGCCCGGACCGCCTCGCCCTTCCCCGCTCCGCCAGCGCACCGTGGCCGGCCGGTGCCGCCCTGGCGCTGGCCCTGGCCTTGGCCGCGGCCCCACCCGCGGCCCGGGCGCAGCCCATGGGCGGCATGGGCCCCGGCGGGGGCATGGGCGGCATGGGCGGCATGGGGCCCGGCGGCGGCCCGCCGCGGGGCGCCACGCCGCGCCCCGAGCGCAGCGCCGCCGAAGCCCCGCCCTCACCCTGGCTGCTGTGGTCGCAGCGCCTGCAGGCCGAACGCGAGGCCCTGGCGCCCGACGCGCCGCGCCAGGCCGCGCTGGCGGCGGTGCTGGACGAGCTGGACCTGACCCAGCAGCTGCACGCGCGCCGGGTGCAGCGCCTGCTGTTTCCGCGGCCGCCGGTGCTGAGCGCGGTGGTCGACATCGGGCGCGACCTGCGCGCCGAGGCCGACGAGGCCCGCGACTGGGCCCAGCAGATGGACGACCTGGCGCGGCGCTGGGCCGAGTGCCTGGCGCTGCTGTCGCCGCCGCAGCGCGCCCGCGCCGAGGCCGCCTGGCAGGCCGCGTTCAGCCCCCCGTCGGCACCGCGCTGAATCGGCGGCGAGGGCCGCTCAGGCCTCGGCCCCGGCCTGGCGGCGGGCGCGCTCGATCGCGGGCATCGAGGCCTCGATCCAGTCGAACAGCTCGTGCACATGGCCGGCCACCTGCCGGCCCAGGCGCGTCAGCCGGTAGTCCACATGGGGCGGCACCACCGGGTGCACCGTGCGCTCGACGAAGCCGTCGCCCTCCAGGCCCTGCAGGGTCTGGGCCAGCATCTTCTCGGACACCCCGCCGATGGTGCGGCGCAGGGCCGAGAAGCGGTGGCGCTCGCCATCGGCCAGCGCCACCAGCACCAGCACCCCCCAGCGGCTGGTGACGTGCTGCAGCACCTGGCGCGAGGGGCAATCGGGGGCGAACAGGTTGCCGCGGCAGGCGGCGAGGGCGGGGCTCATGGCGCTAACCTTTTGGTGCGTACTTACCAATGGTTAGCTTAACAGGCACCATGGCGTCCGTCACTGAAACCCCTTCCCAGAACAGGAGTCCCCATGTACGCCATCACCGGTGCCAGCGGCCAGCTCGGTCGCCTCGTCATCCAGCAGCTGATCGCCCGCGGCGTGCCCGCCGGCCAGATCGTCGCCCTGGTCCGCACGCCCGCCAAGGCCGCCGACCTGGCCGCGCTGGGCGTGCAGCTGCGCCCCGCCGACTACGACCGGCCCGCCACCCTGGCCCCGGCCCTGGCGGGCGTGCAGCGTCTGCTGCTGGTCTCGTCCAGCGAAGTGGGCCAGCGCGTGCCGCAGCACCAGGCGGTGATCGACGCCGCGCACCAGGCCGGCGTGGGCTTCGTGGCCTACACCAGCCTGCTGCGCGCCGACACCACGCCGCTGGCGCTGGGACGCGAGCACACCGCCACCGAGGCGGCGCTGCGCGCCAGCGGCCTGCCGCACGCGGTGCTGCGCCACGGCTGGTACACCGAGAACTACCTGGCCAGCGTGCCACCCGCGCTGCAGCACGGCGCCTTCATCGGCGCCGCCGGCGAGGGCCGCATCGCCTCGGCCACCCGGCTGGACTACGCCCAGGCCGACGCCGCGGTGCTGCTGGACCCGCCGGTCTCGGGCACGGTGCTGGAGCTGGCCGGTGACGAGGCCTACACCCTGGCCGGCTTCGCCGCCGAGCTGGGCCGCCAGAGCGGCCGCGAGATCCCGTACGTCAACCTGCCCACGGCCGAGTTCGAGGCGGCCCTGGCCGGCGCCGGCCTGCCTGGCCCGCTGGCCGCGCTGCTGGCCGACTCGGACGCCGGCGCGGCCCAGGGCGGCCTGTTCGACGACGGCCGCGCGCTGTCGCGCCTGATCGGCCGCCCGACCACGCCGCTGGCGCAGGCGATGGCGGCGGCGCTGGCCTGACGCTCAGGCGGGCACGGCCGCGCCGGGCCCGTCGGCCAGCTGGAAGACCTGCACCAGCGCCTGCAGCGCGGCGGCCTGCACCCGCAGGCTCTCGGCCGCGGCCGAGCTTTCCTCCACCAGGGCGGCGTTGCGCTGGGTGACCTGGTCGAGCTGCTCCATGGCCCGGGCGATCTGGCCCAGCCCCTGGTGCTGCTCGTCGTGCGCCAACGACATCTCGCCGATCAGCTGCGCCACCTGGCGCACCTGGCCGACGATGTCCTCCATCGATGCACCCGCCCGGCCCACCAGGCCGGCGCCGGTCTCGACCCGGTGCACGCTCTCGCCGATCAGCCCCTTGATTTCCCGCGCGGCGTCCGCGCTGCGCTGGGCCAGGCCGCGCACCTCGCCCGCCACCACCGCGAAGCCGCGTCCCTGCTCGCCCGCGCGGGCGGCCTCGACCGCGGCGTTCAGGGCCAGCAGGTTGGTCTGGAAGGCGATGCCGTCGATCACGCCCACGATGTCCTGGATGCGGCGCGAGCTGGCGCTGATCTGGCCCATCGTGTCGACCACCTCGGCCATCACCGCCCCACCACGCTCGGCCGCCTGACTGGCGACCCCGGCCAGATCACGCGCCTGCCGCGCCACCGCGACGCTGTTGTCGGCCCCGCCGTGGATCTGCTCCATCGCCGCGGCGGTCTGCTCCAGGCTCGAGGCCTGCTCCTCGGTGCGTTGCGACAGCTCCTGTCCGCCCACGGCCACCTGGGCCGCGGCCGTCGCGATGAGTGAGGAGGACTGCCGCACCTCGCCCACCAGGCGCGAGAGCCCATCCTGCATGCCGGCCAGCGACTGGAGCACGCTGGCCTCGGGGGCCGCGTGCCCGCCGGGCAGGGGCCGCAGGTCGCCACCGGCCACCTGCTGCGCGGCCGCGCCCAGCGCGGTCGGCTCGGCCCCGAGCGCGCGCAGCACCCAGCGGGTGATCGACAGGCCCAGCACTGCCGCCAGCAAAGTGGCCAATGCACCGCTGCCCAGCAGCACGAGCCGGTTGTGGGCGTAGCCGGCCTCGGCGGCGTCGACCTCGGCCTCCGAGCGCCCCTTCAGGTGGTGCAGGTAGGCGTCGCCCGCCGACAGCAGCTGACCCAGCAGGGGTTGGCACTCGTCGAGCAGCCGGCGGCGCGCGGCCTCGGCGTCGCCGCGCACGGCGGTGGCCACGATGTCGCGCGCCAGCGGCGCATAGCGGCCCTCCAGCGCCGACAGGGCGGCCAGCAGTGCGCGCTCTCGGTCGTCGACGTCATCGTCGCGGTCGGCGGCGGCGCGCAGCGCGCTCAGGGCCTGGTCCAGCGCTTTCTGGCCCGCGGCTGCGGCGGCCTGCGGGGCCTCGCGGCCCGGGCCCGGGTCGCTCAGCAGCAGCTGGCGCGCCGCCAGCGCGCGGGCCTGGGCGGCGTCCAGCAGGTCGTGGGCCAGTTCGGTGCGGCGTGCGCTCTGGCGCACATGGTCGGCAAAGGCCTCGTGGCTGTCGGCCAGTTCCAGCACCGCCAGGGTGGACACGGCCACCACCAGGGCGGCCAGGCTGCCGAAGGCCAGGCCCAGCCGGGCCCGCAGGGAGAGGGTCTGCATGGGCAGCGCTCCATCAAGTCGTCCATGACACGGACGGCCCGATGGCCGGGCGCCCGCTCGTGGCGCCAATGTGCGGCCTGCCGACCGCGTCGGATTGCCCGAAATGGACGGGGGACCCGGCCCTTATCCGGCCGCGGGGCTCAGCCGCGCGCCAGCTGCCCGCACAGGTAGGTCCAGACGAAGTGGGCCGCGGCCTGGCTGCTGAGCTCGGCGTGGTCGTAGGGCGGCGAGACCTCGACGCAGTCCATGCCCACGCAGGGCCGCGCGGACAGGCCCTCGAGCAGGCTGAGCACCTGGTGGCTGGTCATGCCGCCGGGCTCGGGCGTGCCGGTGCCGGGCGCGAAGGCCGGGTCCAGGCAGTCGATGTCCAGGCTGATGTAGAGCGGCGGCTGGCCGGCCGCGTCCAGGCGGGCGGTGATCGCGTCCAGCACCGGGGCCAGCTCGGCCGGGCTGTCCTGGCCGCGCAGGTCGCGGGCGGTGAAGATCAGGCCGCCCTGGTCGCGCACGTACTCGCGCGCCGCGCGCTCGCCCGAGGAACGGATGCCCAGCTGGGTGAAGCAGTCCGGGCGCACCAGGCCCTCCTGGATCGCCTCGTAGACCCAGGTGCCGTGGCCGCTGGGCTCGCCGAAATGGTCGACCCAGGTGTCGCAGTGGGCGTCGAAGTGCACCACCGCCAGGGGCTGCCCCTGCTGCTGGCGCAGCGCGCGCAGGATCGGCAGCGTGACCGAGTGGTCGCCGCCCAGCCACACCATGTGGCGCTGCGCCAGCAGGGCCGGCAGCTGCGCCGCCAGCGCGGCGCGCATCTCGACCAGGCCGGTGTTGGGCAGGGCCAGGTCGCCCAGGTCGTCCACCGCGCCCACCGGCGTGGTGTCGAACCAGGGGTGGATGCCGTCGCACAGCATGTGGCTGGCCTGGCGGATCGCCCGCGGCGCCAGCCGGGCGCCGGGGCGGTTGGTGGTGGAGCCGTCCCAGCACAGGCCGGCCAGGCCGAAGCGGCGCGGCGGCTGGCCCGGCGCGGCGCGGCCGGTCTTGAGGAAGCTGGCCTCGTCGAGGAAGGCGAAGGCGTGGGAGGCGGCGGTGTCGGACATGGCGGCGGCGGGTCAGAATCCCGGGCATCGGAACACAAGCGGTCAGCGTAGCCCATGCGCCCCGCCCGCCACATGGCACGACTCACCAGTTCAGTGGCGCTGCGCGCCGACTTCAGCGGCGGCGCCCTGCCCGGCCTGGACAGCCTGGGCGAGCGCGAACTGCGCCTGCTGCGCAGCTTCGCGGTGGTGGTGTCGGCCGGCGGGCTGTCGCCGGCGGCGGCCACGCTGGGGGTGGACCTGTCCACCGTCAGCCGGCAGCTGCGCGAGACCGAGGCCTGGCTGGGCGTGGCCCTGGCCCGGCGCGGCCGCGGCGGCTTCGCCCTGACCCCGGCCGGCGAGCAGCTGCAGCGCCTGGTGACCGACCTGTTCGGCGCCGCGCGGGCCTTCGAGAGCGGCCTGGGCGCGCTGCGCGCCGAATCGGCGCCCCTGCTGCGCCTGGGCCTGGTGGACGCGCTGCTGGGCGCCGAGGCCCTGAGCGCCCCGGGCCGCAGCCTGCCCGAGGCCCTGGCCCGCTGCCAGGCCGAACACCCGGACCTGCAGTGGCAGCTGCGCACCCTGCGCCCGCAGGAGATCGAGCGCGAGCTGCTGGCCGGCACCCTGGACGCCGGCGTGCTCGCCGCCCGTCCCGCCGTGCGCGGGCTGGAGCAGCACCCGCTGTGGGACGAGCCCAACCAGCTCTACGCCGGCCCCGGGCACCCCTGGCACGCCCGCGCCCGCCGCCCGCCCGACGAGGCCGAGCTGGCCCAGGTGCGGCTGGTGACCGACCCCTACTTCGACACCGGCCCCGCCGCCGCGCTGCTGCCCGCCGGTGCCCGCGCCCACGCCACCCGCGCCGACAGCGTCGAGGGCGTGGCCCTGCTGGTGGCCAGCGGCGCGGCGGTGGGCTTTCTGCCCGAGCCCCTGGTGCAGGGCACCCCGGCGCTGCGCCGCTTGCGCCCGGTGGCGCCGGCGCGCTTCGGCCACGCCCAGCGCATCGTGCTGGCCTGCCGCGCCGGCAAGGCCGGCCGGCCGCTGCGCAGCCTGCTGCGCGCACTGCTGCCCGGCGGCTGAAGGCCCCGCCCGGGACGGGCTGGTTCCGCCCCCCTGCGCACGCCCCTGCGCACGCCCCTGCGCGCCCGCGCTTAGCGCCACCGGCCGCATCCGACAAGCCCCGCTGTCGCCCGCCGGCCACGGCGGCCCTTGCCGCCTCGCCGACCCGCGGCCCACACTGATCGCCACGTGATCGCACCCTCCGCTCCCGGGCCCAGGCCCGGGATGCGCGGTGCGATCTTTCTTTTGGTCGATCGCCCGAGAGGGCCAGGAGCATGCGATGTGGCTGGATGAACTGGAAAGCGCCCTGCAGGCGGCACTGCCGCAACCCCCGCTGGTCGGGCGCGAGGTGGAGCAGCGGCGCGAGCTGCCGGGCCTGGGCACGCTGAGCGTCAAGCTGCGGGTGGACCGCAACGGCGTGGCGCAGCTGGGGCATTGGATCGACGGCTTCCGGCTGGAGCGCCGCGCCCTGCTGCACCTGCTGTGTCCCGACCGCGCCTGCCCCGAGGCGGCCGCGGTGAAGGACCGCTGGGCCCGCCGCCACGAGCCGGCGGCCGAGACCGCGCCCCCGACCCCGTCGCCCCGTCCGGTGCGGCTGGACCCGCGTCCCCTGCTGCAGGAGCTGCCGCTGGAAGAGGGCGGGCACCACTGCACCCTGCGCCCCGGCCGGTGGTCCTGCGAGCGCCGCTGCCCGGTGCAGGCGCACCCGCCGCGCACCGTGGCGATGGCCGGCTGGGACCTGTTCGAGCACGGCGTGTGGCTGGCCGGCGGCCTGGTGGACGACCCGGCCGCGCCGGGCTGCGGCCCGCGCCCGCGCTTTGCCACGCCGGACGACGCCCGCGCCTGGCTGCGCCAGCAGCACCTGCACGCCGGCCAGGCCCTGGCCACCCTGCGTTGATCACCCACACCCCGAGGAGCCCCGAGATGACCGCCCCTGCCCAAGCCCCCGTGCGCCAGCTCACCCTGTACCGCCACGGCGTGGCGCGCTGGCTGCGCCACGCCCGCTTTGAAGGCGACAGCTTGACGCTGACGGTGGCCGCCGACGACCTGGACACCCTGCTCCAGAGCTGCACCCTGCACCCGGCCCCCGGCACCGACAGCCGGGTGCTGTCGATCGGCCATGTCGGCGGGACCCGGCGCCCCGGCGCACAGCCCACCGAGCTGCGCCCGCAGGACGGCCGGGCCGCGCTGCTGCAGTCCTGGCAGGGCCATGAAGTGGTGGTGGAGCGCGGCGGCCAGCGCCACCAGGGCCGGGTGGCCGGCCTGGAGACCGCCACCGACACCGCGCCGCTGCGCCTGCTGCTGTGCGGAGACGACGGCACCCTGCGCAGCCTGCCGCTGGACGCGCTGGAGTCGCTGCGCCCGGTCGATCCCGCGCTGGCCCGGCACCTGGAGGCCGCGCTGCAGCGCCTGCAGCGGCCCGAGGGCACCCAGGCGCTGCACCTGCGGCTGAACCCCGGCCGGCACGACCTGGCCCTGACGGGCCTGGTGCCCTGCGCGCCGTGGCGGGTGGGCTACCGCGCCCACCTGGGCCGGGCCGACGCCCACGATCGCCTGCCGGTGCAGCTGCAGGCCTGGGCCGTGGTCGACAACCCCTTGGCCGAAGACCTGGAACACGTGGCGGTGGAGCTGGTGACCGGCCGGCCGCTGCCGACCCGCGGCTCGTTGCTGGCCGCGGCGCCGGGGGACGAGCCGGGCCGCGCCCCGCGCCCGCACGCGGCCTTGGACCCGCTCATGGCGGTCTGCCGCTCTGCGTCCATGGCTCCGGAGCGCGAGGCCTTCGTGGACTGGGCGCCGGCGCGGCTGGCGCCCGACACCTCGGGCCCGGTCCGGATGGGCCCCCTGGAAGGCCACGCCCTGCCCGAGCCGCTGACGCTGGCCGCCGGGGGCAGCGCGATGGTGCCGCTGTTCGGCCACGACCTGGAGGGCGAGGTGGAGCTGGTGGCGGTGGACGGCCGGGCCTGCCGCACCCTGCGCCTGGTCCACCCGGGCCCGGGCCCGCTGGAGCCCGGGCCGCTGGCCGTCAGCGACGCCGGCGGCCACTGCGGAGGCGGCCGCGTCGAGGCCACGCCCGAGGGGGCGGCGCTGTCGCTGCCTTTTGCCGAGGCCCCGGGTCTGGTGCTGGGCCAGCGCGAGACCCGTCAGGCGTCGGCGTTGCGCTGGCGCCTGGGTGCCCGGGCCCAGCTCTGCCTGCTGACCGAGGAGACCCGGCAGACCTGGACGGTGGAGAACCGCACCCGCCAGGACGAACGCCTGGTGATCGAGGCCGACGAACTGCCCGACGGCGGCGAATGGCTGCCCCCGGCCCTGCCCGAGCGCCGCTGGGGCCGGCTGCGCTGGACCCTGGACTGCCCGGCCGGCCAGCGGGTGACCCTGGTCCTGCGCTGGCGCCAGGCGCAATGCCGCCCGCTGAGCCGCCCGGCGCGCGCGGCCGAACTGGCCCGCTGGCTGCAGCCCGGCACGGCGGAGCCCCTGGCCGACGCCGACCAGCGCCCGGCGGCCGAGGCGCTGCTGCCGCTGCTGCGGCAGGACGAACGGCTGGGCGACGAGATCGGGTCGGCAGAGCAGGCGCTGGAGGACCTGTCCGATCGCCTGCCCGAGCTGCGCGAGGCCCTGGCCGCCCTGGGGACCTGCGCCCAGGACGGCGAGGACGCCGAGGTTCGACTGCAGCTGGTGCGTGAACTGGCCGAAGTCACCGCCGAGGCCGGCACGCGGCGCCGACAGCTGACCGCGCTGCAGGCCGAGCGCCGCGCCCTGGAGCAGCGCCTGGCCGCGGCCTGGGCGGCCCTGGAGGCCTGAGCCCGCAGGCCGCCACCGCGCTAGAGTGGCGGCCATGTCCCGACTGCACGACGAGATCGACCGCCTCTACCGCCTGCCCGGCGGCGCCCTGACCGACGGCGCCGGCCAGGCCCGCACCCTGGTGCTGGGCCTGCGCGCCCCGGCCGACTGGGCCGCGCTGGCCACCGTGTGGCGCGCGGTGCAGGAGGACTGGGGCTGGCCCGCGCCGGCCATCGCGGTGGACGGCCAGCAGGTGCTGGCGCTGTGGTTCTCGCTGGCCACGCCGCGGCCGCTGGCCGATCTGCAGGCCCTGGCCGAGGCGCTGACGCGGCAGCACCTGGGCGGGGTGCCGCCGCGCCTGCGCATGGCCTGGCCCGGCGCCGACACCCCGGCCCCGGCCCTGCCAGGCGAGGCCACCGGCGACGAGCGCTGGTCGGCCTTCGTCGCGCCCGACCTGGCGCCGCTGTTCGCCGAGACGCCCTGGCTGGACCTCCCGCCCTCGGCCGAGGGCCAGGCCGCGCTGCTGGCTGGGCTGCGCAGCGTGCCCGACGCCGCGGTGGCCGCGGCGCTGCAGGCCGCCACCGCCCCGGCCGAGCCGGCGCCGGAGGTCCCCGCGCCAAGCGCCTCGGCCCCGCTGGACCTGCCCGCCCAGGACGACCCCGCCGACTTCCTGCGCGCGGTGATGCGCGACCCCCGCGCCCCGCTCGCCCTGCGGGTGGACGCGGCCAAGGCCTTGCTGGCGGCCGGCCGCTGAGCCCCGTCCATCCCCCTGCTTCACAGGCCCGCCGATGTACCTGCCCGCCCACTTCGCCATCACCGACCCCGCCGAGCTGCACCGCCTCATGCGCGAGCACCCGCTGGGCATGCTGGTGCGCCACGGCACCGACGGTCTGGACGCCGACCACATTCCGTTCGCCTTCGACCCCGCGGCCGGCCCGCTGGGCACGCTCAGCGCCCACGTCGCCCGGAACAACCCGCTGTGGCAACGCTGCCCCGACGGCACGCCGGTGCTGGTGGTGTTCCGCGGCGCCGAGGCCTTCATCTCGCCCAGCTGGTACCCCAGCAAGCAGGCCACCCACCGCCAGGTGCCCAGCTGGAACTACGAGGTGGTGCACGCCCACGGCACGCTGAGCGTGCACGACGACGAGCGCTTCGTGCGCGGCCTGGTGGCCCGCCTGACCCGCGAGCACGAGGCCGCCGAGCCCCGCCCCTGGAAGATGGGCGACGCCCCGGCCGACTACCTCGACGGCCTGCTGCGCCAGATCGTCGGCCTGCAGGTGCGGATCACATCCCTGGTGGGCAAGGCCAAGCTCAGCCAGAACAAGGACGTGGCCGACCGCCAGGGCGCGGCCGACGCGCTGGACGCGCGTGGCCACCCGGCGATGGCCCAGGCCATGCGCGCCACCCTGCCGCGCGAGGGCTGAGGCCCGCGCGGCGGCGGCGCGGGCCTCAGCGGTGCAGGTCGAAGCGGTCGAGCTGCATCACCTTGGTCCAGGCGGCGCCGAAGTCCCGCACGAACTTGGCCTGGCCGTCGCGCTGGGCATAGACCTCGGCGATCGCCCGCAGCTGCGCGTTCGAGCCGAAGGCCAGGTCGACCCGGGTGGCGGTCCAGCGCGGCGCGCCGGTGGCGCGGTCGCGGCCCTCGTACAGGTTCTCGCCGGCCGGGCGCCAGGCGGTGGACATGTCCACCAGGTGGACGAAGAAGTCGGTCGTCAGCCGGCCCGGGCGGTCGGTGAACACGCCGTGCGCACTGCCGCCGTGGTTGGCGCCCAGCACCCGCAGGCCGCCCACCAGCACCGTCATCTCCGGCGCGCTCAGGGTCAGCAGCTGGGCGCGGTCGACCAGCTGCTCCTCGGGCGAGACGCTGAACGCGGTCGGGGCGTAGTTGCGGAAGCCATCGGCCTGCGGCTCGAGCACCGCGAAGGACTCGGCGTCGGTCTGCTCGGGCGTGGCGTCGGTGCGGCCCGGCGCGAAGGGCAGGCGCAGCGGCGTGCCGGCGTCGGCCGCGGCGCGCTCCACCCCGGCGTTGCCGGCCAGCACGATCAGGTCGGCCAGCGACACCCGCTTGCCGCCGCTGGCCCCGGCGTTGAAGGACGCCTGGATCTCTTCGAGCACCGCCAGCACCCGGGCCAGCTGCGCCGGCTGGTTGACCGCCCAGTCCTTCTGCGGGGCCAGGCGGAGGCGGGCGCCGTTGGCGCCGCCGCGCCGGTCGCTGCCGCGGAAGGTCGAGGCCGAGGCCCAGGCGGTGGACACCAGTTCGGACACGCCCAGGCCGCTGGCCAGGATGCGGGCCTTCAGGGCCTGGGCATCGGCCGCGTCGATCAGCGGGTGGTCCACCGCGGGCAGCGGGTCCTGCCAGATCAGGTCCTCGGCCGGCACCTCGGGGCCCAGGTAGCGGGCCTTCGGGCCCAGGTCGCGGTGGGTCAGCTTGAACCAGGCGCGGGCGTAGGCGTCAGCGAAGGCCTCGGGGTGGGCCAGGTAGTCGCGGGCGATCGGCTCGTAGACCGGGTCGAAGCGCAGCGACAGGTCGGCGGTGGTCATCATCGGCGCGTGCCGCTTGGACGGGTCGTGGGCGTCGGGGATCAGGTCCTCGGGGGCCACGTTCACCGCACGCCACTGGTGGGCGCCTGCAGGGCTCTTGACCAGCTCCCACTCGTACTGGAACAGCACCCGCAGGTAGCCCATGTCCCAGGTGGTGGGGTTGGGCTTCCAGGCGCCCTCGATGCCGCTGGTGGTGGTGTCACCACCCTTGCCGCTGCCGTGGCTGTTGAGCCAGCCGAAGCCCATGGCCTCGATCGGCGCGGCCTCGGGCTCGGGGCCCACCTGGCGCGGGTCGCCGGCGCCGTGGGCCTTGCCGAAGGTGTGGCCGCCGGCGATCAGGGCCACGGTCTCGGCGTCGTTCATGGCCATGCGGGCGAAGGTCTCGCGCACGTCACGGCCGCTGGCCACCGGGTCGGGCTTGCCGTCCGGGCCTTCCGGGTTCACGTAGATCAGGCCCATCTGCACCGCGGCCAGCGGCTGCTCGAGCTGGCGCTCGCCGCGGTAGCGGCTGTGGGGCTGCTCGCTGGTGGCCAGCCAGGTCTTCTCGGCACCCCAGTAGATGTCCTCTTCGGGGGCCCAGGTGTCTTCACGCCCCCCGCCGAAACCGAAGGTCTTGAAGCCCATGGTCTCCATGGCCACGTTGCCGGCCAGGATGAACAGGTCGGCCCAGGAGATGGCGTTGCCGTACTGGCGCTTGACCGGCCACAGCAGGCGGCGGGCCTTGTCCAGGTTGCCGTTGTCGGGCCAGCTGTTGAGCGGCGCGAAACGCTGGTTGCCGGTGCTGGCGCCGCCGCGGCCGTCGGCGGTGCGGTAGGTGCCGGCGGCGTGCCAGGCCATGCGGATGAACAGGCCGCCGTAGTGGCCCCAGTCGGCCGGCCACCAGTCCTGGCTGTCGGTCATCAGGGCCGCCAGGTCGCGCTTGAGGGCCGCGTGGTCCAGCGTGCCGAAGGCATGGGCGTAATCGAAGTCGGGGTCCATCGGGTTGGACACCGGCTGGTGCTGGTGCAGGATCGCCAGGTTCAGCTGGTTGGGCCACCAGTCGGCGTTGGACCGGGCGCCGTGGGTGGTACGGGCACCGCCGGCGGCGTGGAAGGGGCACTGGGCTTCGCTCATCAGGGTCTCCTGTCGTCTGCGGGAAAGGGATGGGCGATAGTTTGGATAAAACAATAAATTCCATCCATTCGATTGAATCAATCGTCGAGATAGCCTTCCCACGCCCCCTCTTCAGGCCCGGACTGCGGCTGCCGATAGCCCGGAGGTGAGAGACCCCGCCTACCTGCCCACCACCCACGACCCCGGGCTGGTGGCCGCCTCGTTGCTGATGGCCGTGCTCGCCAGCTTCGTCGCGTTGGAGCTGGCGCGGCGGGTGCACCGCGACCGGGGCCTGGCGCGGCGCCTGTGGTGGCTGGGCGGCTCGGCCACGTTGGGCACGGGCATCTGGTCCATGCACTTCGTCGGCATGCTGGGCTTCGAGACCGGCCTCGCGCTGGGCTACCAATGGCCGCCCACCCTGATGAGCTGGCTGGCGGCCGTGGCGGCGGCGGCGGTGGCCCTGGGCATCGCCACGCGCGAGCGGCTGGGCTGGCCCGCGCTGGCGCTGGGCAGCGCGGTGATGGCCGGCGGCATCTGCGCCATGCACTACCTGGGCATGGCCGCGGCGGACCTGGCCCCGGGCATCGACTGGGACCGCCGCTGGGTGCTGGCCTCGGTGGCGATCGCCTGGGCCGCTTCGGCGGCGGCCCTGGGTCTGTTCTTTCTCTTGCGGGAGCTGCACGGCCGGCGTCGCCTGGCCTGGCAGGGGGCGGCTGCGCTGGCGATGGCGGCGGCGGTGGGCGGCATGCACTACAGCGCGATGGCGGCGGTGCGGCTGCCGGTGGGCACGGTCTGCCTGAGCAGCGGGGGGCTGACGGGCCAGCCGCTGGTGGTGCTGGTGATGATGGTCGCGGCCGGGCTGCTGGGCGGTGCGCTGCTGCTGTCCATCGTCGACACGATGGCCCATGCCCGCGAAGGTCTCCTGACCCGATCGCTGCAGCAGTCGAACCAGGACCTGCGCCTGGCGCACGACACCCTGGAGCGCCGGGCCTTCGAGGACCCGCTGACCGGCCTGCCCAACCGCGCCCTGGTGGACGACCGGCTGCAGCACGCGCTGGCCCGCCTGGCCCGCGCGCAGCGCGAGCAGGGACTCGCCGGCGGCAGCGGCGCCGACCGGGTGGTGGTGATGGTGGTGAACCTGGACGGCTTCAAGCCGATCAACGACTCGTACGGACACCGGGTGGGCGACGCGGTGCTGTGCGAGGTGGCCCAGCGCCTGCGCCAGACGGTTCGGGACAGCGACACCCTGGGCCGGCTGGGCGCGGACGAGTTCGTCGTGATGATCGAGGCACGCGACGCCGAGGCCACCGCCGTGGCGCTGGCCCAGCGGCTGATCGGCGCGCTGGCGCGGCCGATCCCGGCCGGCGGCCAGGCGCTCCTGCTGTCGTGCTCGGTGGGCGTGGCGGTGTTCCCGGACCACGACGACGGCCAGCAGCGGCTGCTGTCCTGCGCCGACGCCGCGATGGTGGCGGCCAAGCGCGCCGGTGGGGGCACCTGCGTGGTCTACGACCCGGCCATGGGGAGCGACGCCACCGAACAGGTGCGGCTGCAGCAGGACCTGCGGCTGGCGGTGGAGCGGGGAGAACTGGCGCTGCACTACCAGCCCAAGGTGGACGCGGCGCAAGGCCGGGTGCACGGACTCGAGGCCCTGCTGCGCTGGCACCACCCGCAGCGCGGGATGGTCGGTCCGGCGGTGTTCGTGCCACTGGCCGAGCGCTTCGGGCTGATCGGCGCGATCGGCCTGTGGGTGATCGACGAGGCCTGCGCCCAACTCGCCCGCTGGCACGCCGACGGCCTGGACTGCCGGGTGGCGATCAACCTGTCGCCCCAACAGCTGCGCCAGCCCGACCTGCCGCTGCGGATCCAGGCCGCGCTGGAACGCCACGGCCTGTCGCCGTCCATGCTGGTGTGCGAGATCACCGAGACGGCGATGATGGAGAACCTGCAGGCCGAACGCGCGGTGATGGACCGCATCGCCGCGCTGGGCGTGTGGCTGTCGATCGACGACTTCGGCACCGGCTATTCCAGCCTGGCCCACCTGCGCAGCATCCCGGCGCGTCAGCTCAAGATCGACCGCAGCTTCGTCACCGACCTGGCCGACGACGCCGACGCGCAGGCGGTGCTGGAGGCGGTCGTTCGCCTGGCGCATGGAGGTGGTGGCCGAAGGCGTGGAGACCGCCGCGCAGCGCGAGGTCCTGGTGCGGCTGGGCTGCGACCTGCTGCAGGGCTACGCGATCGCGCGGCCGATGCCGGCGGCCGAGGTCCCGCGCTGGCTGGCCGCGCTGCCGCCGCATCGCCGCGCCCACGCGGCCCCGGTGCCCGAGGACCCCGCGGCCGCGATCTGAGCCGCGCCCCGGTCAGCCGCGCCGGAAAGCACCGCGCCCCCGACGGCAGGGCCGAGGGGGGCGCGGGTCGGGCCGGCCGGACCGCCCCCGCCTGGGGCGCGGCCCGTCCTCAGACCGACGTCAGCCGCACTGGCCGACGTAGCCGCAGGCGGTGCAGAAGTCGCAGCCGTCCTTGTGGATCATCGTGGCGTTGCCGCACTCGGGGCAGGGCTTGCCGGCCATCGGGGCGACCACCGCGCCGACGGCGCCGGCCTTGGGGGTCGGGGCCTCGAGGATGCCCATCTCGCGCAGCGGGAAGCCCTGCTCGTCGAGCACGCCCAGCATGGCGTAGCGGTGCACGATCAGGCGGGCGATGTAGGCCACGGTGGACGGCCAGGTCTGCTGGCGCTTCTCGCCGGGCACCGGGGCCATGAAGTGGCCCAGGGGCTCGCCGACATTGAGCAGCTTGCGCAGCTTCATGCCGATCCAGGCCGGGTCGATCACGCGCATGTCCAGCGACAGCAGGCGGGCCAGACCGTCGTAGGCGCGCGGGTAGTTGCCCGAGAAGCCGACCGAGCAGGGACGGGTGACGTAGCCGGTGGCGGACTCGGTGGAGGCCAGCGCGACCTCCTTGAGGGTCATCGTGAACGACTCCTGGGTGCCGGGGTTCTCGATGTCGACCGCCCAGGCCAGGGTGCCGGCGCTGCCGGTGCGCGGCTCGTCACGGCTGAACATGGCGTCGAGCACCGGGGTCGGGCCGCCTTCTTCCAGGGCGCCCAGCTGCTCGCAGCGCCAGCGGATCACGCTGCCGGTGGCCGCGACCACGCCCGGGAACAGGCGCTTCTCGCCATGCGGCGGGAAGGGCATCTCGAAGCTGCGCTCCTCGGCCACGGTGGACAGCACGTCGAGCTTGAGCTTGAGCCACGCCGGGTCGTTGACGCGCATGTCCATCGACAGGGTCTTGGCCAGCGCCCCCAGGCCGCGCGGCTGCTCGGCGCCGTTGACCCAGACCTCGAAGGGCAGGTTCTTGCCGAACAGGCCGCCGTCCGGGCCCTCGGCGGGCAGCTCGCCCACGAACAGCGCGAAGTCGCCGTGCGGGTGCTGGATCATGTAGCTCCAGGCCGGGTTGCCGCCGCGCATCTCGGGGCGGCCGGGCCAGCGCAGCGAGGTGAGCACCGGCTTGGGCAGCTTCTCGAGCTTCAGGCGCTGGTTGGCGCCGTCGGTGGACAGCGGGGCCGGCTGGGCGGTGGTGGCGGTGGGCTCGACGCTGAGCACCGAGCCCAGGATGGCGTTGGGCCGGTAGGTGGCCAGGCCCTTGAGGCCGCTTTTCCAGGCGGTGACGTACAGGTCCTGGAAGTCGGCGTAGGGGTAGTCCGCCGGCACGTTCACGGTCTTGGAGATCGCGGTGTCGATGCAGGGGGCGACCGCGGCCACCATCAGCGCGTGGGCCTCGGCGCTCATCTCCAGCGCCGTGACGAAGGCCTGGGTCAGCGGGGCGTCGGCGCCCTTGAGGTGGCGGTACAGGCGCCAGGCGTGGTCCTCGACCGCGTACTCCTTGAAGCTGCCGTCGGGCATGCGCTTCTTGCGGTTGTAGGTCCAGCTGAAGGCGGGCTCGATGCCGTTGGAGGCGTTGTCGGCGAAGGCCAGGCTGATGGTGCCGGTCGGGGCGATCGACAGCAGGTGCGAGTTGCGCAGGCCGTGTTCGCGGATGCGGTCCTTGACCGAGGCCGGCAGGCGGCTGGCGAAGCTGGCGCCGGCCAGGTACATGTCGGCGTTGAACAGCGGGAAGGCGCCGCGTTCCTGGGCCATGTCCACGCTGGCGTTGTAGGCGCCGTCGCGCATCACCTCGGAGATGCGGCGGGCCATGTCGCGCGCCTCGGGGGTGTCGTAGCGCAGGTTCAGCATGACCAGGGCGTCACCCAGGCCGGTGAAGCCCAGGCCGACGCGGCGCTTGTTGGCGGCCTCTTCGCGCTGGCGCTCCAGCGGCCAGACGGTGACGTCGAGCACGTTGTCCAGCATGCGGGTGGCGACTTTGACCACCTCGGTGAAGGCGGCGTCGTCGAAGCTGGCGTCGGCCTCGAAGGGGTTGCGCACGAAGTGCGTCAGGTCGATCGAGCCCAGGCAGCAGCAGCCGTACGGCGGCAGCGGCTGCTCGGCGCAGGGGTTGGTCGCCGCGATGGTCTCGCAGTAGTAGAGGTTGTTGTCGGTGTTGATGCGGTCCAGGAACAGCACGCCGGGCTCGGCGTGGTCGTAGGTGGAGCGCATGACCTGGTCCCACAGGGCGCTGGCGGCGACCTTGCGGTAGACCCACAGGCCGTCGGCGCGCTGGTAGGCCCCGGCGGCCTTCTGCTTGTCGCCCGGCTCGGCGCGGTGGGTCAGCTCGACGTCGGCGCCGGCCAGCACGGCCTGCATGAAGGCGTCGGTCACGCCGATCGAGATGTTGAAGTTGCGCAGGTCGCCTTCATCCTTGGCGTGGATGAAGTCCTCGATGTCCGGGTGGTCGCAGCGCAGCACGCCCATCTGGGCGCCGCGGCGGGCACCGGCGGACTCGACCGTCTCGCAGGAGCGGTCGAACACCCGCATGTAGCTGACCGGGCCCGAGGCGCTGGACTGGGTCGAGCCCACCCAGGCGCCCTTGGGGCGGATGCGGGAGAAGTCGTAGCCCACGCCGCCACCGCGGCGCATGGTCTCGGCGGCTTCGGTCAGGGCGGTGTAGATGCCGGGGAAGCCGTCCTCGACGCTGGCGATGGAGTCGCCGACGGGCTGGACGAAGCAGTTGATCAGGGTGGCGGTCAGGTCGGTGCCGGCGGCGGAGTTGATCCGGCCGGCGGGCACGAAGCCCCGGCGCTGGGCCTCGAAGAATCGGGCTTCCCAGTGGGCGCGGTGCTCGGGGGCCTCGACCGCGGCGAGGGCGCGGGCCACGCGGGCGCGGACCTCGTCGACCGACCGTTCGTCGCCCTTGGCGTACTTCTCGATCAGGACCTCTTCACTGATCGGCTGGGCCGGCAGGGTGTCGAGGAGGGAGGCTTGGCGGGGGGCGGTTCGCGTGCGGCTCATGGGCGAAAGGCTGTCGAAATTCACAGCCGCGCATCATCGTCCTTTCCGCCCGGGACGCAAGGGGGCGGAGGGCGGGTGCAAGGCCATTGGCGGCGGGTGTTGACACGTCGCAAAAGCCCTCACCGACGCCCCGGAACCGGGGCCATGGGGTGGTCGACGGGACCTCCGATCGACCCGATGTCAGTGCCCACACTCCACCAAGACGGCTTCCGCTGATGGCCCATTCATGAGCAGGGAACGTGCCAACCGGGCTCGTCCGTCCTCGGCCGGCGGGACCCGGCGTGCGAAATGCGGCACGCCCGCCGGCCTGTTCCACCCTTTGCAGGCCAGGCCGGGCCGGGATGATCCGGGCAGGGACGACCGGATCCACCGGCCCCTCAAGGAGACAAGATGTCCTGGCTTCGGCAACTCACCATCGGCCGCCGACTCGGCGCCGCCTTCCTTTTCGTGCTGGCCCTGCTGTGCGGCGTGGCAGGCCTGGGCGCCTGGGAGCTGCGGGCCGTCAACGGCCAGGCCCGGGACCTGAGCGACAACTGGCTGCCCAGCGTGCAGGCGCTGGGCGAGATGCGCGCGATCGCCAATGCCGCGCGCCGCAGCTCGATCCAGCATGTGCTGGAGGACAGCGCCGAGCAAAAGCGCGCGCAGCGCGAGCACCACGACCAGATCATGGGCCAGGCCTGGCCCGCGGCCCTGGCGCGGTACGAGAAGCTGGTGTCCTCGGACGAGGAGCGGCGCCTGCTGGAGGGGGTGCTGCGCGATTGGAAGGCCTACGCCGAGGCCGACTCGCTGCTGCTGGCCGCCTCGGACGAGGGCGAGCCCGGCATGGTGGCCGCCCGGGCCCTGGCCATCGGCGACACGGCGCACCGGTTCGACGCGGTGGCCAAGGGCCTGACCCAGGGGGTGGAACTCAACGCGCGCGGCGCGACCGAGGCCCGTGACAGCGCCCAGTCCGCCTTCGAGCGCTCGCTGGCGATGCTGGCCGGGCTGAGCGCCCTGGCCCTGGCGGGCGGGACCCTGCTGGCCTGGTCGATCACCCGCAGCATCACCGGCCCGCTCGACGAGGCGGTGGACCTGGCCGAAACCGTGGCCCGGGGCGACCTGCGCGCCCGCGTGGTCGCCAACGGCCGCGACGAGGCCGCCCGCCTGCTCGAGGCCCTGGGCCGGATGAACGCCCGCCTGGCCGAGATCGTCGGCCGCATGCGCCTGGGCAGCGACAGCATCGCCACCGGCTCGGCCGAGATCGCCACCGGCAACGCCGACCTGAGCCAGCGCACCGAGCAGCAGGCCAGCAGCCTGGAAGAGACCGCGGCCTCGATGGAGCAGCTCAGCGGCACCGTGCGCCACAACGCCGAGACCGCCCAGCAGGCCCGCGAACTGGCCGACGCCGCCACCCGGGCGGCCGAGCACAACGGCGAGGCCTCGGCCCAGGTGGTGCGCACCATGGACGAGATCAGCGGCTCCTCGCGCCGCATCGCCGAGATCATCGGGGTGATCGACGGCATCGCCTTCCAGACCAATATCCTGGCACTGAACGCGGCGGTGGAAGCCGCCCGTGCCGGCGAACAGGGCCGCGGCTTCGCGGTGGTGGCCAGCGAAGTCCGCAGCCTGGCCCAGCGCAGCGCCGACGCGGCCAAGGAGATCCGCGGCCTGATCCAGCGCAGCGTCGAGCAGGTCGAGGGCGGGGCCCGCCTGGTCCAGGCCTCGGGCCAGGACATGCAGGCCCTGGTCGGCCAGGTCCGCCAGGTCGGGCAGCTGATCCAGGAGATCGCCGGCTCGACCGCCGAGCAGTCGCGCGGCATCAGCCAGGTCAGCGAGGCGGTCAGCCAGCTCGACCACGTCACCCAGCAGAACGCGGCGCTGGTGGAGCAGAGCGCGGCCGCCGCCGAGAGCCTCAAGCACCAGGCCGCGCTGATGGCCGGCACGGTGGCCGAGTTCCGGCTGGCGGACGGTGCCTCGGCGTCCAGCCCCGCGGCCTCGCCTTCGGCTTCCCCTTCGCCTTCGCCCGCCCCGCGGCCGGTGAAGGCCCCCGCGCCGGTGGCGCCCCGCCCCGCGGTGGCCGCCACCACGGCCCCGGCGGGCGGCGACGACGACTGGACCACCTTCTGAGCCCTGCGGGCCGGCCCCCGGTCCCGACGGGGCCGGGGCCGCGCCTCAGCCCGGCGGCGGCGTCCAGCGCCGCAGCCAGGGCGACAGGTCGCGCCGCGGCGCCGCGCCGTGGCGCAGCTCGCGCCGCGCCACGCTGCGCAGGTGCACCTCGTCCGGCCCGTCCAGGAAGCGCATCGCCCGGCCCCAGGCCCACATCCGCGCCAGCGGGGTGTCGGGCGACAGGCCCATCGCGCCGAAGACCTGCATCGCGCGGTCGCCCACCTCGGTCAGCAGCCGCGCGCTGACCCACTTGATCGAGGCCACCGCGTCGCGCGCCACGCCGGCGCCCTCGCGGTCCAGCCGCCAGGCGGCATGCAGCACCAGCAACCGCGCCTGGTCGATCTCGATGCGCGAGCGGGCGATCATCTCCTGCACGTTGGCGAAGTCCGCCAGCCGCTGGCCGAAGGCCCGGCGCTCGCGGGCGCGCTCCACCATCAGCGCCAGCGCCAGCTCGCACTGGCCGATGGCCCGCATCGCGTGGTGCACCCGGCCCGGCCCCAGGCGGGCCTGCGCCAGCCCGAAGCCGCTGCCGGGCGTGCCCAGGAACTGCGAGGCCTCGACCCGCACGTCGCGCAGGCGCAGCTCGCAGTGGCCCTCCAGCGCCAGGTGGTCCATCACCGGGATGTTGCGCTCGACCGTCAGCCCCGGCGTGTCCAGCGGCAGCAGCACCAGGCTGTGGCGGCCGTGCGGCGCGTCCTCGGGGGCGTCGGCGTGCGCGGCCATCACCACCACCAGCCGGCACAGCGGGTGGGCCAGGCCGGTGATGAACCACTTGCGACCGCTCAGGCGCCAGTGGTCCCCCTCGGGCCGCAGCTGGGTGGCCAGCTGCGTCGGGTCGGACGAGGCGGTGTCGGGCTCGCTCATCGCGAAGGCCGAACGGATCTCGCCGGCCAGCAGCGGGTCCAGCCACTGGCGCGCCTGGTCGGGCGTGGCGAAGCGCTGCAGCAGCTCCACGTTGCCGCTGTCGGGGGCCTGGCAGTTGAAGACCTCGGGGCTCCAGGGCACCCAGCCCATGGCCTCGGCCAGGGGCGCGTAGTCCAGGTTGTCCAGCCGGGTGCCAGGCTGGTCCTCGCGCAGCGTCGGCAGGTACAGGTTCCACAAGCCCTGGGCTCGGGCCTGGGCCTGCAACGGTTGCAGCACGTCCAGCGGGTAGGCCCCGGCGTCGGCCCAGCGGTGCCAATCGGGCAGGCTGGGGACCACCAGGTCGTCCAGGAAGCGCTGCAGTCGGGGCTGCCATTCGGCGGCACGGGGGCTGGGCAGGAAATCCATCGGACCAGTCTGCGGCCGCGGGGCCGCCGGGCCCTGTCACGCCGGAGACGCCCCACCGGCCGCGAATGACCTGGATCAAGCCAGTGCCCGCCAAACAGGGGACGCTGTCTTGACAGGCCTCAACCGACACGCGCCAATCGTGGCTGCCTCCGTCCTCGCCCGCGCTGCCTTGAGCCTTCGCACCATCCCCATCGCCTCGGCCACCCCGGCCGCCACCCCCTGCCGCGGCTGCGGCGGCGGCGACGAGGCCGCCCCTTGCGGCGCCACCCTGCGCGGCCTGCCCTGCGCCACCCCCCGGCTGGACGGCCCGCCCGAGTTGCTGGGCCGCGTGCTGGGCGAGCTCGGCCGCGTCCTGGACGCCGAGGCCGGTGGCTGCGTGTCGGCCCGCGACTTCGTCCACGCCCTGCGCCTGGACGACGGCGAGGCCGAGCTGCGCCTGGGCGTGCACCCCGACGCCGCCGGCCGCGCGCTGATGGACATCGCCTTCCAGACCCTGCGCCGGCTGCTGCCCGACACCGACATCTACGTCTGCCAGCAGGCCTGACCCTGCCCCTCCGGATCGATTGATCCGGATCAATTTCCGCCCCGCCACCTTTGGCAGCTTGAGCTTGGTCAAGCTCCGGTCATCGATGCACCGTGATAGTGCAGCCCTGACCTGGAGTCCCCATGAGCATCCTCGGCACCGTCATCCGCACCCACCCCCGCGACGTCGCGGCGGTGGCCGCCCGCCTGTCCGGCCTGCCGGGACTGGACCTGGCCCTCAACCCCGGTGACGGCCGCCTGGTGGCCGTGATCGAGGACGCCGAGGACGCGCACGGCCCGGTGGCCGCGGCCGCCACGCTGGCCGCCATCGCCCAGTGGCCCGAGGTGATGTCCACCTCGCTGGTCTACGAGTACTCCGGCCCCGAGGCCCCGGCCCCGGCCGGCGCCGAAGGCACCGACTTCAAGGCCTGGCGCCAAAGCCTGGCCGACATGGCGTCTGGCAGCCCGGCGGCACCGCCGCCTTGAAGCAGTTCAAGGACATGCCCTGGGGCCTTCCCTAGCATGACCGCACGCCCGACAGGCTTTTTGTCCATCCACCGCACGCCACCCCCGTCAACGGGCCCCGTGGCCGGAGACCCACCATGCAGAACAACCGCCGTGATTTCCTGAAGGCCCAGGCCCTGGCCGCCAGCGCTGCCGCTGCCGGCATCCCCATCGTCGCCGAGGCGGCCAAGGACACCCCGGCCGCCGCCGCCGCCACCGGCGTGCGCTGGGACAAGGCGCCCTGCCGCTTCTGCGGCACCGGCTGCTCGGTGATGGTGGGCGTGCAGGACGGCAAGGTGGTGGCCACCCAGGGCGACCCCGAGGCCCCGGTCAACCGCGGCCTGAACTGCATCAAGGGCTACTTCCTGTCCAAGATCATGTACGGCAAGGACCGGCTGACCACGCCGCTGCTGCGCAAGAAGAACGGCCAGTACGACAAGGAAGGCGAGTTCACCCCGGTCAGCTGGGACGAGGCCTTCGACACCATGGCCGCCAAGTGGAAGGAAGCCCTGAAGGCCGACGGCCCGGGCAGCATCGCCATGTTCGGCTCCGGCCAGTGGACGATCTGGGAAGGCTATGCCGCCAGCAAGCTCTGGAAGGCCGGCTTCCGCTCGAACAACCTCGACCCGAACGCCCGCCACTGCATGGCCAGCGCGGTCACCGGTTTCATGCGCACCTTCGGCATCGACGAGCCGATGGGCTGCTACGACGACATCGAGCAGGCCGACGCCTTCGTGCTGTGGGGCAGCAACATGGCCGAGATGCACCCCATCCTCTGGAGCCGCATCACCGACCGCCGCCTGTCCAGCCCGCACGTCAAGGTGGCGGTGCTGTCCACCTACGAGCACCGCAGCTTCGATCTGGCCGACAGCGGCATGGTCTTCTCGCCGCAGACCGACCTGGCGATCCTCAACTACATCGCCCACTACATCATCACGAACAAGAAGGTGAACACCGAGTTCGTGAAGAAGAACGTCAACTTCAAGAAGGGCGTGACCGACATCGGCTACGGCCTGCGCCCGGGCCACGCCCTGGAGAAGGACGCCACCGCCAACGGCTACCCCGGTGCCGACGGCAAGCCCAAGGGTAGCCCCAACGACTCGACCCCGATCACCTTCGACGAGTTCGCCAAGTTCGTCAGCGAGTACACCGCCGAGAAGGTCAGTGCCCTGTCGGGCGTGCCGGTCAAGCAGCTCGAAGACCTGGCCAAGCTGTACGCCGACCCGAAGGTCAAGCTGGTGTCGTTCTGGACCATGGGCTTCAACCAGCACACCCGGGGCACGTGGGCCAACAACATGGTCTACAACATCCACCTGCTGACCGGCAAGATCAGCACCCCGGGCTCGGGCCCCTTCAGCCTGACCGGCCAGCCCAGCGCCTGCGGCACGGCCCGCGAGGTGGGCACCTTCGCCCACCGCCTGCCGGCCGACATGGTGGTGACCAACCCCGCGCACCGCAAGCACACCGAAGAGATCTGGGGCGTGCCCGAAGGCACCATCCCCGACAAGATCGGCCTGCACGCCGTGGCCATGGCCCGCGCGCTGAAGGACGGCAAGGTCCGCTGCTACTGGAACACCACCAACAACAACATGCAGGCCGGGCCGAACATCAACGGCGAGCTGCTGCCCGGCTGGCGCAACCCCAAGGCCTTCATCGTCGTCAGCGACCCCTACCCCAACGCCAGCGCGATGGCCGCCGACCTGATCCTGCCCGCCGCGATGTGGGTGGAGAAGGAAGGCGCCTTCGGCAACGCCGAGCGCCGCACCCAGTTCTGGCGCCAGCAGGTGGCCGCACCGGGCCAGGCCCGCTCGGACCTGTGGCAGATGATGGAGTTCGCCAAGCGCTTCAAGATTGAGGAGGTCTGGCCGGCCGAACTGATCGCCAAGCAGCCTGCGGTCAAGGGCAAGACCCTCTTTGACGTGCTGTTCAAGAACGGCAAGGTCAACAAGTACCCGCTGGCCGACGTCGGCAAGGTCAACGGCAAGTACATCCAGGGCTACAAGAACCCCGAGTCCGAGGCCTTCGGCTTCTATGTCCAGAAGGGCCTGTTCGAGGAATACGCCGAGTTCGGTCGTGGCCACGGCCACGACCTGGCCGCCTTCGACGTCTACCACGAGGCCCGCGGCCTGCGCTGGCCGGTGGTCGACGGCAAGGAGACCCTGTGGCGCTTCCGCGAGGGCTATGACCCCTACGTGAAGGCCGGCGAGGGTCTGAAGTTCTACGGCAACAAGGACGGCAAGGCCAACATCTTCGCCCTGCCCTACCAGCCCGCCGCCGAGAGCCCGGACAAGGAGTTCGACCTCTGGCTGTGCACCGGCCGCGTGCTCGAGCACTGGCACACCGGCACCATGACCCGCCGCGTGGCCGAGCTGCACCGCGCCGTGCCCGAGGCCGTGCTGTTCATGCACCCCGACGACGCCCAGGCCCGCGGCCTGCAGCGCGGCATGCAGGTCAAGCTGTCCTCGCGCCGTGGCGAGATCACCCTGGCCGTCGAGACCAAGGGCCGCAACAAGGTGCCCAAGGGCCTGGTCTTCGTGCCCTTCTTCGACGAAGGCCGTCTGGTGAACAAGCTGACGCTGGACGCGACCTGCCCGATCTCCAAGGAGACCGACTTCAAGAAGTGCGCCGTGAAGGTGGTGCGCGCCTGAGCCTGAGCCCGCCGTGAAGCTGTCCCGACGTGAACTGATGCAGGGCGCCGCCAGCGCCGCCACCGCCGGTCTGATCGCCGGCGGCGCGGCCCTGGCCGGTCGGCCGGCGCTGGCGCGTCCGGCCCAGGCCCTGCGCCCGCCCGGCGCGCTGGCCGAAGACCGCTTCCTGGCCGCCTGCGTGCGCTGCGGCCTGTGCGTGCGCGACTGCCCGCCGCAGAACCTGCGCCTGAGCGACTGGGGCGACGGCTTGGCCGCCGATGTCGCCATCGGCACGCCCTACTTCATCGCCCGCGACATCCCCTGCGAGATGTGCGAGGCGGTGCCCTGCGTCAAGGCCTGTCCGACCGGCGCGCTGGACCCGGCCCTGACCGACATCACCCAGGCCCGCATGGGCACCGCGGTGCTGATCGACCAGGAGAACTGCCTGAACTTCCTGGGCCTGCGCTGCGACGTCTGCTACCGCGTCTGCCCGGTGATCGACCAGGCCATCACGCTGGAGAAGGTCTCCAACCCGCGCTCCGACCGCCACGCGATGCTGCTGCCCACGGTGCACGCCGAGGCCTGCACCGGCTGCGGCAAGTGCGAGAAGTCCTGCGTGCTGGAGCGCGCCGCGATCAAGGTGCTGCCCGCCGACATCGCCCGCGGCGAACTGGGCCACCACTACCGCAAGGGCTGGGACGCCGCCAACCAAAGCGGCCGCCCGCGCTTCGACGCGCCGGTGCAGCGCCTGCCCGATCAACCGGTCCCCGGTGACCTGACGCCGCTGCGCTCGGGCGCCGCACCCTATGCCGCCCCGGCCTCCGAGGCGACGCGATGAGCGCCCGCCCCCCGCTCAGCCCCGCGGCCTCGCGCAGCTTCGGCAACCGCCGCGCCGCGCGCCCGCCGATGCCCGGCGCCGAGTCGGTGCAGACCCGCGGCTGGTGGGCCGCCCACCGCTACTGGCTGCTGCGCCGCTTCACCCAGCTGTCGCTGCTGGGCCTGTTCCTGGCCGGTCCCTGGCTGGGTCTGTGGCTGGTCAAGGGCAACCTGGCCAGCAGCCTGACCCTGGGCACCCTGCCCCTGACCGATCCCTTCGTGCTGGCCCAGACCCTGGCCGCCCGCCACGTGCCCGAGCTGTCGGCGCTGGTCGGCGCCGGCCTGGTCGTCGCCTTCTACGCCCTGGCCGGTGGCCGGGTGTTCTGCGCCTGGGTCTGCCCGGTCGGCGTGGTCACCGACACCGCCGCCTGGCTGCGCCGCCGCCTGGGCATCAGCACCGGCCGCGCGCCGCGCGGCCACCTGCGCCACTGGCTGCTGGGCGGGGTGCTGCTGGCCAGCGCCGTGGCCGGCTGGCCGGTCTGGGAGAGCGTCAACCCGGTCAGCCTGACCCAGCGCGCCCTGGTCTTCGGCGGCGGCGTGGCCTGGGGCGTGACCGCCGCCGTGTTCCTGTTCGACCTGCTGGTCGCGCCGCGCGGCTGGTGCGGTCACCTCTGCCCGATGGGCGCGGCCTACGCCCTGATCGGCCGGGCCTCGCTGCTGCGGGTCTCGGCCCGCCACAGCAGCCGCTGCAACGACTGCGCCGACTGCTACGCCGTCTGCCCCGAGCCCCAGGTCATCCCGATCGCCCTCAAGGGCAAGGACGGCGCCAGCCCGGTGATCCTGGACGCCGCCTGCACCAACTGCGGCCGCTGCATCGATGTCTGCGGCCCCGATGTCTTCACCCTGACCCACCGTTTCGATACCCGGAGAACATGATGAGCAAGCTGTTCAACACCCTGGCCAAGCTGGTGCTGGCCTTCGGACTGGTGTGGATGGGCGCCGACCTGGCCGGCGCAGCCGACACCCCGACCGAGACCGGCCCGGTCAAGCTGCAATCCCTGCGCGGCGGCACCCCGCTGACCCAGGACAACGCGCCCAACGCGATCAAGCAGGAACGCGACCACGCGCCCTCGGACCGCGACTTCGTGCAGCAGCCGCCACTGATCCCGCACACGACCGCGGGCTACCAGATCACCAAGAACTACAACAAGTGCATGGACTGCCACGCCTTTTCCAAGGCCAAGGCCAGCGGCGCCACCCGGGTCAGCGTGACCCACTTCAAGACCCGCGACGGCCAGGAGCTGGACAACATCAGCCCGCGCCGCTACTTCTGCACCCAGTGCCACGTGCCCCAGACCGATGCCAAGCCGCTGGTGGACAACACCTTCCAGCGTGCCCGCGGCATGCAGTGATGGACCACCCCCTACGGCCTGCGGCCGCCCCCTCGAGGGGGCAGCACCAGCGGACCGGCAAAGCCGGCTCCGCGGCGCTCGCCGGATGGGCTGCGACGACAAGGCGACGCTGCCGCGCGTCCGAGAGCATGCAATCAGAGAACGCCCTACGGCCTGCGGCCGCCCCCTCGAGGGGGCAGCACCAGCGGACCGGCGGAGCCGGCTCCGCGGCGCTCGCCGGATGGGCTGCGACGAAAACGAAACGATGAGGCATTGAATGACTGACAACACGAACGCGACGCCCAAGGGCCTGTGGGGCAAGGTGTGGGCCTGCATCAAGACCCCGACCTTCGGCGTGGTGGCGATCGGCTTCGCCGCCGGCGTGGTCTTCTGGGGCGGCTTCAACACCGCCCTGGAATACACCAACCGCGAGCAGTTCTGCATCTCGTGCCACGAGATGAAGGACAACGTCTTCGCCGAGTACCGCAACACCATCCACTACCAGAACCGCACCGGCGTGCGGGCCACCTGCCCGGACTGCCATGTGCCCAAGGAGTGGGGCCCGAAGATGATCCGCAAGATCCAGGCGAGCAACGAGGTGCTGCACAAGGTCCTGGGCTCGATCGACACGCCCGAGAAGTTCAACGCCAAGCGGCACGAACTGGCCACCCACGAGTGGGCGCGCATGAAGGCCAACGACAGCCAGGAATGCCGCAACTGCCACAACTTCGCCTACATGGACTACGCCGAGCAGAACCAGCGCTCGGCCAAGCGCCACCAGGAAGCCTTCAACGCCGGCCTGACCTGCATCGATTGCCACAAGGGCATTGCCCACACCCTGCCCGAGATCGAGCAGAACATCGGCGCGCCCAAGGAACACGCGGCCGAGCCCCCGCCGGTGAAGCCGGCCTCGGCCCCGGGCTCCGCACCTTGACGGGCGGCTGACCCTCCGGTGTCACCACGGCCCGGCTCGCCGGGCCTAAGATCGGCGCGCACGGCCCGCTCTGCGCCGTGTGGAGGGACCGGTCCTTGTCGCTGAGTGCCCCTGAGGGACTCCATGGCCGCGTGACCGCCTGGCTGGTGCTGGCGGTCTCGGTGGCGATGACCTTGCTGGCCTGGCGGGCGTCGCTGCACTACCAGCGGCTCGACGCCGAGTAGCGGTTTGCCGCGGCCGCCGATGCCGCGGTGCTGCGGATCGCCGAGCGCATGCACGGCTACGAGATCGTGCTGCGCGCCGGCGCCGGCCTCTTCGACGCCAGCCAGGACGTCAGCGCCGCGGAGTGGCGGCGCTTCACCGAACGGCTGGACCTGCCCCGCAGCTACCCCGGCATCCAGGGCCTGGGCTACGCCGCCGCCCTGCACGGTCCCGAGGTCGAGGCCTTCGACCGCGCCCAGCGCGCCGCGGGCCGCACCGATTTCCACACCCACCCGCGGCTGGACACGCGCCCGGACCCGAGTTCCATCGTCTACCTCGAGCCCTCCGACTGGCGCAACGCGCGCGCCCTGGGTTTCGACATGGGCAGCGAGCCGGTGCGGCGCGAGGCCATGGAGCGGGCGCGCGACCGCGGCCAGGCGGCGCTCAGTGGCCGGGTGCGCCTGGTGCAGGAGACGGCCGAAGGGGTGCAGGCCGGCAGCCTGATGTACTGGCCGGTCTACCGCCAGGGCGCCCGGCTGGACGACCCGGCCCGAAGGGCGGCCGCCCTTCGGGGCCATGTCTACGCGGCCTTCCGCATGGACGACCTGATGGCCGGCATCCTGGGCCCGGGCATCCCGGCGCTCGTGCTGACGCTCTACGACGGCCCGAGCGACCGGCCCGAGCACCAGTTGCACCTCAGCGGCGAGTGGCGGCCCGACGCCGCCTTCGAGGTCCGCCGCGCGCTCACGGTGGCCGGCCGCACCTGGTCGGTGCACTTCATCAGCACCCGGGACTTCGAGGACGAGGTCGCCAGCCCGCAGCCCACGCTGATCGCGCTGGGCGGGCTGGCGGCCGACCTGCTGCTGTTCATCACCCTGGCGGCGCTGTCGCGCAACGCCCGGCTGCTGACCCTGCGCGCGGCCGAGTTGCAGGCCAGCCAGGCGCAGGTGCAGCACCTGGCCTTCCACGACCCCCTGACCCAGCTGCCCAACCGCCGGCTGCTGATGGACCGGCTGTCCCAAGCCCTGCCCGCCGCGCGGCGCAGCCGCGAACACGGCGCGCTGTTCTTCATCGACCTGGACCACTTCAAGCAAGTCAACGACCAGCACGGCCACGCCACCGGCGACGCGCTGCTGGCCCAGTGCGCCCAGCGGCTGCGGGCCTGCACCCGGGCCGAGGACACCGTGGCCCGGCTGGGGGGCGACGAGTTCGTGGTGATGGTCAGCCCGCTGCCGCCCGACGAGGCCCTGGCCCGGGAGCAGTTGCAGGCGATCGGCCTGAAGCTGCGCGAGGCCCTGGCCCCGCCCTACCACCTGCCCGGTCTGGTGCACCGCAGCACCCCCAGCATCGGTGCCGTGCTGTTCCGCGACGAGGACGGCCCGGACGAGGTCCTGGGCCGGGCCGACACCGCGATGTACCAGGCCAAGCGCGGCGGCCGCGACCGCGTGGTGGTGCCGGGCCCGGGCGCCGCGGCGCAGGATGTGGCCTAATCCTGCCCTCGCGTTGCGGCCCAACTTGCCGCCCGTGCCTCACATGATCCGCATCACCGAACTGCGCCTGCCGCTGAACCACGCCGAGGACGCGCTGCGCCCGGCCATCGCCGCCCGCCTGGGCATCCCCGACGCCGAGCTGCTGGGCTTCGAGGTCTTCCGCCGCGGCTACGACGCCCGCCGCAAGTCCGACATCCAGCTGGTCTACACGCTGGACTGCACCGTGGCCAACGCCGACGCGCTGCTGGCCCGCCTGGAAGGCGACCGACAGATCCGCCCGACGCCCGACACCGGCTACCGCTTCGTCGGCCACGCGCCAGCCGACTTCTACACCCTGGGCGAGCCGCACCACCGCCCCCTGGTGATCGGCTTCGGCCCCTGCGGCATCCTGGCCGCGCTGGTCCTGGCCCAGATGGGGCTGCGCCCGATCGTGCTGGAGCGCGGCAAGACCGTGCGCGAGCGCACCAAGGACACCTGGGGCCTGTGGCGCCGCAGCGAGCTCAACCCGCAGTCGAACGTGCAGTTCGGCGAGGGCGGCGCCGGCACCTTCTCGGACGGCAAGCTCTACAGCCAGATCTCCGACCCGCGCTTCCTGACCCGCAAGGTGCTGACCGAGTTCGTCAAGGCCGGCGCGCCCGAGGAAATCCTCTACGTCAGCAAGCCGCACATCGGCACCTTCCGACTGGTCAGCATGGTCGAGAAGATCCGCGCCGACATCGAGGCCCTGGGCGGCGAAATCCGCTTCGAGCAGCAGGTCACCGACCTGCACATCGAGACCGGCGCCGACGGCCAGCGCCATGTGCGCGGCGTGACCCTGGCCAGCGGCGAGCAGCTGCGCAGCGACCACGTCATCCTGGCACTGGGGCACAGCGCCCGCGACACCTTCGCCATGCTGCAGCAGCGCGGCGTGCAGATGGAGGCCAAGCCCTTCTCGATCGGCTACCGCATCGAGCATCCCCAGGGCGTGATCGACCGCGCCCGCTTCGGCTCCAACGCCGGCCACCCGATCCTGGGCGCGGCCGACTACAAGCTGGTGCACCACGCCAGGAACGGCCGCTCGGTCTACAGCTTCTGCATGTGCCCCGGCGGCACGGTGGTGGCCGCCACCTCCGAGCCCGACCGGGTGGTCACCAACGGCATGAGCCAGTACT
Source organism: Hydrogenophaga intermedia (assembly GCA_943371055.1). Classification (GTDB taxonomy): domain Bacteria; phylum Pseudomonadota; class Gammaproteobacteria; order Burkholderiales; family Burkholderiaceae_C; genus Ideonella; species Ideonella intermedia_A. Next base: position 40,735 of record CALRTJ020000019.1, on the reverse strand, counting down.
CGCGCAACGAGCGCAACGCCAATGCCGGCATCGTCGTCGGCCTGACGCCCGAGGACTACCGCCGCGACAAGGGCGGCAGCGGTCCGGTCGACCCGCTCGACGGCATCGCCTTCCAGCGCGTCTGGGAATCGCGCGCCTTCGAGCTGGGCGGTGGCGGCTACATCGCCCCGGGCCAGCTGGTGGGCGACTTCATCAAGCGCCAGAAGGGCCCGGCCCAGGGCTTCGGCTCGGTGATGCCGTCCTACAAGCCGGGCGTGCACCTGACCGACCTGAGCGAGAAGGGCCGCGAGAGCCTGCCCACCTACGCCCTGGAAGCCATCCGCGAGGCCTTGCCCGCCTTCGAACGCCAGATCAAGGGCTTCAGCATGGCCGACGCGGTGCTCACCGGGGTCGAGACCCGCACCTCCTCGCCGCTGCGCCTGAACCGCGGCCGCGACCACCAGAGCCTGAACACCCGCGGCCTGTTCCCGGCCGGCGAGGGCGCGGGCTATGCCGGCGGCATCATGAGCGCCGGGGTGGACGGCATCGAGGTGGCCGAGTCGCTGGCGCGCGACCTGCTCGGCCTGGCCACGGCCTGAGTCCCCTGAAACGGGCTTGACGCTGCCGCGGCGCGGCGCGAGCATTGGTGCACCGATAAAATCGCACGACCGTTCGTCCTGACCGATGGGCGGCTCCGACAGGTGCTATCCGCCCACCTTTCCTCGCTCACGGTCCCGCAGGACGCACGCGGTCGGCGCGAGCTGAAGCTGCTCCGCAACCTGCTGGCCGCAGGGTGTCTGGCGGTGCTGGTGGTGGCCGTGATCGAGTGGTGGCTGGGGCGCCTGTCGCCCTGGGACCGCTGGGCCTATCCGGCGCTGTTCCTGGTCAGTGCCGGCGGCGCGGCCATGCTGCAGTGGAGGCCCGGACACGACCTGTGGGTGCGCCGCATCGTGGTGACCGCGATGAACGGCTACCTGGTGGCAGCCCTGTACATGGGCCTGTTCTGGAACCGGGGCCACCCTGACCATTACCAGGTCATCTCCAACCTCATGTGGGTGCCGCTGGGCTACGGCATGTGCTTCGTGCTGCTGCGCCTGCGTGAGGCCCTGCTGTGTTCCGGCATGACCTATGTGGTGCTGTTCGTGCCGCTGGCCTGGCTGGTCTGGCAGGGCCGACTGCCGACCGAGCCCTTCGACCTCGCGCCGGTGCTGAGCAACAACGCGGTGGCACAGCTGGTCTACCTGGTGCTGCTGCTGTCGCTGTCCCAGTTGCGCCGCGAGTACCTGCGCGGCCGCGAGCGCGAGGACCTGCTGCGACAGGTCGCCCACACCGACCCGCTCACCGGCGTGGCCAACCGCCGTGCCCTCAACGAGCGGCTGGTGGCCCAGGTCGGCCTGCTGGCGCGCGGCCACCAGCGCCTGTCGCTGCTGATGGTGGACGTGGACGACTTCAAGCCGGTCAACGACCGCTTCGGACACGCCGCCGGCGACGCGGTGCTGGTCGAGCTGGCGGCCCTGATGTCCGAGGAGCTGCGCAGCTCCGACCAGCTCGGCCGATGGGGCGGTGAGGAGTTCCTGGTGCTGGTGCCGGCGACCCCTCAGGAGGCCGCCCAGGAGTTGGCCGAGCGCATCCGCGCCGCGGTGGCGGAACACCCCTTCCGGCATGGCGAGCGGGTCACGGTCAGCGTCGGCGTGGCCGAGGGCCTGCCGGGCGAAACCCCTGAGCAGCTCGTGGCGCGTGCCGACCAGGCGCTCTACGCGGCCAAGCGGGAGGGACGCAATCGGGTGCGGGCGGCGGCTTTGCGGCAACCCGAGGGCATGAACGGGAGCCGGCGCGCGGCCTGAGCGGCCGGCGGGCCCCAGCGGGCGCCGCTCAGCCCTTGAGCGGCTGGTGCGGCCGGGCCAGCACCTGCTCGACCATCTCGCCCCAGGCGCCCTCGCGGCCGCGGCGAAGTTCTTCCTCGCGCTCGCGCATCATCTGCAGGAAGGCATCGGACGACTTGTCGGGGTGGCTGGGCGCGGCCACGCGGTCGGTGGCGCGGCGCTCGCCGGACTGGAAGTGCGCCGCGGCACGGCGCACCACCGAGTGGTAGATCTGGGACACCCGCGAGGGCGTCACCTTCAGGGACTGGGCCACCTCGACCGGGGTCAGGCCCACGCCCAGGTAGGCGTCGATGACCATGCGCTCGCGTTCGGGCAACTCGGCGAAGAAGCGCTCCAGGCGTCGCAGCACGATGCCGGTGTCGACCCGGGCCTCGACCTCCTCGCGCGGGGTGGCGGGGTGAAAGTGGTGGCCCGGCTCGTCGTCGGCGTCGTCCACGCTGACCTGGTTGCGGCCGAGCTGGTCGGCCTGCAGCAAGGCGCCGATCTCGTCGGCGTCGATGGAGGTGGCGCGGGCGATCTCGGACAGGCTGGGTTCGCGGCCGCCGGACTGGCGCAGGCGCTCGCGGGCGATCTGGATGACCTTGATCTTGCGGCGCTCGCCACGGGTGAGGAAGTCCATCTGGCGCAGCTCGTCGAGCATCGCGCCCTTGACCCGCATGCGCGCGTAGCGCACGAAGGCCTCCTGGGCCTCGGGCGTGTCGCGGTCACCTTCCCACTGGAAGCTCACCGCGGCCTGGGCCACGGCGATCAGGCCGACCTGGATCAGGTCGGCCCGCTCGACGTTGGCGGGCAGGTGCCGCACCAGGGCCTGGGCCTGCTTGCGGACCCAGCTCTGGTTGCGCGCGATGAGGACCGACGGCACGCCGTCCATGGAGATCATGGCCCGATGATAGGGGCTCCGCCCGGCTTGTGGCTCAGGTGCCGAACGCCGGAAAACGCCCGGAAATCCGGCCATCCCTGCCGGCCTTCGCCCGCACGGCACCCCGCGGCCGCTGTCAGGAGGGTGCAATGCCCAAACCGCACACTGGCTTTCGGCCTATCCTTGGGCCAGAGGCATCCCCCTCCCATTCCACCCAGCATTCCGAGGAGACTTCCCCATGTCCGCACCCCGTGACGTCTTCGTCGTCGGCGCCGCCCGCACCGCCATCGGCACCTATGGCGGCAGCCTGAAGGATGTGCCGCTGGCCGACATCGCCACCCTGGCCGTCAAGACCGCCGTCGAGCGCTCGGGCGTCGGGGCCGAGAACGTCGGCCACCTGGCCATGGGCACGGTGGTCACCACCGAGCCGCGCGACGCCTACCTCAGCCGCGTCGCCTCGGTGGGTGCCGGCATCCCCAAGGAAACGCCCGCCTTCAACGTCAACCGCCTGTGCGGCTCGGGCCTGCAGGCCATCGTCTCGGCCTCGCAGTCCATCCTGCTGGGCGACGCCGAGATCGCCGTCGGCGCCGGGGCCGAGAACATGAGCCGCGGCGCCTACCTGCTGCCGCAGGCCCGCTGGGGCGCGCGCATGGGCGACGCCCAGATGCTGGACTTCGTCGTCGGCGCGCTGCACGACCCGTTCCACAAGATCCACATGGGCGTCACCGCCGAGAACGTGGCCGAGCAGTTCGGCATCAGCCGCGAGCAGATGGACGCGCTGGCCGCCGAAAGCCACCGCCGCGCCGCCGCGGCCATCGCCGCCGGGTACTTCAAGGAACAGATCGTTCCGGTGGTCACGGCCAGCAAGAAGGGCGACATCGTCTTCGACACCGACGAGCACGTGAAGGCGGGCACCACGGTCGAGACCCTGGCCAAGATGCGCGCGGCCTTCAAGAAGGACGGCACGGTCACCGCCGGCAATGCCTCGGGCATCAACGACGGCGCCGGCGCCGTGGTGCTGGCCAGCGGCGACGCGGTCAAGGCCCGCGGCCTCAAGCCCATGGCCCGCCTGGTGGCCTACGCCCACGCCGGCGTCGAGCCCACCATCATGGGCATCGGCCCTGTCCCGGCCACCCGCCTGGCCCTGAAGAAGGCCGGCCTGACGGTCGCCGACCTGGACGTGATCGAGTCCAACGAGGCCTTCGCCGCCCAGGCCTGCGCGGTGGTCAAGGAGCTGGGCCTGGACCCGGCCAAGGTCAACCCGAACGGCTCCGGCATCTCGCTGGGCCACCCGATCGGTGCCACCGGCGCCATCATCACCACCAAGGCCCTGTACGAGCTGCAGCGCACCGGCGGTCGCTACGCCCTGGTCACCATGTGCATCGGCGGCGGCCAGGGCATCGCCGCGATCTTCGAGCGCTGCTGATCGGTCGATGAACCCGCGCCGCGACTGGCTGCGCGCGCTGGGGGCCCTGCCCCTGGCGGCCGCACTGCCGGCGCGGGCCTCGGGGCCACGCGTGCTGCACGTGATGAGCTACCGGGGCGACTGGCAATGGAGCCGCGACCAGTTGCGCGGTTTTCTCGAGGGCCTGCAGCTCGATCCCGACCTGCGCGTGGTCGAGCTGGACGCCAAGCACGCCGAGCCCGGCCACGCCCGGGCGGTGGCCACCGAGGCCCTGGCCCTGCTGGCGCGTTGGCGCCCCGATCTGGTCTACGCCAACGATGACGTCGCCCAGTCCGAGTTCGGCGTGCCGGCACTGGCGCTGGGCGTGCCCATCGTCTACTCCGGCGTCAACCGCGACCACGCGAGCTACGGCTATGACCGTGCGCCGCAGGTCACCGGCGTGCTCGAGCGCGAGCACTTCGGCCCCACCCTGGCCCTGCTGCGCACCCTGACCCCGCCGCGCCCGCGCTGGCGGCTGGCCATGGTGACCGACGACGACCCGACCTGGACCGGCGTGGCCGAGCGCCTGCGGGCCGAGGCCGCGCAGACGGCCGGGGTCGAGATCACCGAGTGGCTGCAGCCCCGCCGGCTGGAGGACTACCAGCGCCGCGTGCGGGCGCTGCAGACCGAGGTCGATGCCCTGGGCCTGCTGGGCGTGTTCCGCTTCGCCGGCGCCGACGGTCGGCCGGTCGACTACGAGGACGTGCTGCGCTGGACCGCCCAGCACAGCCGCCTGCCCGACTTTTCCTTCTGGGACACCCGGGTCGAGCGCGGCACGCTGTGCGCGGTCACCGTGGACGGCGTCGAACAAGGCCGGGAGGCGGGCCGCCTGGCCAGGCGCATCCTGGTCGAGGGCGTGTCCCCGTCCGCCCTGCCGCCCCGCGCCACCGCCCGCGGTCGGCCCATGGTCTCGCTGGCCCGGGCGCGGGCCCTGGGCCTGCGGCTGCCGGCCTCGGTGCTGCTGGAGGCCCGGGTGCTGCCACGCTACCACTGGCAATGAACCACGACCCCAGCCCCCGCCGCGGCCTGAGTCTGGGGCTGCGCCTGAACCTGATGACCCTGCTGTTCGCGGGCGTGGTCGCGGCGGTGCCCACCGCCCTGGGCGCATGGCTGCTGCACCTGCAGCAGCAGGACGCGGCGCTGGCCCGCGCCGAGCTGGCGGCCACCGAGATGGCGACCCGGGCCCACCGCCTGCTGGAGCTGGGCCTGCCGCTGCAGGATGTGCTGGGCCTGGACGAGCTGTGCGCCGCCGCGCGCAGCCACGACCCGCTGCTGCGTTGGGTGGCGCTGATGACCCCCGAGCGCCAGACCCTGGCCCAGGCCGGTGTCCCCCCCGCCGGCTGGCAGGCGCCACCGCTGCCGCTGCAGCCCGCCGACCGCCTGCACTACGGCCACGCCCTGGGAGAAGTGGCACTGCAGGCGGTGCGGCTGGACGATGGCGCGGTGCAGGCCTGGACCGCCGTGCAGGTGGATGCCGCCGCGGTGCAGCAGGCCACGTTGCTGCGCCTGGCCTGGCTGGTCGGCAGCACGGTCCTGCTGTTCTCGGTGGCGCTGCTGCTGCAGCAGTGACTGTTCTGGCGCCAGATCGGCCGGCCGCTGCAGGCCCTGGTCGATGCCGCCGACCGCATCCACCCCGACGACCCCCGGCCCGACGCGGCGCCGCTGGCCCCGCACCCCCCCGTCGAGATCGCCCGGGTGCACGCCGCGCTGGGCCGCCTGACGGTGCGCCTGTCCGGCGTGCACGAGGCCCTGCTGGCCCAGAACCGCCGACTGGAGGCCACGGTGCGCGAGCGCACCCTGGCCCTGGAGCAGGCCAACCAGGCCTTGCGCGCCCAGGCCGACACCGATGGCCTCACCGGCCTGGCCAGCCGTGGCTTCATCCTGGCACACGCCCGCGTGCGGCTGGCCCATTTCGGCCGCCATGGCGGGTCGGCCGCGGTCATGATGATCGACCTGGACGGCTTCAAGGCGGTCAACGACCACCACGGCCATGCCGCAGGCGACGAGGTGCTGCGCGCGGTGGGTCAACGCCTGCGGCCGCTGTGCCGGGCCCAGGACGTGCTGGCGCGCCTGGGCGGCGACGAGTTCCTGCTGTGGCTGGAGCCTGCCCCCGACCCGGCGGCGCTGCAGGCCCTGGCGACCCGGCTGCTGCAGGCCTTGGCCGCGCCGGGCCTGCCGGTGGACGCCGGCCCGCGGCCGCTGGGGGCCAGCCTGGGCGTGGCCCGCTGTCCGCAGGATGGCGACACGCTCGAGGGCCTGCTCGCCACCGCCGATGCCGCGATGTACGCGGCCAAGCGCGCGGGCGGCGGGCTGCGGGCGGCCTGAGCCGCCGCCGCCTACTTGCGACGCAGCGGCGCGGTGCCGGCCTGGCTGGCCAGCCACAGCGCCATCGGGTCGTCGGCCTTCGGTTCGGCGGCCACCGGCGCGGCGGCGGGCGCCCCGGCACGGCGCGGGGCAGGCGATGGCGCGGGCACCGGCGCGGCCGGCGCCTCGGCGGGCGGCACCACCACATCGCCCATCAGGTCCAGCAGGCGGGATCGGGCCCGCTGCGGGTGGCGGCGGTAGTAGGTGAGCACCAGGTCGACGATGAAGCGCTCATCGTCATCGCGCGGCTGCAGGGCCTCGGTCAGGGCGGCCGGCGGCGGGTCGTCGTGGGGCTGGTCCATCCAGCCGGCGGGCTTGTGGCTGCACTGCTCGAACTGCCGGGCCAGGCGCTCGCCGATCTGGCGCGAACGGCCCTTGATCTGGCTCCAGTAGCTGGGCTGGATCTGCAGGCGCTCGGCGAACCGGCGCTCCAGGCCGCGCAGCGCGGCGGCGTCGGGGTGCTTGATGGTGGCCTGGACGAATTCTTCGAACAGCCGCAGCGCGTTGTCGAGGCGGATCGCGGCCACGTCGCGTACAGCGGTCATGCCCGGATGATAAAGCGACCTTGCCTTGCCATCCGGTCCGACGGGATTAAGCTGGGCCCCGCGTCAACACCGGGAGAAGGCGATGCGTGCGACATGGGCGGCATGGGTACTGGCCACGGGCGTGATGCCCGCCGTGGCGGCGGAGCGGTCGATCGACCTGCAGGTCACCGTGCCGGCACCACCTGAACAGGTGTGGCAGGCCTGGACCACGCGAGACGGCGTGCGCAGCTTCATGGCCCCGGACGCGGTGGTCGAGGCCCGCCCCGGCGGGGCCTTCGAGGTGCACTTCGACCCGCTGGCCGCACCGGGCCTGCGCGGCGCCGACGGGATGCAGTTCATGGCCCTGCAGCCGCCTCGCATGCTCAGCTTCAGCTGGACCGCCCCGCCCCACCTGCCCCAGGCCCGGGCCCAGCGCACCCTGGTGGTGGTGCGCCTGGAACCCGAGGGCGAGGGCGCCACCCGCGTCCGCCTGCACCACGTGGGCTGGGGCGATGGCGGCGAGTGGGACCAGGCCCACGACTACTTCGCGCGGGCCTGGGGCCAGGTGCTGGGCCAGCTGCGCCGGCGCTTCGAGAGCGGCCCCATCGACTGGAGCGACTGGATGAAGCGCCTGCGCGAGGTCCACGCGCTCAAGCCTGCGGGCGGCTGACCTTGGGGGCGGTGCGCAGGCTCAGCCACATGGTGATGCCCAGGATCGCGGCCACCACGCCCAGCGACACCGCCACCGGCACCTTGAAGACATCGATCAGCATCATCTTGGTGCCGATGAAGACCAGCACCACGGCCAAGCCGTAGCTGAGCAGGTGGAAGCGCTCGGCCACCGCGGCCAGCAGGAAGTACATCGCGCGCAGGCCCAGGATCGCGAAGACGTTGGAGGTCAGCACGATGAAGGGGTCGCTGGTGATGGCGAAGATCGCCGGGATCGAATCGACCGCGAAGATCACGTCGGTCAGGCCGACCAGGGCGATGACCAGCATCAGCGGGGTGGCGATGCGCTGGCCGTTCTCGACGGTGAAGAACTTCTCGCCGTCAAAGCGCTCGGAGACCGGCAGCACGCGGCGCAGCAGCTTCAGCGCAGGGTTGTCGTCCAGGCTGTTCTCCTGGCCGGCGGCCCACCACATCTTGAGGCCGGTGAGCACCAGGAAGGCGCCGAAGAGGTAGAGCACCCAGTGGAATTCCTGGATCAGCCAGGCGCCCACCAGGATCATCAGCGAGCGCAGCACGATGGCGCCGATGATGCCGATCATCAGCACCCGCTTCTGGAAGGCCGGCGGCACCGCGAAGTAGGTGAAGATCATCAGGAAGACGAAGATGTTGTCCACCGCCAGGCTCTTCTCGATGAGGTAGCCGGTGAGGAACTCGAGCGACTTCTCGTTGGCCAGCGCGGTGCCATGCTCGCGCTGCACCGCCCACCACAGCAGGCCGTTGAAGGCCAGGCTGACACCGACCCAGACCAGCGACCACCAGGCCGCCTCCCGCACGCCCACGGCGTGCGCGCCCTGCTTCTTGAGCACGACGAAATCAAGGAAGAGCGCCACCAGGACGGTGACGACGAAGACGGACCACAGCCAGACCGGCGCGATGGTGTCCATGGATGCTCCTGTGCAGAGAAAGAATGGAGGGTTCGCGCCGAAAGGTCTTGCCAGGGAGGCTGTCCCTGTGCGGTCCCGGGGGCGGGCCGGCGTGACCGGTGCCCCGTACTGACGGGGGGCCGCGGCGCCGTGGGCACGGTGCCGGCTACTCCCCTTTCGACAGCCCGGATTCTCTGGCAGGTCGCGATGCCCCCAAGAGTTCTGGGGACAAAGGCCTCAACGGCCCGGCGCCAGCTGCTCTGGGCCGATGTCCGCCAGGCAGGCGCAGCCGCACAGGGCCATGGCCGTCTGCAACTCGTCCCGCAGCAGGCGCAGCATGCGGGCCACGCCCATCGGGCCTTCGGCGGCCAAGGCGTGCAGCTGCGGGCGACCCAGCAAGACGCCCTGCGCCCCCAGCGCCAGGGCCTTGAAGACGTCGGTGCCCCGGCGGATGCCGCCGTCCACCCAGACCGGCAGCCGCCCCTCCACCGCCTGCACCACGTGGGGCAGCGCCCAGGCGGTGGACACCGCGGTGTCGAGCGTGCGGCCGCCATGGTTGGAGACGATCAGGCCATCGACACCGGCCTGCAGCGCCAGCCGGGCGTCGCCTGGGTGCAGCACGCCCTTGAGCCACAGCGGCAGGCGGGTGGCGGCGCGCAAGCCGGCCAGCGTGTCCCAGGTCAGCGCGGGGCGCAGCAGGGCCTCGATGCCGTCGTGGCTGAGCAGGCCCTCGGGCAGGTGGACCGGGCGCACGCCCGGCGGCAGCCGGAAGCCGGCGGCGCGTTCGCGGTCGCGCACGCCGTGCACCGGGGCATCCACCGTCAGCACCAGGGCCTCGCAACCGGCCGCCTCGGCGCGACGGGCCAGGGCCAGGGTCTGCGCGGGCTCGGGTTGGGCGTGCAGCTGGAACCACAGCGGCCCGGCGCCCTCGGTGCCGGCGAAGGCGCGCGCCACGCGCTCGACCTCGACGCTGCTCTGGCAGCTCAGCACCATGCCGGCGCCCTGGGCCGCCGCGGCCAGCGCGGTGGCGAACTCGCCTTCGGGGTGGACCAGTCGGTGGTAGGCCACCGGGGCCAGGAAGATCGGGTGCGCCAGGGCGCGGTCGCCCACCCGGGTTCGGGTGTCGGCCTGGCCCAGCGGGCGCAGCACGCGCGGCCACAAGCGGATCGATTCCCAGTCGGCACGGTTGGCGGCCACGGTGTGGCCGTCGGCGGCCCCGCCGTCCAGGTAGGCCAGCACGGCCGGGTCCAGCCGCTCGGCGGCGCGGCGGGCGAAGTCGTCCAGCGTCAGCGCGGGCGCGACCATCAGGTCTCGGCCCAGAGGCGCAAGAGGTTGTGATAGGTGCCGGTCAGGCGCACGGTGTCGGCGTCGTCGCCGTGGCGCTCGCGCAGGCGCATCAGGGTCATGTCCAGGTCGAACAGCAGGCGGCGTTGCTCGTCGCTGCGCACCAGGCTCTCGACCCAGAAGAAGCTGGCCAGGCGCTCGCCACGGGTCACCGGTTCGACCCGGTGCACGCTGGTGCCGGGGTACAGCACCAGGTGCCCCGCCGGCAGTTTGACACCGCGGGTGCCGTAGGTGTCCTCCACCACCAGCTCGCCGCCGTCGTACTCGTCGGGCTCGGCCAGGAACAGGGTGCACGAGATGTCGGTGCGCACCCGGTCGCCGGCGCTGCCACCGAAGCGGATCGCCTGGTCGACGTGGTTGCCGTAGGTGTTGGCCTCGCCGCCGTAGCGGTTGAACATCGGCGGCAGGATGCGCTTGGGCAGCGCCGCCGAGAACCACACCGGGTGGCGCTGCAGCGCGGCCAGCACCAGGCCTTGAAGGGCCTGGGTGGCCGGCGTGTCCGCGCGCAGCTGCAGGTTGCGCTTGACGCCGGCGGCCTGACCGCCGGCGGTGGCGCGCCCGTCGGTCCATTCGCCCTCGGCCAGCCAGGCGCGGGCCTGGCGAACCTCGTCGGCACTCAGGATGTCGGGGATCTGCAGCAGCATCGCGGGTCCTTCAGGTTCAGCGTCAGAACTTGCTGGTGATCGTCAGCTGGACGTTGCGGGCGGCACCCGGCACGTAGTGGCCGCGGTAGAGCTGGTCGGCGTAGAGCTCGTCGGTGACGTTGTTGACGTTGAGCTTGGCGGTGACGCGCTCGCTGAAGGTGTACTCGGCCATCAGGTCGGTGGTCATGTACGCCGGAGCGGTGACCGCGGCATTGCCCACCGGGCTCTGCTTGGAGCGGCCGTTCACCCCCAGGCCCAGGCGCAGCGCCGGCAGCAGGCGGTAGGTGGTCCAGATCGAGCCGCTGTGCTCGGGCGTCAGGCCCGGGTCGGTGCCGACCTCGGAGGCGGTGGCGCTCTTGTCGATGCGGGCCTGCCAGATGTAGGCGTAGCTGGCGAACAGTTCCCACTGCGGCGTCAGGCGACCGGCGAAGTCCAGCTCCATGCCCTGGGCGTGGCGCTTGCCCGACAGCAGGTACTGGGTGGCGGCGGTGTCCGGGTCGCGGTTGCGCTCGTTGTACTTCTCGCTGTGGAAGATCGCCGCGCGGGTGGACAGCGCGCCGTCGAGCAGGTCGAGCTTGGCGCCGATCTCGACGTTGCGGCTCTTCTCGGGCGGGGTGTTGCTGCCCAGGGCGTCGTAGCTGTAGGTGTCGCCCGAGGTGTTGAACGAGGTGCCGTAGCTGGCGTGGAAGGACCACAGCGCGTTGGGCTGGTACATCAGGCCCAGGCGCTTGCTGAGCATGTCGTCGGCGCGCTCGTAGGTGGCGGCCGCCGCGGTGGCGGTGGCGGCGACGTCGTTGCGGCCCTTGAAGTGGTCGTAGCGCAGACCGCCCACCAGCTTCCATTCGGGCGTGAACTCGACCATGTCCTGGGCATACACGCCCACCGCGCTGGAATCGAAGCTGCGGGCCCAGGCCTTGACCCGGGTGTCGGCGATCGAGGCGCCATCGTTGGGCGTGCCGACGGTGGTGGTGGGCTTGCTCGGGTTGCTGCTGTAGCTGTCGCGGTCGGCGCCCTCGATGGCCAGGTCGGCGCCGGCCAGCAGGCTGTGCTTCCAGCCCAGGGCCTGGAAGCTGCGGCTGTAGTCGCTCTGCAGGTAGGTGGTGTTGTAGACATGGGCGCGGCCCTGGTTGCCGCGGTAGAGCACGGTGCTGTCATCCACCGTGGTCGGCGCGGGGCTGCCCTGGCTGGTGAAGCGGATGGTGCTGGCCCAGAAGTCGCGGCTGAAGCGGCCGGTGCGCAACTGGGTCTTGAGCTCGCCGCCGTCCTCGAAGCGGTGCAGATGGCTCAGGTTGAGCATCAGCGCATCGTTCTTCATGTAGTCGCTGGCCATGCCGTAGTAGGCGTTGGCCGGGATGGCCTTGACGATGGTGCCGTTCAGCCAGCCGATGCCGTAGTTGGGCACGCCGTCGGAGCGCTGCGCCAGCAGGGCGACCGAGAACTCGTCGGCGGTGCCGATGCCCCAGCGGAAGGCGCCGGCCACGCCCTGGCGTTCGACCTTGGCACCGCCGTTGTCGGCCTGGGTGTGCATCGCGTTCAGGCGCAGCGCGGCGTTCTCGCCGGTGACCTGGTTGTGGTCCAGGGTGCCGCGCAGGTAGCCCTCGGAGCCGGCGGTCAGCGCGACCTCGGTCTCGTTGATCAGGCGCGGCTGCTTGCTGGCCTGGTTGACCACGCCGCCGGTCGAGCCGCGACCGAACAGCATCGAGGCCGAGCCGCGCAGCACTTCCACGCGGTCGAGGTTGAAGGTGTCGCGGTCGTACAGCGCCGGGTCGCGCATGCCGTCGATGTAGAGGTCGCCAGTGGCGGCCAGCGAGAAGCCGCGCACCCGCACGTCCTCTTCACCGCCCTCGGCGGCCTGGAAGGTGATGCCGGCGGCGTTGTGCAGCGCGGCTTTCAGGGTGTCGAGGTTGCGGTCGTCCATCAGGCGCTCGGTCATCACGGTGACCGATTGCGGGATGTCGCGCAGTTCCTGCTTGCCCTTGCCGATGGTGGTGGTGGTGGCCTGCAGGCTTTCCTTGCCGCTGGGCTCGGCGGCGGCCTTGAGCTTGACCGTGGGCAGCACGGTGGCGGCCTCATCGGCGGCGGTCTTCGCCGGGGTCTGCGCGAAAGCGAAGCCGGCGGCCAGGGCACCCAGCGGCAGCAGTGCGGCGCGGGTCAGGTCGGAGGGGCGGGACATGGGTTGCTCCGTGAACGGTGTGGATTCGTGGGAATGCGGCGGCCCGCGGCGCGCGCCGCGGGGCGGGCGCCGGACGGGTCCGGTCGGCGGGGTGTCGGCCGGTCAGCGGGCGTCGGGCTGGCTGACGAATCCGATGCGGGTCAGGCCGGCGCGCGAGGCATCGGCCAGGGTCTCGGCGACGGCGCGGTAGGCGCTGTCGCCATCGGCGCGCAGCTGCACCTCGGTGAGGGCGTCTGCGGCGCCAGTCTCGGCAAAGCGGCGGGCGGCCTCGGGGCGGTCCACCCGCTCGCCGTTCCAGTAGCGCTGGCCGCTGGCGTCGATGGCGAACTCGACCTTTCGCGGCGGCGGCTCATTGGTGGCGCTGTCGGCGCGCGGCAGCTCCAGCTTGACCGCGTGGGTCAGCAGGGGCGCGGTGACGATGAAGATCACCAGCAGCACCAGCATCACGTCGATCAGCGGCACCATGTTGATCTCGGCCACCGGCGCGTGGCCGCGCTGCTTGTCGAAGGAGGCGAAGGCCATGGCGTGCTCCCGGCGCTCAGGCCGCCTTGACCGCGGCCAGCGGGGCCACCGGCGCGGTGGCCACCGGGCGGGCGCCCGGCGCCTCGCCCATGGTCAGGAAGCTGTGGAGCTCGAAGGCGAAGGCGTCCAGCCGGCCGGTCAGCACCCGGTTGCCGCGGGCGAAGGCGTTGTAGGCCACCACCGCGGGAATCGCCACCGCCAGGCCGATGCCGGTCATGATCAGGGCCTCGCCCACCGGGCCGGCCACCTTGTCCAGGGTGCCCGCGCCGCTCATGCCGATGGCCAGCAGCGCGTGGTACACGCCCCAGACGGTGCCGAACAGGCCGACGAAGGGCGCGGTGGCGCCGACCGTGGCCAGGGTGGTCAGGCCGGCCTCCAGGCGGGTGGTCTCCTCGTCCAGCACCTTCTTGATGGTGCGGGTGATGAACTCGCTGGAGGTGCCCGCCTCGGACAGCTTGGCCGCGCCGTGGCGGGCGTGGTGGGCCTGGGCGTGCAGGGCGTGGGCGCTGAGGTGCGAGAAGGGGTCGCGGGCGCCATGGGTCTGCAGCTCGGCGCGCACCTCGTCCAGGGTGCTGGCGTTCCAGAAGTGGCTCAGGAACTCGGCGGCGCGGCGCTGGCGCAGCCACTGGGTCAGCGCCTTGACGGCGATGATGACCCAGGAGGCGGCCGACATCAGCAGCAGCAGCGCGAGCAGGGTCTTGCCGACCGCATCGGCCTGGGCAATGAAGTGGCCGAAGCCCAACGACGTCGTTTGTGTGTCCATTTGGTGTGCCCTCGAAGGGGGTTCAGTCGATCTCGTAGGCCAGCGGCGCCAGCGCGGTCCAGGGGACGGCGGCACCGTTGACGGTGTGGGGGGCGAAGCGCGCGGCGCGCATGGCCTGCAGGGCCTGCTCGTCCAGGCGGGCGAAGCCGCTGCTGCGGTGCAGGCTGACCTGCTGGGGCAGGCCCTGGGCGTCGACCACCAGGCGCAGCACCACGGTGCCCTGCTCGCGCAGCCGGCGCGAGGCCAGCGGGTAGACCTGGGCCGGCGGCACCAGGTAGCGCAGCGCGGTGGCGGGGATCTGGACCGGTGCGGCGGGCGGCGGCGGCGCGGGCGGCGCGGCCACCGGGGCCGTCACCGGGGCGGTCGGGGCCGGCTCGGCGGACACGGCCACTGGCGCGGGGGTGGCGGCCTGCTGCGGCGCCGGCGCAGGCGTGGGCGCGGCGGTGACCACCGGCACCGGCCGGGGCGCGGGCTGCGGCTGGCGCGGGGCGGGCGGCGGCGGGGGCGAGGGCACCGGGGCCGGCGGTGCGATCCACTGCACCTGCAGCGGCAGCACCTGCTGCACGGCCTCGCGCACGCCGTCGAGCTGCCACAGACCCCAGGCCAGCGCGCCGTGGGCCAGCACCACGCCGGCCACCAGGGCGCCCCGGCCGGCCGGGCCCAGGTCCCGCCGGGCGTCGGCGCGGCGCAGGACCTCGTGCAGGTCGGCGGCCAGCGGCGCGGGGAGACGGGGGGCGAGCGAGGTCATGGGCGAGGGATTCAATCGTGTGCAAATATGTTAACGCTAATGCGAATGGTTCGCAATTTCAGTTGAATGTAAAGCTGCACCGCGGTCGGGGGCGTGCGGCGCCCGCACCACACGCCCGCGGGCCCGAAAGACAAAGGGCCACCGCGTGGGTGGCCCCGAGGTCCCGCGGCGCGGGGGACGGGATCAGTCCTCTTCGCGCCGGTGTTCGCCGGTCAGGCGCTGCTGCACCGCGGGCGGCGCGACCTCGTAGTGGCTCAAGCTCAGGGTGTAGCGGCCCTGGCCCGCGGTCAGGGCGTTCAGGCGGGTCTGGTAACCCGCCAGTTCCGCCAGCGGCGCCTGGGCCCGCACGCACATCAGCAAGCCGTTGCCGCCGTCGGTGCCCGCCACCTGCGCCCGGCGCGCGGCCAGGTCGCCGGTGATGTCCCCGGTGGCCTCCGCCGGCACCAGGATCTCCACATCCACGATCGGCTCCAGCACCGTCGGCCGGGCCGCGAGGATGGCGGCGATGGTGGCCTTGCGCGCCGCGGTGACGAAGGCGATCTCCTTGGAGTCGACGCTGTGGTGCTTGCCGTCGTGCACCGTGACCTCGATGTCCACCACCGGGTAGCCGGCGATGACGCCGGCGGCCAGGGCCTCGCGCACGCCCTTCTCCACCGCCGGCATGAAGTTCGTCGGGATGGTGCCCCCCTTGACCGCGTCGACGAAGCGGAAGCCCTCGCCACGGCCCAGCGGCGCCACGCGCAGATGGACCTCGCCGAACTGGCCGGCGCCGCCGGTCTGCTTCTTGTGGCGGTACTGGGCCTCGGCGCGGCCGGCGATGGTCTCGCGGTAGGCCACCTTGGGCGGGCGGGTGTCCACCTCGAAGCGGTGCAGCTCCTTCATGCGCTCGACCAGCAGGCGCAGGTGCAGCTCGCCCAGGCCGTAGACCACGGTCTCGTGGGTGGCGGCGTGCTGCTCGACCTTCAGGCAGGGGTCCTCGTCGACCAGCTTCTGCAGGATCTCCCACAGGCGCTGTTCGTCACCGTGGCGGCGCGGCGCGATCGCCAGGCCGTGCACCGGCACCGGAAAGTCCAGCGGGGCCAGGTGCAGGTGGTCGTCCTCGGCGGCATCGTGCAGCACCGCGTCGAAGTGCAGCGCCTCGACCTTGGCCACCGCGCACAACTCGCCCGGGCCGGCGCGCTCGATCTCGGTCATGGCCTCGCCCTGCAGCCGGTACAGGTGGCCGACCTTGAAGGGCTTGCGGCCGTCGCCGATGTAGAGCTGGCTGTCGCGGGTGACGGTGCCCTGGTGCACCCGCATCACGCCCAGCTTGCCGACGAAGGGGTCGTTGGCGATCTTGAAGACATGGGCCAGCACGTGGGCGGCGGGGTCGGGCGTGGCGTGCATCGGCTGGGCGGCCTCGCCCTCGCCGCGCAGGAAGTCGGGCGGGTTGCCTTCGGTCGGGTCGGGCAGCAAGCGCACGACCACGTCCAGCAGCTCCTTCACGCCCACGCCGGTGCGGGCCGAGACGAAGCACACCGGGATCAGGTGGCCCTGGCGCAGCGCTTCTTCGAGCGGCGCGTGCAGTTCGCTGGCGTCGACGTCGCCGTCGTTCAGGTAGCGCTCGACGAAGGCCGCGTCGACCTCGACCACCTGCTCGACCAGGGCGCGGTGCGCCGCCTCGACGCTGGAGAAGTCGGTGCCGCCGCTGCGGTTGTAGAAGCAGTCCACCACCCGCAGCCCGCCGGCCGAGGGCAGGTTCAGCGGCAGGCACTCCTTGCCGAAGGTGGCCTGGATCTGCGCCAGCAGGGCCTGCAGGTCGACGCCGGGGGCGTCGATCTTGTTGACGATGATCAGCCGGTCGAGGCGGCGGGCGGCGGCGTGCTCCATCATCCGCACCGCCATCGGCTCGATGCCGGCGGGCGCGCTGATGACCACCGCGGCGGTCTCGACCGCCTCAAGGGCCGGCAGGGCCTGGCCGGCGAAGTCGGCGGACCCGGGGGTGTCGATCAGGTGGACCAGGGTGTCGGCGTGCGTGAGGTGCATGACCGAGCTGGCCAGCGAGTGCTGCAGGCGCCGCTCGAGCGGGTCATGGTCGGACACGGTGCTGCCGCGCTCGAGCGAGCCGGGGGCGCCGATCTGGCCGGCCGCCGCGAGCAGGGCTTCGGCCAGCTGGGTCTTGCCGCTGGCGCCGGGCCCGACCAGGGCCAGGGTTCGGATCGCGTGCAAGGCGGCCTGGGCGGCCGCCGGGGATGCGCTTGACATGGGCCATCTCCTCGTCCGGGGCCCGCCGGGGCGCGAGGGCGCCG
This sequence comes from Hydrogenophaga intermedia, assembly GCA_943371055.1. GTDB lineage: Bacteria > Pseudomonadota > Gammaproteobacteria > Burkholderiales > Burkholderiaceae_C > Ideonella > Ideonella intermedia_A. The sequence continues at coordinate 23,608 of CALRTJ020000019.1, read as the reverse complement.
CGGAAGGGGCGGGCCATGGATCTGTCGTGCGGGCCAGACTACGCCTGCGCCGGAGCGCCTGCAAGCCCGCGACCAGCGCCCTTGCGCCAGGTCAGACCGCCGCGCGCGGCGCGGCCCGCTCAGGCCCCCGCCACCCGGGCCGCGGCCCAGCGCAGCACCCACCACTGCGCCAGCGCCAGCCCCACCACCAGGGCCCAGCCGCCGGCCGACAGCGGCGCCAGATGGAACAGCCGTGCCACCGGCGCCACCGCGCCCAGCAGGCCCACGGCGGCCAGCACGGTCAGCACCGCGGGCCACCAGGCACGGTTGGCTCCGGCGGCCACCGCCCGGCCCGCCGGCCGCAGCCACGCGGCCACCAGGGCCAGGGTGGACGCCAGCAGCAGGGTGAAGGCCAGGCCACGGGTGCCGGCCTCGTCCCAGCCGGCGGCCTGGGCCCAGCCGGCCGCGGCCGACACCACCACGGCCACCACCGTGCCCAGGGCCAGCGCACCGCCCATCAGCCGCGCGTCCAGCAGCGGCGCCTCGGGCGGCCGAGGCGGGCGCGCCATGGCCGCCGGGTCCTCGGGCTCCAGCTCGAACACCACCGAGCAGGCCGGGTCGATCAGCAGCTCCATCAGCGCGATGTGCGCCGGCAGCAGCAGCAACGGCCACCCACCGAAGCCGCCCAGCAACGCCAGCACGGCCACCGGCACGTGCACCGAGACCACGAAGCCCAGCGCCCGCCGCAGGTGGTGGTCCAGCCGGCGGCCCATGCGCACCGCGTCGACGATGGCGGCGAAGTCGTCGTCGGCCAGCACCAGGTCGGCGGCCTCGCGCGCCACGTCGGTGCCGCGCCCGCCCATGGCGATGCCGATGTCGGCCGCCTGCAGGGCCGGCGCGTCGTTGACGCCGTCTCCGGTCATGCCCACCACCGCGCCACCGGCCTGCAGCGCGCGCACGATGCGCAGCTTGTGCGCCGGCACCGCCCGCGCCACCACCTGCACCGCCGCCAGGCGCGCGGCCAGCGCGGCGTCGTCCAGGGTGTCGATCTCGGCGCCGGTCAGCACCGGGTCGGCGGCCAGGCCGGCCTGACGGCCGATGGCCCGGGCGGTGGCGGGGTGGTCGCCGGTGATCATCAGCACCCGCACGCCGGCGCGGGCGCAGGCGGCCAGGGCGTCCGGCACCTCGGCCCGGAGCGGGTCGGCCAGGGCCACCAGCCCGCACCACTCGAAGGCGTAGTCGTGCTGCCCGTCGCCGGCGGGCGCCCGGTCGGCCAGGGCGTGGTCGGTGTGGTCGCGCCAAGCCGCCGCCACGCCCAGCACCCGCAGGCCCTGGGCGGCCAGGGCGCCGACCTGGGCCTGCACCGCCTGCAGCGCGTCCGGGCTCAGGTGGCACAGCGCCGCGATCGCCTCGGGCGCGCCCTTGGCGGCCAGGGCGCGGCGGCCATCGGCCAGCTGCCACAGCCGCGACATCGCCAGCAGCTCGGGCGCCAGCGGGTACTCGCGCAGCAGGCGGGCACCGGCCTCGTCCGGCGCGGCCGGCAGCTGGCGCAGGGCCAGCTCCATCGGGTCGGCCGTGCCCTCGGGCGTGGCCAGGCGCGCGGCGCGCACCAGCGCCGCCAGCCCCGTGTCGTCGGGCACCACCGCGGGCGGCGCCAGCGCCTCGGCGCCGGGCAGCTGCAGCGCGGCCACCCGCATGCGGTTCTCGGTCAGGGTGCCGGTCTTGTCCACGCACAGCACGCTGGCCCGGCCCAAGGCCTCAAGCGCGGGCATGCGGCGGGTCAGCACGCGCTGGCGCGCCATGCGCCAGGCGCCCAGGGCCATGAACACGGTCAACACCACCGGCACTTCCTCGGGCAGCATGCCCATCGCCAGGGACAAGCCCGCCAGCAAGGCCTGCACCCCGTCGCCCCGGCTCCACCACAGGCCCAGGGCCAGCAGGGCGCACACCGCGGCGGCGGCCGCGCCCATGCGGCGCACCAGGCGCTGGGCCTCGCGCTGCAGCGGGCTGTCGCCGGCCTGGCGCTGGCCCAGGGCCTCGCCGATGCGGCCCATCTGGCTGCGCGGGCCGGTGGCCACCACCTCGGCCAGGCCCTCGCCGCGGGTCACCAGGGTGCCGGCGAAGACCTGGTCGACGGGGGTGGAGGCCTCGGCGTCCGCACCACCGGCCTGCTTGGTCACCGGCACCGACTCGCCGCTCAACAGCGACTCGTCGACCTGCAGCAGGCGCGCCTCGTGCAGGCGGGCGTCGGCGGGCACGCGCTCGCCCTCGCCCAGCACGATCCAGTCGCCCACCACCAGGGTGCGGGCCGGCACGCGCTGCGCCCGGCCGTCGCGCCAGGCCAGGGCCTGCGGCGCGGCCATCTGGCGCAGCGCGGCCAGGGCCTGCTCGGTGCGGTGCTGCTGCACCAGGGTGATCGCGATCACCGCCACGACCGCCACCAGCAGCATCACCGCGTCGGTGGGCTCACCCAGCAAGCCGTACAGGCCGGCACAGGCCAGCAGAAGCAGCAGCATCGGCTCGCGCAGCACCTCGGCCAGGCCGCCCCACCAGCCCTGGCGTGGCGGCGCGGCCAGTTCGTTGGGGCCGTCGGCCGCCAGGCGGCGCGCGGCCTCCTCGGCCGACAGGCCCGGCGCGCTCACTGGAAGGCCACCTCGGCGAAGCTGCGCAGCTTGCGGCTGTGCAGCTGGCTGGCGCCGGCCTCGCGCAGCAGCTCGAGCGCGCGGATGCCGATGCGCAGGTGCTGGTCGACCCGCTCGCGGTAGAAGTGGTTGGCCATGCCGGGCAGCTTGATCTCGCCGTGCAGGGGCTTGTCCGACACGCACAGCAGCGTGCCGTAGGGCACCCGGAAGCGGAAGCCGTTGGCCGCGATGGTGGCGCTCTCCATGTCCAGCGCCACCGCGCGGCTCTGGCTGAAGCGGCGCTCGGGACCCGGGTGCGGCAGCAGCTCCCAGTTGCGGTTGTCGGTGCTGGCCACGGTGCCGGTGCGCATGATCTTCTTGAGCTCGTAGCCGCTGAGCTGGGTGACCTCGGCCACCGCCGCCTCCAGGGCCAGCTGCACCTCGGCCAGCGGCGGGATCGGCACCCACAGCGGCAGCTCCTCGTCGAGCACGTGGTCCTCGCGCACATAGCCGTGGGCCAGCACGTAGTCGCCCAGCTGCTGCGTGTTGCGCAGGCCGGCGCAGTGGCCCAGCATGATCCAGGCGTGCGGGCGCAGCACGGCGATGTGGTCGGTGATGTTCTTGGCGTTGGCCGGGCCGACGCCGATGTTGACCATGGTGATGCCGCCGCTGCCCGGGCGCACCAGGTGGTAGGCCGGCATCTGCGGCAGGCGCGGCGGCGCGGTGCCACCGGCGGCCAGCGCGCCGCCCACCCGCGGCGTGACCACGTTGCCGGGCTCGACGAAGGCCTCGTAGGGGCTGTCGGCGCGGGCCATCAGGCCATGGCCCAGGCGCACGAACTCGTCGATGTAGAACTGGTAGTTGGTGAAGAGCACGAAGTTCTGGAAGTGCTCGGGCGCGGTGCCGGTGTAGTGGCGCAGGCGGTGCAGCGAGTAGTCCACCCGCGGCGCGGTGAACAGCGCCAGCGGCTGCGGCTCGCGCGGGCCCGGCTCGAAGGTGCCGTTGGCGATGCCGTCGTCCATCGCCGCCAGGTCGGGCAGGTCGAAGTGGTCGCGCAGCCGCAGGCGCTGCTCGGCGCTGAGCGAGCCCTCGATGTGGTCGCCATCGGCCAGGCAGAAGTGCACCGGGATCGGCTGCTGGCCCAGGCCCACCTCCAGCGACACGCCGTGGTTGTCGCGCAGCAGGCGCAGCTGCTGGCGGTAGTAGTCGGCGAACAGGTCGGGGCGGGTCAGGGTGGTCTCGAACACGCCCGGCCCGGCGACGAAGCCGAAGCTCAGCCGGGTGTCGGCGCGGGCCACGGTGTCGGTCTGCACCCGCACGCTGGGGTACCAGCCGCGCACCCGCTGCGCGGGCACCTGGCCGCTGACGTAGGCCTGCAGGTGCTGGCGCAGGTGCGCCACCTGGGCCTGGTAGAGCGACTGCACGCGGGCCAGCGCGGCGTCGGGGTCGTCAAAGGCTTCGCGGGGGATGAAGGGGGCTTCGATCATGGGCCGATTGTGCGGCCGTGCCGTGACCGGCGGGTGGCTTGACGCCACCGGGGGCGAAGCCGTTCCGGCGGACCTACACTGCCGGCCGACATGAGCCCTGCCCGCCCCTTGCGGCGCGCCGCCCTCGGGCTGGCCGCCGGTCTGCTTGCCGCCACCGCCAACGCTGCCGCCGCCCCGCGCGACCTGCAGGCCTGGTGCGACCAGATCAGCCCGCGCGTGCCCGCTCTGGCCCCGGCCCGTTGCGCCCAGACCGGCCTGGTGGCCGGCGACGGCCGCTCGGTGCGCGGCTTGGCCCTGTGGAGCCGCGACCTGCGCCCCGGCCCGTCGCCGGCGCTGAGGGTGCTGGTGCTGGGCGGCATCCACGGCGACGAGCCGGCCTCGGTGGGCGTGGTGTTCGACTGGCTGGAGCGGGCGCAGCGCGCGGCGGATCCGTCGATCCACTGGCGCATGGTGCCCCTGGTCAACCCGGACGGCCTGCTGCGCCGTCCGGCCACCCGGGTCAACGCCCGCGGGGTGGACCTGAACCGCAACTTTCCCACCCCCGACTGGGCCCGCGACGCCCACGCCTACTGGGCCCGCCGCACCGGCAAGGACCCGCGGCGCTTTCCCGGTCCGGCCGCCCTGTCCGAGCCCGAGTCCCGCTGGGTGCAGGCCCAGGTCGAGCACTTCCGGCCGCACCTGATCGTGTCGGTCCACGCGCCCTACGGCGTGCTCGATTTCGACGGCCCGCCGCCACCGCCCGAGAAGCTGGGCAGCCTGCACCTGGACCAGGTGGGCATCTACCCCGGCTCGCTGGGGCACTACGCCGGGGTGGTGCGGCGGCTGCCGGTGATCACGGTGGAGCTGCGCGACGCGCGGCGCGTGTCCGACCCCGAGGTGCGCGCGATGTGGCAGGATCTGACCGGCTGGATCGACCGGCAGCGCGAGCGCATCGCCCGCGCGCCGGGCCCGGCCCCCGCCGCCCATCCCTGAGCCCACCGCGCCCCATCCCGCGATGCCCGACGCCCCCGCCCTGCCCACCGACAGCGCCCCGCGGGCCGACCTGGCCCTGGCGCGGGCCGAGCTGGACCAGGCCCTGGAGCGTGCCGCCGGCCTGCGCACCCGCTTCCCCGCCGAGTCCCTGGCCCTGGCCGAGCAGGCCGTGGCCCAGGCCCGCGCGCTGGACCTGCAGGGCGAGCTGGCGCGCGGCCTGCTGCGCGCCGGCCAGGCCCTGATGGCCCTGGCGGTGGCCCCCGCCGGCGCCGAGCGCGAACGCCGCGTGGCCGAGGCCCGCGAACGGCTGGGCCAGGCCCAGGCCCTGTACGAGACCCTGGACGACCCGCGTGGCCAGGCCGAGGCCTGCAACTCGCTGGCCAACCTGCATGCCGGCCTGGGCGAGCACGCCCGCGCCCTGGTGCTCTACCACCGCAGCCTGGCGCTGCGCCGGGGCGTCGAAGACCGCTCCGGCGAAGCCGGCCTGCTCAACAACATCGGCCTGGTGCTGCGCGACACCGCCCAGTTCGCCGACGCGCTGTCCTGCCTGTTCGCCAGCCTGGAGCTGGCCGAGGCGGTGGACGACGAGCGCGCCTGCGCCCACGCGCTGGCCAGCCTGGGCTCGGTGCTGGCCGAGCTGGGCGAGCTGGCCCGCGCCACCCAGCTGCTGCTGCGCGCCCTGGCGATGCTCGAACTCTGGCCCGACGCGGCGCTCGAGGCCTCGACCCGCACCGGCCTGGGCCGGGTGCTGTGCCGCGAAGGCCATGCCGAGGACGCCCTGCCCCATCTGGAGCGTGCCGTGACCGTGGCCCACCGCAGCGGCCGCATCGACGACCTGGCCGCCGCCCTGCTGGCGCTGGGCCAGGCCCACCAGCGCCTGGGCCAGCAGCCGCGCGCCGAATGGCTGCTGCGCGAGGCCCTGGCCGCCTGTCGCCGCTCGGGCCAGCCGCTGGCCGAGGCCGAGGCCCTGCTGGCCCTGGGCGAGCACCTGGGCCAGCAACCCGACGGCGACGACGTCGCGGCGCTGCTGGGCGAAGCCCTGCGCCACGCCGAGCGCCTGCAGGCCGACCACGTGGCGGCACGCGCCCACGCGGCGCTGTCGCGCTGGCACGAACGCCAGCAACGCTTCGAGCTGGCGCTGCACCACCACCAGGCCTTCCACGCCTGCCAGCAGCGGGTGCAGGGCCAGGCGGTGCAGCGGCGGCTGCGGCAGCTGCTGTCGCGCGCCGACCTGGACCGCGCCGAGCGCGCCGCCGAGGCCCACCGCCGCCGCGGCGACGCCCTGGCCGAGGCCCTGGACGAATCGCGCGCCGCCGAACGCCAGAAGGAAGAACTGCTGCTGACCCTGCAGCACCAAGCCGACCTGCTGCGCCAGCTGGCGCGCGAGGACGGCCTGACCGGCGTGGCCAACCGGCGCTGGCTGGACGCCTCGCTGGCCCGAGAGCGCGAACGCGCCCGCCGCCACGGCCACCCGCTGTCGGTGGCGATGATCGACCTGGACCACTTCAAGTCGATCAACGACCGCTGCTCGCACCACGTGGGCGACGAGGTGCTGCGCCGCCTGGGCCGCCTGCTTCGCGACACCTGCCGCCAGGGTGACCTGGTGGGCCGCTACGGCGGCGAGGAGTTCCTGGTGGTGCTGGTCGAGACCCCGCTGGCGGCCGCCCGCCAGGTCTGCGAGAAACTGCGCCGCCTGGTGGCCGCCCTGGACGTGCAGGGCCTGCACCCCTCGCTGGCGCGGGTCACGGTCAGCATCGGCGTGGCCGGTGACGCCGACGACCCGGTGGCCACCGACCTGGTGCAGCTGGCCGACCGCGAGCTCTACCGCGCCAAGCGCGAGGGCCGCAACCGGGTCTGCGGCTGAGCCACCACGCTCAGACGTCCGCGTGCGCCACCACCAGCGCCCGGTGAAAGGCCGCGGCCAGCCTTGACGGCGCCGGCGAGCGCCGCTGCACGCAGCTGAAGCCGCAGCGGTACTGCAGCACCCGGGGGGCCACCGCGCGCAGCCGGCCGGCCCGCACGAAGGGCTCGGCGTAGTGGTCGGGCAGGAAGCCCACGAAGCGGCCCGACAGCACCAGGGTGGCCACGGCCTCCTGGTCCGAGGCGGTGGCTCGCCGCGTGAGCCGGTGGGCGTGGGCCAGCATCATGTTGGGCGAGTGGTAGTTCAGCCCCACCAGGGCCTGGTGGCGCAGGTCGTCCCAGCCGGGCTCGCGCCGCGGGGGCGTGAACCAGGCGTGGCCGCGGCCGGCGTACAGGTGCATGGTCTCGTCGAACAGCTCGGTGTAGACCAGGCTGTCGGAGCGCCGGTGCTCGGGCACCAGGCCCAGCTGGTACTGGCCGTCGATCACGCCGCGCTCGATCATCGCGATGGTGCCCACGTGCATGTGCAGCGTGGCCTCGGGCGCCTGGTCCTGGAAGGCGGCCACCGCCTCGGCGATGTGGGCCGCGGGGTTGCTGGCGGTCTTCTCGAACACCGCCACGTGCAGGTCGCCGCCCAGGCGGCGGTGGATGTCGTGCAGGTGGCCGCGGAAGGCCTCGGTGGCGGCCAGCAGCTGGGCCGAGGCGGCGTAGAGCTGCTCGCCCTCGGGCGTCAGGGCGAAGCCGCCCCGGCCGCGCCGGCACAGGGTCAGGCCCAGGCGCTGCTCGAGGTCCTTGACGTGGCGGCTGATGGTGGACATGGCGATGCCCAGCTCCAACTCGGCCGCGGCCATGCCGCCGCAATCGGCCACGGCCTGGAAGACCCGCAGCAGGCGCAGGTCGGCGTCGGCGATCTGGCCCGGCAGGGTGGCGGCGGCGTCGTGCATTGCTTGCATGGATCGTCAAGTGGCCATCGATATTTGCTCATTTTATTCAAGCAAGGCGCACGGCAAGATCAGGGCCTTCACCGCAGGAGGAACGCCGATGAACGCCCCCGAGACCTGGACCAGCACCCACCCCGTGCCCGGCGAAGCCGACTGGATGTCCAGCCACTGGATGCCGTTCACCGGCAACCGCGACTTCAAGGCCGCGCCGCGCATGATCGCGTCGGCCGAAGGCGCGTACTACACGATGAGCGACGGCCACCGCCTGTTCGACGGCCTGTCGGGCCTGTGGTGCACCGGCCTGGGCCACGGCCGCCGCGAGATCACCGAGGCGGTGTCGCGCCAGATCGCCACGCTGGACTACTCGCCGGCCTTCCAGTTCGGCCACCCGCTGTCCTTCGAGCTGGCCAACCGCATCGTCGAGCGCATGCCCGCCGGCCTGAACCGCGTGTTCTTCACCGGCTCGGGCTCGGAGTCGGCCGACACTTCGCTGAAGATGGCCCGGGCCTACTGGCGGGCCAAGGGCCAGGCGCACAAGACCCGGCTGATCGGCCGCGTCAAGGGCTACCACGGCGTGAACTTCGGCGGCATCTCGGTGGGCGGCCTGGTGGCCAACCGCAAGACCTTCGGCCAGGGCATCGACGCCGACCACCTGCCCCACACCCAACCGCCGGCCGGCAGCTTCTTTCAGGGCCAGCCGCCCGCAGAGGGCCCGCACGGCGTGGCCCTGGCCGATGAGCTGCTCAACCTGATCGCGCTGCACGACGCCAGCAACATCGCCGCGGTGATCGTCGAGCCCTTCGCCGGCTCGGCCGGCGTGATCATCCCGCCCCAGGGCTACCTGCAGCGCCTGCGCGAGATCTGCACCGCCCATGGCATCCTGCTGATCTTCGACGAGGTCATCACCGGCTTCGGCCGCGCCGGCGCCTGGACCGGCGCCGAGGCCTTCGGCGTCACGCCCGACATCCTCAACATCGCCAAGCAGGTGACCAACGGCGCCCAGCCCCTGGGCGCGGTGATCGCCCGCCAGGAGATCCACGACACCTTCATGGCCGCCGGCGGTCCGGACTACATGCTGGAGTTCCCCCACGGCTACACCTACTCGGCCCACCCGGTGGCCTGCGCCGCCGGCATCGCCTCGATGGACCTGCTGGCCCGCGAGTCGGCGCCGCAGCGCGTGCGCGAGCTGGCGCCGCACTTCGAGCGCGCGGTGCACGGCCTGAAGGGCGCGAAGCACGTGGCCGACGTGCGCAACTTCGGCCTGGCCGCCGGCATCACCGTGGCCAGCGCCCCGGGCGAGCCGGCCAAGCGCCCCTACGAGGTGGCGATGCGCATGATGAAGAAGGGCTTCTACGTGCGCTACGGCGGCGACACCATCCAGCTGGCCCCGCCCTTCATCAGCACCCCGGCCGAGATCGACCGCCTGCTGTCGGCACTGGGCGACACCTTCCACGAGGTCGACTGACCCACCCCGGGCCGCCTGCCGGCCCGGGACCCCGCCCCACGGCCCGCCGCCGCCCTTCGGGGTGCCGGCGGGCCGCGTCGTTTGGGGGCAGGCGCCACATCAGGGTTTGACCTGATAAAAATGTCTTGCTCAAGATAACGGAATGTTTATCATTGCAAGCCTTCGGTGCTGATCGGCACCGATCCGTCCCGGGAACCGCCCGGTTCACCCCTCTTCACCGAAAGGACTGCCATGCCGAACCCGAGCTTCGCCCCGCGTCGTCAGGCCCGCGTGGCCGTCCTGTCGCACGGCGCCGGGACCCTGTCCCGCTGAGCCCCCGGCGGCCGGTCCTCCCGGCCGCCGCCGCGCCCGCCCCCTGACCGCGCGCCGGATGCGTCCGCGCGCCTGACCGATGCCCTCGCCCCCTGGCGGTCCCACCCGGACCGTCCCGGGCCGTCCTTCGTCCGTCCATGCCCCGTCGGCAGGCCCTCGCCTGCCCGAGGCCTCACCAGGAGTTCCCCATGAAGCACGTCATCCAACTGCCCCTGCGTCCGCGCAACCCGCTGGTGGCCCTGGCCCGCGCCCGTCGGGCCGGCCGCCACGCCGGCAGCGAGACCTCCCGCCGACAGGATGCGCGACGCGAGCTGCGCCGCACCCTGGAGCGGGACACCCACAGCCCCTGAATCGATCGGTCCGCCACGCCCTGCCCCGGCGCGCGTGGTGGCCACCCGGAGAGACCCACCATGACCCGTCATGCCTACGCCACGCCCGCCGCCCAGCCCTGGGTGCCGGGCCCCGCTCCCCGCCACGCGCTGCGCCGTGGCGCGGCCCGGTGGCTGCGCCGCCTGGCCGCCGGCCTGTGCCGGCTGTCCCGGGCGCTGGCCCGGCCGGCGCCCCACGGCCACCCGGTGCCGGCCAGCCTGCCCCGGCTGGAGTACCACGCCGACGCTGGCGCGCCCGAAGGCGCGCTCTACGTCGACGGCCAGTACGTCGGCCGCCTGGACGTGCGCCGGCTGTGATCCCGGGCGGGCGCCTCAAGCCCACCCGGGTCGCGGCCGATACAGTGGAGACCGCCGGGCGGGCCCTTGCCGCCCGGCCCACCCCATGCCCGCCGACACCGCACCCCCCACCCGCCGCCATCCCTGCCACCTCGAGGGCTGGATGCGCTACCTGCGCCTGGCCGAGATCCCGGTGCTGGAGCGCACCGCTGCCGAGCTTGAGCAGCTGCGCGCCATGGAGGACGATGTCGATGGCCGCATGCTCACGGCGCTGATCACCACCGATCCGCTGATGACGCTCAAGCTGCTGGCCCACATCGCCAACCACCACCGCAGCCGCCGCGTCACCGATGTCGAGACCGTGGGCCAGGGCCTGGTGCTGCTGGGCATCACCCCCTTCTTCAACACCTTCGGGCCGCAGCCCACCGTCGAGCAGCACCTGGAGGGACAGCCCGAGGCCCTGGAAGGCCTGAACGCGGTGATCCGCCGCGCCCACCGCGCCGCCCGCCTGGCGCTGGGCTTCGCGGTGCACCGCATGGACACCGATGCCCCGGTCATCCACGAGGCCGCGCTGCTGCACGACTTCGCCGAAATGCTGCTGTGGCTGCACGCGCCCGACCTGGCGCTGGCGATCCGCCAGCGCCAGCGCGCCGACCCCAGCCTGCGCAGCGCCACCGTGCAGCGCGAGCTGCTGGGCGTGACCCTGGCCGAGCTGCAGCAGGCGCTGATGCAGGCCTGGCGCCTGCCCGAGCTGCTGATCCACATCACCGACGACCGGCGCGAGACCGCCACCCAGGTGCGCAACGTGATGCTGGCGATCCGCCTGGCCCGCCACACCGCCCACGGCTGGGACAATCCGGCCGTGCCGGACGATGTGCGCGACATCGCGCAGCTGCTGAACATGTCCCCCGGTCCGACCGAAGCCCTGCTGCGGGACCTGGACCAGGACTGAGCGCGGCGCGGGCTAGTCGCGCAGCAGCCGCCAGGCCAGCGCGCGCACCTCGGGCTGCTCCACCAGGTCCACATGGGCCACGCCCACCACCTCGTGGGCCCGCGCACCCGCCAGGCAAGCGGTGCTGGCCGGGAAGACGATCTGGTCGCAGCGGCTCCAGACGCAGAGGAAACGGGCCCGCCGCGTCAGCGGCTCCTGCGCCGCCAGGCCGCGCAGCCAGTCCCCATCGGGCCGCATCTCGCGGCCATTGGTGCTGAAGGCGGCGTGGGCCAGCCAGGTGCCCTCGTGCGGGGTGCCCAGGGTCAGCACCCGGCGCAGCCGGGCGTCGCCGCCGCTGGCGCGCAGCCAGGCCCGCACCGCCAGGCCGCCCATGCTGTGCGCCACCACCAGGGGCGGCACACCGGTGGCCTGTTCCAGGGCGCGCACCGCGGCCTCGATCCGCGGCGCGTAGTCGTCGATCGAGCCGAAGACCGGTTCCAGGTCCACCGCGGCATGGGCCACGCCCTCCTGGCGCAGGCGCTTCAGCCAGGGGTTCCACAGGCCGCGGTTGCAGACGAAGCCGTGCACCAGCAGCACGCCCGGCCGGCCCGGGGTGTGGGGCAGGAAATCGGCCCATTGGCGGGAGCGGAAGGGCTGGCGCCAGCCGAACACGCGGGGCGCCAGCAGGGCCTCGCGCCACCAGGCGCGCCAGGCCTGGGCCGCGGTGGCGGGGCCGGCGGGATCGCGCCGGTTGCGCCATTGGGCCAGCCCCATGGACACGCCCAGCCACAGCGCGTGGCCGAGCAGCAGCCCCCCCGCCCAGCCCGCGACCAGTGCCCAGCGGCCCTGCTGCGCGGCAGCCGCGGCGCCCCAGACCCAGGCCGACAGCCAGAGCAGGGCCAGGGCCTGCTGCAGACGCGCCAGCATCAGGCCGCCTCGGTGCGCCAGCGCTGCGGGCGCCCGCCCAGCGCCGCGGCCAGGCCGTGGGCCAGCCGGTTGGCCTGGCCGTAGACCGAGAGCTGCGGGTTGGCGCCGATGCTGGTCGGGAAGACCGAGCCGTCGTGCACCGACAGGCCCTCGAGCTGCCAGTGCCGGCCGTCGGCGCGGACCACGCCCAGGCGCTCGTCACCGGACATGGCGCAGCCGCCCATCACGTGGGCGCTGACCACGCGCAGCAACAGGGGCTCGAGCGGCAGCCCCAGGATCTGCCGCCGCGCCGCCTCCCAGCTGCGCACCGGCGTGGACAGCTCGTGCACCGGCACCACGGTGTGGGCACCCGCGGCGAACTGGATCTCGGCCATCGCCAGCAGCGCGCGGCGGGCGCCCTCCATCACGACGCCGTTGAGCGGGTAGTCCAGCTCGGGCGTGCCGTCGCCGCGCAGCCGCACCCGGCCGCCCTGCGACTCGGGGTGGAAGCCGTCCCGCAGCAGCGCCAGCAGGGTGTGGCAGTAGGGGAACTGCCGCAGCAGCGCGGTCTGCTCGGGGCCCAACCCGGTCAGCGTGCTGGAGAAGACCAGCGGATGCAGCGGCGGCGCCTCAAGCTTGAAGCCCAGCGGGCCGTCGATCGGCTGGGTGTGCAGGAAGTGGTCGCTGTAGATCGACTGCGGTGCGCCCTGCCAGCCCTGCACCGGCGTGTCGAAGACGCCGGCCGACAGCACCACCGGGTGCAGGAAGGTGCGCGCGCCCAGGCGGCCGTGCGGGTCAGGGACGCCCGAGCGCAGCAGCAGGGCCGGCGAGTTGATCGCGCCGCCGGCCACCACCACGTGGCGGGCCTTGACGGTGACCTGCGGCCCGGTCGGCACGCCGTCGGCGCCCAGGGCCTGGCAGGCCAGACCGCTGACCTGGCGACCGTCGTGCAGCAGGCGCTGCACGACGGTCTGCACCAGCAGGCGCGCGCCGGCGTGCAGGGCCGCGGGCACCGTGGTCACCAGCATCGACTGCTTGGCGTTGGTCGGGCAGCCCATGCCGCAGCTGCCCAGGTTCCAGCAGCCGCGCACGTTGCGGCGGATGCCCTGGGCCGGGATGCCCAGGCGCTCGGCGCCCTGGCGCAGCAGCTCGTTGTTCTGGTTGGGCGGGGTCAGCCACTCGCCGATGTGCAGGCGGGACTCGGCCTCGGCGAACCAGGGCGCCATCGCGGCCTCGGTCATCTCGGGCAACGCGTGGTGCTCGCGCCACCAGGCCAGGGTCTCGGGCGGGGTGCGGAAGGAGCTGGTCCAGTTGACCGTGGTCGAGCCGCCCACGCAGCGGCCCTGCAGGATGTTGACCGCCTTGTCGGCGGTCTTGCGCGCGGCGCTCTCCTGGTAGAGCGCGGGGTAGGCCTCGGCCTCGAGCTGGTGGAAATCGCTGCTGCTGCGCAGCGGGCCTTCCTCGACCATCAGCACCTTCAGGCCGGCCGTGGCCAGGACCTCGGCGGTGACGCCGCCGCCGGCGCCGGTGCCGACGATGGCGACGTCGCACTCCAGCAACTCGGGCACCGGGGCGTGGGGGCCGCCCAGGACCTGCCAGCCGGCGGCGAGTCCGGCGCGGATCGGGTCGGGCACCAGCTGGCGCTGTTCGGGCAGGAGGGCCTGGTTGGCGGTCATGGCATCAGATCCGGTAGGGGCCAGGGTAGCCCAGCAGCGCCCAGGTGCCGGCGTCGGCAAACCAGGCGGCATTGGTGAGGTCGCGCAGCGCCTGGTAGACCTGGCGCCGCGTCTGGCTGTCCGAGCGCCGCATGGCCTGCAGCGCGGCCTGCAGCTCGGGCACGGTGGCCCGCGGCCAGGCGGTGGACAGCCCGGTCAGGGCCAGCCGCCCCGGGGCCAGCGAGAGCAGGGCCAGCAGGTCGGACAGCTCGGCCCGCGTGGCTGGCGCCAGGCCGGCGATGCTGGCCTCCAGGCGCTGCAGGTGCTGGGACAGGGCACCGGCCTGCACGGCGGGGTCCTCGGGCAGCGCGCCCTGCAGCACCGCCCGGGCCACGGCCGCGAAGACCTCGCGCGCCGGGCCGCTCAGGTGGCCGTCCCGCCAGCCCGGGGTCCAGGCCGCGGCGCCCGCCCCGGCGACGCCGAGCAGGGCGCCGCTCCACAGGCCGAGCTTGAGCAGTGTGCGTCTTTGCATCCGTCCAGTGTGGCAGCGCGCCCCGGGGCCCGCGTAGAGCCGACAGCCTAGCGCGGCTCGTGGCAAACCCGCCCCCGCCGCGCTACGCTGGCGGCATGTCGGCGTCCCAAGACAGCATCCTGGCCGAGTTGGCGGTGGTCGCACGCGAGCGTGAGCGCCGCGCGGCCGACCCCGCCCTGGTCGCACAGGTCTCGGCCTTGAAGCACTACCAGCAGCGGCGCTTCGCCCGCAGCCACGCGGCATTGCTGGCGGACCCGCGCTTCGCCGACGCGGCCCGTTTCTTCCTGGACGACCTGTACGGGCCGCAGGACTTCAGCACCCGCGACGCGCAGTTCGCCCGCATCGTCCCGGCGCTGGTGCGGCTGTTCCCGCAGGAGATCGTGGAGACCGTGCACGCCTTGGCGGCGCTGCATGCCCTGAGCGAGGCGCTGGACACCGAAATGGCACTGGCCCTGGGGGCCGACGCGCCGGCGCGCGCCAGCTACACCCGCGCCTGGCAGGCGGTGGGCCGACCGCAGGACCGCGGGCGGCAGCTGGCGATGGTGCTGGACCTGGGCCGGCAGCTGCAGCACTACACCGGCCGGCGCCTGCTGCGCCAGAGCCTGCGGCTGATGCGCGGGCCGGCCCGCGCCGCCGGTCTGGGCGAGCTGCAGGCCTTCCTGGAGCGCGGCTTCGACACCTTCGGCGCGATGGGCGCGCAGGCCGCCACCTTCCTGGACCGGGTGCAGGCCCGCGAGGCGGCCCTGATGGCGCGCCTGTTCGAACCCGACGCGATCGCCGCTGCGGCCCGTCCAGGGGATCCGGGTGTCACCGATGCGATAGGACAACTACCGTAGCCGAGGCACCCTCGCGCAGCGGACGATGCAAGCCCCGGGCACGGCCCGGATCCTTCACCCCTTCAACTGCCCTGCGCGACGTGAGCACCCCTTCCCACCCCTGGCTGAAGAACTACCCCGCCGGCGTGCCGGCCACGATCGACCCCGACGCCTACCCCTCGCTGGTGGCGCTGCTCGAGGACGCCTGGCAGCGCCACGCCCGGCGCGAGGCCTCGATCTGCATGGGCGCGTCCATGCGCTTCTCGCAGCTCGACGAGCAGTCGCAGGCCTTGGCGGCCTGGCTGCAGTCCAAGGGACTGGGCAAGGGCGACCGGGTGGCGGTGATGATGCCCAACCTGCCGCAGTACATGGTGGCGATCGGCGCCATCCTGCGGGCCGGCTGCGTGGTGGTCAACGTCAACCCGCTCTACACCGCCCGCGAGCTGCAGCACCAGCTCAAGGACTCCGGCGCCAAGGCCATCGTGGTGCTCGAGAACGTCGCCCACACGCTGGAGGAGGTGATCGACGAGACGCCCGTGCAGCACGTGCTGCTGTGCGCGATCGGCGACCAGCTGGGCTTCTGGTGGGGCCAGTGGATCAACTTCGCGGTGCGCCACCTCAAGAAGCTGGTGCCCGAGTTCCGCCTGCCGCTGGACCAGGACCGGACCGTCACGCGCTACAACATGGCGCTGGCCGAGGGCACCCGGATGAACTTCAAGCGCGTGGCACTGGGCCCCGACGACATCGCCTTCCTGCAGTACACCGGCGGCACCACCGGCGTGTCCAAGGGCGCCACCCTGACCCACCGCAACGTGGTGGCCAACATCCTGCAGACCGAGGCCTGGTTCAAGCCCATGCTGGACCAGCTCGGCAACCAGCCGCTCAAGGTGGTGTGCGCGCTGCCGCTGTACCACATCTTCGCGCTGACCATCTGCTACATGATGGGCGCGCGGCTGGGCATGACCAATCTGCTGATCCCCAACCCGCGCGACATCCCGGGCCTGATCAACACCTTGTCCCAGCACCGCATCCACATGTTCCCGGCGGTCAACACGCTGTTCAATGCCCTGGCCAACGACCCGGGCTTCGCGCGGCTGGACTTCTCGGAGCTCAAGGTCTCGAACGGCGGCGGCATGGCGGTGCAACAGGCCACCGCCGAGAAGTGGCTGAAGATCACCGGCTGCCCGGTGGTCGAGGGCTACGGCCTGTCCGAGACCTCGCCGGTGGCCACCAGCAACCGCCTGGACACCCACGCCTTCAGCGGCACCATCGGCCTGCCGATCCCGTCGACCGAGATCGCCATCCGCGACGACGAAGGGCGCGACCTGCCCTTCGGCCAGGCCGGCGAGATCTGCATCCGCGGCCCTCAGGTGATGGCCGGCTACTGGAACCGCCCGGACGAGACCGCCAAGGTCATGAGCGCCGACGGCTTCTTCAAGAGCGGGGACGTGGGCATCATGGACGATCTCGGCCAGATCCGCATCGTCGACCGCAAGAAGGACATGATCCTGTGCTCGGGCTTCAACGTCTACCCGACCGAGATCGAGCAGGTGGTCAACCTGCACCCCGGCGTCATGGAGTGCGCGGCCGTCGGCGTGCCCGATGCGCGCTCGGGCGAGGCGGTCAAGCTCTACGTGGTCAAGAAGGACCCGACCCTGGACGAGGACGACATCGCCCGCTACTGCACCGAGAACTTCACCGCCTACAAGCGACCGAAGTACATCGAGTTCCGCGACGAGCTGCCCAAGTCCAACGTCGGCAAGGTGCTGCGCCGCGAGCTGCGCTCGACCACCACCGCATGAGCGGCGGCGCCCACGCCACCCTGCGGGCGCTGGGCGCCACGGTGCTGCAGCGCGACTGGCTGTCGGCGAACCACACCGTCTTCGCCGGCGACGCGGACACACCGGCCACCGTGGTCGACACCGGCTACGGGCGGCACGCCGCGATGTCGCTGGCGCTGATCGACCACGCGCTCGCGGGCGAGCGCCTGGGCCGGGTGCTCAACACCCACCTGCACTCGGACCACTGCGGCGGCAACGCCGCGCTGCAGGCGCGCGACGCGTCACTGCAGACCTGGGTGCCCGCGGCCAGCGCCGACCTGGTGCGGCAGTGGGACGAGGACCGGCTCAGCTACCGCTACACCGGCCAGTTCTGCGAGCCCTTCCGCGTCGACGCGGCCCTGGTTCCAGGGCAGTCCGTGCGCCTGGGCCCGGCCGAATGGCAGGTCCACGCCGCGCCCGGCCATGACCCCGACGCGGTGCTGCTCTTCGAGCCCCAGACCCGCACCCTGCTGGCGGGTGATGCGCTCTGGGAAGACCGCCTGGCGATCATCTTTCCCGAGATCGAGGGCGAACCCGGCTTCGGCCCCACGCGCGACACGCTGGCCTTGATCGAGTCCCTGGCCCCGCGCCTGGTGGTGCCCGGCCACGGCGCCCCCTTCGAGGACCTGGCCACCGCGCGGGCCGCCAGCCGCCGGCGGCTGGCGGCCTTCGAACGCGAGCCGGCTCGCCACCTGCGCCATGCCGCCCGGGCACTGCTGATGTACCACCTGATGGAAGTGCGCCGCCGCCCCCGTGCCGAGCTGCTGGACTGGCTGCCGGCCACCCCCATCTTCGCGGCCATGCGGCGTCGGCTGGGCGCCGGCCCTGAATGGGCCGGCGAGTTGCTGGACGGCCTGCTCGACGACGGCCTGCTGCACGACCACGCGGGCGTGCTGCACCTGGCCAGCGAGTCCCCACGCTGAGGGGCTCGGTCGCCGAGGACAGCGGTCGAGGGCGGGCCACAATCGCGGCCATGCCTTGGCAACGCGACGTTTTCTTCTTCGGCGGCTTCGACCCCCGCGGGCCGGCCCGCGACCACCGCCTGTGCGTCCAGGCTGTCGAGCAGCACCCGCCCACCGCCGCCGGCGAGACCGTGTCGATCGGGCCGCGCCAGCGGCTCTCGCCCCACCTGGACCGCTGGAGCCTGCACTGGCGCCAGGCCGATGGCACCGAAGTCGACACCCGGCACACCGTGATGCGCTGGGACGACATCGTGCGCCGGGTCTGGCCCCGGCATTGGCGCCAGGCCTGGGCCGACCGCCTGGTGGTCTACCTGCAGGCGCCACGCCATGGCGTGCTGTGCCCCGTCTGGCGGCACGCCCGTGCCGCGTTCTGGCTGGCCATGCTGCCGCTGGGCCTGGGCCTGGGCCTGCTGCTGCCCTGGCTGCTGCTGGCGGCAGGCGCCACGGCGGCCCTGGGGACCGGCCCATGGCTGTGGCCTGTGGCCGTGGCGCTCTGGCTGTGGAGCTGGCGCGCACTCGAGGTCCGTCTGGACGCCGACTGGCTGTTGCGCCTCTACGGCTTCACCTGGCACCAGTCGCGCGGCGAGGTGCCCGGCCTGGAGCAACGCCTGGACGAGTTGGCCGACGCCCTGGTGCGATGCGCCGAGGCCGGCGAATCGCGCGAGATCCTGGTGGTGGGCCACAGCACCGGCTCTCAGATGGCCGCCAGCGTGGTGGCCCGTGCACTGGTGCGCGCGCCCTGGCTGGGCCAACGCGGCCCCGAGCTGGCGCTGCTGACCCTGGGCCACTGCACGCCGCTGCTGGCCTGGGTGCGACAGGCCAGCTGGTTCCGCACCGAGCTGGCCCGGCTGGCCGCCCACCCGCACCTGACCTGGCACGACATCAGCGCCCCCACCGACTGGGCCGCGTTCGCGCGGGTGCCCCCCTGGCTGAAGGCCCCGCACCAGGGCGGGGCCCGCCTGGCCCAGTACTCCCCCCGCTTCCACAAGACCCTGGGCCGCGGCGACTACGACGCGCTGCTGGCCCACCGCCATGCGCTGCACCAGCAATACCTCAAGGCCCCGCGCCACGCCGGGGGCTACGATCCCGTGGTCTGGATGTCCGGGCCGCTGACGCTCGCCGAGCGCCACGCCGCGATGCAGCCGCCTTCCCCCGCCCCATGAGCCATTTCTGCCCCCACTACCCGCGCCCGGCGGCCCGCAAGCCCTCGCCCTGGTCGATGTTCTTCGGCAAGCGCCACTCGTGGCTGCAGAGCCTGTACGAGCGCAGCTACGTGATGAAGATGGGCGAGGTGCACCTGCCCGGCATCGACCTCTACATGGTCAACGAGCCGGCCCTGGTGCGCCGCGTCATGACCGAGGAGGCCGCCGCCTTCCCCAAGCACGAGATGCTGGGCGAGGCGCTGCGCCCGCTGCTGGGCGACAGCATCTTCACCACCAACGGTGACACCTGGCGGCGCCAGCGCGAGTTGATGGACCCGTCCTTCGAAGGCGCACGCGTGCAGCGGGTGTTCGGCCGCATGCAGGACGCAGCCGACGCGATGGTGCAGCGGCTGTCCGAGCTGCCACCAGGGACCACGCACGACATCGAGGTCGAGATGACCCATGTCGCCGCCGACATCATCCTGCGCACCATCCTCTCGCAGCCACTCACCGGAGGTGACGCCCTGCGCATCTTCGAGGCCTTCGAGCGCTACCAGGCCCTGGCCCCTCGCCTGATGATGCCGGCCTTCTTCGGCCTGCGCTGGTTGCGCCCCTGGTGGCAGGTCCGTCGCAGCCGCCGCGCCGCCACCGAGATCCGCACCCTGCTCACCGCCATGATCCGGCCGCGCTTCGAGGCCTACCAGGCGGCGATCGCGCGCGGCCTGGACGACGACCCGGAGGCCGGTGATGACCTGCTCGCCAGCCTGCTGAGGGTGCGGGATGCCGACACCGGCCAGGGCTTCGGCTTCGAGGAGCTGGTCGACCAGGTCGCCATGCTCTTCCTGGCGGGCCACGAGACCTCGGCCAGCGCGCTGTCCTGGTCGCTGCACCTGCTGGCGAACGCCCCCGACGTGCAGGAGCGGCTGCACACCGAGGCCCGCACCCACCTGGCGGCCCTGCGCCACGACCCCGGCGTGCTCAAGGACCTGACCCTGGCCCGCAACGTCTTCCGCGAGGCCCTGCGGCTGTTCCCGCCGGTCGGCTTCCTGGCACGCCAGTCGGCCGGGCGCTGCACCTTGCGGGACAAGGCGGTGCCCGCCGGCGCCTCGGTGGTCGTGTCGCCCTGGCTGATCCAGCGCCACCGCGAGCTCTGGGCCCGACCTGACGCCTTCGATCCCGACCGCTTCGCCGAGGGCGCCACCGAGTCCGACGGGGCCCCCGGTCCGCGCGAGTCACAGCGCCGCGCCTACCTGCCTTTCGGCATGGGCCCGCGGGTCTGCATCGGGGCCACCTTCGCTCAGCAGGAAGCCTCGCTCATCCTGGCCTCCCTGGCGGCCCACTTCCGCTTCGAACCCGTGCCGGGCCATGTGCCAGAGCCGGTGGGCCGCCTGACGATCCGCGCCGACAATGGCATCTTGTTGAAGGTGTATCCAAGGAAGGCGACAGGATGAAGGAACGCGCCGCCGGTTTCCTGATCATGACGGCGCTGGTGCCCGGCGCGCTGCTGGGCTACCTGCTGCTGTGGTGGGTCGGCCTGTTCGGGCCGTCGGCCCGCGGCCGCGCCGGCGTGCGGGCGCTCGACCATTTCGTCAACGCCACCCTTTTCAACGGCTATGCCTGGGAATCGGTGTCCTCCCATGCCTGGCGCGAGCGCCACCGCCGCTGGGCCCGCGCGGTCATCTGGTTCACCGACCGGTTCCAGAAGAACCATTGCCAGCGCGCCAACAAGCGTGAGCAACCCCTGGTGGACCTGATGCTGTCCAAGGGGCTTCACCGCCAGACCATCTTCTGATGCACCCGCCCTCGCCTCCTCCGGTGCAGCGGCGCCGGGTCTGCTACCTCAGCGGCTTCGACCCCCAGGGGCCCGCCCACTACCACCAGCTGTACGCCACCCAGGCCGCCTTGCAGTCCGGCGTGAACGGCTGGCCGATCACTGTGGGGCCCCGGCGCAAAGCCGGGGCGCACGTGGCCTGGTGGAGCGTGACGGGCGAGGAAGACGGGCACCGCACCGAGACCCGTTACGAGTTTCTCCGCTGGGACGACATCGTGCGCGAGCATTGGCCGCGGGGCCGCTGGGCGCTGGTGCGCAGCACGGCATGGGCCAGCTGGCGCATGCTCCGCAACGGGGTCATGGCCTACACCCTGCGCCGCTCCTGGCCGATGTTCCTGGCCATGGCCATGCCGGGCCTCCTGCTCCTGAGCCTCGGCTTGGGGGCCGTGCTGCTGACGCTGCTGGTGACCTGGCTGACCACGGACGGCCAGCCGCTGGCAGCCATCGGTTGCCTCTTGCTCGGGCTGCCACTGCTCGCCTGGCTGGCCCTGGTGGGCGAGGCCCGGACCCACATGGCCTGGTTGATGCGCAGCATGGCTTGCCTGGTGCGACAGGGTGAGGATCAGGCCCAGACGCTGGAGCAGCGGCTCGATGCCCTGGCGGCGCACGTCGCCGAAACGCTTCGGGACCCCTTGGCCGACGAGGTGCTGGTCGTGGGCCACTCCAGTGGGGCCCTCATGGCCATCTGCGTGCTCGCACGGGCACTCGCCCAGGTCCCGGATCGTCCGAGGCCGGAGCAGTCCTGGTCCCTGCTCACCCTGGGCCACTGCAGTCCCATGCTCAGCCGCCAACCCGCCGCGGCCCGCTACCGTGCCGAGCTGCGACAGGTGGCCCTTGACGACCGACTGCATTGGCTGGATGCGGGGGCGCCGCCCGATGGCTGCTGCTATGCCCTGGTGGACCCCACCGAGGCGCTGGACGTCCCAGCCCATCGACGGCCCCGACTGCTCAACCCGCGCTTCGCGGACGCCTTCGATCCGGCCCGCTACCAGGCGGTGCGTGCGGACAAGTTCCGCTGCCACTTCCAGTACCTGATGGCCACGGACAGGCCCACGCGGCTGGACTATTTCGCGCTCACCGCGGGCAGTCGGTCCTTGTGGCAGCGCACGCAGGGCCTGGACTCGGTCGCAGATTACCGGGCCCTCACGCTGTTTGGCGGTCCGAGGTGAATCGCCGCTACCTGGTCGCAAGCCTCGGCTCAGCCGGGGATCTGTACCCGAGCTTGGCGATCGCCGCAGCCCTGGCCGCCCGAGGCGACACGGTCGAGGTTTTGTCCAGCGAAAACCACCGCGGTCTCGTCGAGGCGCAAGGCCATCGCTTCAGCGCCATCCTGGATGCCCGCAGCCATGCGCAGGCCCAGGAGCACCCCCTGCTTTGGCACCCTCTTCACGGATTCGGGGTTCTCTGGCGTTACTTGGCGCAGCGGTCCCTGCAGGCCAGCTTCGAGCGCATCAAAGACCACAGCACCGCGTCACCCCAGCCCCTCACCGTCGTGGCGTCCCCACTGGTGCTGGGGGCCCGCCTCGCACGAGAAGTGCTGCCCATCCGCCTGGTCACCACCCACACGGCACCCAGCGGCCTGCGCACACACGAAGGGCCGATGTTCATCGGCGGCTGGACAGTCCCTGACCGCGCTCCGCGCATTGCCCGTCAGGCACTGTGGTGGGCCCTGGATCGCTACAAGCTCGAACCCTTGGCCAGGCCAAGGATTGACGACTTCCTGCGCCGCCACGGTCGGCCGCCGGCGCCCGGTCCCCTCTTTGGCCGCTGGATCCACTCTCCAGACAAGGTACTCGGACTCTTCCCTGCCGACTTCGGCCCCACGCCTAGGGACTGGCCGGTGCCCGTGCATTGCACGGGATTTCCTCTGTTTCAGCCTTTGCCCGAACGCATCGCCTCGCCTGCAAATGACGAGGCCCCGCCCCGGGGACCAGTGGCCGTCGTGTACACCGGCTCGGCAGTCACCGCCGCGGCCGCCCACCTCAGGCAATGGGCCAGCACGCTGCACGGCCTCGGCTGCGAGGTCCACTTGATCGATCCCGCTTCCCCTGAAGAGGCCCGACTCCGCTGGCAAAGCCGCCGCTGGGCGGATCTGCGCGACCTCCTCCGGTCTGCGGACGTCCTGCTGCACCACGGCGGCATCGGAACGGTCGCCGAGGCGCTGCATGCCAAGGTCCCGCAATGGATCTGGCCCTCCGCCTATGACCAGTTCGACAATGCCTGGCGCACGGCCATCACACTGGGCCTGCCGAGCGGTGCCAATCGCCTCGACCTCCCGGCAGGCGCCAGGTCGCTTCGACAGCATGTGCATCTCACCGGCTCGCCGCAGCAGACCCGCGACCGGGTCGCAAATCCTCGCGACGCCTTCGCCAGCGCGGCGCTACTCGCCATTGAGGCGTGATGTGCACCGCATGAACGAATCCCGTGCGGCCCATTCCTGACCGGGCCGTCCGCACGACTATTGAAAAGGCCTGTTTGACGGCCCGCCTCACAGCGCCGAGATTCGACATCTAGACACCCAGCCCGCCAAATGAAAAAGCCCGGTCGCATGGCGACCGGGCTTTCGGATATTAGCCTGACGATGTCCTACTTTCACACGGGAATCCGCACTATCATCGGCGCAGAGGCGTTTCACTGTCCTGTTCGGGATGGGAAGGAGTGGGACCACCTCGCTATGGTCATCAGGCTTAACTTGTTGCCTGGACGCTGCTT